>CAVZFP010000009.1:0-171267 GCA_963774565.1 uncultured Acidobacteriaceae bacterium | reverse complement strand
TTGTTTACCGTATCTGAACCCTTGAAAATAGGCCCTCCGCTGGCGTTGCTCCCTGAAAGTTAATCAATTAGATTCGGCATCGATATAAGGCTGGACAAATTCTGCGCACTTCGTTACGGTAAGTTGCAAAAGTGCGTAAGTAGTCCATGGCCTTTGACCCCATCGCAACTCTGCGTGAGTGGAAGCAGAAGGTAGCTTCGCTTCAGGAGGGATGGCGTGGAGCGCGCCGTGAGAACGAGCAGTTACGCCAAGAAAACGAGCAGTTGCGGCGGCGAGAGAAAAAACTGGAACATGAGCGCGAACAACTGGAACGAGAGCAGGAACGGCTGCGCCAGGAAGTCGAGAAACTGAAGCGACAATTGGAACAAGCTCAGCGGGCGAGCAAACGACAAGCCGCTCCGTTTTCTCGGGGCACGCGGAAACAGAATCCGAAAACGCCGGGACGCAAGTCCGGTTCCGCTTATGGCCAGCGCCACAGCAAAGCCATTCCCCCAAAAATCGACGAGGTGATCGCGGTACCCCCTCCCACACGGTGTGATTGCGGAGGTCCCCTCAAAGTCGAGCGCATCGAGCCGCAGTACCAACAGGAAATCGTGCGCAAGACGTTCTGGCGGCGCTTCGATATTGCGATCTGTCGTTGTCAGAAGTGCCACAAACGGGTACAAGGGCGCGATCCGCGGCAGACCTCCGATGCTCTGGGAGCGGCAGCAGTGCAATTAGGGCCCGACACGCTGGCCATGGCCGTTAAGATGAATAAAGGTTTGGGCATGCCCCATGCCGATGTGGCCGCGGTGTTGCAAGACGGCTTTCAACTTCAGGTCAACCGCAGCACCATCTGCCGGGCCGTGGACCGGGTGGCGCGGCGCGGAGAAGCGACGTGGCATGCTCTGCGGGATGCCGCCCGGCGCAGTATCGTAAACGGCATGGATGAGACCGGCTGGAATGTGGCTGCACAATTACGCTGGCTTTGGGTGGCGGTCAGCGAACAGGTAACTTTCTGTGACATTCTGCCGGGCCGCGGCTTCCCCCAAGCCGCCGCCATCTTGGGAGCCGACTACGACGGTTGGTTAACCCACGATGGCTGGAAGGTGTACTCCAAGTTTCTCCGAGCGAGCCATCAGAGCTGCCTCGCCCATCTGCTTCGCCGCTGCGAAGACCTGATCAAGATCGCCTCTCCGGCTGCCGCCCGCTTCCCGGTCCAGGTACAAGCTGTGTTGCAGCAAAGCCTGGCCTTGCGGGATCGCTACAACCACCACGAAATCTCTTTGCACGGCCTATTTACCGCGACCGGACGGTTGGAAGTAAAGCTGGATCGGGTGTTGGCTCAACCCGGTCGCGATGCCGCCAATCTCAGATTTGCCAAGCATCTGCTTCATGAGCGGCTCTACATCTTCATGTTCCTCTATTGTCCCGGGCTCGATGCCACCAACAATGTGAGCGAACGCGCCATCCGCGCCCTGATCGGCGCGCGCAAAAACTGGGCGGCAATCGCACCCCACGGGGAGCTCGCGCTCAGGCCGTGCTCACCAGCATTCTGCAAACCGCCAAACAGCAGGACACGAATCCCTTCGATGTTTTGCTGGAATTACTGGGTTCCAGTGACCAGCACAAGATTCTCGATCTTGTCCCCGCCCGAGAAACACACCTGGACCCCGTGAACTCCTCGCTCCATCCCCCATCTCGGTTCACGGTTCCCGACATCCTTGCGGCTATGCCTTCGCCTGGTCTCGCCGCCGCCCCGGTTTGAGTTCAACTGGGATTTACCCGCTCATGTCCCGATCTTGCCCATACGCGGAGTCATACTCGGCGCGTAACCGATCATGCAAGTGCTGCACCGTCGGCCTGCGCTTGGGCGGCAGCTCGCCATAATAGCGGCCATCCAAGACCATCGACAAACTCTCCACCAAGCACTCCAGATCCCAGCGATACAATCCCAACGGGCGTTTCCCTTCGTAACGCTCGATACGACGATCCAGACCAAACGATTCCGCAAGATCCAATTCCTTCAACTCCCGCAGTTCAGCACCGGTGATGAGTAACTGATGCTTACGGTCATACTTGCCGGGTCTCATGCGCAACAGTGTAGTGTATCCTCGGCGATTCCTCGTGAACGCTCAGCGTAATTCGGAGTTACCGGCGATCGCTGGCCAACCCGGTAAACAATGAAAAAAACACTTATCAACTCATTTCTGTAGATTTTCTGCATCGCGTCGGTTGCCCAGGCGCACATTTGCGTTCTGCCTAGCAACTCGGGTTCGACTCGCACTTTCCGAATCCTGTTTCAGGTCCCTCGATTCGGTTGAGCAGCAACGTGCCACTCCGTTGCGCCTCTCACCTGTGAGTCAGAAGCGAACGCGAACACCTACTTCGATCTGCCGGTTGCCTCCTGACCCGGCCGCGAACATATTGGGGAAATTGCCTGCTTGGGAGTAGTCTCCGCCACTTTAATATTCTTCCTGATGCTTAGGTCGACGTTCCAGTAGGGCAGGCCGGGGATACAGCCAAAGCCGCAGTCCCTCGTATCTAATCCCAGAATCGGGTTGCGGAAATTGTTAACCGCGCTCGGAGTGGGCGTTGTGATATTCAGATGCCCGAGGTGATCGCACTTCCAGGAATATCTTGCGGTTTCGTAGGAGCGAAGTGCGCAGTCGTATTGTGGATTCTCGTACTCGGGCTTCTTGCGCTGGCGATCATTCGTTCATGGTGGCGAAATAGAAGGTTGGCCACCCCCTTTACGGACAAATCGGTACAGAAATCTGGTGTCCTTTCCATTCATACGCCATGTCCACCGTTCTGTGATGTGATCTTTGTCCTCGAACCTCATTACTAGCTCCTGTTCGTGACCGGCGGCTAGATCGGGTAGGTTGGTAGCGCTCTGAAACAGAAATGCAAGTTCTTTGATCTCTCCATCCTGTGGGATAGCGCGCAGGTGAGGCTGGTTGTTCATGGGACAGTAATGCACCAGAGCGATGCCGTCTTTGTCGGTGCTGTAAAGCGTTAACATCTCCTCCATATCAGACATCGAAAAAGTTTCCAGGATAGCGGTATTTGAAACGACCAGCTTGAAACTAGTCCGTACGGCGTTCCCCTCGTCATCCTTTCCTTCCCAATCACCTGCGAGCGACCGCAGTTTTACAAAAGCCGCGGTGACCGCGGCCGGGCTTGAAGCATGGCCAACAAAAGCGGTCAAGATCGCCGAGGCCAGTGATGCAAGTAGAAAAATGCGTTTGTGTGTCACGAGTCTGATTTACGCCTCGGTTCCAGGACGGTACGATACTTCGGGAAGCATGGTCGATGTGCTTCAATGTGATCAACCGTAAGCTATCGGGGACTAGTGCCCTGTTTATGACCACACAGTCGGGAAGGGTGCTCGCAAATACATACATTTAGAGAACCAAGTCTAGAGGGGCGTACTCGCCTCTTTTTCCCGCAGTACAGATACCAGCGGACAGCCTCGACTATTTCTCCGAACGCCAAGCTTCTACCGTCATCGGTCATGGCATACCGCCCCACGACAATTCCGGTGCAAACAGAACTCTCGCCGGGGAGATCCCCGATGTAATTACCAGCCCTTGCTTGGCTCCAGCATGGTTTAAGAAGTATTAATGCGTTAATTGCTGAGAGTACATGGCATCGGGACAGAAACCGGAAAAACAGAGATACGTGTGTGGGAGAGAGTCTCGTAACACAGCGCTAGCGCCGGCGCCGGCGGAGCGTTCCGGTGGTGGCGGTCGCATGCCTTCCTGTGGGTGGACAGTCTGCTAATTGTTTTGTCCCGAGACATTGTCTATTTGCTGGAATAAGTCATGCATTCATCCCAATCCGAGATGTGGAAGGCGGAAGCGTGGTAAAGAATCGATCTGCTCGCGCGCGAAGCACAAATGATTGTGACGAATGATCCTATCGAACGCAAAGAAACCGATGCAGAACCTCTTTCCATCCAGTCGCCCGAGCACGGGGAGCTGGAGCCTGTTATCGGAGCACTGCAAGACCGATTGCGAGTTCTCATGCTCGAGCGAGCCGCCATCGACAAACGCATTGGAATCGTCAAGAAGACCGTAGTCGGCCTTGCCGATCTGGTCGGCTCCGATGTGATCAATGGAGAAATGTTGGACCCTCTGCGGTTACCATCGGCTCGTCGTTCCCGCACCCATCCCGGACTTACTGATCTGTGCCGCCAACTCTTGAAGGAAGCGTCCGAGCCCCTGACTGTCCGCCAGATCCTGCGACAGCTTCAGGACAAATCTCCGGGTGGGTTGGATCGTCAGAGACATCCGGAAAATTCGCTGAGAGTGATATTGAGCCGTCTTGTAGCCTATGGAGAGGCGGAGGAACGGCGTACCAAAGAGGGCTTGTGCGCGTGGAAAGTGACGGCAACCGTCGGCAAGCTGGCGGAAGAATCCTCATCCACCGCAAATCATAAACACACTTCTCAGCGATGGAATTCTCTCGTTGGATCCAGCCGCACGTTTACTAAAGATTGAGCGGCTAGAAGATGATCTTCAATGCCACGTGAATCTGGGTCGACTCGATAAGATCTGGGGCGCGGAAATCAAACCCCAAAGCTATCTGGCATGCCGTGAAGGCGGCTGCAAAACGTTGCCGACATCAAGAATCTTGCTGCAAATGACCTGCGTCGCATCTGTGCCCGGTTATGCCATCTGGCGGGCGGAAAATTTGAGCAGATTCATCCCCTCACTCCGGATTCGCGGGATCGTTGAACAACTCAGTCAGTTTGACGCTTCCGTGCCCGAACTGCGGGGGCTGTCGACCTCTCATCGTAGCGTTGCGGAGTCCATTACGGAGAGTTCTGCAATCAGGGGTTTCTAATTCAGCCACCGCACCGAAGGCGGTGAAAAGAGACATTCTCGAGGCTCCTCATGATTCGAGCGCGGCTCGCACCTTTGAAAAAGGCGAGAAATATGAAATCGGGCCCAAAGTACGTCCTGCCGCACCAGCGCGTCTCCGCATAGCCCGACATGTGAGCACTTCAGTTCCGGCGGCACGTTCTGCGAGGTGAGACCACGAAGTGTCCAACGATCACGTTTTCGCGCGCCCTGAAAACGCTGGTTGCGTTGTGCTCCTTACATTGGTTAGATTGAGCGCGCGATAAGGTTGCAAGGCACGGAGGCGGCGATGGCAAATGCAGTAAGAAGTGTAAACCAGAGAGTCAGTTGGAGCAGAGGCGGCGCTCGAAAGCTACTGAACTGGACCGCGATCGTTACCACTTTCTTATCGTCAGTGGCGCAGAGCGCAACCGCCGCTGCCCAATCCATTACAGACAGCACTGAAGCGCAGTCGTCAATCCTTCGCGTCGACGCGACACCGGGCCATGTCATCAATTCGTTCGATCCGGATAGCGCATTGGGCAGCTCGATCGATGTTCTGTCCCATGACCTCATCGACAAGGTCTACACTCCCCACATCATCCAGGAATCTTTGTCCGCGGGATGGGGCCCAATCTCCTATCGCAACAACAGCGAACTCCGCATGGCCGCCTGGCACTGGACGGAAAACGGAACCTGGAGCGACCCGGCCCATAAGAGCGGATACTTCACCGGCAGCACGGAACTCAAGGAACCCTTGCGGTACATTCTCTCTTATGCGCTCCCGCACCGCGGGTTCTCGACCAGCGGCGACCGACCCATCATGGGTCCGAACCTCAGTTACTGGAAGAGCAATCCATATCTGACCAGCAAATTCACCGGGGAAAACGACTCCCTGCACCCGCAATGGGTCATCGTCGATCTCAAGGTCGAAAAGCCGGTGAGTGCGATTCGCATAGCGTGGGCCAGCCCGTACGCCACGACTTATCAGGTGGAGTATTGGGTAGGAAAGCGTGCGCTCGATTTTGACGCAGGACCGCAAGGCGAATGGAAAACCTTTCCCTCAGGTGTGGTGAAGAGCTCGCAAGGCGGCACCGTTTCGCTGAAGCTCGCTGATACGCCGGTCTCAACCCAGTATGTGCGCGTCTTGATGACGGAGTCCTCCAACAACTGCGATGAGCACGGTTCGGACGACATTCGGAACTGTGTTGGATACGCGATTCGAGAAATTCGCGTCGGGGGCGTGGATAGTAGCGGCGCCTTTGTTGAGGTCCAGAAGAACCTCAGCGAACGGCCCACTACCTATTGTTCGTCTTCCATCGATCCTTGGCATTCGGCGGCCGACGCCGACGTCAACGCCACAGGAAGTTACCAGCACAGCGGTTTCGATCTCTTCTTCACCAGTGGACTCACTAACAACTTGCCCGCGATGATTCCAGTGACCATGCTCTACGGTACACCGGAGGACGCGGCCGCGCAGATCGCTTACATTGAGAAGCGCGGCTATCCCATCTCATACATTGAGATGGGCGAGGAACCCGACGGCAAGCACGCCATGCCGGAAGATTACGGCGCGCTCTACCTTCAGTGGGCCGCCGCCATTCACAAGATTGATCCCAAACTCAAGTTGGGAGGCCCCGTTTTCGAAGGCGTCAACGAAGATATTCGAGTCTGGCCTGATACCCAGGGCCGCACCTCGTGGATGGGCCGATTTGTGGACTATCTGAAGGCGCACGGTCGGCTCGCCGACCTCAGCTTCGTATCGTTTGAGCACTATCCGTTCGAACCGTGCGATATCACGTGGAAGACTCTCTACAAAGAACCGACACTGGTGAAGCACATTCTCCAGGTCTGGCGAGACGACGGCGTTCCCAAGGAGGTACCCCTGATGATCACCGAAGATCACCTCGCCGCCAGTCTCACCGGACCGATGACAACGATCTTCGCGGCCTTATGGCTTGCCGACAATGTGGGCTCGTTCTTCGAAGGGGGAGGCGCGCTCTTCACCCACTCTCCCATCCAACCCCAGGGCATCCAGAACACTTGTTTGGGTTGGTCTTCCTGGTCGAACTTTGTATCGGATGAGGAGACTCTCGAAATCAAGGGATACACCTCGCCTTACTTCGCAGCGCACATGATCAATCTGGAATGGGTGCAGCACAGAGCCGGCGTGCATTCAATGTTCCCCGCTTCCGTCAACATCCAGGACAGTGACGGCAATCTCCTGGTGACGTCCTATGCGGTGCACCGTCCCGATGGCAACTGGTCGTTGATGTTGGTCAATCGAGACGAGACCAACCCTCACGCAGTGCGGATTGTGTTCGAGGATGCCAACAGCAAGCGGGAAGCATCTTTTTCAGGGCCTGTCACCTTTGTGACCTTCGGCAGCGAACAATATGTGTGGATCAACGACGGGCCCAACAGTCATGCTGATCCCGACAATCCGCCGGTGGCCACCACCATAAAAGGAGAGTCGGGAACCGTTTTCACTCTGCCAAAGGCTTCGATTACGGTGCTGCGGGGCAAGGTAGGCGCTCTAAAGGACTAAGCTTCCCAGTCCGGCCTGCGTTTCATCAACTGAAGGATTAGAAGGAGAGATTCTATGGGAATCAACACTCGACGAAATTTCCTTGGCAAGATCGCGGCGATGGCGGCTATTGTAGCCGGCGCGCCGAAACTCTTCGCCCAACAGGCTCCCGCTGCCGGCGGATCCAACGTTGGTAGCACACCCGCGGGCGCGCCCGGCAAAGATGCTCCTCGTCGCCCCATCGGCGATAAGCACACACTCAACGGGATCTATTATTTCTCTGGGACGGGGTCTAACGACGGTTATTCCAAGGAGGATCACATCCTCGTGACTGACCCGTTCGAGAAACACGTCACTCGCACAATGGACGCGCTCAAGAAATCGGTCGAGCGTGCCGGCTGCACGATGGATAGCATCATTCATCTTCAGGTCTTTCTCTGTTTACCTCTGGCAGACACCCCCGCGCCGACCGGCAAGGCGCGCTTCGATGCACAAAAGGCGCAGTACGATGCGTTGAATAAAATTTATGGAACCTATTTCTCTTCGGGCAAAGCTCCGTCCCGTGCATGCATGGCTGTCGAATGGATTCCCGGCGATTCGTTAATTGAAATCGTGGGCAGCGCGATGGTCGTCAATCCGTCCACACCACCTGCTGATCGATAATTCGCGAAGGAAGTTGAAGGGCGCTGCGCATGAATCTGAAGTTTGATTGGAATCGCCGATCGTTTCTGGCCGCGCTTGGGGCCATAGGGGGCGCTCTGTTCGCTCCGGCCGAGTTCAACGCCGCGGGCATCTTTGGCAAGAAGCGCAAGTCTTCCATGCCACCAGTGGACGGCAGCCCTATCATACCCATTACGACTGGCCTTGGCTCTACAGGCGACATCTACGCCGAGCTGGGAATCACGCCTCTCGTCAACGTCAATGGTACGCTCACCGTGATTGGTGGGTCAGTGATGAAGCCGGAAGTCATGGAGCTCATCCGGAGAGGCAACGAGCACTGTGTTTCGATCGACGAACTTGAGATCGCAGCGGGTAAGTTCATTAGTAAACTGTGCAAATCCCCCGCCGGCTACACCGGTCTGGTGACGGGTGGCGCGGCCGCGGCCATGGTCGTCGGCTATGCAGGCATGATGACCGAAGACCTCGAGCCCCGCATGCGAGACATTCCCGACGTAAGCAGCTTTCCCAGGAACGAAGTCATCATTCAGAAGAGCCATCGATACCCGTTTGACCACCAGATCCGCCAGACCGGCGCGAAGCTGGTCGAAGTCGAGACGCGCGAAGAGATGATTGCCGCCATCAATCCGAAGACAGTAGCAATACACTTCACCAATATCCTCTCGGACAAGGGCAAGGTCAGCGGTCCTGAGACCGTCGCTGTTGCCAAAGCCCATAACATCTACACCTTCAACGACGCCGCTGCAGACGTTCCGCCGAAAGAGCGGCTCTGGGAGTATCCGGCTATCGGCTTCGATATGGTCACGTTTAGCGGGGGCAAGGACATCCGCGGACCGCAGGCATCAGGCATACTGATCGGCAAAGAGGAGTTAATCCGCTATTCCCTGCTGAACATGAGCCCGCAGGAAGACCGCATCGGCCGTTGCTGCAAGGTCGGCAAGGAGACTATTTTTGGCCTGCTCAAAGCACTTGAGATCTTCGTGAATCAGGACTTCGATGCCAAGTTGAGTATGTACGACGCGCGCGCACAGGTCATTACCGAAGCAGTGCAGAAATTCGGAGTGACGCCGCTCCCTCGGGAGTTCAATCCTCAGGCTCTCGGCAATGTCACGCCGCATTACTCTTGGCACATAGATCCGTCAAAGCTCAATATTACCGGACCGGAAGTAATGCAGAAATTGGCCGATACCCGGCCAATCGGCATCGGTAGCATGGGCGCCGGTGCAAGCGGCATGCGCGGACGCAACCCGGACGCGCCTGCGGTTGACGATCATGGCGGTCATCATGGCCATCCCCGAGACCCGAATACCTTCGGCTTTGCTGTCTGGCAGCTCAAAGAGGGCGAGGACAAGTTGATCGCAGACCGCTTAGTCGAAATCTTCAGCGCAGTTCCGAAAGCCTAGTCCTTTACTGGAAGAGGGATCAGCTGCCGCCAAGGGTTCAGCGCCCCGTCGCGGTCCACAAACGCGCTTCTAAGCACTTTGATGTCGATCCGCGAATCTTGCGCTCGGTGTACACTCGGGAGCGAAGCGCGAGGTCACGCAAGAATGTCACGCATTGATCATCCTAGGAGTTCTTTCACTGGGGATGGGACCCTGGGTATGGAGAAAAGCATTACCCGGCGTGACTTTCTCGGCACTGCTCTATTGGCTTCCGGAACCGCGTTGTTCGCAGGCATATCCCCTTCGGAGCTGCTCGCAGCACAAGAGAATGACTTCACTGGTTATGGCGGCGTCAGCGAATACAGCAACGCGAATGGCAATACTTGGGATGTGTTGCAAGCTGGTCATGCGATCCGTGACCGCTTGTACGATCCTCTTCCTGCGGGAATCATTGATACCGGGGAGATCTATGACTGCGTAATTATCGGCGGCGGCATCAGCGGGCTTGCTGGAGCCCTGTTTTTCCAGCGTGAAGCCGATCCCGGCATGAAATGTCTGATCCTCGAAAACCATCCCATTTTCGGCGGCGAGGCGAAGCAAAATGAGTTTTTGGTCGAAGGCAAGAGGCTTATCGCACACCAGGGCTCGGCTATCTACCAGATTCAATATCCGCATAGCTTTCTTGCACAGTTCTATGAGTCCATCGGGTTACAAGCTCCGAAGCTGACCTATCAAAAGTGGGCTGGACGAGACCCAGAGTTCCCTCTTTCCAATACCCCGTACCAAGCAGTGGGTCTGGAGCATGGACAATATGGGTTTTGGTTCGGAGCAAGATTCAACCAGAGACCCGGAATGTGGTTGATGGATCCGCGCGGGAAAAACCTGCAAGGTGCTCCCGTTTCAAATGCGACTCGAATCGAATGGCTGCGCTGGCTGAAAAGCGAATCGGCAGCGGGAACAAAGTTTGAACATCCCAGGGTGGAAGGCGACGAGATTTCTCGATACCTCGATTCGATCACGCTGGAGCAGCACTACATGGAACGTTTCAAGCTCAGCCGCGAAACGGTTCGCAGCTTTCTTTCGCCCGTGCAAGGCGGGGGCGCGGGATTAGGTCCAGACGCTTTATCCGCATACTCAGACTACGCGTTTGAAATGTTGCATCCTTTGCCCGAAGAGGAGGGTGGTTCGGATCAGATGTTTCCGGGTGGCAACGCGACAATCGCGAGACTGATGATGAAGAGTCTGATCCCCGGCGCAATCGACGGTCCGCACAGCGTGGAAGGAGTTTGCCGGAACCGCGTCAACTTTGCAGCGCTGGACATCGCGGGAGTCCCCACGAGAATTCGCCTGTCATCCACCGTCGTCCATGTCGAACACGATGGGGAAGCGAGCAAAGCCAGCTCAGTTTCCATCGTGTACTCAAAGAAAGGCAAACTATATCAAGTTAAGGCGCGGTCGGCTCTAATGGCGGGCGGATGTTGGACGACGAAGCACATTGTAAAAGACCTGCCCGAGACGCTGCGTGTGGCCTATGGGCAGTTTTACCGCTCGCCCTGCATGATGGTTAACGTTGCTGTGAGAAACTGGCGCTTTCTATACAAAATGGGAATGACGGGTTGTCGTTGGTTTGAAGGGTTGGGAAACTACATGGAAGTTCGGAAGCTAGCGTTGACCGGCGTTGAAGATAACACGATCAGTCCAGACTCCCCTGTCGTACTCAGCTTGAAAGTTTTGTACTCATATCCCGGAGCTCCAACTGAAGAACAGGGCAATCGCGGTCGCGGAGAGCTGCTAGGAACGTCTTTCAGAGATTATGAACGGCAAGTCCGCGAACAATTCACCAAGATGTTCGCAAGCGGCGGATTCGACGCACGGCGGGACATCGCCGGAATCATCTTGAATCGCTGGGGACACGCCTATCTGAGTCCTCAACCCGGCTTCTTCTTTGGGCGCGATGGTCAACCCGCCCCTCGCGAGATCTTGCGCCGTGCGCCCTACGGGCGTATCGCATTTGCTAACACCGACCTGGCCGGAGCGATGGACCATCGTTATTCCATACTTGAAGCAAAAAGAGCAGCGGGCCAACTATTCGATCAAGTGTTGAGCTGAGACGAGAACAGCCATTTCTGATCGATTAGTTAAAGCTGCGATCATCCGAATATAGGCATTGATCAACGTGCTTGTCGGTACCGAAGATTCAACCTTTTGTTAGTTGGCCAGAACGGGCTTGGAGGAGATCAATGGCCATCTCCTCGAAGCCGACTTCGGGTACTAATCCGACCGTCTTTAGATGTCCTACCTTGGTCAGACCCGCAGCACCGGTTCGGCCCCGTTCGGCAGAGAGAGAGTCAGTGTCCAAGCCGGTTGTATTTCTTCAGAAGCTCCCGCAATCGGCCATGAGGTAGCGCGATCACTGTATGTCCCTTTAACCCGGTCATGGTCTCAGCGGCGATCATGGCATTGACGACCGCTTCTTCCGTGGCTTGCACCGTGGCTAGGAAAATTGCGTTGATCTGATCATTGGGTAGCATGCTAAGTGGGCGAACATCCCTGGAAGCGGCTGCTCCCGGGTTCGCAGTCGAAAAGGCAATGAAGATGTCGCCTGAGCCATCGCCTGAGTAGCTTCCGTCTCGTCCCAGCCCCAGAGTTACACGCTTTGCGACGCGCTTCAATTGCGTTGGAATCAACGGAGCATCCGTGGCGACTACCACAATAATGGAACCCACATCGTCATCCCAGACTTTCGGTCCAGCAATCTCACGGCCGACCGGCACACCGGCAATCCGTAACTGATCCCTCTGCCCATAGTTGCATTGCAGCAGCACGCCGACCGTGTAGCCTCCGTATTTGGCATCGAGTACGCGCGATGCCGTGCCGATTCCACCTTTGAATTCGTTACAGATCATTCCGGTGCCACCACCCACGTTTCCTTCTTCAACCGGACCCGCTATGCGCGCTGTCGAGAGCGTGAAAAGCATCCTCGGCCTGCACGTGGAATCCGTTGATGTCATTCAAATAACCGTCCCAGGTCTCAGCCACAATCGGCAAAGACCACGAGTACCCTTCCTTGTCGGCCCCACGATGCTTCAGGCGCCAGGCGATCACCGCATCCCGTACGATGCCGACGCTGTGGGTATTCGTGATCATGACCGGGCCCTCGAGAAAACCCGACTCTTCGACCCAGGTTGTCCCGGTCATCTCGCCGTTGCCGTTTTCTGTGAACCATCCGGCAAAGACCGGGTCGTTGGAATCTTTGCCGCGGGGTAGAATCGCGGTCACGCCCGTTCGCACCGGCCCGACGCCCCCCGGTGACGTCGCATCACCAGAAATCAGGGTCGTATGGCCAACTTCCACGCCTTTAACGTCAGTGATGGCGTTGAGCGGTCCGGGGACGCCATCGAAAGGAACGCCCAGTTCCCGTGCCCGAGGGCTTGGTTTGAGCGCATACCAAACCGGTGAAGACTAGAAAAAC
Organism: uncultured Acidobacteriaceae bacterium; assembly: GCA_963774565.1. GTDB lineage: Bacteria > Acidobacteriota > Terriglobia > Terriglobales > Acidobacteriaceae > Sulfotelmatobacter. The sequence continues at coordinate 158,382 of CAVZFP010000009.1, read as the reverse complement.
AAAAAACACATTAGCATTGTTGAAATCAGACTTAGGCATCGAGGTTTCTCCGGACTCTTCAATCGAGAGTATCCGCTGTGCGCGGACACACAGCGCGTTTTGTTTTCTTGACTTCGCACACACCGTCACACTAATGTTTTCAACACAAAAAATTGGCCAGGGAGCTTGTCGGTCTTTGCGGAAGACTCGACGTCAGAGTTCTCCTCTTCGGACCAGGGCTTTCGCCCATTTAATTCCTGCGCAAAACATAGTACAGACTTTAAGGGAGGCAACGATGAGGTCTTCCAACCAGAATCGGCTCTTCTTGTTCCCGGTGTGCTTCTTTTCTTGCTGTCCATTTCCTGCGCTTGGGCGCAGACCGGCACAACGTCCTTGCACGGCAAAGTTCTTGATAGTACTCGGGCGGTGGTGGAGGGGGCCAGCGTAACGCTTGCCAACCAGGCGCAAGGGTTCAGCCGGAACTGCTACTACTCCATCCAGCGGCGAATTCGAATTTCTCGCGCTACCCCCGGGTACCTATGTACTGACCGTGGAAAAGGCTGGGTTCAAGAAATACGAGCAGACCAATCTCCAGCTTCTTGTCAACGTGCCGACTAGCGTGAACGTTGTCCTTCAGGTCGGCGCGCCCACCACCCAGATCGAAGTTTCCGGGCAGGCCCCAGTAATCAACACCGAAGACGCGACCATGGGTATAGCGTTTGGCGAGAATCAGGTAAAGGAACTGCCGCTGGAGGGTCGCAACGTGCCCGACCTGCTCACGCTGCAGCCCGGAGTTGCCTATACGGGTAATCGAGCAGACACAAGCACCAGCGATACGCGAAGCGGCGCGGTGAATGGCGCGCGCAGCGACCAGGGCAATGTCAGTCTCGATGGCATTCGCGTAAACGACGAAGGCGGCCACGCTTTTGCATCCGTGTTGCCCGTGACGCTCGATTCCGTACAGGAGTTTCGCGTCACCACCTCCAATGCCAACGCCGACGAGGGAGGAACCAGCGGCGCGCAGGTGGCACTGGTGACCAAAAGCGGCACCAACAGCATTCACGGCTCGGTCTACGAGTACCTTCGCAACACTTACACCAGCGCCAACGATTACTTCAACAAACTGACAGAGCTGCAAAATTGCACGCTCCCCAATCCGAATGACTGCAACGCGCCTCCCAAGCTGATCCGCAATATCTTTGGCGCTTCCATCGGCGGACCCATAAAAAAGGATCGCTTGTTTCTTTTCATGAATTACGAGGGGACGCGGCGCGCGGAGGAAACCGTAAGTTCTGGGGAGGAGGTTCCCAGCTTGGCAATGCGCGACGGTGTCCTTCAGTATCTGTGCACTCTGAATCGGACGGCAGCCTCAACACCGCTCAATGCCCCGGCGGCTCCGGCTTCGCTGTACAGGGCAAGAGCGGTCAGACGTACACTCCTGCGCCGGGATACTTCGCGCTCGGCTTCACGCAATTGCAACAGATCGATCCGATACACGCGGGGCCCGACGCGGCCGCGATGGCATACTTCCAAACCTTGCCTGATGCCAAATCAGCAATGTGACGGGCGATGGCGTGAACTACCAGGGATTTGTTTTCGCTTCGCCGACCCATGAGACTCAGAACGTCTACATTGCCCGCGCCGACTACAACATCACGCAAGACGGCAAGCAGCGTCTTTCCGTGATGGGAGCCATGAGAGATGATTCCAGCGATGCATGCGGGGGCTGCCAGCCCTATTTCCCCGGTCAGGCTCCCGCAAGGACAGACTGTCTACCACAACAAAGGGATCATCGGAAGCTACTCAGCAGTCATCCGTCCGAACCTGATGAGCAATTTCCACTACGGGTTTGTTCGAGAGAGTTTTGGAACTCTGGGTAACTCGAACCAGCCATGGATCACTTTCAATTTCAGCCAGGGCATCACTCGAACCCAGAATTTCCAGCGCCCGACGCATAATTTCTCGGAGGATTTGTCGTGGATTCACGGGAAGCACACGCTGCAGTTCGGCGGATATCTTTTGTTCATGCGCAACCCCCGGTTCGACTACGGCTCTTCGTTCGACAGCGGAAACACGAATTCGTCTTTCACCACCACCTCCGGATTTGCCGACAAAAACAGCCCCTTGAATCCGACGAACAACGGTTATCCCGGGGTGGATCCGAGTTTCGCCGTGAGTTATGACTATCCGATCACAGACGTGTTGGGAATGGTTACGCAAGCCAGTACGGTTTTTAATTACAACAGACAACTCCAGTTGCTTCCCGCCCAACTCTCCTATCTCCCGCCGATATGCGCAGAACAGCTATGAGCCATACGTGCAAGACATTTGGAAGGTCAGACCCAACCTCACGCTGACTCTGGGCCTGCGCTACTCACTCTTCTCTCCTGTGTGGGAGACCAGTGGTTTGCAGGTTTGTCCCAGCCCCAGTCTTGGGCAGTGGTTTTCCGCGCGGGCAACGGCAGGCGCCAGTGGCACTCCGTCGAGTCAGGATGCCCCACTCGCAAATCGACTGGTGTGGTGCCGCTAACGGGAAGAAGGGGTATTGGAACTGGGACTACGGCAACCTTGGTCCTCGCGTCGCCTTTGCCTGGGCGCCCAATAAAACCGAGGGATTCCTGAGCAAGCTCTTGGGCAGCGGCAATAAGTCGTCGATCCGCGGCGGCTTTCGGGATTGTTTACGACCGGTTCGGGCAGGGCATCGTGGATGAGTTCAACGGAAATTCCTTCGGTCTGACGACGTCTCTCACCAACCCAATCTGCCCGCTCAACAGTCTGCCTCGGCTGACGAGTGTCAATGTCATTCCGCCAAGCCTTCTCCAGCCCGCTCCTGGGGCGCCGAGCTTCCCGGAGACGATTCCAACCATGCAGTCGCTCGGTGCGTCCAATTTCGGCAGCAGCCTGGATACTTCGCTGAAGACTCCCTACTCCTACACGCTGGACTTTTCCGTGGAGCGCGATCTCGGAGCCGGATTCTCGCTGGATCTTGCGTATGTGGGCAGGCTCTCGCACCGCCTGCTGAGTTCACAAGATGTCGCTCAGCCGCTCGATCTTAGGGACAAAAAATCCGGCCTGGATTACTTCTCCGCCATCCAGCCGCTCGCAAAACTGTACGAACTGCAGGGTGTGACCGACGCCACTTTCAATGATTCCATGGTCAGCCCGGCCGTCGTTCAGTATTGGACCAACATGCTTCAGGCGCCCATCAATGGCGGCGCCTATGCGCTGCGGTGCGCAGACAGGTGGCTGCGGTGCAAACGGCCCTGCCTCGACCACCGATCCCGTCCTGGCTATCTTCGATCTTTTCTGTGGAGTCGCAGGCGTTGAGACCACTGCGCTTCAGGCTCTCGATGTACCTCTTGTATCCGGATTCGGAAACGGTGGAATACCAGACGCGACCGGCGATCCAAGCTGCGGCCAGTCTGGACACCCCCTTTGCCAGTACTATCCTACTCCGGGGCCGAATTCCTTCTACAACCCGCAGTATGTGTCTCTGTTCGCCCATGCGTTCCATCGGATTCTCGAACTACAACGCACTTCAAGTTACGCTCCGGCATCAAATGAGCCACGGCTTTCAGTTCGACTTCAATTACACATATTCGAAGTCGATCGACCTGTGTTCGGACGCCGAGCGACTCGGAAATTTCGGTTCTCTCAACTTCAACGGCGGCTGTCAGATGTTCAACGCCTGGTCGCCGGATCTCTTCCGCGCCGTTTCCGATTTTGATACCACGCATCAACTGAATGCGAACTGGATCGTCGACTTGCCCTTCGGCCGAGGCCGCGCCATCGCCACTCGTGTCAATCGGGGCCGTCGATGCCGTCATCGGGGGCTGGCAGCTTTCGGGCCTGTTCCGCTGGACCAGCGGCTTCCCCTACACCATCTACAACAACCCCGCCGACTACCCAACCGACTGGTATTGGGAAGGCGCCGCAATGCCGACCGTGTCGCACGTGAAAAGCGGGGCTTACCACCAGGCGGACGGCAATGTGAACCTCTTTCCCGACCCGGCCGCAGCCGAGAGTTCGTTCAATCCGGCGTTGCCGGGTCAGGTCGGTGTGCGTAATTTCGTGCGCGGCGACGGCTACTTCGGCATCGACCTCGGGCTTTCGAAACGCTGGACCATGCCTTGGAATGACAAGCACAATCTGGCCTTGCGCTGGGAAGTGTTCAACGTGACTAACTCGACCGCTTCGACTTCAACGACCAGAATTCCTGCAGCGCGAGCGAGAGTAATAACTCCATTGCGGTTCCGAACTTCGGCAACTATACGCACCTGATGACCAACCCACGGGTGATGCAGTTCGCATTGCGCTACGAATTTTGAGTTTCAAGTTCTTTTTGCAGTACAGCACCGCGGTGACGTAGCCGCTCGGCATAGAGTCGGCCTGCGCGAGCTAGCGCTTTTCAAGGTCAGTACTCATGAATCATCGAAACTCGCTTTTTTTGGCCGTTAGTCCTTGTGTGTTGCCTCGGGCTCCCGTACGGAACCATGCTCAATCCAGGCCGGCCGCTGACCTCATCATTACCAACGCGAAAATCTGGACGGTAGATAACTCTTTGCCGATGGCGCAGGCCGTCGCGATCCTCGGAGACCGCATCGTCGCGGTTGGCTCAAGCGCCGACGTTGATGCCTGGCGCGGCCGCAACACTCAGGTCATCGACGCTGGTGGAATGCTACTCCTGCCTGGTTTCAATGACGCCCACGTCCATTTCGTTTCAGGCGGAATGCAGTTGACTAACGTCCAGCTCAATGATGCCACGAGTGCACAGGAATTCGCTCGCCGGATTGGCGATCGGGCCAAGGTTACGGCGAAGGGCGAATGGATTCTCGGCGGCAACTGGGACGAAACCAAGTGGAACCCGCCCAACATGCCGACGAAAGAACTCATTGACGCTGTCACTCCCGACACGCCCGTGTTTGTGAGCCGCTACGACGGGCACATGGGCCTGGCCAATTCCGTGGCGCTGCGTCTCGCGGGCATTACTGCCAAGACTCCCGATCCTCCGGGAGGCACCGTGGTCCGCGACGCCGAGGGAAATCCCACCGGCGCGCTGAAAGACGCCGCAACAGACTACATCTACAAGGTTATCCCGCCGCTTTCCCATGACCAGCGTGTGAAGATCGTAAAGCGGGCGCTCGCTTATGCGGCATCGGTGGGCGTGACTAGCGTCCAGCATTTGGTCGCCAGCTATGACGACATCGCCGTCTACCGCGAACTGCTACAGCGTGATGAGCTGACCACGCGGATCTATGCGGCTCCTTCGATTACTCAGGTTGACGACCTGGCGAAACTCGGAGTCGGCCGTGCCTTTGGTGGGCCGTACCTGCGCATCGGCGCCCTCAAAGCCTTCGCCGACGGATCTCTCGGTTCGGGAACGGCTTATTTCTACGAGCCTTTTCTGAATCAGGGCGACAATCGCGGTCTGCTGTCCGATGAAATGCATCCGATTTCGCTCATGCGGGATCGATACATGAAGGCCGATGCAGCAGGATTGCAGATCTGCACCCACGCCATTGGCGACGAGGGTATTTCCACCATCCTTGATCTGTATTCCGAGGTAATCAAAGCGCACGGTGAAGCCGATCGCCGGCTGCGCATCGAGCACGCACAACACATGGCGGCCAAGGACTTCGAGCGTTTCGCTCAACTGCACGTGATTGCGTCGGTCCAGCCCTACCACGCGATCGACGACGGCCGCTTTGCCGAGGCGCACATCGGTCACGATCGCGCCAGCCGCACCTATGCCTTCCGCACGTTCCTGAATCACGGTGTGCGCCTGGCGTTCGGCACCGATTGGGAGGTGGCGCCGCTTGACCCGCTTCTGACGGTCTACGCCGCCGTCACCCGCGCCACTTTAGATGGAAAAAACCCCAACGGCTGGTTCCCCGAGCAGAAACTCTCGGTTGCCGAGGCGATCGAGGCCTACACCATGGGCTCCGCTTATGCCGAGTTTCAGGAGAAGGAGAAGGGTTCGATTACTCCCGGGAAATTGGCCGATATGGTCCTTCTCAGCGATGACATCTTCTCAATTGTGCCAGAAAAGATCCGCGACGTTCGAGTGCTGAAAACGTTTGTCGGAGGCAGGCTGGTCTTTGATGCAGCTGCGGCGGAGCACTAATGGGCTCCGCCAAGAGTGGTCGAGTCGCCGGCAACGGGAAACTAACCAGAAACGCTAGTGCTGTATCGGATGCGCCCCATAGTAGTTGGGAGGTAGGCTCGGGAAGTCTTTTGGGGGCGCGTCCGATACAGCTGTTTGAAGGAAGCCGACCGTGGGTGCTTAACCGGCCAATGTCTCTGTGACTCGGAGACAATCGGCAGAGAGAACGAGCAAACGGGCCATGAAGATTGGTCGTTTCCGAACATCGGTGCTTCGAATTTGAACACTCTTACATGCTTTTAATACAGATTAAGGTTCATTTTCAAAGAGTTGTACGGGATACTGTTTGGCGGCAAGGTTGCAACCGGTCAAGGTGGGGTAGTGCGTTCAAAGGGAGAATTAAGTGCATACCTTGTTACAGGACCTTCGTTACGCGTTGCGGCAGTTGCGTAAAAACCTGGGGTTCACCGCGGTGGCGGTGATTACGCTAGCGCTGGGTATCGGCGCAAACACAACTACGTTTAGCACGGTGAACGCGATGTTACTCCGGCCGTTCCCATTCCCCCAACTTGATCGGATTGTCACGGTTTGGGAAGCCGTGCCCAAGCAGAACGATTACCACCTGAGCGTTGCTCCCGCGAATTTCAGAGACTGGAGTGAACGGAGCAAAAGCTTCGAGGCACTGGCAGCAGTGCAAAGCTGGGACGCCAACTTGACTGGCAGCAACGTCGCCCAACATGTGGAGGGTGTCCAGATTACATCCGACTTCTTTTCGCTACTGGGCATGTCGATGCAACTTGGCCGCAGCATAGGCCGCGCAGACTTTCAGCAGGGAGCTGCACCGGTGGTTGTCATTGCTCACGGATTCTGGCAGCAGCATCTGGGCTCTGATCTAGGGATTGTCGGCAAGCAACTGCTATTGAACGGCGAAAAGTTCACCGTGGCTGGAATCACTTCGCCAGATTTTGACTTTCCACCCGGGGCTCAAGTTTGGACCCCGCTCAATCTGACCGACACTCAGAAGAATGACCGCGAGAACCACTCTTTGACTGTGTTCGGAAGGCTCGCTGATGGCGTTTCCATTCCTCAGGCCGAGGCGAATCTGCAGGTGATCGCAGCCCGTTTGGGAAGACAGTATCCGAACACAAATACTGGTCACGAAGTCAGCGTGAGGAACACGGTCGAGGACCTTGTTTTCGGCTCGCGGCAGTTCGTTCTCCTTTTGATGGGAGCAGCGGTTTTTGTTCTTTTGCTTTGCTGTGCAAATGTTGCCAATCTGCAGCTGGCGCGCGCCTTCGCACGCCAGAAGGAGATCGCTCTTCGCACCGCGCTGGGAGCAACCCGTTGGCACATCGGGCGGCAGTTGTTGGTGGAGAGCGTCTTACTCGCACTGATTGGCGGTGGAGGTGCACTTCTGCTGTCTCGTTGGGGAATCGCTCTCACTCGTCGTAGCATTCCTTCCTTCATCGTTGAGCACGTTGCCGGACTGAAGCACCTGCAATTGGATTCACGAGTTTTCCTGTTCACGCTGGTTGTGGCCATCGCTACGGGCCTGGTCACAGGACTGGCGCCAGCATGGCATCTCTCGCGTCCCAACGTCAATGACACGCTGAAGGAAGGCGGACGCAACAGCACTCCCAGCGTCGGCCGCCACCGACTCCGCCGGTTGCTCGTGATCTCGGAAGTTGCTCTCTCGCTCGTCTTGCTGGTGGGAGCCGGAACCATGGTGAAGGGCTTCCAGTCTTTGGCGGCGACTGACATGGGTTTCGATCGAAGCCATGTACTCACATTCCACGTTGCTTTGCCGGAGGCGAAGTATCGCGATAAAGGCCGTGTCCGCGGATATTACGACCGCGTCCTGCGGGACATCGCGGCTCTGCCCGGTGTTGAGTCCGCCGGCTGTGTGACGAGCCTGCCCTCGGGATGGAGTTGGAACTGGGTGGAGTATGCAGCGGAAGGAAGACCGCCCGCAGGTCCTGGCGAGAGTCCATCCGCGATTTCACAAGTAGTCACGCCCGGTTTCTTTGCCACCTTGCGCGTTCCGCTGCGGCGAGGGCGGTTGCTTTCCGAGCAAGACGAACGCGATGCGCCCGCGGTTGCCGTCGTCAGCGAGGAGATGGCACATCAGAATTGGCCTGGCAAGGATCCACTGGGTAAGCGCATCCAGGTGGGACACCCCGGGACGGCCGGACCGTGGCGCACGATTGTGGGAATCGTCGGAGATGTGCGGCCCAATCCTTTTGAACGCGATCCCGCCCCCACCGTTTACCTGCCCCTCGCGCAACAGCCCGAGTTTACGTCGGCGTTCGTTGTGCGGACACCGGGAGATCCGCTTGCACTCTCCGGCTCCGTCAGCGCGCAGATACGCAGCGTGGACCCGGACCAACCGGCCTACGACGTGCGCAGTCTGGCGCAGGTCCTTTCGGACAACCTAAGCGGCATTGAGCTATCGGCCCACATGATGTTGGTGTTCGGTTTCAGCGCGCTCGTGCTGGCGGCAGCCGGAATCTTCGCCGTCATGGCTTACTCGGTGACGCAACGGACTCATGAGATCGGAGTACGCATCGCCCTAGGGGCACGGCGCGTCGACGTGCTTCGACTGGTAGTTGGTTTTGCCATGAAAATGGCCGCGGTCGGAATCGCGATTGGACTAACATTGGCCGCGCTGTTGACGCGAGCACTCTCCAGTGCACTTTTTGGGGTGGTACAAACCGATGTTGTGACGTTTGCCGTTCTCACATTCCTTTTGGCCGCGGTCGCGGCCATAGCGGCCTATCTTCCAGCTCGATGGGCGACGAAGGTGGATCCCATGGTGGCGCTGAGATACGAGTAGTGTTGGTGCGTCATTGATCGCATTGGCATCGAGCCGAATCCTTGAGCTGGATGCACGGTTGTGGAAGGTTGCTGACAACCGAAGCAGGTACCTCGTAGTGACTCAAAATAACATTTCGTTAGAGACGACTGACCGATGCTGCCCCTCTGCTTATAAAACGATTGGGAAAACCGGTCGCAAGGAATTTGCCAAGCATGGCCGGGACCTTGAATTGTGGAATGGGATCCAGCTCTTTGAACGACCGAAGTGAATGCGTTGGAGAGACTCGAGATCCCCCGCGGCTGGAATTCCTCGTACTTCGGCTCTAATGCAGAGTGTATTGTTACGCAGAGTATGTCCCTTGAGCCTTATTGGCCGTCATTTTCGATCTTTCTAACCGAGATCATGGAGAATCTTGAACGACATCTGCGCCGCATAACTCTCGCAACGTCTTTCTCAGAGCAGCACCATTCTCCGTCGAAGGATCGCAATGTGTGGATTTCCCGTTGTTTGCGTTATGAAGAGCGGCCAGTTGGCCGCACTTATTTCGCAAACAACGGGCAATCTAGCACGACGGCGGTTCCTTCGGCGGGGTGATGCCTCCGAAAAGATGTCGCGAGACGTTATGAGGCACCGACTCGCTGAAATGTGCTCCATTATGCTGTTAGAAAAACTCGATAATGACGGCCAACAAGGTCTCAAGCGACATGACTCTGCGTAACGATACACTCTGCATTAGAACCGTTACGCTTTCGAAAGCATAACGGTTCGAAATACAGGTCGTGAACCGCAAGCCTGTCGCGATGGAACATGCTTTCCTTGTGGTATGTTTCTGCATTGCACGTCAAATGCTGACTAACTCTATGTCAGCGCGAAAGCGAGCTTGGCAGAATGCCTCGTCTCCGCTCGCCGTGGGCTAAGTCCTTCTGGTTTGCGGGAGTTCCGGCGGCCGGTTCGCACCGAGCAATGGTCGCGGCTCTCGCACCGCAATCAAGGAGGGTTTGGCATCGCAGTTGCTACCATTGCAACCGATAGCCCGTTTGGGACCACGCGAGAGTCCTTTCCCCAAATTCCCAATTCGCCCGAGGAAGCCCCAGATTCAGCAAGATCGCTCAGGTTGATCGCCATCTGGCGCTGAACCAGGAGAACGCGGATGGCACTTGAACTACTCAACTGCAACCAGGGGCTTGTTCGTTTGTACGCCAGATGCAGATTCCTCCATGCGGAAGGGCTTGTGTGCGGAGGTTCCGTTGGTGAGCCATCACAATAATAATAATAATGACAGGGGTTGGCTCGACGTCTATAGAGCCGCCGCAATGGAATTCGACCGGAGCAAGTTGCCAGCGCGCATCGTCGCAGCTGAGAAGGCTATCCACCAACGCTTACGGGGATTGCCGATTGCACACTCTAAGGAACATCGCGAACTGAGAGATGCACTCATCTGTCTCGCGGTTCTCAAGAGAATGCTCTAGCACACTTGGCGTGTGGAGCGCTGTGCCAGAATGTCATCCAGTAAGTCGGGCAGCCCTTTCGCTCCCTCAGCATTGCAGAGCAAAGCTCCCAAGCGCGAATTTGGCACGTGCCAGCACTTCCATAAGAGAAGGTTTGCCTACAGTTCACAAATGACGTGATCCCAGCATAAATAGAGCATCTGCTCTGGAGTTGCAGCCTATGGCATCGCGCGACCCTGGCGATATCATCAGGTGCGAGCGCAGCACAGCGTCGATGTCCTCAATTCGCCATCAAACCTCATTTCAGAGAACTGCTATGACGACTTGTGTTTCGGCGTCTTTCCGTTAAGCGTGGAGATCATGCCCTCGGCCGCGGGAGGGACGTGCGTCTCGTGAGCAATTACAATATCCTTCGCCGAGATTTTCTCGCCGTAGATTCTCTTGTTTGCGTCGTTGTCCGGTCGGATGGTCGAACCCTCCAGCGAAATGCCGGCGAACAATCCGCGCGCGCGTGAATAGCTCAATATTTCGGCCCGCATTGAGGCATCGGTTTCGGCCGATGCATCGCGACCGACTGGTCCGGCTGCTACCGACGCATCTGCTCCGAGCTTCACTTTGCTGCTCAAGATTCCATTGGCGCCGCGGTCATTCATTACAAGAAGGACAAAGTCAGTCGCTTGCCCGCCGATCTGGAAGCCCACGCTGCCACCCTCAAGGGCCATCATTGAGGGCGCGCCCCAAGGACCGTTGAAGTTTTCGCCCGTCCGGCACGTCATCGCACCGCGGCCATAACTACCACCGACCACAAACGCGGCCTTGAGAACGGAGGGGAAAACAACCACACAGTCAGCTTTGTCGAGGAGATCTTGGGGAATGTCGTCTGGAAGATTTAGAATCTCTGTCAGCACCGTGCCGGAATTCTTCAGACGGTCCTCGTCCTTTTGTTTGTCGTCTGCCCAACTGGTGGTTGCAAGCAACAATGCGGTCATTGCCCACGCAAATATGCTCTTCTTCTTCATGATGAGGCCTCCTGGATGGATAGGGTTGCAGCAATGACGGGTCCGCAATCCGCACTATCATTCGAGCTTGGCTTTCGGCATTATTACCGCGCAAAAATCCCCGCCGTCGCGCTGCCTAGTGGCGACCACCCTCGATTCTTCAGCATCCACGCTGAGTCAGCTATACGTTGAAACTCGTAAACGGGAGCAGTTTTCCCTGTAGGTCGTTGTCGGCATCACGTGAGGGCAAACGCTACTTGTTGCCTGGGCGTGCGGTGCCGCGTTAATTCACCAATAGTCGGCAACCTTACCCTGGGGGTTACCTCCCACTTGCCCGTGATCCGCCCGCAGTCGGCGGCAACCGCCAATAGATCGCAATTCCGTTACTTCTCCCCGCGGAGAAGTTCCAGTTCGGAACCTATGAATCCCCACGAGTTCCACGCCTCACCCTTTACCACGTTCCTGAACACGCCCACTGCGTCGGAGCGGTTGTGATGATAGAGACGCCAGTTCCCGACGCCATAGCTCACTGTGTCGAAGGCTAGCTCGCCTTCGAGATCCTCCGGTCCAGCAGGCGGAGGCGGTAACACTGCCTCCGCCGTAAGCTGCCCCTGATAGAAGTGCAGAAGACGCAGATAAAAATACAAGTGGGGCTCGGTGTTCTTAACCTCGGGCGTGATACGCGTCAAAACCTCCGCCGCTTCTTGCTCCTTGCCCGCGCGACGCAGAGAAACATAAAGCCAGTTCGAGCAGTCGATCAGGCTGTCGTTGCTCCTCGCCAAGGCTCGCGCTCCGTTGAATGAGGCAGCCGCTTCATTGAACTCACCCAAAAAATAATGCGCCAGCCCCAGATGATAATAAGCATCTAGCATCTCGGGAGCGAGCCGCGTTGCATGCTCCAGGTCGTTCATGGCTGCCTTGAACTCCCGCAGTCCCAGTTCTCGGTGGCCCCGTTCAAGATAAAGATCTGCGTTCTTTGGAGCAAAAGCTAAACCTTGGGTGGATGTCGCCACTGCCTCTCGGTACTGCCTCCGTGCCGCCTCCGCTTTAGAAAGCTGGAGCACCCGCTCGACACTATTGGGATCTGCTGCGAGGCTCTTGCGGGCATTGATAACGATCTCGTCATCCCGCAGCGCATAGAGCTTTCGACCAAGACCGGAGGTAAGTTCGAGCGCGCCCTGCCCGGCTTCGGCGCCAATCTGAGACGGCAACCGAGCCGCCAGTCCGAAAAAGACCATGAAGAGAAGCATGCCAAAGCGAATCCTGGATTCCCATGTCCCTCCGAACTTCGTTCGGCTCATCTGTGCTGTCTCCCATTATTAGGAATACGTCCTACTGCAAAGCGTAACGAGGTCGCAAGGCTAGCGGAGCGCCCCACCGTTTGGCAAGGAACCGGCCTTCTCGGCACAGACCAGCTCGGCGCGTATCCAGAGGATACTTGTCACGCCGCCAGATAGCCTCCATCCACTGGCAAGACAGCTCCAGTCACCCAGGACGATTCATCGCTCGCCAGATAGACCGCCAAACCTGCAATATCCTCGGGTCGGCCGAGCCTGCCGATGGGATGCGCAGCGGTTCTTTCCCGCCGAACTGCTGCTGGATCGCGAGCCCGGCCAAGGACAGCCGCGGTCAGATCGGTCTCTACGAACCCCGGGCAAATTGCGTTTACCCGGACATTTTCATGTCCGTGATCGATAGCCATGCTCTTCGTCAACAGGACAACTGCACCTTTGGACGTAGCATAGGCTGCGCGGTTCCGAGCGCCGACAACCCCAAGCGTGGAAGCTACGTTGATAATTGAACCGCCGCCCGCTTTTCTCATGTGCGGCAACGCGACCCGAGAGAGCTGCCAAACGGCACGAACGTTCACATTGAAGGTGTCGTCCCACTGTTCTTCGGTTATCTGCTCGGCGTTTCCAATATGCAAGACCCCAGCGTTGTTCAGCAGAAAGTTTAGTCGGCCAAAATGGCCCACGGTCTCGTCTATCAATCGACTTACTTGGCTCGTTTTGGAAACATCAGCTGGAATCGCAAACGCTGAATCGCCAATCTCGTGAGCAACTTCCTCAACACGATCCCTTCGCCTGCCGACTAGCGCTACCCGCGCACCTTCACTCGCCAGGGCGATCGCGCATGCCCGCCCAATCCCACTACCCGCGCCTGTGACGATCCCAATTTTTCCCTTCAGACGCTCACTCATAACGAATCAGTTTAGCGGAACCGCAACTGGGCTAGGGACCGAAACAGAGGAGAAGCCAACTCCCGAGTAACCGGCTTCGAGGACCTCTCGGTTCGCTCTCCATTAGGGGGAAACACACTTCCCCCATGCCGGCTTCTGGCCCGGAATAGTCTGCGGTTAGCCGTCATGCGGAAAAAAACTCTTATCCTTTCCCGGAAACCAACCATTACCGATCTGACTCCATTGCCGATCAGATTGATTCCGTGGTGCCGATCACCAAGCATTTATGGGGTTCCGGGTCTATCCCACCTAAGCTACTCACTGGCGCGGGCCCAAGAATGAAGCCCCGATCGATTTCCGGTCCTCCGCCCTATCCACTGTTGGCATAGATCTAGACAGCTGCTCCGCTGCCACACTGGCTTGACGGATCTGTTCCTTGGTCATCACCGCGGACAAGCCTTTCAGTCTGCCGACAGCCCGCTGCTCTCCTCGTGACGCAGCGGCCTTGTACCACATATACGCAGTGACATAGTTGAGCGAGACTCCCTTTCCTTGCTCGTAGAGATAGCCCAAATCCAATTGTGCACGCGCATACCCTTTGTCAGCCGCCATCTGCACCCATTGCGCTGCTCTGGAGTAGTCCAGAGGTACACCGGTTCCGGTGAAGTACATCCAGGCGAGATCTTCCTGAGCGGGCGCATAACCACGCTCGGCTGCATATTGAAACCATTCCGCTGCTTGCGAGTAGTTTCGCGCGATGCCCCTTCCGCGAAAATACAACGAGGCCAAGTTGCACTGCGCAGTAACGTCTCCTTGTTCGGCCGCCATTCGATACCAATGTTCAGCGTGGCCGACGTCCTTGCGGACGCCACGGCCGTTCTCGTACATGGAACCAAGGTTGTTTTCCGCGGTTACATGTCCCTGCCCGGCCGCGGCTGTGTAATGGACAACAGCCTGATGGTAGTCACGCGGAACACCCTTGCCTTGTTCGTAGAGGTACGCGAGGGCAAATTCGGCGTCCGGCGAAGCTTGTGCGGCGGCTTGACGATAGTACTTTGCCGCTTCCCCGTAGTTCTGTGAAACGCCTGCTCCGGTCATGTATGCCCAGCCCAGCAGGTATTCTGCTCTCGCATCTCCATGGCGGGCCTGCTGCTGAAGAGAAGCAAGGTCTGCTTGGGCCTTGTTTCGGCCAGCGATCGGCTCTGCATTCTGCACCGGTACGGCCCCAATCGCGAAAACGCAGAACCAAAGTACAGCTAGCGACGTAACTAGAAAGGGTGAATGTGTGTTCATACCGGTCTCCTACGCATCGCAGGGCGAGGGCTTGTGTAAACGTCAAGTCAATTGCGTTCCCTGGCTTCTCGACCCCAACTCTCACCGCAATTTCTTTGCGTGGCAATGCAACGCAGCACACCGCTTCCACACGTGTGGGTAACGAAGCCAACCGGATGAATTAAATGAAGTTTTTCGCCATATCACGCAGCGAAAGAGAGCGAGCGAGAAGGGATCACTAACGTTGGCCACAAATTCACGTCCAATCAGCGGTGGCAAAATGCCAGAGACGCAGTTCGCTGAGGCAATGGTCTGCTTCGATATATTCCAGGTTGATCTCCGGGCAGGGGAACTGCGCAGGGAAGGTCGGCGAGTCAAACTACAACAACAGCCATTTCGTGTTCTGTTTCTGTTGATGGAGCGAGCCGGGGGAGTGGTTACGCGGGAAGAACTGCGTGAGAAACTTTGGCCAGCTGATACATTTGTCGACTTCGATCATGGCCTGAACAGCGCGGTTGCCCGGCTTCGTGAAGCTCTGCACGATTCCGCGGAAAAGCCGCGATTCATCGAGACGGTCGCCAAGCGTGGTTATCGCTTTATCGCTCCGGTCCAAACCTCCACCCCGGTTGCGGCGGTATCCAGCATCAAACCGGTCGCGCACACCAACACAGGGCTCGGAAGTCACATTCGGGCCAGAATTTGGATGGTCGCCACCTCTTGTTTTGCCCTATTCCTCGCCATTGCGGTATGGGCGCTGTATCGACCAAGTCCCGACTCGCAGTTGGAACGCATTGAAGTCGTGCCTCTGATTGGCTTGCGCGGATTTCAAGCCACACCGGCTTTCTCTCCGGACGGCACTTTAGTCGCATTCCGTCAAAGTGATGGCGCGCATCACACAGGAGTCTTCGCCGCAGTTGTGGGAGGGCAAAAGTCACTGCAGCTTACCGCGGATCCAGGAGATTGCTGCCCTACTTGGTCTCCCGATGGCCGCGAGATCGCATTTGTTCGCTATTCCGATAAGAACGTTTCGATTTATACAATTCCTGCTCTGGGTGGAACGGAACATCGTGTGTACCGTGGACCGGCCTCCATGGGAGCGGGGCTATCCTGGTCGCCGAATGGCGGCTCGCTGGTTTTTCCAGAAGCCAATCCGGCAGATCCTACTCGCTCCGTCTTATCCCTGCTGTCTCTTGCGGATTCCAGCACACGGGCGCTTACGTCTCCACCACCAGGTTGGCACGATCACGAGCCGGCATTTTCTCCCGACGGAACTCGGGTGGCATTTATCCGCTCTACGATAGCGGGCGTCAGTAACGATGTCTTCGTGATGCCTGCCGCGGGCGGGAAAGTCAAACGTCTGACTTTTGACAACCGGCCAATCATGGGTCCTCCCACTTGGACCAACGATAGCCGTGAAATAGTTTTTTCTTCTGACCGAGGCGTCGCGACGGGTTTGTGGAGAGTTTCGGCAACCGGCTGCATACCTCGCCCGGTGGCTGGTCCGGTGGGCGAGGCCACGTGGCCGTCCATTCCCGCGAAAGGCGACACCCTGGTTTACGAGCAGGGACAATCCCGATTCAATGTCTGGCGACTCGACCTGAAGGATGCAAAGCACCATGCTCGACCGCCATCAGCTTTAGTTTCGGAAAAAGGCGACAAAATGCGGCCGGAGTTGTCTCCCGATGGGAAGAAGATTGCCTTCGAATCCAACCGCTTGGGCTTTTGGGATATATGGACCTGCGATGTCGAGGGCAATCATTGTGACCAAGTCACCTCTTTGCACGGAACGGCCGGACGTGCTCGATGGTCTCCCAACGGCCGCTTTATCGCCTTCGAATTTCATCCCAAGGAGCGAAGTGAAATTTATGTTGCCGAAGTCCCAGGCGGACTCCCTCATCTTGTGCCCAGCATTGAAGGAGCTGACAATCTTTCCCCGAGCTGGTCACACGATGGCAAATGGCTTTACTTCGCGTCGAAGCGCGGCACGGAACCGTTCCAAGTCTGGAAAATGCCCGTACCGGGCGGTTCGCCTACCAGAGTTACAAAGAATGGCGGCATCTCGCCAGTCGAGTCGCCAGATGGCGGCGTTCTTTATTACAGCAAGTATGAGCAAGGCGGGGTTTGGCGAATGCCATTGCCGGGAGGGGAGGAAACGGAAGTCTTGCGAGATCTCGAAGGTGGCGGGTGGCCGAACTGGGGAGTGAGTGCAGATGGAATCTACTTTCTTAAATTCGGAAAATTCCCTCATGTAAGCATCGACTTCTTTGAATTTGCTACCGGCAAAATAATTCCCATTTGGACTTTGGAGAAAGAACCCGGCTGGGGCCTGAGCTTGTCACACGACGGCAAATCCATTGTCTATATCCAGAATGAATTCTCAGAATCCAACCTCATGCTAGTAAGGAATTTTCGGTGAATTCGCGCCCGTCTGTGAGCCGTGGATACGAGTCGTCCGTCCCTTCGTAGACAAGGGTTGCAGCTTGCGGCGAGCACAGACAATCATCCGGATTGGTCCCGAGAAATGGGCCTGACGGAAGTGTCAGCTTGCCTTTTCGGCACCGAAGCTTGCTCGAAGCCCACTTCTGGCCAGGAAAATTCCGGGGTGTCCGTTATCCGATTCCAACGCTCGGCTAGGCCCGTCTCCACCTTCGACCATCGCGGTGAGGTAATCGCATCTGATGCTAAGCGTCTGCGATTCTGGAGCCGGCTTCGTCGCGCTCCCACGCCTCTGCGGGCTCACTCTCAGGAATCGGTCGGACGTCCGGATTCTTCATGATCAAGCGCGCACAGGTGTTCCAGCGCAGAATAGCATCGTCGTTCCCGGGTATCGCAAAATTCATGGCCTTCTCATAGTGATCCATTGCCCCCCGCAGCGCGTGATATGCGGATGCGCCGGCTCCAGTGCCGCCGTGGCGAATACGCGCATTTCCGAAACGCTCCCAGATGATGCCCTGGTAGTAGGCCCGCTCGTAGTCGCCCTTGATCTGTGCCAGAACCTCTTGTGCGGCTTTCACATGCAAATCAGAATCGAATTGGTCGGTTCGCGCGAGCAGAAGCGAAATCAGCGCCTGCTGATGATTGGGCGCGATGGCCAGAATATCGAGGCAAATACTTTCCGCCAGGCTGGGTTCATTCAATAGTCTGTAGCGCTCGACCTTGGCTAGCGCTTCGGGAATACTCTGCTCGGAAATGGATTTCAGTTCGAAATGCATAACGTCTCCTATCTTTTCGAATTGCTGAATACCCGGAACAGTTTCGACAGCGGATCGAAGAAGCGGTCGACGACGCGTTCCTTGAGCGGGATGATGGCGTTGTCGGTGATCGTGATGCTTTCAGGACAAACTTTGGTGCAGCACTTGGTGATGTTGCAGAGACCGACGCCGAATTGCTCTCTCAGATCTTCCACGCGATCTCCCACGTCCAACGGATGCATTTCGAGCGCGGCCGCATACACCAGAAATCGCGGACCGATGAATTGCTCGTGCATGTGATGGTCGCGCAAGACATGGCAGACATCCTGACAGAGATAGCACTCGATGCACTTTCGAAACTCCTGCACCCGTTCGACATCCTCCTGGGCAATGCGCCAGGTGCCATCGGGCGCGTCGGGCTGCCGCGGCTGGAACTTCGGGATGCGCCTCTTTACCTCGTAATTCCACGACACGTCCGTGACCAGATCCTTCATGTGCAGAAATGCCTTCATGGGTTCGACGGTCACAGGCCTATCCAGTGGGAGCGTGTTAAGCCGCGTCATGCACATCAATTTCGGCATACCATTGATTTCGGCCGAGCACGAGCCGCATTTTCCCGCCTTGCAGTTCCAGCGAACCGCAAGATCGCCGGCCTGCTCCGCCTGTATTTGATGCACAGCATCGAGGACCACCATGCCTGCTGAGACTTCTGTAGTGTAGTCTTGGAACTTGCCCTGGCCTTTTTCCCCACGCCATATTCGAAAGGTGGCCGTCGCCATTACGTCATCTCCTGGATGATTTGCTGCAGATCCTCCCGCATCGGGGGAATGGGCTCGCGTGTGAGCTGCATTTCTCCACCGGCGCCTTTTCGCACCACGATGTTGAAGCCGTCATACCGCTTATCCTTGGTGGGAAAATCATCGCGGAAATGCGCCCCACGGCTCTCTTTCCGTTCCAGCGCCGCCCGAGTAACAATTTCCGAGACGGTCAGCAGGCCGTGCAAGTCGAGCGCCGTGTGCCAGCCTGCATTGTATTCCCGGTTTCCCTCCACGCTGACCCGCTCGCTGGCGCCTTTCAACTCTCGAAGGCGCTCGAGCGCTTGCAGCATCTCCTGTTCTTGACGTACGATCCCCACCAATTCCTGCATCAGGTCCTGCAATGTGTGTTGTACCGCGTACGGATTGTCGGACCCCTTGCGCTCGAAGGCCTGCAGCGCCCACTTTTCCGTGGATCCGAGTTCATCCGTTTTCACCGCGGCCAGCGAGTTCTGTGTTGCATAGGCCGCGGCGTACTCACCGGCCCGCTTGCCGAAGACTAATAAATCGGAAAGTGAATTCCCGCCGAGCCGGTTGGCGCCGTGCAGACCAGCCGCGCACTCTCCCGCTGCAAACAGGCCTGGCACGTCCGACATTTGGGAATCAGCGTCCACCTTGACACCTCCCATCATGTAGTGGGTGGTAGGACCAACTTCCATCGGCTCTTGGGTAATGTCAATGTCGGCAAGCTGCTTGAACTGGTGATACATACTGGGCAGCTTCTTCTTTATATGCTCGGCCGCGTTCGGAATTCTCTCCTTGATCCACGCAATGTCCAGGAACACACCGCCGTGAGGACTACCCCGCCCTTCTCGAACCTCCTGCCGGATGCAGCGGGCCACGTGGTCGCGGGTCAGCAGTTCGGGCGGGCGTTTCGCGTTCTTGTCCCCCTGCGTGTACCGCCAGCCTTCTTCTTCCGTATCGGCGGTCTGGTTGGTGTACAACGGCGGAATATCTTTGAACATGAATCTCTCGCCATTCCGATTACGCAGCACCCCTCCCTCGCCGCGCACTCCTTCCGTGACCAGAATGCCGCGCACGCTGGGTGGCCAAATCATTCCCGTAGGGTGGAACTGCACAAATTCCATGTCCATCAGCGCCGCACCGGCATGGTAGGCGAGCGAATGGCCGTCGCCTGTATATTCCCAACTGTTGCTGGTGATTTTGTAAGCCCTTCCAATTCCTCCCGTCGCCAGCACTACGGCTTTGGCGCGGAACAGGTGAAATCGGCCGCGCTCCCGGTCGTATCCAAACGCGCCTGCGATGCGGCGGCCGTCCTTCAACAGCGTAACGATTGTGTGTTCCATGAAAACGTCGAGCCCCAGATGGATTCCATGGTCTTGAAGAGTGCGGATCATTTCCAGGCCGGTACGGTCGCCGACATGGGCAAGCCGAGGATACCGATGGCCGCCGAAATTCCGCTGGAGAATCCGGCCGTCGCCCGTGCGATCAAAAAGTGCGCCCCAGGCCTCCAGTTCGCGCACGCATGCCGGAGCTTCCTTGGCGTGCAGTTCCGCCATCCGCCAGTTACTCAGGTATTGACCGCCGCGCATCGTGTCGGCAAAGTGAACGCGCCAGCTGTCCCGGTCGTCCACATTCCCCATGGCCGCGGCTATGCCGCCCTCGGCCATGACGGTGTGGGCTTTGCCAAGAAGAGATTTCGAGATGACCGCGACCTTTCCGCCAGCGGCCGATACCTCGACGGCAGCCCGCAGACCGGCACCCCCGGCTCCGATGATCAAAACGTCGTGCTCATGCGTGATGTACTCGCTCACTAGACGATCCTCCAATCCGTCCAGATACCCATCGAGCACATCCGCACATACAAATCGGAAAACGCAACCGAGAAGAGGCTGCACCAGGCAAACAGCATGTGGCGCTGGTTCAGGCAACTCACGCAATCGTAAACTCGCCTGCGGGCCGGCACCCCCGCCAACCGATCCCGAAAACCGCCGACCAGATGACGAAAGGAGTGGCATCCCAGAGTGTAGGAGGTCAGCAGCACGAGGTTCGTCAACAAGACGAGAGTGCCGACGCCCACGCCAAACCGGCCCTTGAACCAGAAAGCATCCCACACGTCGCGCGCCAGAATTACGAGAAACGCGAGGGCCAGATATAGAAAATACCTGTGGACGTTTTGCAGGATCAGAGGAAACGATCGTTCGCCGAGATATGTCTTCCGCGGCTCACCCACGGAGCAGGAAGGCGGATCGGCCCAGAAAGCCTTGTAATATGCCCCACGATAGTAGTAGCACGTCACTCGAAATCCGCCCGGCGCCCATAGAATCAGTACCGCTCCTGTGACCCAAGCGGGCATCCATATTGGGTTCGGACCAAACCAACCCTCGTGGGCGGGGCCGAACAATTCGGGCGAGTAAAACGGTGAAAGATATGGTCCAAACCTGAAATGCTGCCCCTGCAGGGCAGCCCACGTGGAGTAGACGATGAATGCCGACAAACCAAGAAACACAACCAGTGGCTGTACCCACCAGCTGTCGGCTCGCCGCGTCTGTCCGAAACCCGCGCGCAACAACGGGACGTCAATCTGAGACATCGAGCCTCCTCACGCGTTCTTGCGGACCTTGCATCCGCTTTCCACCGCTAGCCTGATTGCGATTGAATTCGGGCGGTAGCTATGATACAGCGAAATTCACTGTCATGTTTTCGGAAACGATGCCCCAAGCAAACGATGGAGCAACAATGAACCCGAAAGCACCGACGCCGCACCCAATCAATCTCCAGTACGAGCGCGCTATGGTACAGTTTTCGTGACCACCAGTTTGAAGACAGGCGGTCCGGGTGGACGGAACGATGAGTACAGGACGTGAGATTCGCAGTTACGACTATGTGAACCGTCCCTACGAGCGCGTCCGCGATGCGTTGAGGCAGAACGCACTTACTGTATTCCAGTCGGCTACGAAGGCGGCGGCTTCCAGGGCGCAATCGGTCGCAGCTGAACTGCACGTCGATTTTGGCGGTATTGGCGTTAAGACCGACATCAATATTTCTGTGAGAAACATTGAGGAAAAGGTCGTGGACACCACTTCAACTCCTACTACGCGGTTGCTGCTGGAGTGGGAGGCAGCAACCATGCCGAGATTGTTTCCGCTCATGAAGGGCGAGCTTTCCGTGTATCCGCTGACCTCGACCGAAACGCAATTGGATTTCTCCGGGATTTACCAACCACCTTTCGGCGCCGTGGGAAAAACCATGAACGCCATCATCGGCCACCGCATCGCGGAAGTGTCGGTGCATCGCTTCGTTAGCGACGTGGCAGGATATCTCCGGCAGGCCCTTGCCTAGATAATTACATCGCTCGACTCGCAGCGCTCAAAAAGGGCCTCATGTTGACCGCCGCCTGGAAACGAGCCTTGTCCAGAAAACCGGCTTCTGGGAAGGCAGTGGGGGGAAGCGTCGAAACCCCCGTGCAACGTTCGCTAGTTAAGTTAAGAAGGGGCTTGCAACAGTTACACTTGGGAGACTGCCATGAGATCAAGCCATTCGACGGTCGTCAGCATGCGCCTGCCAGCCGAGAGCGGAAAGCGTCTCAAACGCATGGCGAATCGGCATGGATGGACGCCCAGCGACGCAGTGCGCGCTTGGTGGAGGAAGGCTTGCGCCGATCGGAATTTGGATTCATCGACTTTCGAGATTCGACCTGCGGGCCGGCAAGCCTACCTTCAAGGAAGCACGCTCGCCGTTTGGGAGGTCATGCTGCTCGTCCACAGCTATAAGAAAGATGTGTCGGCCGTGGCGAGACATCTCAAGAGGCCAGAAGTGAAAGTCCAGGCGGCCGTCAACTACGCTGGGGCGTTTCCCGGTGAAATCAACCAGGCAATGGCTGAGAATGACGCTACCGACTTTGAAACACTGAAGCGCATGTTGCCGCAGGCCACCGAATTCGTTCCCAGGAAAACCGCGAAAAACTGAAATGCTCAAGCTTCTTCTCGATGAGCATATCTCACCGGACGTGGCGATTGGTCTGCGGCGCCGCAATCGGGCGGTAGAAATCCACTGTATGGTGGAATGGCAAGATGGGTACTTTCTGGGACAGGAAGACTCCACTTGTTTGCGCAAAGCCGCCGCCCAGGGGTTAACGCTGGTTACCTATGATCGGAGGACGATTCCTCGCCTGCTCAAAACCTGGGCGGAAGAAAAGCTAACGCACCGCGGTGTGGTTTTTGTAGTGGAAAAAACAATCTCTCCCGCGGATATCGGCGGTTTGGTCTGGGCCTTGACCAGACTGGCAAGAGAGACCCGGAATTGGGAGTGGACGAATCGAGTTTACTTCTTGCGCTGCTGATGAAACGAAGGTTAAAAATGGAGTGGCCAATACGCCCACGGCAGCGACGGCCGATCACCCGAGTCGCTACAACCCAGCGTCTGATCGAAATCGCTCACCAACAAATATTCGCGCTTCCTCTTCGATGAATTAACCAACCCGTCACCTCCCGCGCCGCTGGTTCGGATGTTCGGTCCAAAGCTCAGATTTTGGTGGAGACCGATGAGGTCAGAAAGTCTGCGTGCCGCTACAGAACTGGCAGGCAAACGACATCTTCGCGGAAGCCGGCTGCGAAGCAGGATGCGGAGTGAGTCCAGCACGAACGAAGTTGGAGAGCGAGTCCAATTGAAAGAATCTATGAGAAGGATTCGCGCGGCTGTTGAAAACTTCTCGTCCCCGTAAGTTCCTAAACAGTTCGATTTTTGCTGACGTTGGACGTTAGCAGGGTCATCAGAGCCTGCATGTCTTTTTTAACTTCATTGTCGCGGTCCGCGAGGTTCACTCCCCAAAAGTTGCTGTGCGGCTCCAGACATTCGACACCGGCCCGTAGTTCATTCGGGGCAAGCTCCTGGACCCATGCGACTCGAAACTTGGCTCTGTGCGGTCCGCGCTGCAGACGCACGATCATTCCAAGTTGCAGATCTGTGCGGAGGCCCCCAAGCCGTGCGCCGCCATTCGTGATGTCAACTGTGTATGCCATAAAGCTGACTGCATCGGTCGAAACCTTAACCGGCAACACCATTTTTCTGCGGGGCACCTTGCGCTTTTCCAACATTCAACAAGTATGTCGGATCAGCTGATGTCGGAAAAGTTACTAGAGTCATCATGTGAACGAAGACGATTCATCTCTTCATTTCACAGATGCTGATACTCGATGCCGGAGTAGTACCGGGATCTACCTTGCAGAGGAGAGTCGGATGAGATGCTGAAGACATGCTGGGAACCGGCTGAAGCGCTGCCGCGTACTTTGAGGCTCATTGGGGTTTCGCTGGACTGACGGCATCATCGCTACGCGTCAACACTCATATCCTGCCACCTGCGACGATTGCCCCGGCAATTCTGATCGTGATCGGAATCACAAATCACTCCCGCTGCTCCGGGAGCGGCTGCCTCCGCTACTCCGTTCTTTCTTTTCTTGTTCTTGCTCTGCGCTTGCGAATCATCTCGAGTGGTCTCCTGGCCTTCCGCCAAGATAGAGGTCCCCGTGTCATCGCTGATCGTCAAGTCGCCCTTTCGCCGCGCGATCTGATCCTACCATCCACATCTCTGACGTCAAATTCTGTCCAACTGCTAGCAGCCGGAGTGACTTTGACGGCGCCGGCGCGAGCCGCCAGCAATTTCGAGGTCGATACAGTCACGCTTCCGTGCTCCAACTTCAGCGCGCTGCCTTCGTACTGAACCAGCGAATCATTCATGACCAGAACACTTGAACCGGTTGCTTTGATGTTGGCAACGGAGTCCGCATTTGTCCGCACCAGGTCGCCGGAAAAGATACTTTCTTCCTTCCGCGTCGAAAAGAAGGGGAATATTTTCTTGATGGGCGGCAGGTCTAGCACTGCACAATCGGCGGCAATTTGGCCGTTCCACGGACCGACCGAGTCTCGACCCAATTTCTTGATTGAGCTCGATAAAGAGGGATGTCTAAAAACTCGAAGAGCATCCAGAAATCGACACGGCCATCACCAAGCTGGCGATCTTACTTAAGTAATTGTTAGAGGCGCGGATTAAGGCGCATGATCAGTCTTGACATATTCACCTGTAGGCGCATGAGAGCGTGCGCGCCCTTCGGACCATGGGGCCGTTCAGCTGAACTAGCCGATTCATAGAGAGAGCCGCTTTTGGCAGAGAAATTGTGCTGAATTATTCATGCCGCACCATCGTTCGCCACGCCTTGGTTTCTCTCTTGTTCGTGCTGCTGTATCTTCTTCTGAACCGACCTGAAGTCGTTGTCTTTTCTCGCATTGGACTCGTTGCCTGGTATCCCGCCATTGGTCTGGTCATGGCACTGATGTTGGGCGTCAGTCCCTGGTATGCGCTTCTGGCCTGTTTTTCCGTTGCTCTTGCCGGCAGGTTTATCTATGCACAGCCAGTCATGTCCTTCAGCAGTACGGTCGATGCAGCAGGAATTGCTGTTTGTTATGGCGCGGCGGCGCATGTGTTGCGCGGTCCGCTGCAAATTGATCTCGGGCTGCGTCGCCGACGAGATGTGGTCCGCTACGTTTTAGTGAGTGCGACGGCCGCTGCGGGAGCAACCATCATTGGCGTCGCATGCCTGATTGCGGATCACAGCATTACCTGGCAGTGAATACAAGTCGTCCGCGGTAGGTTGGTTTTTGGGTGACGCGATCGGCTTGGTTGGCATTGCACCGTTTCTGCTTATCCATGCACTTCCCGCAGTTCGCAATTGGCTCTCGGCCACGCCTTTCCAACTCCACCCGACTACAGTCCGTTCTCCAGGAACGTTTACTCTTGGCACGCTCGCAGAAGCATGTGGCCAAGGTTTGGCGATAGCAGCCGTCCTCTGGGTAATGTTTGGAACCAAGGACGGACGTTACGATCATTTCTATCTATGTTTCATTCCGATCATCTGGATTGCGATGCGTCAGGGAGTTCGGCGAGTTGTCACCGGCCTGCTGGCGCTAAATTTTGGAATCGTAGTCGCGATGCATTTGTTCCCTCCAACCGCCGCCCAGTTCGCCAAAGTCGCCCTGCTCATGCTGGTGCTAGTCCGCGGTGGGACTCATCGTGGGATCCGAGGTCAGTGAGCGACACCGCCTGGCAATTGATCTGAATGAACAAACCGACCTACTTAGACTCGCTGATACAAAATAGCCCTCTAGGGAATCGTCGTTCTTAACCGGCAAGGCGGCGTCGAACTGGCGAATTCCGCTTTCGAGAAGCTCTTCCAGTACGACCGCCACGAGCTCGCCTTGATCGATATCGGGAGTATGGGGACACCGGAGTATGAGGACACGGATTCCGCCCAACTGATCCCGCAGATCTTTGCCGGAAACGCGTTGCACAGGACAGTGCGACAACGGCGCAAAGACGGGAAGACTCCTTGACCTGGCACTGCATGGGGTCCCGCTACTGCTCAACAATGAGGTGCGGGGCGCATATTTGATCTATCGAGACATTTCGGAGCAGATCAGAGCAAACGAAGCACAGCGGCAGCATGCGGAGTCGTTGGACCAACTGGTGAAGGAGTTGGAACTCCGCACAAAGCAGATGACCTCACTGAATGAAATGGGGTCCCTGCTGGAGTGCAGTGGGACTGTTAAGGAAGCCTGCGCCGTCGTGGCCAACTCGGTGCAGAAGCTTTTCCCTGGAACGCCTTCTGGAGCGCTTTATTTGTTCAGGTCGTCGCGAGACCTCGTCGAAGCAGCAGTTCGGTGGGGCAAAAAGGACGCATTAGCGCCAACATTTCCTCCCGACGCCTGCTGGTCTCTCCGCCGTGGCCAGCCCCACTGGAGTGGGCACAGGAACGGCATCGCTTGCCAACATTTGACCAAGAGTTCAACCATCGAAGGTCTATGTGTGCCGATGGTCGCGCAGGGGAACACGATTGGTGTCTTGCATCTCGAATTCGAGGGCGCAACCCAGCTCCGAAACGAGTTCTGGAACGGAGAGCTTTCAGGAATCTCGGCAGCGACTGGCCATCAGCGTCGCCTCGCAGGTCGCTCTTTCGTTGGCTAGCCTGCAGTTGCGCGACACCCTTCGTGAACAGTCGATTCGTGATCCACTCACTCGCCTGTTCAACCGGCGATTCCTCGAGGAATCGCTGGAAAGAGAACTGCAATTGGCCACCCGCAAGAAGCAGTCCATCGCCGTTCTTTTCCTCGACCTCGACCACTTCAAGAGATTCAATGATACCTTCGGTCATGATGCAGGTGACGTGGTGCTTCAGTCCCTTGCCGATCTGTTTCGCACTTTCTTTCGCACCACCGACATATGCTGCCGCTATGGCGGCGAGGAATTCGCCATTATCCTCCCCGAATCATCTGCGCAGGACGCCGCTATCCGCGCGAACGCTTTGCGCTCCGAAGTAAAGAGCCTGCGGCTTCAATATAAGCAGCAGACTCTTGGACAGCTTTCACGTCTCGGTTGGCGTAGCTGCATTTCCGGAGCATGGTTCGGCAGCCGACGAATTGCTCAAAATTGCGGACCAATGCCTCTATGAATCTAAAGCGCGCGGGCGGGATGTTGTGACGGTGGCCTCTCTTAAAACGCGTGAGTCGATGGCGGACTCCTATTGACCAGGGTTCAATCGGAGGCAGATGGCCGCTCAGTGCTCGAACAATGTCATTCGAACATCAGCGGTGCTCACTCGAAAACCACTCCCGGACGATCCGGCAGATGAGCCGGTGAAAAAGTCTCATTGGGTGCAGGATTTAGACTGTTAGATTCTTCGACGTAAGAAGCGTCATAAGCGGCTCCTAGTCTCTTAACTTGATTTTCGTGGTCGGAAAGGTTGACTCCCCAAAAGTTACTGTGGGGCTCGAGGGCATTCGATACAGGCCCGCAGTTCATTCAGGGCAGTCTCCTGGACCCATGCGACTCGAAACTTCGCTCGTGGGGTTTGTCCTGTAGACTCACGATCATTCCAAGCCGCAAATCCTTCAGGAGTCCCCATGGCGTGCGCCACTATCCGTAATGTCAACCGTATATGCCAAAAGCGTGACCGTGTCGCTCGAAACTTTCAGAGGCAATACCATTTTCTACGGGGCACTTTGCGCTTCTCCAGCATTCCGAGAGGATGGCGGATCAACGGACTACGAAAAAATTACTAGAGTTCTCAATCTCACCGAAGAACGATTCCTGCCCTGCGCAAAACCGCGGGCGGCGGAAGCATTCATGCTGATACTCGGCCTATCGCCGCTGTACCGCGAGCGGCTTCCAGTCAATACTCTTGCCCTTTTCGGGCGTGTTGGCGACAACGAAAGAGCGGGTACACTATGAGAAGGCATAAAACCAGAGGTACCTTAATTTGACCCGCACGTTCGGAGCCCTAAATGAAACGAACTCCTAAATTTCTAAAGTTCGCCGTCGCGTGTTGCGCAATCTGTACTTTCGCTACCCTCGCGCAGAATGCGACCGTACCCGGAACCCACGGCATCGCCGTCGCCAACATGGATCGCTCGGTCAAGCCGGGCGACGATTTTTATCAATACGCCAATGGCGACTGGACCAAGCGCACGGAAATTCCGCCGGACCGCGCCGAGGTCGACGTCTTTTCGAGACTCGGGGATCTGAGCAACAAGCGCACTGCCGACCTGATTGAAGAGATCGCCAAGTCCGACCCGCCCGCCGGTTCCGGCGCACGCAAAGTTGCTGACCTTTACAACTCCTACATGGATGAGGCTGGCATCGAAGCAAAAGGCGTTGCGCCTCTTCGTCCGCACCTAGAAGCGATCGCCGGCATCCGTGACAAGCAGGAATTGGCTCGTGCCCTGGGCGAAACCTTGCGAGCGGACGTTGACGCGCTCAATAACACGAACTATTCACACTCCAAATCTTTTTGGACTGTGGGTCGCGCCCGGCTTCAATGATTCGGAGCACTACAACGCCTATCTGATGCAGGGCGGCCTGAGACTTCCAGATCGCGAATATTACCTTGACGACAGCGAGCGCATGGCGCAATCTTCGCGCCCAGTATCAGACTCACGTCGCGGCCATGCTCAAGCTTGCCGGATTCTCGGACACCGATGCGCGCGCAACCCGCATACTTGATCTCGAGCACGCCATTGCGCAGACTCATCGCAGCCTGGCCGATAACGAAGACATTCACAAAGCCAACAACACGTGGACGCAGGCGGACTTTTCGGCAAAGGCTCCCGGCCTGGACTGGACCGAGTATTTTCGCGGAGCCGGCCTCAACCAAGTCAGACAGCTTCATCGTCTGGCAGCCCGAAGCCTTTACCGGCGAGTCTGCGTTAGTAGCATCCACGCCGCTGGAGACGTGGAAGGACTGGCTCGCTTTCCATGTCGATCGAAGCCTATGCGCGAGTGCTGCCAAAAGCGTTCGCTGATGAGCGCTTTGCTTTTTTCGGCAAGGTGCTTTCCGGCACGCCGGAGCAGCGTCCGCGCTGGCAGCGCGGCGTGGGCATGGTGAACGGACTTCTGGGCGACGCGGTCGGCCAAGTCTACGCGCAGCGCTATTTCTCGCCCGAAGCCAAGGCGCAGGCGCAGGCGATGGTGGCCAATATCATTGCTGCTTTCCGCAAGCGCATCGAAGCGCTCTCCTGGATGGATCCGGCGACCAAGGCGGAGGCCCAGGCCAAGCTCACCACGCTCTATGTCGGAATCGGCTATCCGGAGACCTGGCACGACTACTCCAGCTTACGAAGTGAAGGCGGACGATGTTTTTGGCAACCTCTGGCGGGGCGACCTGTTCGACTATCACCGCCAGGTTGCACGTCTGGGCAAGCCGGTCGACCGGAAGGAATGGTCGATGACGCCGCAGACGGTGAATGCCGTGAACCTGCCGCTGCAAAATGCGCTGAATTTTCCCGCCGCAATCCTGCAGCCGCCGTTCTTCGATCCGCTAGCGCCGGCCGCATCCAACTACGGCGCCATCGGCACGGTCATCGGCCACGAAATCAGCCATACCTTCGACACGGAAGGCAGCGCGTTCGATTCGAAGGGCCGGGTGCGCAACTGGTGGACGCCGGCCGATCTCGAGCATTTCGAGGCAGCCACGGCGCAAGCTCGCCGCGCAGTATGACACCTACAAGCCTTTTCCCGACCTCTCGATCAATGGCAAGCAGACGCTGGGGGAGAACATCGCCGATGTGGCCGGCATCGCCGCGGCCTACGACGGTTACAAGGCCTCGCTCGCGGGAAAGACCGCGCCGGCGCAGGATGGTTTCTCCGGCGATCAGCAATTCTTCATCGCTTTCGGCCAGAACTGGGGATCGAAGACGCGGGAAGCCGCGCTTCGCCAGCAGGTGATGACGGACCCGCATGCTCCTGGCGAGTATCGGGCCGCCACGGTGCGCAATATCGATGCCTGGTACGCCGCTTTCAATGTGCAGCCGGGAGAGAAGCTTTACCTCGCTTCACCGGACCGCGTGCGCATCTGGTAAGGAACGAGAACCTGATTGAATCGCTCGCTGCACGATCTCCCGGTAAAGCCAAATGCGGGATCTCTTGCGATGGACAATAGAGTGTCGCTTATCGATGTAGCAATGCGCTGTCCTGCCCCAGGACGGCGCATTGCTCCCAGCTTCCATAGACGGGTCGTACACAAAGCTTTGACGAGGTAGCAATGTCGCACATCGTTCGTGCCATCACGGTGACACCGTTTCGTGCGACTTTAGTTTCTATTTCACCGGCATCCCGGCGGGCGTAAACACCGGGAACCCATCCCATGTCGACACCTCTCTGGTGCGGCGTCCAGGAGCCGACAGTCTTGCTTGGATTAACGAGCTTAATTACTGAGTATCCGCCCATGCCGCCGAAGATCCATCGTCGCCGTGCCGCATTTGTACTGGGCAAGATTGACGAGATTCTGGCGTGGGAACAGCGGAAGGAGACGGAGCGGGACACCAAGTTCGTCGACCTGGGACGCTACCTGTGCGAGGTGCGGGCGGGACAATACTGGCGACTGGAGAATTTGAAGAGTTTCG
Source organism: uncultured Acidobacteriaceae bacterium (assembly GCA_963774565.1). Classification (GTDB taxonomy): domain Bacteria; phylum Acidobacteriota; class Terriglobia; order Terriglobales; family Acidobacteriaceae; genus Sulfotelmatobacter. The sequence goes on along the minus strand of CAVZFP010000009.1, from coordinate 127,672 downwards.
ACGAGTTTCTGGAAAGGCGGTTCCCCGAATCGAGGAGGAAGGCGTACTACCTGAGGTCGATTCATGAACACCTGCCGCCGCAGGCGAGAGAGCAACTGAAGGAAGTGGGCTGGTCGAAGGGGATCGAACTAGCCAAGCTGGCAAGGAGGGACCGGCGGCAATTCGATTGTGCAACCTGGTTGCACCGCGCACGAGAGATGCCCAAGGAGCAGTTTAAGCGGGAGGTCGAGAAGGACTTAGCTGGGCGGGAAACTGAACCGTGGGAGATCATCTGGTTCAAACTGTACCAGAGCCAGATGCCGGTCATTGAGAAAGCGATGGACATGGCGGCCCTGATGCCGGGGAGCGACCGTTCCCGCAGCTACTGTCTGGAAATGATGTGTGCGGACTTTCTGGCCGGGGCCAATCTGGACAACGGAGATCCGAAGACTTTGCTTTTTTCGATGACGAGATTCTTCAAGTTCCTGCCTGGTGAACGGAAGCGAGTATTCCGTGAAGGCTTGGGTGAGAAGGAATCGTGAGTCCGATTGGCCAGAAACCAATCCATCAGCGACTGGATCCAGAGTCGTACGCAAAACTGCTGCAGGAAGTGTTACGTCGGGATGGCTGGCGCTGTCAGTCGTGCGGCGCGATGTCAAACCTAGAGGTCCATCACAAACAGTTCCGCAGTCACTCGGGAGGCGATTCGGAAGAGAACTTGATTAGCCTCTGCTCTGCGCGTGCCACACCGGTATCCATCGCTAAAGCAGCTTTGCAAAACCTAAAAACTGTAACTCCTCCCTCACCAGCATTAACAAGGACCAGGCCAACTTCAGCGAACCACAGTCCAGCGGGAATGGCACAAGGTTAAGCAGGCTGAGTTTGCCCGCCAACCGTGTTTACTCACTTTGGAGCGGGTTCCTGGCAGGGTGCGCTTTGGCTTCACTGATCAACTTCTGAACCATGTCCTTGTTTTCGTAGTTGGGATAGTACTTCAGCAGCTTGGCCCAAGAAGCGATGGCTCCGGCAGCGTCGCTTTTGCCCTTCCAGCGAACCAAGCCCAGGTTGAGAAGTGTCCCTGCATGTTTAGGATCGTAAGTCAGAGATTTTTGCAGCTGTGCGATCGCGCCATCGACATCACCCTGGTAGAACAGGCACGACGCCATATCGGTACGAGCACCTACATTTTTCGGGTTCACCTCGAGCGCCTTCTGGTAGTACGAAACGGCCCTCTGGAACTGGTGGGTGATGCGATAGAGATTTCCGACCTGGTTCAGTAAGTCGGCATTGTTCGGATCACTCTGGAGTTTCGCCAACAGAGGCGCCCCTTGCTTATCCGCCATGCGCTTCACGTCATCGAGCGAAGGCATTTGCTGCGGAGCAGGGCTCGTGGCGGCATCATGCTGTGACGAACTGGCGGCGGTGGCGCTTGTGGCAGCCGCCGAGGTAGACCCACGGACCAGGTAGCCCACTAGTACGAGAAGGCGCTCGAGGTGAACCCGAAAAATGTAGGTGCTCGTACCGATATGGCGTCGTGCCTGTTCTACCAGGGTGATGTCGATGGCGCGATCGCACAGCTGCAAAAATCTCTGACTTACGCCCAGAATCAGGCAGACCGCTGCCATGACGTAGACTTCCCGGGCATGCCAGGCAGCGGCAGAGTGGTTTGTCTGAATGGGTTCCGTATTCATTTCCAAAGAAGCAAGAAGCATTCTCGGTTCCACAGCACGCATCGCGGCTAAGTGTTTGATTTTGTGCGCCTGGTCAGAAGCGACGAGCCGAAAAAGCGGGAACAACTCGCGCCAAAAGACACCCTCGTTGCGAGAAAAAGCGCACCGGGAGTGCTCGGCGATGGGTTTTGCCCCGGACTCGCGATCCGTCTTCTTCCCGACTGACTAACTCCAAGAAACAAAGACAGACAATTGACACAGATTAACCGCGCCTCTCATCATCTTTGGTCATCGGAATGCGGTCGCCTCCGGCAAGGGGCGTGACTATGATTGCGAACGACAGATTTCGGTGGGGCATCCTCGTCTCCATTGGCTGTGAATTGATGTTTGGCGCGTCGTTGGGGTTCGCGGCGCCTCAGCAAGCGACGAAGAGCGAATTCATCTCGTTCAAAGCGGCGCAACCGGTGGTGGCTGCATTTTCCGATTCCCTTCCTGCGGAACTGAAACCAACGTCCAACCTGGACGCCGCGAAATGGTCCGCCTGGGTGCAACAATCGGACCGCGAAGTCCGCGAACGCCTCAACTCCGGGGAAGAAGACACGCTCACGAACCTGCTGCGCTTCGGCGTCACTTTCACCAAGGAGTACCGGATCGACGATGACTACCTGCTGCGTTTCGGCAAGAGCTCCCTGGTCGATTCCTTCGCCGAGAACCGGGCAAACGATCTGATCCGTTCGCTGTCCGCGCCTGAGACTTGGACGCCAAACGCCAGCGATGGCATGGCGCGGATGCGCGCTTTCCTCAAGAAAAAGGGCTTCTCATTCAAAACGCAGGAGGACCGTGCCCGGATCAAGAGATACCTGCTCGACAACCTGGCCCGCATGCGGGACGACATTCTGCGCTACCGCGCCTCAGCCAGCGAAGAAACCCGTTCGCAGCTTTTTAAAGATCGCGGCATCTCGCTCGACACGAATCTGTGGCCGGACTTCCTGCTCGATCAGCATTTCCACCGCATGGTGGAGAAAGGCCTGCTCAAGCCTGGAAGCGTGCAGAGAATCGCCATCGTCGGTCCGGGGCTCGACTTCGCCAACAAGGAAAAAGGCAATGACTTCTATCCTCCGCAGACGATCCAGCCCTTTGCCGTGCTGGACTCGCTCATTCGCCTGGGAGTCGCGACCCCGGACACGGTCGACCTCTATACCCTCGACATCAGTTCTGAAGTGAACTTCCACGTGGCGCGGGCGAAGGAGAAGGCTGTTGCCGGACGCTCGTACACGGTGCAGCTTCCCTGGAACACCGCAGCGCGGCAGACAGAGGAATATCGCAGGAGCTTCGTCGAATACTGGCAGAAGCTGGGGGATCAAATCGGCGAACCGGTGCCGCCCATCGCTGTGCCCAGTGCCGCGGCAGAGACGCAAACGCGGGCGGTGAAGATTCGCCCCGGCATCGTGCGCCGCCTCACGCCGCTGGACATGAACATCGTCTACCAGCGCCTGCCTCTCGATCCGCAGCAGGGCTTCGATCTGATTATCGGGACCAACATCTTCATCTACTACGACGCTTTCGAGCAGTCGCTGGCCCGCGCCAATATTGCAACCATGCTAAAGCCAGGTGGATATCTGCTGTCCAACGACAAGTTTCCCGACACCGTCCCATCCGGATTGGCCAGTGCCCTTGACACCATGCTACTCATCGCCCGCGACCCGAACCGCAGCGATACGCTGTACTGCTATCGAAAAGAGAAATAGACGAGATGGAAAACAAGCTTCGAGAACGCTGATTAGGATCGTAGAGCGTATTTCTACCCTATAACCCTCCCGAAGAGATCGTCGCCGGGTCTGTGTAAGGCTCAACCGGGAATTGTCCTAGAACCCCTGACCGAAGAAAAGCCCAGAGGTTTTACGGCCGCAGTCTCACCGGTTCGCCCGTTCCAGCGGACCCATGAGCGTGCCCATGGCAGGTCAGGCTGCACGAATTCGTCGATTTCCGGTACGTAATTGGGCTCCTGCCGTTGGGGGCAACGACGTTGAGATCGAAATTCACCATGCGCTCGCCGGATACAGTAGCCATTTGTGATCCCATTCCATGCGAAGTGTGACACACCGAGCAGGAAAACCCATCGTTGATGTGGCGAGCATGCTCACTAAAGCTGGAATTGCTGACAATGGTTGCTAAGTCATGGCACTTCGCGCAAAGCGCGAAGTTGCCCGTCGCAGTCAGATTGGGCGGTACGATCAAATTCGTAATGGGCTGGCCCGGCACCGGCGCTTGGCTCATATCGTAGCGACGTTCCAGGATGTGGGAATACTTCGAGCCGTGAGGTCCATTCGGTCCAGTTCCGCCGAATTCCCGGTTGTCGTCGCTGTTGTGGCAGTCCGTGCACAAGATACGCACGCCCAGGGTGCGCCCTTGCCGGACTCCGTCCAGATCAAGCATGTTCGAGCGAAGACTGGGCTGCGGAAATGGACTGCGACGATCATGTATCACGGGATGGCTTGACGTGGATGTCAACCCGAATTGCGGGATCACGTTCCAAGGATCCGGCCCCGAGACCAACCGGTTGGGCAGATACCCAAACACCGCCACGTTCTCTGATTTGCCCGCACTCGTTCCATGGCAGCGCAGGCAGTTCTCGTATTGATTCGTGGCGGGAGAGACAATACTGCGGCCGTCGGTGGCGCTGATGCCACTCACCCCCTCCTGCGACGGACGTATTAGCGGAGGCGCGGGAAAACTCAAGCCGACCTGTTTCGTGGCATGGGGATTGTGGCAATCCACGCAAGCGGCATGGCGATTGTGATTCAGCAACTCGCTCTCGCGCGCCGAGTGCGAACTGTTTTTCGCAGCCGCCGGCGATCACGTGGCTGATTTTCGGCGACGCCATCTCGGCGGCGATGTTCGGAGCCGGAGGCGACACAGAAGTGCCGCCGCTGTGACAGACGATGCAGGTCTGATCGTCCAGTGCTCGCAGCAAGACCTTCGTGGACGAGTTGTGTGTCGCGTGGCAGGATAAACACCCGTTCTTGCGCAGGTTGGTGTAGGGTCCAAGGGCACCGACGCGAGTCATTCGCTTGGAGACAAGCCCGACCGCCTCGGGCGAAATCTGGCTCGCAACCCGGTTGGTCGCGGTGGCATGGATGCTCTCCCGCCATCGTGCAAGCGGGTTCACCGAGGCTGTCTTTGAAGTTGAATTCGACGTTACGCCGGCCGCTGTAGCGGGACGAGCCACACTCGCTGCCAGTCCCATCCCAGTTCCGCTCGGAACCGTGTTGTGGCAGGCCAAGCAGAGCGCACTTTGCGAGTTATCAATCACCAGGAAATCAGAGCTGGAATCGATGTTCTGCACATGCGGATTGTGACAACTTCCGCACTCCACATTGCCATTGATGAGCCGCACTACACCCGTCGTATCTTGGGTCGAAGGGGGACTGGCGCCCAACGACGGCCATATGTCGGGAGCCGGTTGCAGCGGCGTAACAAAGTTAAATGGATGCGTCGACTGCAGATTCGTTCCCAGATCCGCAGCCGTCCCGGCGAGAGTTCCCGACATCGATACCTGACCATAGGGAGTGAGCGTTCCCAGTGCCACCGTGCCATCGTGGCAACTCAGGCAAAGCGTGCTATTCGACCCCAGCGGTGGGGATGCATTGGTTTTATTCACCATCGTGATGCTGGTATATGTCTGGTACGACTGCACGCTTGATAGTTTTTGACTCCACAGCGGAGTTCCGCTCACACCGCCCGTACCTTCGATCCCCGAGTGTGGCGCGTGGCAGTACAGGCACGGGCTGCCGAGATTCCCGGTAATTGGAGATCCGCTGGCGGGCGACATATTATGCGCTCCAAGCACGTCCGTATAGATCTGCGCGAATGCCATCTCACTCGCCAGCACCGACACGACGGCCGCCGCAATAAGCCTCGATCTCAAGGCTGACCTCCCGCGGTTTGTTTTGCCAGCCCGAAATAATGAAACACTTGGACTCGCCGGTTATACGAGTCGACAATCAGAACACGGTCGTTATGATCAATCCACAAGCCGGTGGGCAACTGGAATTCTCCAAAGCCGCTCCCCTTCGCTCCGAAGTAGTAAAGAAGGTTTCCCGCCTGGTCGAAAACCTGCACTAACCCGCGCACCGCTTCCACCACGTACAGATGCCCTTCCGAATCCACGCCGATCCCCTTCGGCCGGAACATCTGCCCCTGCCCTTCGCCAATGCGCCCGATGGCGTAGAGGAAGTTTCCCGAGCGGTCCAGCACCTGCACGCGGAAGTTCATCGCATCGACCACGATCAGATGATTGCCCGACAGGCGCAACTCGGTGGGATAGTTGAACTCGACGTTGCCGATCCCCGTTTTTGCCAATGGTCTGCAGCACGTCGCCCTGCATGTCGAGAACGAAAATCTGGTTGCGCAGTGTGTCGGTGACGTAAATGCGCTGCGCCGCGGAATCGACGGCGATTCCAGTCGGACGCTTGAAATATCCTTCGCCGCCTTTCAGGCTGCCGATCGTCCGCTGAAATTTTCCGCCGGGCTCGAAGACGAAGATCTTGCCGGACTCCGAATCGGTCACATAGATGTTGTCTTCGGCATCCACGGCGACGCACTGCGGTGTGACCAGCCCGTTGTTGTCATCTCGGTCGCGCGAGATGAATTTGTACTTCTGCTGTCCAAAGTCGAAGATGTGGATTCCGGCCGCTCCCGGATCGGTCACGATGATGCGGCCGCGGGAATCCTCCACGACTTCGTAGGGACTGATCAGGACATGAAAGTCGGGAGCGCCCGCCACGATGTCGATGAGTTTGGTCCAGAAGCCGCGCTTAATCTTCACTTCGGGCTCAGACCAGAAACTGCGCTCAAAGGTGAGCCGCCGTCCACCCTCCAGCAGCAACTCGGGAACTTCTACGGGCTGCGTCTTGGAGGTCTTCCCGATTGCTCCCGGCACCGGAGCCAGCAGCAGCGCCATGGCGCAAACCAGTGCTCGCTTCCAGCACGTCTCACCGAAAACCGATTTCAGAAGAATTTGAACCACCGCGTAATCCCCATGAAGAACGACGAATACGAAGCGGCGGGCTGGCCAGTAATGCTAAACCCCTGTTGCAGCCTCAAATAGCCGCCCGTGATCCACAACTGCCTTACCTTGTACTGTAGCATCGTATTCAACTGTGCAGTCGTGTTCTGGGAAGTGGCATAACTCGCTGTCGTGTTGCTCTTTGTCGAAGAGTAAGAGCCCGACAGGACGAGCCCATGTAGCGGAGTGGTCGAGGCGCCGAAAGAGTAGGATTTTCCGCCAAACACAATCTCCTGCGCCGGGGTCAAAACTGGGATGGGAGTTGTCACTGGCGTCAGGCCCGTTGGCGTAAGCAGCGAATTGCCGTCGGCCTTCGCATAACTCCCGCTCATGCTAAACCGCTTCAAGGTGAGAGAGGTCGAATAGCTTTGACTTAGGTTTTCCGATCCCGAGGAGTTGCTGAATTTTGATTTCGTCTCGACGGCGTTCACACTCCAAAACGAATAGGCCCCAATTCTGCGCCCAATTCCGGCTGAATATCCGTACCCGGAAGCCGTGTAACCAATCAGAACGGTCTGCGTATTGTGTGAGTAGTTGAACGAGCTGTTCAGGGTCCAATTCTGGTACTTACGCGAGTAGGAGACGGTTTCGAACTGCCCCAGGGAGTGCGCCCCCCCGTTTACGCCCATGATCTGGGTTTGGGTCACAGCCGCGCTGGCATTGAAATAGCCGCCCAGCAAATCGGCTCCGTAGATCACCGATTCACTAAACATGTCAGCCGACAGTGAAACCCCAAATATTTCCTGCTGGCGACGGTCTGCAATGGCCCCAAACGTCAGATGAATCGATGGCACGGTGTAGTTGGCGTGTCCGTTGATGTCGAGCGAGTGGGTCGAATAGTCAAGCAATGACGACGGCACTACTCCCCCAGAAAACACCGACTGGTAAATCGACCCTTCCAGATTGTTGGTGTACTGCTCGGTGACGCCCAGATTCAGATTGGCGATAGGCTCGAAGCTTACGCCGGAACCGACCGTATCGATGGTTCCGTTAAACTGCTCGCCACTCGATTCAGAACTGACATCGGACCTGCCGGCCGCAGCCGAAAACGCACCATTGAACGGCAATTTATGCCCAAGGGTAAAGTCGTAGGAATTGGATGAGCCTGCCGAAGCCACGGGACCTTCGCCCGCAAGAAAGTCAGGTGTGAGGGAGTGAATGTTGTTGCGGTGATAATCGCCGCTGAGGTCGAAGCCGGCCCATCGGTCCGATACAGCCACCCCGAACAGTTTAGAGCGGTATGTGCTGTTTGCACTGGTCCCAAACACTGAACTGTTGCTCCCGCCGTCGGCAAATTGGAATTGAACGTTGGGGTAACCGGGAATATGAATTCCCCAACCCAGGCCAAGATTATCGCTCTTCCCGCGGGTAACCAGGCTACCCACGCCGGGCAGGGTGATCCCGCCTTCGTTGTTGTAGACCCTACTGTAGTTCACCGTTCCGGGAAAGTGGCTGCCGGAGAAGATGGATGCGTTGCCGCTCACTCCTCCGGATTGAAATACGGATTGATACTGAGAATTATCTCTGGACTGGTTATAGAAGGGCTGCACGTCAAATGAGAGGAAGTTCGGGTTGTAATAATACCCGCTCAGATCGGCATTGCCGCCAGGGGTCATGCCATGGTCGGATGGCAACAGGTTGGAGTAATCAGCGGTGTATCCGAAGGAGAGATTACCACTCAGGTTCATTCTGGTATTCTCGCCGACCTCAACCTGCGCCCACGCGGGCAACGTGGCCATCAGCATAATCAGGTTGGCCACCAGAATCCCGCGTTTGACGACAGTCTTCACGATTAGAGCTCCTCTACCTTCGCGTTCTTCCGCAGCCGCTTATCCAGCGCGCTGCGCAGTTCTTCCGTCTTTTGCTTCTTCAGGTACTCGCGAATGCTGTCCTTCACCTGTTCAAAGGTCCGCTTGCCTTCGGGGACGTGCTCGTTCAGCCGCGCAATCGTGTACCCGTTATTCCCGATGTCGATAAGGCCGCTCATTTGCTGGGGTTGCATGCTCGATACCGCCTGCAACACCTGCGGCGGCAGCTTGGCCTTGTCAACCGCCTTGTGATCGCCCATCATGACCCGGTAGTCGTCCTCGGAAAGCTTTTCGGCCAGCAGGCCAAAGTCGTCGTAGCTCTTGGTCAGCTTGGCCTGGCGCAGAGCGTTGTCCGCTTTTTTGCGCGCTTCCTTCACCTGTTCCGGGCTCGCGTTGTTGGGCGGAATGATCGAAATCGTTTGCATCGCAAACGACTCCGGAACGCGGAACCGCTCTGGGTTCTTGTCATAGAAAGTGCGGGCTTGGGCCATGGGAATGTAGGCTTTGTCCTCCACTTCCTGTTTCAACATGGTTTCGATCAGCAGCGAGCGCTGGATCTTGGAATCGAGCAGCGCCTTGGAACCCTTGAACTCGGTGTTGAGCAACTCCTGATATTCCTGCGGATTCGTGAACTGCTTGCGGAAGGCGACCTCGGCCTGACGAAAACGGGAGGGTGGCACGGTCAGCTTCCGGCGTTCCGCTTCCTGGTAAACCAGTTCTTCAAAGACAATCATCTTCATGGCGCCGGCACGGATATCTGCTTCCATCCCTTTCGGGACGCCGTTATGCTGGCGCGCGTAAGGGAAAATCGTGTACTCCTCGCGTATCAGGTCACGGTCTGTCAGGACCGCTCCATTTACTCGCGCCACAGGCTTGCTGGCTGCTTCCATGGCGCTGGCCGCGGGCTGCGTGGGCAGGGTGGAAGCGTGCGAACTGACAAGCTGCGCCCAAGCCGGGCTGATGGCCGCCAAGAACACGATCGAAATTAAGAGCTGGCACTTCATGATCTTTCTCCAAGAAATTGGGGGAGGAACTTCCCTCCCCCAGGGTTCAAAACAACACAGCCTAGGTGGTCGGAACGCCATTCACGTTGTGCAATTCGTTCGACTCGCCGCCGTGGCAGTTGCGGCAGAACTGCGCCGCGTTGTTGCCGCCGGTTTGTGGCATGTAGTTGCCGCGAACAAAGAAGCTCGTGGCAAAGCTGCCGACGTTGTTGGTGAACACGGTCATGCTGTGCTGATCGTGGCAGGTGGTGCAGGTCACTGCGGTCACGACTGTGCCGAAGGTGGCCAGCTTGACGTTGGTCGCGTTGACGGTGCCAGTGTTCCAGAACGAGCCACCGTAGTTCGTCAGGAACTGTCCGCCGTGAGTAGCGCCAGCCATCGTGATTCCAACCGTATTGCCACCAGTGCAATCCCAGTTGTATTGTCCGCCGCAGCTGACGATTGCTGCGCCGCCCACCGGGTGGTCGTTCTGATACGGGTTGGTTGCGCCCGTTCCGTCCTTGCCCAGGAAAGTGGGAGCGTTGCCGCCGACGACTGGCAGGGTCTCAACCGTCGTTCCCGTCATGTGAGTAGCCGGGGCAACGTTGCCATCATGGCAGCTCAGGCAGAACAGGATGATGGTGTTGGCGTCATGGGCGCTGGTGATCGTGCCCTGCGCCGGCAGTGTGACAGCGTAGGTGGCCTTGCCGTCGCCGCTGAACGTCAAGGTTTGCGCCGTACAGCGGGGTAAGATCCTGGCCCCACAAAGCAAACTTGCCAGCTTGAGAATCGCTGACGGTCTTGCCGTTACCGGCAGGACCGCTGTGCGGAGCGTGGCACATGACGCAGCCACGGCCGTAGCCGAGGTGGGCGCCGAGGACGTCTGTCGTATTGCTGATGGTCCCAGCTTGCGCCATCGCCATAGCAGCGACGCCGCATACTACCAAGAGAACTAACATCGCTTTCTTCATAAGTTTCGAAACCTCCTTAGGATTGTGCTGCAACACAAATAAAGCTGTACAAGTACGTCTGGATCCAAGAGCCGGGCTTTTGCCCGACGCTTGTTCTTCGGCAGCCATGGACTGCCGAGAACTTGTTGCGGCTCGTTGCAACCGGTTGTTCGCTTCGCTTTTCATCGCAAGCTCCTTCAGACTGCCTTACTTCGCCGCAGAATCTTTTGCCGCGTTACTCTGCACCGCTTCGCTGACCGGCTTCTGTGCCGGAGCGGCGGGATGCTTCTGTTCGGACTCATCCTCGCGCCGCTTCTTTTCCGCAGCGGCTTCCTCGTCGGTGATGTAACGGAACATCTGCACGCGACCGGGAAACATTTCGGAAGTGAAGACCCGATTGTTCTTGTCAATCGCTATGTCATAAACGCCCATGAAGCGACCGGGATATTCGCCGTGCTCACCGAAATAAATCAGCAAGCGGCCGTCTTTATCGAAAACCTTGATCCGGTCCTGAGCGGAATCCGCAACCCAGATGTGGCCATCGCCATCGACCGCGATTCCCTTGGGCCGCTCAAAATCCTGGGGCCCATCGCCGTTCTTGCCGAACATGCTGATAAAACCGCCGTCGGCGTCGAAGATCTCTATGCGGTCGTTGAAAGTGTCGGTGACGTAAACATTGCCGTCTTTGTCAACCGCGACGCCCATCGGCAGGGAGAAAGTTCCCGGGGCGGTCAGCGTGTGCTTCTTGCTCGGCGTGCCGATCTTCCGCAGCAGCTTGAAGCTGTCGGCATCGAACACGTCCACCACGTCGTTCTGCGTGTCAACGACATAGATAAACCGGTTCTCGGTATCGATGGCGATACTGGCGGGCTTGGCGAGGACGTCGCCACCGAAAACGGTCTCCAACTCGTGCGTTCCCGGCTTGAATACGTCAACACGGCGCAGACCGACGTCAGTCACAAACAGGCGATCGTTGTCATCTAGGGCCATGCCGCTCACTGCGCCGAAATGCACCTGTTTTCCGTTGGCAATCAGCTCGACCGCCTTGGTCTCGGTGTTGAAGATGAAGATCGCGCTCACGCCTTGGTCCGCAGCGTAAATCAGGCCCTTGGAATCGACCGCTACTCCGTAAGTCCGGATTAACTGGAAAGGCAGATCCTTGATTTTGATTTCTTCCGTCTGTTGGTCGCCCGCCAGGCGGTCCATCCATTTTTGTTTCGTCTTCTGGTTCTTCTTGGAGAACAGATTAGGATCGACTTTCTGTCCGGTAAACAGATCGACAAACTTAATCCGCGCGATCGCCGGAGGATTCGGCCACACGATCTTGCTGAGATCGAAATATGCCTTGCTGCGCTGATCGCCGAGCTTGACGTTTCCCGTGGCCGGAGCAGACTTCTTCTTGTCCGCATGGGCCGGCACCGCGGAGGCGAGCGCCAGAGCGAACAGAATCAGAGTCCAAAGCTTGCGGGTGCAGTTTGATTTGCGGTGTGCAGACATTATCGTTTCTCTCCGCCCTTTGTTTCGTTGCCGCCGCCGACCGATTTCAGATCCATCGGATTGCTGTGGCAGGTGCGGCAGAATTGCATGTTGGGCGCCTGGTCCTTCACCAGCATGCCGTTGTCGGCGCCCGCATGCGGCTGGTGGCAAGTCAAGCAATTCATCGCAGTGACGGCCTTGGTGGTCGGGTTCGTAACATCGGAAATCGGGTGGCGCTCGGTCGGATGCCCCAGTCCATACTGCAGCGGCAACACCGGCGGGCGCTTCGTCTTGAAGTAGTCTTCCGGCAGCTTCACCTTGCCCTCGAAAATAGTGAGCAGATGATCGTTCTCCAGTTTGCCGGGGTCCCGATCCGGGCCGTGGCACTCGAGACAGAGCGAATTCACATTGGCGGTACGCAACAGGTGCTGGTTGTCGCCGCCGTGAGGCTCGTGACAGGTAGCGCATCCCTGCTGGAAAGCCGGCTGGTGCAGGTGCGGGTTCTTCTGCAGTTCCGCCTGATCGCTGTGGCAGTTCAGGCACGCGGCCACCGGTGTGGGTTGCACAAAACCTGGAGTGTTACCGGCGTGCGGATTGTGGCAGTCGGTGCAATCTCCAGCCGCTCCGGGATGTTGCACTTTCGCCTTCGCGATCTGCTCGGCTTGATCGGAGTGGCAGGTGACGCAGAGTTCTTTGGCGCTGGCTTGCGTCAGCACAACTTTGCCGTCTTTCGCCGCAGCATGACACGTGTCGCAGCTCTTGTCGGCGAAGGGCGGATGAGTGAACTTCGCCATCAGCTTGGGCGCTGCAGACTGGTGAGGATCGTGGCAGCTTACGCAGTTCGCGGTACCGAAGGGCTGATTCTGATGCGCCTTCTGCAGTGCTGCGTCCTTCACGTCGTGGCAGTCAATGCAAAGGGCCGGCGTCGCCTTGGTCAGGTGGAACTGATTCTGCACAGTGGCTTCGGGGCCAGTCTTGTGCGTCGTGTGGCAGGTGTCGCAGCCCATGTCGAGCGCGGCGTGACGGCTGCCCTTCGCGGGAACATTCTCGCCCTGGTTATGGCACGTGAGGCAGAGATTGTCTTTCTTCTCGCCAGACGTCGCTTTCAACAGTTGGTTCTTGAAATCGGTGGCATGTGGATCGTGGCAGGTCAGGCAATCACGAACTGCAGGCTTGTGGATCGTGCCCTTAATCTGGCTGGCGTCCTTCTCGGTGTGACAAGTGAGGCAAAGCTTGTAAGGAGTGGTCGCCGTCAGCTTGACGCGTGTGACGTCGTTATTGACCCGGACTTCATGGCAGCTCAGGCATCCGGTAGCGATGGCCGAGTGAACCGCCTTGCCTTTGGTCTTGTCCTCATGGCACTCGATGCATTTCGCCGCATCCACATTCTTGTCGAGTGGGACCGGGTGGGTTTTCGCTACAGCCGGCGAGATCGCGATCGCGAGGACGAAGCCGCACAGCCATACAAATTTAGGGAGGGCTGTTTGCAGTTTCCGCCCGGTTACCGAAGCCTTGCGATTTTGGACCTCTGGGACCATGTACCTTAGCTTTTGCACGAACATCTCCTAATTTTGGCCGCGGGCGACTGGCTCTCTAAGAATCTGTAAGTGTTTGCCTCACAGTCACTTCAAGGGTGGGGCTATCGATGTTGCGAATTTTCACAGACCCGAGTCCAGCCCTGAATGGGCTTTCTGCCGCACTCCCACTGGTGGAAATAACGCACGCCCCTTATCCGCTTTTGTGATTGAAATCACACACTTGAGCGGTGGGTGAAAACGCAGCGCACCAACTTCGCACGTGAGTGTAATGGCTCAACCGCGGTCGGACACAAATACTCACCCCGCAGCGCAACCCGTTGAACCAAAACGAATTGTGGGGATTGCACGAAGTTGGAGCGGAACGTGCATTGTCCGAATGAAGGGAAAGGAAAGATATGGCCCAGTCACTTCGCTCCGCGGTCCGCAAAATCTGGCAGACACTTAGTTCCATTAAGACGGGCGTAGTTCTGATTATCCTGGTGGTCATCCTTTCCGCTGCGGGTACGGTCATCTTGCAGCGTCCGATCACCGACCCCGATGACATGCAGCGCGCTTACTCCCCGGCGATGCTGCGCTTCCTCGATGTCACGGGCCTGACTGACATCTTCCACACGCGCTGGTTCGTCGCCCTGATGATTCTGGTCAGCTTGAGCATCATCGCAGCGTCGGTGCAGCGATTCCCGAACGCATGGCGCTACTTCGCCCGTCCTTATAAGAGTCCTGATGAAAGTTTCCGCAAGGTTCTGCCGACGCAGGCGCTAATTGCAGTGGCCGATGACGAGCAAGCGTTGAGCGCAGCCGAGCGCGCCTTCCGCCACCTGGGACTGAAAGCCGAACGGATCGTACGCACCGACAGCTTCTCGTTGTTCGCGGAGCGCAATCGTATTTCCGAGATGGGCGTCTACATCGTTCACGCCAGCCTGCTGCTGATTTTCCTGGGCTTCATTGTGGACTCGCTCTACGGATGGCGCGGATTCCTGATGCTGACGCCGGGAAGCGCAAGCAACCAGATCGAACTCAAGAACGGCTCTCTGCAGACCATTCCGTTCTCCATCCGCTGCGATGGCACCGGCGAAGAGACCTACGCCGACGGCACTCCCAAGCGTTGGTGGTCGAAGCTTGCCGTGGTGGACGGCGGCCGCGAGATCGCGCGCAAAGAAATTGTGGTCAACGACCCACTGGTTTATCAGGGGCTGCGCTTTTATCAGGCCAGCTATGGCCGCACTGGCAAGCTCGATCAACTGATACTGAACGCGACTCCCGCCCGCGGCGCCACGCGCACTCCGCAGGAAATTTCATTGGCCATGAATCAGACCGTCGCCCTCGATGCCGACACCAGCGTGCAACTGGTGGAGTTCATCCCTGACTTCGTGGTGCAGGACGGCCGGGTTTACGCCCGCAGTAGAGACGTCGTGAACCCCGCGGTCCACCTGGTCGTGACTTCGAAGAAAGCGAACACCAGCGTGAACGTGTGGCTGCCCGACATTCCGGGCGTCGACGAGAACGCGTCCTCCCCCTACATTTTCGACCCCAAGGACTTGAAGACCGGGCTCTACACCGGACTGCAGGTCTCGCACGAACCCGGCCAGTGGGCGGTTTGGGCTGGCGTCGTGTTGATGGCAATCGGCCTGACCTTTGTTTTCTACGTGGTTCACATGCGGTTCTGGGTCGTTCCCGTAGTCGATGCGCGCGGCCGCGCGGCGCTGTGGGTCGGTGGCACGGCGAACCGTAACCGCGACGCCTTCGAACATAAGTTCAAGAACGTGGTGAAAGAGATTCAGAAGGAATTGGAAACCGAGATCGTGGCTTCGGCCCAGGCACAGGCCACATCGATCGCCAGAACATCGATCGCCGGAAGGTGAGTCCGGCTACGGAGGAAGTGTATGGCACGCGCAAACGTTGAACAGCATCCCGCGACCGGCAATACGCTGATCGTGATGGTGGGGTTGGGAATGGCGTTCCTGCTGTTCATGGCTTTTCTGAATGTGATCAAAAGCGGAAGCCTTCTGAGTGAGGCCAACCTGCTGTATGCCGCGCTGGTTTTCTACGCTGGCGCGGGAGCTCTGTATCTTGGCTTTGGCGTGACCGGGACCGATTCCTACATCAAGTTCGCATCGCTCATGACATGGGCTGGACTGCTGGTCAACACTGGAGCCGTGGCCCATCGCTGGTATGAAGCGGGGCATCCGCCATTCGCCAGCGTCTATGAAATGCTGCTGAGCTTCGTGTGGACGCTGGCGGCGCTGACCCTGATCGCCGAGAAACGTTACGGGGTAAAAGTCATCGGCACCGTGACCATGCCGGTCGCCATTGTGGGTGTTATCTTGATGCAGCTTCTGCCCAGCGAAGTGCGCCCGCTCGTACCGGCGTTGCAATCGACGTGGCTGCACGTGCATGTGACCCTCGCCATGCTGGCATATGCGGCATGCGCCCTGAGCTTCGCGCTCGCCATGATGTTCCTGATCCAGGACAAGATGAAGACAGAGGTCTTTCTGGCGGCGACCAGTGTGTTCACCGTTGGCATCTATGCCGCGGTCTTGATGCGCTTCGAAAAGTGGGGCGGGCTCAGCGTGGTCGCGTGGGATGCGGAGAACAAAGCCGAGGTGTTCGTCTCGCGTGGGGTGCGGCTGTTCGTCACGATTCCAGACCTTGGCTGGCTGATGCTTCTGGTGTTCGCCGCGGTGCTGGCGCCGCTCGTGCTTTACATTTTGTCACGAGTCCAGAAAAATGAAGGGTTGCTGGCCTTCGCCGACCGCGCGGTCTTCATCAGCATTCTGTTGCAATCGCTGGCGCTGGTATTTTTCCTGCTGCGAGTACGCTCCGGGCAGTATCCCTCGCTCGATGCGGACGGACTCTATGCCACCAGCCTGGCGGCGAGCCCGTTCATTCTTTCCGCACTGGTCGGCGGAATCTTCGCTAACCTGCTTTATCTTCTGCTGCTCTGGCGACGCCAGGATCTGGAACGCCTGTTGCCGGATGCGGACGCGCTCGACCGAATTACCTACAAAACAATTTGCATTGCATTCCCCCTGCTCACCCTGATGATCGCCGCCGGCGCCTACTGGGCCAACCGGGCCTGGGGGTCCTACTGGAATTGGGACCCCAAGGAGACGTGGGCGGCGATTACTTGGCTGGTCTATGCCGGCTACCTGCACATGCGCATCACCCGCGGCTGGCGCGGCCGGCGCGCGGCCTACTTCGCCATCCTGGGCTTCGCGGTGGTGATGTTCACTTTCTTTGGCGTGACCTACTTGCTTCCAGGACTGCACGCGTATGCCTGAGACCATGACGAAACCAACGAGTCCAGACATTCCGACTGATGAGGTCCCTGCGTCCAGCTCTGCTCGCTCGCGTGCCGGCTTTTTTAGTACAGCCTATTCGGGAGCAGCATTGCTGACGGATCCTATCTCGACTGGACCGGTTGCGGACGCTTCCGCCACGCCTGGAACCAAGCCTGAGGATCCCGAACTTCCCTGGCTTCGCATCAACTGGGAGATCAAGGCGCTGGTGCCGATTGCCTGCGTGTTGCTGGGCGGAATGCTGCTGTTCTTGCTGGCCACGCTCTCCTGGCGCGATCCCGAACGCCACATCGTTCTGTTAGTCGCGGGAGCAGGGGCGGTCGCAATTTGCGGTGCACTGCTCGTTGTGCTCACCTACACGGTGCAGCGCCCCATGGTCGAACTGCAGCAGAAGATCGCTCGGCTCGGCGGCGGCGATCTCACCGTGGCCGTGAGTTTCGCCCGGCGCAACGACGAGATCGGCGACCTCGGCCGCAACTTCAATCAGATGGTAATGCAGCTCCGCGAAAGCCGGGCTGAGATCGAACGCCTGCACCGCACGCAAATGTCGCGCGCCGAGCACCTCGCCACTCTGGGAGAGATGGCGACAGGACTGGCCCATGAAATCCGCAACCCTCTGGCGGGGATTGCCGGCGTCATCGAAATTATTGGTCGTGATCTGCCCGTAAGCAGCCCGGCGCGCACCGTGGTCAAAGACGTCCGCCAGGAAATCGCACGCATCAATCACATCGTCACCGATCTCCTGCAGACTGCCCGGCCGCATCCTCCCAAGGTTCGCAAGAGTGACCTGAATATTACGGTCGAACATGCCGTGATGCTGGGCCGCCAGCAGGCGCTGGCTAAGTCCTTCGACATCACGCTCCACAAAGATCCCGCCTTGCCGGAAGTCGAGCACGATAGCGATCAGATCCACCAAGTGCTGCTGAACCTGCTGTTGAATGCTCTGCAGGCGATCGACGCGAACGGCAAAATCACGGTCACCGTAAAGCCCCTTGGAGCCACCGCCGTGGTCGAAGTGGCCGACAATGGCCGTGGCATCCCGGCCGATCACCTGCCCAACATCTTCCGGCCCTTCTACACCACCAAAGGCGACGGCACGGGCCTGGGATTGTCGCTAGCCCGCCGCATCGTGGAAGATCACCAAGGCCGCATCGACGTCACCAGCGCGGTCGGCAAGGGCACAACGTTTGCCGTGATTCTGCCGCTGCATAGGGCGGCTGCGCCAGTTTCTTCGTCCTAGGTTCCTACTGAAACGAGGTACGCGGAACGTTTTCCTAGCGTACCAATCACGTCATTGAGCGGTAAGGGCCAGTTAGCGATGATTGGAAAAAATCAACATCTCAGTGGGCGGACGTGTGAGCGTCAGGCTCTTGGTTTAAGGCTCTGCCGTGCGGCGATGAGTGCCCTTCTACAAAAGTAACCGCAGAACACTGGCAACCAGACGACGAAACCCAGCGCCATCGAGCCGGTAGATCGAAGTGGATATTTGGCGATAAGGCCCCAGAAGCCTGCATTGCGAAATTCAACGACTGCCAGACCAAAACCAAGAACGCCGCAGACAAGAGCACAAAACGTAAACCAAACCCCAATCGGAATTGGATGTTGCTGTTCAAGGCTCTGACCGCGCCTTCGCCTGTCAATTGACAATCCGATCAGGAACCAGAAAACGGCGATCCCGAGTAACCTACTTCCGTCATGAGCCGTTCGTTCAGAGCGAGTGGTATCGGTATCGGAATCGGAGCGGTCAGATAATAGCCGGGGCCATTGATTAGGGAATTGACAATCGTAGCTGGTGTTTCCCAGTCCGTGCCCATCTTTCGCAGCATCGGCTGTTCCTTTGTGGCAAGCAGCATGAGAAGCGCGGAGAAGACTAACATTAAAGCCGGGAGGGTAATCCTCCAAGGCTTCGAAACCTTTGCGGAAGCCGTTGTGGATGGGGGTGGACGCACGCAATTCAATTGGACACCGGGAAGGGTACGTCAGGCTAGCTGTCTTCGGTAATCGCTGCTGCGATCAGACCGCTCCATTGATGGTGAAACATCGCCGTAGCACTCGCGGACTTCTGCCGCAAAGTGGTGGCTTCCCCCGTTTATTGTGCTAGAACGCGTTCCAGAGGAAACGCGGCCCGCGGTCCCAGCGCTACCGGAACTAGCGGCAGCGATTAATACCCGGAATAGATATGAGGAAGTTAAGACTGGGCCCGCCCGCGGGGACGAACTGCTATCGTTGCTGAAAAAACTTAGGTGTTTGGACGAGGATTTCCCGCCAATCGAAGACCCGATCCCAACGTACTAGCCATCCGCAGCCTGGGCACGACTAGAACAAGCCCGCGTGCCATCCCCAGCCCCTTCCGTAGTAAGCTAAAAGAGCATGCCAGCCGAGAAGATTCTGGTGATTGACGACGAGCGCCTGGTGCGCTGGTCGCTGCGTCAGAAGTGCGAAGAGTGGGGATACCAGGTTGTCGAAGCCGCGGCCGGCGACCCCGGACTTCGCCTCGCGCAGCACGAGTCTCCCGACTTGGTTCTGCTTGACGTGCGCCTGCCAGATTTGAACGGAATACAAGTTCTCGAACAGCTTAAGAAAAGTCCCGACGCCCCCGCCGTGATCATGATTACGGCCGATCCTCAACTGGACGACGTCAAAACCGCGCTTAAACTGGGTGCTTACGACTTCATCGGTAAGCCCCTGGATTTCGAGGAATTACACGTCACCATCCAGAATGCGCTGGAAGCTTCCCGCTTGCGCACCGAAGTCCAGTCTCTGCGCGGGGAAGTGCGCCGGAGCACGGGCTATCACGAAGTCGTTGCGGTTTCGCCGAAAACAACAGAACTGATGAACTTCGTGCAAAAGGTTGCTGCCAGCGAGGCCACCACCATTCTGATTCAAGGTGAGAGCGGTACCGGCAAAGACCTGATCGCCAAAACGATCCACTACGATAGCTCCCGCCAGCACGGCCCATTTGTCGCCATCAACTGTTCGGCCATTCCCGAGACTCTGATGGAAGCTGAACTCTTCGGCCACGAACGAGGCGCCTTCACCGACGCCAAGCAGATGAAGAAGGGCCTGTTTGAAACGGCCAATGGCGGCACGTTATTCCTGGATGAAATCGGCGAACTCTCTCCCTTGCTGCAAGCCAAACTGCTGCGCGTACTCGAAGACCAAGTGATTCGCCGGGTAGGAGGCGTACGCGATATGCAGGTGGATGTGCGCGTAATCGCGGCCTCCAATCGCGATCTGGAAAAAGCGGTACGCGAAGGCCATTTCCGCCAGGATCTCTATTACCGGCTGGCCATCATCGCTATCTTCATTCCGCCGCTGCGCGAGCGCACCGAAGATATTCTGCCTCTGGTCGACTTCTTCATCAACTGGTATAACCGCAAGTTCAAGAAGTCCGTGCGTGGCATCGACGCGCGAGACCCGCCGGTTACTGCTCGCTCACAACTGGCCTGGAAACGTGCGTGAGCTCAAGAACTCGATCGAGCGCGCCATGATCCTGGAAGACGAATTCATTCTGCGGCCGGTCTACATGCCGTTCGCGGTGGGCGAAGCGGCTCGCGGCGGCTTGACGGCCTTTGAGGCCAGCAGCACGCCGGGTGATGGCGCGGGCAAGCAACTTCCGAATGGCCGCGTGCTGCCCCGGCTCTACATTCCCGAGGAAGGCACATCTTTGGAAGAGGTGGAGCGCGCCATGGTCGAACTCGCCATGCGACAAGCCAATGGCAATCAGACCCACGCCGCCCGCCTACTCGACATCAGCCGCGACGCCTTGCGTTACAAACTGAAGAAATTCGAACTCGTGCCTGCAGGGGACGAGGAGCCTGCCACGGACTCGGTGCCATCCGAAAACTCATCCAGCTAAAAGCGATCTCCGTTATTCACCGGCGCTTCCAGAAGCAAAAAGGGGCTTCCTCTTCGGAAGCCCGGTGGCGCCGCTATGAGTTTTTATGAAAGAGCGCCAATGGATCGAAATTGTTTAGCCCCGTGAAGCGTGCTCTTTTGCCTTGGCGATGTACTGCTCGACCTGCTGCCGCTGCGGATAGTCTGGATTTGCCTTGAGCAATTGCTGCCACGCCTCGATCGCGCCCTTGGGATCTTGTTTGCCCTGCCAGCGCACCCAACCTAGGTTGAACAGGGTTTGCGGATGCCCCGGCCGATATTTCAGAGACGTCTCCATTGCTTCCAGGGCTTTGTCGGCATTCCCGGTGTACCAGTAAGCCGTGCCCATGTCGGTGCGAATATCCGGATTATCCGGATGAATGGCGAGCGCCCGTGCATAGTATTGGATTGCGTTGGGGAATTGCTTTCCGTCGTAAAACAGGTTGCCAAGTTTCACCAACGAGTCGAAGTCGTTGGGATCTTTGTTCACCGCATCGAGCAGCGGTGCCGCCGCCTGCGCCAAGGCAGCTTGCTCGTTGGAATCAGGCAGCTGCTTTTGGAAGTCGGTTCCCTGCTGAGTAGTCGTCGGGCCCGCCGACCGCGCTACCACGGGCGACGCTGATCCACGAAACAGATATCCCAGCGCCACTCCCAGTAATAGGCAGAAGACCGCCAGCAAATAGGCTTGCCGATCTGTCCACGGTTTCGTTGAATTGTCGCTCGCAAGATCTCCGACAGGTCCTCTTGCGACCGGTTTACGGGATTGCAACTCTCTGGTCTTTCCTTCGGTCATGTTCTCTCTCCGATATGGTGCCGGCAGCCGCCCGTTGCGGCGATTGCAGGTGGAATAGGCGTGTGACCGCGGCGGTCATCCGCTCCTGTTCCTCCTTCTCTGGAACTTCCTTAAGTTCGCGAGCCAGGGAGCTGGCAATCTTCTGTATGACCTGCGCCGTAATTGCGTGAAGTGATTGATCCTGCTCCCGCGTAAAGGGCCCCCGCTCTTTTGTGAAGGACTCCAGTTCCTGCCGGCAAATTTCATCGAGGCGCTGGCGCAGCGCCACAATCGTCGGCACCACGCTTTCCGCCTGCAGTTTTCCGCGGAAAGCTTGGGCTTCCGCAGCAACAATCTTTTCCGCTTCCGCGGCCGCAGCCGTACGGTCGTTGGCATTGTTCTTGACCGCCCGCTCCAGTCCGTCTAAGTCATAGAGCAGAATTCCGTCGACCCGGCGTACATCGGGCTCCACGTCGCGCGGCATGCCGATATCCAGCAGGAGCAGTGGCACACGGTTGCGTTCGACTGCGATTCTCTCCGCTTCCTCGCGAGTCAGAACCACATGCGGGCAGCCGGTCGCGCTGATTACGATATCCGCGCGCAGCATGCAGTTCCAGCGATCAGCCAGGGTAGCCGCGGTTGCTCCCAACTTCTCCGCCAATTCTTGGGCTCGCGTCGGCGATTGGTCGATCACCACCACCGAACCGGCCCCTCTGTCGACCATCTCGCGGGCCGTCAGTTCGCTAATTTCCCCAGTTCCCAGCAGCAAAATTCTGCGGCCAGTCAAAGATCCGAAAATGTCGCGGGTAAGTTCGAGGGCTGCCGTCGGAATCGAGACGGTCAGATCCTCAATTGCCGTTTCATGACGCACTCGGCTAGATATGCTCAAGGCTTTTTCCAGCACCGCGCTCAGGAAGCGGCCTGCGGCACCTACGGTTCGCGCCTGCTCCCACGCCGCATTCACCTGTGCCAGAATCTGGGGCTCGCCCAATACCACGGAATCGAGGCCGCAGGTGACTTGAAAAATATGAGTCAGGGCGCATTCATCCAGCAGGCGGTAGAAGTGCTCCCACTCCTTCAGCTTCAACCCGTGCTCGACACCCAGAAAGTGGAGCAGCGAATTCGCCGCCAGAGTCGGCTCGCTGGCCCATACCAGGAATTCCGTTCGGCAGCAGGTCGATAGAACGACAACCTCTTCGATGCCTTCGGCGCTACTTAGCTGCCGCAGGACTTCGTAGCGTCGCGTTTCGCCGATCCAAAAACGTTCCCTCATGGCTAGCGGTGCGGTGCGGTGGTTCAGGCCGATCACCATGAGCGTAGGTTCCAAGACGAACACCTCAGGCGCAAGTTGCAACTATGGAAGCGCAAGCGGTTTGCCAAAGATCCGGGGGTGACTCCGGAGGTGAATCCCTGTGTTTTCAGTGATTTGTGCTGCCGACCAAGGATTAGGAAGAGATCGTGACACCGGCAGTGCGGCATATGGCGCGGATCACGAGTCTTTTGACGCGATCCTAAATGCGCCATACGAACTTAGCCTCCCACCACGATCACGACTCGGCGTGACGGCAATCACTGACCAACCGCCTCGGTTCCGTAGAAACTGCATGACGATTACACATTCTCATTCCACCCTCGAAAGTCGTCTGCGAGATTCTCCTGCTTCAGCGCCGACGAACCACCGAGACCAGTAAGGTTCTGAAAGGAAAAAGCAATCATGAAGATGACGAAGCTCGTAATCCTGATCGCGATGATCGCCGTCGCGTTGTTCCTCGTTTTGCCCAACCTTTCCTGGGCCGCCGATGACGGCGCAGCCATCTACAAAGCAAAATGCGCGGCCTGCCATGGTGCGGACCTCGCAGGGAAACCGGCTGCCAAGATTCCGAGCCTGGTTTCTGACGATGCCAAGAAAGCCTCCGACGCCGATCTGACCGACATGATCGCGACCGGCGGCAAGGACAAGAAAGCAATGCACGCATTCGCCAACAAGGGCGTGACCCCGGACCAGACCAAGATGGTCGTGTCCTACATCCGCGAAGCGCAGAAAAAGTAGTCAGTGGTTCAGAGGTAGGGATCGCTGTTCCGAACGGCGAACTCCGCGCTGCCCAACGAGGCATCCGCGACATGATCGAGGGTGAGTGATCCGCTCACCGGCACGCTCTGGCCTCCAAGCCGGATTGGCCGGATTCCCCTCTATGGTCCGCCATCAAACGGAACAGCCCGCCCGGGTCTATGTGCTCACCCGTAGACCCGGGCCTTTATTTACAAGCTGCATTTTGCGCCTGAAATACCTCGAAGAGTTTTCCAACACCTCGCTTGTTTACAAACATAAGCTTACCCAATCGGCGGAAATGCCCGTCCTTAACGGCTTTGCGTCGTTTTGTTCTTGACACTCAGGTTCGGCACTGATATAGGAATCGTCTCTCGGCCTTGGGCCGGTTTTGGCCTGAACTTGGCCGACTTCGCCCTAACACTCAGAAAGCAACGTCTGCCTGCCCGCGGACCAAGGAGGACTCGATCATGAAACCAGCGCGAGTGCTAGCTCTTATTTTTGTGTGGGCGTTAACCGCGACCACTGCCGTCGGCGCCCAGTCGTTCTTGTTCCGAGCAACCGACCTCGGCCCGGTGAATGCCGCAAGCCCCATCGAGATCACCATCTGGATGAAACTGCACGACCAGCAGGGTCTCGACGCCCTGGTGGCGGCGCAGCAGGCGGGTAAGGCCGGCTACCTTTCCATGCGAACAAGTCCGCGCGCAGCACGCGCCGAGCTCCTGCAGAAGTTGCCAAGGTCGCGGACTTCCTCAAGGCCCAGGGATTCACGGTAACCGGCACGGCCAGGACAACCTGTTCGTGAGAGCCAGCGCAGCCGCGGAGCGCGTGCAGAGCACGTTTAACGTAGAGCTGCATCAGTACAATCTGTACGGGCGCACCTTCCGCGCCAGCGCCCGCAAGTCGACTCTGCCGACTGCGCTCGTACCCGCTGGTTGCCGCGCGTCAGCGGCCTGTCGATCTCGCGCCGGAGCCGCAAATCGCACGCGTCGGCAACAAGGCCGCCACAAGTATCCAACGGCAGCCGATGCCGAGGGCTATGCTCCCGCAGCCACATGCCGCTCAGCGCCCAGCCGAACGGCCTGGTCTTCTCGGCGCAGTGCTTCTACCCGCCGACCCAGGAGAGTTCACTTCTGCCGACGGCACCACCACCGCGAGCTACCAGGGCAACCGTTACGGCGCACCCATCACCAACGGGCCGCCGAACGCTCCCGCCTTGCGGCTACCAGCCGAGCGACATTCAGACGGCCTACAATCTGACGCCCCTCTATCAGCACGGCCTGACCGGCAAAGGCACGACCATCGCCATCGTCGACGCTTACGGCTCGACCACGATCGCCAACGATGTGGCCGCGTTCTCGCCATACATGGGCCTTCCCGCGCCGGACTTCACGTCATTGGCACGCCGACCGAATCGAATTTCTCGTCCGATGCCAATGCCGGCTGGGCGACCGAGACGACCCTCGACGTTGAGTGGGTGCATGCGGTCGCCCCGGGCGCGAAAATCGTTCTGGTGGTCACGCCGACCAATTCCTTCACCGACCTGTTCGCGGGCATCCTTCAGGCGGCATCGGTACCGGGCGTGGTCTCCATCTCCAACAGCTGGAGCGGCTTTGATATCGGAGTCGCCGGCGATTCCGAGTTCTACAGCGCGATCGATAACATTTTCAAAGCCATCGGCGCGGCTGGCCATGTCGATTCAGTTCAGCACGGGCGACTACGGCGACAACGCCAGTCAACTCGGCGGGCTTTATACCTCCACCGGCTGGCCCGCAAGTTCGCCCTACGTGACGGGAATCGGCGGAGTGAGCGTTGTCCTTGACGCCCAAAAGCACATCGCCTGGCAGACGAGTTGGGGCACGACCATCACCGAGATCGCGGACAAGGTTTCGCTCGGGAGCCCGCCGCTCGATCCACCCTCCAACGAGGGTTTCGTGTACGGCGGCACGGGTGGTGCGAGCGACACCTACCCGAAGCCGTTCTACCAGCACGGCCGTCCCCGGGGATCGCCGTCTCACGCCCGATATTTCCTGGGTCGCGGATCCGTACACCGGTCGTCGAGATCATCTACAGCGTGGACGCGCAGAACGATCTGGGGATCGAGGTGGTCGGTGGCACAAGCGCCTCGTGCCCGATGTTCTCGGCGCTGTGGGGGATTACCACGCAGCACGCACACCATCTGCTCGGGCAGGCGGCGCCGCGTCTGTATCGCCTCCCGTCCGAGGCGATTACCGACATCGTCAACCAGAGCTCCCGGCATAACGTCACGGGCATGATTCACGATGCGGGCGGAAGTATCCCGATCAATTCGTCGGAACTGGCAGCGCCGCTCGAGTAACCAGCCGACCTTCATGAGCGCGCTCTACAACAGCCCGTTCTCCACGCGCTGGTTCGTCCTCAGTTTCGGCTCGGATTCCACGCTCCCGAGCGGACCGGGCTGGGACCAGGCGACGGGCCTGGGCACACCCAACGGCTGGAACTTCGTGCACGCGCATTCTGAGGAATAACGGCCGTTCGACTGCCCCGCGCACCGAGTGTGAACACACCGGTGTGTGCGGGGCTGGCCCAACTCCTTCTCATGAATTTGGTTACAGTTTTGGCCGCCTCACCTTTCGCGGTTTTCGAAAGGTGGGCACCACCAAGCCAAGCGCGCTAGCGAATCACTCCGTGATATCAACGCGCGCAATCCAACACGCAGACGGACATCTCACTCGGATGCTGGGACACCTCCACCATTCCGCTCGCCCTCATTGCATGTGTGTCTCCCGTGGCCTGCCGCCAATTGACAACCCAGCCGCTGACCACTAGCCACTGGCCCCTGGCCACTGCTGTTGCGAAGTTCGTCACGACCCTATGTGATCCTAATCACAGCCTTTTTCCATCTCGGAACTTACCCTGAACTTGCTTGTGGGCTTCGCCGAAGGGGGAACATCATGGTCGCTGCCAGCACTACTCCAAGCATGGGCCGCGGGGCTCATGACTTCTCCAAAAATCCCATGCTGGTTTACTGGGAGATGACTCAGGCCTGCGGTCTGGCCTGCAAACATTGCCGCGCTGAGGCCATGCCCACGGCGCATCCGCTCGAACTCAACACCGAAGAGAGTCAGCGGTTCCTGAGCCAACTGGTCGGTTTCGGCGATCCCCTCCCGCACCTGATCCTGACCGGAGGCGATCCCCTCAGTCGCAAAGACATTTACCCGCTGATCGACTACGCCAACGGGCTCGGGCTGGAAGTCTCCATTACCCCGAGCGCCACTCCCGAGTTGACCAACGACGCCATTACCAAGCTGCAGGCACACGGAATTCAAAGCTTGGGACTCAGCCTCGACGGTTCCTGCGTCGCGAAGCACGACAACATTCGCGCCGTCCCGGGAACCTTTGAACGCACCATGGAAGCGGCCCGCCATTGCGGACACCTCGGCCTGCCCATTCAGGTCAACACTCTGGTCGCGGAAGAGACGGCGGACGATCTGCCCGCCATTTACGAATTATTGCGCACCAGTTTTCCCGTCATGCGCTGGAGCCTGTTCTTCCTGATCTCAGTCGGCCGGGGCAAGGCCTTGAATGAGGTCCCACCGGCACAGGGCGAATCTATCATGCGCTGGGTGTTCGATCTCTCGCGCCAGTCGCCGTTCGCCATCAAAACCACCGAGGCCCCGTCGTATCGCCGCATCGCGATTGACATGATGCGCTCGTCCCGCATGCCCACGCCTGATATGAAGGCAACGTCGGTCTACAAGGGTTTTCAGATTCGTGACGGACATGGCATCGTATTCGTCTCGAACCTTGGAGATATTTATCCTTCTGGATTCCTGCCGCTCCGCTGCGGCAACGTCCGTACCGGCTCTCTGGTCGACGTCTACCGCAACTCTGAGGTGTTCCGCTCCCTGCACTCCCCCGACCAGTTCCACGGAAAGTGCGGCGCCTGCGAATATAGCCACATTTGTGGAGGATCGCGGGCACGGGCTTTTGCCTATACCGGCGACGCCCTGGGCACAGACCCGTTCTGTCCCTATGAACCGGGAAGCGAAGCCAGCACAGCGGTCTAGCGACCAGATGGGAAATGCAAAAGTCAAGAGGAAGAAGTGAGAACCGGATTGCGGAATGTAGATTTCAGGACTGTCGATTTTGGATCGGGAGATTGCAGATTGATTGCGATCTGAAATCTGAAATCTGCCTTTTACTTTTTCACTCTGACTTCTGACTTCTCGCTTCTACGAATACAACTTAATGGGCGCAACGACTCTTGTGATGGTTCCACTGGGACTTGGCTGATCCGGCTTCAGCCCGCATCGCATCGAGGCGAACAGCCCGATCAACTGGCTCAGCATGACATCTAATACCGGCCGATAGTGGTCCGGAAAATTACCGCTGGAATCCAAAGACAAACAATAATCCACCAGCGACGACGCATCTTCGCCCCCGCTCGCTGTCACCACCGCTCGCACCCGCCCTAGACGCTTGCGATCAATCTCTCGCAGCAAATCCAGTTCGTAGCCGCGCCGCCGAGCCTCACTCGACAGGAACGCCACGAATAGCGTCTGCCCGTCGACGCTCGACAGTGGCCCGTGACGCAACCCCAGCGGCGTTTCCGCCAGAGTGGTCACTTTGCCGCCGCTCAGTTCCACCACCTTCAGCGCGGATTCGTCTGCCACCGCCCGCAGAACTCCCGCCCCTACAAAACAGGTGCGCGTACAACCGAACAACGTAATGGCCGCCGCGGCTTCGGCTGCAACCGGGAGAAACCGTCGCCCGGTCTCGCTCGTTTGCGCGACCACATCGCTGAACTGGGCATCATCGTCCAGATGCCCCACACACTGCCCAGCGAGAACCATATTCGTGAACGAACTCGTCATGGCCACGCCACGGTCGTTCACCGCCTCGTCAAGCACCAGAGCGAAAGCCCGGTCGGCATGACGCAGGCACAGTTGTGCCATAGGTCCCAGCTGGTTGCAGGTAATCACCAGATGCCGAATCTCTCGATGCCGGTCCAGCGCCTGCTCCAGTAGCGCCACGCCCTCCGGACTCTCACCTGAGCGCGAAAATGAAATCCACAGATACTCTTTCCCCGGGCGATGGAACTCTTCGAATTCAGTAAGCATGGTGGTGCTGGGGATGGGCCAGACTTCACAACTCCATCGCCGGCGCAGCAACGGAGCCAGCGATCGGCCGGTATAATCTGACGTGCCTGCGCCGACCAAGTAGACCGTGGGGGAAGAAGTGTTGCCGCGGCCGATTCCCGCCCGCCGCAGAACATCATTCAACTCGGCGCGCTGCTCCTGGCAGCGCTGGTATGTTTTCCTCCAGGTATCGGGCTGTTGCCAGATTTCACGGGGGGTGTGCTCCAGCCCGCGTTCGATTTTTTCCTGCTCCGGCAAATCCAACAGCATGCGCAACGGGTCGGCCAACGTGATTCCTCCACTCGAAGACACTGTAGTCTATTACAGTCCGCGGATTTCTCTGAAACCACGTGTGATTTTTCAGCAACTAATTACTCTCAGAAGTGTTCCTTTTTCCAGGAGAGAAAGACATGAGCCGTGGTTTACATCCGTTGAGTTCGCTGCTGCTAGCAGCCGTGCTGACTTCGTCCTTCGCAGGAATGGCTTGTTCCGAGCACCATTCCTATCGCGTATACGATCCCTATTACACCGACTACCACGTGTGGAACAACGACGAAGTTGTCTACTACAATCGCTGGGCGGATGAGACCCATCGTGACGCCCACCGCGACTTCCGTAAACTTCCTCCCGAAGAACAAAAGGAATACTGGACCTGGCGTCACAACCACGGCGACCACGACCATCACTGAGGTTCGGGCCAGGCTCTCAGCGGCCAAGCGCCTTGAGAGCCTGGTCTGCCGTCGTCAGTCGGGCTCCCCATCGCTCTAGTTCTGCGATTGCCTTTTTTCCGTCGTCCGGCTTGAGGGTTTCGATGGCATCTTGCACGACGGCCACGCGCCGTCCCCGTTCGAGCAGACCCTTAGCAGCAAAGCTCACGCAGTATTCCGTCACTACTCCAAAGACCACAAACTCCGCCTGAGTTCCGAGCCGGCGCACGAGAGCATCCGCGTGCCGGCTCTCAAAAATATTCAGCGTCTGCTTCTCCAGCAGGATTTGTTGGTACTGCGACAAATCTTCCGGAAGTTTCGATTCCGCGTCATTCGGCACCCGCACAATTTTTTCAGTCAGCGCTTCGGGAACAAGTTCCGCTCCTGCGGTTCCCTTCACGCAATGCGGCGGAAAAATCTTGAACTCGGGATCGTTCGGCGTATGAAAACATCCATGCGAAACCAGTAAGACTCGCCCCTGTCGAGCCGCGTCGGTGAGCCGGCGAATCTTTGGCAGCAACCGCTCCGCCCCCGGTACGTAGAGTTTTCCGCCGGGCAACATGAAGTCGGCCTGCGCATCCACTTCCCAGAAAATAAAATTGCTTGAAACCATGGCGCTCCTTGCCAACCAAGGTAATCTCTTTATAATTTACGATTCTGCAAGTCCAGACAAGATTCAAAATGACCCAGGCGTCCAGACGCGTCTACGCAGAATTTTCCAGGCAGAAATGCATTGCTATTCTAGCGAACTGCTTTCTTATCGCAGCGCCTTTAATGGCTCAGAATACGATCCCTGAATGGTGCCGCCCGCTTCCTCGCCCCGAGTACAAGAATCTCGAGCGCGTTCCGGTCAGCGATGCATGGTTCGAAGTCTACAAACCAGCGCGCGATGTATTCGCCATCTACGAACCGCATCAAGCGGAAGAAGTGATCAGCTACCTGATCGTTGGCAAGCAGCGAGCAATATTGTTCGATACCGGCATGGGCATGAGCGACATCAAGAGGCTGACCGCCGAACTTACGACAGTGCCGATCATCGTGTTGAACTCCCATACTCACGACGATCACGTGGGCGGCAACTGGCAATTCAAGACCATTTACGGTATCGACACGGACTTCACACGGAGGAACGCACGCGGCTCGCGCGAAGACGCGCAGGAGGAAATCACGCCGGGCCAGATTTGTGGCGCACTGCCCAAGGACTTCAATCCGAAGACTTACGCGACCCGGCCGTGGAAAATCACGGCCTATACCCACGACGGAGACCGCTTCGATTTGGGTGACCGTACGCTTGAGGTCATCGCCACTCCCGGCCATACACCCGACGCCATCTCACTGATCGATCGTGCCAACGGCCTTCTGTTCACCGGAGACACTTACTATCCTGCCCCGATCTGGCTTTTCCGCCCCGAAACTGATGTGGACGCGTATGCCGCATCCATCCGCCGGCTGGCCGCCCTCGGCCCGCAAATCAAACTGGTTCTGGGCGCGCACAATATTCCGGTTGCATCGCCCGAAATTCTCCCTCGGCTCGTGGTTGCGTTCGACGCGGTGCGTGCGGGCACGGTACACGCTGCCCCGGATTCTCCGGGAAAGGTTCTGTACAAAGTAGGCGACATTTCATTTTTGATGCGCGCCAAAACTCCCTAACGGGCTAACGAACTGCTCGCGTCGCTACAAACCGAGTACACTCTCTGCGAATCTCAGCTGCTATGTTCTAATCTCGTCGTCGAAGTTGTTGTACGTGATCACTACTTGGAGAGATTCATGCGCTCTTGCCTGAAACGGTTTCCCGTTTTTTTCCTAGCTTTGACTTTCATCAGTTTTGCATCCGCGCAGTCCCCCGCGCCTTCAAGCGCCCCGCCCGCCGATCTCGATGCCTACGTCGCCTCTTCCATGAAAACCTTCGCCGTCCCCGGCATGGCTGTAGCCATTGTGAAAGACGGCAAGATTCTAGTCGCCAAGGGCTACGGCGTGCGCAAACTGGGAGACCGTACTCCGGTCGACGAATTCACCATGTTCGGCATCGGCTCCAACACCAAAGCTTTCACGACCGCTGCCTTGGCCACGCTGGTCGATGAAGGCAAGCTCTCCTGGGACGATCCCGTCTACCAGCGTCTTCCCGGCTTCGTGATGTACGACCCCTACGTCTCGCACGAGATGACCATCCGTGACCTGCTCACGCATCGCAGCGGCATGGGTCTTGGCGAAGGCGACCTGCTCTTCTGGCCGCACTCCACCTACACCCGCGAAGAAATTATTTACAAGCTGCGCTTCATGAAGCCTGCCTCCAGTTTCCGCAGCCACTATGCCTACGACAATCTGCTCTACATGACCGCTGGACAGATCGTCCCCGCCGTGACTGGCATTTCCTGGGACGACTACATTCGCCAGCGAATCTTCACGCCGCTCGGCATGAACCATTCCAACGTCACGAACGCGAACATCCAGCCCGGCGAGGATCGCGCCTACCCGCACTCGCGCGTGGAGGACAAACTGCAAGTGATTCCGTTCGAAAACCTCGACAATGCCGGCCCCGCTGGTTCCATCAATTCCTGCGCCGCGGACATGGCGAAGTGGGTACAGCTGCAGTTAAATCGCGGCAGGTTCACGGACCGCGATGGCCACCTGTTCAGCGAGCAGCGCTCCAAAGAGATGTGGACGCCGCAAACCATTCTTCCCATCGGCGATCCACCTGCCGCTCTCGCCGGACTGAAAGCCAATTTCGCGGACTACGCTCTGGGCTGGGAATTGCGAGACTATCACGGCCGCAAGCTCGTGGGGCACACTGGAAGCGTTGGCGGATTCGTCTCCCGCGTCATGCTCGTGCCCGAGGAAAATCTCGGAGTCGTCGTGCTCACGAACGCTGAAGAGGACGGCGCCTTCGATTCCATCCTATTCCATGTGCTCGATTCCTACTTTCATTTGCCGTCCACCGACTGGATTTCGGCCTTCAAATCCCGTGAAGACACCCAGGAAAAAGACGCGGCTGAGACGATGAAGAAGGCCGAAGCCGCCCGCGCCGCCGACTCCAAGCCTTCCCTGCCTCTCGAAAAATATGCCGGCGTCTACAATGACGCGTGGTACGGACCGATCACCATCCGTATGGAAAATGGCGGTCTCGTGATGACTTTCGATCACTCGCCCACCATGATCGGCGACCTGCAACCGTGGCAACACGACACCTTCAAGGCCCACTGGCGCGTCCGCACCATCGAAGACGCGTTCGTGACCTTTGCGTTGAACCCGGACGGCACCATCGACAACGCAAGCATGGCCGCAGTCTCCCCGCTGGCCGATTTCAGTTTCGATTATCAAGATTTGCTCCTGAGGCCAGCAGAAAAGAAATAATGAATTGAGTAGCTAGGAAAAATCGGTGAGGGTACCCCGTGCTTGCTCCGCGTTTTTTGGCGGGACAGCGCGGGGTATTTGACTTCCCTTCTGAGACTTAAATTGGCGATCCCAGACAATCCGTCTCTCCAATCAGCCGAAGCCGAAATTCAGTCCCACAGCGCCGGCCTCCGTCGGGAACTCGGTCTCCTCGACTTGATCCTCGCGCAAATCCTGCTTGTAGTAGTCCCCGACTTTCTCGGCACGGCGGTGAAGGCTGGGCCGGCTCATGTTGTCCTATGGCTCTCGGCTATGCTGCTCTTCTTCATTCCACTCGCGCTGATCGTCGCACATCTCAATCGTCTGATGCCGCTCGAAGGCGGTCTCTACGAATGGGCGCGCCTCGCCTTCAACGATCAAATCGGGTTCCTGGTGGCGTGGAATCTCTGGCTCTTCATCATGCTCTACGTTGCCATCATCGGCCTGGTCACTTCGACCTTCCTGGCTTATGCCGTGCCTTCACTATCCTGGATGGCCGACAACCGGTGGGCTGTTCTGTCTGCGTCAGTAGTTCTAATCGCGGCGCAAATGCTGCTGGCCGGCATTGGCTTCAGCGTTGGCAAGTGGTTCAACAATGCAGGCAGCATCGCCGTGCTCGTCACCGTAGCCGTACTTGTAACCCTTCCATTGCTGAATGTACGCAACGGAACTCTCACTGCTTTCCATCCCTTGCGACTGGTCGCACCGCCGCTCACGGTTTTCACTCTCAGCGTCTTCAGCAAGATGACTTTTGGCGCGCTCAGCGGCTTCGAATATGTCGCCATCTTCGCCGGGGAATCCCGCAACCCCGCCCGCAACATCGGGCGTTCCATCCTGATCACCGCGCCCATGATCGCGCTGATCTATATCTTCACCACGAGTGCGATTCTGGCCTACGTCTCCCCCGACGCTGTCGATGTCATCGGTCCCATCCCGCAAGCCTTGCGCCGCGGCTTCGGGAACTTCGGCGCCGTCATCGTTCCGGTTGCCATCTTCTTGCTGCTGGCGAATTACCTCTCCACCTTCAGCCTCTATTTCAGCGGCAGCGCGCGCCTCCCCATGGCCGCCGGCTGGGACCATCTGCTGCCCCCCTGGTTCTCGCATCTGCATTCCCGCTACAAAACGCCGGTGAACTCGATCCTTTTCCTGGGAGGGGCAACCCTGGCCGCGAGCATCGCGGCCCTGATCGGCGTCGGCGAACAAGAGGCCTACGAACTTCTTCTGACCTGGGGCTTCACTTTTTACGGCCTGGCCTATCTCGCGCTCTTCGCCATTCCTCTGCTCGCGCCCAAAGCCCGGGGTATCCGCCCTGGCCTCGTTCTGCGCGCGGCGGCAGCTTCGGGCTTTCTCGTAACCTTGCTCTTCGTTGTACTCTCGATCTTCCCGATCATACGCGTGGAGAGCCAGTCTCGCTATTCCCTGAAAATCGCCGGAGTGGTGCTGGCGGCGAATCTCCTCGGCTGGATCCTCTATCGCGCCGGTCAGCGGAAGGACGATCGCATGATTGCCTGATTCCAGGCCTCCACATTCAACACAATTTCCTTGTTTTGTTAAGATCTGCCAAACTCGACCGCGCGTGCGATGAACTGCTGGTAAGCCTCAAATGACGTCAAAGACTCTGTCGCTCACATGTCGTTCCCCGTTCGGCCTTAAAGGAGTAACATGCCAACACACTGGAGTAAGTCCAGACCATGATCGCGCCAGCGCTTTCTCGGTACACAATCCGCGAACAAATAGGGGCTGGCGGCATGGGAGTCGTGTATCGCGCTCACGACGAACAACTGGATCGCGACGTTGCTCTAAAAGTTCTGCCCCGCGGCGCACTGGCGGACGAAGGTGCCCGCAAGCGTTTCCGCCAGGAGGCGCTCGCTCTGGCCAAACTAAATCACCCCAATATTGAAACCGTCTTCGACTTTGGTACGGAAAATGGCGTCGACTTCCTGGTGACGGAATACATTCCGGGTGTGACCCTGGACGCCAAGCTGGCCGCTGGCTCGCTGCCGGAAAAACAAGTGCTACACATGGGAACGCAACTGGCGGAGGGTCTGGACACCGCTCACAGCCAGCACTTCGTTCATCGCGACTTAAAGCCGGGTAACCTCCGGATCACTCCCGACAACCGCTTGAAGATTCTCGATTTTGGCTTAGTCAGACTGGTGCATCCAGTCAGCGACACGGCCGTGACGAAAACCGCCGATGACGCAAAAGGGCCTGTCGGCACTCTTCCCTACATGGCCCCGGAACAATTGCGCAGCGAGACGGTGGATGTTCGAAGTGACATCTGGGCGGCGGGCGCTGTCCTCTACGAATGCGCGACAGGCGCTCGTCCGTTTCCCGATACACATACGGCACGCCTGATCGATGCGATTCTCCGCGAACCGCCTCAACCGCCTGGCGTGCTCAATCGACACATTTCTCCAGCGCTCGAACAGATCGTGCTGAAGTGTCTCGAGAAAGATCCCGACAATCGCTATCAGTCCGTCCGCGATTTGCTGGTAGACCTGCGCCGCCTGAACACAGGAAGTTCCACCAACGTCATTCTCCAGCGCCCAAAACGCGTGCGCCGCAGCTCCATCCTGGCGGCAGCGGGGATGCTGGCTATTTTGCTTCTGCTCGCTGCGTGGTTCGGAAACTGGTTCCCCGAAGGCAGCACGAGAATCGAGTCGCTGGCGGTTCTGCCACTCGAAAATCTGTCCCACGATCCCGAGCAGGACTACCTCGCCGACGGCATGACCGAAGCTCTCATTACCGATCTCGGTCAGATTCGGGGCGTGCGGCGTGTCATTTCACGAACTTCGGTCATGCGCTACAAGACCGACAGGCTGCCGCTGCGCGAAATTTCACGCCAATTGAACGTGGATGCCATTGTGGAAGGATCCGTCCTGCGCTCCGGCAACACCGTCGAGGTCACCGCCCGGCTTCTCAATGCCAATACCGACAGCCAACTCTGGTCCAAGAGTTACCAACGGGAACTTCGCGATCTGCTCACTCTTCAGCGCGAACTCGCCTTCACTATTGCCAACGAAATCAAAGTGAAGCTTACACCCCACGACCAGGAACGGTTGACCACTCCACATCCGGTCGAACCCGCCGCCCAAGAGGCGTATCTAAAAGCCAACTACTTGAATATTGGGACCTACGAGCAGCGCAAGAGAGCCCGTCAGTATTACGAGCAAGCGATTGCGCTCGACCCGAACTTTGCCCCCGCATACGCCGGTTTGGCTGACTCTTACTGGGGAACTCCTGACCGTCCGTCTCAGGAAGTCATGCCCAAGGCGAAGCAGTATGCGCTCAAGGCGCTGACTCTTGATGATTCGCTGGCTCGCGCCCACACCGAGTTGGCCTCGATCCTTTTCTACGGCGATTGGGACTGGGACGGTGCGGACAAGGAATACGGCCGCGCTCTCGCACTGAATCCCAGTGATGCGGAGGCTCATCGCCTGTACTCTGTCTTCCTCTCAGCCATGACTCGGTTTGAGCAGGCGCAGGCCGAGATCCTCGCCGCTCAGGCCATTGATCCGCTCTCCGCCTTTAACGACACGACGGCCGGTTGGATATTCTACTCTGCTCGCAAATATGATCTGGCTGCCCAACAGTGTCAGAAAGCGCTCGAATTAGCGCCCAACTTCGATGGCGCGCACGCATGCCTCGGATATACCTTCTTGGGGAAAGGAGCTTATCCGCAAGCCATCGTCGAGTTCCAAAAAGCTTTAACCCTGTCGGGCGGCGACGCCGTCCGCGCCGTGTGGCTGGGACGCGCCTACGCCCAACAGGGAGATCGGCCGAATGCCCTGAAAATCTTGGCCCAACTGCAGGAACAGTCTAAACAGACCTACATTCCCCCCTACTTCATCGCCACTCTCTATATTGCCCTGGCAGAAAACGACCAAGCTTTGACTTGGCTCGAAAAAGCCTACGCGGAACGGGATCTATATCTGGCTTGGATCAAGTTTGACCCTGCCGTTGACCCGTTGCGCTCCGATCCTCGTTTCCAAGCCTTACAGCGCCGCATGAAGCTGTGACATCGCTCCGGAGCTTCAGGCTCACTTGGGCTCACTCCATCCCGGATAGGCGTAACACGCCGACGTGCTGCCCGGCCAATGGGCAACTATTAAGTACCAGTAAGCAGACTTTGGTTCTTCCTGCGTCGGCTTGGCTGCTGGACAGGACTCCAGAACCTTCACTTTGTGCGAAAAAATGTTGTGGTCATTCAGAAAGTCCTTGGAACCTTTCTGAAACTCGGCATAGCGTGCCCCGGTCAGCCGCACAGCCGCAAACTCGGGCTTCTCCTTTCCCTCTTCGTCATCCACAAATCTGGGAATGTGAGCCTCCCAGACTCCGTCGCCCTTTTCCTTCCAAATACTGTGTTTCGCCATCGCAGCGCTACTCGTCGAAGCCGGCTTCTCTTTATGCTCGTTCTCCTGCGCTAAGGTTGGCATGGTTATTACGAGAAGCGCCACGAAGGTGACGCTCGTAATCCCAGCATTGATTCGCCCCATGGGTGCACCTCCAATTGTGCAGGCGGTTGTACGCCACTCCGGGGGCTAATGTCAATAAAATCTTGGAATAGCTTGTGGCAGCGGTCGATTGGCGCAGCCGTTCTTCAGGCAAAGGGAATGAAATCGGCTATGTGTCCTGTCTCTTCACCGCAGAAACACCCTGCCCGCGTCCTCCAGCCGCAGGCTCGACTTGCGCCGCGTTCCCGTCCCCACGTTGTAAACCACGAGCACATGATCTTCCACAATCAGAATCTCCTTCTCGTTCATCCATCCCACCAACACCGCATGCGGCACAAACGCCACCCTCCGCGGAGAATCCTCCATGCCCTTCACTTCCACCGCCGGCAACTCCGTCAATGCCTTCCGAATTCCCTGCAACTCTTCGGGGTTGGCATCTCCCTGGTCCGCCAGTTGAATGGGTTGGTTTGTGTCCGCCGTCGACACAATGGTCATCGCCACATACCCCAGTGCCGGCGACAACTGCGCGTTCGACGTATAGAAACTCACATCGTAGTCAGGATTCTGATAGCTCGCCCGCTCGTCAAATACGACTCGTGTCTTGCCGGAAGCTCGTACCAGCATCTGATCATTGCTCTCGTTCGACCATCCGCAGCAGCCCGCATCCGGAATCGCCTCAGCAATCAAGTCGCCTGTCGCAGAAGCGTCCAACTCACGTTCCAAAGGCTTATCCAGCGCCGTGGCCGTCCACTTGCCGTTCTCCTCCTGATAGCGCGAACTCTTCTGGTAGTCAGATTCGGTTTGCCGGGTCACGTATTGCGTCATCAGAAAGAAATTCTCGATCCCGCGCTCTGGCACCCAAACTCCGCAGTAGGGGCAAGTCTCCTCGCAGCTGCCCGTCGCGCACTTGCACTCCGGAAGTTTGACTGTGGCCAGATCTTCGCGTGCTCCGCCGCTCAGGTCGGTTCGCCATGCTTGCCAGGTCGTCGCCGTCGAAAGGTCCAATCCGTCTCTCTGCAGCCGGTGCGCCTGATTTGCAAACCAGAACAAATGTGTGCCGTCCGCCGAAAGCCGCGCCGTCGGAGCTGCCTCGTTGATCGCCTGGTTCGATCCCGTGGCCGCCACTTCTCTCTTCACACCTTGCTCCAGCGTCGCCGCCGCATGTCCGTCCCAGAACCACACTTTGTGTCCCGATTGCACATCTTCCTCGGACAGCGGCAGGTTGACGATCGGCACAAACAAAATTTGCCCTAGATGATTTACCGACAAACCCAGCAGATTCTCCATCGCCTCGGCTGGAACTTTCACCGTCTGCTTTACCGCAAATGTCGCCGGATCGTATTCGACCATCTCTCCCGGCGCGCGCAGCACCCACAGCCGCTTCCCTTGCCCCAGCGACGGCGCGGTCAGCAACAACAGACCGGCACCGACCTGCAATGCGATTCGCACACACCTCCTGAAAACCACGTTGCCTCTCATCTCGTCTCGACCACCGGCAGTTCAATGAAGCTCGACTGCTCGGCCGAGTGGAAGACGCGCTGCACCGCCTTCTTATAATCTCCCGGCTTGGCCCAGAAAATATTGGGCACAAAGGTCTGCGGATTGCGATCGTACAGTGGAAACCAGCTGGACTGCACCTGCACCATGATCCGGTGCCCCGGCAGAAATACATGATTCGCCGTCGGCAGCACAAAGTGATAAAGCAGAGGCTGGTCCGGCGCGATCGCCTTCGCCGTCTCCAGGCTCTCCCGATAGCGCCCGCGAAAAATGTCGGCGGAAATCATCAACTGATAACCACCCATCCCTACCTGTCCCGCCACCTCATCGGGATAAACATCAATCACCTTGAGCACCCAGTCCGAATCGGTTCCGCTCGTCGATGCGATCAGATTCGCAATCGGCTGCCCGCTGATCTTCACCGGTTCCCTCAACACGTCCGACGCAAAGGCCAACACATCAGGACGACCCGACGCCTCTCGCTGATCATCCACCAGCCACTGCGACCAGGTGAATTGGCCGCCGTATCCCACCGGTTGAATCGGCCGTGAGCGGAAAGGCACGGGCTTCGCCGCATCCGAAACATATTCATCGAATGCCGCATCTCCGCTCTTAGGCGCGTCAAATCCCGCCTTGAGTCCCGCCTCCAGGTACAGCTTCCTAGCATGAATCGAGCACTGGCTAGCGCTGGCGCATCCCGCTGGCCACGAGGGCAACGGCCGCCAAGTGTTCGTCCCCGTTTCGAACGCCGTCACGGGAGCCACATCTGCTTTGGGCGCGCCGTCTTTCAGATAGTGATCCAAAAATGGCCGCAGAATGTTTTCGCGGAAATAGAGCCCGGTATCACTGTTGAATTTCAATGCACCGAGCGTGCTGCCATCGCCAATCTCCTGCCCGTGATGCCACGGTCCCATGACAAGAAACACCATGTCGTTATTGGTATCCTTCGGCTTGATCGCTTTGTAGACCGCCGCCGCGCCGTAGATGTCTTCCTGATCCCACAAACTATCGACCAGCATCACCGGCACTTTCAAAGGCTGCGCGGCCAGAATCTTGTCCATGGCTTGCTCTTGCCACCACGCATCATAGCTCGGATGTTCCAGCAGTTTTCGCCAGAATCCCACCTGCTCTAACCCATGACGCCGTCCCAGTTCCCCCGCTGAACCCGCCTCCATATACACGTCGTAGTCGTCAAAGTGGTTGGTCCACCACATCGCGCTGTTGTCCCGGGTTGCCTCCTGCTCGTAGATGTATGGCATGTTCTGCTCGCGAAAGGCGCCGTTGTGAAACCAGTCGTCTCCCCTCCAGCCGTCGACCATGGGATTCATCGGCACTGCCACTTTCAGCGCCGGGTGTGGATTCACCAGCGCCATCAACGGCAAAAACCCGTCGTAGGAAATTCCCAGAATGCCCACCTTGCCATTGGCCTCGGGAACATTTTTCACCAGCCAGTCGATGGTGTCATAAGTGTCGGTCGAATGATCGACCGCCGTCGGGTTCAGCAGCCCGTGCAGCGGACGAGTCATCACGTAGTCGCCCTGCGACCCGTACTTGCCACGCACATCCTGCACCGCGCGGATGTATCCGCCTTCCACAATCACTTCCACGGCATTGTCATAGCCGTTCAGAATCGAACCCAGGTGGGAACTCTGCGCGTGGCTCAATTGCGCGCTGGCGTTGTAAGGCGTCCGCGTCAGCAGAATGGGCGCGTTCTTCGCCCCTTTTGGAATGACGATCACGGTATGCAGTTTCACTCCGTCGCGCATCGCAATCATTACATCGCGCTTGACGTAGTCAAAGCTGTCGGTCACAGCCTCGACTTTGGCCGGAGTTTCGCTCGCCAGCGATGCGCTCGACGGAACGGTCTGTGCACTGGAAGAACCCAAAAAGAGCGCGCCGGCCGGAAGGGATAAGAGAAAACAGAGGATACGAGTGTCAGAGATCATCTTCGTGAGAGGTTTCATGGAGTGACGAAATAGTAAATCGTCAACGAGCGGCTTGCCAAATCACCGATTCCACCATCCCGCCTCCGCTTCCGACGCTTTCCCCTACGGCATGAAACGATGCGGAACCTTTGCAATTCTTCCTGTATCCAGAAGCAGCGCGAACTCGTTGTTGTGTTTGCCTGTGCAAGTGATACCCTACCCAAACCTCGTCGCAAGGCGGGGAAGATCCTCCAGGGTAAGGTCCCACAGGGAAAGATCGAAATCTGAGCTTCCCTTATAATGACCGGAACGGTTTGTCGATCACACCAGTTTTTGTCACACCAGATTCGTCGCATCCGGGTTTCAGAAAGCTCGCGCTCCTCGGTTATGGCAGTCGATTGCAAAACTTCAAGGCCCGGAATCGAAGCAGCCAGTCTGACCGACGTCGGCCGCCTGCGCACCAATAACGAAGATTCCTATCTCTATTGGGAGCCCGACTCCGAGCAGGAATTCCTTCGCAAGGGCCGCCTCGCCATCGTTGCCGACGGCATGGGCGGATACGAAGGCGGACAAGAAGCCAGCCGCCTCGCCGTCGAAACCGTGCGTCACATCTACGACCACGTCTTCCGCGCGACTCCCCAAGATACCCTCTTCCACGCCTTCCAATCCGCTCACGAGACGATTCAACGCTACGCCGCCGAGCATCCGCAGTTCTACGGAATGGGCACCACGTGCACTGCTGTCGCCATCGCCGATCGGCAGCTCCACTTCGCCCACGTTGGAGACAGTCGCCTCTATCACATTCGCGCCGGATCCATTTCCAGGCTTACGCGGGATCATTCCTATGTCGGAAGGCTTGTCGAGAGTGGCGTCGTACGCTCTGAAGATGCCGAGTCCCACCCACAGCGTCACATTCTTACCGCTGCTCTGGGCTGCGGTCGAGACGTCGCGCCTCACTTTCCGGATCGTCCCGTTCCCCTGCAAGAGGGAGACACCCTGGTCCTTTGTACGGACGGGCTCTGGGGTCTGGTGGGCGATCAGGAACTCGCCCGCGTGGCACAAGCAAACTCACCGACGGAAGCCTGCCTGAGGCTAGTGGGTATGGCTCTGGAGCGCGGAGGTCCCGACAACGTTAGCCTCCTGGTTCTGCGAGTTTCTGGCTGAGGTACCGCCTTTAAATTGCAAATTTCTGCACAGGGAAACCTGAGGTATTTCCCGGTCACGCCGCTAACCTTTTGATTTTACTAACTTTGATTTTCCTTTTTTTGCTGGCGATTGGAACTTTACTTGCATTGTCCCTAACGTTAATAAAGTCTATTATGTTGATAGAGTTTATGGAATCATTTATCAATGGTCGTGGCAGGAGGACCCAGGGGTGAATAGACGCCTTCTGGCCGCATTCCTGCTGGGGCTCGCAACGGCAATCTCCGGATGGGCCCAGGGCAGCGCCAACACCCTCCGTGTCGGCGCATTCCCCAACATCACTCACCCGCAAGCTATGGTGGGCAAAGCCAATGGCTGGTTCGAGAAAGCCATGGGCCCACAGGTCAAAGTGCAGTGGACCAGCTTCAATGCCGGGCCTTCGGCGATTGAGGCCTTGTTTGCCGGCGCGATTGATATGACTTACGTCGGCCCGAATCCGGCCATCAATGGCTACGTCCATTCCAGCGGCGAAGCCCTTCGCATTGTGGCAGGTGCTGCTAGTGGCGGCGCTTCCCTCATTGTGCGCAACGACTCCGGCATAAACAAGCCGGATGATTTCCACGGCAAGCGCGTGGCCTCTCCGCAATTCGGCAACACGCAAGACGTCGCGCTGCGCAGCTGGCTCAATAATCACGGCATGAAAACCAACGACAAGGGCGGCGACGTACAGATCGTCCCCATGGCGAATCCCGATCAACTGACTCTGTTCCTCAAGAAAGATCTGGATGCGGCATGGGCTCCGGAACCCTGGGCCACACGCCTGATCCATGAAGGCAACGGCCACCTCTTCGTAGACGAGCGCAGTCTATGGCCAAACGGACAATTCGTCATCGGACTGCTTGTCGTGAACACCAAGTTCCTGAGGGCACATCCGGACTTGGTCAAGAACTGGATTCGTGCCAACGTCGAATTGACGGACTGGATTAACGGCCACCAACGCGAAGCA
This sequence comes from uncultured Acidobacteriaceae bacterium, assembly GCA_963774565.1. Lineage (GTDB taxonomy): Bacteria > Acidobacteriota > Terriglobia > Terriglobales > Acidobacteriaceae > Sulfotelmatobacter. The sequence continues at coordinate 84,982 of CAVZFP010000009.1, read as the reverse complement.
AAAAAGCTCTTGAACCAGCAGATTCAAAGCGAAACCAGCAAGGCGCTGCCACCGGCCGTCCTCGACGAAGCGTTCTCCCGAATGCAGGTCACGTACGACCCTCTGCACAGCGCGCTCACCATCGCTGCCCAACAAGCCTTCGACGATGGATTTCTCGGCCGGCAGAAACCTGACCTCTCCGGCCTCTACGACCTCACACTTCTCAACCAGGTTCTCGCCGAAAAGGGACGAAAGGCGATTCCATGAGTACGAACATACAGAATTTCTCCAGTCGGTCTCCTATTCCTCTCGACCCTCGCTTCCCTGCGCCCTTCGGTAGGCGAAGCGAAGAGCCAGTCTCGCTCGTCCGCTCGGTGCGTTCTATTTCGCGCGAGATTTCCAAGGTCGGCCTCAGCGACATCTGTCTCAGTTATCGAACCCAGAGCGGAGAGCGTTTGCTGGCTCTCGACCACATCAATCTTCAAGTACGTGCCGGCGAGTTCGTTTGCATTGTCGGTCCGTCCGGTTGCGGGAAGTCCACATTGCTGCATTTGATTGCCGGCCTGCATCCGCAAACCTCCGGACAGATCCTGATCGACGGCAAGCCCGTGCAAGGTCCGGGCACGGACCGCATCATGATCTTCCAGGAGCATGCCCTGTTTCCCTGGCTTACCGTCGGCCGGAATGTCGAATTCGGGATGAAGATGAAAGGCATCCCCAGAGCCGAGCGCGAGGAAAGAACTCGCTACTATCTGCGCCTCGTGCATCTGGCGAAATTTGAAAAAAGCTACATCCATCAACTTTCCGGCGGCATGCGCCAACGCGTTGCCATCGCCCGCGCGCTGGCCACCGAACCCGACGTCCTCCTGATGGACGAACCCTTCGCCGCCCTCGACGCCCAGACTCGCGACCTGCTGCACGATGAACTGGAGCGCATCTGGAGCGAAACCGGGCGGACCATCATTTTCGTCACCCACAATGTGCGTGAGGCGGTTCGCCTCGGCAATCGCGTCGTGCTTCTGACCTTCCGTCCCGGCCGCGTTAAGAGCGAGTTCCCCGTCGAGTTGCCGCGCCCGCGCCAACTCGAAGACCCGACCGTAGCTCGCGCCGCCCGCGAAATCCTTAACGAGTTGCGGGACGAGATCAACCAGTCGCTCGAAGCCGAATACAACGATGGCGTGAAGCCTCGCATAGAACCGGGAGTCCAGGCATGAAACGCGCTGCGCGCTACATCATCTTCTATTCCGCACTCTTCGGCCTTTGGACTTTGCTGGCCGAACTGAAGGTCTGGCCACCGTATCTTTTTCCCACGCCCTGGGGCGTGGGCGAAGCGCTCTATGCCGGATTCCAGGATCACACTTACTGGATCGCAATTCGGGTAAGCATGCAGCGTGTTGTAATCGGCTACGCGATCTCCGTGGCCCTCGGCATGATTCTCGGACTGGGCGTGGCCAGCAACAAATTCCTCGAACAAACCATGGGCGGTTTGCTGGTCAGTCTGCAGAGTTTGCCCAGCATCTGCTGGTGGCCTCTGGCCTTACTCTGGTTCGGGCTTAATCAGAATGCCATTCTCTTCGTAGTGATCATGGGCTCGCTGCTGTCGGTTACGCTGGCCATGGAAGACGGGCGAAAGCAGATGCCCAAAATCTTCGGCCAGGCTGGACGCAACCTCGGAGCCAAAGGATTCAAGCTGTTCTGGTACGTGCTGTTGCCCGCCAGCCTGCCATTTATCGTCTCCGGACTTAAGCAGGGCTGGGCCTTTGCCTGGCGCTCCCTCATTACCGCCGAGATGCTCTACCTGAGTCTGGGACTCGGCCAGGTTCTCATGATGGGCCGCGATTTGAATGACATGAGCGCGGTGATCGCTGTGATGATCCTGATCATCGCGATCGGTTACGTTGTCGATGGCGTCGTATTCAAAGGGATGGAACGTCATCTGCAGAACAAATGGGGGCTGACAGCCGCAACCTAGAGATGAGGCCAGCAGACTCCTGAATTCCTAAGGCTGCAACAGTTAACCAGCAAGATTAGTAAAGATGTTCGGTAGATTCTCTACCAAGTTTATAGCAATGATTGAATAACACACGACCAGAGGAGAGGACAGTAATTCCATGAAAGCCCGCAAGAACGTATTTTTGGCCCTGACGTTTCTGACATTAACAGCTGCCGCGTACTCACAAACCGTAACCGATGCACCTGTCCAGGCCGCCCTTCCAGACGGACGCTCCGCCGCCGCTGTGGAACCGATTTCCTCGCCCCCGGCAAAAAGCAATTCCCCGGTCTGGTTCCGCCGCGACGGCCTGTGGCTGTCCACCTCGGATGGCGCTACCCATCTGCAGGTGCATGGCTACGCCCAGGCAGACGACCGAATGTTCGTCGACACCATACACGGAGAAGGGCTGGATACGTTCCTGTTCCGCCGCATCCGTCCCTTATTTGAAGGCACGTTATTCAACGCCGTTGATTTCCGATTCATGCCAGATTTCGGACAGAGCACGTACCAGATTCAGGAAGCGTTTCTCGAACTGAGGTCAGTCAAATTCGCGAAACTGCGGGTGGGAAAATTCAAAGAACCAATCGGCCTCGAAGTTCTCCGATCGGACCGTGATCTCACCTTTGCCGAGCGCTCCCTCGCCTCCGACCTAGTTCCGCTGCGGTATATCGGGGTGCAACTCTCAGGTTCCGTTCTCTCCGACTCCGTCTCGTACGCCGGCGGTTACTTCAACGGATCGAGTGATGGATCGAACGGTCCCTTCAGCCAGTGGTCTCACGGCGGTGAAGCTGCCGCCCGCATCTTCGTCCGCCCATTTGCCGCGACTGGCGTGAATGCATTGCATCAGTTTGGCATCGGCGTAGGCGGCTCCGCCGGACATCAAACCGGCACCATCGCGGGCTTGAAGACCGTGGGACAGACCACCTTCTTCAAGTACTCTTCCAGCGCGACCGCGAATGGCCAGCATAACCGGCTGTCGCCGCAGGCCTACTACTATGTAGGCCCCGTCGGCCTGCTCGGCGAATACGCCATTTCATCGCAGGATGTTTTGAACAAGAGCCTCACTGGGAGGGTGCGAAACGAAGCCTGGCAGGTTGCCGGTTCGGTGATGCTTACGGGAGAGAAGAACGCCTATGCTGGAGTCCGCCCGCGCAATGCTACGGAGCACGCGCAGGGCCTTCGCCGCCTTGGAGCTCTGGAACTTGCCTTGCGCTACAGTCAACTTCGCATCGACGGGGACGCCTTTCCACTTTTCGCGAATCCCAAAACCGCGGCGCAGGCGGCGAACGAGCGGGCCATTGGGATGAACTGGTATCTCAATCGCTATGTCAAATTTGAGATGGACTACGAGCACACCGCGTTCAGAATGGCTTCAGCGACCGTGGCTCCGCTGCACAGTGAGAACGTGCTGATGAACCGCATCCAGCTGGCTTTCTGATCGCGCTGCGGGGGAGCCTTCGGCGCCGACACCAACAACAAAGCGCTACCGACCCAATGTCTGGGGACACTACGGTAGCGCTGCTATTTCAGAGCACGAACCTCGCTAACATTAGAGGAAAAATTATAAAAAGGGTCCATACAGTAATCACAGCACAGAACTATATACTCATGAGTTAATACTATAAAAGTAAAGACTTAGCCCTCACCGGCACTCCCCGTGTCCTCTGGGGTGGAACTCTTTTCCGGGCGCAGGAGCGGGAACAGGATTACGTCGCGGATGGTGTGGGAATCCGTCAACAACATGCATAACCGGTCGACGCCTATGCCGACGCCGCCCGCCGGCGGCATCCCATAGGACAGGGCGCGGATGTAATCCTCATCCATCTGGTGGGCCTCGTCGTCGCCGCGCTCGCGTTCCTTCAACTGCGCCTCGAATCGACGGCGCTGGTCTTCCGGATCGTTGAGTTCGCTGAAGCCGTTGGAAATCTCCATCTGCCCGGCGAAGATCTCGAAGCGCTCGGTCCAGTCGGGCTCGTCCGGCTTCTGCTTGGAGAGCGGCGACACCGCTGTGGGAAATTCGTAGATGATCGTGGGCTCCGTCAAGTGCTCCTCGGCCGCGGCCTCAAACAATGCCGCGATGGTCTTTCCCGCCGGAGCATTCGGTTCGTAAGCCATGTGCGCATGACCCGAGTTGAAGCGCTCGACCAGTTTCTTCACACCTTCTGCGCTGGCGAAATCGCTCATCTCCGGCTTGGGGCCTGCCGTCTCCGGCCAATAACGTATGATCGCCTCGCGCATAGTCATACGCTGCCAGTTGGCCCAATCAATCTCCTGCTCGCCCCACTTCGTTTTCGTGCCGCCGCTGACGGCCTTCGCGGCTTCGGTGATGACTTCCTGGGTCGAGGCTCATGATGCCCTGATAGTCGGTGTAGGCCTGGTAGGCCTCGAGCATGGTGAACTCAGGATTCCAGCGCCATCCCAAACCTTCGTTGCGGAAGTTGCGATTGATCTCGTAGACGCGATCGAGCCCGCCCACCACCAGCCTCTTCAAATAAAGTTCCGGCGCGATGCGCAGGTAGAGATCCATGTCGAGCGTGTTGTGATGGGTAACGAATGGCCGCGCCACCGCGCCGCCGGCAATGGGCTGCATCATCGGCGTCTCGACCTCAATGAAGCCGTGCGACTCCATCGTCCGACGCATCGACTGCACCATCTTCGTCCGCTTCAGAAAAACTTCGCGCACCTCGGGATTCATGAATAGATCGACATAGCGCTGGCGGTAACGCAGCTCGACGTCGGTCAGGCCGTGCCACTTCTCGGGCAGGGGCAGCAGGTCTTTGCTCAGGAACGTGATCTCCGCGACATGCACGCTCAGTTCACCGGTGCGCGTGCGAAACAGATATCCGCTCACACCGATGTGATCGCCGAGGTCGAGCAACTTGTATAACTCGAAACCCTTGTCTCCGACCGCATCTTTCTTCACATAGATCTGCAGCCTCTTGCCGTCCTGCTGCAGGTGCGCGAATCCGGCCTTGCCCATCAGGCGAATCGCCATGATGCGCCCCGCCACACGCACGCTGACCCGGGCGTTCCAGTTCCTCGGCGGTCTTCGCCGATGTACTGCGCCAGGATCTGCTCGACCGTATGTGTGAATTCGTACTTGGTGCGGTACCTGACTTGGCCGAGCGCCTCAATCTGCTTCAACTTCTCGCGCCGGAGTTTATAAATTTCGTCGTCGAGTCCCAATGGTGTCCTTTTGGTTGCTTGCGATGGAAGGGAGATTATAAACAATGGGTTGATATGCGGATATTTCAACACCTATCCGAGTTCAATGCGGATTGCGAAAAGCCGCCAGTGTGCTCTCGGCGATCGCCTTGTCGGGCTATGGTTTCGTCAGGTGGTGGTAAATCAGTTGATAGGTCTCGGGTCGTACGAAACAATTGGCTTGCCATCTTGTTGGTACCGTGGTACCTTGGTACACATGACAGACGATGCCAAGCTTCTCATCGAGCGCGTGCAGACCGGGGTGCGCATCGAAAAACGAATCCTGAAAGTTCTGAAGGGATTTGCCGAATACCACGACATGACGCTGGGCGACGTGCTGGAAGGCATCGTGCTGCACGCCTTCGACGGCAAGACTCCATTTAGCGCAGCTTCGCTGGAACGCATTCGCGAGTTGAAGAAGTTCTACGACCTCGATCTCGACTCCAGCGCCAGCCATCGGCTGAAGGAAATCAAGGCAAAATCCCCGCGGCAACGCGCGCCAGAGAAAATCAAAGCGAAATAAGACGAGGAAGCTGCATGAGCTTTGTGAACGCCAAAATTGGTCTGACCGTTCTGCAATGGGCGCTCGGCGTCGTGATCCTGATCGAAGCGGTGCTTTTCGTGATGCCCGGCGCCGGCGCATGATTTCGCCCGCACCCATATGCCCGGATTCGTCCGGCATGGTTCTGGGATTCGGAGAGATTCTCGGCTCCATCCTTCTACTCATTCCCCAAACCGCCATTCGCGGGGCGTGGTTGTTGCTGGCCGTGTTCATCATGGCCATTCTCCTGCACCTGCTCCACGGCATGTATGGCATCGGGAATCTGGTCATCTATGCGGCTGCAGCGTTCGCTCTTGCGTGGGGCAAATGAGTGGGCTTGCGGGTGGTCAAACCTGGTGGGCCGCGCTCGGCGGACAGCCGGGGGCGGCTGTCTTCACATTGTCCTCGGAGTTTCTGAATGAGCAATGAAGAACTCATCCAGCAGTTCGAATCGGATCTGGTGCCCGAAGATTCCTTCCACCACGCCGATCACGTGCGTCTGGCCTTTGCCTATCTCTCCCAGTATCCGCCGCTACAAGCGCTGGAGAAATTCTCTAGCTGCCCTGAAGCGCTTCGCCGCCGCTCGCGGCAAGTCCCGGCTCTACCACGAAACCATCACCCACGCCTACTTCTTCCTGATCCGCGAGCGCATGGCGCGTTCTTCTGTTGCCGACTGGGACGAATTCTCCCGCCGCAATCCGGACCTGCTTATCTGGAAAGGCGGAATCCTGTCGCGCTACTATCAGGAAACAACACTGCAATCGGACCTTGCCCGTTCCGTATTCCTTTTTCCAGACAAGTACTGCTGAAGGCGTGTTCTGGAAGCGACGGCCTGTGAAAGCCTGGCGCACTAGCAGTACAATGTTCCGGAATCTGCCAATCCATTTCCAGGAAGTGCAGCATGGTTCATTTCAAGGTGAACGGGCACGCCCAGACATTCGACGGCGATCCCGAAATGCCGCTGTTGTGGTATCTGCGCGACATCCTCGGACTCACCGGCACAAAATTTGGCTGCGGCATGGCACTATGCGGCGCCTGCACCGTGCTGCAAAACGGCAAAGCCATCCGCTCCTGCACCAAGCAGATGAGCAGCGTCGAAGGTCTCGAGATCACCACCATCGAGGCGATTTCGGCCAGCGGTCCGCACGCCGTGCAAAAAGCCTGGGCCGAAGTGAACGTCCCGCAATGTGGTTACTGCCAGCCGGGACAAATCATGCAAGCCGTTTCGTTGCTCTCGTCGAAGCCTAAGCCCAGCGACGACGACATCGACTCCGTCATGGCAGGCAACATCTGCCGCTGCGGCACCTACCAGCGCATCCGCTCAGCGATTAAGGAAGCAGCGAAGGAGACGGCATGATCACCATCGAGAATGTCAGCCGCCGCGGTTTTCTTCAGGGCATGTTCTCGGCGGGAGCTTTCGTCCTCTGCGCCCGGATTCTTCCTGAGCCTCTATGGGCCGCAGCCACTGACGCTCCCGGCTCCGTCGACGCGACCGCGTTCCATCCCAGTGTTTTCGTCGGCATTCACACCGACGGCATGGTCTACATCGTTGCCCACCGGTCGGAGATGGGAAACGGCGTGCGCACCAGCCTGCCGCGCATTCTCGCCGACGAACTCGACGCCGACTGGAGCCGGGTGCACGTGATGCAAGCCGACGGTGATGCCGAATATGGTTCGCAGGACACTGACGGATCGCACTCGGTCCGCGAATTTTTCGATGTGCTGCGCGAAGCCGGAGCCACCGCGCGTCTGATGCTGGTCCGCGCTGCCGCACAGCAGTGGGGCATCCCCGAGTCGCAGTGCGTGGCCGATCCGGTTCACGTTGTCTCCGACAAGAATTCCGCTCGCAAGTTCGGCTATGGAGAACTGGCTTCTCTTGCCGCAAAACAGCCCGTCCCGAAGAAAGAAGAGTTGACGCTCAAGTCGCCAAAAGAATGGCGTTACATCGGCAAGCCGGCGCCGGGTTTCGACGTGGCAGAAATTTGTTCGGGTAAGCCGCTGTTTGGCATGGACGTGCGGGTCGATGGCATGCTCTACGCTGCCATTGCGCATCCGCCGGTCCTCGGAGGAAAAGTAAAATCCCTCGATGACTCGGCCACGCTGAAGGTAATCGGCGTGAAGAAAACCGTCGCGATTGATCCCTTCAAGCCGCCGCATGGGTTCCAGCCACTAGGCGGCGTTGCTGTCATCGCCGATAACACGTTCGCCGCATTCAAAGGCCGCAAGCAACTCAAAATCGATTGGGACAATGGCAGCAACGCCTCCTACAACTCCGCCGATTACAAAAAAGAATTGCAGCAAACCGCGCGCCAGCCCGGGAAAGTCGTGCACACTGTGGGCGATCCTGACGCCGAATTCGCCAAAGGCGGCAGGATCGTCGAGGCAGAATACTTCGCGCCTCATCTGGCACATGCCTCCATGGAGCCTCCGGTCGCGGTCGCCGATGTTCAGGGCGAAAAGGTGAGGGTGTGGTCGCCCACGCAGGATCCGCAAGGCGTGCAGGAAGAAGTCGCCAAGGCGCTCGGCTTGAAGAAAGAAAACGTAGTCTGCCACGTAACTTTCCTTGGCGGGGGGTTCGGGCGCAAATCCAAGCCTGACTATGCGGTGGAAGCAGCCGTGCTCTCGAAGAAGACGGGCAAGCCGGTCAAGGTCATCTGGAGCCGCGAGGACGACATCAAATTCGACTACTACCACTCCGTCGCCGCCATGTACATGAAGGCCGCGCTCGACGAGAACGGCAGGCCGAAAGCGTGGCTGCAACGCTCGGTCTTCCCTCCCATCGGATCTACGTTTAAGGAGGGTGAGGTGTACGGTGGCGCAGGCGAAATGTCGATGGGATGGAACGTCGTGCCCTTCGACAGTCCCGAACTTCCGCTCGGAAAACGGGCAGGCCGCCGCCCACGTACGCATCGGCTGGCTGCGGTCGGTGGCCAACATCTATCACGCGTTCGCGGTGCAGTCGTTCGCCAACGAACTCGCGCACGCCGCCAACCGCGATCCTTACGACTACCTGCTCACCCTCATCGGATCGGGCCACGTGCTCGACGCTGGACCGCAGGGGCCTCCGGGAGTCGGCGAGAAATATCCCTACGACACGGCGCGCCTGCGACGCGTGGCCGAACTCGCGGCCGAGAAAGCGAACTGGGGCAAAACGAAATCCGGCAAAGGGACCGGCCTGGGCATCGCCGTGCACCGCAGCTTCTACACCTACGTTGCGACGGTGGTCGAGGTGGAGGTCGACGACCAGGGTGCGGTGCGCATTCCCCACGTTTATACCGCAGTCGATGCGGGAATCGTGGCCAATCCTGAGATGGTGCGGCAGCAATTCGAAGGCGCCGCCGTGTTCGGCACCAGCATTGCGCGGACCGGCGAGATCACAGCGACCGGCGGTGCCGTCGACCAGTCGAACTTCTACGACTACCAAGTCGCGACGAATGAACGACGCTCCGCGGCAGGTCGATGTACACATTGTCGAAAGCACGGCGCCGCCCGCCGGAGTGGGAGAACCCGGCGTGCCGCCGTTTGTTCCCGCACTTTGCAACGCGGTCTTCGCGGCCACGGGCAAGCGAGTGCGCGAGCTGCCGCTGACTCGCAACGGCTTCTCTTAAGCCGCATGCGAACAAAAGATAGACCACAGAGGGCACAGGGAGCACCGGGAAGTCTTCCGGGCCCCTTGCCTTAACCGATGGATTTAGCTGGACGCCAGGGGCGAACGCAATCGTCGGAGTTCGCAGGATGACTTCGGCGACCAGCAGCGGGAGCGCGCCGAACAGGCCCAACCAATTGTTATCGCCGGATCGTTGGCCGGTTGGAGCCGTGAGGTGGGCGCCGTAGTTGTTCAGTACGCGGAACGTAACAAATGCGAAGGTGACAACGTAAGCTCGGACCATCGCATTCCTTGTGGAATCGAGATGCGCCGGTACTTCAGAATGGCGTAACGTAGGCCATCGCCGCCGTCGTGACCCAGGCTTGTATCCAGCGCCCAGCAACGAGAACCCGAAGCCCCATCGAAAGCATGGTGTGGATTGCCATGTCGGTAGGCTCCAGACCGAACCGACCGCGACGCCGCCGAGAAATCAGCCGCCCGGTCCACCGGTGCAAGCGAACATAGCGTGCGACGGAACCCGCTCCAGAACTGCCACGGCCCCGTGAGCAAAGGCCACCATGCCTCCGGTCATGTGCATCAGCAGCCATCCGCGATTCGCCCAATAGTTGGCTGCCCCCAGATCGGGATCGTTGAACGCCGCCTGGTTGTAGTTGAGGTAGTAGCGAGAACACGTACTTAAACGACAAAAGCCGAAGCGATTGCGACGAATCGCGGCCGAGGCGGCAACTTTAGCCGCAAACTCAGGTGTTCTTTTCTTCCGCGGAGCTAATACCCGAGTGGGCGTTGCAATCGGTGGACATGAGTTCCCCCGCTTTCTGCGAAAACAATCTACACCCGAAATTCGCGCTTGACAAGAAGAATCACACCTGCTCGAGGGCCAAATATGCGCCCGTTCGTCCGTAGAAGTTTCCTTTGTGCACCTGAGTATCTTCTGTGTCTAAAGATTTTCTGGTGTCCCTTGAACTGGAGGCCCAGGGGCGCTACTATGGCCTGCTGCGTCAACTGAAGCCAAAGTTTCTATGCCGCAAAACTACGTTCCTATCTTCATCTTCATCGCGATTGTTGGCATCGCTGCTGCCGATCACTTTGCTGCTGGCGAAGCTGGTGCGCCCGTCGAATCCCAGCAAGACCAAGCTGATGCCCTACGAGTGCGGCATCGACCCCATCGACAGCGCCCGCGGACGCTACACCGTGCGCTACTACATCATCGCCATCCTGTTCGTGGTGTTCGATGTGGAAACGATTTTTCTGTTTCCCTGGGCGGTGAAGTTCAAAGCCTTCGGCCTGTTTGGACTGCTCGAGATGCTGATCTTCCTGGCGATCCTGATCGTCGGCTACATATGGGTCTGGAAAAAGGGCGCGCTGGAATGGGTGTAACGGACGCAATGCGAGGGGAGAGCCCTCGCGACAGCCGCCGAGACGGCGGCGCTACTGAACACTCGATGACCGCATCGACAATCGATAACCCGATGGATTCCTCTCCCGCCGAAACCTTCACCGCCAGCCGCTGGACGCAGGGCAATTTTTTCTTTCCGACGCGCCTCGTGGTCAGCCCGCAGCGGGTCAGCCGCGTGAAGTCGCGCCTGTTCGGCAGCAACGAGGAGAGCATTGCGATTTCGAAGGTCGCTTCGGTGCACATTTCGACCGGCGTTTTCTGGTCCGAGATCGTGATCGAATCCACCGGCGGCACCGACCCCATCACCAGTCATGGCCATCGCAAAGCCGACGCGCAGCGCATCCGCGACCTGATCGAGACCTACCAGGCGCAATAGCGCGCAGCCTAAGCGAGTTGGCGGTTCCGCGATGGCGGAACGAGTCGTTCGCTCGCGGACATTTGTGGCGATCAGAGTGTTCGTTTCGTGATCGCCTGCCTGTCGTTGACTTCGCACTCCTCAAGCTGATAAAAGTTAACGTTCTTTTCAACGCACACTGCGCCGGAGGTTTGTGCCTTCGCGAGCTATGCCGGACGAAATCAAATCCCCCTCTTCACCGCCGCCGGAAGGTGAACCGAAACCGACGGCGGATCAGCCCGCTACGCCGGGCGGGGTGAAAGCTACTCCCTCCGGTTCGGTTCAATCAGAAACGAAAACCGCTCCCGACAAGCCGGCTCCAGCCTGCCGCAACTCCGAGCCCTGCAACTGCTGCCGAAACCCGCTCGCTGCGCCCGCGCCTGCCGCGCCAAGCCGGCCGCGCTCCGCCGAAGCCCGCGGCTCCGGTGCCCGACGCCCTGGGATTCGCCGATGGTCGCGAAGCTTAAAGGGCAATACGGCTCCGGGCATCGAGCCGCTGACTTATCTCGGCCAGAACTACATGGTGGTCGATCGCTCGCTGATTCCCGAAATTCTGCAGCTTCTGCGCGACGAAGAGCAGTTCGACTACTGCGTCGACATCACCGCCGTGCATTATCCGAAGCGCGAAAAGCAATTCGATGTGCGTCTGGATGCTCTACTCGTTTCCGCGCAACGAGCGCATCCGGGTGAAGACGCAGATCGCCGACGGCGAGACGCATGCCCAGTTCCGGTGTCCCATCTGGGCAACGGCCAACTGGCTGGAGCGCGAAGTCTTCGACATGTTCGGCATCAAGTTCGACGGCCATCCCGACCTGAAGCGCATTCTGCTGCCCGACGGCTGGAAGGGCCATCCGCTGCGCAAAGACTACGGCATCCTGCAGCAGGACAAGAGTGGGTGCAGATCAACCTGGGAATCGAGAGCGGGCAATGAGCACGATCCGACGAAGTCCCGACAGCACTGACGACTCGCGAACACATCTCGTCGCAATCTCGATCTCGAAACGCCCGACAAGACGTTTCTGGATGCGAACGAACTCGTCATCAACATGGGCCCGCAGCATCCGGCGACGCATGGCGTGCTGCGCGTCATCCTGAGGCTCGACGGCGAAAAAGTTCTGGGCCTCGAGTGCGTCATCGGCTACCTGCATCGCGGCGTCGAAAAAATCGCCGAGAACCGCACCTACACGATGTTCAATCCCTACGTCGACCGCATGGATTATGTCGCCGCGGTCTCGAACGGGCTGGGATACTGCGAAGCGGTCGAGAAGCTGCTGAACGTCGAAGCGCCGCCGCGCGCGCAATACATTCGCGTCATCCTGACCGAACTGAACCGCATCGCCAGCCACCAGCTCTGGCTGGGCACGCATGCGCTCGATATCGGCGCGATGACGCCGCTGTTCTACACCTTCCGCGACCGGGAAGAGATTCTCAAGATTTTCGAAAAATATTGCGGCGCGCGCCTGACCACGCACGCCTTCCGCATCGGCGGCTGCCAGTACGAGACCTACGACGGCTTCGAAAAGGACGTGAAGAATTTCCTGACGTTCGTCGCGCCGAAGATCGACGAATACGAAGAGCTGCTCACCACCAACCGCATCTGGCTGCGAGCGCACGAAAAACGTCGGCGTGATCTCCGGCAAGGATTGCATCGCGCTCGGCGTGACCGGGCCGGTGCTGCGCGCCAGCGGCGTGAAGTGGGACCTGCGCAAGGCCCAGCCCTACGCCGCTACAAGAACTTCGACTTCGAAATTCCCATCGGCGAAAACGGCGACACCTACGACCGGTATCTGGTCCGCATGGTCGAGATGCGGCAATCGCTGCGCATCATCGAGCAGGCCGTCGACGGCATTCCCGAAGGCCCGATCATGGCCAAGGTCCCGAAGGTGATCAAGCCGCCGGTCGGCGAGATCTATCACTCGATCGAAGCGCCCAAGGGCGAGCTCGGATATTTCATCGTCAGCGATGGCTCGACGCAGCCCTACCGCATTCGCGTGCGTCCGCCATCGTTCGTCAATCTGCAAGCGCTCGATGTGATGTGCCGCGGCCAGCTGGTCGCCGACGTGATCGCCGTCATCGGCACGCTCGACATCGTTCTCGGCGAGGTGGACCGCTGATGCTCGATCTTCAGTACATCCAGTCCTATCTCGACAGCGACAGACACGCCCGGCGCGGCGGGCAATCTCTTCTGGGCCCTGGTCTACATCCTGCTCGTCTTCGGCGGCGTGTCGGTCGCGGTCATCGCGATGAACTGGCTGGAGCGCAAGATTCTCGCGCACATGCAGGTGCGCCTCGGCCCCATGCGCGTGGGCCCGCACGGATTGCTGCAGCCCATCGCCGATGCGCATCAAGCTGATGCTGAAAGAAGACATCATTCCCGCCGAAGCCGACCAGTTCGTCTTCTGGGTCGCGCCGCTGATCGTGGTTGCTGGCGGCCTTCACCGTCTATCGTCGTGGTTCCGTTCGGCCCCACGCATGCCATCACCGACATGAACATCGGCATCCTCTTTATGCTCGGCGTCTCGTCGCTGGCGTGCTCGGCATCGTGACGGCCGGATGGGCCTCGAACTCGCACTACCCGCTGATCGGCGCGCTGCGCTCGAGCGCGCAGATGGTGTCGTATGAAGTCGCCATGGGACTGGCGGTGGTCTCGGCCATCCTGATGACCAGCCTGAACGCCGAGCGGCACCGGCACGCTGAGCATGATCGGCATCGTGCAGGCGCAGCAGGCGCAGGGCGTCTGGTTCATCTTCAAATTCTTCCCGCTGGGCCTGATCGGCATTCTTTATCTTCGCCATCGCCATGGTCGCCGAGACCAACCGCGCGCCCTTCGACCTGCCCGAAGCCGAATCCGAACTGACCGCCGGATTCCACACCGAGTACAGCGGCTTCCGCTGGTCTTTATTCTTGCTGGCCGAATACTCGGCGATGATCGCCGTCTCGTCGATCGCCGTCACGCTTTGGCTGGGCGGATGGCTGCGGCCGTTTCCGAACTGCTTGAGCGGCCCGACGTGGGATCTTGGTCTTCTCGCTCTTTCCCGGACTCACTTTTCGTGCTTCTGGCGGCGATGTGTTTCTACAGCACGGCGCGCATGCCGAAGCATCCGCTGTTCCGAGTTCAGACCATCGGGCCTGGCCGGCTTCGGCGTGGTGCTCGGCCTGATCGGCCTGGTCTCTGTTCATTCCGCCGGTCCGCGATGCGCGTCACCGGACATTTTCTGGTTCTCGGCGAAAGTTGCCGTGTTCATGTACCTCTATATCTGGTATCGTGGCACGTTCCCGCGTTACCGCTTTGACCAGCTCATGAAAGTAGGATGGAAAGTGCTGCTGCCGATGGGCCTGGCGCTCCTGATCCTGACGGCCGTCGTGGGGATGCGGACCGAACTGTGGGCAGCAACTGCAGGGAGTGTGGCGGCGACCATGAATCCTCCGGTCGCGACACCATTCTTCTTTTACCTGCTCGCCGGCGACCATGATCATCGGCGGCATGCTGGTGATCACGCGCAAGAACGCCGTGCACTCCGCGCTGGCGCTGATCACGACGCTGCTGGCGCAGGCCGGCGCTCTACCTGATGCTCTACGCTCCGTTCGTCGCTGGCGTGCAGATCATTCTTTATGCCGGCGGCATCATGGTGCTGTTCCTGTTCGTGATCATGCTGATCATCATCGAGCGCACCGAGAAAGAGCGCCAGTTCAACAAGCAATGGCTGGTCGGAATCGTCGCCGCCGGCGCGCTGGGCGGGCTGTTCATCGCGGTCTACACGACGACCACAAAAGGCAAAGTGCTCTTTCCCGAAGGCCGAATGACCTACGGCGAAACGCAGAACACGCAGGCAATCGCGGCCCTGCTGTTCGACCGCAATGCCGGGCAATACATGTTCGCCTTCGAGATCGCTTCGCTGCTGCTGCTGGTGGCGATTATCGGGGCGGTGGTGATGGCGAAGAAGAGGATTTGAAGTCAGTATGCAGCCTGCGTAGCGATCGTAGCTAGCGGCTAGGAGCTAGACACTAGAAGCTCAAATGGACGCCATGCTTCACATCACGACGCTGCACTACCTGGTCCTGGGCGCGGCACTGTTTCTGCTGGGCGTGATCGGCGTGCTTACGCGCCGCAACGTGGTTATCGTGCTGATGTCGATCGAATTGATCCTGAACGCCGTCAACCTGAACCTGGTCGCCTTCTCGCGCTACTGGCAGGGGATTCACGGGCCCACGGCGCTGCACGGGCAGGTGTTCGCAATTTTCGTCATCACCGACGCCGCCGCCGAAGCCGCGGTCGGCCTCGGCATCCTGATCGCCTTCTTCCGTAATAAGGAGACGGTCAACGTGGACGAAGTGAATTTGTTGAAGTGGTAGAAAAGCAGCTGTCAGCTCTCAGCTTTCAGCCGTCAGCACTTGCAGATGCGCATGATTACGGCTGCTGGAATCGAAGTGCTTTGGCTGAAAGCTGAGAGCTGACGGCTGAGAGCTGACATGCTATTTCTAGACCACATCTATCTCATCCCGCTGCTTCCCGCCTTCGGCGCGGCGATCATGTTCTTCTTCGGGCGCAAGCTGCAGAAGGCGACGGTGAGCGCGGTCTGCGTCGGGTCTGTCGTCCTGGCGTTCCTCATGGCGTGCGGCGCGGTCTTGCAATACACGCAACTGGGCTCCGGCGCACGACCACCAGCCTTATCGAGAAGATCCTCTACACCTGGCTCGGCACCGACACCGGCCACCTGAACTTACGTCACGCACGACGGCTCGCCAGGCTCCCTTTCAGGCCGACGCCGGATTCCTTCTCGACCCGCTCTCCAGCATCTGGCTGCTGTTTGTGACCGGCGTCGGCATGCTGATCCACATTTATTCCACCGGCTACATGGCGCATGAAGGCGGCTACTACCGCTTCTTCGGATACCTGAACCTCTTCATGTTCTCCATGCTCACGCTGATCCTGGCCAACAACTATGTGCTGATGTTCGTGGGCTGGGAGGGCGTGGGCCTGTGCTCGTATCTGCTGATCGGGTTTTATTTCCATCGCAAGTCGGCGAGCGACGCCGCCAACAAGGCGTTCATCGTCAACCGCATTGGCGACGCCGGATTCCTGCTCGGCATGTTCTTCATCGCCTGGTATTTCGGCTCGCTGCGCTTCATCGATGTGAACGCAGCTGCCCGCAGCGGGCACTTCCACATCGGCGATCCCATCATCACCGCCGCCACGCTGCTTCTTTTCGTCGGAGCCTGCGGCAAGTCGGCGCAGCTTCCGCTTTACGTCTGGCTGCCGGACGCGATGGAAGGCCCCACGCCAGTCTCCGCGCTGATCCATGCCGCGACCATGGTCACGGCGGGCGTCTACATGGTCGCGCGCTCGAACGCCCTGTTCGTGCTGGCGCCGAAATCGATGAAGGCGGTCGCCATCGTGGGCGCGCTGACCGCCATCTTCGCCGCGTCCATCGGCCTGGTGCAAAACGACATCAAGCGCGTGCTCGCCTACTCGACGGTTTCGCAACTCGGCTACATGTTCCTCGCGCTCGGCGTCGGAGCCTTCTCCGCCGGCGTCTTCCACGTCTTCACGCACGCTTTCTTCAAAGCCCTGCTCTTCCTCGGCGCAGGCTCGGTGATTCACGCCATGAGCGGCGAGCAGGACATGCGCAACATGGGCGCCCTCCGCGACCGCATTCCCACGACCTACCGGACGATGCTCATCGCCACGCTCGCCATCGCGGGCATTCCGCCGTTCGCTGGATTCTTCTCGAAAGACGAAATCCTCTGGCAGACGTGGACCTCCGAGGGCGGCGCCTATCGCATCCTGTGGGGCATCGGCTACATCACCGCGCTGATGACGGCGTTCTACATGTTCCGCCTCATCTATCTCACGTTCTACAGCAAGCCGCGCATGAGCCATGAAGTCGAGCACCACATCCACGAGTCGCCGAAGTCGATGACGATGCCGCTGGTGGTCCTGGCGGTCTGCTCGCTGTTTGCGGGATTCCTGGGCTGGCCGCACAGCCTCGGCGGCTCCGATCGCTTCGCCCGCTTCCTCGATCCAGTCTTCGCGCGCGGCGAAGCTCACGTTTTAATCGAGGAAGGCAAAGCCGGACAACTGGCCGCCGGCGAAAAAGAAGAAGAGCACACCAGCCCGACGGAATATTTGCTGATGTTCCTATCGGTAGCCGCGGCCGGAGTGGGATGGTTCATGGCCGGACGCTCCTACGCCAATGCCGACAAGGGATTACGTCGAGCCCATCGCTGCCGCCTCACCGCCCGTTTACAAGACGCTGCTCAACAAGTATTACGTTGACGAAGGTTACGACTATGTCTTCACCGGGCGCCGCAAAGTGGGCGACGTCCGTCTCGGCGTGCTGGGCGCGGGCGAAGCTAGTTCGTGGTTCGATTCGAACGTAGTCGATGGCGCGGTGAATGCCGCCGGCTCGATCACGCGGGGAACCGCAACGTTTTCCAGTTGGTGGGATAAGTGGATCATCGACGGCATCGGCGTCAACGGCCCCGCGATCCTGGCGCGCATGCTCAGTTATCCCGCGCGGCTGTTCGAATGGGGCTTGGTGCAATGGTATGCGCTGGTCATGACCGCAGGATTGGTAGGTTTCGTGTTTTATTACGTGTATCACTGAAGGCAACGCACGATTTTCGTGGCGCCGCTGTCCCGGCGGCTGTCGTGGCGGCGTTTCGCCGCCACTTGCGAGGGCAAGATGCCCTCACGACAGCCGGCGAGACGCCGGCGCTACGACTAAGAACCGTTAACTGAGAACCGTTTCTTATGCAAGCTCACATCTTATCGATCATCCTCTTCACGCCGCTCGTCGGGGCGCTTTTTCTCCTGTTCGTCCCCAAGGAGAACAAGAACGCCATCCGCTGGATCGCGAACGTCTTCGCGCTCGCCGGGCTCGTGGTCTCGATCCCGCTGGTGCCGATGTTCTGGGAGCAGCGCTTCGAACCCGGCTTCAAGTTCATCGAAGGCGCGCCCGGCAACTGGATCCCCTCGATCGGCGCGGGCTACGTTCTGGGCATCGATGGCATTTCGTTTCTGCTCATCATGCTCACTACGCTGCTGGGATGGATCTCGATCCTCTCGTCCTGGACCGCCATCGAGAATCGCGTTAAGGAATACTACGTCTGGTTTCTGGTTCTCCAGACCGGCATGCTCGGCGTCTTCATGGCGCTCGATTTCTTCCTCTTCTTTGTCTTCTGGGAAGCCATGCTGGTCCCTATGTACCTGCTGATCGGCATCTGGGGAGGCCCGCGAAAACTCTACGCTGCCATCAAATTCTTTCTCTACACCTTGGCCGGCTCGGTCCTGATGCTGCTGGGCATCCTGTTCCTCTACTTCCATCATCAACATGTGACCGGCATCTACACTTTCAGCTTGCAGGCGCTCTACGACACCGCGCCGCGCATTTACTCCGACTACGGCCCGCACGTCGCTACGCTTGCTGTTTCTTAGTTTCTTCTTCGCCTTCGCGATCAAGGTTCCGATGTTTCCCTTCCACACGTGGCTGCCCGACGCGCACGTGGAGGCGCCCACTGCGGGCTCTGTAATCCTGGCCGGCGTTCTGCTGAAGATGGGAACCTACGGGTTCATCCGCTTCTCGCTTCCCTTCTTCCCCAACGTGCTGTCGAATCCGGCGACGTTTTTGGGCATGACCGTGCGCGGCTGGATGATTTTTCTTTCCATCGTCGGCATCATCTATGGCGCGCTGGTCTCACTGATGCAGAAAGACATGAAGAAGCTCGTGGCCTACTCTTCGGTCAGCCACCTGGGCTTCTGCACTCTCGGAATCTTCGCGCTTACGCCCCTCGGGTCTGAGTGGCTCGGTCCTGCAGCAAATCAACCACGGGATCTCCACCGGCGCGCTCTTCTTGATTGTCGGTATCCTCTACGAACGCCGCCACACGCGCGAGATCTCAGAATACGGCGGCATCTCCAATGTGATGCCGGTCTACGCAACCATCACCATGATCATGTTCCTGTCTTCGATGGGGCTGCCGCTGCTGAACGGCTTCGTCGGCGAGTTCACGATTCTGCAAGGGACGTTCATGGAGAACTGGAAGTGGGGCGCATGGGCTGTTCCCGGAGTCGTGCTGGCCGCCGCGTATTTACTCTGGCTCTACCAGCGCGTTTTCTTCGGCACCGTCACCAATCCGAAGAACGAAAAGCTGCACGACTTGACGCCGCGGGAAGTCGCGACGTTCGTGCCCCTGCTCATCATGGCGTTCTGGATCGGCCTCTATCCCAAGCCGTTTTTCCAGATTCTCGAACAGCCGGTCAATCACACGATCGCAATCGTGCGACCTGACTATCCGCTGCCCGCGGTGAATGCCGACGCGCAACCGGCAACGCAAGTCGCTCCCGCAAGCGTGGGAGCCACGGAAAATCCGCCGACTCCGGCCGCAACCGCGCCAGCTAAGGCAAAGGGGAAGAAATAGTGGTCTGGACTGATTATCTTCTCGCGCTGCCGATCACGCTGCTGACGCTGTTCGCGCTCGGCATCCTGCTGATCGACCTCATGCTGCCCCGCGAGATGAAGTGGGTCAACGCCGTCACCGCCATGATCGGAGTGCTCTTCTCCGCCGCCGGCGTCTACAAGATCCAACTCTATTTTGGAGCTTCACCCGGCTCTTTCGGACTGATGCGCACGATGCTGGTCGATCGCTTTGCCATTTATTTCTGGTACTTATTTCTGGCCGGTACCGCGATCGCCATTCTGATGTCGGTGCGCTACCTCGAAACGGAGCACGAAAATCACGGCGAATACTACGCACTGATGCTGCTCTCGGTTGCCGGCATGATGTGCATGGCCGCCGGCTTCGATATTGTTCTCATCTTTATCGGCCTGGAATTGATGGCGATCTCCACCTACGTGCTCGTAGGATTTCTGCGTCGCGACCGCCGCTCCAACGAAGCTGCCTTGAAATACCTGCTGCTGGGCGCATTCTCTTCCGGCATTTTTGCCTACGGGCTGTCTCTGCTTTATGGGTTAACCGGCAGCACCAATCTCGGAGTCATCCAACAAGCACTGGCGCGGCACGTTCTCAACAGCGAATACAAACCGGTTGCGGTCGTTGCGCTGCTCACCACGATTACCGGCTTGCTATTCAAAATCGCCGCCATCCCATTCCACCAGTGGGCGCCGGACGCCTACGAAGGCGCGCCGACCAGCATCACGGGATTCATGTCGGTCGCGGTCAAGGCTGCGGGATGGGCGATGCTGCTCCGCATCCTGGTCATCGGACTGATGCCCATGCGCCCGATCTGGGTGCCGTTGCTGGTCTTCGTCTCAATCGCCACCATGACTGGCGCCAACTTCGCCGCGCTCACCCAGACCAACACCAAGCGTCTGCTCGCCTATTCTTCGATCGCGCACGTCGGGTACATGCTGCTCGGCCTGATCGCCGGGACCGCTACTCAACTCAGTCCGGACGGCATCAAGGGCATCCTGATCTACCTGCTGGTTTACACTTTCATGAACCTGGGCGCATTCGCGGTGATCACCTCACTGCGGCACCGCAATGTGGTGGGCGACGAACTCGACGACCTCAACGGCCTGTACTCCCGAGCGCCCGTCGAAGCCGTGCTGATGCTGATCTTCATGCTCTCGCTGGCGGGTATTCCCCCGCTGGCCGGATTCTGGGGAAAATATTTCATCTTCCTGAGCCTGATCGAATCGGGCCACTACGTCCTGGCCTCGCTCGGCGTGCTCTATTCCGTCTTCGGCTTGTACTACTATTTGAAGATCGCGAACGCCATGTTCATGGGCCAGGTGGAGAAGGGCGAAGAGAAACTGCCCGTCAGCCTGACCATGCGCGCCGCCCTCGGCGTGACGGCGCTTGGCCACGCTTTACATCGGCATCCTGCCCAACCGGTTTATCGAACTGGTAAATTGGGCCCTGGGCTTAGCGCAAAATCCTGCGATCGCAAAGTTGACGCACTAAGAGCTAAGGGTGGTCCGCTTCGCCTTGGTCGCGACAGCCGAGGCGGCTATCGCTACGTAAGCATCGATAGGATAGAATCGCTAGCGCCGACTCTATGCCGCCTTCTGCAGCGCCAGAGGACCGAGACTCCAACCAGAAAAAGAATCCCTGGGTGCAAGTTGGCCGGTACAGCCAACTGGCGTTGATGCTCCCCGCCGGCACGGTCGTGGGATGGCTGCTGGGCTCGGCTCTTGACCGGTGGCTTCACACCACCTGGATCAGCGTCGTCGGACTTCTGCTCGGAATCGCTGCCGGCATGATCGAACTGATCCGCACCGTGCTTCGCGACACGAAGTAAGATAGCCGCTGAGGGAACCTTTGAACGCTACGGTCGCGCTGCTCCAGCCATAACAAGAGGTTTCACGCCCGTGAACCAAGAGCCGCCAAGTTCCGCTGCTCCTATCGTCTCCGCTGACGCCTTCTACGCAGGCGCCCTCGAACGTATCCGCAATTTCATGCTTGTCCTTGCCGTGGGCCTCTCCGCCGCGGCTTGGTGGAGATTCGGACGTGCCGCAGCTGTCGGCTTCTGCTGCGGATGCGTCATCGCCTACTTAAATTTCCATTGGCTCAAAAGCGGCGTCTCGGGCCTGGCCGATCGCGTCACCAATTCTGGTAAATCGCAGTCGGGAAAGGGAATCATCGCCCGCTTCCTGTTCCGCTACATATTGTTGGGAGTCGCCGCGTATGGTATATTAACCAGTTTTCCCGCGAGCCTACGAGGTTTGTTTGCGGGCCTGTTCTTGCCCGTGGGAGCCATCGCCTGTGAAGCCGCCTACGAACTGTATGTAGCGGTAACTCGCGAGGGGTAAGATTCGGATCGCGCACCAAGCTAAGAGCCAAAAGCTGTCTTATGCCTGAACAACTCTGGTTTACCAAAATCCTGAACCACCTGTTCGCCGGCCCGGTCACGGCATTTCTGCGTGCACTCCACATCGAACCCAAGCAGGTGGAAGCGCCCATCTCCAATTCCTTTGCGATGGAGTTGCTGGTCTTCGCGTTTCTGCTAACCCTCTTTCTCATCGTGCGATCGCGCTTGTCGGTCGAGTCCCCCGGAGGTCTGCAGCACGGCTTCGAAGCTATCGAAGGTTTCGTGCTGAACCAGAGCCGCGAAATTATTGGCCACCACAGCGAACCTTACACGGCATTTTTTGCCATCGTGTTCATCTTCATCCTGGTCTGTAATCTGATCGGCCTGATTCCCGGTTTTGAGTCGCCCACCGGCGTTGCGCACGTCCCACTGGGTTGCGCCATCTGCGCATTCCTCTACTACCATACGCAAGGATTCAAGCACGCTGGGCCGAAGTACCTCCTGCATTTTTTTGGTCCGCCGATGGAAGGCATGCCACTGATTGCGCGAATTCTGCTGGCCGCGCTGATGCTCCCGATCGAACTGGTCAGCCACTTGGCGCGCCTGCTCTCTCTCACCGTGCGTCTATGGGCCAACATCTTCGCCGGTGATTTGATCACGCTCGTTTTCTTTTCCATGATTCCGATTGGAGTGCCAATCCTTTTCATGGGACTCCACATTGTCGTCGCGGTCTTGCAGGCCTATGTGTTTATGCTGCTGGCGATTATTTATGTGTCGGGGGCAGTGGCCGAAGAGCACTGAGAGCAGTGGTCAGTGGTCAGTTTTCAGTGCCAGCAGTATTTTGAGAACTGACCAGTGAGAACTGAGAAACTTAAAGACTTTCACCCGCCGCAAGCGTGAGGGCGTCTGCAAGGTACGACGTCAACCACCCACTGACGGCAACTTGATCGAGGAGAAACACAATGCGTAAATTAAGTTATATGTTCATGACACTCTCTGCGCTGTGCTTCGCCATGCCTGCCTTCGCGCAGGGCGGCGCAGCCAGCGAAACCAACTGGATCGCCATCACCGCCGGATTCTCCATGGCGATCGCATCCGCGGTCTGCGGCCTCGCCCAAGGCAAGGCCGTCGCCGCTGCTACCGAGTCTCTGGCTCGCAATCCCGCGGCCCGTCCTGGCATTCAGTTCGCGCTGATTCTGGGCCTGGTCTTGATCGAGTCCTTGGCCCTCTACACGCTAGCGATCATCTTCTTGAAAGTGAAGTAAGAGCCTGGAAGACAAGAAAGCCTCTGCTCAACGCAGAGGCTTTTGTAGTTACAGCCGATCACTGACAGCTGTTCCTAAATCTTCCGCTCGCCGCTCCACTCTGCCCCTTGCTCTGCGGAGAACGGTTCAGCGCATCGACCAGCAGGCGGCGCAGGCGGTACCGGCTGTCCAGGTCGGTGCTCACAATCTCAAATCCTACTTCATTCACGCGGGCCCGTCGCAGCAACACATGGGCGCGAATCTTCGATCGCAAGCCCAGCGAAATTTCCAAATCCGCTTCGCTGCCGATGCGCAGGTTATCTTCCTTGGTGCCCATCCCCCCGCCGAGACTCAATTCGCGAATCTGAATTCTCGACTTGCCCCACGAGCTGCCGATGATGGCCGAGACGGTTTTCGCCAGCACCAGCCGTTCGTAACGCCGTTGCCGCACCCACGGACAGGCGGGCGCCAAATCCAGCGGCGCAATTGCGATTTCTGCCGGCTCCAGCCCACTGTCCGAAACAACTTGTGAACTGTACCGCGGATCTGTCTTCGCCAGAGCTTGTGCCGCCGCGATCCTTAACTCCCGGTGATAGACGAAGCCAAACGTCTTTTTGGTTTCCAGGATTTCCCGCAGCGTGGCCACCGCTTCCGCATCCTTCAATCGGCCCAGGGACTCAATCGCTTTGAGCTGCACGTAAGCAGAACGCGAGGCCGCTTCGCCCGGACGCGCCATGGCAATCAGCGGCGGAGCCGCCGTCGTGTCGCCGCTCATCCCAATTTCATCCACTGCCTCCGGCAACACCAGCGGATCGAGTATTTCCGCCAGCTCGAGCAGCGTGCGCCCCCGATCCATCGCTGCCCCATACGCAATCTGCCGCACCACGATGTCGTGATAGAACCGGTTCCACTCCGGCAAACGTGCCGGCAGCAATTCCAGCAGGGTTGCAACGTCGAGCCGGCTCACCAATCCCACTGCTCCTGAAGCCTGCCTCGGCTGCCCCGTGCGCAGAATCTCCCGCAACTGCAGTAGAATCGGAGATCCCAACTCCTTCACCAGTTCGATCATGCGATCGCATTCGTCGCGGCGCATGCAGCGGAAGAAACGATCCGCCAGGTGCTCGGCTCCCGCATGACTTGTACGGCGCAATACCGACAACATGTCCGGGGGAATCGGATCCAGGTGCAGCGCTTCCTCAATGAACTCCGGCAGACGATTCTCCACCCCGACGCGCGGACGCAAATCACTCATCAGCACCGGACGCTCCATGCTGATCTGCTCCATCCCCGCGCACACTTCATTCACCGCCCCGAAATTCTTTGCCGAACTGGCTTCCTGGCTTAGCCGCACGAATGCCGCGCTCAACAGGCTCTGCAGCTCCGGGTCTTTTTCGTGAATCAAGTGCTCGCTCAGCTTCCGGATGGCCTGACCCATGGGCTCTCCGCCCACGCGCGCGTACAGGTCAGCCAATTGGCTCAGCCCAATCGCCGCTCTGCGACGCGGTTCGGCATCTCTGGCACCCAGGCAACTCGAATAATTGTTCAGGATCTCCGTGGCGGTCTGCTTGTCGTCCCGGTCGAGAAGCACTTCGACGAACTGCCGCAGGTTGCGCGGGGGGACGCACGGCGCTTCGTGCGACATCAGCACGCTCTTCTTGCCTGACTCCGGCACTTCCGCCCAGAACATGCGGTCCAGGATGTCGGCGTGCGACTCCACCAGAATCCCGGCCTTGCTCATCTTCTCTTCTTGCAGCTTCAGAATCTGGCGCAGCGAGTCCATCTGACGGCTCATGTGCTCCATCATCTGGTGGACCGCGTTCACTTTGACTTCGCCCTTCTGGTAACGCTCCAGCGCGAAGCGGATCGCCATGTGCTCCGCCGCTTTCATCAGTAACGGCGTATCTTCCTCTTCCGCCGTTGACGACCTTCGCGGCCAGACTTCCCAGCAACTGCTGCAGGTTCAGTCGAGTATTCGGATCCGTCTCCGTCAGTTCCTTCTGCAGATCTTCCTCTTTGACCGTCGGATCCAGCTGCACTTGCCCGAACCGCGTCAGCAGCCGGATCGCCTGAATCACTTCTTGTTCCTGCAGAGGAACGATTCCTCCCGTCCACGCAGGCGCTGCGCCGGTTGCCGCGCCGCCCGGAACACCGATTGGCGTGCCATCTGGAACCCATCTTCCCTTACCCGTTCCTTGCGGAAGATTAGGCACACTACCCAGCGGAACCATCGGAACGCCGCTAGCCGCCGCTCCGCCGCCTGCATTCGCCCCCTCGGCAGCGGCGATCAACTGCAGCAACTTTTGCGGATCATTCAACCACTGCCTGAACTCAGGTCCCAGCGTTTGAGCCGCAATCTGCGCCGCGATGCTGACATCGCCGGTCAGCGGATCGGCGGCCACGAACTTCACCTCATTAATTCGGATGCTGCTGCCCGGTTTGTTTGCACCCAGAGCATCCTTAATCTGTTTGGAGACATCCTGGCCCTTCGATCCCGCGACCGTAAAAGCGCGCACCAGGCGAACAAGATCTTCCTCCGTCACATCCTTGGAAAAATGCAGGCTCGCCAGTCCCGCCGTGGTCAACAGAGTCGCAAAACTGCGTTCGGCATTGCCCGTTTCCAGCGGAATGCCATCCAGCAATAGCTTGTTATCGGAAACGCCTAGCAGAAAGCCTTGGTCCCCGGTAGTGGGCAGTCCTTGTTTCAGCTCATTCCATGTGGTTTCGAACTGCGCCTCGGTGCGCTTATGCTGATAGCCATACATCCGCGCATACTTGATCAGGATGTTCAGACTGTGCACGAACGCCCGCGCCGACGCGGCGCGCGCACCTTGCGATGTATTTATGCCGGAGATAGCAGGCTCCTCGAAACGCAGGTTTGAACTAAAGATTAAAGCGAAACGGTAAGTCCCGAAACGTTACGGAGGTAATAGAGCAATCCAAGAAGGACCGTCCCCAAGGTCATGCCCAACCGCTTCATGTCGGGCGAACACGCCTGTCCGCCGCCAGTGACTTCAGGCGTTTGAGTTGCCGCGTTTGACTTTCCATGCAACTGTAATACCCGCAAAAGCGTCTTACTTTCGGAGAATCGATCGCCGTTTCTCAGTTCGGCTTCGTCGGCGCACACGATCTCTCGACATCCTACCATCGGAGGCATATCGCATGAAACCTCAGCAACAGCTTCCCGCCGCAGTAATGTCCATCCTTTCAGGCACGCTCCTGACCGCAGCCTTGCTGCTTACCGCTGCTCCACGCGTGCACGCAGAAGACATTGACCGCTGCCAGCGGCGAGTTGCTCACGCTGAGCATGAACTTCACGAGGCCATCGAGCGACACGGACGGCACAGCCGGCAAGCTGATCACGAGCGGCGCGAATTGCACGAAGCGCGAGAGCGTTGCTGGCGTGAGCAACATCGCTGGTGGGACGAGCACGAGCACCGCTGGCGCACCGAACGTGATTGGGACGAGCACGACCACGACCGGGACTAGTCAGCCCTTCAGCTCAACCACGGTGTAATCCGATCCGCCGCGACGCGGCGAAGAATGGAGCCCACGGCGCAAGCCGTGGGTTTTCGTCGTTGGCGCGGTTCGTGTGCTCGAAAAGCGGGGGTTTCGAGAGCTTCCTATTCAATGTTGATCCAAAAGCCTTTCTTTTGCATGAGGCTCTGAAGCCATCTTCAGTAAAATAGTCGCCAGTGGCGAAGACAACGACGTGAAGACGACTGCAAAATCCACGGGCTTGCGCTACTGGATGGAAGGTGTGCTGCAAGAGTGCGAACACGTCTCCGGCGACCTTAGCGCCGATCCCGTCCACGATCTGAGGGTTGCGCTCCGCCGCTGTCGCTCTCTGGCCGACGGGATGATGGCCATGGATCCTGACCGCGACTGGAAGGCAATGAAAAAGGCCGGGAAACGGCTTTTCCAGCGCCTGGGCGCGTTGCGCGACATCCAGATCATGATGGAGTGGATTGAAAAGCTCTCTCCGACCGCGCACCATGCGGTGCAGACGCCCTCGCCGGCGTTGCTGCCATCGGCAGAGAGTTCTGGGGAGGCAGTAACTGCCTCACGTTCCACCCAGCTTGCAGCAGAAAACCCACACGATCCCTCCGCCCGCGCGCTACTGGAAATTCTGAAAGCCCGCGAATCCGAGCAGAAACGCCAAGCTCGCACTGCGCTGGACGAATTCGACCGCAAACAATGGCGCCAATGGAGCAACTCGCTACCTCCCCGCGCTGCCCGCATTCGCCCGGGCAGCGCCGTGTTCAAGCATCTCGCGCTGGAACGCTGGACCGCCGCACGCGAACTGCACACCCGCGCCATGCGCAATCGCTCGCAGGTTGCCCTTCATACCTTGCGGATTGGGATCAAACGCTTTCGCTACATCGTGGAAAATTTCTTACCTGAGGAGCACAAGGCCTGGAGTAACGACCTGAAGCACATGCAGGATCTGCTCGGCGAAGTACACGATCTCGACGTGCTATGGGCGACCGCTGTCTCATGCCATGTATTGCTCGACGAAACGTCGCGCAAGAGCTGGCATGAACGCATTGTGGAAGAGCGCAGCAAGCGGATCGCAGAGTATCGACAGCGCACGGTTGGTCCAGATTCTCTGTGGACCGTCTGGCGCTCGGGACTGCCCCAGGGCAAACAAATCCAGGAGATTGCGACTCGCCGAATGAAATTGTGGGCGAAGGTGCTCGATCCCGACTTCAGGCACTCCGAGCGCGTGGCGCGGCTTGCCGTGGAACTCTACGACGGTCTCCAGCATGCGGGACTGCTCGGCTTGATCAATCATGCTACTCTGAATGGCGACTCACCGGAGGCGCGGGCTTGCCTGTACGTGGCTGCTCTGCTGCATGACGTAGGCAAGGCGAAGGGCAACAAAGGACATCACAAAGAATCGCTGGCGCTGATCAAAGGCCATGGCACGCCTTTGGGATGGAAACCTGTAACCATGGCGCGCGCGGCGATCGTAGCGCGCTTTCACTGCGGGGCGCTGCCCACCCGCGGTCACAAAGCGCTGCGCGACTTTCTGCCCGACGACCAGAAAATCACAATCCAGTTGGCAGCGATCCTGAGACTGGCAAATGCGTTGGATGCCGCGCACGACGGCCAAGTCCGCCGGGTGCGGATTGAAAACGTAGGGGCCCAGTCTCAAGGTCGTCGCCGCCGGACGGATGGATTCCTACGCAAGCCTACGAAACTGGCACCGAACGAAGCGCTGATTATCGGCGCCGAAGGCTTCGTCGCTGACAGTTCTACCGCGCAGGTGGTGGCTGCCGAGAGATATTTACTAGAAACCGTGCTGCGCCGTCCCATAGTCATAAGAGCAATGAAGAGCCTAACGCCTCGACCACCTGCCGTTGCACCAAAAAGAATTGCATCGTGACTCGCGGCGTTACGCTTTATCGATCGCTGCGCGATGTGGAGTGGGGAAGCGACCCAGTCACTTTCACGCCTTCTAATCTCCAGATACAAGTATTCTTGTTTCCGGGTGTGCAAAGCGGAAGCCGGAAGCCGACCTTATGACTCATGCGCAATTGGTGGAACGAGCGGTACGCTGGCTACGGTCGTATCGCTGCGGAGTGGTGCTGTCGGAACAAGCCTGTGTCAGCGGTGAGATGCCCGATGCGATTGGGTGGAAACGGGCTAACCATTCCGTGCTGGTGGAGTGCAAGATCACACGCGCGGACTTTCTGGCAGACCGCGACAAGCCTTTCCGGCAAAAGCCAGAGCAAGGAGTGGGTTGCGAACGCTTTTACCTGACACCTCCGGCTTTAGTGAAGCCTGAAGAATTGCCTGCAGGTTGGGGACTGCTGGAATTCCGCCGCCGGCGAATCGAACTCGTGCGCGAGTCAGCCAAGAATCTGCGCACTGCCGCGGGACTCCGCTACGAGATGAATCTTTTGCTCGCCAGCTTGCGTCGCGTGGAAGTGCGCATTGAACCGCAAAGCATCACGGACTTCCTGAAGTGGAAGAATCGCATGGCCGAATACAATCGGGGCACGCTGCCGGAAGGTTTGGCCGCCGCTGAGGAAGAGTTGAACGTTTTCCTTGAGCCGGAGATGCCAGGTTGTTCATAACCGCTCTCGTCCTACATATCTCTGCGGCCTTCCATCGCTTTCAGCATCGTGATTTCGTCGGTGTATTCGATGTCGCTGCCGACGGGAATGCCCATGGCGATGCGGGTGACTTTCACGCCGCGATCGCTTCAGTTGCTGCGAAAGATAAGTAGCTGTGGCTTCGCCCTCGACGGTGGGATTGGTGGCTACGATGACTTCGTCGACGTTGCCGGCATCAACGCGGGTGATGAGATTCGAAATGCGTAACTGCTCCGGGCCAATGCCGTGCAACGGCGAAATGGCTCCGTGCAGAACGTGGAAGACGCCATTGAAGTGCTTGGTCTTTTCGATGGCGGCGATGTTGGTCGGCTCTTCGACCACGCAGACCAGGCGCTGGTTACGCGTGGCGCTGGTGCAGTAGACGCAGGGATCAACATCGGTGATGTTGTTGCACACCGAGCAGAGGCGGAGATTGGCCTTCACGTCGCGCACTGCTGTGGCGAGGGCCTCGGCGTCTTCGTCGCTGGAGCGAAGGATGTGAAAGGCCAACCGCTGGGCGCTTTTTGCGCCGACGCCGGGGAGTTTTTTCAGCTCATCGATCAGGCGAGACATCGGTTCGGCAAATTTGGACATTCTCAATTCACTTTCAGGCTTGTCATTCTGAGCGAAGCGAAGAACCTATGCAAGTTGGCGCGAGGGGAATTGTCTAGGCCCTTCGCTTCGCTGAGGATGACACAGGTGTTAAACGAACGGTCAGGAAGCCCTACATTCCGGGGATGCCGAGGCCGCCGAGCATGCCGCCGACGGTGGATTGCATTTGCGCATCGACTTTGCGGGCGGCTTCGTTGACGGCGGCGAGGACCATATCCTGCAGCATTTCAACGTCGCCGGATTTCACGGCTTCGGGATCGATGCGCAGGCTGAGCAATTGCTTGCGGCCATCCATTTTTGCGGTGACGGTGCCGCCGCCGGACGTGGCTTCGACCACGGTCTCCTGCATTTTCTTCTGCAGGGCATCGTACTGCGACTTGGCTTTGGACATCAGTTCTTGCAGGTTGAATCCACCCATGGACTGCTGCCTTTCGTTGATCGGGCCTTAGATGTTGGGTCTTGGGTATTCGTCGGTTCCTAATCCCTGAGACCTGATACCAATCACCGTTTTTCTTTGTAGTCGATCACGGTGCGAATTTCGGCGCCGAATTTTTCCTGCATGCGCTGGACGACTGGATCCTGTTCGGCGCGGCCCGGCCTCCGGGGCCGTGAGGACGGGTGGCGCCGTTGCGTTTATTTTCCTGCGGAGCACCGTCGCGCCGGGAACGACTTTTAATTTCACGGCGCGGCCCAGGACTCCGCTGGCGGAGGCGATGGCCAGACGTTTCGCATCGGAGCTGAGCGACATGTCGACTACGGTTTGCGATTCAGCGATCTTGATGACCAGTTCGTTGCCCTGACGCTCCACTCGCCGGCGGAAAGCATCGAGACCAGGATCCGCTGGTTGCCGTCGGTCAGGGCTTGCAGGACCGCATTCTGCAAACTGTCGATTTGCGGTTGCGCAACCGCGGTCGCTGTCGGCGGCGATTGAGCTTGCGACTCGGGCTGTGGCTCGGGAGTTGACGGCTTGGTGGCTCCGGCAGAGACGTCGCTAGCTACGTCTCTACGGGTCGGGGATTGAGTCCTGCGGACGGATCTCGCATGGGCGCGGGCACGGCGGACCCATGATTACCGGCTCTGGAACGCTGCCTGTGGCTACGATGCGTGGACCGGTTGTGGAGCGGGATCGGACGAAGCTTCCTGCCTGGGCGTGCCTTTGCGGGCGGAGTCGGCGGCGAATGGGGAAACAAAGTTGGGACGCGCCGCGGAGGCGGCTCGGGGCGGCGCGCTTCGGGGTTCGAGTCCGCCGCCGACGATTGCGGGTCTGGCTGGCAGGTCTCTGCGCGCCGGCGGCTGGTGCGGCGGCCACGTCGCTCAGCAATTGCTCGATGGGCAGCAAGCTTTTGGGCGTGCGCCATTTTCAGCAGGCCGAGTTCGAGGTGGAAGCGCTGTTCCTGCTTGTATCCCAGCTCGCCGTGGGTGCGCAGCATGATCTGCAAATGGCGCGTGAGATCTTCTTCGCCAAACCAGTTCGGCGACGCGGGCGACGCGCTCGCGTTCTTCGCTGGAAACCTGCAGCAGGGAAGAATCTTTGCCCGCGATTTTTGCGACCGTGGCATTGCGCAGAAAACGCACCATCTGGCGGGCGAAGTGCGTGGGGCTGTGGCCCTCGCTGATGAGATGATCGACCTGGCGGAGAATTTCTTCGCTCCTGCCTTCGGAGACCGCCTGCATCACTTGTTCGAGAATGTGCGCGGGCGCGGCGCCGACCAGATTGCGGACCGAATCCGCGGTAAGCCTCCGCTTGAAGACGCGATGGCCTGATCGAGAATCGAGAGCGCGTCGCGCATGGAACCGTCGCCGGCTTCGGCGAGCAGGGCGAGGGCGTCGTCATCGGCTTCGATGTTTTCGCGGGTGACCAAATCGCGCAGCTGGGCGACGATGGCGTCGAATTTCACGGCGCGGAAACTGAAATGCTGGCAGCGCGAGCGGATGGTCTGCGGAATATCCTCGGGCTGCGTGGTGGCCAGCATGAAGACGATATGGTCGGGCGGCTCTTCCAGCGTCTTGAGCAGGGCGTTGAAGGCGGCGTCGGTGATCTGGTGAGCTTCGTCGAGAATGTAGATCTTGAAGCGGTCGCGGGCGGGGCGGTAGCGCGCGGCCTCGCGAAGTTCGCGAATTTCGTCGATGCCGCGATTGGTGGCGGCGTCGATTTCGATGACGTCGACGGCATTGCCGGCGCGAATTTCGGTGCAGGATTCGCAGACGCCGCAGGGCTCGGGGACCGGTCTGATCCTTGGAGCGGCAGTTCAGGGCCATGGCCAGGATGCGGGCGACGGTCGTTTTGCCGATGCCGCGATGGCCGCTGAAGATGTAGCCGTGGGCGGTGCGTCCCTGCTCGATGGCGTTTTGCAGGGTGCGGGTGACGTGCTCTTGTCCGATGACCTCGGAGAATTTCTGCGGACGGTATTTGCGGGCCAGGACGGTGTAACTCATGGGCGGAAGAGACGATTATACGTGAATGTGCGGGGCGAGTTGCCGGCGAACAAAAGCCTTTGACCGCAGAGATCGCTGAGAAAAGCCGCGGAGGACGCGGAGATCGGCCTAAGCGGTGGGCTTGCTAAGGCGTGTGACACGCGATAGGCTGGTGCCTCAAGATTGTGGGCGGATCCGGCTGGAGGAAAGCAGAGTCTATGGCCAGCCGCGAAGGAGAACCTTATGCAATTGAAACTGACGAAGCGAACAGTGGATGGCATTCTGGCCATCGAATGCAATGGGCGCATCGTGTTTGGGGAAGAGTCTTCCCTGCTGCGGGACGAGGTGAAGAAGGCCATTGCGGATGGCAACAAGCGCATTGTGCTCAACCTGGGCGAAGTGAACTATATCGATTCAGGCGGGCTGGGTACGCTGGTAGCGCTGCATACTACAGCGCACAACGCGGGAGGCACGATCAAACTGGCGAACCTGACCAAGCGCGTCGGCGACCTGTTGCAGGTCACCAAGCTGCTGACGGTGTTTGAAGTGCACAACTCCGAATATGAGGCGCTGGAATCTTTCCGCATGGCGGCGTAAGCTTCGCTACCTTCTGAATGAGTTTGACGAGAGTCAAAATCCCCTTTTGCCGCGAAGAACACGGCAAAGAGGGGATACCGATTTCTTGCGGAGTGAACGGATTTGAGGCCGGCAAGGCGCGCCGCTCGCGCTAAGAAAAACATTCCGATCAAAACAGGCGAGATGCGTGTACGGATCGAACGGACGATTCGTGCGATTCCGCGTGGAAAGGTGTCGACTTATGGGGGGGTCGCACGGGCGGCGGGATTTCCGGGAGCGGCACGGCAAGTGGCGGCGGTTTTGCGGCGCGGATTTGGATTGCCCTGGCAACGGGTGCTGGGCGCGGGTGGCGCAATCAAGTTGCAGGGGGACTCCGCTGTGGAGCAGCGGCTGCGACTCGAGGCTGAGGGCGTGCGCTTTCGTGGGCGGAGAGTGGATATGAAGGACGTGTGAGTTTAAGTTTGGACGGGCGAGCGGCGCGAGACGAGCGGGAAAGTGATGTACATGGGCGGGTGAAACCGCTACCTCTCAACCTTCCGCGCAAACACCGCCGGGCTTTGCTCGGCCGGACAGCCGAGGGCGGCTGTCCCCACATAATCATTTTTTGAATTGAGCATCGATTTCGACTTGATATCCCGTGACCATTTTGTTGGTTTCGTTGGCCATGCCGACGACTGACATTAATTCTTTGAACATGGCGTCGGTCATACCTTTCTTTTGGGCGGAGACGGTGTGTGAGGCGATGCAGTAGTGGCACTGGTTGGTGACGCTGACCGCGACGTAGATCATTTCTTTGGTCAGCGGGTCGAGCGCGCCGGGGGCCATGATCTGCTTGATGTTCTCCCAAGTGCGTTTGAGGGTGGCGGGATCGTGGGCGATGGCTTTCCAGAAATTGTTGATCCAATCGGTTTTACGAGTGGTCATGATGTCGTCGTAAACGGCACGGACTTCAGGGCTAGCGTCTTTATACTCGATCAGGCCGAGGGTGGACATTCTTGCTCCAAATGCTGATGAGATTTACGCAGATCAAAAGCTTACCGCAAAGGGCGCAGAGAAAGGCGCGAAGAACACAGAGAAAGACAGAAAACCTCTACGGTCTGCCGGGGAGTTCCCCGGCTAACAGCTTGCCTAAGTTTCGCTGCTGGAACTCGGACGCCGACGTAGAAGTGGCCGAACAGGGCGTAGACCGCGCTGACTTCGTCGAAGCGCATTTCGTAGATCAGCTTTTTGAAGACCAGAGGATCGTCGGCGAAAAGGTCGACACCCCACTCCCAGTCGTCGAAACCGATGGAGCCGCTGATGATCTGTTTGACTTCTCCAGCGTAGCGGCGGCCGATCAGGCCGTGATCGTTCATCTGACGGGCGCGCTCTTCGATGGAGAGTTTGTACCAGTTCTTGTCTTCGCCGCGGCGGCGGTCCATGGGATAGAAGCAGGCGTAGCGTTGCGGCGGAATCTCGGGATAGAGGCGGGGACGCATGGCCTCTTTGTGGCGTTCGAGTTTGCAGTCGATCTCAGCTCTCCACTGGTCGGAATGCGGCTCGATGACCCTGGTCGCTGAGTTCTTTGTAAATCTTTAGCGTGGACTCGTAGAGGCCGAGCTCGATGATGGAAAGATAGGATGAGGTGGGCTCGAGGTAATCGCTGAGGCGCAGATTAGCGAGTTGGAGTTCGGACTGGTTGAGATCGGCGAAGGATTCGCGGAAGTGGATCAGCATGAGGTCGCCCTTGTGCCCGATGAGCGAGAAGAGGGCGGACTGCCCAGCGGAGTTTTTCTCCATGGCGGAGAGCGCGTCGGAGGCTTCCTTGGCGATGGCGGATTTCTCGGCGGCGGACAGGGCTCGCCAGGCGGACCAGCGGACGCGCATCATCTGATGCAGAACACTGTAACCTTCAGTGGTAAGCGGGACGGCAGGGATTTCCGCGGCGACTTGGGGGCGAAGATGGTGAGTGGTCGTCATTCGGGCCTCTTTTCCGGATCATGTTTTCAGGGACAAAAGGCTATTGTACGCGGTGTTGCGAGGAGCCGAAAATTCCTCGGCACAGTACTTTCGTGTATATCATTCATAAAGCGGTTCCCGGGCACTAGTAACACCCAACATGCGTAATTTAATTCTGATTTTAGCTTTAACATCTTTTTTCCCAGGCGACTCGAAGGCTCCCGTTCCCGCACCAATCAGGTTCGAGGATATCGCCGCCAAAGCCGGGGTGAACTTTATCACCCGGAACTCGCCCACCCCGAACAAAAATCAGATCGAAACCATGGTCGCCGGAGTGGCATTGCTGGACTATGACGGCGATGGATATCTGGATATTTATGTGGTGAATGGGGCGGCGATACCTTCGCTGAAAAAAGAATCTCCCGTCTATTGGAATCGTCTGTTTCACAACAATCATGACGGCACGTTTACCGACGTAACCGAGAGTGCGGGCGTGGCGGGCGCGGGTTACGGGATGGGCGTGGCGGTAGGTGACTACGATAATGACGGCCGGCCCGACCTGTTTCTCGCGAATGTCACCGGCAATCAGCTGTTCCACAACAATGGCGACGGCACATTTACCGATGTGACCGCCAAAGCCGGCCTGGCGGGCGCGCAGATGGACGGAAAGAAAATGTGGTCGGCGGGCGCGGGCTGGTTCGACTACAACAATGACGGCCTGCTCGATCTTTTCGTGGTCAACTACTGCGTGTGGGAGGTCAACAAGGATCCTTATTGCCCGTTGAAGGCGGGGTCCGCGCGCTACTGCCATCCCAAGCTCTACGCGTCCCTCCACAACACTCTTTACCGCAATAATGGCGACGGAACTTTTACTGACGTTTCCGAGGAAACCGGGAATCGCGGCGCACATGGGCAAAGGCATGAGCGTTTCTTTTGCGGATTATGACGGCGACGGATTTCTGGACGCCTTCGTGGCCAACGATACGACGCCGGCGTTTCTTTTTCACAATCTTGGCGGAAAGAGATTCGAGGAGGTCGGCGTGACAGCGGGCGTGGCCTATGGGCCGGATGGCACGGCGCTATCGGGCATGGGCTCGGATTTCCGCGATGTGAATAACGATGGGCTGCCTGACATCTGGCACACCGCGGTGGAGCACCAGAGATTTCCCTCTGTTGATCAATAGCAAGGGCACGGCGATTTCGACGACCTGGACGGTGGCGAGCGGGCTGCAAGCAACTTCGGAGATGTCGGGCTGGGGAAACGGAATTTTTGACTTCGACAATGATGGGTGGAAGGATCTGTTCGTCGCACGCGTCCAATGTCCTCGACAACATCAATGAACTGATTGCCGAAGCGGCGCTATCCCTGAACCGAATTCCGTGTTCCGCAATCTCGGGAACGGAAAGTTTGAAGAAGTCAGCGGAACGGCGGGACCGGATTTTAAATAGAAGCTCCGCACCGCGGCGTGGCTTTCGGCGACTTCGACAACGACGGCCGCGTGGATGCCGTCGTCTCGGTGTCTGGGCGGGCCAGGTCAAGCTTCTTCACAATATTACCGGCACGGCAACCACTGGATCCTGTTGAAGCTGGTGGGAATCGAAAAGCAATCGAATGGGGATCGGCGCGCAGATTCACATCACGACCGACGATGGACGGTCGCAGTGGAATGAAGTGACGACTGCGGTCGGATACGCCTCTTCCAGTGACAGCCGCGTGCATTTCGGTCTGGGAAGCAACCAGCACATCAAGGAAATTGAGATCCGCTGGCCCAGCGGGATCAGGCAGGTTCTGCGCGACGTCGCTGTGGATCGAGTGATGAACGTGGAGGAACCGCGAAAATAGCGCTTACTGGGCGGCCGGGCGCTCTCTTCTCCACCCATTTTCTCGCCGCCGCGAAATCCTAATTGATCGGTGTCAACGGTCGAACTCGTGCCCTCTTTGGTCAAACGGTCGAACGTGGAGCGAGCGCGAGCCGCGTCTTGTTTGCGGCCCGCGTGCGAATACGCGGCGCCCAAGGCGAAGTAGAGCCTTGCTTCGCGAGGGAAAGACTTCTGCGCGGTCTCCAACTCAGGAAGAGCGCCCTCGTAATTGCCGGTATCGAGCAGCAACAAGCCAAGAAGATAATGAGCGAACCCCAGTTGCGGATCGAGTTTGATGGCCTCCTCCGCATAGGGAATCCCGGCCACAGAATCCTCTTTATAAAGGACCGCGGCGATGCGCAATCGCGCGAGCACATGATCGGGATGGTCCTTAATCTCTTGTTGGAATTGTTCCACGCTGGCGGCGACATCCCGAAGTTCGAGGAGAGAGAGGCCGTAGGCGTAGTGGATGTTGGGATAGTCGGGATTTTCCTTCACCACCTCTTCGAAGGCCGCGCGGGCCTCGTCGTACTTTTTCTGGCCGGCCAGACACTCGGCGCGGCCAACGCGCACCACGATGTCGGCGTCTGCTGACCCTGGCGGCGGAGGATTATTACTGGTCAAGCGCAACAATGTCATGCCCAGTATGTTGGCCACCTCGTCGGTTTGACTGCCTCGCAGGCACAGTTCCTCGAGCGTTTCCTGCGCCGCCTCGAAGCGACCCTTCCTTTGCAGAAGAATTCCTTCGTGGTAGAGGACAACGTTCCAGAGTCCGCCCTCCTTGGTGAGGCCTATGCTCTTGCCCTTTTGGATGTGCTCGAGGGCTTGCTGGTCGCGGCCGAGTTCAAAGTCGCAGAGGCCGAGCATGGCGTGCGCCGTGCCGTTTTTGGGTTTGAGTGCGAGCAACTTCTCAAAATCCATCGCCGCCTTCGCGT
Organism: uncultured Acidobacteriaceae bacterium; assembly: GCA_963774565.1. Lineage (GTDB taxonomy): Bacteria > Acidobacteriota > Terriglobia > Terriglobales > Acidobacteriaceae > Sulfotelmatobacter. The sequence goes on along the minus strand of CAVZFP010000009.1, from coordinate 47,416 downwards.
AATGGTCCTGGTCGTATTCCAAAGTGGCCAGAGACCACCAACCCTCGGCCCAATTGGGGCGCAGGGCAAGCGCCCGAGTGTAGAGAGCGGCAGCTTCTGGGAGACGATTGGCGTCGCGCGCCTCGTCTGCCCGCTTGGAAAGGGTCGCAAAGTTAGTGGAGGAAGGCTTTGTCTGGGGCTGGGCACTGCAAAGAAGAAGACAGAGAAATCCCACCAAATGCAGGATTAAAAGACGCGGGAATCTTTCCGCAGAGCCGGCAGGACAAGGACGCTTGACCCCGCGTGCCAGGTAAAAAGAGAACGGGAGCACTCGATTAGTCTAACTGCAAAGCTGTCAACGAGTCAGCTTCGCGAGTGCTCGTTGACAGCAGGTTGGATGACACAAGCGAAGGCGTGCCAGTGGGGCTGCGCCTCCGCGGAGGTTCAGAAGCTAAACCTTGCTTGCATCTCGATCACGCGGGCTCCCAGAGCGCCTTGGGCTTCGCCGAAGTGCGTGTTCATGATGTCGGTTTGAGGATTCGTGAGGTTCAGCTTGTTGAACAGGTTGTAGAAGTTGGCACGGAACTCCAGTCGCGCGGCTTCGCCTAAAACCTTCATCGGCGGCAAGCCAAAAGATTTGCTCAGAGTTGCGTCCACGCCAAAGTAGCTAGCTCCCCGGAACGAGTTGCGAGCAATTCCCGGGGCAGTGGGCACGGGACCAAATCCCTGCTGACCCAGCGGACACTTCACTGGATCCGGGTTGGGGAAGAGGCAATCGAAAAGCGTGCCCGGAACAACGGTAGGAGGCGTGAAGAACGCGGTTCCGTCGACCGTGGCGCTGCTGCGTAAGGCCGGCCTGAAACCACCTTTGTAGACTGCCGGCATCATGTTGCCCGACCCAGCATCGCCCGATGAGCCGCAATTGCAATTACCGAAGTTGAAAACGGGATCAAATCCGCCAGTAATCTCGCTGTTGTTGTACACGGGCGTAAAGGGGAAGCCGCTGTGGGCGTTCAAAATTCCGGAAAGGCTCCAGCCGCCGACGACTCTTTCCATCCAAGAGCGGCTGCCGTGGAAGATTGTCGGAGACCAGACGCCGTAGACCTTGAATGCATGGCGAGCGTCGTAGTCGGAAGTGCCAAAAGCCGTAGCCAAGTTCCACTGATAGTCAGGACCCGCGTAGGCATTGGAACCGACGTCCAGGCTGTGACTGAAGCGATACTGGGTGTCCAGCAGGAACGAGCGACTGAAAGAATGCTTCGCCTCCAGCAACAGAGCGTCGAAGTGAGCCGAGCCATCATCCGCATAAATCGTTACGCCGTGGACCACTGGATTGAACGGGATGCCATTCGCTGACGCGGGGTTATAGAGGTTGTAGTGGTCCGTCAGGTGGCGCGTCTGGCTGCCTTGGTATCCAGCCGAAACCACCCACTGGTGCCCCAAGTCGTATTCGGCCATGAAAGTGTAATGGTAGTCGTACGTGGTCGGCCAAGTGGCAGGAAATGCGGTGAGGTCCGTACAATCGGAACAAGTGGTTGGCAGATTGTTGCTGCCAAAAGTCTTGAATGGCGTTCGGATTGGAGCGCATAACCATTGGGGTTGTGGACATCCGAGGGGAACGTGCCGATGTAAAGAATCTGATCTTCCAGAAAAAGTCTGGCCGTTGCTCACAAACGGCGGGTTGAAGCGGCCGTCCAAGCGAATTGGACTGGGCGATGCCGTTATAAGCAATTCCGAAGCCGCCGCGAAGTACGAGGCGGCTGGCGAAATCGTGACCGAAGACTCCGTGCGGGACTCCACGCAAAACCCAGTTGCGGGCCGAAGTTCCCTTTCTGTGCGTTGTATAAGTTGCCCGCCGGTGCGAACTCTCATGTCAGTGAAGAGTCCGCTCCGCTGCCGAAGAACCACAGTAGCCAGTTTGCCGTTCTTCTCTGAAACTGGACCAAAGTATTCCCAGCGCAGACCGCGGTTAAAGTCAGGTTGGGCCTCACCTTCCAGTTATCCTGGAAGAAAAGGCCAGTGACGGTAGAGCGAAGATCCTTGCGGAGAGCGGAAGGAACACCGGTCTGAGGATCGAACTGCGCGCTCTCCCATACTGGAGCGTCGTTGAGGAAATCCCAAATGCTATTAAATGTGTAGCTGGGGCGATCGGACCAGAACGGAGCGTCCACGGAGAGCAGGCGGGTAAACTCGCCTCCCATCTTCATCGTATGCGCACCGTGAACCTTAGTAAGTACATCCTTGCCAGCGTAGGTCCACTGGTCGAAGCCGTTGAAAGAGCCGATTCCCCAACCGGCGAAGGCTGTACCGGGCGCGCCCCCGGTGGGGCTAATGCTGCCGATGCCGTTGACGCTGACTTGCGGAAGTCCCCACGGGGCCTTCGGGTTCTGGGCAAGATCCTTTTCCTGCCAACCGGCGGCATTGGCGCGCGCCTCATTGATCATGCTGGCGCTAAAGGTGTGGTCCCAGAGCACAGTTTCCGCGCGGTTGATGTAGGTGGTATTGAACAGGTTCATGCTTGCGGTCGCCATTGCCATTGAGGCCGGTGCTGGAATTCGGAACGTAGTAAATGCTGAAGGCAACCAGATCCTTGCTGGTCACTTGAAGTCCAGACGACCGTTGTATTGCTTGTGGCTGCTGTTGTGGGCTCAGAGTGCCCGGTAGAAAGCGATGTCAGGGAGTGGTCCCAGGTTGTTGGGACCGCCGAGTGCCATCCCCGCCGGTACCGGGACTAAAGTCGCTGCTTAAGCATGTGGAGCCGGGGTACGCAATCGCTTGCCCAGCCCAATAGTCAACGGGGAGCCCAGATTCAGTCCCTGACCAGCGATGAAGCTGACAGTTGACTCCTTCAACCAGGCCGATGTCGGCGCAAGTGTGGTCCACCGAGTGTGCCGCCGTTGGGCGCAACTCCTGGAAAGTTAAAAATGCCGCAGCGTTGGTCCCGGAAGCCGCCAAGGCACGGAACTGTGGGGTTTCATACCAATTGCCGCCGGTGGTTTGCTGTGCGTTGTTGCTCAGAGTCTCGTAGGAGAAAAAGGCGAAGATCTTATTACGCCAGATGGGGCCTCCGAGGGAGCCGCCCCAATCGTTAAAACGGTTGTCATCTCGCACGTTCCCGCAATGGCTGGCAGCCTGGGATCGCAACCTGGGGCATTGCTGTTATACCCGTTGTACTTCGTGTAGGCATCCAGCCAGGGCGATGCGCTTTGAAAAACGCGCTGCCATGGAAATGAGTTAGTCCCGTTTTGCGAGATGATCTGGACCTGGGCTCCGCGATATCTTCCATTTTCGGCGTCATAGTTGTCGTGACACAATCTTGACTTCCTTGACCGATTCCTCGTTTGGGGTAATGACAGAAGAACCACCCCACGTGACACTGGTGGTTCCGACGCCGTCAATTTGGTAGTTATTGTCGCCGGCCCGAGCCCCATTGGCCGTGATCTGGCCACCGTTCTCAATCTTGAAAATGCCGTCCGTTTTACCACTGCCAGCCATCGACGACCCTGGCAGGCTGGAAGTTCCCCCTCCGGCGGCTCTGCGCGCCGTCACCAAATGCACCCGGCGCGAGTTGCAGCAATTGGAACACGTCCCGGCCGAAAGAGGGCATGGTTTGAATCTGTTGAGCAGTGACAGTGCCGCTCACATTGCCAGTTTCAGTATCGATAGGAGGAGTGGCGTCGGTAACCGTAACCGATTCGGTGGACTCGCCAACCTCAAGCGCAACATTGACTGCATTGGCTTGCTCGGCGATCACGCTCAGGTCTTTCAGAATTTTCTGTTTGAAGCCGCTTTTCTCCACCGACAAGGTGTAGTGGCTGGGGGCGAGCGAGTTGAAGTTATATACACCGGCATCATTCGTCGCAGTCGTGCGAGCCTGATTGGTCTCCTGGTTCGTCAGCGTCACTGTCGCGCCAGGAACCAAAGCACCCTGAGGATCAGTCACCGCTCCCTGAATGGAAGCGCGATATTGTGCGTGTGCCATGACGGCGGAAAGGAGGATGCAGGCAAACATCGAAACGGTGCGGAGAGCAGAAGAAGTGGAACGGCGCATTGCGGCCTCCGAGGCTTACTGCGAAGCTCAAGTCAGGTGGAACAACCGTTTGCTAAAACGCTAGAAAAGCGTTTTAGTAGCAATCAGCGGGTTGTATAGCACAGGCGATTTTCGACAGTCAAGCGCATTGTGTTCGACGGACTAATGATGCAGTTTTGCGTGGTCGCGAAAATATTTTTTACGTACGACCACCTTAACGATTTTGTTGCGTTGACCAGGCTATTTGGGGCGAGTCAAGGCCGGATGACTTACTGGCGAACGTTATGTTTGCGGAAACTTTGTCAAAGCGCCGCGTCTCGGAGGGTGCTTCGAGCGAGTGCGCTATTTAGGAAGGCACGCCGTTGACGGCACGGGAGGTGGTCTCGCGAATAATCAGTTTGGGTTCGACCATGGTTTCGCCGCCCTGAGACCCTGAACTAGCACGGCGGATGCGGCGGAGCAAAGTCTCGGCAGCAATTCTGCCCATTTCGCGCAGCGGCTGGCGCACCGTGGTCAGCGCCGGATTCTGATAAGCGGCACTCTGGATGTCGTCGAACCCCACTACAGAAACATCTGTCGGGAACGCGTAAGCCTGGCTTCGCGGAGGGCGCGGATGGCCCCCATCGCGGAAATGTCGTTAAAAGCAAACAGGGCGGTGAATCGTTGGCGCGAAGCCAACAGCTTGCGAGTGGCTTCATATCCGAGCTCGGGAGAAGAAGAGTCTCCCTCGAGTTGCGAAATTAGGCCGGGAGAAATGGCGAGCCCGAACTGGCGAGCAGCTTTCTCGATGTTTGCCCAGCGAACTTCCGTGTCGGAGCTGAATTCCTGTCCTTTGATGAAAGCGATTTCGCGATGCCCGAGTTGAAAAAGATGCTTGAGGGCGACTTCAGCCGCGCGCACATGGTCCAAAACAATGTTGGTCACACCCTGCACCTGATTGTGTCCGGACACCGTGACCACGGGCACTGAGAGCGAAAGGGTCCAGGGAGTGTCGACCGCGATCAAGCCATCCACGGAGCGCTCCAGAAACAGTCGGGGATATTCGTCGATCAGGTCAGCACGGTGGCGGTGGCTGACGACAAAGTAAAAGTATCCCTCTTGCAGGAGATGGTCTTCCACGCCGCTCATGACCGAGGCCGAATAGCCATCGCTGACTTCGGGGACGATGACGCCAATGGTGAAGCTGCGCTGGGCGCGCAAGGATCGGGCAAAAAAGTTTGGACGGTATTTATATTTGCGGACGGCGGCAAGAATTCGGTCCTTCGTGTCCTGCGGGATAGAATCGGCGACGGGCGAGCGATTGATGACGAGCGACACGGTAGCCGGGGACAGATCGAGGCGCTCCGCCAATTGTTTCAGGCTCACCGGTTTGGGACCCATGCGCACGGCCCGCGCGGCGCCCTTGGCCCGCTTTTTTGTCGTCACGCTGCGCAGTCTCGCACAAACGAATTGGGGTAGCAAGCGGATGTTTGCCAGGTCCCGGCGCAAAATTAATTGACATTGGAACGAAAAACGTTTTTCATACAGTGCGGCAACGTTGTACTAACCCGATTTAGTAGATGGTTTCGCCGGCCGACGGAGGTGCGACACCCATGCCATTTTCAGCACGCACTACATTAAGACTCATTGCTCGTCTCCGGGCAGAATCCTTTCGCTCCTGGCAAGGATGATCTTCTCAGCGCATTTCTCTTGTGCGGTATTTGGGCGAGCAGACTGGCCTCGGCTCAGGTGACGGCGCCGAGCCAGCCGGCCCGCATCGCAGACAAAAGTCTCGATGCCCGGGTCAATTCGATTTTGCAACGCATGACGTTGGAGGAAAAGATCGGTCAGTTGGTGCAGTATTCCGCGGGGCAACCGACGGGGCCGGGAACGGGCCGCAGCGACTACGACGACATGATTGCCCGGGGACAGATCGGCTCGCTATTCAACGTGAACGATCCGCGCGAGATCAACAAATATCAGAAGACCGCGATGGAGAAGTCGCGGCTGCATATTCCCATCCTGTTTGGGCTCGACGTGATTCACGGATTCAAGACGGAGTTCCCCATTCCGCTGGGACTGGCGTCGACTTGGGATCCGTCGATCGTGGAGAAGGCTTCCCGAGTTGCGGCAATGGAAGCAGCGGCCGATGGCATCCGCTGGACGTTTTCGCCAATGGTGGACATTGCGCGCGATGCGCGCTGGGGACGGATGGCGGAAGGCGCGGGCGAGGATCCGTTTCTGGGTTCGGCCATGGCGGCAGCTTACGTAAGAGGCTACCAAGGCACGCGATTGGATGCTCCGGACAGCATCGCGGCCTGCGCCAAGCACTATGTCGGCTATGGCGCGGCCGAGGGAGGGCGCGACTACAACAGCACCGAGATTTCCGAACACACGTTGCGGCAGTTTTATATGCCGCCATTTCACGCGGCCGTGGATGCCGGGGCGGCGTCTTTAATGAGCGCATTCAACTCCTTGAACGGCATACCGTCGTCGGCGAATCCATTCACCTTGAAACAGGTCTTGCGAAAGGAATGGGGCTTTCGCGGACTGGTGGTCAGCGACTGGAATGCGGTGGGAGAACTGATTCCGCACGGCATTGCCAATGACGGAGCAACCGCGGCGAGGAAGGCCTTCCTGGCGGGCGTGGATATGGATATGGTGAGCAGCCTGTATCACGACCATTTGGAACAGATCGTGAAAGCGGGACAGGCAACGCAAGATGAAGTGGATGAAGCAGTGCGGCACGTGCTTCGCGTCAAACTCGCTCTGGGTTTATTCGAACATCCTTATGTGGACGAGGACGCTGCCGCGAAGGCGCTCTATCATCCCGAGAGCATTGCGCTGGCGCAGACGGCTGCGGAGCGATCGTTTGTGTTACTGAAGAATGCTAATGGGCCGGGGGGCAACCGCTGCTTCCGCTGGCTGGGGGAAGTCAGAACCTCGCGGTGATCGGGCCGCTGGGCGATGATTCTTCGTACCCTGGGGGAGCACCGCAGGGAGCCGGGCCCCGCGTATCTCTAGCGGCGGCATTGGCGCAGCGAGTTGGCCAAGGCCATGTTTCTCGCTTCAAAGGTGTGGGAATTTTGGACGGGACCGATCAGGAGATCGCGGACGCCGTGGCCGGAGCACAAAAAGCCGATGTCGTGATTCTGACGTTGGGGGAGGCGCCGGAGATGAGTGGAGAGGCGGCTTCGCGGGCGCATCTTGGACTTCCGGGCCGGCAGAAGGAATTGCTAGAAGCTATTGTTGGCACGGGTAAGCCTGTGGTGTTGATCCTTTTCAGTGGACGTCCCTTGACTGTTCCCTGGGCATTCGAACACGTGCCCGCAGTAATCGCGGCTTGGCTGCCCGGAATTGCGGGGGGACCAGCGCTGGCGCGAACGCTGTTCGGCGATGTAAATCCTAGCGGGAAACTGGTGGTCAGTTGGCCTCGCGCCGTCGGGCAAGAGCCACTCTATTACAACCATCTCAACACCGGGCGCCCAGCGGGTGACATGGACCTTACCCGTCCGCCGAGCGATGTCGCCGACAGGTATTTGTCGCGCTATATCGATGAGCAGAACACTCCGCAATTTCCCTTCGGTTATGGCGCCTCTTATACCCGTTTCTCTTACCGAGCCACGACCCTCAGCACGGCACGGTTGAGTGCGGCGGCATTGAATAAAGGCTTGGACAGCGGAGAAAAAGAACCTGTAGCGATGACCGCCGAAGCCGAAGTCACAAATACTGGATCACGGCCCGGCGAGGAAGTGGTGGAGCTCTACATTCAGCTTCTGGGAACCAGCGTTGCGGAACCGATTCGCATGCTCAAAGGATTCCAGACTATCTCTATAGCTCCCGGAGAAACAAAGAAGGTGAAGTTTGAGTTGAAGCCGCAGGCTTTTGCGATTTGGAATGATCGCAATCAGTTCGCTGTCGGGGCGGCCAAGGTCAACGTTTGGATCAGTCCGGATTCCGCGCAGGGATCGCCCGCACACGCGGAGATCCTGCCGTAGACGGCGTCATGCTTCAGTGACGCAAGGAAGCTTAGAGCTATGTACATAGTGAAACCACGCAATCGTTTTACTCGTGCGACCGCGATTGGTCTTCTGTGCCTGGGAGTGGTTTGCAGCAGCGCGGCCGCCTGGGGCAACACAGAATACTATCGCCACGTCGTTTTCGACAATAGTCTGACGCCGGACTCTTATTTCTACAGCGCCGGCAGGGCGAACGGATCCAGTTTTCTTGAGCTGAAGGACCGCCACCTGCCGGTCGAGACGAAAACTTTTTTGACGCCGCCGAATGCGCTGCGAATGCAGTGGCAGTCGCAGTCCGATGGCGGATGGGAAGCGGAAGTGCGAGTGCAGGGCTTTCGCAATCGCTTCCCGGAATTTGAAGGACACAACCTTTATTTCTGGTGTTACGCGCCGGAAGCAATTGCCGCCGACGATCTTCCGATGCTTGTACTCTCCAACCGGGGCGAGGGACTTCAGGTCGCCGAATTTCCGGCTGCATTTACCGAGCCCCTAGCACTCGGAAAGATCACGGGCAACATTCCGGGAGGGCGGTGGATTCAGGTAAGAATTCCGTTTTCTGATTTTGATACCGCTTCGATCTATCAGTTCCGGCCACAGGCGTTGCAGAACGTTGTCTTTCGCCAGGGGCGCGCCGACGGAATGCGTCATACCTTGATCATCGATGAAATTCGCGCGGGCGACGACGCGCCTGCGAGCAAGTCTCCCCTACCTACTCCTGAAAATGTGCGCGCCATCGGCTACGACCGGCATGTGGAAGTGCGTTGGGACTCGGCGAGTTCTTCCCTGTTTGGCCGCTACGTGATCTATCGCTCAATCGACGGCAAAGATTTCGAACCGGTGGGCATTCAACTTCCGGGGACGAATCGTTACTCGGACTTTCTCGGAAAGTCGGGAGTGACCGCGCAGTACAAAGTGGCGGCTGCCGACTGGGATTATCGAATGTCTCCTTTGTCGAAGGCAGCCAGTGCTTCAACCCGCGAATTCAGTGACGACGAGCTGTTGACGATGCTGCAGGAAGCCTGCTTCCACTACTACTGGGAAGGCGGGGACCCCCATTCCGGGATGACTCGCGAAAATATTCCAGGCGACGACCGCATTGTGGCGACGGGGGCATCTGGCATGGGAATTGGCGCGCTGATTGTGGGCGTGGACCGCGGTTTCATCACGCGTGCGCAGGGCCTGGAACGCCTCACACGGATTGTGGATTTCCTTGAACACGCGCAACGCTACCACGGCGCCTGGTCGCACTATATGGATGGGAACACGGGCAAGACTATGCCGGTGTTTGGTATGTTCGACAATGGCGGAGATCTGGTAGAGACTTCGTTCCTGATGGAAGGTCTGCTGGCCGCGCGTCAGTATTTTCGCGGGAACAGCGAGGCGGAGGGCGATCTCTACCGGCGCATCTCCCACCTCTGGGAGACGGTCGAGTGGAATTGGTATCGTGGGCCGCAGCCTGGAGACTTTCTGTATTGGCACTGGTCGGCAGAGTGGGGCTGGCAGATTCAGCATCCGCTGATCGGACTTAACGAAGTCATGATTACTTATCTGTTGGCGATGTCGTCGCCGACGCACGGCGTTCCTGCCGACATGTACTATTCCGGGTGGGCGAGTCAGTTACCACTCGCAGTTGGCTATCGCGCCGGCTGGTCCGGCAGCGCGGATGGCGATCATTACTTCAATGGGCATACCTATTACGGAATCAAGCTGGACGTCGGCGTAGGAACGGGTGGGCCGCTATTCTTCACGCACTACTCGTACTTCGGATTTGATCCGCACAGTTTGCACGACAAATACACGTCTTCCTATTTCGAGAACAATCGCAACATTGCGCTTATTAATCGAGCGTATTGCATCGCCAATCCGAAACACTTTCCAGGATATGGGCCGAACGCGTGGGGACTGTCTGCCAGCGACGGTCCGCAGGGTTATGTGCCGCACGCGCCGGACGAGAACAACGACCGTGGAACGCTGACGCTGACGGGCGCACTCTCGTCTTTTCCATATACTCCGGACGCTTCGATGGCGGCCCTCAAGCACTATTACCGCGACTTGGGCGGACAGCTCTGGGACATTTATGGCCCGCGGGATGCCTACAATCCAGGACAGGACTGGGTTTCGCTGATTTACATGGGGCTGAACCAGGCGCCCATCACGGTGATGGTGGAAAACTACCGGACTGGCTTGGTGTGGAAGAACTTTATGGCGAATCCAGAGATCGGGGTGATGCTCAATAAACTGGACGGGGCGACGGGGAAATAGCGCAGGACGTTTTTGGGTGCTTTCGATGGAAAGCTTTTAACCGCAAAGTACGCTGAGCTTTCGCTGAGAACGCGGAGAGCCCGTTTCTGGTGACACCTGCATTGGCCAGTGCGGTGCGATGCTTGGCGCCGCCAGGAGGCTAATGCCTAATTGCTTTCTGCATGGAAAAAACCTACGGGGAACTCCTGAAATAGATCGCTGACTATCAAGCGCGGCTCTCCGCCGTCATCCTTCGACACCAACTGAGTCTGCGTGAGAATGCTGTTCCACTTTCCGGGGGAATCGAATGGCAGGGTGAGCCTGGTATCGGCCCAGTTGAGTTCTCGATCACCCTTGGTGGGAACTTGCGAAAGCCATCGCGGAATCGCTGCCAGCGACCATGATGTTCCGTGCCTACGGAGAAAGGCAGTGACATTCCGTGCATTGGTCCCGGCGGATTGGAGTGGCACGAATTCTCCATCGCGAAATAGATCGACGTGGTCGTGCCGGAATCGGAGGGCCTTCCATATCAGGTACAGCTTGATGCGTCCGTCGTGCCAGTGCTCGACAAAATTGCGCAGCGTCTGAGCAGAGTCGGCATTCGCGATGCTCTCGAGTGCGGCCGCCCTCTTGGCAAAGTCGATTGAACCTCGATTATCCGGGTCCACCAGCCGCAAATCCCATAACTCCGAGCCTTGGTAGAGATCCGGCACACCGGGGGATGCGATTTTCAGCAGCGCCTGCGAGAGACCGTTGACCATGCCGAAATATGCGAGCTTCTTCTGGAACTGACGAAAATCCTGAAGGAATTCACGGTTGTCATCCTGCGAAAGAATTCTGGCGACGAATTTCAGCAGCGCATCTTCATGAGGTTGATTCGGCCGCGTCCAGCGGGTGTTCACCATGGCTTCCCGCGTGGCTTTCAGAATATGCTCCTGAACTCTTTTCGACAGAGTTGGACAATCCTGGGGATCGAGCGGCCAAACGCCCAGCAGCGTCTGATAGAGATAGTATTCTTCATTGCGATCGGGTACCGCGTGCCCGGCGACCTGTTCTTTGTGGCGGGCGTTTTGCTTCGCCCACCGATCCAGGCGATCCTTCCACTCGGACGGCATTTCGGAGAGCGCGTTGAGGCGGGCGCGAACGTCCTCACTTCGTTTCGTGTCATGGGTCGAAGTGGCGTTCAGACTTCCCGGCCACTGGCGGCGGTTCCCAAGGAAACCATGGAAGTCTTCGAGGGGAAGCGCATCCGACGGTCGTGGGTCGCCGCCAACCTCGTTCAGCGACAACAACGGGTGGTAAACATAGAGAGCGGTGTCCTCCAAACCCTTGGCCACGATGGGACCGGTGAACTGCTGCCACCGCACCACGAAAGCCAGGCGGGCTTCGCGCTGGTCGACGAGCACGTGCGGAGGATTCAGAATTAACAACACCTCGCGAATAAAATTAAAACAAGCGGCGCTGATGTGGGAAGCCCGCTTGCGTGCGCCCGACAAAGCCTCCTCAATGTACTTGGTGGCATGCGCCGGCAGGTCCATGTTGCGGATATAAGTTCGGTACACGGGGAGGCACGCCGTCACTTCGATCAGAGCATCGATCAACTGCTCGCGCTTTAACTCACGCGCGTAGCGATCCTGTGCGGCGAGTTCAGCCAATTGCCGCCCTAGAGTGCGCATCTCGACTCCGAGAAGCGTATTCATGACGAGCTTCTTCTTCTGGTAGACGAGGTCGGCAAAATCCTGCTGGCGACCAATGAAGGCCGAATAAATTTCCCCGATGCGACGCGCGCCCTCCGGTTCCACGAAGAGCCCATTCGCCTCGTTCAGATAGTCGTAGCCAGTGGTCCCACTCACCGGCCAGTCCTCAGGCAGGCCTTCGTTTCGGGCAAGAATCTTTTCGACGAGAACGTAGGACGAGGTTTCTTTTCGCGCCTCATCGGAAGCAAGCCTTTCCTGCAGCCTGTTCAAGTAAGCGACGGGATCGCGAAGGCCATCGATGTGATCGATGCGTAAACCGGCAAACGGATTTCTCGACACCAGACGCAGAATGAGACCGTGAGTCGCTTCGAATACTACCGGGTCTTCGACTCGGATGCCGACCAGATCGGCGATCGTGAAGAACCGGCGATAATTAATGCTTTCGTTCAGATTCTGCCAGAACGCCAGCTTGTAATTCTGTTCCGCGAGCAAGCGCTGGAGGAAGCCGAAACTCCCGGGATCATCTTCTTTGCCGTTAATTTCGCGGGCATTTTCCTCGACGAAACTCGCAACTTCTTTGCTTCTGGTTATCAAGGATTTCAGCCGGTCGCGAGACGATTCAAAGCGCAATCTGCGCTCGGCAGGCGTTTCTCCAGAGCGGCGATCCGCGCCCGAAAGTTCCCGGAAGGAGGCGAGGATTCCGGAATATTCGTGGAACGCGGGAGCATCTTCTCCCAGAATTTCTTTCAGCCGACCGAAGTGATATTCCAGAATCGCGTGATAGGAACGGGGAGAGAGGGGAAACAAGGATTCGAAATACTGAAAAAAGAACCGGCCATCCTGAAATGTAAGTCTAATTTCGCCGGAATCCAGGGCTTCGCCGAAAGGGCGTCCCAGGACCGGCAGGAGAATTTTGCCGTCGAGGCTGCGGGAGTGGGGATGCCATTCGATATCAAAGAACGCGGCAAAGGCGGACTGGGCGCCATTTTCCAGAACATCCATCCACCAGGGATTCTCTGCGCTAGCCGCCATGTGGTTAGGCACCGTGTCGAGCAGCAGGCCCATGCCGTCGATTTTGCAATTCGGCCTGCAGTGTGGCGAATTCTTCTTCGGTGCCGAGATCGGGATTGATCCGCGTGGGATCGGTGACATCATACCCGTGACCGCTTCCCTTCCGGCTCGCCAGAATTGGCGACAAATACAAATCGGAGATGCCTAGTTGGTGAAGGTAGTCGAGAATCTTAATGGCATCCGCGAAGCGGAAATCCTGGTTCAGTTGCACCCGATAAGTCGCGGATGGCAAGCGTTTAGGCGACATTTTCTAAACCGCCCTCAGGCAACAGAATGTGGAGCTGCGAGGCCAACCGGTTCAGATCGTCGTGCCGTCGCGCCGCGAGCGGATCTGCGCCTGGAGAATGCCACCCATTCTGCTGGAAGGCTGTGATCAAGGGCCGGTAGCAAACATTTTGTGCTTCCCACAGCACGACCGCAAATGGAAGCGTTGGGATCAGGTCGAGCAACTTGATCATCCGCTCGATGAAAACGGGGTCAGACGGATTCGCGGCGAAGTCGGCCGCATCTTTTTCCAGGCGCTTGCGGACTTTATATTCGAGAGTTGTCGAGTCTAAAGATATCTTGGTTGCTGCCGCTTCCCGCAGAAGGCCTTGAATACTATCCAAGTCCAAGTCTGGACGCTCGAGATACTGTTCCAATTGGTTATTCAGAGCGATCTCGGCGGCGGACTTCAGGGCGTGCGGCACAGGGATATCCAATCCATTCAGAAAGCGAATGAGAGGGGCCTGGCTTTCGAAGAACGTGCGATATACCGCAGCGGCCGAATTCAGGGACTCGTTCAAAATGAGGTTCGTAATCTTTCGCTGCTCGTCGCGGAAGAGTTGGCGCAATGAGAATGTGTTGTTGCCATATACCTGATCGAGCAAACGGATGACCTCGGCGGTGTCCGCTTGCGAGAAGGCATCGACCAATTTCCTTTGATCCTCTTCGGATGAGTTGTCAGCCGAACGGATGCCCGCAGTCACATTGTGGTCGCCGAGATGTAGAACGGAGAAATCCAGCGCAGCGGATTCCTGTGTGATGTTGGAGCGAAATTGCGCACAACCGTTTGCCAGGCGTATCTTCCCCTCTGCTTCCACCGAAATCCGGACCCGGTCGACCTGGTAGCAGTAAATGCGGGTTTTCTCGGGGTAGCTCTCAAACAGCGAACTGATGGCATAATGGGCGCCGACGCGTTGAATGTCAACGACGGCGGGTTTGACCCACCTTTCGTAGATCTTTGCGCCGTCACCATATTCGGGGAGATTACTTTTTACCAGGGCGAGATGCTGCACGAATTCCGGCTCAAGTTTTTCCCCGCAACATTCCTCCGCGAGTTGCAAAGCGCGTCCGGCGTAATGAATAACCTGGACGGTTTCAATGCCAGAGAGTTCGTCGAAGAACCATCCGCAGCTGGTGTACATGAGCATAGCGTGGCGCTGCATCTCCAGAAGTTTGAGGGCAGTCACCTGCTCGTGAGGCTCGAGGGGACGGATTGCATGGTCGGCGAAAAATGCCTTGCGGGATTCCTCGGAGCGATCGAAGATCACGCGAATATAGTCGTCGCGGCTCGTCCACGGATCGCGCACGTATTCCTTCATTCGGGCTTCAAAGATGGGAGCGAGTTTGTCGCGCAGCCAGTCGAGCGCGGCCCGGAGCGGGGCGCGCCACTGCTGGTTCCACGGGTGTCCGCCGGAATTGCAGCCACAATCGCTGCGCCAGCGTTCGACGCCGTGGACGCAACTCCACGAACTGTTTTCAACGATTTCGACGAAGTGTTTGGGAGGATGTTTTGCCAGAAACTCGCCATAATTGGTCAACTGGGCGATCTTTTGTCGCTCGATTTCGTCCAAGGCGAAGCTGAGCGCCATTTCGCCGTAGTGATGATGATGGCCGTAGCTTTCTCCGTCGGTCGCAATGTGAACCAGTTGTGGGCCCTGCCGGGAGTCGGAAAAGCCGCTCATCAGCCGGTCGGCAAATCGTTTGCCGTCATTCAACAATCCCTCAAAGGCGACGCCTTGCGAGATGGGGCCGTCGTAAAAAAATAAATTGATTCGCTTTTTCGAGGGCAGTTCTGCAAGATAGGCGCGTGCGGGATCGATGCGCGCTCCGCTTACATCTTCGAACTTGGAGCTGTTCTTCGGCCTTATGCGTTGGGCCTGCCGGGGCGCGAGAATTGTGAACTGAATTCCATTCTCGGCCAGAACCTCGAGGGTTTCGGTATCCACGGCGGTTTCCGGCAACCACATTCCTTCTGGCTTTCTTCCGAACCGGCTTTCAAAATCGCGGATGCCCCACTTGACCTGCGTGACTTTGTCGCGGCGATTGGCGAGGGGGAGGATCATGTGGTTGTATCCCTGCGCCATCGCGGAACCGTGTCCTGAAAATCGCTGGGCACTTTCTTTGTCAGCCTCGAGAATTGACTCGTATACCCGCGGAGCCTGGTCTTTCATCCAGGACAACAATGTGGGTCCGAAGTTGAAACTGATTTTTGCGTAGTTGTTGAATAGTTTGACGATACGATTTTCGGGGTCAACAATTCGTGAAGCGGCGTTGGGAGCGTAGGACTCGGCCGTGATGCGCTCGTTCCAATCGTGATAAGGATAGGCGGAGTCCTGCAACTCAATGGCTTCCAGATAAGGATTTTCGCGCGGGGGCTGATAGAAATGCCCATGGATGCAAACGTATTTCACATCGCCTCCGGGTTGCCTAGGTTTCGTGCAATGACCAAAAACGAGTTTGGCGACAGTCGCAGTTCGCCCTCTGTCAACAGCGTGATCTCGTGCGGGAGGTCCTGGTCGGGCCCATTCCAGGCTGCATCGGCCGAGTGCATCACCGTGGTCCACTTCCCCGCCAGTTCGGGCAAATTCAAGAGGGCGTGAAACGCTGCGAAGTTGCACACCATTGCCAGTTGTCGAAGGGAGTTCTCGCGCATGAGTAGGAGGGCGCAACCTCCCAGCTCGCGAACTGTGCGTATGCCGGGCGTGCCCAATTGTAGGTCTTCGCGGATTTGGATGAGCCGTTGATAAAAGCGCAAGAGGATGCGGTGCGGCTCCGTTTCCTTCAGGGAGTGGTCGAGATGGGATCGTGAAAAAGTCTGTTCGTCCTGAGGGTCGGAAACGCGGCCTTCCCAGCCAAACGCGGCAAACTCCTGCTGTCGGCCGCGACGCACAGCTTCGACCAGCGCGGGATCTGCGTGGCTGGTGAAGTACTGAAAAGGGGCTATCTCGCCATATTCCTCGCCCATGAACAGCATGGGGACAAAGGGCGAGAGCAGGGTAATTCCGGCGGCCAGCTTCAGCGCTTCGAAATTGACCAGGCTGCTGAGCCGCTCTCCGGCGGCGCGGTTGCCTACCTGGTCGTGATTCTGGTTGCACACGACAAACTTTGCAGGCGAGATGCCCCGCGGGGAGTTACCGTGACGGCGCCTGCGGTATTTCGAATATTGCCCGCTGAAATACCAGCCGTCTCGGAGCGTCGAGAGCAGCGGCAGGACGTCTTCGAAGTCCGCGTAGTATCCGAGCTTTTCCCCGGTCAGCAAGGTGTGAACAGAGTGATGAAAGTCATCGCTCCATTGGGCATCGAGATTGTAGCCACCGTGTTCGGTATCATGAAGGAGGCGAGAATCGTTCAAATCACTTTCGGCAATCAAATGAATTCTCCGGCCCAATCGCTGCGACAACTCTGCGACGGCTGACTTGAGTTCTGCCAGGAAGTGGCGTGCACCGAAATCGAAGATTCCGTGAACCGCGTCCAGGCGCAGCGCGTCGAAATGGTAGTCCTCAAGCCAGTACAAAGCGTTTTCGATGAAAAATCTCCGCACTTGGTCGCTTTCTTCGCCGTCATAGTTGATAGCCTGACCCCAGGGAGTTCGATAGCGATCGGTAAAGTATGGGCCGTAAGCACTAAGGTAGTTGCCTTCCGGGCCGAGATGGTTGTAAACCACGTCGAGGGCGACAGATAGGCCGTGGTGATGGGCGGCGTTGACTAAACGCTGAAGCGATTCGGGTCCGCCGTAGCTTTTCTGCGGAGCGAAGAGATACACGCCGTCGTAACCCCAATTTCGCGAACCCGGAAACTGGGCCACGGGCATCAGTTCGATGGTCGTAACACCGAGGGCAGCAAGTTCCGGAAGGTGCGGGATTACGGCGTCGAACGTTCCCTGTGGCGTGTAGGTCCCGACATGGAGCTCATAAAAGACGCTGCGCTCCAGATCAGTGCCCTTCCAATTTTGGTCCGTCCAGCGGAACGCATTGGAGTCCACGACCTGGGAGGGACCATGCACTCCCTGAGGCTGAAACCGGGATGCCGGATCTGGCAGTTCCCGCTCACCGTCGAGCTGGTAGAAATATTCCGATTGAGGCTCCAAGTGATCGACAGTGAGACGATGGTATCCGTCCGCGAGCGGCTCCATCACAAGCTGTTCGCCGGTCCCGCGGAAAAGGCGCAGGCTGACCGCGCGCGCCAAGGGAGCCCAAAGAAGGAACTCCCAACTGCCGTCCGGCAACCGGGTGGCGCCTACTCGCGTCTGTGTGGCAAAAGCCTCGGTTGTTGACATTGCTTCGAAAGGGCTGGATCAGCCCACAGCCATCCGGGGTTTAGTTCCTTTCTGCTCAACACCCAGTTTGTTGGAAGATTAACACCAAACGCTATCCGGCTTATGTAGCAGAAAGCTCGAAATCTTTCGGTTACGCACTCAGGATTAACAGAAGATGAGTCTGCTTAAATGTCAAAGATTCGATACGCGACAGATGGTTTTTGCGCTTGTAATAAGGTGATTGCGACATTATAGACAGGGCTTCCGCCAATGGTCTTCCCTTCCAATTGCCCGTGATGGGCGTGGCCGTGAAGCACCAGGTCTGCACCGTGACGATCGACCACTTCCGCCAGTCGCGTCGTGCCGAGGAAGGGAAAAATCTCGGAGGCTTCCCCCTGAACCGTGGCGGCAATCGGAGAATAATGGACCACGACCACGCGCTTGGGCGTACGGAGTTGCGCCATGGCGCGCTCCAACTTCAAGGCTTCGTCAATGGAGGCCTGCACAAACTGCTTGATTTCGATTTCCCCGAAGGCAGTCAACATCCCCCGCCCAAAGCCTCCCACAAAACCCTTCGTGCCGGCGAATCCCACGCCGTCGCGCTCGTAAGCGGTGCCGTCAAGCACCTTGAGGCCGGCCGTGTTCATCATGCGGATCAACTCCGCTTGCTTGCCACTTTCGTAGTCATGGTTTCCCAGCACCGCAACCGTCGGAACTCGCGAGCGCACGACGACGTTCAACAACAGCTCCATCTCGTCGGGCTGGCCGTAGTTCGTCAGGTCTCCGGCCAACACCAACACGTCGGCTTCTTCCCGCACACGACTGAGTTGATCGTGCAAGGCGAGGTGCCGGGAGGCGGAGAAGTGCAAGTCGGCCGTGGCTGCGATTCTCATGGAAGCTGGGGTGGCGCAGGAATGCTTCTCAATCGGCGCTCCCGGTATTCGATAATCAGATTCTCCAGACCCCACTCATTCATGTCGATGGCGAACTGCTTGTCATCGACCAGACTACCTCGAAATTTGGCCGTCGGCTCGGGATGGGAAACGACCTTGTGAAAACGAGTCAGCAGGTCGCACCAGACCTCTTCAGGAACATATTGTGTTTGTGCGGGATAACAATAGCGGTACAACACAAGTGCCCAGAGGATCATTTCCCAATGTTCACCCGCCAACTGGAAAATGCGCTGCCAGTCGAGCTTTCCGCGAGTTCCATAGATCACGTGCGCAACGTCCGCGCCATCGAAGCGTTCGCGGCGCGCGATAAACAGCTTCGAAGCTACCAGTTCTTCCCCAGCCAGCACCCTCGTCTTTACACCTTCAACCGTAGCCGGTTTAGCCCGCCCGACCCAGGAATCTTCGACTACGATGGCGGCATTGCTCATGCCCGTGATGAGATCGACAAAAAAGCCGTCCCGATGGGCCTTGAACAGCCACACTGGATCACACACTTCGCATTCGAAACCTTTATCTCGAAGGTGGCGAAGAGCGTGTCCGGCATTTTCAGGGGTCAGAAATAGATCGAGGTCCTTGGTGTCACGGCAAATGCCGGTGTGCTCGCGAAGGGCAAACGCTCCTGCCACGGCAAAGGAGACGCCTTTCTTCTCCAGCAGTTCAAGGATTTCACGGAATAACGACGCTTGTTCCTCGGGAATTCTTACTGGTCCCGAAGTGGTTTCCGGTACAGCATGCTCCTGCGGCGGTTCAGGCATGAGACTTTGGATGTGAAACCGGCATCGGCGGTTGTCGCTCTCAGCACTGATGCGACTGGGCTAACAACAATTTTCCTGTGGCAAAACCAGCTCTCGAACTTTGTCGGAGAGTGCAGTCAGAGCGATCTTGGTGGGGTTTGGCTCGCCTCGGATGTATCCGCATGCCATAAAATGCGGATTCCTCGTGCCTCACTTGGACGAAGCGAATCTGATCCTTATGGGTGCGGAGAGATTCCATGAGTCGGTTGATGCCGTCCCCGGGCAATCCGAAAACGGCATCCACAGCCCAGTCAATTAAGCTTTCAATAAGGACATCCGCTGCCGTCACTCTTCTCAAAGAGGTGCAGCATAGGCCGCATTGACCCGGCCAAAATCCTCAGGGTGGATGCGGCCCAGCCAGAAACGAGTCCCACCACTACAGATTTCCTGCTTGGTGTAGCCCAGCACAGCCTCCACTTTGGGGCTGACGTAGATGGTTCGGCCGCTGCACTCGACGGTCCACGCTATGTCCGGCGCGCTTGCCAAAATTCTGCGAAATCTCTCTTCGCCGCGCCGAAGCACAATCTCTCGCCTTTTGAATGTCGGTGAGGTCCTTGACCGTGACCACATAGCAAGTCCCGCTCGAAGGCTGGGACAGGACGCGCATCCTACTCCGTGGGGAAGCAGATCCCATTTTTTCGCCAGAGAAACTCACCAACGATATGTGTCGCCTGTCCGGTCTCGCTTCCTTTGCGGAAGGCGCACTCCTCCGCCGGATACGTGGTTCCATCAGGCCGGCTGTGATCGAGCAATGTATGCACGTTCTTGCCGACAAGTTCTTCGGTCCTGTAGCCCGTCATGCTCAGCAGAGCATCATTGCAGAACGTTGCATTCCCTTCGGCTAAACCGCAAACGCCCTCCACAACAGCGTTCAGGATCAGTTGCAGTTCAGCTTGCAACGCAATGTCAGAAGTTTTCACGTATGGACTGTGCGACATGGATAGACCCGCGCTTATTCACATCGACAATCGCGAACCGGAGGTTGAAGGAGAGAACGCGGGTTCGAGTACGAAGGTCACAGGAGGCCTTCCGTGGCGCCGTTGAAACAAGGAGAGGTCTGCGCGGCGCCGACAATTCACCAGGTGCTGTACGCCGTTCCGTCGCTGCCGGTGCCGCTCGAAGCGGAATGCACGTCGGTAATGCCGGGATCCTGCTGGTCCACGGCCAGCATCATGTCTTCCTGCACCACTTCCCAATTGGTTTGACGGGTCATGGGATCCACCGGGATCTGGCGCAGGTAACCCCCTTGGACGAGGTCGTCGAGCGATTGGGGAGCTTTCTGCTTGTCGAGGGTGTACTGCTGGATAACGTTGCGCAGTGTGCTCAGGTTCGATCGCAGCACCGATTCCCGAGCCTGCACGATGGACTGGTTGTACACCGGAACGGCGATCGCCATTATGATCATGATGATGCTAAGGACGATCATCAACTCCAGCAACGTGAATCCGCGAGTGCGCTCGATTCTTATGCGGCGGGCGAACCTACGCACCGACGTCTTGACGCGACCTTGGTGTGCGCCGTTCCTCATTTTTTTCACGCCCCGTAGCACTTACCAGTCCTTGTACTTCGTGCCGTCCAGTGCTGTACCTTCCGACTTGGTGTAGACGTCGAATACGCTCTGTCCACCCCAGGAATCGGAGTCCGGATCATCCTGCATGGAGCGCAAACCCCAATCCGCACTCTTGGTCATGGGATCTGTGGGGATAGAACGGAGAAAACGAACTTTCTTGCCGCCTTGCATGTCGACTCCCTTGACCAGCGTCTCCAGATCGGGCGGATATCCCCCGCTGTCGACCTTGGTCTGAATCGCATGCATATCAGTCGCATCCTTGTAGCGGTCAATGGCATCGCGCATCTCCCAAAGCGCCTTGCGAAGTTGTTTCTCCCTCTCACGTTGAATGGTCACTCGCGCCAGCGGTAAGGCCATCATAGTGAGAATCGACAGAATAATCGCCGCAACCATCAACTCGAGGAGCGTAAAACCTGCGGCAGCCTTCCCACTCCGCCCGTGATGAAATTTGTTTACCTTCATTTCTCGTTTTCCGATCATTCGATCCGGTTCAGTCGTTACCGGAGAATTTCTGTCCATTCTTTACTGAACCGTGACTGCTGCCTGCGCCCCGTTCACCGTGATGGCCTGCAAACCGGGATCGCGAGCTCCCCCGCGAGTGATGGTCAGGGGAGTTTGTCCATCTGTCTTTGCCTGGAAAGTGAGTGTGACCACAGCGCCCTGCCCGGAGACACCTCCAGCACCGGGCGGCCGCGTGGCCGTAATCTGCGATTGTCCGACGCTTTCATCCTCGCGGTGAACCAGTGCCACCGCCTGACCATCCTGTGAGAGGAACCCGCCATTCGATACATTCACCAGTTGCAACATTTTCGGATCGTAGTTTAACTGGACCGGCACGGAATGCACATTCTGCGCGCCGGAAATCAACAGGTTCACCACAAAAGTGTTGCCCTTTGTCGCTTGAATCGTGGGCGGATCAAACAGGAAGCTAGGCGTTCCACCGGCAGAATTCGGAGAGGGTGGTTGACCAGCTGGCGGCTGATTGGGCAGAGGTTGAATGGACGGATTGGCCGGCTGCCCCGGTGCCGCCGTGCCAGCCTGCGGCTTGCTCGAATGACGCAACTCGATCGTCGTCGCGGTGCCGATATCGATCGCCCGCTGGTTGAACTCGTTTACATCCGTCGCACGGATAATATGAGGAATGATGGCAAAAACGATTTCGTTTTCCGAGTGATCCTGCGTGGTCTGGCCGAAAAGGTACTTGAGGATCGGAATCTGCGCCAGTCCCGGAATTCCGGCCAGCGATTTCGTCTGCTGATCCTCCATGATTCCGCCCAGCAGATTGGCCTCCCCGTCTTTCAGGCGAATCTCATGCTCGATCTTGCGCTGGCCGATAATCGGCTGGCTGATGCCGCCAATGTTCGACTGACCGGTGACCGCCGAAACATCCATCGTAATCTTCAGCGTGACTTCTCCATTTGAATGCACATGCGGAGTAATGTCGATATTCACGCCCACGTCGAGATATTGGAACTGCGTGTTAACCAGAGGGTTAATACCGACGCCGCCGATTCCAGGCTGAAACGATCCCGTCGCCACCGGAACCTTGTCGCCGATCTTCAGCGAAGCCTTCTGCCCGTCCAGGGCGCGAATCTGCGGATTTTGAATCAGTTTCGTGTCGCTGCTGCCCATCACCGCCGACAGGCTGGCCGACGGAATCGTGACCTGGAAATTGGTCGCGTTGAGGTTGCCCAGTGTGTTCAGGTTGATCCCATTCGTTCCAGTGTTTTGGGTGACGGTGCCGCCTGTTCCCGAGGTGGTTGTACCAGTAGTAGTGGTCGTGGTGCTATTAACGTTCGACTGCAACGAAACGGTGGCGCTGGTGGGCGGACTCAGCCCCAGAGTGCGGGACCGGTCTTTGCTGACCTGCATGATGGCGATGTCGACGATTACTTCCGGACGCGCCTTGTCTAAATCCTCCACCAGTTTTTCCGCGAGCGCGATTTGGTCGGGAGTTCCCCGCACCACGAGTGCATTCTGAGAGAGCAACTGCTGCACGCGCTGCACATCGAGCACGGCGCGAATCGCGTTCACCACATCCTGCAGTTCCGTGGGCTGAGAAAGATTCGAGAGATAAAAAGTCTTAAGAACGCTCTGTTCCAGTTCTTTACGCTTCGCGGGATTGTCCTGGGCCACGAAAATCGTGTTCAAAGTAACCGCCCGCCAGAAAGTCTTCGACTCCAGAGCCGTAATCTCAAGGGCTTCTTCCAGGGTCACACCGTTGAGATCAACATTGATGACTCTGGCGGTGTAGTCGGGGTCGAACAATACATTGATTCCCGCGAGTTGTCCGACGGTACGGTAGACCACGTCGGATTTTGTTGCGAGCATCTTGACGGTGATTGGAACGCTGGAGATGGGAGCAAGTTCTACCGGGCCGCTCGCATCGTGCACCCTGCGTTCCAGGCCGGCTGGAGGCCCAGCGGCTTGCGGAGGAGGATTCCGCTGGTCGTTGATTATCTTCACCGTGCGATTCAATTCCTGTCGGGCGATAAAGAGCGACGGATCGATCTCTAGCGCCTTTTGAAACTCGCCTACTGCTTCGTCCAGTTTGCCGTCGTCGCGCAGTTTCTGGCCGCGGTGAACAATGGAGGTCGCGGCTTCGAAACGAATGCGCTCGAAGGCCGACCGGTAACGCAGATCTTTGGGCTTCAGGTCGTAGGCCTGCTTAAAAAAACCGTAGGCGACTTCATACTGCTGGCGAGCCTCCGCGTCTTGACCCTTGGCAAACAGATCCTTGGCTTTGTCGGCGATAGCAGGGAGTGTTACAACGGCGACCAGCAACAGCAATCCGGCCGGGCGCATCAGGCGTCTCATTCTATATTCCTCACGAGATGGTCCTCATTTATTACAGTGTTCGCCGGCACAAGCGGCTTTGCCAAAGTCGCAGCGCGTCCGGACGGTATTTTCCGTGCGGAAAATGCACTCGATACACGAAAATGATTTCTTTGACGCGATTATAGCATCGCGCTTTCCAGCTGCCGAAGTCCTTGTACACACGGGAGTTACACTCTTTGGTCGTAGGCCTAATGGTGCGCGGGGCGCCGGGGTTCTGCATTCCGCCTCCCGCGGTGGAAAAATGAGTTCACTCCTCGCCTTACGTCTAAGTTCGCAAACCGAAGGCTGGAAGTCGAAGACCGGAAATCCCAACGATGCGCTAAGATAACTATTCCGTAAACCCATGGCGCGCCAATCCACTCACCAGACGAAGCCCAACGCAGAGAAATCGCCGCGCCGTGATCCCACAGCCTCCGGCGACCGCGACGCTGCCGTTAATAGGATCGCTTCACACAACTACTTCTTGCTGGAAAAATTTGAGGCCGGCGTGGTTCTGACCGGAACCGAAGTGAAGTCTGTCAGAGGCGGACTCGCCAACCTCAAGGACTCGTATGGCCTGGTCAAGGACGATGCGGTCTGGCTGCTGAATGCCCACATCGGTCCTTATGAGCACGGCAACATCTTCAACCACGCTCCGCTGCGGACTCGCAAGCTGCTGATGCACCGGGAAGAGATCCGCAAGCTGATCGGCAAGACGCAGCAAAAGGGACTGACCCTGATCCCCACCCGAATGTATTTCAAGAATGGCAGAGTGAAGGTCGAACTAGCTTTGGCCAAAGGCAAGCAACTCTGGGATAAGCGCGAGACTGAGCGGCGGCGCACCGCGGACAAAGAAGCCAGAGACGCGGTCGCGCGCGGTAGAAACAGAAAGTAAGCAAGTCAGGTGAGTGACGGCGACTCGAGAAAGCCGGCGTTCTTATTGGAATCGGTTTTAAAACGTTTGAGGATAAACTCGGCACCGCCCCTTGGATAGCCGAAACGGCCTGTCCGTAGCCGGGTTCAACAGTCCCAACGACCGCTCGTCTTCTCCCAGTTTCAGAAAGTTGTTCGTTTTCCACAGCTTCGAAAAAAATCCTTAAACAAAACATTCGGTTTCCGTTATCATGCCAACGTTTTTGACCAGTGAACGTTGCCCAGCGGCACAAGGAGCGTGCTCCTTGCGGGAGAAAGCGCCTCGCCTCGTCAGGATAGATAATTCGGAAGCCCAGGAGAGCATATGTCCACCCCAAGCCCTGCGACCGCCCAGCGCCTAGCGCTGGCGATACTGTTGTCACTCCCCATTTCTCTGTTTGCCCAGTCGGGCCCTACCACCGTCCGCCGCAATGTTCATCACGACGTTTCTCTGCCCCTCTCCGAGATGATCAAGCATGCTCCTCCGCCGTCGCTCCTCCGTCGGCCGGTCGAACCCATGAGACTCATTCCTCTTCCTGCTGGACTCCAGGCAATCCAGGAAGATCCCGTGATTCAAGTCGGCAGCGTAACGCTGGCGACGCCGGCCGTGACATCCAGTTTTGAAGGTCTGGGCAATGGGCAGTACGGTTTCAGCGTGAACAGCGCTCCTCCCGACACCGAAGGAACCGTCGGAGCGACGCAGTACGTGCAATGGGTGAACACTTCGTTCGCAGTCTTCAATAAATCAACTGGAGCTTTAATTGCCGGTCCAACCGCGGGCAACACGTTATGGTCCGGATTCGGCGGCGGCTGCCAGACCAACAACGATGGCGACCCGATCGTACTTTACGACAAACTTGCGCAGCGCTGGATCTTCAGCCAGTTCTCGGTTTCGACGACGCCTTATTTGCAGTGCATTGCGGTGTCGACTACTTCCGATGCCACCGGAACTTATAGCCGCTATTCCTTCCAATACTCAAACTTCGACGACTATCCGAAGATGGGCGTATGGCCGGACGCATACTACGAAACGTTCAACATGTTCGCGGGCGGCACTACGTTTGTGGGTGCCGACGCCTGTGCCTATGACCGCACCGCGATGCTTGCGGGCACCGCAGCAACCCAAGTCTGTTTCCAACAAGGAACTTCGGTCGGAGGCTTGCTGCCTTCCGATCTCGACGGCACAACCGCTCCTCCGGCCGGTTCGCCGAACTATATGCTGTATTTCGGAACCAACAACCTGAACCTCTACAAGTTCCACGTGAACTTCGCGACTCCTGCGAGTTCCACCTTCACCGGACCCACCGTCATCAACGTGGCCGCTTTCAGCCCGCTGTGTGGTGGCGGTACCTGCGTCCCGCAACCCAGCACTACGCAACAACTCGACTCGCTGGCCGACCGCCTCATGTACCGGCTGGCGTATCGCAACTTCAGTTCTCATGAGTCGCTGGTGGTGAACCACTCGGTAGTCGCCGGTTCTGGAGGCGGTGTGCGGTGGTACGAGATCCAGAACCCCTCGGGAACGCCAATTGTCGCGCAGCAGAGTACGTTCGCTCCGGATTCCAACTACCGTTGGATGGGATCGGTTGCAATGGACCATGTCGGCGATCTGGCGCTCGGCTACAGCGTGTCAAGCGGTTCCGTCTCACCATCGGTACGCTTCGCCGGCCGAGTTCCGACGGACCCCGCCAGCACCCTGGAATCGGAGGTCAACATCATCAGCGGAACCGGATCGCAGAACGGCGGTCTCACCCGCTGGGGCGACTATAGCGCCATGCAGGTCGATCCCGTCGACGACTGTACCTTCTGGTTTACGGAAGAGTATATGAAGACGACGGGCAGTTTTAATTGGAACACCCGCATCGCGAATTTCAAGTTTGCCGGGTGCGGCTCGACGGCGACTCCCGATTTCTCGATCGGCGCGTCGCCGAGTTCGCTTACGATTATTCAAGGCTCGCATGGCACCAGCACCCTTACGATTACCAGCTTGAACGGCTTCAACTCCGCAACTACGCTCAGCGCGTCCGGTCTGCCGAGCGGCGTAACGGCAGCCTTCTCCACAAACCCGGTGACGCCGCCCGCGAATGGTAGTGCGACTTCAACGTTGACCCTCACAGCTTCCTCAACAGCGACCACGGGCCCAGCCACGGTCACCCTTACGGGCACGTCTGGCTCGACCGCCCACTCCACCACGATCAGTCTGACGGTGAACGCTCCCGCGTCGCCCAACTTCACGATCGGCGCTTCGCCGTCGTCAGTGGCCATCACTCAAGGTGGCAAGGGAACCAGCACCATCACTCTCACCAGTCAAAACAGCTTCAGCTCCGCGACCACGCTGAGTGCGACCGGCTTGCCCAGCGGCGTCACGGCAGCCTTCTCGACCAACCCAGTCACTCCGCCGGCCAACGGTAGCGCGACTTCCACGCTCACGTTGACTGCATCTGCCGCTGCGACTACAGGCGCAGCTACGGTCACCGTAACCGGTACGTCCGGCTCGCTCACGCACAGTACAACCGTCGCCCTCACCGTGAATTCATCCGTCGGTCTGCAGACGGCGGTCTACGATTCCACGTTAAAGGCTCCGAAGTGCGTGAACGCAGGTTCGGGATGCGACTCGGGTCCATCTCTGCTGCTCGGGCGCGATACCATGTCTGGCGGCGCTGAACCCAATCAACCCAACACCATCAACGGCTCCTGCGCCGATGGCATCTCGGGAACGTTCCACTCCGATGAGTCCAACGATCGCATCGTCGTCTCTACGACCGACGGCAGCGCTCTCGCTGCGGGCAAGACGGTAAAGGTCAGCGCAACGGTGTGGGCCTGGAACACCGGGTCGTCCGACGCGCTAGACCTCTACTACGCCGCCAACGCCAGCACTCCTTCGTGGGTGTTTATCGGAACGATCGTGCCCCCCGCAGGCGGAGCGCAAACGCTTTCGGCGAACTACACGCTGCCCAGCGGCAGCCTGCAGGCGGTGCGTGCCCAGTTCCGCTATTTGGGAAGCGCCTCCTCTTGCAGCGGCGGCGCCTACGACGACCACGACGATCTGATCTTTGCTGTGGGCGCCGGAATTCCTGGTTACGCGGTTTCGGCCTCGCCGAGCGCACTAAGCGTGCAGCAGGGTAACAAAGCAACCAGCACCATTACGGTCACCAGCCAGAACGGATTCAACTCTGCCACAACTCTCACTGTGTCCGGCCTTCCCAGCGGCGTGACGGCAGCCTTCTCCACGAACCCCGTCACTCCTCCGGCCAATGGCAGCGCGACATCAGCGCTGACTTTCACTGCGTCCTCGACCGCTACCACGGGTACGAGTACCGTAACCGTGACCGGCACGTCGGGTGCCACCACCCATACAACTACAATCGCTTTGACGATAACGCCGCCCTCGACGCAGTTGATCCAGAACGGCGGCTTCGAGACAGGAACACTGGCTAACTGGACCACCGGCGGTGTCGCATTGCCGACCATCTCCACCGTGCAGAAGCACAGTGGCTCGTACAGCGCACTTGACGGCGCAAGTTCCGGCAGCGAACCGAACGGGAATGATTTCCTCTACCAAGCCATCACCATTCCCAGTACCGCCACCAAGGCGACTCTGACCTTCTATTATTGGCCGGCGACGACGGACACCATCACCTACGACTGGCAGGAAGCCCAGGTGCAAAATTCCTCGGGCACCATGCTGGCGCAGATCATGAAAGTTTGTTCGAATGCGCAGGCCTGGACTCAGGTCACCTATGATCTGACCTCTTACAAAGGCCAGACCATCCGCATCTACTTCAATGATCACCAGGACGGATATGGCGACTTGACCTACATGTACATAGATGATGTCAGCGTAACCGTGCAGTAGGGTCGGGAACGTTCAATGATGTGCGGCGCCGCATTCCAGCGGCGCCGGTTGTTTTGTCGATCAGTGGCATGGAAGCTTCCCGACGCACCTAGGGGCTAGAGTGCTAAGGTGGAGGCTGCCGCCTTCGATCCGCAGAGTCCAGGCTCTTTCGCAGTCCACAAAGCGCAGGAACGCGAATCCACAAGAGAAGGCTGCGGGGGGCCACGCCATCAAAACCATAAACCTCAAGTCTGATATGCCGTCAGTGCATGAGGCATTGCGGCGTCTCGACCGCGAGATCGCTTTGGCGCGCCAGGAGAAACATTCACTGCTGAAAGTAATCCACGGATACGGATCGACGGGCGCGGGCGGCGACATCCGCATTGC
Organism: uncultured Acidobacteriaceae bacterium; assembly: GCA_963774565.1. Lineage (GTDB taxonomy): Bacteria > Acidobacteriota > Terriglobia > Terriglobales > Acidobacteriaceae > Sulfotelmatobacter. The sequence goes on along the minus strand of CAVZFP010000009.1, from coordinate 18,613 downwards.
GGTGCAAAGGCGCTTACATGACCTTGCGGGGGCCGGACAGATTCGTGACTGCATTTTCGGGGAAAACTGGTCGAAGACCGATGACCCGACGTGGCGCCTAATGCAGGCGCAGTCTGATTTGAAGAGCGATCTTGACTTGGGTCGCCGCAATCAAGGCATCACCATCATTTTGCTGTGACCTCTCCGAGAAAGCGACGCGCTCAGGATTGCGGCGTTGGCTCAGCCGGAAACACAGGAGCGCCGTCAGAAACGGCCGCCATCGTACTGGGCTGGGGCTCAATGGGGCACACCGCGACGAGAGGAATCATCATCGTCTGCTGCCAGTACGACACGGCGACTCCGCGTTGCCAGAAGCGCGGAATCAACAACAAAAGCAATGTCACTTGGCTCACCAGAAATGCCCCCACCAGGTTTTCCGGGGCCACAAATTTCATCCAAATCCACAGTCCACCAAGCAGGACGACCGCCGCCACTGTCGTGGCCACAACGTAGCTGGCGAGCAGGCGACCGAGGCTTCGTAACATATGCCAGAGACTAGCGCCGATCGACTTACGCACCGCGCGCTGGTCGCTCAACACAATATCCACTTCGGCCAGATCGAACCAGATGCGCAACACGGTCATGACGAAGAAAATCACCGTCAGACTCGCTAGCTGCACATAAAACGAGAGCAATTCATTCGTGCTTTCTTCGGCTCTTTTAACCAGTGCGACCTGTACGCCGAACAACATCCCAGCGATGACTCCCATCACAATGCCAGCCACAATCATCAACCGGATGAAGCGCCACAAATTTCGTCCGCAGGCACGAAAGAAATCTTCACGGGGCAAGCGGTACGTCGATGCGTATCCTTGAAAGATTCCGGGTAGGAACAGGGCCGTGGCGATCAGGAACAGCAACGCAAAAAACATTGCTGGAGCTCTCGAAGCCATGGTCGGTCCAAGCTCCGGCCTCGAAAACATTTCGATGAGCACGCCGAGCGAAAAGCCATGTAACAGGCGCTCCGATTGAAGGCTGTGTTCCAGGATGGGCCTCGCCTGATTGACGAAAGCGGCCGTGCCAAACAAGCCGAGAAAAACATTCAGCCCATAGAACCAGACGATATAGCGCTTGTTGTGCAGCACCATGCCCCAAGCGCTGCTCAAAAGACTCTTGTTCTCACTCATGCGTTATCACCCTCGATCCCATCAGTGGACCAACATCACGACGTGCAGCGTTCGAAATAATGATTTTCGCATGGTCACACAGCCCACCACCCCAATGCCTGGCTGAGGCACTGGGTGATAAACAGCCAGAAGTTCGCTACTTTGTGCACCGGTTTCTTTTTCGGCTCCACTACGTAGCTATTGTTGAAATTGTTGCGATCAATCTGCGCGGTATGGTCGGGATCAAGTTCCGCCGACACGACCTTTGCCTTCTTCTGGTAACTGAATCTTGTCCAGCGATTCTTTCCGTCCCAGTGCTCGCGCACCGTTTCGCCGTTATCGAACTTGATTTCCACTTGCACCGGTATCACGAAATCATCTTTGCGATGCAGAGACACGTAGGACTGGTACAGCGTGCCGCCTTCTGCTGCTTTCTTCGCGGCCTTTTTGTCCTTTTTTCCTTCGTACCAGTTCACAGGGAAAGAATTGATATCCAGCAATTCGTAATCCATCACCTGTGACCCGTACACAGCTTGATTGAAGTACCACCGCAAATCCTTGCCGGAAACTTGCTCGATCGTCTTCAGAAAATCTTCCTTTGTCGGATGAGTAAAGCGGTACTTCATGAAATACGTACGCATTGCCCTGGCCATCGCGTCTTCACCGATGATGTCTTCGAGCGTGAGCAGGACGCTGGCAGTCTTGCCATACGTGATCCCACCATAAGATCGGAAACCGTGGTAGTCATAAGCCTTCTGTGCAATAGGATCGAGGTCGGCCGCGCTGAGATAGCTCAGACGTTGCGCCTCCCGCTCGCCCAGCGTAATGCCCGAAATGTTCAACATGGATGTGTTCTTGCCTAGAATCGAATCCAGAACTTTGACTTCGGTGTAACTGTTAATGCCTTCATCCATCCAGGCATCTTCAAATTCATTCGTGGCTACCATGCCGTACCAGTACTGGTGCCCGAACTCATGCTCTACGACCACCTCCGGCAGGTAGACACCCTCCGGCATAAACCAGCTCGTGTCACCGGTGATGAACGTCGGGTACTCCATGCCGCCCGCCGCCGAGTCCGGTTCGGGATCGACCACCGTCAGCGTTTTGTACGGATAAGGCCCGTACCACTTCTCAAAGTGGTCGAGTGTTTCCCTGGTGATTCGCTCGTGCCGCTCCGCTTGCCTCCAATGTGCGGGCTGCATCAGGAAGCGTAGCTTGATCGGCCCCATCACCGCCTGATACTGGCTCTCCCGAACTTTGTAGCGCGGGCTTGCGGTCCAGGCAAAGTCGTGAATGTCGTCGCCGTGATAGGTTACGGTCTGGGTATTGTCGGGATTGTTCTTTTCTTCGACCAATGCACCGCTCGCGCCGACGATTTCGTTCCGGGGCAGCGTCAACTTCACGTCGTAGACGCCGAAGTCCGCGAAGAACTCGGTGGTCGCGTGATACTGGTGGCAATTCCAAGCTCCGTTCCACCAAACGCCAACCTTTGGAAACCATTGTCCGCCCAGCACGAAATCGCGCTTCCATCCGGACCGCGCCTGGGTCTCGGGAAATTTCGTCTGAAACGCAATCTTGAACTGCACATAGGCGCCGGGAGCAATAGGCTTGATCACGCGCAAGTCCACGACCGTCTTGTCATCTTTGTTACCATCGTCGGGCGCGATGTACTGTAGTTGCGCAGTCAGGTCTCCCTGCCCCACGACTTCAATCCTCTTGATCTCTTCCGAGCCATACTGCTTCTCTTTCCACTTCTCGTAGGCCGTGTCGCGGCTGCCCTCGATCCTGGCTTCCCGCACCCAGGTAGACTTGGGTTGAAATGCGTTCTGGTAAAGATGGAAAGGAAAGTGGTCGAGCGCTTGCCCGGTCAGGTTGTGATAGGTGAGGACCTCGGTTGCGTCGACGGTGTGCTTGCCCGCGTCATACTTGGCGTCGATTTCGTAATGCACCACGCGCTGCGACATGGGCTTGTCGGAGTTAATGGCCAGCGTTGTCTCGGGAATCGAAATCCCTGCGGGCGCCGCATCCTTGGCGTTTTTTGCTAAGGCGGAGGCCTTGGCAACTGAAGGCGTTGCCTGCGGCGTGGATGCCGAGGCCGCCTTCCTATTTGTAAATGCAGCTACTCCCAGAACCAACACGGCAATGACGAGGACAAGCTTCCATTGGATTTGCATGAACAACCTAACCTGTTATGGCTCGGATCATATCCCACCCGCGCGACTCGCGCATCCCATCACCGCCGACAAGAGCCCTGGGACGCCATCCACCACTTCCTGCGCTTCCAGATCGCTAACCATCAGATCGGCGATTGCACCGCCGTGCGCTAATCGCAGTATGCGAGCTCGAGAGCGCAGAAACAGCTCTCGCCCGCCACCCGCTTGCACTTTTCCCTCTCCGCCTACGATACTGAAGCATTGCGAACAATTATGAAAACAAACATTTCACTCTCTACGCCCGCCGAACTGGAAACCGAATCCCTTGTCGCCGTCGTGCTCGATCGTGCCGAGCCCGCGCCGAACGCGAAAGAAAAAGACAAAAAGCCGCAACTCAAACTCGCGACAACCGATTCCGCGGTGCAGTCCGTTGCAGCCGATCTGCTAGGCAGCGGCGAAGTTGCCGGCAAGGCCTTTGAAACGAATTTGCTGCACAAGCCTGCCAATCTGAAGGCAAAGCGCCTGCTGCTCATCAGCGGGGGCAGTGCGAAAAACTTTTCAAGCTACGACTTGCGCCGCATTGCCGGTGTGGCCGTACGCGCGCTCAAAGGCCGCGGTATTCGCAGTTTTGCCTTCGTGGCTCCGCCGAGCATCCCCCCGGAAGAAGCAGTGCGTGCGATTGTGGAAGGAGCCCACGTCGGGAATTTCGACCCCGACTACTACCGCAGCGACCGCAAAGACCAGAAAATTGACGCCCTCACCGTGGTCGCCAGCGGCGACAAGTCCGCTCTCGAAAAATCTGCGACCGAAGCGCAGGTCATCGGCGAATCGCAAAACTTCACCCGCGATCTGGTGAATGAACCCTCCAATCGCATGACGCCAACCATTCTCGCCGACCGGGCAAAAACGATGTCCGCGGAAGTCGGATTGAAATGCGAAGTCTATGGCGCCGATAAGATCAAGGAATTGAAGATGGGTGCATTCTGGAGCGTGGCACAAGGCTCCGACGAACCGCCCGCGCTGATCGTCATGCGCTACGAACCTGCCGGCGCGCCTGAGAAGCCGGTGCTTGGGCTCATCGGGAAAGGAATTACCTTCGACACCGGCGGCATCTCGATCAAGCCCGCCGACGGTATGGAGAAGATGAAGTACGACATGGCGGGCGGCGCAACCATGATCGGCGCCATGCGGGCCATCGCGCTGCTGAAGCCGAAAGTGAAAGTGATCGGCATTGTGTGCGCGACAGAGAATATGCCCTCCGGAAAAGCGCAGAAACCCGGCGACGTGCAAATCGCCATGTCTGGGAAATCGATTGAGATTATCAATACCGACGCCGAGGGCCGGCTGGTTCTGGCCGATGGCCTCTACTACGCGCGCCAACTCGGCTGCACGCATTTGGTCGATGCCGCTACGCTGACCGGTGCGGTCGTGGTCGCCCTCGGTTATAACAACGCGGGAATTTTCGCCAATGACGACGACATGTACAACCGCTTCCACAGCGCGAATGAGAAGGCCGGCGAAAAGATGTGGCGCATGCCACTCGACGATGAATATAAGGAGCAGATTCGCTCGTCGATCGCCGACATCATGAACACCGGCGGACGCTGGGGCGGCGCGATCACGGCGGCGATGTTCCTGAAAGAATTCGCGGAAGAAACGCCGTGGATCCACCTCGACATTGCCGGCACCGCGTGGATGGAAGATCAAAAGCCCTGGATCGCGAAAGGTCCGTCCGGCATAGCCCTGCGGAGTTTAGTGGAGTTCGTGAAGACCTTCGCGGGATAAGACTTGCTACCGATTCTCACCAATATTGCTTTCCAATGATGGTTGAGATCCGTGGATCTTGCTTTTTGTCTGCGGACAAAACTGCGTGGCACGTTGAGGGAAATCCGAACGGTTGTTATAATCGAGGACGTTCCAGACGCTTCCGCAGTGAGCCGTTTCGTTCGGTCTGCGAATCTCGCCACACTCAGCGTGAGCGAAGTATGCTCACAGCCCGCGGAGAGCAGGTTTCAAAACGTGGCCAGGTAGCTCAGGTGGTAGAGCGCAGCCCTGAAAAGGCTGGCGTCGGCGGTTCAACTCCGTCCCTGGCCACCATCATTCTAAAGAACTTGTTTGAATTGCCTGCGCACGGCTTCAGTCCGCTCTCAGTCCGCATCTGAAACGCGCGTAAAGAGACTGATGCGGATGTCTATGACCTTGAAGAACTTATCTTGAACTGTCTTCCTACTCAGTCCGCTCTCAGTCCGTTTTTGTCTGGCGCATGGCTGAGAATCGCAGTTAGCATTTTCCCTGCTGCGACCATGCGATCGCGGCTGACTGCGTGGGTGTAGAACTGAAGCGTCAGCTTGACGTCGCTGTGGCGAAGCAGAGTTTGCACAGTCTTTGGATCGGTTCTGATCCGGATGAGAAATGACGCGAGGCTGTGGCGCAGATTATGAAAACCGAATCGTCGCGGGTCGTCATCCACGAGTCGGCCGTGATTGTCCGGGTGCGATGAAAGAATGCCTGCCTTGACAGCGGCTGGCCGCAGATGATCTTCGACAAGCATGTTGGCGACACGCGGCTGTTTGCCGTTTAGGCGGGTTGAGGGAAACACCCAGTCACCGGCCTGGGAATACGTCGTCTTCTGTTTCCAGAGGAGCATGAATTCGGCGAGCAACGGATGGAGTGGCACCGGGCCCTTCGACGCTTTGCTCTTCGGCAAACCTACTTGGCCACACGTCCAAGTGCGACGCACGTGGATCATTCCGTCAGCGAAATTGACGTCCTGCCATTGCAAGCCCAAGCATTCCGATATACGGAGACCTGTGCCGGCGGCCAAAAGCGTCAGAGTGCGTTCCGGCTCTCGGAGGTTACACACGATTGCATACGCCTGTTCGGGGGTGAGAATCATCGCTTCGTATCCGCTGGTTGTCTTGCAGCGGACAAAGCGCATGGGGTTCGACTCCTGGTTTCGCGGAATTAGACCGTATCTTTGGCCATGCTTATACACCAAGGACATGACGCGACGAGTCTTGTCGAGCGTCGGATTGGCAAGATCTCCTTCCTTTTTCAAGGTCCTCAGCCACTGCTCCACTTCCAACGGTTCGATGCCAAGTGCGATTCTGTTCCCCCATCGTGGGAGCAGGCGGTTTCGGAGAACTCGCTCGTAGCCTTTTATGGTTGTGTGCGCCTTGGGGCGGATTGATTCGGAGCACTCAACCAACTCGTGTTCTGCGTAGTGCTGAGCCAAGTCTCCGAAGGTCAATCCGCGTCGCACATCTACCCGGTTGATAGGAACATGGAGTCGTTCGACCTCGGCCCATGCACTGCTTGCGTCGGGAAGGTGTCGGACCAAGCCTATGGGGATTTTGTTTTCCACCCGTTTGCCATCAGATTTTCGAGTGGTGCGGAAGAACAATACCCAGGTTTCGCCTTGAGCGCGCTTTTCCTTTTTTAGCCAGCCGCGTTGATGTCTTTGCGCCATTGTCGTCTCTCCTTGGTAAAGCGAATGTTGTTCGGATTGTCGAACATTCTGAAACGTGAGACACGAGAGGGACGACAAGAATCCAAGACTGCAGATCAAGAGGGGCAGCGTTAGATTTGTCCGATGAAATGGCGCAGACGGGGTGAGATTCGTCTTTAGGCAATTTTCGGCTGCACACCACTGACAGTTTCCGGTCTGCCGACCATACATACCTGAATATGGCTCTTACGCGTCTTCAACTACGGGTACAATCGCTGCTTTTGGATCACGGCAAATCGAAGCCTATTCCTGCTCTGTTGTGCAATTGCAGCATCCAACCTTTTTGCTGAATCGCTTCCTGCGATTGCCGACAATGACAACCACAACCCAGCGTGTGTTCGTCGCGAAGGTGTTTTGACGATTCAGCTTGAGAGCGGGGAGAGTGGCATCCCGAAGCCGAAGACGGCATCGCATTGGCTGTGTATGCATTCGGCGAAGCGGGCATTCCTTCGAAAGTACGTTCGGAAGCTTGGACCTGGACGGCAATGCGAATTGCCACTGTCCGCATAACAATGGTAACAACGGCGCCTGGAGATTGGTTTCTGGTTTAGCCATATCTGGCAGGTGAATCAAGCTCAAGATGGCTGGAAGCATTGACCGTCTCTACATCATATCTCGACAACATGCTTAATCTTAAGCAGAAAGAAGCTTTTTGGGAATTTGAAGTGGAACGGAAACGACAATCAAGGTACCGCGACTATTGCTTTCGACATTGAAGGTGCCTCCCAAAAGCGCACTGCGTTCGCGCATACTCGCCAGGCCGACGCCTTGGCTCCCGTTCGGTGTAATTCGAAGCGCGTGGGACGGAATACCTTTACCGTCGTCTTTTATGCTCAACGTTAAACGTCCGCCGGTAGACGTGATTCTGATGTGGACGGCTTCCGCTCCGGAATGGCGATGCACATTAGTTAAAGCTTCTTGGAGGATTCTGAACAGTCCAGTCTCCACATCTTGCCCGAAGCGTTCAGTCTGCTCATCGAGTTCGAGTGTCAGCTTCACCCTGCTACGTTTCGAGAACCCCTCGGCATACCACCGAACGGCGGACAAAAGGCCACTCTCATCGAGAAGTGGAGGATGCAACAGATGGGAAACAGTTCGCACCTCCCGTACGGCTTGTTGCAGGAGATCTTCCACGTCTCGTAAACCGGCTTGGCCGCCGGTCGGCAAGGGTTCTGGACAAGAAGTCGCCTGAGAAACTGCCATGAGTGCGCCTGTGAGCGTTTGCCCAACTCCGTCGTGAAGATCACGGGCGATACGTCGGCGTTCCTCGTCCTGGATTGTGAGAACCTTTGCAGAGAGATTTCGCAGCTCGCGCTCTGCGCGATGCCTCTCCTTAATTTCCCATGTGAGGTCATCATTGGCGCGTGAGAGCTCAGAAGTGCGTTCCTTGACGCGCTGCTCCAACTGATCATGCGCACTTCGCAGCTTCAACCTCGATTCTTTCTCCCGCAGCAATAGCCCTTGAACCTGACGCTGGCGGTTTCGTGCTCGCTTAGCGGTGCGTAACACGCTGAGGATCGTCGGCACGCGAACCGGGCGCTCCAGTATTGAGATGTTCGCGTCTGCCAGCGTAGAAACGAACCCTGTTATCCAGCGCGACGGCGTCGCACCTGCACTCGCTAAAAGAATGATTGGTATGTCAGACCACGGCTCCTGCTTTCGCAGGGTTCGTTGAATCGCCTGCAACGATGAAGAAACAAGCGCCTCTTCCGTCAACAAAACAAAATCGGTCCGTTCCGAAAAGCGGCGCGCCAGTTCTTTGAGGGACGCGCAGTGAGTGATGCCAAGACCCTCTGACGAGACAATCTCCGTCAGGATTTCAGCGTCTTTGCCGAAAGGCGCGCACAAGAGAACCTGATCCGTGATTATGGAACGATGTATTGGTTTTTTCATCCTGATCTCGAATCAATGTTCCTGACTCCCCGGAAAATTCAGGGTTGCCGGTGAGAACCCCTTGAAACCTCGTTAAGGGTAGGCCAATCCGTATCCCGTTCTTTCCTACCTCAAACTCCCGAATCGTGCGCTCGTGGTCATGGCTTCGATTCTTGACAATCGATATGGCCTGGCGAACTGTTCCGTACGCTTCGAAGTAACGGAGCAGGATAACCAAATCCGCCAGGTAAGTAGCCTCAAAACTGGATTGATCCGCATTTACAAAACCATGTTGCGCGGACACCAAAATTGTAATCACCCCTTTTGCATTCAGATATGCGAGCAACTCGTGAAGGTGCAGAACAAAGGAACGGTCACTGCTCATCGTTTGCAAATAGCCGTTCAAGCTATCAATCACTACCATCCCGGTATGGTTTTGTTCGATAGATGTGCTGATGTCGTGAATGAATTGTCCAGGAGTTATCCGCGAGGAATCGACCCGTTGTAATTCCACGGCGCCGTTTTCGATGCTCTTTTTTATCCCGATTCCTAAACTCTCGCAGCGTCCCAAAAAAATAGTGGGACTCTCCTCGAAGAAGTACATGCAGACTTTCTTTCGGTGCCGGGCGGCGGATACCGCAAATTGCGCCGCGAGGGAAGATTTCCCGACGCCGGGAGGACCGACGATCATCACGCCGAAGCCCCAGGGGATGGGGCCGCCCATGAGTTCATCCAATTCCTTTATGCCGCTCGCGAGAGGGGTACCAGCATTGAATCCATCGAGAAAGGCCTCTCCTGCTGGAGCCAAACGGGGAAACACCCTTATCCCCCCGGTAGCGATGCGGAAATCGTGAGCGCCTTCGATGAACGGGACGCCGCGCATCTTTGTGACCTTAATCCGGCGATGTAATCCACCCTGTGATGTTTCTTCGCTTGTAAGCTGAATAACCCCATGGGCAATGCTCTGGAGTAAAAGGTCTGCCCCAGTTTCGCCCGTCTGGTCATCAAGGAAGAGGACGGTGCAACCTAATTCAGAGAGGGCCTGCTTCAAAGCAAGTATCTGCCTTCGATAGCGCAAAGGATCACGGGCGACCATGCGAAGCTCGGAAAGAGAATCGAGTACCAGCCGCCGAGGGCTGAGATCCTTTATTCTTTTTAAAAGGTCCGTAGAGGTTTCGGCTAGTTCCACGTCAGCAGGATGAAGAACCGTATATTGCTTCTCGAGTCCTAGCTCAGAGCTTCATCTTCGTTAAGTCAATCACGGACAGGGCTTTCAGCGACCATCCGTGAGATTTGGCGGACTGTCGTAGCTCGCCGCCCGTTTCGGAAAAGGTGATGTAGGCGCCCTTCTCCCCTTGTTTCGCGCCGGCGAGGAGAAACTGCAGCGCGAGCGTGGTTTTTCCGCTACCGGGAGGGCCTTGAAGCAGACACATCCTATTGCGGGGGAACCCGCCCCTAAGAATCGAATCGAACTCGGCAATCCCCGAGATGGCCGAATCAGTCGCTGGCCGTCTCTTAACTTGCCTTTTCGGTTTTCGATTGGCCATCGCCCGAGAGTATACGCTCAACGGATGCAATGAGATCACGCTGAATGTTCGATTTCTCAAGAAATCCGTGGGCACGGGCCTCGACCGCTTGTCGCCGTACGATTGCAGGATCGTTTTGGCTAATGATAAGAATCCGCGATTCGCGGACTTCACGAAGTATAATTCTGGCTGCATCCAGACCGTTCATGTTGGGCATCGAGACGTCCATTATGATCAGGTCGGGACGCAATACTTTCGCCTCCTTGACTGCCTGGAGCCCGTCGGCCGCCTGACCGCAAACGAACTAGCCCTTGCGCGACCCGAGTAGGCTTTGAATGCCTCGTCGAACCGGCTCATTATCGTCAACATTTTCCTACATACCAATAGCCGGTTTGACTGAAATAGGATGCCGACCAAAGGTAGATAGAGGTCGGGAAAGAGAAGGATGCAGTTTTCCCGAGATCCAGCGCCCTCTGCAAGTCCGGGGTTCCTCGTGTCCGCGTTCCAGTACTCAGCGGTGCGCCTGCCAAGTCTCGGAGCTGCCTAGAACAGTCCGGGATGGCTGGTACTCTCCGGAATAGCCAGTCAATCGCGCCCGGGATCCTTCGCAGCTGGTACCTGACAGCTCGCTCGAAATGTTTATCGGATGACATGCACGAGAACCGGGAGATCTCCAGCACGTCTTGGTCTGATGATCAAGGCCGATCCGCGAAGGCCGCAAGCTACACCGCGGACACGGACGTGCCGGGGAAGTCGGACTGTGCCGTACTAATGTGAGCCAACCGAACAAGGGGGGGCACCCTCCCGCGCGGATTGGGAGGGAAGGGCACAGACGAAGGAGAACATCGTTCAGTCGCACATGCACCCGGCACCTGCGCCTGACCACCGCATGATCATCGACAATCATCACGAGACTTGCCACTTTAAACGCGACCCGTCACACCCTCTCCCCATTGGTGAGAGGGAAGAATACCGTACAGACTGTACGAGTGAATAAAGCGAGCCAGCGCTGCGATTCGGCAGCCCAAGGTTGGGTCGCCAACGTCCCTAGGAGGACGTACGCAGCGAAGCGTTGCTCGCGATCCACGCCCCCGGTCGCGGCCTACAGTCCATCGTCAAGGTTAGTACAGCGGGATGGGGATAGTACCAGCGCGCCCTTCCCGATATCGTCAAACACAGCTTCCTTATCATTCCTGGCGCTTCCGGCAGGAATCGACACTGATGTCGGTTGGCGATCCGCAACTCTCCAATCAAATACAAGTGACCGGGCTGAGTTTAGTCGGTTACTTAAGAATCGCGCGGATTCGCGCAAGAGGTGTTTTTCGATGAGATTCAAATTAGGGATTTTTACGGTGCTCGCAGCCACTTTCTTGGCGAACACGATGGCGACCGCGGCGGAAGAACCGTCGGAGCAAGTTAAACGGATGGATGCCGCTGCAACGGTGTTGGACGAAATCATGGGAACGCCGGACAAGGGGATTCCAGAGGAACTTCTTGACTCCGCAAAGTGCGTGGCAGTCATACCCTCGATGATCAAAATAGGTTTTGTCTTCGGGGGCCGCCACGGGAGAGGACTCGCCACCTGCCGCACCAGTTCTGGATGGAGCGCTCCGGCGCCTTTCTCTGTCACTGGAGGTAGTTGGGGATTGCAGATCGGCGGCGAAGCGATCGACGTGGTCATGCTGGTCATGAATGACAACGGAATGGAAAAAATGCTTTCCAGCAAGTTCAAAATCGGCGCTGACGCTTCCGCTGCCGCAGGGCCAGTCGGACGGCATGTGCAGGGCGAAACAGATTGGAAGATGCGCGCCGAAGTCCTCACGTACTCTCGCGCTCGTGGAGCTTTTGCCGGCGTTACTGTCAATGGCGCATCCATCACGCAAGACAAAGACGGAACCCGCATTCTGTACGGGCGGATGATCCCGTCCGCTCAAATCCTGAAGGGGCAAGTGAAAGCTCCCGAAGGTTCGCACAAATTCATGGCGGCAGTGAAAAAGTATGGCACTGAGGCAAACGTTGCCGAAGCGTCGGCCCGCCGCACTGATGCACAGAAAACCGACACGCGGAATGGGACCTTGAGTTCCAGAGAAGCAAAGGGCGCAATTGAGGAGAAGCTCAAAAGCGAGCCCGGTCTGGAGAGTAAAGACATCCAAGTGACTCTGTCGGCCGATGCGGTGAAACTGTCGGGATCTGTGGTCAGCGCGGATGACCGTGACAAGGCAGTTCGAATCGCCAGATCGTATGCCGGTGATCGGGAAGTCCAAGACCATTTGACCATTCAGACTCCCTAAACGATTTCCCTTCCGACCGTTCGAGACAATCGAACGCTTCGGCTCTCAAAATCTCTATTCAGGAGGAAATGACGATGAAAGCTGTTTATAGAATATGTTGTTCGCAGGTCTCTGTGCACCGGTCTGCTGCTCGGCAGCTGGAGCAGTTGGCACTTGCGCAAGAACCCTACAAGCAGCTCACCTGCTCCAGACAACACCAAGGTCAACGAACGGGATCGGAGCCAGAATGAGCCGACCGCAGATCAGCAAAAGGACAATCGTTCTGATCGCGACATCACGCAGCAGATTCGACAATCCATCATGAAAGACAAGTCGCTCTCCACATATGCACACAACGTCAAGATCGTTACGCAGGACGGTCAGGTAACGCTCAAAGGGCCGGTGCGATCAGAGGACGAGAAGAAAGCGATTGAAGCCAAGGCTGCCGAAGTCGCCGGAGACGGCAAGGTCACCAGCGAACTGAACATCAAACCGCAACAATAGACTTGGAAGACAAAAGGAGAATCAACATGGCAGGTAAGAATACAGCGGTATTTGGCATTTATCCGAATCGAACGAGCGCCGAGAACGCGGTGGACGCATTGAAAGCCGCCAATTTTCGGAACTCAGATATTTCAGTGCTTCTTCCCGAGGGCGCTGGCACGAAGGATTTTGCTCACGAGAAAAATACGAAAGCGCCTGAAGGTGCCACAACAGGTGCCGGAACCGGCGCGCTGCTAGGCGGCGGTTTGGGATGGTTACTCGGTATCGGTGCCCTTGCCATTCCGGGACTGGGGCCATTCATAGCCGCCGGGCCGATTATGGCCGCCCTTGCTGGAGCAGGAGTCGGTGGAGCAGTAGGTGGGCTTACGGGTGCTCTGATCGGCATGGGAATCCCGGAGTACGAAGCCAAGCGATACGAAGGCCGCGTTAAAGATGGCGGGATTCTTCTGTCCGTTCATTCTGACGATTCCTCTTGGACCAAGAAAGCAAAGGAAATCTTGGAGCGCACTGGCGCACAGGATGTGTCCTCCACCGGCGAAGCCACAGCCGATAAAGACGATAAGGCTCGTGTTCGTGAAGTAGCCTGAGCCACGGGGTGCAGCGAACTGAATCCTCGCGATGAGCGGATATTGGTTCGCTGCCCCGTATTTCTAACCGATGGTGGGAGTGTCGCCTTTGCCTTGCCCACTGAACGAACTCATTTCCTGGAGGAAAAATGCCAAACGAGAATTTGAAAAAACTGTACGTGGACGAATTGAAGGACCTGTTTAGTGCAGAGAATCAACTGCTCAAGGCGCTGCCAAAGATGGCAAAAGCTGCGTCTTCAGACGAACTACGAACCGGTTTCGAAAAGCATCTGGAACAAACGAAGGTCCACGTTCAACGTCTTGAAGAGATCTTCGAATCGCTAGACGAGAGCCCGAAGGGCAAGAAGTGCGTCGGCATGGAGGGTCTGGTCAAAGAAGGTTCCGAGGTGATGGAAGAAGGCTTTGAAGACGCCGTATTGGACGCGGGATTGATCGGCGCGGCGCGGCGGGTGGAGCACTACGAGATGGCAGCGTATAGCGCGGTCTGCGAGTTCGCTAAGGTACTCGGACAAACGAAGCACGCGTCCCTGCTCGAAAAGACTCTAGCGGAAGAAAAGCAAACCGACGAAAAACTTGCTGAGCTCGCAAAAGAGATCAACTCCAAAGCCAACGAAGAAGGTTCTGAAGAACAACAGGACTCATCCCCGGCGGGAAAGAAGACGCAAAAGCACGCCGCTTAGTCAACGCGACTACGGCGATCCATTTCCGACATAAACACAACGAGTCAATGAAAAGGAGTGCTCATGGAAGACAAAGTTCGCAGTGGGGTTTCAGAAGATCGTTTCACGGGTGCCATTGAGTCGCAAACGTCCAAGATTCCAAGTTCCGGCTATTTGGCGGCAGCATTTGGTGCCATCACAGCTTCAGCCATTTTAAAGATCGTGGGCAAGGATGACTGGGCTTGTTTGTGGGACAGTGGCCGGCGGCATTTCTATTAATGGGCGTCTACAACAAAATGGTAAAACAGCACGGCTCAGATGCATACAGCAAGGCTGCTTGAGAGTCACGTGGACCGGGGTTGCCTCCGAAACCGGGGGCGCCTCGGGTCCGCGCCGAGTCTTGAAATTGCCTTCGATACAACCGAAGGAGCATCAATAACCAATAACTAAGGAGACGGATTATGTCGATTTTGGCTTGGATCGTGTTGGGATTGATTGCTGGGTTCATAGGCAGCAAGCTAGTGAACAAGACTGGCGAAGGGGTATTCCTGGATATCGTGCTGGGAATCGTTGGCGCGGTAGTCGGGGGCTGGGTGTTCAGCATGTTCGGAGCACACGGCGTCACGGGCGTAAATCTTTATAGCCTTATTGTTGCTGTGATTGGGGCTGTGCTGGTCTTGGTCGTGTATCACGCCGTGAGAGGCGGACGAGCGCGGGCGTAAACCTGCTGCGCTGCTGGGCGAACTCGCGCCACGACTTCTTGACCCTTATCTCGTTCGGAGCTCAGATGCGTCCCCGGAGCCTGTTCTGTGCGGGGTTGCTGTTTGTGTTTCGATCAGGCTAAATTCACACTGGAAAGACCGTCGTGTCAATCCGCGCTACCGAAGGCGACCCTGATGACCACTGAAGTCGCGAAACCGGAGGGCGAAGACGTCGGTCCGTTTCCGGGCCGGACAGGCCAAGCGCCGCGCTGGCGGCGCGAATCGATTGCTGAGAATGCTCGGGCCGGGACTCGTGACCGGTGCTTCCGACGACGATCCGAGCGGGATCGGTACTTATTCGCAGGTCGGCGCTCAGTTTGGCTATGGTCTCCTCTGGACCATGCTCATTTCGTACCCGCTGATGGCGGCCATTCAAGAGATCAGCGCACGCATCGGGCGCGTCACGGGGTGTGGCATTGCGGCGAATCTCCGCAAAAGCTATCCCAAACCGTTGCTCTATGCCGTACTAGTCGCGGTGGCAGTGGCAAATGTCTTCAACCTGGGCGCCGACCTCGGCGCAATGGGAGACGCGCTGCACTTGCTCATTCCCGGAAAGGTTAGCGTCTTCGTCGTGGGTTTCGGGGCAGTGTCCCTAGTCGCCATTTTGTTTGTTCCGTACTCAATGTATGTGAAATATCTGAAGTGGCTGACCCTCTCTCTTTTTGCATATGTCGGAGTGATCTTCTTCGTCCATGTTTCCTGGGGCGACGTGGCCCGCGCGACCTTGATCCCTCACGTTCAGCTGGCGAAGGAATCTCTGACTGCGTTGGCGGCGGTGCTCGGCACCACGATCAGTCCGTATCTTTTTTTCTGGCAAGCCTCCCAGGAAGTGGAGGAGGTCAGAAACAACCGGGGCGAGAAGGCGCTGAAGCGCGCACCCGAGCAGGCGGCTGCCCAACTGGGGCGCATACGGGTCGATACCTATCTCGGAATGGCGTTCTCGAACTTGGTCGCCTTTTTCATAATTCTGACCGCGGCGTCAACACTCCACGCGCATGGAATTAGGCAGATTTCGACGTCAGCCGAAGCCGCGACTGCTTTGAAGCCTTTGGCCGGCCGATTTGCATTCGCGCTCTTTGCTTGCGGTATCGTGGGAACCGGACTTCTTGCAGTTCCCGTCTTAGCAGCTTCCGCCGCTTATGGTGTTGGAGAAGCCTGCCGGTGGAACGTAAGCCTAGAACGGACGCCAAAACAAGCGGCGCCGTTCTACGCAGTTATCTGCGCGGCTACAATCCTCGGGCTGTCGCTGAACTTCCTGCACATCGACC
Organism: uncultured Acidobacteriaceae bacterium; assembly: GCA_963774565.1. Classification (GTDB taxonomy): domain Bacteria; phylum Acidobacteriota; class Terriglobia; order Terriglobales; family Acidobacteriaceae; genus Sulfotelmatobacter. The sequence continues at coordinate 2,360 of CAVZFP010000009.1, read as the reverse complement.
CTGTGAAAGCTCTTTTCTGGGCCGCCGTTGTGAATGGGCTGGTTTCGGCCCCGTTAATGGCGGTCATTATGATTATCGCGTCCAGCCGAAAGGTGATGGGTAAGTTCGTGATTCCGCCGTATCTCAGGTCTGTGGGATGGGTTGCGACGGCCGTCATGTTTTGCGTGGGTGCCGGCGTATTTCTGACCTGGAGATAGCCCTTCACAGTCTGAACTCTAATCGCTCTTCGAATGCGATCGCGGCGGCTGCAGTCGCCTCCAGACTCACCCGCAACAATCATGTCGGTCTAAAACGGTTGACCCGAAAAGCATGTCGCGCTTAGGAACCAGCTTTTGAACCCCTGATTCCCACCCACGATTCGCGTGTCTCTCACGACTTCTCAAGTACTTAGGCGGCCTCCTGAAGTCACTTAAGTTATTTAAAACACTGCATAACGTAGCACTGAAAAGGCTGGCGTCAGCGGTTCAACTTCGCCCCTGGGTGACGGGTACTCCAGGTCTCGGCACTAGCCCTCGCCCGGATTTCTCTCCAAAGCTATGGTTTCTCTCCAAAAGTTGGGTCTTCGATCAGGCTACAGAATTCAGAACCTGCTGTCGGGGGCAGCTTTGGCCTTGTGAACGCTTCGTGCCTATATGCAAGAGGTCTCAGAATTCAGAACCTGCTATCCCCTGTAGCCTGAGAGTTCCTTTCCCACTCTCTCCGCCATGTCTTTATTTAATGTGGCTTAGCAGTTTCTCTCAAATTTCTCTCCAATGGACGGGGCTGGGGGACATAATCGCCTGGAGAGAGCCCCCAACTTGAAGAGGATTGCTTGAATCATTCCGTTGCTAAAACACCAGAGGGCAAATGGCGCGCTCCGAAGCCCGTTTGGAGCATGCGCTCTAGGAAACCCCCTGCTCATTCAACGATCCAAATACAAAGAGGCCGAGAAAGAAACACCCGGCCACTTCGAAATCGAGTGGTACGAAGGCGGGAAGCATTGCCGGGAGAACGTGGGCGTACAGCCGGGAGATGCGGGACAAGGTCCACAAGCGGTTAGACTCGGTCGCAAATCAAAATCATATTCCTGCCGACGCTGCCGCATACAGCTCATTCATCTTCTTGTGGAGATCCGAGCCAGCCATCGGTTTCAAATAGCGCATAGTGCTTGCCAAGTCTTTGTGACCAAGCAGCGACTGCACCGTCCTGATATCGATCCTGCCGCGTAACCAAGTCGTGGCCGCTGTCGCTCGGAACTTGTGCAGCCAGAACCTACTTTCATCCAACCCTGCGCGCTTCGCAACTCGCGTGAGAGCCACCCGATGTTTGCCATTCGGCTTGCCGGTCCGCGTGGGGAAGACGAGAAGGTTCCTTTGCGCTTTCCTACGCTACAACGAGCCTCTAATGCTCGGGCAAGTCCTTCTTCGAGGGGAATCGTCCGCTCCTCCCATGACTTCGGCCTGAAGCCGTACGCTGGTTTGGCCGTCACGCTCACCGAGCGATGTTTGAAATCCAAGTCGTGGTACTCCAAATACATTACCTCCTGCATTCGGAAGCCAGTGCGAAGATAGAACGTAAATAGTGCATGGTACTCGGGCTTGCAGGCCGCGAAAAGCGTATCCAATTCTGCCTGTGTGTACGTCTCAGGCTCCCGTTCGGTGTAACGTGGGGTGTCGCCGCGTTCAGTGACTCCCGAATGCCGTGAAACTTCAGGATCGTCAACAAGGCGATCCAGCGGGTGTGAATCGTGCGCTCCGAAAAGGCCCCCCTTGCGAAGGGAGTCCGCGTAGCGGAGCAGATCGCGGCGATCTACTTGATCCAAGAAGGTCCGGTTGCAGGATTTCAAAAATGATGCCACTGTAATGCGGTGTGCGGCGAGAGTTTTCTTGCTGCGTTTCAGGAGTTTCTGGTCATCAGCATATTGCTGGAGCGCTTCTGCCAGCCTGAGCCGGGATGGGTCGTCAGCTCTGACTTCAATGCCAGCGGAAACGGCCTTGAGTTCGATCTGCTTCCGAACCTGCTGATGAAGGGCGTCAAGAAGGAATCGCACCGCTGCCATCTGGGTTTGCTACCTTCTTCCCAACGAAGGTACCAGCGGCCCTCGGCAGGTGGGAACTTCAGCTTTCGCGCTTTATATATAACGAATTCGCTACTGATTGCACCTTTTGGTGTTGTGTCGGGAGCGCAGAAAACAGCCTTCCCGTCGATCTTCAACGAGCGCACCACGCGCACACGTCTGTTCGCCATTGGCTATGATCTCCGTGAGCCTGAGGCATTTGGGCGGAGGGATCTTGCCTTAGTTTAGGCGTGAAAACACGTCAAACTTCCGTCAAAGGGTTTGGAAGCATTACGGAAGTCACATGTTTGCAGTGGGCTACAAA
>CAVZFP010000008.1:0-44707 GCA_963774565.1 uncultured Acidobacteriaceae bacterium | reverse complement strand
CGACGCTTTCTTTCATCGGCCCGGCGAGCTTGCGCGCGAATTTCAGGCTGCCGGATTTCAAGTTCTGGAGTTGGTGGCGATCGAAGGACCCAGCTGGCTGGCCCGCGATTTCGACCGCTTGTGGAACGATCCTGCCCAGCGCGAACGCCTGCTCGCCGCCGTGCGCAGAGTTGAGCGCGAGCCCTCTGTCCTTGGGCGCAAGTTCGCACATCATGGCCATTGGACGGAAATAGGCGCACAGTCTCCCGCGACATTCATTCGCCGATCCACGAAACTCGGCAGTCTACGCCGCAACGGCGGGCCGAGTGGGTCAGGTTGCCGATTTGAGATCCATCAACCGCGCCATGTCGTGCCAACCCATTCGTCACCAGTTCGCCGATGCGTGCCCGCGCTGAAAGTAATCTCCTCGTTTTCGGCGAGGCTTGCATCCGCATAAACCGGCATGTCGTAGAGATTGCCAAACGGGCGGCATCGCGCCAGTCTCGCAGTCGGGGAAGGCGTCCTTGAACTCGCGCTCAGTTGCAATCTCGACCGTTCGCGCGCCCGTCAGGCTCCTCAGTCGATCCAGATCGACGTGCATCGATGCCGGGACGACTGCCATCGCCAGGATGCCGTCAATTTTGACGATCACGGTTTTTGCCAGTTTCTTGCCCGAGACGTGCGCCAGTGCGGCGATTCCCTGGGCTGTGTAGGCCAGGGAATGAGAAATCACCAGGTACTTGATGTGGCGGGAATCGAGAAATTCACGGAGCTTGGACAGCGGCATAAGACCTCCTCGCGGATCGGAATTACAGGTCGAGGTGGCCGCTTACGCGGCTTTGTGCTTGAAAGGGTATTCCGTAGACGCTGAATTTTGCGGTGATCGGGATCACTGGAATCGTTCCGAGCACTGCGTCGCACAGCCGGACGAATCTAGATGATCAGCCCCGCGCACTTCAGTACTTCACAATCGCCGCAAACGATTTCGGATCGAGCGAAGCTCCGCCCACCAGCGCGCCGTCAATTTCTTCCTGCGCCATGAGCGATGAGACGTTGTCCGGCTTGACCGATCCGCCGTAGAGAATGCGCAATTGCGCGGCGAACTCTTCGCCAAAAATCTCGGTCGCTTCGTGACGGATCACGGCATGCGCCTCGGCCGCGAGTTCCGGAGTCGCGGTCTTGCCCGTGCCGATCGCCCAGACGGGCTCGTAGGCGACGATCAGTTTTGCCGCCTTCTTCGCCGAAATGGCATGAAATGCGCGCACGCACTGCCGGCGCAGAACGTCGTCGGTCAGCCCAGCCTCGCGCTCTTCCAGCACTTCGCCCACGCAGCAGATCGGTGTGAGTCCGGCTTCCAGCGCGGTTTTCAAGCGCAGGTTCACCGTGTCGTCGGTCTCGCCGAAATACTGCCGCCGCTCCGAGTGGCCGATGATGACGTGGGTCACGCCCAGGCACAGCAGCATGCGGCGCGGAAATTTCGCCGGTGTAGGCTCCGTCCGCTTTCCAGTGCACGTTCTGCACGCCGATGGCGACGTTGATCCCTTGGCCGCTTCGATCGCCGCAGCGACAGTCCGTGTAACGGCGGGCAGACGACGATTTCGTCGCGGTCGTGTCCCGCAACCAGCGGCAAGAAAGTCGCGGAAGAAAGTCGCGAGTCTCGTCCGGAGTCTTGTACATCTTCCAGTTGGCGGCCATTACTTTTTTTCTCATGAGTGAGCCTTTTCGATTCGGAATGGGGAAGTGGTGTTCAAACGATGAAGTTTTTCGGCGGCGCGCTCGATACGCGCGCACGGTCGAGACGTCAAAGAGCACGAATCGACATAGCTTCACGTGCTTCGCTGAAGCGAGCGCCTCGAGCGTGGCAGAGATTGCGATCGGCGCCGCCTCGCTTACCGGATATCCGTAGGCGCCGGTCGAGATCGCCGGAAATGCCAGGGAAGTAAGGCGCATGCTCATCGGCCAGACGCACCGACTCCCGGTGACAACTGGCCAGCGTTTCGGCTTCGCCGTGCTGCCGCCGCGATAGATCGGACCGACGGTGTGAATGACGTGTCTTGCCGCCAGATGTCCGCCGGTGTGATGACCGCCTGCCCGGCGGGCAGCGTTCCAATCTTGCTCACGATCTGCCGGCATTCGGCGAGGATCGCCGGGCCTCCAGCATCGTGAATCGCGCCGTCCACGCCGCCGCCGCCCAGAAGTGACGAGTTCGCGGCTTCACGATCGCGTCGGTGGTTTCGGCAGTGATGTCGGCGGGACCGTGGATCTCAATCGCCTTGCCGCCATCGAGCAGAAGCCGGATTGTGAAGTTGCACGTCGTGTCGATCACGCTTTCACGTCGCTCTTCACGACGAGGGCGGTCGCCCTCGGTGAGTGGTCGCCAGCGTCCGATTCACTTCTTGTCCGTCAGCGCCTCGACTCCCGGCAGCTTCTTGCCTTCCAGGAACTCCAGCGACGCGCCGCCGCCGGTCGAGATGTGCGTGATCTTGTCGGCGACATTCGCCGCGTGCACGGCCGCGACCGAATCGCCGCCGCCCACAATCGAAATCGCGCCGCCATTGTCCGCCACGGCGTGAGCGATCTTGAACGTGCCCTTGCGAGAATCCGGGAACCTCGAACACGCCCATCGGCCCGTTCCACACGATCGTGCGCGCGGTAGAAATTTCCTCCGAGAACAGTTCGATCGTCTTCGGCCCGATGTCGAGCGCCATCTTGTCGGCGGGAATCGGCTGGCCTTCGCCGATCTGCTGGACCACGGCATTGGCCTCGGGCTTTATCGCGACCACGTGATCGACCGGCAGCAGGAATTTCAGGTTGCGCTTCTTCGCCTCGGCCAGCAAGTTGCTTCGCGAGTTCGACCTTGTCGGCTTCGAGCAGCGACTTGCCGATCTCCTGGCCCTGCGCCTTGAGGAATGTGTAGGCCATGCCGCCGCCGATGATCAGCGAGTTCACCTTGTCCATCAGATTCCGGATCACGCCGATCTTGTCGCTGACCTTGGCGCCGCCAAGAATCGCGACAAACGGCTTCTCCGGATGCTCCAGCGCTTTGCCCAGATACTTCAGTTCCTTTTCCATGAGCAGCCCGGCGGCGCGACTGCTTCACGAACTTGGTGATGCCGACGGTCGAAGCATGCGCGCGATGCGCCGAGCCGAACGCGTCATTGACGTAGTACTCGGCCAGATTGGCCAGCTGCCGCGCGAACTTCTCGTCGTTGGCTTCTTCTTCGGCGTGAAAGCGCAGGTTCTCCAGCAGCAGCGTCTGTCCCTTTTCCAGTTGCGTCGCGACTTCCTCGGCCTCGGGGCCAACGCACTCCGGACAGAAGCCGACGTTTTCGCCGCGCGCCAGTTCCTTGTCGAGCAGCATGCGCAGCCGCTCGGCCACCGGCTTCAGGCTCATCTTCGGATTGGGCTTGCCCTTGGGCCGGCCCAGGTGTGAGGCCAGGATCAGCCGCGCCCCGTGGCGCAGCGCATATTCGATGGTGGGCAGAGTTTCGCGGATGCGGGTATCGTCCATGACGCGTCCGTCTTCCAGCGGCACGTTGAAGTCGACGCGCATGAAGATGCGGTTGCCATTGAGCGGAAGATCACGAATGGAAAGCTTGGACATGGCTGGTCGTCCTTCTTTCGAAGTGATTGTGAAGTAGCGCGCGGCGTCTTGCCGGCTGTCGCTAAGGCGTCTCGCCCTCGCAGCCGTGCGGGCGAGACGCGCCACGCAGCCGCCGGGACGGCGACGCTACGATTACAGGCCCTTGCCGGCGATGTAGTTGATCAGGTCGCGCACGCGGCAGGAGTATCCCCACTCGTTGTCGTACCAGGAGATCACCTTCACGCAATTGCCGCCGACCACCAGGGTCATGGGCGCATCCACGATCGAAGAGCGCGGGTCGCCCTTGAAGTCGGACGACACCAGTTCATGCTCTTCGTAGCCCAGATATCCCTTCAACGGCCCGGACTCAGATGCCTTCTTCAGCGCCGCGTTCACTTCTTCCTTGGTCGTCTTCTTCTCCACCCATACCACCAAGTCGACCACCGAAACGTTCGGCGTAGGCACGCGCATGGAGAATCCGTCGACCTTGCCGCCGAGTTCCGGAATCACCAGCTTCAGCGCCTTGGCCGCCCCGGTCGAAGTCGGAATCATGTTGAAAGTGCGGCCGCACGCGCGCGCCGCAGGTCCTTGTGCGGGAAGTCGAGAATCACCTGATCGTTGGTGTAGGAGTGAATCGTCGTCATGGTGCCGCTGACGATCTTGAACTCGTCATTGATAACCTTGGCCACCGGCGCCAGGCAGTTCGTGGTGCAGGAAGCGTTCGAAATAATGTGATGCTTCGCGCCATCGTATTTCTCGTGATTCACGCCCAGCACCAGCGTGACGTCCTCATTCTTCGCCGGAGCCGAGATGATGACTTTCTTCACCGGCCCGCGCAGATGCTTCTTGGCGTCGTTGGCGTCGGTAAAGCGCCCGGTCGACTCGATCACGACCTGCGCGCCCACGGACTCCCAGGGCAGCGCCGCCGGATCCTTTTCTTTGAATACCTTGATCGTCTTGCCGTCGACCGTAATGCTGTCGGCGCCGGCGGAAACCTGGTTCGGCAGGTTGCCCAGCACCGAGTCGTACTTCAGCAGATGGGCCAGCGTTTTCGGATCCGTCAGGTCGTTGACCGCGACGAAGTCCAGGTTCGGATCCTTGAGCGAAGCGCGCAGCACGTTGCGGCCGATTCGTCCGAAGCCATTAATGCCAACTTTGATTGCCATGTTTCCTCCGTAGATTTATGAAGGCGTAATCAGATTCGGTTGACGAGTTGATTGGTAAACCAATGATGGTAGCAGGGAAGGGGAAGCGACGTAAATGACGGCGGGTCACTTTTGGAGACCCGACGGTTCCGATCACGGAATTGCGTGCGCGAGGTCACTGAAGTTCGTCTGTCTGTCGGAGTCTAGCCCGGTAGCGCAGTCATCCTGGCGGCTGCTGTTCGGGCCCTGCCGCCAGCACCCCGTTTGCGAACATAGGCTAGATCGCTCGAAATGGGTAAAGGTACAATGTCCGTGATTATGCGGATGATCTTGGACATCTTCGCGCAAATCTTCCGCACTCTGTGGGCCCACAAGCTGCGCTCGTTCCTCACCATGTTCGGCGTTGCCTGGGGTGTGGGATCGTTGCTGCTGCTCGTCGGTCTGGGCGAAGGCTTCCGCTCGGGAAACAAGCGCGGGCTGGCCGAATACGGGGAGAACATCATGTTCATCTTCCCCGGTCGCGCCCCCGTGGTCGCAGGCAGCATGAACTCCGCCCGCAACTACCTGCTTACCTATCAGGATTATGTGGACATCCGCAAGGAAGCTCCCCACGTCCGCAATGCTTCGCCTGTCCTGGCTCGCGATGACATGCACGCGGTGAGCGAATTCGCCAGCGCCAACGGGCAGATTGTCGGCGTGGAGCCTCAGTACGATGAGATCCGGTATCTTCCGATCGAAGCAGGGACGCTGGCTCAATGAACTGGACGAAGCTCAAAGGCGCAACGTCATCGTCCTCGGCGACGAACTGACCAGGAACCTATTCTCCGGACGACCTGCGCTGGGCGCAGCCGTCCTGCTCAACGACATCAGGTTTGAAGTGATCGGCACCGTTAAGCGCATCGGCCGGGGCGACGAAAACTTCACCAACATGCGCGGGTACATTCCGTTCCAGGTGATGGCCACCTACTTCCCGCTGAAGGGCGAGAACCATCAAAACTCCATCTCCCTGATCAACTATCAGCCGCGCGTGCCTGCGGAGCACTTGCTCGCGCGGGAGGACGTGCACAAGATCATCGCCCGGAATCACGGCTTCGACTACCGCGATGAAGACGCATTCGAAAACCTGGATACGGTTGAGCAGGCCGAGATGATGGGCAAGATTTTCGATGCCATGAACATGTTCCTGGGCACGGTGGGACTGGTGACTCTGGCTCTGGGCGCCATTGGCGTCATCAACATCATGCTGGTGGCTGTCAGTGAACGCACCCGTGAGATCGGACTGCGCAAAGCCCTGGGGGCCACCAACCGCAGCATTCTGGTCCAGTTTTTTCTGGAAGGAATTCTTCTTACGTTACTGAGTGGCTTGATCGGTATGGGGCTGGCCGGCGCCCTGATGGCGCTGCTGGGTACGCAGCAAGGACCGGGGAATTTTGATCCTCCCAAGCTAGTGCCCGCGTCAGCGATTCTGGCGATCGGCTGCTTGACGCTGGCGGGCGTCGTTGCCGGACTATATCCGGCACGCAAGGCCGCCATGCTGCCGCCGGTGGAAGCGCTCCGGCAGGAATAGCAAACAAGGTTAACCAGAGTTAAGATGATCGTCCGCGATTTGCTCAGCGAAGCCTACGGCGCCATGCGGCACAACCGTCGCCGCACCACCCTCACCATGCTCGGCATGGCTTGGGGTATAGCCACGGTTGTGATGTTGCTGTCCTACGGCAACGGCTTCGGCCAGGCCTGCGCCAATATTTTCGCCAATTTCGGCACCAAGCTGATGATCATGGTTCCCGGCCGCAGCTCGATGCAGGCTGGCGGCCAGAAAGCAGGCGCGCCCATACGCTTTACCCTCGACGACGTGGACACGCTTACCAGCCAATATTCCTCAAATCGCTCAGATCACCCCGGAAGCCTCCAAGCAGGCCAACATCCAGTACGAGACGCGGACGTTCACCTTCAACGTTACCGGCAACTATCCCAATGTCTTTTCCATTCGCGCGCTCAAACTGGCGCTGGGCCGCTTCTACAGCGCGGAAGATGAGATACAGCACGCCCGCGTCGCCGTCATTGGCTCCGAGGCCAAAGAAAAGCTTTTCTCGGGACGGAACGCCTTGGGAGAACGCATCCGCATCGATGGGCTTAGCGTTGAAGTTATCGGGATTCTTCAGCCCCAAGATGCAGGCGGGCGATGACAATATTAACCGCGTGATCTACATCCCCTTCACCACCATGAGCGGCGTTAAAGATACGCACTACCTCGACTCCATCTGGTTCAACTATGAGACCCCCGCGTATGAAGATCTGGAACACACCGTGCGCTCCGTGATGGCCATAGCACACAAGTTCAATCCCACCGACCGGCGCGCCATGTTGGTATTTAACCTCATGGAACAAGTCCACCAGTTCGAAATGATTACGCTCGGCCTGAAGGTTCTGCTGGGGTTCATCGGTACGCTCACGTTGGGCATCGGCGGAGTCGGCCTCATGAACATCATGCTGGTCTCGGTGACGCAGCGTACCCGCGAGATTGGTGTGGAAAAGGCGCTGGGTGCGCGCAGGAGTCACATCCTGCTTCAGTTCCTGGCCGAATCTCTGACCATCACTTTCATCGGGGGCGCGCTGGGAGTCATCCTGGCCTATGGGGTCTCGTTTTCCGTTGGAAGACTCACCTTATACAGCGCTATGGCGAAGAACGCGGAAGCCGGCGACGTCCGCCTGTTCATTGCTCCGACCACTCTGATCGTGGCCACGCTTATCCTCGCTGCCGTAGGGCTGGTGAGCGGCATGGTGCCCGCCGTCCGGGCCTCGCGTCTGGATCCCATTGAGGCTTTGCGGTACGAATAGTCTCTGGGGTTGCAAAGCGAGCGAGCAACGCTTCACAGTTGAGGAAACACACTCATCGACTGCGGACACCGCGCGATACCATTCTGTGACTCCCGTCACTTCTCCGAGCGACTATTGTCACTGCCTGAAACCGAGACGACATCTTCTAATAGAGTTCCGGAAGAGACAGCGTTCGGCGCACTTCCGGAACATCTCCGACCAAGAGGGTACCGATGGTCAACGACGACGTTGTGAAGTGTCCGCTGTGCGGCGGATTCACTCATATTGAAAAGACCGACCTGCGAGAGGCGTTGAAGAACCCCCGCCTGCGCGAACAGGTCGAACTCTACATCGCGCAGCTTCTGAAGTCTCCGGTAGAAGAACTAACCACCGTCGGTGCCACTCAGGCCGGCCACGACTTCCAGAAAGATGTTCATAACTGGAATCCCTGCGTGCCTATGTGGAAGAGAAGTCCGAAAGAGTAGGGCGGCGCTGCCACCAAACCCGATCCCGCAACGCCATTTGCACGTGGCAACACGACGTTGCGGAACAATTTAGGGCCATGAAAACAGGCAGGTCTTAATTCTCGACTCCACGCTCACCATCGAATGTGACCCTAATCACAGCCCGGCATCCGACTCGGGCATATACAGAGAATTATGGATCTGTCTCTAGCGGCCGAGACCTCCGCCGCCAGGAGGTACGCCATGCCTACTCTTTCTCCGGTTACTCGCCTCTCCCTTAAGCGCATTTTGTTTCCCACCGACTTTTCGCCTGCCTCCAAAGGTGCCTTGCCTTTCGCGGTGGCCTTGGCGCGGATCTATGGTTCGACACTTTTGATAGAGCATGCGATTCCTGTGGAGCCGCACTTAGAGGTTGTGACCGACCGCTTGCCTGACCAGAATAATCGTGTTCAGCGAGACGCACGCAGCAAACTGGCCGAGTTCACATCGACCCTTGGCAATATGCCCGTAGAGGCTCTCCTCGATCGGGGCGACCTGGAGGACGTGATCCCGGGAATCATTCGCGAGCAAGCTATCGATCTGGTGGTCCTCGGAACCCATGGACGTCGTGGCTTCAGCAAACTGGTGCTGGGCTCCGACGCCGAAAAGATTTATCGCTCCGCTTCCTGTCCCGTGCTGACGATCGGTCCGCACGTCCGCGTCAACGCAGACTGGAAGTTGCGCCGCATCCTTTGTCCGGTCGATGTTGCCGAGGACCCGGCACCGGTTCTGCACTTCGCCCTGTCGTTGGCCGAAGAGAACCAGGCAGAGTTAATCATTCTGCAGGCGATTCCGCTCGTTCCCTGGCAGCACCACGCTTCGGTAGAAGAGCGCTCGCGCCTCGCTCTTGAGAGTCTGAGGCCGGCGCAAGCGCAGGACTGGTGCACTCCCGAATACCTCATTCGCTGGGAGCATCCGGTCGAGGCCATTCTGCATACCTCGCAAGAGCGTGAGCCGGACCTGATCGTCATGAGCGTGCATACGTCACGCGCAACCGGATTGGCGGCGCACTTGCCGTGGCCGGTCGCTTCCGAAGTTGTCAGCCGGGCCACGTGTCCGGTGCTGACGCTACGAGTTTAAGTTCGAGGCGCAAAGCTTCTGCCGTCAGAGGTTCGCAGCGGCCGGCGCCAAAAAGGTACGGAGGAAATTATGTTAATCAGCAAGCAGCAGGCCCTGGATTATCACAACGGGTCTCGCCCGGGGAAAATTGAAGTCACGCCCACCAAGCCCTGTCGCACGCAGCGCGATCTCAGCCTGGCCTATACGCCCGGCGTCGCCGAGCCGTGCCTGGAAATTCAGAAGAATCCGCAGGACGCATTCAAATACACCGGCCGCGGCAACCTGGTCGCCGTGCTGAGCAATGGAACCGCGGTGCTCGGTCTAGGCGACATCGGCGCGCTCGCGGGCAAGCCGGTCATGGAAGGCAAAGCCGTCCTCTTCAAACGCTTTGCCGACGTCGACGTATTCGATATCGAGGTCAACAGCCACGATCCCGAAGAGATCATCAAGCTCTGCCAGTTGCTCGAGCCCACGTTTGGCGGCATCAATCTCGAGGACATCAAGGCTCCCGATTGCTTCCAGATCGAAGAAACCCTGCGCAAGACCATGAAGATTCCTGTCTTCCACGACGACCAGCACGGAACCGCAATCATCTCCGGCGCGGCCCTGCTGAATGCTCTCGAAGTCGTCGGCAAAGACATCAGCAAGGTGCGAGTGGTTTTCAACGGAGCCGGGGCGGCGGGCATCGCCTGCGCCGAGCACTACGTGCGCCTGGGCGTGAAGCGCGAAAACATTATTCTCTGCGACACCAAGGGCGTCGTCTACCAAGGCCGCAAAGAAGGCATGAACAAGTACAAAGAGCGCTTCGCGCAAGACACAAAGCTGCGCACCCTCGCCGAAGCCATGGTGGGCGCCGATGTCTTCGCCGGGCTCTCAGTAAAAGATGCGATCAATCAAGACATGGTCCGCTCCATGGCGCCCGACCCGATCGTCTTCGCTATGGCGAATCCCGATCCCGAGATTACCTACGAAGAAGCGAAGGCCGCCCGCCCCGATGTCATCATCGCGACCGGACGTTCGGACTATCCCAACCAGGTCAACAACGTGCTCGGATTTCCGTTCATCTTCCGTGGAGCACTCGACGTCCGCGCCACCGCCATCAACGAAGAAATGAAGCTAGCCGCTACCCACGCGCTGGCCGACCTTGCCAAGGAAGACGTTCCCGATTCCGTTTGCCGCATCTATGGAGTGCCACGCCTGCAGTTTGGCCGCGAGTACCTTATTCCCAAGCCTTTCGATACGCGCGTGCTGATCTGGGAAGCGTCCGCCGTGGCCGAGGCCGCCATGCGCAGCGGCGTCGCGCAGGAACCCGTCGATCTCAAAACCTATCGCACTCAACTGGAGCGCCGCTTGGGCAAGGCCTACGAAGTCTCGCGCACCATGATTCACAAAGCGCAGACAAATCCCAAACAGGTTGTCTTTCCCGAAGGCGACAACGAAAAAATCCTGCGCGCCTGCCACGTGCTGGTCGAAGAAAAAATCGGCAATCCCATCCTGCTCGGAGAGCCGGGTAAGATTCACGACCGCGCGCAGGAGCTTGGCGTGAATCTAGAGGGCATGCAGATTATCGATCCGGCGACCTCGGAGCATCACGAAATCTACGTTCAGGAGTTGTTTCGATTGCGGCAGCGCCGGGGCGTCACTCTCCAGGAGGCCGAGACCCTGATCAACGACCGCAACGTATTTGGCTCCATGATGGTTCACATGGGCGATGCCGACGCGCTGGTCTCCGGCGTGACCCAGCATTTTCCCGACACCATTCGTCCCGCGCTGCAGATTGTCCGCATGCGCGAAGGCCTGCACCGCGTCTCCGGCTGCTACGCCGTCATAACCCGTAAAGGAGAAATCTTCTTCCTTGCCGATACCAGCGTAAACATCGAGCCCACCGCGGAAGACCTGGTTGAGATCGCACTCTGCACGGCCCACATGGCGCGCCGCTTCGATCTGATTCCACGCGTGGCGATGTTATGTTTCTCCAGTTTTGGCGGGGTCGATCATCCCATTGCCACCAAAGTGCGCAAGGCGGTGGAACTGATCAAGTTCGCCGACCCCACCCTGATCGTCGACGGAGAAATCATGGCCGACGAAGCCCTTTCTCCCGAAATCATCGAAGAGCAGTATCCTTTCAGCTCGCTGAAGGGTGGCGCCAACGTACTCATTTTCCCCGATCTCGCTTCGGCCAACATTGCAACTAAACTGGTGTCGAAGATCGGTGGCGGCGAACTCATTGGACCGATTCTGATGGGAATGAGCCGTCCGGTTCATGTGCTGCAGCGTTCCGCCACGGTAGAAGTCGTAGTGAATGTCGCAGCCATCGCGGTAGTCGATGCACAGGAGAATGATACGTACGCGCATCCGCACGTGCACGTCTCAGTCGAACCAGAGCTAGTAGGCGAAGACTGATGAAGGCTGGTACGGAAGATTGATAAGCTGGAAAACGTAGCGCCGGCGGGACGCCGGATGTCGCGGGGGCGTCTCGCCCGCGCGGCGCATCGGGGGAAGCGCAGGAGGAATTCGCGAATGTCGACGCTTTGGAAGTCGCGCTACGCGCAGCGTACGCTGGGAGTCAAAAGTTCCGCCATCCGGGAACTCCTCAAGGTCACGCAGAAGCCGGAAATCATCTCCTTCGGTGGCGGACTGCCCGCGCCCGATGTGTTCCCGGTCAAGCGCTTCGAAGAAGCCTGCCACAAAGTTCTCACTGAACACGGTGCCGAGGCTCTGCAGTACGGCACTACCGAAGGCTATCAACCGCTGCGCGAGATGATCGCAAGAAATCTTGCCCGCTACCGCATCGTCGCCAGCGCAGATAACGTCCTTATCACCTCGGGTTCGCAGCAGGCCCTCGACCTGATTGGCAAGCTCCTCATCAACCGCGGTGACCGTATCCTCGTCGAAGCTCCCACGTATCTCGGCGCCTTGCAGGCCTTCAACGTCTACGGCGCGCAGTATGTTTCCGTCCCGGTCGACGACGACGGCCTGCTCACCGATCAGCTCGATCCCAGTCTCCGTGCTGGTCCGAAATTCATGTACGTGCTGCCGAATTTCCAGAACCCAGCCGGGGTCACATTGTCGGAAGGCCGTCGCCATCAACTCATTCTGCTCGCCGACAAATACGGCATTCCGATCATCGAGGACGATCCCTACGGCCAGTTGCGTTACGAAGGCGAGCACATTGCGCCGCTGGTAGTGCTCGACCGCGAAAACCTGCGCCGCGACAACGGTTTCACGCTGGGCAACGTCATTTACCTCAGCACATTCTCAAAGACATTGGCTCCCGGAATTCGCCTGGCGTGGATCGTCGCCCCCGAAGACGTGATCAGCAAACTGGTGCAACTGAAGCAAGCCGCGGACCTGCACACCTCGACATTCAACCAGTACGTCGCCTACGAAGTCGCACGCGACGGCTTCCTCGACCAGCACGTCAAACTGATTCGCCAGGTCTATCGCGAGCGCCGCGACGTGATGCTCCAAGCTTTGCATGAGTACTTCCCGCCGGAAGTGAGATGGACTCATCCGAAGGGCGGGTTGTTTCTCTGGGTGACATTACCGGAAGGCAGCGACTCGCAATCGTTATTGCCTGCAGCTTTGGCCGAAAACGTCGCCTTCGTTCCGGGCGACAGTTTTTATGCCAACAACGGCCATGAAGGAGGCCGCCACATGCGGCTGAACTTTTCCTACTGTCAGCCCGACCAGATTCGCGAAGGAGTTCGCCGCCTCTCGGTCGCGGTGAAAATGCAATTACGCGGAAGTCATCACAGCTCTGTAGTCGGCGACTAAAGTAGCGACGCCACCGCTGTAAATGTGCGGACAGCCGGCCCGGGCTGTCCGCCGGGTGCAGCCCGGCTCTTAACGTGAGCACAATCACATTTTCCGGTGACGCAAAACACCGCCCAACTCATCCCCGGCGCTCATCCTGTAAATGGCCACAGTGTCGTCTAGCTGATAGCTGAAAACTGACCGCTGCTTTACCGGAGGTGCTCTATGACGTTCCCAGTGCTCATCTCACTCGCCGTCCTTGCGCTGGCTGTCGGCCTCTTCGTCTTTCGCGCCATCCCCGGAATTCGCGCATACTTCGAGTACCGCGGAAAGCGCCTGATCACCTGCCCCGAGACCCACAAAGCGGAAGCGGTCGCCGTCGCCGCCGGAGAAGCCGCAGCCGGAGCGTTCCTCTCCGAGCCCACGCTTCGTCTCAAGGAATGTTCACGCTGGCCCGAGCGGCAGAATTGCGGTCAGGAATGCCTGCAGCAAATCGAGACTGACCCGGCAAACTGCCTGGTGTGGAATATCGTTTCGCAGTGGTATGAAGGGAAGAGTTGTGTCTTTTGCCGCAAGCCGATCGGCCAACTGCACCATGTCGATCACGCGCCCGCCCTGTTGGGTCCGGATTTTAAGACCGCCGAGTGGAAGGAGTTCGAGCCCGAACAGCTTCCCGAAGTCTTCTCCAGATTCCAGCCTGTCTGCTGGAACTGTCACGTAGCGGAAACTTTCCGCCGCCTGCATCCCGAGCTTGTTGTGGACCGGGCTGTTGAACCCAGGCGAACGATGTAGACATCTCGGGACGCGGGCCCTTGCGGTCTTTGCCGCTGCTGAAGCCTGTCCTAAGGAGCCGTGCTGCCTGTGACTACATTGTGCTTTTTCGACAGCTTACGGTGAATGTCCGGCCAGAATTCCTTTACTACGATCGTGATGGTGTCATAGCCGAGCTGCGAGCCCCAAACGTTCGCAGCGTTCGCCAACGTGCGGTCGGAAGGAACAAACTGATGCGGGTTCGAAGGCGTGCTGATGTACGTACTGCGCGGATGGTAACTAAAGGTGGAGATGGAAGCCGACAGCGCGCTGCCCACAATTTCCGAATAGTTGAACTGCGTTGCTCCGGAATCAGCGCGGGTCACGAAGATCCGGCTGACCGCATACCAGGCGCGGCGCCTGAAGCCGCCCTCACTGGATTGGTAAAAACGCGGATCCTGATGTAGAAGCGACGGAAGAACGGCACCGGTCGTAAAATTTTCAATCGTTCCGTCAGCGGCTGCGGTTGCAAATCGCTTGCCATAAGCGCCCCAGCCCTGTCCATATCCAGGCTCGCTGTTCTGCGCTTGGCTGATTGCCGACAGGAAAGCCCACCACGGATACTGCACGTAATCGAATGTTCCTCGGGCTACGACCGCGTATTTTTGCTTCGTGGTCATTGGCGGAAGCTTACTGGTGGTTTCGAGGCTCAAGAAATTTGGCAGGGTGTAAAACAGCCGGTCGTTCGACGTACCTGCGACTTTGCCATTTGTTGCCGGGTTCTGCTTGGCCTTATCGGCCGGCGTTTTCTGAGCCGAGGGCGCCGCCGGATCTTTAGCAGGCTGCGGCTGGCTCTGCTTCGACGAATCGTTGTTTGACGCGGGCGCGGTCTGTTGGGCGGCCGTCAACCACGGCAAAAGGCTGGCAAACACAAACCCAGCCCCAAGTCTTGCAGCAAACTTAGTAAACAATAAATTCTCCCGAGGTAAAGAGATGCACCTTCTTGAACAAACAGATGCGCGGCTTTGAATGTCGATTTCTTATATTCTACCAAGCACTGCGCATGTCTGGTCCGAACTTTGGTGTTTTACATTCGTTTACAAAGACGTCCGATAGAGATGTCCGATCAGAAAGAGGCGGCCGGAATTTCCGGTCGCCCTGTCAGTTGCATTGCGCCTTCAGTTAGAAGTGAAACCCAATTTCCACCGTCAGCGTTCTGGGCGTGACATAGTGCGTCCCGCTGAACGTGGAAAGGAAATTGTAAAGCGCGTATTTGTTGGTGACATTGATAGCCGTGAGCCGCAAGCTTACTTTGTACTTGTCTCCTTTGAAAATGTTGTCGTGACCGATAGCAACGTCGAACAGACTCCGCGACGCGATCCGTGGAGGATTCTTGTCATCGTTCTCGGTGTTCGGCGCAGGCACTTGCAGCAAAGTCGAACCGAACTGCGACACTGGGCACGGACTCGACAGTGCTCGGGTCGGAGTCGCCCGCTGAGATCCGCAGAACAGACCCGCTTCGAATTCCTGGTCCGCGCTCAGCGGAACCCCAAACGAGTCGGTCATGGCGATCGCCGGAGCTCCAGCGGAATCTGTCGTGGTTTGTGCGCAATTTCCGCCGTAGCACGGAGTCTGGCCGGCGACCAGTCCACTGTCATACCGCCAGTTGAAGCCGAGCCAGGGTCCGCTCTTCCACGGCTGGTACTGCAAGTGCGTGGTCAGATTGAATTTTTCGTCGTGATCAATGCGGAAGGGAACCGATCCACCGGCTAACACCGCGGACGGAACTGCCCCCGCTCCGCCAATCTGCGGGGTGAAGAACCGCGCCGCCACGCTGGAGAATACGGCCAGCGCTGAAAATCCGTGTAGGTTCGGTACGCTTACCCGTCCCGCATATCCCGGGATCTTCGAGCGCTCCCACTCGACCGGAAACGTGATGGGTGTGTTGCCCAGAATGCTGAAGTCATAGCCGTTGTGCGTGTACTTCCAGATGTACTCGCCGGAGAAAACCACGTACCGGCCAAAGGCCTGCTGAATGCCGGCGTGAAATTCGTTCCGCCATCCGGGGCTCAGAGGCGTGACCTGGCCTTGCGCAAAACACCCCAGAAGCGGATTCAGAACGACATTGTTGCACCCGTCACTGGCCAGCACCAGATTTTCGTTGAAAGGCGTTTCCAGCACCCGCGCATAGGAAACGCGCAGGACCGTGCTGGTCTTCTTAATGTTGTATGCGATTCCAAGCCGCGGCTCTGCTTCCCGGTGCGTGCTCAGTCCGTTATAGAAGTCGCCCCGCAGTCCCAGATTCATCGACCAGTTTCCCTTGGTAATCTTGTCCCGCACGTAAAGCGCGAGTTCCTTCACGTCGGTATGGCCGTTGAACGTATAGAGATTGCCACCGCCGGGCTGGGTCAGGTCGTACGGAAATAAATTCGTGCAGGGTGCGGCTATGGCCTGATGAGTAGCAGCGTTGTAGCAGGGCAGTCCGTTCGCACCGACCAGCGATGGCATCAGCGTTGGATCGACGATTCCAAGCTGGTCCGTCTCATCGAGAAATGTTTGCTGATAGACCGCTCCCGCCTTCAGGTTGTGAATTCCCTTGACGTAGGAGAGATCGGAATGGGCCCCGGCATTCGTCAGATTGCGGTTTTGTCCCACTGTCTCCCGTTGCAGATTCGTCGGCCCCAGATCGGCGAAGGGATTGCCGCTTGGATAATAGTTGAACTGGTCGCGCCGGACGAAAGCGCCCAGCGTGAACACCGCGGCGGAACTGATTAACCGCGTCCAGGAAGGTGCGATGTTGAAGGTATTGATCTGCGAGCGCTGGTCCGCGGGCCCTACGACACGCCCCTGAGGATCGAGGCCCCCGTTGCTAACCACGACTCCATTCCACGCGGTCGCGTTTTGCGAATCGAACGGATTCGGCGTCTGAAACCAGGAGCGCGTGTACCCGAGGTTGAGATGAATCGAGTCCGCGGTGGAAACTTGATAGTCCACGCGATCGAATAGATTCTCCTCATTCCCCTTGTCGTGCATCACGGCGAATTCCGGCGGATCGAGGAACCGCCCGCTATTCAGGCCGCTTGCCGATACGAAGTTGCCCCAGTTCTTCCCGCCATAGGCGAGATTGAAGTCCAGATTCGACGTCCCGAACGATCCGTAGGAAGTCGTCAGGCTGCCATGAGGCGTGGTAACGCCCTGGCCCGACTGGGTCGTGACGTTGATGACTACGCTGGTCTTGTCGCCATACTCGGCCGGCGGCGCTCCGGCGATCACCTCCATTGACTGGATCGCGTCCAAAGGAATCTGGTTGGAAAAAATCTTGCTCTGCTGATCGGTAATCGGCTGGCCATCTACCGAAAAGGAATTTTCGGCGTGGTCTCCCAGGCCGTGGAACAACCCGTTCGAGTCGGCCGAGATTCCCGGAGTCGACAGGGTAACCAGCGAACTCACCGAGGACGATTGGCTTTCCAGCGGCAGCTTGTCGAACACGTTCTTGTCTACATCGGTGTGGAAAGTCGGATCGTTCTCCACCAGGTCTCCGCCTTCCGCTTCCACGGTCACGGCTGTAGTCGATCCCGCAATCTCCAGCTTCACCGAAACGCTCACCGGCACCGACGAGCGAGGCTCCACGTCCTGCGCGTAGTATGCGAATCCCGCTGCCGAGACCGTCAGATGATATGGGTTGAAAGGAATGTTCGTGAATTCGAATTTCCCGGAACCGTCGGTCGTTGTAGACCGATCGAATCCGCTGACCGGGTTTCGAATCTCGACCTTGGCCTTGGAGACAACTGCTCCGGTTGGGTCGACCACGGTGCCGCTGACGGACCCCGAGTTCCCCGCGGACTGGGCCCAGATTGTGGTAGTTACGAAAATGACGGCGAAAGTCGCGATGAAGCGCCGCTTATAAGTAGCAGGCATTGCGTCCTCCTGAGAAATAGAAGAGAGTAGGGAATCTCCGGCCCACGGGCCGGGATTGAATCTATGGGTATCCCTACAGGACAGGAGGACCGCGAATGCCGCGCTCGGAGAACTCGAACCGAGCCTTCGCGATGACGTCTTCGTCTTGCAGCAGACCGATCGCGGCAAATACGGGAGCAGTTTGGCCGGAACTTAGAGTGGGGCTGGCGCTCCGCGCCGCCACGCAAATGGAGCAGGAAGCAGATTCAGTCCGGGTGGGGTGATTGTGGGTAGACTCCGCCGCCGCCGCCCACAGCATCAGCGAGACGCAGATCCATGCCGACCATCTCACCCACAAGCGCATGAGCCTTCCCGTTGGGAATTAGAGTCTTCGAGCGTACAGAAGTTTCCTGATTTTTTGATTAGACGCTTTTCAGCTTATAACGGTTATCCAACCCAAGGCAATGCCGGGCAAGTTACTATAGGGTAAGGACGGTCATCACGCCCCGTAGCCGTCGTACGAATGCACTCATTCTAAAAAGCGAGGAAATCATGGCAGAACCCACTTACGAAGAACTGAAAGCGAAGCTATCTCAGCTCGAAAAGGAAGTCGAAACGCGGAAACGCAGCGGCGACCTGATCTTCAAAGTCGGCGAGAAGGGCGGCGTCAGTGTCTACGGCCTCGGCCGATTTCCGGTGACCCTCTACTACGAGCAATGGAATCGCCTGCTGGGCGCAGCCAACGAAATCAAGGCCTTCCTGGAAGAAAACAAAGCGAAGCTGAAGCTCAAAGATCAGGGGTAACGGATTCGTCGCCGAAGCGGCGAGTGCCCCACCTAACGTCGAGTCTTTTTGCAACGTTAGGATGGGGAAGACCTGTTCTTCGATACAACCGGGGCCACTCCTCGGAAAATCCATAACGGTTCCCGCGGCGGCGCTAAGCTACTCGGTCCTCCTTCTCAAGCCGCCGCGCCAGCCAGGAGCTCTCGAAGGTGCGATAGTCACTGGGATGAAACCTCGAATAACTCACCGCCGGCTTGTTATCGTTCGCCATTACAGCGACGACCTTATCAGAGGACTCGGGCTCTGTCAGTTGCTGTGCCCGACCAGCCGAGTAGGTTGCATGTAGGGCGATGCGGTCGCGAACCATTAAGGCTTTGCGGACTTCGCTTGCCGCCGACAGCCTCTTGATTTCCCGCACGGTGAACCCCAGGCCTCCTGCCATCAGTAGGGCTACGAATATTTCCGCAGCGAACATCAACGGGACCATGGTCAGATTACTACCCTTGCTTGGCGGGAGAGCAGTTGTCGGCTCGCTATTCATTACGCCCGGCACTACCTTGTTTGCGGCTTGATTTTGTTCATGGGCTTCGGACGAGGGGAAGAGCCTGAGATACAAGTAGGCATCCTCTACTTCGTCCGCGCCCAGGTAGTAAAACACTGGCATCCTGCCTCGGAACACCGATGGTGGCGTTCCCATCACAATGGGGGCACCGCTTCTGATTTTTCGCTCGAACTCGGGTAGGCTTGTCCGTGTTGTCAGAGTATTCAGCGGTGGAATCGCCCCATTCAAGAGCTGTTCCGAGTTGGGGTTCGGTCCTGCCGCATTGTGGCAGATGTGACAGGTCGATTTCACGATGTGTTCGCCTATGCGGACGCGCGACTCTTCCACTGCTACTTGCTGTTTTTCCGCGCCGGGGACTCCAGCAAGTTGCTTCAGGTACACGAAGATGGCACGGACCTCGGGTTCGCTCAAGTGGGGAAATGGCGGCATGTCCGTGCCGCCCTCGTGCAGTCGCTGCAGCAATGCGGTCTTCGATTGACTGGCCAGCTCTGCCGCTTCCGCCCGGCTGATGTTCATACCGAGCTTCTTCATCCGTTCCATAATGACAACGATGGAGGCCGCCCTGGTTGGGTTTATGACGGAGTTGATTTCTGGCGGCGCGCCGAGGCCGAACTCGCCATGACATTCCCAGCAATTCAGCCGGTACAGGTCTGCCCCTTGGAGGGTTACGGTCTGCCCTGCAGAGTCGGCCGATAGCCGCCTTTGCCAGCCAGCAGTTTCCTCTCCACCCCTAGCTGTAGCAGGTCCTAAGCGACCCGTCTTGCCCATGCTGGTTTCTTCAAATGTCCGATGGAGGTGGTTGAGCCAGCTTTCGCCCGCCACGCCTGTCACCTGTACATCTCTTGTACCGACTGGTTGAGCCAGCAACGACGCAGCTAAGAGAAAGACCACCGCGAGACTTTTCATAACCTGAGAGTGCCGACTTCCTTTGCTGGAGCGTGCGAGTCAGGGAGGAATGCAACTCAGGGTCGTCCGCGCGCCGCCTTATGTGTTGTGCACATATTGACGTAATGGCGTTTATGGTTCTTGCTCTGCCGCAAATGCTATGTTTGCTGGTTGTAAATTTCTTGCAAATTGCTTGTAAAGTCGCCGGACGATGATTGGCCTCAACATCGCCTTTCCACTCATCGACGGCCGATTCGGCGGCGTAGTTATCTGTGGCTGCGTCTCCTTGCGTGCGGACGCATCGCTGTTGTGGCGGCGAGGATGCGCGGTTTCGATTGGTCTTTTCTGATATTCGTTGTGTCCTTCTACGCGCCACCGGTGTTCATCGTGTGGGACGTGATTGTCTTCAAGTTATTCCCGCCTGCCAGATTCGAGCCCGCTTTCCCCTTTCAAACGCTTGGTATCAAAAAGAGCTCGTTTGCCTTTAGGGACCTTGGCTGTTGTAACACCGCGGTTGCACATTCAACGATCCGCAAAGAAAGGCGACGGGATCTCGCCTGGTTTTCCTCAAAGCCACTGTGACATCCAGCCCGTGACCGCACTGAGCAAAGAGAACATCATCGTCAAGGCGGAGGCAGCATGGGTCACAGGTTCGAAAAGACCCTAAGTCTCTTGTTATCAAGATTTTGATCTTTAAACCCTTGTGCCTCAAGATTTTGCAAAGCATTTTTGCAAACCCCTCCCCAGCCAAGGCTTTCAGAGGGGCGAGAGGAGGGGGCCCTGAGAAAGGCTCGGGATTTCCCGAAATGAAACTCGTTCGCGCCGCCCACCAAGATCAGTATGCGAGATTTTTAACTGCAAGTATTCCACAGCCTTAAGATTCCCTGACTATTGCGC
The DNA here is from genome assembly GCA_963774565.1 of uncultured Acidobacteriaceae bacterium. Lineage (GTDB taxonomy): Bacteria > Acidobacteriota > Terriglobia > Terriglobales > Acidobacteriaceae > Sulfotelmatobacter. Next base: position 24,091 of record CAVZFP010000008.1, on the reverse strand, counting down.
GATGAGCAGTCGTTGCGCCCGCTAGCCCGAAGCTTTAATGAGGAAAAACGAAAAGCGCACACCTTCGCTGACCAAAGGTACCCACCTAGAACTGAGAAGCGGAAACTGAAAACTGCTTTTCAGTCTATAATCAAAAGACCGTGCCCAAGTATTCCATCGTAGTTCCGCTGCACAATGAGCAGGAGAATGTCACCGACCTCTACGACCGCCTGAAGGCGGTAATGGAGGCTCACGGCGAAACCTTCGAAATCGTTCTGGTGGACGATGGCTCGGCCGATCGCACCTTTACCATGCTGCGCGAAATCGCGGCCGTCGACAGCCGCGTCACCGTGGTGAAACTCCGCCGCAACTTCGGTCAGACCGCAGGACTAGCAGCCGGTTTCGACCATGCCCGCGGCGAATACATCATTGCCATGGATGGCGATCTGCAGCACGATCCTAACGACATTCCGCTGTTCCTCGAAAAGATTGCCGCTGGCTATGACATCGTCAGCGGATGGCGCAAGGTGCGCGTCGACAATTTCTGGATGCGCCGCATTCCCTCGCGCATCGCCAACTGGATGATGGCGAAGATCAGCGGCGTCGACATCCACGACTTCGGCACCACGTTCAAAGCCTATCGCCGCGACATTCTCGAGCAGGTGCCGCTCTACGGCGAGCTGCACCGCTTCATTCCGGCGCTGGCTTCGTGGCATGGCGCAACCATCTGTGAAGTCGCGATCCGCAACGTAAACCGTGAGCGCGGAGTTTCGCACTACGGGATCACGCGCACCTTCCGCGTCTTCTTCGACCTGCTGACGATTCGTTTTCTATTGCGTTATTTATCCCGCCCGCTGCACTTCTTCGGCAGCTTCGGAATGATGAGCATCTTCGGAGGCAGCGCCATCGTGCTCTGGCTCGGCGTGGAAAAATTCCTACGCCACGTTCCGGTGATGGCCGAACATGGTCCGCTGATGATGGCTGCGATGGGCCTGCTGATTGGCGGGTTAAACCTGCTGGCGATCGGCCTGCTCGGAGAAATGCAAGTCCGCCACTATCACGAGCCCAGTCGCCGCGCGCCCTATTCGGTCGACCGCGTCCTGCGCGCGCAAAACGAAGAGCACAGCGTCTCAGAATAGCTTGCGGAGGGACAGCCGCTTCGGCTGTCCATTCGAGCGAAGCTCGAAAGGGTTTTTTCCTGCCTAAGACGACGTAGTTGATGCAGTGGCTCAAGTCCACCGCGCAGCCGGTTTCCCGTTCCGCAGCCAGATGATAAAGTCCGTTATCGGAGGCACCCCGCCCAACTCCGGCAAGCGAGTCGCGTTCTGTCCGCGATGATAGTGACTGTGCATCGCCGCCTGCGTCAACGCGTGGCGTCGGCTGAGCTTGACCGGCGGTTCGAACCATGGAGCTTCGACCAGAGCTTCGAGTTTGACTTCATCGAATCCACTGACCGCCTCGTTGACCGCCTCGTGGTAGCGCTGCGCATATTGCTTCAGCGCCGCCACGCTGGAAAAGTCTTTCCAGTTTCTTGAACTCAAATCCCGACGTCCGCGGTCCGGTGATCCATAGAAACGCATACTGCACCTGGTGAATATGAAGCAGTCTCTCGCGAATTGCTTCGTCAGCCAGTGCTGCAGGATGCGCCTCAAACGCACGCCAGTGCTCGGCATCGGCCCACGCCTGGTGTGCGTACAGTTCATTGAGATAGGAAATCATCGTTTCCTCCCTTTGCTGGGTTTGCGTGAGTTTGCCGCGTTGTCAGGTAGTCGCGGGCACAGTCATCGCGCCAGCGCGGGCGTATAATGTGCAGCTTGCCGCTCATAGGAGTTTTCCCGCCATGGAGAGAGCCATCCAATACGAATTGCCGTTAGCCAGACGGATGTCGCGGCTCGGTACTGAAACTGCATTTGAGGTTCTGAACAAAGCGCGCGCGCTCGAGTGCCAGGGTAAGAGCATCATTCATCTGGAAATCGGTGAGCCGGATTTCGACACGCCCGCAAATGTGGTCGATGCAGGCATTGATGCGCTGCGCAAAGGCTGGACGCATTACGGTCCATCCGCGGGTTTGCCGGAGCTGCGACAAGCGCTGGCCGAGTACGTCAGCCGCACCCGCGGGGTCAAAGTTACGAGCGACGAAGTCATCGTCGTTCCCGGCGGGAAACCTATTATTTTCTTTACGATCCTGTCTTTAATTGATGAGGGAGATGAGGTCATCTATCCCAACCCGGGCTTTCCGATATATGAATCGATGATTCGCTATGTAGGCGGCCGCGCCGTGCCCATTCAACTGCGCGAGGATCGCGACTTCTCTCTGGATGTGAGAGAACTGGCATCGCTGATCAGCGACCGCACCAAACTGATCATCTTGAACTCCCCGCAAAATCCTACCGGCGGAGTGTTAGAGCGCCGCGACATCGAGCAGGTTGCGAAGATCATCGGCGACCGCAACGTGCTGATCTTGTCCGACGAAATCTATAGCCGGCTGCTGTTCGATGGCGGCCAGCATTTCTCCATTATGTCGGTGCCGGGAATGCAGGAGCGTACGATCCTGCTCGATGGCTTCTCGAAAACTTATGCCATGACTGGATGGCGAATGGGCTACGGCGTAATGCGTGCTGACCTGGCCGCGCATATGACGCGGCTGATGACCAATTCCAACTCCTGCACGGCGAGCTTCACACAGGTCGCGGGGATCGAAGCAATTCGCGGAGATCAGAGTTCCGTCGACCACATGCGTGACGAATTCCAGCGCCGCCGCGACGTGTTCGTAGCGGGACTGAACAAGATCAAAGGCTTCTCGTGCCGCATGCCCAAAGGCGCGTTCTACGTGTTCCCCAACGTCAAGAAGACGGGATGGAACTCGAAGCCGCTGGCTGATGCTCTGCTGGAACAAGCGGGAGTCGCTGCACTGTCGGGCACGGCGTTTGGCGAATTCGGAGAGGGCTACCTGCGCTTCAGCGTGGCGAATTCGCTGGAGAACCTGCAGCAGGCGCTCGAGCGCATCGACCTGTGGACGAAGAAAAATCTCTAATTGCCGTGCTCAGCTTCGGCGATCCTCGCTGGAGTCAACTCAAAGGTGGATATCGCATGCTTTGCGATCCCCGTCCATTGCTCGCTAAGACTGAGGCTGGCGCTGACAGAGAAGCAGTATGGCATGAACTCTGGGGAGAGCTCTATCACCAAGGAGATGTAGGAGATGCTTCCTATGCGGCAGTTCCGCACCTGGTGCGCATTCACCGCCAACACGGTACGTCCGAGTGGAATACATACGCCATTACCGCGACGATCGAGTTGGCTCGGGGACAGCTTACAAACCCCGACCCACCGAAGTGGATCGAGGACAGCTATTTTCGTGCTTTACAGGAATTGGCAGAGATAGGTATCAACGAACTGTCCGGCGCAAAGAGCTCGGAAGAAGTCCGGGCCATACTTAGCGTTCTCGCGCTGCATAAAGGTGCGCGCACTCACGCGCGATTTCTGTTGGAATATTCCGAGGACGAACTGTTGCAAATCGAGTCAGCAGCTTCTGGGAACGAGCTCTGATCCTGACAATTCCCTCGGCGCTATTCCGATACGCTTGGAGAATCCGTTGATCGGCAGAAAGTCCAATCCGAGTCCCAAGTCCACCCGACCGCACGCGCCTGGCTACGGCTTTCCCAAGGGCACGAAGGGCTTGCTGCCGTGGAGTTGGGCCGAGCAGCGGCTGAAGAAATCACACAACTACTGGATCACTACGGTTAAGCCGGACGGTTCGCCTCACACCATGGTCGTCTGGGGTCTGTGGCAGGGCGGACGCTTGCTCTTCAGCACCGGCAGCAAGTCGCAGAAGGCACTCAACCTGGCAAACAACACGAATTGCGTACTCTGTACCGAGCGCGCGAATGAAGCCGTCATCGTCGAAGGCGTAGCCGAAACTGCCGACCTGGCAGCGCGACGTCAATTCCTGTCGAAGTACGAACGCAAGTACAAATTCGACATGTCGTCAATGAAGGCTGACATCCTCTCGATGAAGGAGCCGGTGTTCGCCGTGCGCCCGCAAGTCGTTTTCGGTCTCTGGGAGAAGCACTTCCAGGACAGATCGACCCGCTGGAAGTTTGCGTAGCCTTATATGTGGAGCGGACCCTCTCTGTCCGCTAGGTGCCAGCTGCGCATCGAAGATTGGCGTCCTAGTCTGGTCGCTGACAACCCACAGGCACGTATTTAAGCCGGACGGCTCTAGCGGATAGGAGTGTCCGCTCCAGACAGACAGTCTTCGCTCACCCTCCAATGTGACTGTAATCACGGCTTCAGGGATGCCTCCCCGATAGGCTCGCTAGAGCATGTTCTGTGCGCGCGCGGCGCGGCGCGGGAGGCGTGTCATGGCCCTTACGGATTCCACCAGCGGAAAAGTCATTCGCCGATATTCCATCGAAGAATTGAAAGAGGCTGCCAACCTGATGCGCGGCTACGATCTGGTCGCGCTGCATGCGGCCGGCTCGGGACACGCAGGCGGAACACTGTCCATCATGGACATCACCGCGGCGCTCTATCTGGAAATTGCCAACCATGATCCGCAAAGTCCTAATTGGGCCGGACGCGACCGGATCGTCTGGTCGACGGGACACAAGGCTCCCAGCTTGTATCTGGGCTTGGCGTTCGCTGGATTCTGTCAGATCGACGACGTGGTCACGTTGCGCAAGCTGAGTTCTCCGTTTCAAGGGCATCCTCATTGGCTGAAGCTGCCGGGCGTCGAGGCCTCAACCGGATCGTTGGGTCAGGGCTTGAGCATCGCCGTGGGTCTGGCGCTGGCCGCCCGCCTCGATGGCAGGAAACACAAGATCTTCTGCATTATGGGCGACGGCGAGCAGCAGGAGGGCCAGGTGTGGGAGGCCGCGATGGAGGCCGGACATTACCATCTGGACAATGTAATCGGAATCATCGACTGCAATCGCCTGCAGATTGATGGCCTGGTCAAGGACGTGATGGAAGTCGAACCGCTGTGCGCGAAATACGGCAGCTTCGGCTGGGACGTGATGCGCATCGACGGCCACGATATGAACCAGGTGGTAGATGCGTTGCAGCAGGCCAAGGCCGTCAGCGGAAGGCCGGTCGTCATCCTTGCCAATACTGTGAAAGGCAAGGGAGTCAGCTTTATGGAAGATCAAGCGGGCTGGCACGGCAAGGCGCCGAACCTGGAAGAGCTGACGAAAGGTCTGCAGGAACTCGGGCTCTCCGATCGGATTCCAGTGCAGCGTTTGCTGGAGAAGGCGCACCACTATCAGGCGGAAGTCGAACACAAGCTCGACGCCAAGATGCCGAAGTTCACCCGCGACTACTGGTGGAATGGCGACGACACGATGAAGGTGAAGATGGAACCAACGCGCAAAGGCTTCGGTCAGTCGCTGGCGGAAAACGGCGACGACGAACGCGTGGTGTGCCTGGGTCTCGACATTTCAGGATCGATCACCATCAGCGATTTTTATGCGGGCAAGCCGGAGCGCAAGAAACGCTGGATCAGCATGGGCATTGCCGAGCAGTCAGCAACCTCGGCCGCTGCGGGGCTGGCCAGAGAAGGGAAGTTGCCCGTGCTCGGAACCTATGCCACGTTCGCGGCAGCGCGCAATCTCGACCAGATCCGAACGTCGGTCTGCTACGGCAATTTTAATGTGATGATCGCCGGAGCTCACGGAGGCGTTTCCGTCGGTGCGGACGGTGCGACTCACCAGGCGCTCGAAGATCTTTTCGCAATGCAAGGCCTGCCCAACATGTCGGTGGTGGTGCCGTGCGATGTGGTGGAAACGCGCAAGGCGACGAATTATTTGCTGTTGCAGCTCAAGGGGCCGAAGTACATTCGATTTGCACGCGAGGCTACGCCGGTGGTTACCGACGACAAAACGCCATTCGTTTTCGGTCAGGCAAATGTGATTCGCCTGCGGCGCGAGGGGCCCAGTTTCTTGGAGGCTTTCGAGACCGTGCTGGCAGCATCCTGCAGCAACGAGCAGGAGGACCTCAGCATCGTTGCCTGCGGGCCGATGGTTCCGGAAGCAATGCGTGCCGCGTACATCCTCAAGAAGGAGTTCGGTTACGAGACTCGCATTCTGAATATTCATACGCTGAAGCCCATTGATGCGGAAGCTATTATTCGCGCGGCTTGCGAGACCGGAGTCGTCGTCACCGCCGAGGAGCATCAGATTGGCGCTCTGGCCTGGCGAGTCAGCGGAATTCTGACCGAGAGTCCTCAACTTTACGGCGTGCCGGTGATTACCGGGGCAATCGGTGTGAAAGATCGCTTCGGAGATTCAGGCGCTCCCTGGGAGTTGATCAAGGAATTCGAGGTGAGCGCCGAGCACATCGCGCACAAGGCTGCGGAGTTGATGGCGTTCAAGAAGAAGCGTGCGGACGAGAAAAGAGAAGAGCGCGAGCATCTGTTCTACGCGGGAATGCGCTAGAGCGCTGGTTCTATCCACGGAGCTCCAATCCGGAGTCGCCATTGAAACCGTAGCGAAACTAGGTGCGTGCCAACGTTACTTTGATTACTTCCGTTATCCGCCAAAGATGTTGATTCGCGGCATCATGGCGTCCTGCGGGCCATTGACACTACAGCGAATCCTGCTCAACAATTGAAGTATTCCCTGCAAACTTTAACTTAGCTTCCCGAGGAGGAAGGGTGTATGGCTGATGAAGGCAATTTTCAGATGGAGCATCCGCAGTCGAATGCGGGCAAGTGGATTCTGATTCTGGCGGCCATTGTGGTTGTCGCAGTCTTCGGATACGGGCAGTACCTCAACTATGCGCGGGTCACGAAACTGACTCAAGACCTGGACGCCAGTCAGGCCCAGGTCAAAGAGCTGCAGAATCGGATGCAGACAGCGGAAGCGCAGGAAGAGACGCTGGCGCGCCAAGCTGGTATGACCAAGAAGGAACTGGCGCAGCGCGCGGCCACCTTGCAGGCTGCTCAGAAGGCAGCCGAAGCTCGCCTGGAGCAGGAGCAGAAAGCCCAAATCACTGCGGTGAGCGGAGAAATCTCGGGCGTGAAGACCGATGTCGGCGGAGTGAGAACCGACGTCGCATCGACCAAGGCCGACCTGGAAGCCACCAAAGCCAAGCTGCAAAGCACTATTGGCGATCTGGGAGTGCAGAGCGGATTGATTGCCCACACTGCCGGCGATCTGGAAGTGCTGAAGCATAAGGGCGATCGCAATTACTACGAGTTCACGCTGCTGAAAGGCGCCAAGCCACAACCGGTGTCGACCGTGAGCCTGCAACTTAAGAAGGCCGATGTGAAGAAGGGTAAGTTCACGGTGAATGTCACCGCGGATGACCGGACGATCGAAAAAAAGGATCGCAACGTCGCCGAGCCGATTCAGTTCTACTCGGGACGCGATCACCTGCTGTTTGAGTTGGTCGTGTGGAGCGTGGACAAGAAAAAAGCTACGGGATATTTAAGCACGCCGAAAAATGCTCCCGTTCCAGTGACGGCGAACTAGAAGATGAGAGGAGTGTTTTTTCCGGGCAGCCATGTGCTGCTGCAGATTGTGGTGCGCACCGGCGTGATCTACCTGCTGGTGCTGATGGGCGTTCGCCTAAGTGGCAAGCGCGAGGTCGGGCAGATGACTCCCTTCGACCTTACTCTGCTGCTCCTGTTGTCGAATTCCGTGCAGAATGCGATGACCGGGCCCGATACGTCTCTGCTGGGCGGCGCGGTGGCGGCGGGGACGCTGCTGATCTTGAATTACCTGGTCGCTGACCTTTCGGGCGGGAGCCGGCGCTTTCGACGCTTGATTCAAGGCCAACCCAGTCTGTTGGTTCATGATGGCAAGGTTATTGAAGAGCACATGGCGCGGGAACACGTCAGCATGGATGAATTGAATCGGGCTCTGCGCGAGCACGGAATTAATGCCTGTGACCAGGTCGCGCTCGCGGTTCTGGAAGTGGACGGGTCCATCAGCTGCCTGAAGTACGACGAGATCAAGCCGGATGCGAATACACATCTGGTGCGGCGCAGGTTTATTCAGAAAAAGCAGTGACCTGAGGGGTCGATGGGCGTTATGGGGATGTTTAGAACAGCAGTCCTATGGCGGCGCTGGCCAACCCCGAGACGGCTTCGTGGGCGGAACGCCCGAGAGCCAGCGCGAAGCCTTATTGCTCCCAGCCTCACCACAGTGGCGCTACCGGCTCTTCCATGAATATCGGCTTGGGACCATTCGAGTTGGACAGATGGATCGCCGCCAAGTACGGTTGGGCTTGGGAATCGTAGGTTACGGTGATGCTGCCGCCTCTGCCCGGCGAGCCATCTGATCCGCTGTGTCCATCGGAGCCGTCCCTTCCACTGTTGCCATTGGGCGTTCCAGTTCCTCCTGAACCGCCTCGACCGCCGCGCCCGCCTCGACCTCCTGATCCCCCAGAGCCACCGTCCGCTCTCACCGCGAGCGAACCCCCTTGGGGATCGACCAGGTAGAACTTCTCACGACCCGCTGCAGAAACTCGCAGCTGAAGCAGGGGATGGCTCCCGGCTCGGAATGCCACTCGAACTTGCACGGGCGGTGCGTCGCCTCCATTACTTCCGTCCTGGCCGTTCGAGCCATCGCTAGCGTTGCCGCCGTCGCCGCCTGCGGAGGGATTATTCGGATCCACGGAGCCCATGCTGCCGGGAGGGCCATCGGTTCCATCCCTGCCGTTCATGCCGCTGGAGCCGGGGCTGCCGGAGAAATTCGCGGTGTACTTCTCGTCGTAGCGCACGGGAATATCGAGATCGGCGCGCAGATCAGGATGGCTGGGCACGGTGATGCTGACATGCGGGACCTTGCCGTCGCTGATCCTGGGATCTTTGGGAAGGGAGACGATGCCTTTCTGGTTGACGACCGCAACCGTTGCCGTGACTTTGAGGTCTTTCCACATGACCTGACCTTGGCCTGCACCTTCGGTTTGCAGGACTTTGCCGTCCGGCTGGATGAATAGCGCCACCAGACCCAACTTCTCTCCCGGCGCGATTCCCGGACCTTTGGCCAGGCTGGCTTTCATAGATGCGATGGGGGTCTTGTTGAGGTAAACCTTCATGCCCAAATGGACTTGGAGAGAAGCGCATCCACTCAGCGCAAGTAGGAAGACTGAGCTGAGGCAGGCTGCGCTGATTCTTGTTGTGGGAAGTATTTTCTCGGAATGCCGTTGAAATTCCAGGCCTGACTTCACGTCTCCCCCCAACATTTTCCGGCGGAAGGCTTCGATGAATCAAACACCAATGCACTCCCGATGTCGCGCGCCGGGCGCCCGTCAACGAGTAAAGTTTTGTAGATTCGTCGCTTGGCCCAAGCAGGCCATAGGACAGGTGAACGCGACTCTTGATTGAAGAGTGCCAAGGGGGATGTTACGCCAACCATCGCATTAGGCAGTCCGAGTTCGCAGCTTTAATTTTAATATGGATTTATGCGGTAGGGGTTGATCACGTTTGAGAGTCTCGCCACCGGCGTTTTGGTGGTCGTTGTGTCGCTCCTGGTGTTCTATATCGGGCTGGGTATCCTTTTCAGATCAGTGTTTGGCCAACCTCAAACGGAGCGGTGGCTTTGGACGTGCCCGGACTCCTTGGTCCGCATTGGATGGGCGATCACTATAGGCACTCTGATCGGGATTTTCTGGCTGGGCGCCAGTCTGGGCTTTTGGTTTTTTAGTCAACTTCTAATTATCTGGTTGCTTCAGCAAAGCCACAAGATGTGGCGCCAAGCTGAATCGGCGCCCCTAGAGCTTGGGTTTGCTTAAGCAACCAGATAATTAGAAGTCAACTAGTGCATCGGTAGGTCTTCGCGTAGAAAACGCCACCAGTCCGCTCCGAGCCCCTCAATGAGCTGTGCCGATTCGTGGTACTCGGGACATGCGTTCAGCAAGCCGAGGCGGAATATCGGGATTTCGTTACGTTTTTTCCAAATCGACCAGAGATTGCAGAGGTCCAACGCAGAATCAGTTCAATCCACAAAGACGCAACCTTCTGAATACGCACTGCTTTCGCGATAGCTGACGCTATCAGTTCCTTATCACTCAAAATCCATGGATGGGTTACCGCCATCCCCGGCAATTGCGGCCAGTTTGGTCACACCTCTCCTCTGCTGAGTTACTGCGCTTTCCCAAATTTCACGCACACTGGCGAACCTACATCAAGCACCTGACCCGTCGGCGTCAGGCGGCCCGTTTTTTCGTCGATTCGAAAGAGGACGATGTTGTCTGACTTCTGGTTTGCGGCGAAGAGAAACTTACCCGTTGGATCGATCTCGAAACTGCGCGGGGTCTTGCCTTGCGTGGGCGTGTATTCGACTGGCGTCAGCGTGCCCTTCCTGGGGTCGATGGCGAACACGGCGATCGTGTCGCTTCCGCGGTTCGAGGCGTAGAGGAATTTGCCCGAAGGATGCATCTGGATTTCCGCGTCGTCATTCTCGCCATGGAAATCCTTGGGCAGGGCAGAGATCGTCTGCAAGCGATGAAGCGTACCCGTAGCCGGATCGTTTGAAAAAGCCGTGACTGTCGACTGCATTTCGGAGATTACGTAAGCGAACTTTCCGGAAGGATGCAGAGCAAAATGACGCGGGCCGGCGCCGGGATCGAGCCTGGCGAAGGGCGGATCATTGGGCGTGAGAGACCCCTTGGCGCTGTCGAACTTGTAGACCAGCAACTCGTCGAGGCCCAAATCGTCAACCATGGCTAGGCGGTTGTCGGGCGCAAGGTCGATGGAGTGGGCGTGGGGTCCCTCCTGCCGCGACGGATTCGTGCCGTGGCCAGCGTGTTGCACGAAGGCCGAAGCCTCGCCCAGCTTTCCATCCTCGAGCACGGGGAAGACCGCGATGCTGCCGCCGGTGTAGTTCGCTACCAAAACGTATTTCCCTGTTTTGTCGACGACGATGTAGCAGGGGTCGGCGCCGCGCGAGGGCATTTCGTTCAGGAAGGTGAGCTTGCCGGTCGCGCGGTCAATGGAGAAGGCGCTGACGCCGCCACTGTTCGGGCCTTTGTAGTTGCCGACTTCATTCACCGCGTAGAGGGAGCGGCCGTTGGGGTGCAGCGCCACGAAGGAAGGATTGGTCGTTTCAGCCGCCAAGCCAAGCGAAGTAATCTGGCCCGTGTCGGCGTCAAAGCGGTAAGCGTAGATCCCCTTGCTTTTGCTGCCTTCCTCAGTGTAAGTGCCGACGTAGAAAATATATTTGCCATGCTGTTCCGCTGGTGCTGCGTCAGCAAAAAGTGTCGAAAGGAGAATTGCAAGCAGCAGACTGGCTACTTGGAGCAGATGCCGGAAGGTCTTCATGCTGTTATAGAAACCCATTCAGCCACATTTGCGCAAGCGGCTCACGCTTTGACGGAATTGGTGCTGAATGGCAAAGCTGTCGAGCTGCGCTCGACGGACAGCCGAGGGCGGCTGTCCCCACGTATCTTTCAGCGATCTACTTCGTCAAGGTCACGGGCACCGTCTGATCGTAGGGCCAGATGACTACGCTCAGGGATTTGCGCTGGTTGAATACGTCCAGCGTTACGGGAAAGGCTACGATGATGGTGCGGGTCGTCACTTCCCCGGGATGGATCTTCGTTTCCGGTGGAAGGGCGGGTTGGGCGCCGGCCTTCAGCGATGGGAACGCCTGAAAATATCGATCAAAATCCACGGCGGAAACGGCCTCGGCGGTGGAGTCTCCGCTGGGTCCCTTCAGGGTGCTTTCAAGGGTGTGGACGTAGAGAATCTTGTCGCTGCTATTGCGCAGGGTGAAGGTCAACGCCACCATGGTGGAGCCTTGGTCAGGAATCTCCACGGCGGCGACGTTGTCGAGCGAGCCGGAAGCCTGAGGCGTGGCGCGCTTCAGGAAAGAAGCGATCAGCACCACGACGACCACGGCGGCGATCGCAATCAGGACGATCTTCGCCGGGGGCAGATTCTTTTTGGCGGTGCCGTATTCTTCGCCAATATTGATCGTGGGTCCAGCGGGAACGGACGGTGGCGTGGCTTGCGGCGCTGTGGGCTGCGGCGGAGGTGGGGGAGTCTGATCAGGCATAGGGTTCTGGCCGATTCTACGCCTGCGGCGGACGGGATGCGACTGCTTGCTTCCGCGCAGATAAAAGTTCAAGAGTTTAAACCGCAAAGTACGCCGAGGAAATCGCGGAGTGCGCAAAGAAAGGCAACTGCACGTCCGCCGATTTGGAGGCTGTTCTGCAGGATTACCAGGCGTGTTTCATGGCTTTCTTGAATGCCTGTACTGGTAGCATGTTGAGCACGTCATTTGTCGTTAGCCAGGCGCGGCGCGCTTGCAGGATTCCGTAGCGAATCTTTTCCATGTGCGACGTGTGGTGAGAATCCGTATTGATGACGATCTTCACGCCCTGCTGCTTGGCCTGCCGGAGATGCACGTCATTCAGGTCGAGGCGGTCGGGATAGGAGTTCAACTCCATCGCGACTTTATGCTTCGCAGCCGCGTTCAGAACAGCGTGCATGTCGAAGGCGTAGGCGTCGCGCCGCAGTTGAATGCGTCCGGTGGGATGTCCAACGATCGAGGTATTCGGATTCGCGATGGCCTTCAGCAGGCGGTCGGTCATCTTCGCCGGCTCCTGATTAAAGACGGAGTGGACGCTCGCGATGACGATGTCCATCTGCGCCAGCACGTCGTCCGAGAGATCGAGGTTGCCGTCCGCCAGAATGTCGACCTCGATGCCGGCCAGGATCGTGATGCCCACAATTTGCTTGTCCGCCTGGCGAATACGCTGAATATGCGCCACGGCACGCTGGTCGTCGAGTCCGTTGGCGAAGGCCAGGTTCTTGGAATGATCGGTGATGGCCATGTACTTGTAGCCGCGCGCTTTCGCGGCTTCGGCCATTTCTTCGATCGTGCTGCGGCCGTCGGTTTCGACGGTGTGCATGTGGACGTCACCCTGGAGATCGGCCTGCGTGATCAACTTGGGCAGAGCATGATCTTTCGCAAGGTCGATCTCGCCAAGGTTTTCGCGCATCTCGGGCGGGATGTAATCGAGGTTCAACTTGGCGTAGATTTCTTCCTCGGTCTTGCCAGCTACCGGCGTCCCACCATCGAGCTTGGCCAGACTGTATTCGTTCAGCGTGTAACCCATCTTGAGAGCGCGCTGGCGCAGGGCCACGTTATGCGGCTTCGATCCGGTGAAGTACTGCATGGCCGCGCCGAAGGATTCTGGCGGCAGCAGCCGAACATCCACCTGCATGCCGCTGCGCAGGTGAAAGCTGATTTTATTGTCGCCCCTTGCAATGACGTCCATGAGCGGCGGATATTGGGCGATGTAGGCGATGGCCTTCTGACGTTCCTCATCGGACGTGCAAGCTGTTCCGGTGACGAGAATGTCGAGGTCACCTACGGTTTCGCGCCCGCGGCGCAGCGATCCGGCGGGGGTGATTTTGTCGATGCCCGGATATTTTTCGAGGTAGGCCTTGAGTTTTTCGGCCTCGGCTTCGGCAGCGTCGATCAGGAAGCGGCCACCGATGCGGCGATAGTCTTCGATGGCCTTGAGCAGCTTGGCTTCGTGCTTTTCGCCCATGCGCGGCAACTCGCGGATTTTTCCTTCGCGCGCCAGCTTTTCGACTCCATCGATGTCGCAAATTCTGTGGGCGCTCCAGATCAGGGCGATGGTCTTGGGCCCCAGGCCTTGAATCTTCAGCAACTGCAGCATCGAAGGATGGTATTTTTCCAGTAGTTCCGTCTGAACCGCGAGTTTGCCTTCTTTAAAGAGTTCCTGCAGGTTTCGGAGCATGCTCTTGCCGATGCCGGGGATGGCTAGAATCTGCTTTGGATCGACGATGAGTTTTTTTATCGGTTGCGATAAATTCTCGATGGCCTGGGCGGCGTTGCGATAAGAGCGGATGCGGAAAGAGTCCTGCCCATCGATTTCAAGCAGGTCGGCAGTTTCGTAGAGAATGTTGGCGATGGCCTGATTGTCCACCGACTTAAGATAAACAAGATTGGACGGCAGGGCCAGTGGGCGCTGCGGAAATACTGGGCTCGCTGCGACGTCAGAGGAGTGCGCGCGGTCCGTCAGACACGACAGACTGGCGGCGTGGTGGGCGCTCGAGCGGAGAGTTGTGCCGGAAAGGGGCGGGACGCACTACGAGGCCTTGGTCACATTCGCTGCCTGCGGGCCTTTTTGGCCCTCGGTAATTTCGAACTCTACCGGATCGCCTTCCTGCAGGCTCTTGTAGCCCTCAGAGCTAATCGCGCTGTAGTGAACAAATACGTCTGGCCCATCCGCGCGACCGATGAACCCGTATCCCTTGGCGTTATTGAACCACTTCACGGTTCCTTTCAGACGTTCCACGTAAAACCCCCATCTTCCTGCACGTCCCGTTGGGGGAACCCAAGGACATGCCCGCAGTCAAAATGCCGCCAATAAGATGCATTTTCGTGCGCCAGGGGTAGGCTGTCAATTCTTTTGCGGTACCCAAAAAGTGGCGGAGACAGGGACACGTGGTCCCGTGATGCAGGCGCTTAGTAAACAAACAAGGGTAGCGTAATTATCACGTTCGGACGCGATGCGGCTTGATGACATAGTTCCATTCGCCATGGAATGTTTCCGGATAGAGATTGACTTGATTCATCTCTTCTGCCGTGACCCGCCGCCCCGTAGGGTACTTGCGGCGATCCAGTCGGCAGGTTACGGTTAGCCCCTTCGCGGTCGTGGTCTCGGCAATGAGATTCACGATGGTCTCGTAGTCCCGCAATGGCTCACCCCGCCAATTCGAGGAGATGAATGAAAACAATCGGTGTTCAATCTTGTTCCATTTGCTCGTGGCCGGGGGAAAGTGACACACCGAGAGAGCTAGACCGGATTCATCGGCGAATTTCTGCAGCTCCAGTTTCCACAAGCGCAACCGCCAGCCATTGCTACCTCCCGCATCGGCCGTAATCAGTAGCTTTCGCGCCTTGGGATAGAGCCGCTTGCCTTCGTGGCGCCACCAGCCCCGAATCGAGGCTACGGCAAAAGCCCCGGTGTCGTGATCGGTCCCGACATTTACGAATCCGCTGTTGCGCCCAATATCGTAAATGCCATAGGGATAGGCCCGGGGCACGTCGGGTTGGGGAAAGTCATGCCCGCGCACTCGGCGCGGCTGTTTTGCCGGAAGCCACTGCTGGCCGCCATTGTGGTAGTTGCCCACCAGCTCTTTCTTTTTCGTGTCGACCGAAATCACTGGCCAGCCTGGCGCTAAATATCTCTTCACTGCCCTGTTGATATGCCGGAACTGGGCATCCCGATCCGGATGATCGTCTCCCTCCTCGGTCTTGCGATTGCCTTGCAAACTGTAGTGCTGATCGTGAAGAATCTGCGCTACTTTGGTGTGACTGACGGGATGATGGCGCCGGGTCAGAGACTCCGCGATCGCACGCGTGCTTTTGCAGGTCCAGCGCAGCGCCGATTCGGGATCGCCCCGCGTCTCTTCCTCGATCATCGCCTCCAATCGCTCCACCAACTCGGGGTCGAACTCGGTAATGCTTTTTCGGCCCCCGCCGGGGCGGCGGATACGACCTGGCCAACTCTCCCCCGTCTCCAGCTCCCGGATTCCCTTGCGGATCGCCTTGCACGAAAGGCCGCAGGCACGGCGAACCAGACTTATGCCTCCGTATCCCAAGGCCTTTGCCTCACTGGCCGCCGTCAGGCGCCGGGTACGTTCGTCCAGCATGGGCCAGATCGTGCGTAACTTCATTTTTAGCTGCGCCAGTGTGTCCACTTAGCAGCAGCATACTGCAAATCACAGCCTATGCCAGTTACAACCTAGATACCTTATTTATTTACGTCTGCGCGCAGCAGCTTTTCGGGTCTTGCTTGCCTGCGACGTCCGGGTCACGTGATCCAGCCACAACACGGAAGAAATTGTTTTTGAATCCTTAATGGTGCCGTGGAGGACCATGCGGACAGCCGCCGGAAGGGGGACTAGCCGTTTGTAGATGACTTCATCGTCCTCAGGCTGCGCCTCGCCCGCACGCAAGCCGGTCGCCAGGTAGACCGCCATGGTCTCGGCAACGAAGCCGGGGCTCGCGAAGAACTTCAAAATACGGCGCCAGTTGCCGGCGGTGTACCCGGTTTCCTCTAAAAGCTCGCGCTTGGCGGCCTGCAGTTCCTGCTCCCCGGGATCGATGCGACCGGCAGGCAATTCCCACAGATAATCCTTGGCCGCGTGGCGGTATTGCCTTTCCAGAAGAACGCGAGGGGTCGAGGCGGAATCGTCCACGGCCAGCACGACAACGGAACCCGTGTGATGGATGACATCGCGCCGCGCGCGGACACCGCCGGGTTCCTCGACTTGATCGGTAGTGACCCAGAAAACCGGCCCGCGATATACGGTTCGCGAGGAGAGGATTCGTTCATTGCTTCGCTTGCTGCGGGCAGGTTTGCGGGAGGATTTGGCCATACAGACAATATAAAACACGGCTTCCGGCTCTCGGCCACCCGCTTCCGCAAGAAAGGGAGTTCCTGAAGCCGGATGGCGAAAGCCGGACCCGGATGCCGCTTCTGCTATGCTGCCCGGCATGGCAGGCAAGCCTGTGGTCGCGATTGTAGGAGCCGGTAATTTTGGGGGGGCGCTGGCTGTGGCGCTGCAGCAAGCGGGTTACTCCATCGAAGCCGTGATTGCCCGGTCCCGCGGTAGTTCGCTGAGAAAGGCGCAGAGATTGGCGAAGCAACTTAGCGTTCGGGCCTCGACGGATCCGTCGGCACTGCGCGCCGGCTTGATTTGGTTTTGCGTGCCGGACGCTGAGATCGCTCGAGCGGCGCGCTCTTTCGCAGGGAAGATCGAATGGAAGGGAAGAGTAGCGTTGCATTCCAGCGGGGCGCTGACCAGCGATGAACTGGCAATCTTGCGCAGCCAAGGGTCCGTCGTCGCGTCGGTGCATCCGCTGATGACCTTTGTGCGAGGTTCGCAACCTTCGCTTGCGGGAGTGCCTTTTGCGCTGGAGGGCGACAGGGCGGCGGTGCGGGTGGCGCGTCGTGTGCTTTCAGACTTTGGAGGTCAAGTCTATTCAATCCGTAAGAAGGAGAAGGCGGCGTACCACGCATGGGGCACTTTTGCTTCGCCTCTGCTCACTGCGCTTCTAGCCACTACTGAGCAGGTTGCGGTGCTCGCGGGAGTAAATCGAAAAGCGGCGAAGCAACGAATGATCCCGATCCTGCTCCAAACGCTGGCGAACTATGCTGCCTTCGATGCCGCAGGCGCGTTCAGTGGACCGATCGTCCGCGGCGACGTGGATACGGTGAAGCGCCATCTCCGCGTGCTGCAAAACCTACCCGCGGCCCGCGACGTCTACTCGGCCCTCGTTCGCGCGGCCCTGCAGTACCTGCCTGCAAAGAAGAAGGCAGAGTTGCTGGCGGCTGTGAAATCAGCAGGAAACTGAGAGCTCTATGGTTTCTCAAGTCAGTTTCTGGCTGCGAACTGCTAAGGTGAGCACTCCCAACACAACGAAGGGGAACACGGCAGCCATGCGCAGGGGGAGAGAAAAGATCGCCTTCGAATAGAACTGCTGTTGGGTTAGGAACGGATGCAAGGCAATCAGAATCAAAGACGCGATCCACGGCCACACTAACATCGCGACGCCGATTACCAACAGCGTTTTCAGGACCCAGTTAACGGACCATTGCTGCCATCGCGATGCGAGCACGAGGATCCCGGGCAGAAGAATGACGTGATCGTAGACGGCCTGACCTGGAAGCAGGGCGATGGTCGTGATGGCGAGCAAAAGGCTCAAAGTAAACCAGAATTCCAGCGAGGCGGGCGCAGCCAAACGGTTACGCCAGGCCAGGATAGCCGCGACAATGAGCAAGGCCACGGTCAAACCTTGCGAGACTGACGCCGTAGTGCTCCGGCCCAGGAGTAAACCGACAACCGCGGTTAGCAGAGGAGGTGCGTTATAGCCGTGATAGAGAAGAACCACGTGTGTCCAGGATTGGATCCAGTGTGGCCAGACGGCGAGCGCCGCTCCAACCAGCAGCAGCAAAATGGCGAAAAAACCCGCGCAAAAACGGCTGCCACTGCGCCAGTGGCGAGAGCTCCACAAGAGGAGATACAGAATTGCGAGCAGCGTTACTTGCGGCTTGATTGTTGTGAGCGCCATCAGTACCCCGCTGAGAAGCGGTTTGCCTCGCTGCAGGGCGAGGATCGAGGCGGCGAGCAGACAGGCCACCAGCAGACCCACTTGTCCGGCATAGAGTCCTTCAAGTACCGGAAAGCTGCCGAAGACCAGCAGCAGAAGAATGACCATCCAATGGCGACTGAAGCGCAAGCCCAGGGCTTGCGTCCATAACCAGACGCTGGCCGCAGTGAGCAGGACAAGCAGGCAGACAAACACGACGCGCGCAACCACGAAGGGTAATTGGGCCACGGGCCAGAAAAGGATATCCGCGAAGGCCGGGTAGGGGAACATGCGTAGATCTTTGGGATCCCCGGGAAGGTTGGGATCGAGCGGCCGGCCGTAGAGACCGGTCTGGATTTCACGCGTCATTTCTGCGCTGTAGGGATCGCTGCGGTGCTGTTGCCACTCGAGCGAGGTCAGCCAGATTTGGTACAGGTCGTCCGCGAAAGCGTAGCCGCCACCTAGTTTCCGCGTCTCTCTCACTTCCTGGGAGCGTGGTAAAAACAGCCCCACCTGATAGTAGAGTATCGCCGCCGCGCCGACCACCGCGAGGCACAGGGCAAGGAGGACAAAGCGGGACGAGGAACGATCTCGGTAGACAGGAACAGCCATTCGGGAAAGTTGAAGTCAGCGAATTAAACCATGGCGTAGTAATTAACGCAACGCTGCAGCAGGAAGAGACTTAGCTGGACGTGAACAGATGCCCGAGTTTTTCTTTCTTGGTCTTAAGATATTCCTCGGCGTGCGGGCTGGGAGTAACTTCGCAGGGAACCCGCTCCACGACCTGTACTCCGGCGCGTTCCAAGGCTTCAACCTTCTCGGGATTGTTTGACAGAAGGCGCACGCGCGTCACTCCCAGGGCCTTGAGAATGTCGGCCGGGAGCGCGAAGTCGCGGTAGTCGTTCTTGAAGCCGAGGCGTTGGTTGGCCTCGACGGTGTCGAGTCCAGCGTCCTGTAGTTCGTAGGCTTGCAGCTTGGCCATCAGGCCGATGCCGCGGCCTTCCTGTAGTTCGTAGATCAGAATCCCGGTGCCTTCTTCAGCAATCAGCGAAAGTGAGAGTTCTAGTTGCTGGCGGCAATCGCAGCGCAAGGAATGAAAGACGTCGCCGGTGAGGCATTGCGAATGAATTCGCACCAGCGGGGGCGAAGACTTCACGTTCCCGGTCACCAGCGCGACGGCCTCCTCGACCCGGCGGTCGCCATCCGAGCCAGAGTGTCCGCGAAAACCGTAAATGCGGAATGTGCCCCAACGCGTGGGAAAATCGGCCGAGGCGACCTGCTGTATGTCGTTCCCGCTCACATCTTCAATTATACGGGTGGTTTGGGATTCGCGTCGCCGCTAGCCTCTCGCCTTAAAGGGAAAGATAGCGTCCTGCTTAGACGGGATAGCTGTGCCGTTGCGCGTTGCTGGGTGAAAGTGCCAGTTGTCCAGCGCAGCCAGACACTTGTCATCGATGTCCGGGCCCAGGCTCTGCAGTACGGTCTTACGGACGATTTCGCCGCGCTCATCGATTGTGATTTCAATGATCTCGTTACCCCCCGACGCTGGCAGTTGCCAAGGGTAGACGGCAGGATCAGAAGTCGTGATGGGAAGAGCGGGACGAATCTCGTTCCCGGAAAAAGGGCCACTACTCAACGTCCCATACGGAAGACCGGCCTGCGCGCCGTGGCCCAAGGCGGAAAGTGTCTGAGTCTGGGAGTTATCTTCCGCATTGGTGCGGGCCAAGGCATTTTGCGGAGCTGGCAATTTTGCCAACCGGGAAGGCGCCTTCCACGTTAGCTTTTCGTGGCTGAGGCGCTGGTGACGGTAGCGCTGCGTTGCCGCGTCGGAAGAACTCTGACTGCTATCGTCAGGAGATTTACTGGGCCAATAGAGCCGCGTGACGGATGCGCCGTTCTGCCCGATCGCAACCGAGGTTGCCGTGAGAAGTTGAGGATTCGGCGTATGCAGAATCCACGCCAAGAGCAGACCGTGGACGGCAAGGGAAGCCGTCCGCAGCCAGCGTTGCCGTCGCGCGGTCACAGAATTCAGTTGCGCAAACATATGAGTCCCCAGGGCAAGGCGATACAGGTCGCCGTTAATGGTTAGTTAGACGTAAATCGGAGCACTTCGTCAAGGGAATTTCTTGTGAGGGTTAGCTACAACGCACTATTGGTAACTCCTGCGCGGACGTGGGACAGTTGGTGCCGATTCTGCAACGCTGATAAAATGAACAGGCAGTCGATCAAAAGTCGACAACCCAAACTTACATGGGGCTATAGCTCAGCTGGGAGAGCGCATCGTTCGCAACGATGAGGTCGTCGGTTCGATCCCGACTAGCTCCACCAATTTTCCGATCTGTGGCTAACGAAAACCTTACCCAGGCATTCGGTACACGCTATCCTGCAGCAGGATACAGATTTCCCGATCAGTTGGGGGAAGTGAAGTGAATCCATGACGAGATTGGCAGGGCCGAAAGTGAGCAATGACCACCGTTCAGACCGAAGGCGGCCCGCACTTTCAGCGCTTGCGAGTCTTGGCGGTTTCAGGCAGCGTGTCGTTCGTACCGGTGGTGCAGTCCACCGACCTGGCGCAGCCCGACGACTGGTCCGATTTCAGGCGATTGAATCGGGCGCGCCTCCGGCGAGTCTTTTGCCAGCGACAAGTGCGTTCGGGATCGGTGATGAGTAATCAAAATAGGCAACCAGGGTTCGGCGTAACGAGCGTTCACCGAACACAATCACATGGTCGAGGCATTCGCGCCGAATCGAACCAATGATGCGTTCGACGTACGCCTGCTGCCAGGGCGAGCGGGGCGCGGATAGGACTTCCTCAATTCCCATATCGCGCACCTGATCCCTGAACTCCTGACCGAAGATCGCGTCGCGATCTCGCAGCAGATAGGGCGGGAATTGGTCAAAAGGAAATGCCTCTCGCAGTTGCAGTCCCCGCCAGCAAAAAATAGACCAGCCGCGTCAAGGCAGTACAGTCACTTGCAGCTCTGTGGATGTCCCTTACATTACACCACGCGCCGCTTCCAAGGCGTTGCGTCTTTGACCCGTGGGTGCTCGGCGCAAGCGTGGGAAGCAAACTCTGCGGAGAGTTGCGTTTTGAACGTCCGCTTCATTTCATCTAGTAATTCATCAGCGGGCGGGCCAGAAGGGTTAAACACCCAAGCGCATTCAGAGCAACCCCACCTCTCGACATTCTGTCCTTCGATCCATACCAATTCGCGGGGCGAATTCTCTTGGCGAAGCATACGGCCTCACAGGCGTACACGAGAATTGTACGCCCACTCATTGAGAATTACCGGCGAATCGCTTCGCTATGCTACCTGTTACAAGATCAGACTGTTTATTGACCGGTTTGCCCGTGGTTTTGAGTGAAATAGAGATGTTAGTGCGCCGGGCTAAACCGGTATGAAGCAGAGGAGGAAGAAGCCTTACAAAGAAGGAGTAGCGATCCACTTCGGCCCCGAGTGTTGCGAAGGGTCAAGCACTTCCCTAATCTCCTGTGGTTTTTGATTGCGTAACATACTTGCGTCGCATGGCAACCCTCCCCCCAGTCCTCGCGTCCCGACGCGCTACACGAGTACATCTTCCAAAGTCCACCCCGGCGCGGGAGTCACTAACACGTTCTTGTTCATGAAGGACCTGCCAGATTTCAGCGCGGAGTTTCTTATACTGCAACGGATCGGTTTCCTTCATGCTCTGCAGTAGGAGTTGCGCTAGATGTTTATTCAAGTCCGCGAGATGGTCTGGCATAGGAAGTCCTCAAGTGGGTCACGGCCCTAGGTTCGCGGGGTGGCACGGATCATAGCCCAGCGTCGCCGAAGTAACCGGACTGGGTGGTACTGGCGGCGTAGCCCACGGCAAGTTATTGAAGTCGAAAAACTCTAGCAGATCGGGCTGCGCGGCATCGCGGGGAGTCAAATGGGCGGAGGCGCCGATAAATCGGCTCTCGACAAGCTTGATCACCGCCGTGTGGTCCATCGGCGTGTGCGAAACATAATGCCGGCGCGTAAAAGGCGACACGATCATGTTCGGCAAGCGGAAGCCAAGTTGTGCCGCAAAGCCCTGGACAGCGGCGGCGTCACCGGCATTGGCGCCGGGGTCGTTCTGCGTGAGATCGCAATGCAGCGTCGCCGTCCCGCCGCTGGGCACGCAGGGAAAGAAGCTGTCCGCGTTAATCGCGATCTGCGAGATATCAGGGATGGTTCCCAGCGCGGCATCGCTGTTGTCGTTGGAGTGGCCGGGCACGGGCGGCACATGATCGTAGGGTCCGCCGCCTTCATCGTAGCTGAGAAAAAAGACCGAATCGTTCCATGAAGAGCTGGCCATGAAGGAGTTGAGAATGTTTGCCACCTGCGCCTGACCGGCCAAAATCGATTGCCCCGACCCGGGATGCTCATCGTTATTGCCGTACCCAGCTTCAATGAAGGCGAAACTGGGCAGCGTGCTCTTGCTCATATCGCTGAAGAACTGAGAGAGCGGTGCAACGTGGTTCGGATCAATGCAGAAGGAGTTCGTGGTGTCGCCCACTACACTCGATGCCTGCGTAGCGCCGGTACAGGGGGCACCAGTTGGGTTTCCGTACAAGAAACGATGAGAGTAAGTTAAATAGACGAAGACGGTTGCCGGATAGCGGGCGCCCAACGTGCCCGAACACTCATCGTCATTGAGGCAAAGGCCGTCTGTGACGGTGTAGTACAACTTCCACGACACCTTCGCTTGGTCAAGTTCCTGGAAAATGGAGCCAATATTGAGCTGGTTGAGGTGGTCATCATTGCCGGGGTCCCGGACTAAACCCTGGGTTGTACCGCCGGTGAAAGTTGCAATGCGGTTGGGAATGCTCTTGCTGGAGACCGGCGAAAACCAACGATCAGACAACGCGAACTGTGAGGCCATGTAGTAGTAATAGTTGAGATAGGTTTGATCGTAGTAGCCCATCGAGCGCCGGCCAGTCAGATCGGTGAAATTTCCGGAACATGTGCCGGAAGCCGCGCAGCTCTTCGCGAAGCCTTCCGCCGTGTGGACGAAGCCATCGGTTAGGATCTGGCGGGTTGGGAGAAAATCGTAGCGATTGACGTCACCGTAACTTTCCAGCCATGCCGAGGTCTCATCGTCGATGCAGCTGGTCGTGAACTTGAAAAGCGGATAAACGTCGCCTTCATCGTCAGTGTTGGTGATGGTGCTTAGCTTGTCGTCGATGCCATCTACTTCATAGTCCTTCCCATCGTCGCCGCTATCAAAACCTAGCGCGTGGCGATAAGGATTCAGCATGCCGAAATAAGTATCGAAAGTGCGGTTCTCCTGCAGCATGAAGATGACGTGGTTGATGGAATTGAGACTTCCACCTCCTGAACTCATGGTCACGGTCACGGATGCGGTGGCCGTTTGATTGTTCGGTCCTGTTGCAGTCGCCGTGTAAATTGTCGTAGCCGTCGGGCTAACGCTCTGCGTTCCTCCGCTCGCTGACAGCGGATAGCTGTTCGTATTCACGTTGTCGGTAATCGCTACATTCGTCGAATTCGTAGCGGTCACCGTCAGCGTGCTCGACTGCCCGGCACTAATCGATATGGGATTCGCGCTTATGGCGACCGTGGGTGTAGCGGCAGGCGTCACCGTAACCGTGGCTTGGGCGGTAGCCGTAGCGGTCCCGCTTCCATTGACAGTGATGGTGTAGGTGGTGGTTTGAGTGGGAGCCACAGTTGTGCTCCCGGCCAGCGCGACTGTTCCGATACTATTGTTAATCGCGGCGGAGGCAGCGTTGTTCGACGTCCACGTTAAGGTCGCGCTCTTCCCAACCGTAACCGTGGTGGGCGAAGCAGCTAACCTAACCTTCGGCGCGGCTGGCGGAGGTGGACTAGCTGCCGAGGATCCGCACCCGCTCAACCAGCCCGTGGTCAAGGTCAAAACAAGGGATAGCAACAATTGATGAGCGATACATTCTCGATGCTTTTTCATTGCGCAACTGAGGTGCTGAGAAGTTAGTTGGGAGTTGCATGTCGGGGATCACAGAGCATTGTGACGTACATCACAAAACGTCAAGC
>CAVZFP010000007.1:0-193439 GCA_963774565.1 uncultured Acidobacteriaceae bacterium | reverse complement strand
GAGATAGCCTCAGCCACTTCGCGGCCCGGTGCCGTCATTGGCACGCATTTTTTCAGCCCGGCGAATATTATGCGCCTGCTCGAGATCGTGCGCGGCAAGTCGAGCAGCAAAGAAGTGATCGCGACCTGCATGCAACTCTCTAAGAAACTGGGAAAAGTCGGGGTGCTCGTCGGCAACTGCCGGGGCTTTGTAGGAAACCGCATGTTCGGCCCCTATCGCCGTGAAGCGCAGTTCCTGGTGGAGGAAGGCGCCAGTATCGAAGCCGTGGACAAGGCGCTGTTCGACTTCGGCATGGCTATGGGGCCCATGGCTACTGGCGATCTGGCAGGCCTTGACGTGGGCTGGCGTATCCGTAAAGAGTACCGGCACCTTGAAAAGCCTGGCGTGCGGCAGCCCTTGGCGGAGGACCGCCTCTGCGAACTTGGGCGCTACGGCCAGAAAACCGCTGCCGGCTGGTACAAGTACGACGAGAATCGGCGTCCGATTCTCGATCCTGAAGTCAACGAGATGGTGCGCGGGTGGGCCCGCGAAGCCGGCATCCCGCAACGCAAGCTTTCATCCGAAGACATCTTAGACCGCTGTATCTATGCCCTGGTGAATGAGGGCGCCCGCATTCTTGAGGAAGGCATCGTACGGCGCGCCGTCGACATCGACATCATTTATCTAAACGGCTACGGATTCCCGGCCTATCGTGGCGGTCCGATGTGGTATGCGGATACCGTGGGACTGGATAAGGTCTACCGCCGCATCTCGGAATTTCATCAACAGCACGGCGAACTCTGGGAACCTGCCCCTGTGATAAAGCGTTTGGCCGAGGAAGGCAAGACCTTCGCTGAGCTGAACCGGGAACAGGCCGTGATGGCGTAAGAGTACGAGCACGACTGCGAGCTTAGTAACCCGATCGCCACAGATACGATACGCGTTTGCGGATTTTCGCTCGTGGCGTTTGATTGTCTGCGCGGGAGAAGATATGCGAGAAGCGGTAGTGGTTGCCAGCTCACGGACCGGGCTGGCGAAATCGTTCCGCGGTTCGTTCAACCTAACCCGCCCCGAAGATCTGGCAGCACATTGCATCAAGGATGCCCTGCGCAAGGTGCCGCAGCTTGATGCGGCCGAAATAGACGACGTTGTGTTGGGATGTGCACAACCACACGGTCCGCAGAGTCACAACATCGCCCGCACTTCGGCCATGCTGGCCGGCCTTCCCACTTCGGTCGCGGGCACGACCATAAACCGGTTTTGCTCGTCGGGATTGCAGGCAATTGCTGTGGCCTCGCACCAGATCATCAGCGAGGGCGTGGAGGCGGCGATTGGCGGCGGCGTCGAGAGTATCAGCATGACGCCGGCTGCCGGGAATCCTCACCCGGAACTGCAGAAACAACTGCCCGGGTTGTACATGGGCATGGGTGACACCGCGGAAATCGTCGCCAAGCGCTACCAGGTGAGCCGGGAGGCGCAGGACGAGTACGCACTGCTGAGCCAACAGCGCACAGCTCGCGCTCAGCGAGAAGGTTTTTTCGAGGGCGAGATCGCGCCCATGAAGGTCACGATGGCGCTCCTCGATAAGAAAACTGGCGAGAAGGTTGGGACGCGGGAGGTCTGCTGCGACCACGACGAGTGCAATCGGCCCGACACCACGCTGGAAGGCCTGCTCGCGCTGAAGCCTCACTTTGATCCGCACAGCGGCGAGGGCACTGTGACGGCCGGCAACTCCTCGCAACTTTCCGACGGCGCTTCGGCCACTCTGTTGATGTCCCGCCAACGCGCTGATCAGCTGGGTGTGCCCTACAAGCTGGTGTTTCGCGGATTTCAAGTTGCTGGTTGTGATCCCGACGAAATGGGCATCGGCCCCGTCTTCGCGGTGCCCAAGCTGCTCAAGCGCACCGGCCTGGAGATGGATGATATCGGCCTCTGGGAACTGAACGAGGCTTTTGCAGTGCAGGTGATCTACTGCCGCGACCGCCTGGGAATAAATTCGAAGAAATTGAATGTTAATGGCGGGTCCATCTCCATCGGTCATCCGTTTGGCATGACCGGTTCGCGCATGGTTGGAACGCTCGCCAATGAAATGGCGCGCCGGAAAGCGCGCTACGGCATCGTGACCATGTGCATCGGGGGCGGGCAAGGTGCTGCCGGTCTGTTCGAAGCGGTTCATTAATTTGCCGAATCCTACTTCTGATGGAGGAATCAGAAATGAAAAAGAACCAAAAGGCGAACAAGCGGCTCGATCACTGTGGGTTTAGTTCCAGACTGCTGTTTGAAGCAACGGCTATCTGCGTCTTCACGCTGATCTCGATAGCGACCGCATCTGCCGACGACTCATCCCGCCGCCCGATTGCTTTCACCGAAAGTGGTCTCGTGATTGGCTCAACGACGGAAGGGGGAGACGAATTTCTCGGCATCCCGTACGCGGCTCCGCCGGTGGGAGCGCTGCGCTGGAGGCCGCCGAAGCGCTACGGATTGTTTCCCGGATTTGTCCTTCAAGCGAGTCAATTCGGCAGTGCGTGCACGCAACCTGGAGGGATTGGCAGCGAGAATTGCCTGTTCCTGAATGTCTACACGCCGCAGATGAAATCGGGTGATAGGAGAGGCCACGGCCTACCTGTGATGTTTTGGATTCACGGCGGCGGACTCATTGACGGGAGCAGCACCCCTTACAACCCCGAGCTACTCGTGAAAAAAGGGGTAATGGTTGTCACAATTAATTACCGCCTGGGTTATTTGGGATTCTTTGCCCAGTCCGCGATAGATGCCGAAGGGCATCTCAACGGCAACTATGGGTTGATGGATCAGCAATTCGCACTCGGGTGGGTTCGCAGGAACATCGCGCGTTTTGGCGGCGATCCGGGTCGAGTAACAATATTCGGCGAGTCGGCAGGCGGACAAAGCGTCTATGCCCAGCTCGCATCCCCCCTTGCATCCGGCATGTTCCGTGGAGCGATAGCGGAAAGCGGATCCTATGCGGAATTCCAAAACTACTTTTCGAACATTGTTACGCTGGTGGTGGGGGAAACGCGGGGTACCACAGCCGTGCCGTCCGGCGCCGCCATTGCGGATAGTGTCGGATGCACGAACCAGACAGCTTCCTGTCTGCGTGCCGTGCCCGCCTCGACCATAGTCGCAGCAGAGCCTTTTCCCTTGTATCCGTTCGTGGATGGAACGCTGCTCACACAGACGATGAGCGCAGCATTTGCCAGCGGCGAATTCAATCAAGTGCCGGTGATCTCGGGCACCAATCACGATGAATATAGATTGTTCGTAGCTCTGGACTACGACCTCCTAGGAAATCCAATACTCACTTCAGCGGAGTACGATACTGCTGTTACTACTTTGTGGGGACCGGCCTTGGCGCCGCCCGTCCTTGCTTTTTACCCATTTGCCAGTTACCCAGCCGGCGGTGAGGCATTGGGGGCTTCGGGTACGGACGGAGTCTTTAGCTGCGCGGCGCGAATTGCGGATCAGTCACTGGCGAAATTTGTGCCGACCTATACCTATGAGTTCAACGATGAGAACGCTCCCCCGGCGCAATCTGCGTTTGGCGGATTGTTAACCTTTCCGTTGGGTGCCTATCATAGCTCTGAGCTTCAATACCTGTTCCCGGGCATCGATGTTTTCGGACTGCCGGTAACACTTTCAAGCCAACAAATGGAACTCTCCGATGCGATGGTCAGCTACTGGACGCAGTTCGCGAAGAAGGGAGACCCCAATTCCTCCGGTGAACCGCTCTGGTCCCCTTACAGTGCGTCAACCGACCAGTTTCAATCGTTGATACCACCGGTGCCAGTGGTTGAGTCCAACTTTGACAGTGGTCACCAGTGCTCAACCTTTTGGGACACTTTTTGACAGCGAGCAATAAGCGGGCGCGCGGTGCATACCGAGGTTTCGCGCGTCCGTCTGCAGGATCATTGCTCTAACCGCGCGGAAAGCCGCAACTGATGATCCTGTCAAGCATCTGAAGCAAACGAAATTACAATAAAGATGCCCGCTACCACGTCAACCGAAGCCACAACCGCCCATCCCGCCGCTGACTCTTCCGCGCATTCATTGCGATACGCGTGGTACGTCGTCGGAGTCCTAACACTTCTGTACGCATTCTCGTTCATCGACCGCCAGATCTTCAGTCTGCTGGTCGGCCCGCTTCGTCGCGACTTACACATCGGCGACGCTAAGATGAGTTTGCTGATCGGATTCAGCTTCGCGCTGTTTTATACATGCTTCGGAATCCCTCTCGGCAGGCTGGCCGACATTTACAGCCGCAGGCTGATCATCGCGACCGGCCTGGTACTGTGGAGCGGGTTCACAGCCAGTTGTGGACTGGCGCAAACGTTCGAAACCATGCTTTTGCTGCGCATGGGCGTCGGCGTGGGAGAAGCAGCGCTTTCCCCGGCTGCCTATTCGCTGATCACCGATTATTTTCCTCGCGAGCGGCTGGCTACGGCTCTTAGCGTCTATTCGATGGGCATCTACGTTGGCTCTGGCATGGCTTACTTGCTGGGAGGACTGGTTATTGCCTACGCATCGACTCAGGTTATGTGGACGATTCCCCTGCTCGGAGCCATGCATCCCTGGCAGATCATCTTTCTCCTGGTTGGCCTTCCCGGCATTGCAGTAGCACCGCTACTGTTCACAGTGAACGAACCTGCCGTACACCGCGGAGCCAGCCGACGCTCGACTGTTCCGATGAGGCAGGTGTTCTCATACATCTTCGAAAACCGGCGGACGTTCTTGCTCCACAATATTGGTTTTGGGCTACTCGCGCTCTCTTCATACGCCAGCGCCGCTTGGGTGCCAGAATTCTATCGGCGACACTTTCACTGGGGCATTGGAACCACGGGCGTAATTTACGGTTCCTGTGTCGCGGTCTTTGGCTGCATTGGAATCGTCAGTGCTGGACGGTTCGCTGACTACTTGCGCAAACGCGGCCGAGGCAACGCGACCTTGTTCGTAGGCGTGCTGATCGGAGTAGTCTGGCTGCCCTTCAACTGTCTTTTGTACCTGGCGCCCTCTGCGACTTGGGCCACGATTTGGCTGATTCCCGGATGCGCACTGGCGGCCGCTCCGTTCGGCATCGCCACCGCCGCGATTCAGCAGATGATGCCGGCCACCATGCGCGGACAGGCCTCGGCCGTGTATTTGTTTTCCATCAACCTGATCGGGCTCGGAATCGGACCTACCGCTGTGGGAGCTTTAACGCAATACGCATTTCGAAGCGACGACGCCGTGCGATACTCGCTGGTGATCGTGACATCGGTCGCATGTGCGCTCGCTGCGGTACTCCTCTATGGAGCTTTGAAACCGTTCGTTGCCAGTCTTGAGCGGGTGCGCGTTTGGAATGCCGCACATTCTGGTTGAGTTGACGCCTCGTGGGAGACACTTCCGTCGGAAAGGTTTATCTCGATTGAATCTCGATACTGGCCCCGTTCGCCCAGGGGAAGAGCTGAGTCTACCTTCGCTTGCCGACTGGCTGCGCGGACGAATCGCAGGCGCTGAACGAGGTATCACGCTCGAACAGTTTCCGAGCGGGCACTCGAACCTTACCTATCTGCTGCAGATTGATGGGCTCGAGTACGTCCTGAGGCGCGGCCCTTTGGGGCCAGTCGCCCCGAAAGCTCACGACATGGGGCGTGAGTTTCGAGTGCTTCAGATGGTGCATCCGCATTTTCGGGAAGCTCCAAACGTCTTTCACTTGTGCGAGGATGCAGCGGTGCTGGGCTCTGTGTTCTTCCTTATGGAGCGGCGGCACGGGCTTATAGTGCGGGATGAAATTCCGCCACAACTGGCGAAGATGCCGAATTATGCGGAGCGAGCCAGCAAGGGATTTGTCGATTGCCTAATACGCCTGCACGCCATCGATATTTCCATGACCGGTTTGATTGCCCTCGGTAAGCCGGAAGGATTTCTTGAACGCCAAGTGCAGGGTTGGGCAGATCGTTGGAAACGGGCCACAACGGATGACATGCCGAAGATGGATTGGGTGATTCGATGGCTCATCGATCACCGACCGTCTTCTCCCGCGCCGACCCTGGTGCATAACGATTACAAGTTGGATAACGTTATGCTCAGCGAAGACTCTGCCGAGCGCATCGAGGCGGTGCTCGATTGGGAGATGGCGACGGTTGGCGATCCATTGGCCGATCTGGGCTTGACGTTGTGTTACTGGGCTTGGGTTGAGGCGCCGCAACTGCGCGCTCGCGGAGTGCCCTCGCTCACATCGCAGCCCGGTTGGTACACGCGAGATCAGTTCGTTCAGCGTTATGCGGAGGGAACCGGACGCGACCTCTCGCAGATCGGTTACTACGAAGTACTTGGCATCTTCAAGCTGGCGGTGATTCTGCAGCAGATTTACTACCGCTTCCGGCGTGGCCAGACGCAAGACACACGA
The DNA here is from genome assembly GCA_963774565.1 of uncultured Acidobacteriaceae bacterium. Lineage (GTDB taxonomy): Bacteria > Acidobacteriota > Terriglobia > Terriglobales > Acidobacteriaceae > Sulfotelmatobacter. The sequence continues at coordinate 187,057 of CAVZFP010000007.1, read as the reverse complement.
TTTCAGAACTTCGGAGACCGCGTGAAGGGATTGGTGGAATTGGCGGATTCGCTCGCGGGGAAATCCCCTTGAGCACCGTCTATCTCGTGCGCCATGGGCAGGCGGGCACGCGCGACGCTTACGATTCGCTTTCCGAGTTGGGAGAGCGTCAAGCACGGCTGTTGGGCGAGCACTTCATTTCACAGGGAATCCGATTTTCCTCGGCCTATGCAGGAGCACTTGCGCGGCAGGAGCAAACCGCGGAGCAGATCCGTGTGGTCTATGCCGACGCGGGGGTTGGCTTCCCCACAGTTCGCGTCGATTCTGGATGGGATGAATTCGATCTCGGGCGAGTGTATCGCGAGATTGCTCCGCTCTTGGCTGCCGAAGATCCGGAATTTCTGCACGAATACAACGAAATGCGCGAGCAGGTTCGCGTTAGCCAAGGCGCGCACGGGGCACGAATTCATCGCAGATGGATGCCTTGCGATACAAAAGTGGTGGAGGCATGGCTCTCCGGTCGTTATCCCTATGGCGGCGAAACGTGGGACCAGTTTCGTGAGCGCGTTGCGGCCTGCCGGTTGAAGATGCTCGACGCGCGGCAAGAGAACATTCTCGTGGTTACGTCGGCCACGCCGCTTGCGATTTGGACTGGCTTGTCACTGGAGATTTCCGATGAGCGGATCATGCGGCTCGCCGGGGCAGTGTATAACGCATCCTACACAATCCTGCGTTTGCGAAAAGAGCAGCTACGGTTATTTACCTTCAATGCGGTGCCGCACCTCGCCGCCCCGGGGCTGTGCACCCACCGCTAAGAGGATTCCGCGCACTGCTTAGAACGGACCGCCACCTCATATATAGTAGCGAACTACCCACAGAGCTACGCAGCACGGCTTGTCGCTACCCTGGACTTCCACTCTCGCATCAAAGACTGCTTCCAGAGCATCAGGCACGTCTTTTAGCGATTGAAGAATGAAGCGAACCCGAACCTTTGAGTCGGCGCGGACAGCAGAAGGGAATCGAACTCGATTCAAGCCGTAATTGACGCTCATGCGGACACCGCCTCGGATCTGAATTGCCTCCTTCATAAACCGGCTCAGCAGCGACAAGGTCAAGAACCCGTGAGCAATTGTGGTCCCATAGGGAGACTCACGCTCGGCACGCTCGCGGTCCACGTGGATCCACTGGCGATCCTCGGTAACTTCAGCAAACTGCTCAATTCGTTCCTGGGCGATGGGGAACCAGTCCGTCAGGTTGAGTTTGCGACCTACCAAATCTCTTAAGGAATGGGGTGTTTCCAGGACAAGCGGCACTGGTGTCTCCTCTCGATTTTGCCGCATCTCTTATCTTTGTCGAAAAGATTCGCACGAGAGCTGCAGCAGGAACTACTACTTCCTGCGTGAGGGACGCGTGACACGACCAGCACTCGGGACAACGCTCGGCACGCGCGCGGAGGCCTGGGATCCGAGGTCCGACGTCCGAACAGCAGGAGGATTGATGAACATATAAGTAACGATGGCCGTTCCAATCGCACGCCCATGTTCATCGCTGAGATCCACGCTACCCACACACAGCGTGGAGCCGATGCGAAGAAGGTGCGACCGGGCAAAGATGCGGCCTTCCGTCACTGCTAGAAAGTAGTTGATCTTTAGCTCCACGGTAGTGATCCGACGCCCCCCACCGAAGTGGCGCTGGATGGCACCGCCCACAGCTGCGTCGGCCATGGCTGCAGCGATACCGCCGTGGGCTACCCCAGCGCCGTTTCGCAGGTCGTTGCGAAGCGTGCAGGCGATCGTAATGCCGTCGCGGTGTACTCGGTGGAGTCGCATCCCGAGCAAGGTATTGAACGGTACGCCGGTTAAGGAATCGCGGAGTTGTCGAAGGGTCATCTCTTGTCACCCAAGGCCTGCGGCACACTCCACTTCCTGAGTTCCAGCTTCGCAATAGCTTCGGTATGCACTTCGTCCGGGCCATCGGCCAAGCGCAGTGTGCGCACATTCGCCCAGGCGCCGGCCAGAAAGGTATCCTGAGAGACGCCCGCACCTCCGTGAGCCTGAATCGCGCGGTCCAACACTCGCAGACAGGCATTCGGCGCCACGACCTTGATCATCGCGATCTCGGCGCGTGCTTCTTTGTTTCCGACCGTGTCCATCATGTAGGCCGCTCTCAAAGTCAGAAGACGGGCCTGCTCGATCTCCATGCGGGATCGCGCAATGCCGGCCCGTAGGGTGCCTTGCTCGCCCAGCGGCTTACCAAAGGCCACCCGCGCCTGCACTCGCTTACACATGGTTTCGAGGGCCCGTTCGGCCACGCCGATGCAGCGCATGCAGTGGTGAATGCGCCCCGGACCCAGCCGCCCTTGGGCAATTTCGAAGCCTCTTCCTTCGCCGAGCAACATGTTCGAGACGGGCACGCGAACATTTTCAAAAGTGATCTCGCCGTGCCCGTGCGGCGCATGGTCATAGCCAAACACCGTCAGCATGCGCTCAATCTTGAGCCCGGCGCTATCCATCGGCACCAGCACCATGGACTGCTGTTTATGGAGCGGGGCCGAGCGATCTGTCTTTTCGGTGTCAGTTCGGTCGGTGTCAGTTCGGCCCATAAAGATCGCGAGCTTGCAGCGCGGATCGCCCGCTCCAGAGGACCACCACTTGCGGCCATTAATGACATACTCGTCGCCCTGCCGAACAATACTGGCCTGGATGTTGGTTGCATCCGATGAGGCGACGCCGGGTTCCGTCATCGAGAAGCACGATCGAATTTCACCTGCAAGCAGAGGCTTGAGCCAGCGCTCTTTTTGCTCCGCGGTGCCGTAGCGGGCGAGCACTTCCATGTTGCCGGTGTCCGGCGCCGAGCAGTTGAACACCTCCGGAGAAATAAAACTGCGCCCCATAATCTCGGCTAGAGGTGCATATTCGAGATTCGTCAACCCCGCCCCATGCTCCCGATCCGGCAGGAACAGATTCCACAGGCCCGCGGCGCGGGCTTTGGGCTTGAGTTCCTCAATTACGGCCGGCGGCGACCAGCGGTTGCGCTCGATCTCATCGTGATAGCGCTGCTCATTCGGATAAATGTGCTCATCCATGAAAACCTGCAAGCGCCCTTGCAGGTCCTTCACTTTGCTGCTGAACGAGAAATTCATGTCTGCCGCCTGTCCCCTATTTACCCGTGAAAGCAGCGGGACGCTTCTGCACAAAGTGCGCGACACCCTCTTTGAAATCCTCTGAGCGGAAACACGCGATCATCTCGCGCACGGAAATGTCGAAAGCTTCCGCGAGCGGTTGCGACATGGCCTCGTATATCTGGCGCTTGATTATGCGCAACGAGCGCGGGCTCACGATGGAAGCCAGTTCTTGGGCATACTCCTGGGCTTTTTCGAGAAAGGTTTCCTGGGGAAAAACTCGATTCACCAACCCCATGCGCAGTGCTTCGGCGGCATCGATGGTCCGGGCAGAATACAGCAGGTCGAGCGCGTTTGCAATTCCAACGATCCGAGGCAACATCCAGGCCATTCCATACTCGGCAATCAGCCCGCGCCGCGCGAATGTCGTGCTGAAGCGGCTTGCGTCCGAGGCCAGCCGCAGATCGCAATAGAGAGTGATAACCAAACCAAGGCCAACCACCGGCCCGTTGATGGCGGCAATTACCGGCTTCCCGATCGCCGGGAAATACGAGTATTTCTTCTGAAAATCCGGGGCCGCGCCTTCACGGCGGTTGGCGCCGTCGCGCAAAACCTGCTCCCGGCCCCGGTCATCCAAATCCCGGGAATCCAAGCCGCGTTCCGCCACCGCGCTCAGCAGCGACATGTCAGCGCCTGCGCAAAAGCCCCGCCCAGCGCCTGTCAATACGATCACGCGGACCTCGTCGTCCTGCTCGGCGTTCTCCATGTGCGAACGCACTTCGCTTTCCATCAGCGCCGTCCAGGCGTTGAGTTTGTCCGGCCGATTCAAAGTAATCGTGGCCACTCGATTGGCTACGTGATAGAGAGTCTCCTGAGTTGGCATGACGCGCGATTATATAAAATCAGCTTGCGTTAGTCACTATCATGTCATAGCGACTATCGAGATACGGAAGAGATCAGTCGAATTAATTAACCCATACTCGCGGGATCCCGTGGGCGGCATAAGAGGGGCACTTTAAGTAGAACGAACGATCGTGCTATTATAGGCCTACTGATGACAGCCCACTCGCAAGCGAGCATGACTTCCCGGCGGCACGCGCAGGCCGATGAGAATTCCCCTTCGGACCGTGGCCGCGTGCAGCGGCCCAGGGGCCTCCGGACACGCCGAGCCATCCTGCGGAAAGCGGTGAACATCGCCTCCGTTGAAGGCCTTGAAGGGCTGACGATTGGAAGACTCGCGTCCGTGCTGCGAATCAGCAAGAGTGGGCTATTCGCACACTTCGGGTCCAAGGAAGACTTGCAGTGCGCAGTCGTCGATGAAGCCCGCGAGATTTTTGTCGAGAGGGTGGTGCGTCCAGCCTATCAATTTCAGGGCCTGCAGCGGCTGCGTGCTCTGTGCGAGAACTGGCTGGCGTACGGCGAGCAGGGGGTGTTTCCCGGTGGCTGTTTTTTTTCCGCAGCATCACTTGAATTCGACGACCGGCCCGGCCGGGTGCGCGAGCAGATTGTAGGGCTGATGAGAAAGTGGCTTGGGAGTCTGGAGCAGGCCGCGCGTGACGCCCAGTCAGCCGGCGAAATCATGAAGGCGGCCGACGCTAGCCAGCTTGCATTCGAGATTCAAGCGCTTGCGATGGGAGCAAATTGGAGTTCGCGTTTGTTCCGCGACGCGAGCATTTTTCGCTCGGTGCGCAGCGCTATTCTGCGCCGGATTGAACAAGTTACGGAAGCGACACCAACGAGGTAGTGATGCACAATCGCCGCACCCTGCTGGCCATCGTCAGCGTGGGACTGATCTTCCCGCTCGCCGCGCTGAGTGGCGCGGCACAGGCCCCAACCGCAGCGACTGAAATTCCCATGCAGCGCTGCGATCGGCTGCCGGTCGTGATTTTGCAAGTGGATAAGGAGGGAAAGCGGTTTCTTGTTGATACGGCCGCGACCTCCTTCTTAAACGCGAAGTCATTCATCGGAGGGCACGCCAAGCAGGTGCAGATCCACTCCTGGAATGAGACGACGATACTTCACGCCAGCGATATTTCTATCGGGGAGCTCTCCATGGGCAGTCATATTATCCGGAACGTCGAACTGCCGGCGATTGACCTAACTGCCATCTCGAAAGCCTGCGGCGGGCAGCTTGATGGGATTCTGGGAGTGGATCTCCTCGAGCAGTTGGAGGTGACAATCGACCTGGAACGCAGCGTGGCTCGGCTGAGTGTGGTGCCCCGGAACTTCTCGGAACTGACGCTCATCGCGGAGCTGGAGAAGGCGATAGTCTTCTGCTCCACAGCCTTCAACAACGCAGACGCAGACAGGCTCGGTGCCTGTTTCGATCCGGAGTTCGCGCTGAGTTCGCCGCGCGGAGAGCTGCACGGCAGAGGTCAGGCCGTGAACTACTTTCAGCAGTACTTCAGCCTGACTCCGCGCGCGCATCTCTCGATGAAGATGAGTGATCAGCGCGCGGTCGGTGAGTTGGTGTGGAGTCTCTACGACTACACGATTGAAACGCCGTCCAAGCACACCTCCGGTCGAGGGATGATGCTCTGCCGCAAATCGGAAAATCGCTGGTACATCCTAAGCATGCACGAATCACCGATCGTCACGGCAGTCATCCCGAAACCCTAAACTGCCCTACATCAACGCAGTGGACTGACCCCTTGGCGAGTCGGGATTTTGAGGTCTCTCATCCGAGACAATATGTTACCGAATGCCCAAGAAGCACTTGGGCAAGGTCGGCCTTCGGGAGCCGCACGCCGCCGCAAGAACTGATGATTTTACCGGGCCATCCGCCTGAGTGCATTCGGCTGGTACCCGGTAGCTCTGCATGCAACATAGCGGCTTTTGTTCGCAGTACGGATTACGGTACGTAAGTGTGTTGGCTTGTACGGGACTGGCAAGGACTTAGGTGGCCGCCCGGTTGTCGGCCCTTCATTCTAGGGTTGGCAAAGACTCACTGCTCCGGTCTGTTGTATCGCAAATGCTCAAGCCATGCCCGCAGCGCTTCCGCCAGATATGGATCGAGCGAAATGGGTTTCTTCGACGATTCTGTTTTGCATGGGCCGGTCACCTGCATCACGATCGATCGAACCACGCTGATCTCGTTGGCATCAAAGTCGACATCCTTCCACTTCGGCCCAAACAATTCGCTCATTCTCAACCCCGTGCCGACATCCCACAGTACGAGGGCCGTTCTCTGCGGGCCAGTGGGTCTAACAACTGTTGGACTTCGCTGGCACTCAACACCACAGGAATCTTCCTTCTTTTCGCACTCTGCCGAACCAACCGGATGGGATTACGGGAATAGACTTGATGGCGAATGGCATGGTTGAAAACAACGCTAATGAGGTTTCTGATTTTGGCGCAGCTGGCTCGTGCCAAGGGCAAAGACCTTAGCCACAGCTCGACTTCCCCGGCATTGATCGCGGAGAGTGTGTAATTTTTCCAGCGCGGCAGAATCCATTTATTCAGGTAGCCCTGGTAGGTCACCTTGGTCGAGTGTGTCTTCCAAGTATGGTCCGTGGCCAGTTCGCGCTGGCGATAGTGGCTCTCCAGCTCAGAGACGGTAACAGCTTGTGGGCTCAGGTGTGGGTTATTCAGATTGATTTTCCGGCGCAGCACCGCGACCTCGAAGAGCGCCGACGATTTGTCAGAGAATTGTGTGGTCGAACCAATCACCATCCTTCGATGTTTCCGCTTGCCATCAGCTCCTGCCTCTCGCCATCTAAATTCCCAAACATCGGGACCGCGCAAACGAGTGGATCGCATGACACTTCCGTTTTCGCATAAAGTCTCCCTTTCTGCTTTTGGTTTTTGTCAACCAGGACTTCTTGGTCGGACTGTCATTGTGGCAAATGAAGGAGAGCCAGAGGTGAGGACCGACGGCAACCGAGCGGCTGCGATGTTTTGTGCGCTAGTACGTCTTCGGCCGGAACAAACGGGTACAAGTGTCCAATTTCGGCGACGAGAATGTGTGGAGAGTCTCGGCGGACGGACTACCGCTTTGCTGCAGCGATGTCCTAACTGTGGAGAAAGGGGGAGGATGAGAGGAGAAGGGAATTGACGGACGTCACGCCGAGGCGGATAGCCTCGGGTTGGGCAACCAACTACGCGCTTTCGCTTGAGCTTGAAGGACCTGCGGTTGTAAACTGCCAGCATACTTCGGGTTCGTAAGGACTTGATGAACTCTCCCACGTGTCCACGGCCGTCCCAGATCGGTGAGCAACAGCAGATCTTGGATGACGAAATTAAAAGAACTTGGAAGACTGACCCGATTGTCTTGGAAGACGCGGACCGCGCGATCTCGGATGCGGTGAACTAAATTATTTCTTTACGACAAGGCGCTCATGTACGCGGAGTTGATCGGCATTCTCGCGAGAGTGTGCCAGGACGAACCCACAGGGGGCTGGCGGGCGCTCGTGGCATACGCCACACAACCATGAAGACTGCGCTCGACTCGAATGCGACCGCTGTTGTTTTTCCTACACATCAAGCCCTTCACAAATGTTTGCGAATCTTGATAGCGCGGTATAGTAGTTTTCTAATTTGCCGTCTGGCGGGAATCACCAGTCCGGTTAGATTAATTCTTAACCCGGAAACGGTTGCCTGCTCGTGATCGGTCTTCAACGACAGCAGCCGATGCTTGAGCAGTATTTCGCCCTGGGTCAGCAGTCAGCATGTTCGGTCGATCCATTTCGAAGGTGCGCGTCTGTGTATGGGTCGCAGTCGTGCTCTTGGCTGCGGCATTGGCGGGACAGGTGATTGCAACCAAGTTGCCCGCAAAAAAAGAGAACCACACAGCCACCGAACTCCGGCTTGCAAGTTCTGGCTGGTGGCCCACCAAGGGGTCAGATCCGCGCGATGAGTACGTAGATTCAGCGGCATGTGCACGGTGCCATAGCGATAAAGCAAACACCTTCAAGAACACCCCGATGGCCCATGCGTTGGCGCCAGTCGGTCCTGGAACGCTGAGCGAAGTTTCAGCCGGTCCGGTTCGTTTTCAGATTGGTGCATACCGTTTTGAGCTTGCTCAAAACTCAAATGGAGCGGTCTATTCGGCCAGCAACGGCATGCAATCTGTTTCCGTCCCCGTAGGGTGGGTAGTGGGAAACGGCGAATTCGGCCGAACATACCTCTATCTCGAAAATGGAGCATTCTACGAGAGCCGCTTGAGCTACTACCGTTCCGTGAAGGCTCTTGATTTCACTACGGGCAGTCCCCGGGTTGAACCGAATCGGCTTGGGAGCGCTCTGGGACGGCACATCATGGCCGACGATGTTCCTCTCTGCTTCGGCTGCCATAGTACCGCCTCCACTAGTGATAACCATTTCGACCCAACTCATCTCATTGCCGGCGTCACTTGCGAAGCCTGTCATGGCCCTGGCGCTCGGCACGTTGCGGCGATGAGCCTGCCCCATGATGCGCGGTCGTCGAGTTTCATTTTTAATCCGGCCCGACTCGATCCAGTGGCCTCCGTTGATTTCTGTGGCGCGTGCCACCGCACATCGGTAGACGTTGCTCTGAGTGGTGTAACTGGAATTCTGAGCTTGCGATTTCCCGCGTATCGGCTTGAGCGCAGCCGATGCAAAGGAGTGGAAGGCGCCAGTCTCACTTGTGTAGCCTGTCATGATCCTCATGAGCCGCTGGCTCATGTCCCCGAGTCGTATGACAAGAACTGTTTAAATTGTCACGGAAGCGAGTCGACGTTGCGCGGCGTTCCCTCCCAAAATGATGCGCATCAAGCAACCGAAGCCAATTCGGCCCGGAATTCAGTTTGCCCGGTGGGTCAGAAGGCCTGCGTTGGTTGTCACATGCCTAAGTACAACATCCCGAACATGCACACGACCTTTACAGATCATAAGATCGCTACCCGTCGCCAGGGGGATTCATTCGTGGAATGAACGGCACCGAAAATAGCGACCGTTCGCTGCTCACGGGCGGCCGGCTTCCCGGAGTGCTCAGCATAATTCTGGTACTGCTGACGCTCACCGCGGGCGCGCGTCCTTCGGGAGCTCCTGAACAAGGGCAGCGAACCGCGCAACACGCGTTCAAGAATATACGAGTCCTGAAAGACATTCCGGCCGACGAACTCATTCCTAGCATGGAATTCATCACGGCATCGCTAGGAGTGGAATGCAACTATTGTCATGACCGAAACGCGTTTGAGAAGGACGACAAACTGCCCAAACAGACCGCGCGCCGGATGATGGAAATGTTGTTTGCCATCAACGCGCAGAACTTTCAAACCAAGCGTGGAGTCACCTGCTACACGTGTCACCAGGGATCAATCAAACCTGTGGGCATTCCCATGGTTCAGAGTACGGCGCCGTACGTGAGCGAGTTTGAACTTCCGGCGGATCGTGCATTTCCTGTTGAGGACAACTTGCCCGCTGCCAGCGAGATTTTAGCCAGCTATGTTGCCGCGATTGGAGGCGAGGCGGCAATCGACAAGGTATCGACTCGGGTTGAGAAGGGAAGCATCAGCTTTGGTGCCGGGCCATCGTTTGCGGTGGAAGTCCTTTCCAAAGTAACCGACAAGCAAGTGATGATTGTGCATTTACCACAAGGCGATACGAGCACCATCTTTGATGGCGAACGAGGCTGGCTGAGCGCCCCAGGATCTCCGGTTCGAGCAATGCATGGTCCTGATTTGGAAGCTGCCAAGCTCGATGCTGATCTCCACTTTGCGATTCATCTACCGAAAATGTTCAGAGACTTCAAAGTTGTCCAGAGAGAGCGCATCGGAGATCGTGATGCAACTCTCGTCTTTGCCACGAATACCGGACAACCTCCCCTGGAACTTTACTTCGACGTAAACTCGGGACTCTTGCTCCGACAACTGCGTTTTGCGAAATCGGAACTAGGCCTTAATCCCACCCAAGTCGATTACGCAGACTACACCGACTTCGATGGGGTAAAGGTCCCGCTGCACATGACCATAACCCGCCCCAACCGCCGGCTCGACATTCACTTTGTAGATGTCAGACAGAACTCTCCCATCAGCGACTCGCAATTTGAGCGCGAGACGGCCGTTCAGGATCAGCCAAATGGCCCCCCAAATGGCCGCAACCATTCAGACTAAAGCACTACTTTTGTCTGATATTCGCTGCTCGATCTATAGGGAAAACAAGAAATTCGTTTCGGAGGGAAACGGACGACTGTTAGAGTTGCCAGGGAGCGAGTTTATAGCCAATGTCTCATAGACCCGACAGTCCACGGAGATAGTTACTCCCTATTACTCCCTTTACGTAGTTCTGCGTCACTGTGTACAGCGAAAACGTGATGTCCTGCCTCAGTTGGAAGTGGAGAAGGCTCGTTAGTATTGGAATAACCCTCGCTTTGAAGCATCTTAAGAGAAAAAGGCCAAGGGATGTTTCAGTTCCCAACGGTGCGAGCTATGTAAGATTGGCCTTAACGCAACAGGTCCGAGTGAATTCGGAGGAGCCCATATCAGGGGGCTTCTCTCGCCTTGGCTTCTCAACTCAGCCTGCGGAAGTTGACGCTGTGGAGGGAGTCAAAAGACCCTAATTCGATACAAAAACGAGTGCAAGAACGATTTTTCGCTTGACAAAGAATTACGTTCTGGAGCTTAATGCAGCAACCCCACTACTAGTGGAAAAGTACTATTGCACAAGTTGCAGAAATGCGAACCGGGGAACGGGAACGGAGCGTGAGTCTGTGGGCGGGTCGAGGATATTCCGTAACGGGTCAGGGCGATTCTCTCGATAGGGGACAACATTATGTCAAAGATTTCAAAACTGGCGGGGTTAGTGTGCCTGTTCGCGCTCGTGAGTGCGAATGCGTGGGGGCAAGGCATTTTCGCCACCCTGACCGGGGTGGTATCGGACCCTTCGAATGCAGTGGTGAAAGGAGCAAAGGTCACATTAACGGATGCCGGGTCATTCTCGGCACGCGAGACCGTGACCAACGACGACGGATACTTCACTTTCGCGTCGGTTGCTGTAGGCAAGTACAACCTGTCGATTGAGGCGCAGGGATTTCAATCTTATAAGGCGGACGGCATCGCCTTGGGCGGCGCTGAAAAGCGCAACTTGAACGTCACTCTCACAGTTGGCGCGGCCAGCCAAACGGTCGAGGTCAGCGCGGAAGCGACACCCCTTGTCACCACGGACTCACCCGAGAAGTCGTATACACTTGAAGCGAAAGAGTTGCAGAACTTGGTTCAGGTAGGCAGCGACGCGGCCGAGTACATCAAGATCATGCCGGGATTTGCCGTTCAGAACGGCTCTTCGAACAAAGCAAACTATTCCGGCGAAGTAATCGGCATCAACGCCAACGGAGACGCCGGCAGCCAAAGCCCGTTGAACAACGCCTATACTTATAACGGGCTGCCCAGCAACTCGCTGGACATCACCGCGGACGGCGCACATGTGTCCGACCCGGGTTGCAATTGCGACACCCCGGTCAACCCCAACTCTGATTTTTTGCAGGAGTTCCGGGTACTGGCATCGAACTTCAGTGCCGAGAACCAAAAAGGTCCGATCCTCATCACCTCGGTGACCAAGTCCGGCGGCCAGAAGTTGCACGGCAGTGGCTTTTTTTCTGCCCGAAATTTCAAACTGAATGCCAACGACTGGCTGAATAATTTCAACAATTCTCCGAAACCTGCGAATAAGTACTACTACCCGGGGGGCACGATCGGTGGTAAGGTTCCAAAAACCCACGACAAGCTGTTCTTCTTTGCCGGCTTCGAATACTACTATCAGGTGCTGGATACCGGCCTGCTGCGTGCCACAGTTCCTACCGCGAATATGCTCAACGGGAATTTCTCAACCTCCGAGCTGGAGAAAATCGGCGACGGCACTAGCAATTTCAAGACAGCTTCCGGTTCGCCTGCGGCTACGGCCTGCCCCGGCACCAGTGTCGCCCAGGGCAATTATCTTCCATGTCTGAACCAGGACGCTATGAACGCGTTCGGGTTCACGCAAAACTCCAACAAGAGTTGGACCGGCACCATCCCGACAGCGGACCTTAACCCGAACATGCTCGCCCTGATGAAGTTGCTTCCGGGGCCGAACGCCGATCCCAACCAGACTGGCGGATACAATTATGTTCAATCCGAAGTTTTCAACCAGAACAACACTCAGTTCGTCACACGCGAGGATTACAACATCAGCGAAACTACCAAGCTGTTCGTGCGTTACAACTATCAGAAGGAGACGCAACTCTTCCCTGTTGGCTTGTGGTGGCGCAACGGCTCCCAGGTTCCGTATCCGACATCGGTAGAAGGCAAGAACAGGTCCCAATCGATATCCGGATCACTCACCCACGTGTTCAGCCCGACGATGACCAACGAAGCGGTCGTCGCATACACGCTCGTTAAGTTCCCGAACGTCTTTAGCGATCCTTCAAAGGTCAGCCGCACCAACGTCGGCTTCAACGTTCAGGGACTATTCAAGAACGGCGTGGCGCAGATTCCGTCGTTCGGAAGTTTCGGCAGTGAGACGGCCCTGGTCTTCAATCCGGGTGGATTCGAAGCCGGTGGAGCGGGACAGGGCTTGTACGCCAACAAGTACATGCCCAGCGTGGGTGACACGCTCACCAAGGTTGTAGGCACACATACGATCAAGGCGGGTTTCTTCTGGGAATGGATCCGCAATGCCCAGCCCGCCAACGGCGATACCAACGGGCAGTTGCAGTTTGTATCCGGAAACGCCCCTCTCTATACCACCGGGGATTCCTATGCGGACGAGGTCCTCGGCATTGCCAGCCACTACGACGAACAAACGTTTAATCGCATCAACGACATTGCCTACAATACCTACGAATTCTTCGCGCAGGACGACTGGAAGCTGAGCAGGCGGTTGACTGTGAACGTCGGCCTTCGCTTCAGTCACATACAGCCGTGGTATGACCGGAAGAACTTTGGCTTCGCGATCTTCGATATCAACGCCTACAACTCCGGCGGCGGCGCATCGTGCACCGGCGCGCCGACCTACTGTGGCTACCTGTGGCATTCCAACAGCTCCGTTCCATTAGGTGGATACCCGACCCGTTCGCTGTTCTACCAGCCGCGCCTGGGCGCCGCCTATGACCTCTTTGGCAACGGCAAGACAGTACTCCGCGGAGGTTGGGGCCGCTACTACTTCCATACCGGCCAGTTTACGAATGGCCTGGATGCGTCCGCCGGGGTCAAATCGACCGGTTTCGACGCGAAGGTTTCCACGGGTACGACCACCAGCCAGCCCATCCTGGTTAATCCGCTGCCCGCAGCTATGACAGCCGTAGCTCCATGGAACACAGCCAGTGCAAATGCCGGGCTGAACACCGTTAATTTCAGCGCGACGCCATCGGGTCCCGCAGCCGTAGACGGCAGGGATGACAAGATGGGGTATACGGACAACTGGAACGTCACCATTTCCCACCAGTTACCTTGGTCGAGCCTGTTTGAGATCTCGTACATCGGCAATCGGTCGATGGATCTCGCCAGTTCAGGCAACGGTGGCAGTGAAGGCATCAACACTTTGAACATTAACCTGGTGCCCGTGGGAGCCATGCTGTCGTCGAAGAATGGCGGCGCGGACCCGAACACACTTAATTCCGCCAGCTTCCGTCCCATCCAGGGTTATTCAGATCTGTATGTGGCCACCAATAACGGCCATTCCAACTACAACGGCTTGCAGGCGATTTGGGCAAGGACGAAGGGCCGTTACACCATCAACTTGAATTACACCTTCAGCAAGGCCGAGGGTATCCTTGGCAATGGTTCAAACCTCATCGACCAATTCGACGTAAACCATAACTTTGGCGTATTGCCCAACAGCCGAAAGCACCTCTTCAATGCTGCTTACTCGGTTGACCTGCCCAGAGCCAATATCAACAAGTGGGCAGGCGGTGTCGTGAATGGCTGGCAGGTGACCGGTATCGTGCAGCTTCAGAGTGGGCCCAACTTGACCGGTTTTCAAAACCAAAACTTTGGCATGAGCTACAGCGGCGTCAGCGGCAGCAACGGTAGCAGCGCGATCATTCCGGGCTCTGTTAGTACGCAGAATCCGAATGGTATCGCTATCAACAACATCTCGCTCCTAGGCACGCCAAACATACAACTCAACCCGATTCTGACCTGCAATCCGAGCTCGGGGCTGAAATCGCATCAGTACATCAACGCGAGTTGCTTCTTGGCTCCGTCGCAAGTCGGCCAGAATGGCCCGACCATCCTGCCGGCGATTTACGGACCGGCCTATTTCAACTGGGATATGGGCTTGTTCAAGAACTTTGTGATTTCCGAGAGCCAGAAGCTGCAGTTCCGGTTCAACTTCTACAACTGGATGAACCATCCGCTGTGGTCGTTTAACGGGAGCAATCTCAACCTCGGCTTCAGTCAAGACGCCAATCTCAACATGACTCAGAACAATTCGACCTTTGGCTACACCACTACGAAACAGGGGCATCGCATCATCGAGATGGGAGTGAAGTACTACTTCTAACTCGAGACGAATTTCACCCCGCAGAATGGGATGGCTTCGGCCATCCCATTCGTTTTCCTGTACACTGGTGGCAACGTTTTTCTTCCTACCTCTTATGTTGAAATTGGTTCTGTCCCGCGTCAGTCTGGGCCTGCTTTGCCTTCTTATTCCGGTAGCCGGCCGGGCGCAGAGGACTGAGCAGTCCCCCGAAGAACTGGTCCAGGACGCGATTCAGAAACAGCAGGCAGGTGATCTAGAAGGAGCGGTTTCTGAATACAAACAGTTTCTGAAAATCCATCCGGAAGCTACGGCCATCCATTCCAACCTTGGCGCGGCCCTGGCTGGCTTGGGACGATTTGAGCTGGCGGTGCCGGAGTACAAGACTGCCCTGAAGCAATCCCCGACATTTCCTCAGGCTCGGCTGAATCTAGCGATCGCCTATTACAAGATGGGACGTATCAGCGATGCGGCCACGCAACTGGCGCGGGTGCACGCGGAAGATCCCAAGAACCATCAGGCTGTTCTGCTTCTGGGCGACTGCTACATGCGCATGGGCCAGAACAAGGACGTTATTCGCGTGCTTGAGCCTGAGGAGAAGAAGTTACCCGATGACATGGCTATCATCTACATGCTGGGGACAGCTTATATTCGGGACAAGCAGGTGGAATCGGGGCAAAAGCTCGTGGAGCGCATCCTGCGCAATGGCGACTCGGCCGAGGCGCACCTCATGATGGGTGATGCCAAGATGAACATCAATGACTACGTCGGCGCGCGCGATGAGTTTGCCAAGGCGGTAGCTCTGAATCCTGATCTGCCCGAGGTTCACGTCATGTACGCCAAGGCGCTGCAATTAACAGGCGATACGGATCAGGCAGTCAAAGAGTGGAAGACAGAACTGGAAAAGAATCCCTACAACTTTGACGCCAACCTCATGCTCGGTGCAATGACGCGTGAGGATCAGAATTTCGAAGACGCCCGCAAGTATTTCGAGCGAGCGCTCGAAACCCGTCCAGGAGACCCCGGGGCTCGCTATCAATTGGCGTTAATAGCCCTGGATGAAGGCAAACTCGAAGACTCGCGTCAGAAACTGGAGGCGCTAGTCAAGGAGGCTCCCCAATTCACCGAAGCCCATGTGTCGCTGTCGCTGGTGTATTACCGGCTCAAGCGGCCGGCTGATGGAAGGCGGGAACGGGATATCGTGGAGAAGTTAACCGCCGAAGCGCAAGCCAAACAACCTGGGGTCAAGCCACAGTAGATTGGATCGCCGCTCAAATCCAGCCCACGCACAAATGAGAATCACCAGAAGAGATTGGATCCGGAGCAGTTCATCGTTCGCCGCGACGTATTGGCTGGCCTCACCTCGTGTTTTCTCGCAAACTCCAGAGCCCCTCTTCGTGGAACTACCAGCCAGCGCCAGCGGCATTACTTGGGTTCACGAAAATGCCATGTCTCCCAGCCGATTCCTGCCGGAGGCATTAGGGCCCGGCTGCGCATTTCTCGACTACGATAACGATGGCTGGATGGATATCTTCCTGGTGAACAGCGGCCCCAGCGATTTTTGGAAGCCCGCCAAGCCGGTGCGCAACGCACTCTACAAGAACAATCGCGATGGAACCTTCACCGACGTCACCGAAAAGGCGGGCGTCGGTGGATCTTATTTCGGCATGGGAATTGCGGTGGGCGATTACGACAACGACGGGTGGCCCGACCTGTTTGTTACCTCTTACGGCAAGTGCATTCTGTACCGGAACAATCATGATGGAACTTTCACCGACGTCACGGAAAAAGCGGGAGTTGCTGCTCCGGGTTGGACCACAAGTGCGGTATGGTTCGACTATGACAGCGATGGCAGGCTCGATCTGTTCGTTTGCAGTTTCGTGGATTACTCAGGAGTGCGCAAACTGGCCTGCGGAAACAACCAGATTGGCAAGAATTATTATTGCGTGCCTCGTCTCTTCAGCCCAACCGCAAGTTTCCTTTATCACAACAACGGCGACGGCACTTTCACCGAGGTAAGCAAAGGCACGGCCATCGCCCAGGCGTTGGGAAAGGGGCTAGGAGTTGTCGCCACCGACATCAACAACGATGGCCGCATGGACCTGTTTGTGGCCAACGACACGGTGCAAAACTTCCTGTTTGTGAACCGCGGTCCGGGTCCGAACGGCAAGTGGAAATGGGACGAGATCGCCTTGCAAGCGGGAGTCGGCTACAGCGAAAGCGGCCGCCCGCGCTCGGGAATGGGGGTCGACGCGGCGGACCTGGATGGAGACGGCTGGCAAGATCTCTTTGTGGCGAATGTGGACCACGAGATGTACTCGGTTTACCAAAACAATCGAGACGAAACTTTTCGCGATTCGGCGTCGACCCACGGTGTGGCCCGCGCGACCCGACTCCTCAGCGGATGGGGACTGAAATATTTCGATTACGACAACGATGGAAGCGTCGATCTGTTTTTGGCCAACGGCCATCCGGATGACATGATCGACGCCTACTCGATGCAGGTGAAGTACAGGGAACCGCTGCTACTTTTTCATCAGGATGCAGATCGCAAACTCCACGATGTAAGCCAGACGGCCGGTCCTGTGTTCCGGAAAGACTTCGCCGCACGCGGCCTGGCAGTCGGAGATTACGACAACGACGGGGCTTTGGATGTCTTAGTTGGAGTCAATGGCGCAGCCCCGGTGCTGCTGAAGAACGACGCAGTCAAGGGAAACAACTGGCTCGGCCTGAAACTCGAAGGCACGCAATGCAACCGGGATGCGATCGGCGCCAGGATTTGCTGGACTGCGGGAGGAAAGACCAGATGCCGTCTCAAAAACAATGGCGGCAGCTATCTGTCTTCCCATGACCCGCGCGAAGTCTTAGGGATAGGGACCGCAACCAAAATCGATGAACTCGAAATCCATTGGCCCGTCCCCAGCAAACAAGTGGACAAATTCACCAACCTCGCGCCTAACCGCTACATGCGCGTGGTTGAAAACGGTGGCATTCACCCCGATCAGCGGTAATTCCGAGTGAGAAATCACCCCTGGCAACACTGACCCTCAACTCCAGAGCCGATCCCACGATCGCTCTCCGTCCCAGGCCGGGGTGGGTTCAAAGTAGCCCGTACCGGGCGCGAGGTGTTGGCGAACAACGTCATCGTTCAAAGTCACGCCCAGGCCCGGCCGATCAGGCACTTCGACCCAGCCCTGGTTTACGAGCGGCATCTTTCCGTACTCCTGGACGAGCGATGACCACCACGGGACATCAAGCGAGTGATTCTCGAGTGCAAGAAAGTTTTGCGTTGCGGCCGCGCAGTGCACATTTGCCATACAACTGACCGGAGTGCCCGCAAAGTGCATGGCCATCGGGACGCCATATTCTTCGGCCATATCTCCGATCTTGTGCGTCTCCAGAATGCCCCCGGCAGTCGCCAGGTCCGGTTGAATCTTGCCCACGGCATGCTTCTCGCAGAGCACTTTGAAGGGCTCTTTCAGATAAATATCCTCGCCGGTCAAAATCGGCGTCGGACTCTGATCGGAGATCTCCTTCAGCAGGTCGGTGTAATTCCATGGAATTACGTCTTCCATCCACGACAGGTTGTATTTCTCGTAAGCCTTGCCCAGCCGAATGATGGACTTCACGCCGAGATGCCCGAGGTGGTCCATGGATAAGGGAATCTCCATGCCCACCGCGTCCCGTACCGCCGCTACATACTGCTCCAGCATGGCGATGCCCTTATCCGTCACCTCGTTCGCGATGAAGGGATGCTCGAGTTGATTCTGTTCCCACTGGGTCAGGTCCGAAGGTCCAGTCAGTGTGCCTGGTGTATCGGAGACCATTTCAACCCCCAGATCCATCTTGAGCCAGGTCAGTCCCATCACCTCTTTTCGTTCCTTCATCCGTTGGGCGTAAATTTTCGGATCTTTCGATTCTGTAGTGTCCGCATAGATGCGAATCCGGTCGCGAAACTTGCCTCCGCCGACCAGGGCGTACACGGGCGCGTTATAGACCTTCCCGGCGATGTCCCACAGCGCCATTTCGACGGCACATACCCCGCCGCCCTGGCGGGCGTGTCCACCGAACTGCTTAAGCTTGCGGAAAATTTTGTCGAGTTGGAGCGGGTTTTCGCCGACCACACGAGTTTTGAGAAACAGGGCGTAGGTGGCGCTGGCGCCGTCTCGCACTTCGCCGAGACCGTACACTCCCTGATTGGTGTCCAGCCGAATGATGGGACAGGGACTCGGACCAGGTTTCACCACCGTCGCTACGCGCATGTCCGTGATCTTCAGCGTCGACGGCGCTGAATTCGTTTTCACACCCTTGGGATAGGCGTGCATCGGTTCGTCCAGCAACAACCCACCCCCCAATGCAAGCGCACAGCCTTTCATCACGTCGCGCCGACTAAACGGAGGTTCTCTCATATAGTTCAATTCCTCGCGAGTTCAAAATTGACTTGTCGTTTCTATGTGCTTACGTTTCGGCAGCCGGTCGTAAATCCTATGATTGATAGATAAGCGTCCGGGACCAGAGATCAGGAATTGTAAGCTCCCCAGGCAAGTTTTGCGATTGACAAAAGGTCTCCCTTTTGAGAGCGTTCGGGGGCGATTTCAATGGGAGGGCATTCTGAAATGATCCTGCGCAGCCGAGTCCGCACGCTCGTAGCCGCAACCTCAGTTATACTCACTTTGCCTATTCTCGCGTCCGCCAGCCATGCCCAACTGAATCCTTTTTCCAAGCAGGAGCTCACCGAGTACACCGCCAGGAATCCGTTCGAACGCTTGCCCGACGGACGGCCGAAAGTTCCCGACGCGCTGGTCGAGCGCGCCCGTGAGCTCTCTTCCGAAGACGTTTGGGCGGTATTGCAGGACAAGGGCTACAACAATCAGTATGCCGATGGCTTTCAGATTCTTCATCCCGGAAAGCCGATGGTGGGACGCGCCTTTACCGTTCAATTCATGCCTCTCCGCTCCGATGTGAACGACATTGCCACAGAGAAGGCGAAAGCCCGTGGCGTCTCGCGCCTGACCAACCAAACGGCGATTGACATGCTGCAGCCCGGAGACGTATTGGTTGTCGATCTGTTCGGCAAAAAGGTGAACGGTACGATCGTCGGCGACAATCTTTTCTTCTACGTCAACCAGGCCACGCACGGAGGCGGCCTCGTAGTAGACGGCAGCGTACGTGACCTCAACGGCATTTCGGAAATTGATATGCCTGCCTATTTCCGCGCGGTCGATCCCACGCCTATTGGCAACGTCATGTTGACAGGAATCAATGTCCCCATCCGCATCGGCGACGTAACCGTCATGCCCGGTGATCTGGTTGTTGGCGACCGCGAAGGCGTCTATTTCATTCCACCGCAATACGTCCAGGCAGTCTTGGACAAAGCGGACGAAGTTCACATCCACGACGAGTGGACGAAGAAGAAATTTGCCGAGGCGAAATACAAATCTAGCGAGATCTACGGATCGCCCTCCGATCCGAATCTGAAGCGGGAATATGAGAAATACTTACAAAAAAGACTCGACGAAATTCGTCGGGAACGCGCCGCAAAGGAGCAGAAATAGTCATGGCGAATGACTTTTCCGAAGGAATGACCCGCCGCGGATTTTTGACAAGAGTGGGACAGGGCGTCCTGGCCGCCAACCTCTCCGGAGCACTGCTGAAAAATGCCCACGCCCAAGTCAAAGTGCCCGATCCGCCTGGCAAGAAGCTGGGCTGGGCGATCGTCGGCCTTGGCAGTCTCTCCATCCATCAGATTCTCCCGGCGTTTGCGGAGTGCGAAAAATCGAAGGTGGTCGCGCTCGTAAGCGGCCATCCCGACAAGGCCAACAAACTGGCCCAGCGTTATGGCGTCGATTCCAAGAACATCTACAACTACGAGAACTACGACTCGCTCAAGAACAATCCCGAGATTGATGTTATCTACATCGTCCTGCCGAACGGTATGCACGCCGAATACACTGTACGTGGGCTGCAAGCCGGAAAGCATGTTCTCACGGAAAAACCGATGGCCAACTCGCCGGCAGAATGCCAACAGATGATTGATACGGCTCGCAAAGCGGATCGCAAGTTGATGGTTGCTTATCGCTGCCGCTACGAACCCAACAACCAGGAAGCTATCCGCATTGCACAGTCGCATGAACTGGGTCCCACCCAGATGATCCTGGCGGATGCTGGTTTTCCGATAGGCGATCCCAATCAATGGCGGCTCAATAAGAAACTGGCGGGTGGCGGTTCTCTGATGGATATCGGCATTTACGCTCTAAATGCGTCGCGCTATCTGACTGGCGAGGAGCCGAAAGAAGTTAATGCGATGATCTACAGCACCCCCGGGGACCCGCGCTTCAGGGAAGTCGAAGAGCACGTGACGTTCCAGCTGCGATTCCCGAGCGGTGTGCTGGCGAATTGCACTTCCAGCTATGGCTATTTCCATCAGAGCCACTATCGAGTCATGGGAACCGAGGCTCGTCTGTGTTTGGACCCGGCGACCTGGTATAGCAGCTTGCGCCTGTGGATCGAACGCGGCAACGTTATCGAGCAGCGCGATCTGCCAGAGGTCGATCACTTCGCCGCTGAAATGGATCATATGTCTGATTGTGTGGAGGGAAATAAACAACCGCTCACACCTGGAGAAGAGGGGTTACGCGATCTCACCATCATGCAGGCGATCTACGAGTCGGCACGAAGTCGCAAGACTTTGATGCTGTAGTGGAACTCACGACAAACCAATCCCTGAATCCATCTGGAGACGCACCGATGCAACGTAGCTGCACCCTGAGTCATTTGGCTTTGAAACCTGAACTACAGTCTGGATCTGCTTCGGGCTTGGGTTGAGGAGGGGCGGCCATCTATCGAAATGGCCGCCCAGGGGAGTACATCGGTGGGCTATTTCGGCAAGATTGGTACCGCGCTCGCACGCACCTTCGCACGTAAGAAGATCGAAGTCGGGATCGCAAACGCCGGCGGACTTAGCGTGAAGAAGGAACACGTCGGCGAGTTGACGATTCTGATCACCTTGTTCGAGAGTTTTGGGTCAAAACTCGCGATACACAGAGCGTCGGTTCCTTTGTATTCCCTACTGCTATTTACTGGGCATTACGGTGCGACCGGTGCCTTGTAATTACAACGTGATCCAGCCTGTCAGCGCCCTTTCACGGCGATGTTCACGAGTCGCGCTCCAAAACAGTTCTCCCGGCACAAACGTCTGACTGGTGCGCAATGTCCGGCCTACCCCCGGGGGAGGGAATTGTCTGGGATTCCTTGATCGTTTTGGCATGAACGCTGACAATTTCAGCCCATCCGTAGCAGCGTTCCGCACCTACCCCCTGAAGTCGGCCAGGTCAAACAAATGGTAATCGGAGACGATGTATCGGAGTTCGCTTTTAGGCAGTCTGGGCATTGTGCGATCTACCGCGATTCAATAACTTGCCTGTTTTCAAGGTGGCTGGGCAGTTCGATCCCGACTCGCTCCACCAAGTTTTCCAGCACTTGCACCCCCCCGGCAGCCGATCTTAGACTACCGAGGCGCCACTCATTCCCCCTGTTGTACCTCCTCCTCGGTCAAGCAGCCTCGCTCTTTTCACCCCGCTTTTGAGGTTTGTGGCGTCCCGCCCGTTTCATTCAAGGATTGGCCTTCCGGTGACTGATCATTGGTTTTGACCCCGGCAACCTTATTTTTTTCCGGTCGAAAACTTGTTCGCGGAGGCTCTTAGCTGGATTCTTAAACACTCCCACACGCGCTCGCGTTTCATTTACAGTATCCGGGTTGAGCAATACCTGGTAGCCGTCGGGATCTGTGGTGAAAGTACTAAAGGCAGGGGGACTTGCGCTTTGGAGGCACAGTGAAAAAACAGTGTCGGTCTGGCAGATCAGCAGAAGGCTCGGTTTCGCGGCGACAGTTCCTGGGACAAACGGCCGCGGCGGCAATTGGTCTTACGATCGTTCCGCGCCGAGTGTTGGGTGGAACTGGCTATGTTCCTCCCAGCGACAAAGTGAATATTGCGTTTATCGGCGTCGGTTCACAGGGTTTGCGGGTCATGCTTCG
The DNA here is from genome assembly GCA_963774565.1 of uncultured Acidobacteriaceae bacterium. Lineage (GTDB taxonomy): Bacteria > Acidobacteriota > Terriglobia > Terriglobales > Acidobacteriaceae > Sulfotelmatobacter. The sequence goes on along the minus strand of CAVZFP010000007.1, from coordinate 164,508 downwards.
CTTTTTGCGGGAAGCGGACGTGCAGGGCGTGGCGGTTTGTGATCCCAACAAATCCAGCGCGAATCACCCGCAATGGGATACTCATGAGTTCTGCAATTCCGTGCGCAAATTGCTGGGCGTCGAGAGCGGGTGGGATTGGCTCAGTCCGGACCAGCCGATTCAGTTGACGCATTCTCTTCGAGTTACGAGCGGCGTTGCTGGCCGCGAACCTTGTCAGAAAATCGTCGACGGCTATTACGGTAGCCAGCAACGTTCCGGCCAATCTCGTGGCTGTTCCATCTATGCTGACTTCCGCGAACTGCTCGAAAGACAGAAAGATCTCGACGCCGTTGTCGTGTGTACCACGGACAACCTGCACGCGGCCGTTTCCGCCGCGGCTATGAAGAAACGCAAACATGTCTTCTGCCAGAAGCCTTTAACGCACACGATCTACGAAGCGCGGCGCATTGCCGAAATTGCCCGGGAGACTGGCGTGGCAACTCAGATCGCGGTGGCGAACCAGGCATCGGAAGACACGCGCTTGCTCTGCGAATGGATTTGGGACGGCGCCATTGGTCCGGTGCGGGAAGTGATGAACTGGTCGAGCCGGCCTTTTTGGGCCCAAGGCATGGAACACCCCAAGGAAGCCGAGGATGTGCCCGAGGGTTTGGATTGGAATCTCTGGCTCGGCCCGGCGCCGGAACGGCCGTTCAACCACGTTTACTTGCCTTTTGTATGGCGGGGGTGGACGGACTTCGGTTGCGGCGCGCTGGGCGACATGGGTTCCTATAGTTTCGACACGATCTTCCGCGTCTTGAAACTAGAGGCGCCGGTGAGCGTAGAGGCCAGTTCCACGGATCGCTACGATGAGACTTACCCGCTAGCCTCGATCGTCCGTTACAACTTTCCTGCGCGTGGCGATATGCCTCCCGTGAAATTCAGTTGGTATGACGGGGGCCTAAAACCTTGGCGTCCGGACGAACTGGAAGAAAATCGTCCGCTGAAAGGGGACGGTGAAGGAGAGGATGAAGGGCTCCTCTTCGTCGGCGACCGCGGCAAAATTCTTTGCACCTTCAATGGTGGCAATCCGAAAATCATTCCCCAAACAAAGATGGATAGCTACAAACAGCCACCCAAGACGCTGCCGAGATCGCCGGGCAACGAGCGGGAATGGCTTGACGCCTGCAAGGGGGGCAAAGTGAAGCCCGGTGGAAATTTTGAATTCGAAGGCATGGTCACCGAGTCCTTGCTTCTGGGAAATGTTGCGACGCGCATGGGACAACGACTGCAATGGGATCGCTCCACCCTGAGCGTCAACTCTGAGGTCGCGCAGAAATACGTCCGCCCGGAACGCCGCAGCAGGTGGGAACTCTAGCTTGCTGTTTCATAAACCTTTTGTTCACCCGTGAGGAGGTGTCTATGGCAATGCTTTCGAGAAGAGAGTTTGTCAAAAATGCAACGAAGTATGCCGCCGCGGCCAGCGTCCTTTCCGCAGGAGTGCTGAAGCTCCGCGCCAATCCGCTGGGCTTGCCCCTTGGATGTCAGACATGGCCTGTAAGGGAAATGATTGCCAAGGATTTTCCGGGCACGATTAAGATTCTTGCCAATACAGGATTTCAGATGATCGAGCTGTGCTCGCCAGTGGGGTACGCCGATTCCGGCTTCGCGGGACTCGCCAAATACAAGGGAAGCGAGCTTCGGAAAATCCTGAGCGAGGCTGGCGTCGGTTGTGTCAGTTCTCACTTCGGTATTAAAGAACTGAGGGAGAATCAGCAGCGCGCCATTGACTGGGCAAAGGATGTCGGCCTGACCCAAATGCTGGTGCCCAGCCTCGATGGGCCCAAGAACCCGACGATGGATGATGTCAAGCGAGCGGCCGACGAGTACAACAAAATCGCTGAGCGTGCGGCCAAGGCGGGCATCCAGCAGGGACTTCACAACGAAGATTTTGAGCTCTCAATGGTGGACGGCAAGCGAACCTATGACTTGTTGTTCGGACTTCTGGACCCGAAGCTGGTCAAGTTTCAATTTCAAGTTTCCACCATCAGCCAGGGCTACGACGCCGCCGAATACTTCACAAAGTATCCGGGCCGCTTCATTTCTATGCACGTGCAAGGCTGGTCCACGGAAGCAAAGAAAATTATGCCTGTGGGGCAGGATAGTCTGGACTGGAAGAAGATTTTTACGGCGGCGAAAACTGGCGGCATCAAGAATTACTTCGTCGAGATGGATCTCGAGAAGATGAAGGCCAGCGTTCCGTATCTTCGCAAACTGCAGGTCTGAAAAGCCGGCGCGATGGCGCGGAAAAAGGAAGTCTGTGTCCAGGCGCCCTCTACTCCGTTCGTCCCGATTCTCCCGGAGGGAGAAAAGAGAGAATGGATATTGCGCGCAGGTACGGCCACCAGTGGCTCGCTCTCGCGTAGAAAAGGACTCCAGGTTCGACGGGTTGTCGATTCGAATAGGAATAGGAAAACTCACTCCACATCTTGCAGAAGAGAGAATGTGCCGCAATCAAAAAGGTACTAGTGTGGCTAAGATAGTCGAAATCGCAAAAACGTGAAGTCAGATCGGATAGTAAGTTCCGTGGTGCAGCAAGGTGTCAACCCCCTCCACTACACACTGGATGTTGCCTTTGTCGCATGCCCCTCGTATGCCAATCCTTTTGGCTTGGTCTTCGAGTTGAGGAGACATGTGCAAGGTGACCATGAGAATTGGAACCTCTGGCGATTGTCGTTTGATTTCCTTTGCCGCGTCCAAGCCGTTCATTTCGGGCATCTGGAAATCGAGTACGATTACGTCGGGCGCGTCTTGCTTGGCTCTTTCTATCGCTTCCTTACCGTTGGAAGCCTCGCAGCAAACCTTCCATGAGTCCTGCCGTTCCAGAAGAGTTCGCAAGCATCGGCGCATGAGTTGGCTATCGTCTACGACGAGGATTCGGACGGGCGTGGTTTGTTGCCTTGCGTCCCAAACAGCCATACTTTAACCTACGAACTCACAACCAGATATGTCTATACGTTGCATCGCGTAGGCGGAGTGTGTTTGTTACTGCCCTCATCCATTTTCCTAGCGGTTTCGGCGTAGTTGGAGGGGCTCCAAGACGAGCACAGGAGGAATTCGCTGATTCTGGCCCTTGGAGCTAATGGCCGTTGAAGAATTCCGTCATATCGGGCGCGACACCAGACAGGCCGGGAAAGGTGGTCACACCGGATCCGGCAAGCGTCAGTCGCAGTGTGCTTTGATGCTGGCAAACGCTCTTCGATTGGAATCCTGGTTTGGCTGCTGAGCTGATGATGAGGGTAGCGACGTGTCCGCCGAGATGGTCGATATCCAACTGAGCTCCCTCGTCGAAGGTAATGATCAACAGGCCGCTCGTCTGAAACGCCGGATTGGCGAGCAGGGGCGCGATGTTAGTTTGCAGCCAGGCATCGGCGTCGGCCAGGGTGCCATCGTGAGCGTCGTCCATGGTATTCGGCGAGATGAAGGAATATTGAGGCAACGCGTCATTCGCGAGGTCGGTTGCGAATTGGGTAAACGGGACTATGTTGGCCGCTTGAGTCGCGTCGTTCTGCACGTCCGATAAATAGGTAAAGGGATTGTGGTGCCGAAGGTAAAAGCCGGAATTTGCACCTAGATAACCCGGGGAAGGAAGTGATTCTGTGTAGGACTTCCACGTCTTGCCGGCGTTTACCAACTCCCGGACAACGTTGTCATCGCTAATTGTGCCTGAGAAATTGTCGTCGAGGGTCTCCGGAAGGCCGGTGGTAAGCACAAAGTAGTTGGGAATAGACGGATGCCCGTCAGCAAAATACTCCGTGGCCAGTCCGTATCTCGAGGCCAAGCTGTTAAAGTACGGCATAGAGGAATTGCCGATCACCTCGGAATAGCTGTGATTCTCCTCCACCAATAAAACAACATGGCTGAAGGTAGGTTGGCCCGCGGGAACTGGCGTCTGGACAGTGATTGGGGTAGGGTTCTTGCCACCACCGCCGCCGCATGCGAGCTGCAATGACGCGGATCCACAGATGACGAACAACGCAAGCAAAGTCCTGCCTGTGAAAAATGGTCTGACACCCGATGACATAGATCTCCTGCAAAGATCTTGGATGTCGAGACACGGTCAAATGTTTACGAGCAATACATTCGCGGGCCCTATTTGACTGTGTGTTCCTGATTTTTCTGTGCAGCGAAGTCTAGGCCAAATTCGGGGTGCGCATAGGTTCCGGTGATATGGACGGGCACGATCTCGCCCTTCTTCTTTTTCTTGAAGAAAGGATCGATGGCCTTGAGGAGTAGCGACTTCACTCCAGTGGTGGTCTTCGAAATCTTTGTGTCGACCTGCATCCTGCCATGCAAATCGATCTTATGATTCAGAAGATTGTAAGTGCCGTACATGTTCGCGGTGGCGCCAGGAATACCGAATGAAAGGTCGGAGAATTTAGCGATTCCCCTTTCGAGCACTACTTGTCCCTTCAGATCGGTGAGCACGGTTTCGGAAGCATCCATTTTTTCGCCTCGTGCTCCAGCACTTAACTCGTTCACACCTTCTTGTGTTTTCGGCTGGGAGAAGCTGCCATCATCGATACCAAAACCGCCGCGCAGCTTCACTTTCTCGAGAAAAGGTTCCTTCCCAGGGGGGATCTCTGCTTTCGCCTTGAGCGAGATCGCTCCCGACATCGGCGAGCGAGGTTCGCTGACAAATAAACCGAGAATATCGTCGATGCGCCCCTGCCGGGAGGTCAGATCGAGTAGGGCTGATTTACCCTTGCGGCCTTTAGTGCCAGCGACGCTGCCTTCCACCGCGAGATTGGTCCGGCCGAAATGGGCGTCGACGTGTTTCAGGAACGTGTCGCCGTGAATCGCGTCCACGAATGCGTCGAATTGAGTTGCGAGTCTTACTTTGTGGCCGCCGCTCTCAACCGCGAAGTCGGGAACCTCGGTAGTGCCTGCGATGTCGATGTGCTTGAGAAGTCCACCGTATTTTCCTTTGGAGGCCAGCGTCCCGCCAATGCCGCCATAGACACCCAGGTCCGCGCGATCGAATGTGTACTCACCGGAAATCGGAGTTTCTCCTGGGTCACCTTTGAGCCAGACGCCGAACTTTCCGCGGGTTGCGATCTCGCCCGGGGGTTCAGGATTGTGAAACTTCAAGTCATAATCAATGGGATTGCCCCACTGAACATCGCGCAACAGGCCCTGATGCACCTCGAAGCGCAACGGTCTGTGATTGGGATCCTGCGATAGGAACTCTATTACCGTTCCGTTAGCCACAAGTTCGTCGACGACAAGATTGGAGTGCTGCGTTTCAAAAGTCTCATGGCTGCCAAACGGCGGGACGAACACGTGTCCACCTTCTGCTCTGATACGCGGAACATGCTTCGTGAGAATGCCCGAATAGCTGCCTTCAATGGTTAACTTGTCGATGGTGATGAGAGTCCACTTGCCATGATGAAACTCGAGGCCCTCGAGAATGCATCCAGGGCCAGGAAAATAGGTGCGATGAGAACTTCGGATGGTGACGGTGCTGTTGCTGGCTTCCGAAAGATCTTGCACGACTGCCGTTTCGGTAAATGGCCAAATCCGGCTCCAAAACAAGGCCAGACCTGCCGCTATGCAAACTGCTGCGACCGCAAGGATAAGGATGATGAGGGTCGCCTTGCCGCGAGGGAATGGGTGAGCCGATTTCTGCGCCGACTTATCCGGCCTCTTGGACGGCGCAGTAGTATTGGTAAGGGCGGGCGACGACATGAATCTTGGACTCCGAAATGCCTGTGGAATGTTGGAAGGTTAGTTGGATTAATTCGAAGCGTGCCGGCTATTTTTCCTCCTTGAGCTTCGTTTCGTCGTCGTGTTTCTGCGAGAGGCTGTTCGAGGCTTGGTAGCGCGGGTTCGCTTTCTTGCACTGACGGGACGCCGCTTCTTCGTTCGACTGGTACGCGCGCTGGCGGCGCTTGTCTTTTGATCAGCAGATTTCGGATGGGAAGATTCCGGCTTCGACGCTGGCTGTGAGGGTCTCGTGGGCTGATCCGTCCTTAACATATGTGTCATGCTGGCCAGGGTTCCGGCGGCTTGTCCCAACTTACGCGCTACCGCGTTGAGCAAGGGCTCTTGCCCATCCGATTTTCGAGTCATGTGAGAACTCCAATCGCACTATTCGAAATTAGCAGATTTCCCTGCTACAAACGAAATCCCGGCGCTCGGCCGGGGCCACTGAATTCCTCAGATCACTCTGCATCCAGCTGCGAAGCGCCAACGCGCACCTTTAGTTCACAGGATTAGTTGCTGCGGAACCCTTGAAGGTTGGGCGGGAAGAAATCAAGCGAGCAGGAATGCCACATTCGCGTCGCAGGAAACTTTGCCAGTTCCGAAAGTGGTATTCTCTTCTGTGACCTTCCTTAGGCTTGATCTGCGCCGCTATATTTGTGACCGGCTCGCCCCCTCCGGACTCTAGCCGTTGTATATTCCCACGCCTTCTGACCAGTTTTTACAGTAGACGCGACTTCCCGCGAGAACAACAAGGACTAAGTGCTGGGATGCGGAAGTCCGATAGCGCTTGCAGCCTGCGAGCGGAATTAATAAGAAAGGATTGCTATGAAACTCCTGGTGATCGGCTCCGGCATGATGGGTTCGGCGGCAGCGTTCGATATGGCCCGCACAGGCCAGGTGGAGTCGGTGACCCTAGCCGACAGTGACGCCAAGCGCGCGCGAGAAGTGGCGACACGGGTGAATCGAATCACCGCCGGCAGGAAAGTGCGAGCCGTCGAACTCGATGCGCGCAATCAAAACGCCGCCGCAAAGCTGATGCGCGGGCACGACGCAGCGCTTTCGGCGGTGCCTTATTTTCTGAATCTAGGATTGGCGCGCGCGGCCGTTGACGCCCGCTGCCACTTCGCCGATCTAGGAGGCAACAATACCGTGGTGCGCCAGGAGTTGGCGCTTTCGAAGAGGGCTGAGAGCCGCGGCGTGGCTCTCGCGCCCGATTGCGGGCTTTCTCCAGGGATGGCGTCGATCCTCGGCGGCGAACTCGTCCGTCGGCTCGGAGGCCGTGCCGACGCCTTGCGGCTCTATGTGGGCGGGTTGCCGGAGCGGCCCACGCCCCCATTTCACTACCAGCTCGTTTTCTCGGTCGAAGGCCTCATCAACGAGTACGTGGAGCCGGCGCGTATTCTGCGTAAAGGCAAATTGACCACCATCGATCCTCTGACTGAGCCCGAGGACTTTCACCTACCGGGCTTCGCACCGCTGGTGGCGTTCCATACCTCGGGCGGCACCTCAACGCTGCCCGAGACATTTGAAGGCCGAGTCGGAGAGTGCTTCGAGAAAACGTTGCGCTATCCTGGGCACTACGATCTGCTGTGCGAGCTCAAAGAGCTGGGCTTGTTCTCCGGCGAGAAGATGAAATTCGGCAAGGCCGAGATCGCGCCGCGCGCCATGCTGTCGAAAATCTTTGCAGGCAAATTTGCCTCAAAGGGGCCGGATGTCTGCCTCATGCGTTTGGAGGCGCACGAGTCGGTCAACCGCGCGGGCGTTCGGGGCTTGCTGGGCGGACGACTCAAGGGACGCGTGGCGTCCTTCACCATGGTCGATCACTATGATCCAAAGACCGACATGAGTGCCATGATGCGCACCACTGCCTTCCCGGCGTCGATTGTGGTGCAGATGCTCGCCTCTGGAGCCATCAACAAGCGCGGTGGAGTCTTGCAGGAGCGCGATGTTCCGGCGGATCTGTTTCTGGGAGAAGTGGAGAAGCGCGGAATTAAGATTGACTACGCAATCGAGTGAAGGACTTTTCCACTGATTTCAACTCCGAATGGCACTTCCGTGGCATTACACCAGTCACTTTGACAGCGTAAATTTGTTTTTAAGGGTTCCGGTTGGCAAGCCACTAAATCCCGCGGGTTTAGTTTAATACTCAGCGCTTCGGTACTCCCTAAGATATTTTGTGCAAGGGACTGCGAGGTCTGCTAGCATGGTGCCAATCCAGCCCATATCTCCTTCATTTTGTGAAGGATTAAACGCCTGGCAACGGCACCGTAATTGCATCAGGGTGCATGGAGTGTCTTGGGTCAACCTCCCAGACCAAGCACTTTGCTTAAAGGTAGGTAGAAGTTGTCGAATCGACTGGAAGCAGGGAGCGAAAAGACCGTAATCCGGCGCCGTCCGACCCGCCGTCATCGCCGGAATCGCCTGATTCGCCGCGGCGTTTTGATTGTGTTCGCGGCGGGCTTGGCTTTCGGGTTTGCCTCCATCGCACTTCAGCATTTGAGTCCATCGCTATTCCGGGCGTCTCACTCTGTCGAGCCAGATCGCCAAGCAGCGGAAGCCAGCCGCCGTCTTTTCTTGCTGGCGCAGCAGGAATCGTTGCGCCAGATGGAGAACCGTCCGGTCTATCCTTATTCCGTCGTGCCCGGCGGAGTGAGGGACGCGCGCGAGTTGAAGTGGGCGGCGCAACACGATCCGGTGGTTGCGGCTCATTACGCGGGATTCGATTACGACCGTGGACGCGTTGTGCGTTTGGTTCTGGCGCGAACCGCTTACGTTTCTTACCGGATTGGGAACAAGGTCTACTGGACGCGGCACAGACTCAAGCTCAAGAAAGGCGAGACGGTAGTTACCGATGGAAAGATCATTGTGCGCTCTCGCTGTGGCAATCGCGTCGAGGAAGTTCCCCAGCAAGCGACTGACTCTTCCGAGCCTCCGGCCGTAAAGTTTGACGAACCCATGCTCCCCGCCCTCGGCATAGCTTCCTCGAATCCTCCGGTCCCATTCGAGTCGGCACTCAACCAATCTGGATTGCCAGGATTGGGACCCGCGATGCCCTTGGGTCTAGTGGATCCGTTCGACAACGGAACGTGGGTTCCGATCACCCCGCCGCCGCTTCCCGGCGTTTGTGGGATTGAAAAGAAACCAAAGAACACCGCCGGAAGCACGAAAAAAGGGAAAGGAAATCCGTGCGCTCCCGGCTCCATCGGTGAAGTCCCCGAGCCCGGCACATGGCTGCTGGTCGCCTCCGGTCTCGCCGCGATGTACGGGATGTATTGGAAGTCTCGCCACACCCTGGCTCGAACTTAGCTGCTCTTCTTTCGGGCCGAGAGTCTCGACATTTTAAAGCCACTGTTGTAATTACCGAACCGCTAGTTCTAATACCAAAGTAAGTCTCCTCGTCGACAATCGCTGTTAGAATCGGCCTAGAACCACCCAGACACCCGTCCCGGGCGCATAGCTATGCACAATTTTTCCCGAACCCTTATGAGTCGGCTGCTGCTGGCTGCACTCCTGGCGCCCCTCGTCCTGCGGGCGCAGACCTCGGTCCGCACGGTGAAGGTACTCGGCGCCAAGGACGCGGTCGAGATTGAAGTGGAAGCGAGCGATCGGATTATTCCGGAGACGCAAGTCTTGACTGGCCCTGATCGTTTGGTCGTCGACTTTCCCAATGCGGTTCCGAGCAAGCAATTACGCAGTCAATCGGTAGATCGGGGAGAAGTGAAAGACGTGCGGGTCGGTCTGTTTCAGGGCAACCCCCCGGTCACGCGGGTCGTACTCGATTTGAAAACTGCGCAGTCGTACCAGGTTTTTCCCAGCGGTCACACGGTTATCATCAAGGTGATGGGAGGCGGCGCGGAAGCTTCCGCCGCGGTCGATAATCCTCCTTCTGAACCGGCGACGCGCCCCGGGCTCGTAGTTGCCAACTACACTGCCAGGGCGGAACGGGTGAGTGTTGAAAGCTCTGCCAAACCGCTACTCGACGTTTCTTTTCGCGATGGACAGTTGGGAATTAGGGCCCACAAGGTGACTCTGTCTCAAGTCCTATTCGCGGTGCAGCAGCGCACGGGCGCCGAGGTTTCCATTGCCGCCGGAGCGGAGCAGGAAACCGTAACCGTGGACCTTGCGCCTGGCCCGGCTGCCGAGGTTCTGGCGCGGCTGCTGAATGGTTCCAAGTTTAATTTTCTCATTCTGAGCGCGGCGAACGACCCGCGGCAACTGGATCGCGTTATTCTCAGTCCTCGCACCGAGGGCGCCATCATGCCTCTGTCGCCTTCTACGCCGGAACCGAGCGCCGATGTGGCTCAAGACGACACTTCGCCCCAGCCCGGGCCCACGCAGTCAATCAATACTGCGCCAATTCAAAATCCGCCCGGAGCAGCGCCCGAAATGAAGAGTCGGGACGATGAGAATACTCCCCCGCAATAACCCTTGAGCGCTACGTCTACGGCGGTGTGATCAAGCGGATCGGCACGGGGGAGGTTCCGGACACCGTGGGAGTTGAGGCCGTCGCCGTGTTGCTGCAGCCTGCGACGTTCAGCACAGTCACATTGATATTGCCGTTGGTGGTGTCTACACCATTGATGAACACCTGCAGAAACCCCACAATATTGACCGGAGGCTGGTCGACCGTAAACGGCACCGGATTTGCCGTCCTTGCGTATCATCGTAAATCGGCACACTGACGATGCTGTTGCTGGACGTGATTAGGGCATTAGTGATCACCGGATTACCCAACCCTGCTTGGATTCGAAACGGAAAGACGGTACTGTCCAGCACGTCCTGGCCTGCGGCCTGGTGAATGAGACATTGCGTAGCCGTCGCGGTATCCCCGCTCGCCTTGCCGGGATTAAACGTCAGGTCAGCCTGCGCGCCGCCGCCGCTTATTCCACAAGCGTACACTGTGCTCTGGTCGCAACCCGCGATAGCTTCTTGATAATCAGAGCCCGTCGCGCAAGCGGGAACTGCGCCAGCGGTCCCCCCGATTAGAGCAGGAACATACTCCAACGTAAGACCCGGTCCGGGCTGTTGAGTTGGTGGATTATCCATCAATCCGAACCCAGACCATGTCTACAGTTTGGGTTGCCGGTCTGGCAGTCCGCCACGAATGCAAATTTCTCCCCGATAACCGCCCGGTTCCTGTGCCGTCTAGCTGGATGCCTGGGTTCGTGAATTGAGCCATCGCCGAGGTTGACGAAAGTATTCCCTGGATTGTCCGGGATCCTGATTCGGAACAACCCACGGTTTGACACAACGTGGATTGACGGGGACGATTCCGTTCGGAGCGAACGTTCCGGAGCCTGACGAATTAAATGCCTCGGCGGTCGCCGTCGCACTGACGCTATTGGTACTCCGCGACCAAATGCGAGAAAAAAACGTGGGAAGACCCGTTCGGATGACCTTCACCTGCACTTGCGGATTCACTCCGAAGGCATTCGCTCCGGTGAAAGTGCAGTTGGCCATGGCCGTCCCGTTGTATAAGAAATTCACATTCACACTGGTCGCGGTCGCATTGCCTACGGCGCTTTGATTTGCCAGCGCCTGGGCCGCCTGTGTAGCCGCCGTGCAGGCAGCGGGCCAATAGCCAGTCGCGTTTTGCGGATCTCCCGTCACTCCGCTGAGGGAGAGCACCCTCGCGGCCCCGAGGGCAGCCGCATCGGCAGAGCGTTGGGCTTCCTCTCTTGCCAGATACAGCGTAACCACATCGATCGAAAGAGCGGCCATGGCGACGATGGCGACCAACGCCATGGCAACCAGGACCATGGTGATGCCGCGCTCGTGGTGGCGTGCAGAGCGGGTGAGGGGGAATCGGCGAATTGCGGGTGCTCTCATATCTAGTTCAGTTCTCGTTCAAGGCAACAGCCGTGGCGCTGATCTGTGTAGGCAAGGCAATGGCGGAGCCCAAAACGCTAGCCACGCGGCCGAACCTCCACGGATACGGATATTGAATGCTCACGCAGGTGCCGACGACCGCGGTCTGCCCACTGCTTGGAGCCTGTGAAGTGCAGGTCGCTGACGGCAGCGTGGCTGCGGTCTGGGGAAAATAGTATCCCCGGTTCATAGTCAGAGTCATACCAGGCGAGACACAACCACTCCCGTTAGCCGTGAATGTCCACGTCAATCCGCTCTTAGAGCCAGTGGTCGTAATGCCGCAATCGTTAATCTGATTTGCAGCCAGATAATTCTTCGTCGCCAGAAAGGCGTCATTCACCGACATTGGTAAGGTCTGACTCAAGTCGCTGGCCGGTTCCGACGCGGCTGCGCGGGCGGCATCGCGGGCGGCGTTGGTGAGTTTTTGTTTGAGAGTGAAGGCTCCGCTGAAATCGAAAATACCGACTACAAACACCATCATCAATGGCAGCGTAACGGCAAATTCCACTAACTGGGCTCCACGGTCGTCGCGCCAACGGCGTCCGATTGAATCGGCGCACAGCAAGCGACGCGCTGTCATTATTGGTTCTCCACGCGCGCGTGCGCCGATGCCGTCAATAAGATTCTTTGCTTGTTCAGCGAGGTGAAAGGCAGCCAGAACTGGAACGGGTACTGAAAGCTGACAGAGATGCCGCAGACCCCGCCCGAACTCGTATTCGATGACAATTCGACCTGATTCTGGACGCAAACGTTGGTGATGCTGCTGTCGCACAGCACGGTGCTCTGGAGGGTGGGGCAGTCTTTAAAGCCCGGCGCAGGAGACGGGGATATCGCCTTGGCCGGATCCAGCTTCGCCGCCAACATAGAGGCTTGCACTGCATTGAACGCATTCTGATCCGGCAAATTCGAACCCGCGGTACATGTGGTGCAATAGGGCGTGGCTCCGGCCCGCGCGCCATCCTGGGCTGCCCGGGTGATTGTGCCGTAAATGCTGAACGCCTGTCCGAACCAGAAGATTCCCAGCAGGATCATGAACATCAAGGGCAGCACGGCTGCGGCTTCCGCAATCTCCGCTGCCTTGGTTTCGGCAGCCAGCCTTCGAAGAGTGTTTTGTATCGACCTTCGCATTCTAGGCCACAACTCCAAATTTCCAGAGAATCCCATAAAGCACCACGGTGAACGCCAGCGCTACCCCGTAGGGAACTTTCAGCGAGTCGGGATTGTCGAGAGAGACTTGTGTGCCCGGCAATCGGAATGTGACCAACGAGATCAGGATGTGCCCGATATTTCGAATCGTTTGACGCGTTCGTCGTTTGTAAATCACCAGAGCCACCGCCATTACTCCGGCTACCAGGATTGACGTCAGCAACAGATCCACCAGCAAACCCGGTCCCGTAAAAGCGCCCAGCGCTCCCGCGAGCTTCCAATCGCCGGCGCCCAGGCTGCGCAGTAGCACAAACGGCAACAGCAACGCCAATCCCAGCGCTGCTCCCAGCAGGGAATCCTTCAGTCCGGTCCAGCCACTCAAGACGGTGTTGGCGATAACTCCGACCAGCAGCCCTGGCACGGTCAGCCAGTTCGGAATGCGCCGCCAGCGCAAGTCCGTCCATCCGGCCACGCCCGCCAGAACCACGGCGCCCGCCAGAACGACCGGCTTCAAACGGCCCTCAGGGCAATCTGGCAAGCGAGCCACGAGAGAGCACGTTTCCCATGATACTGAAAAAAATCCATTTCGTTACGGTTCAGAAATAGCTACTTGGGACGGAAGGTTGGCTCCTGCCACCTCTGCCGTCATCTGGCAAAAGCAGCCTCTTGCGCGGATTCTCACATAGCAGGCAGCCGAAGTCAATGAAACGTGAAAGCCTAGTTCGGCTAGTTCGGCTTAGTTCGGCTTTTGGCACTGGATCAGCTTGACGTTTGGAAGAAAAAAATCATGAACCACAACGTCGCGAAGGAATTCATTGGTAGGTGCTTCCTTCGTGTGACTTCGTGTTCTTCGTGGTTATGCTGTCAGCATGCAAATAAAAAGGCCCGGAACGCGTCCGGGCCGTTGGAAAACTTCGTAACGTTTACTGGCGATTGAACGCAGGCGCCGCGTTGTGCTCGGCGATGATTTTTCTGGCGTTATCCGCCAGAGCCTTCGCCTGAGGCAGCAGCTCAAGTCCCTTGACCACTTCCGGATCCGACTCGGCGCGAACTTTCATTCCCTCATCCTGCCCGAACGCGTCGGTGAAAATTTCCGACTTGATGTTCGACCTGATCCACTCGTTGTTGTCAATCAATTCGGCCTGGGTGTATGGAATGTTAGCCTCATCCAGAGACTTGCGGAACTCCTGCAGCGTCGCATCGTCGACCTCAAAGCTCTTCGTGGGTTTGTGGGTCACCACATAGCGCTTGGCGAAGTTGAAGAACGCATAGTGTTGCAGCAATGTGTCCTGGAAGTGATTGCTTTTGATCGAAGGAATATTGACGTCAGGAGTGATGCCGCCCCCACCGTAAACCGTCCTGCCACTGTCAGTGAGCTTTACCTCGCGATTGGCCGTATTAGAACTCTCGGCGCTGTCGCGATTGTAGTAGTAGTCGTAAAGCGAGATGTTGCTGTAGTCCCGTTGGATCAGGCGACCACTCGGGGTGTAGTAGTGCGCTGTGGTCAGCGCCAGGCCAGTGTTTTCCGAGAGCGGATATACCGTCTGCACCAGACCTTTGCCGAAGGTCACTTCGCCCGCGATCAAGCCGCGGTCGTGATCCTGGATCGCTCCAGAAACAATTTCTGCCGCGGAAGCGGTCTGCCGGTTTACCAAGACCACAATCGGATAATCCTTGCCACCGTTGCCGTGCTGCGCGACATAACGCTTTTCGGCGGAAGCGCGGCCATGGTGCGAGACGATAAGCTGTCCCTTCTTCAGGAATTTGTCAGCCACGCCCACGCCTTCACTCAGCAATCCGCCCGGGTTGGAGCGCAGGTCAAGAATCAGGCCCTTGAGATCGCCAAATGAATCCAGCGCGTCAGAAACCTCATGCTCGGTGGTCTCGTTGAAGCCGTTGACGTGCATGTACCCGATACCCGGCTTGATCACAAAGTGGACGTCTACGCTATAGCGCGGAATCTCGTCGCGAACCAGGGTAAACTCCATCGGCTTCTCAACGCCTTCGCGCGAGATGCTGATGTGCACCGTGGTTCCCTTGGGCCCTTTCAGCAAATCGGCAACGTCGGTGGTGCTCATGTTCTCAGTCGACTTGCCGTCGACGGCGATGATTACGTCCCCGGGATGGATGCCTGCTTTGTAGGCGGGCGTGCCGGTGAAAGGATAGATCACGATCACTTTGTTGTTGCGCGGGCCGACGGTCATGCCCACGCCGTAATACTTGCCGCGCTGGTCTTCGCGCATCAGCGCGTACGACTTGGGATCAAAGAAATTGGAGTGCGGATCGAGCGCGTGCAGCATCCCGGGGATCGCCCCGTTATAGATGGCCTTGTCCGCGTTGACCGGCTCGGCGTAATTGTCCTCGACGAGGGCGTACACGTCGGTGAACTGCTTCAGGCTGTCCTTGACGTCAGAGTCACCGGTGAGGGACGACTGCTGGCCGGAACGCTGGGCAAACAGAATTCCCAGGAAGCCACAAGCAAGCAGAAAAAAAACTACCAAAAAGAGTGAGCGACGTGAACTACGAGCCATCTTGTATTCCTTCGTTGAGGGCGACCTTCCGCCCCAGCTACCGCGCTGAATTCAAACAGTATATCACTACCCTAAAGTGCCCCGGACCGGAATTGTCACCGTTGGTAACCGCTCCCCCAGAGCTGCCTTTCTATGAGATGCAGGGGCAGGCTGGTTAGGTTCCCGTCAGTCCGAACAACTCAGGTCAAGGCGCCGCGACGGCTGGGGTAGAGGGATTTTCCGCGTTGGGCAGTGCTGTGCATTGTGCCGGGCTCGCCGAACCTTTCTGCTGGGGCGAATGACTTGGGTCAGGTCTGGTACTCGCGGGTGTAGGAGGGGAAGCCCCTCGTCTTCGTCAGGCCAGGGACTGCGAGGATGAGCTCCCCCAAGTGAAAAACTGGGGTTGGAGTGTCCTCTCAAGTGTTACATGAAGGAGCAATCATCCGGTTCTCACCGACTTCGCGATCCTGATCATTGTAGCCGCACTGCGTTCGACATCTTCGTCGGTGGTGGCCCAGCAGGAGACGGAAATTCGCATTGCCGTGTGTCCGCGCCAGACCGTGCCTCCGCACCAGCAGGTGCCATCGCCTTGGATCTCGGCAATTACGCGGCGCGTCTTCTCTGGGTTACCGAACGATACCAACACTTGGTTCAAGACGACATCGTTCAGAACGGTAAAACCTGGGCCCCTCAAGCTTTCGGCAAAGAGTCTGGCTTGCCGGCAATTGCGCTCGATCATGTCCCGCAGACCGCTTCGGCCCAGCGACCGCATCGCTGCCCAGAGTTCGATCCCGCGTGTCCGCCGCGAGGAATCGGGCGTGTACTGCCAGGGTTCGCGTCCAGCGCTTTGCGCCAAGTAAGCAGCGCTGCCCGCTGACAACGCTCTACGCAAATGCTCGGGCTCGCGCACCACCACAATCCCGGAATCGTAAGGAACGTTGAGCCATTTGTGACAATCAATGGCCCACGAATCGGCAGCGCTCACGCCCTCCAGCAGGTGAGCGTAAAGTGGCGAGACGGCGCCCCACAATCCAAACGCTCCGTCCACGTGCACCCACGCTCCCGCATCCTGCGCCCGCTCGCAGATTTCTTTTGCCGGATCGAACGCCCCGGTATTGACGTTGCCCGCCTGAATGCAAACGATGGTGTGCTCGTCGAGGGCCGGCATAGCGTCGGCTCGCATGCGTCCCTGGTCGTCCGCCGGAACCGTAATCACGCGAGAGCGCCCGAGGCCCAGCATCGATAATGCCTTCAGCAACGAAACGTGAACTTCTTCGCCGACCACAACCCGAATTGGCGGAGCCTCAAACAGGCCGTCCTCTTCAACATTCCAGCCGCTGCGCTGTAGCAAAGCGGAGCGGGCAGAAGCCAGTCCCGAGAAATTCGCCATGGTGGTACAGGTGACGAACCCCACTCCGCTGCCTGAAGGCAAGCCGAGTAGATCCAGGGTCCATTCGCTCGCGATATCTTCGATCTTCGCAGCCACTGGCGACATGATTCGCATTGCTGCATTCTGGTCCCAGGCGCCGGCAAGCCAGTTCGCTGCCAACGCTGCCGGAAGAGTGCCGCCGATCACAAAGCCAAAGTAGCGGCCACCCGTCGTGGCCACCGTCGCGGGGGATCCGACCTCATCGAGCAGCGCTAAAAGCTCCGCCGGAGCGGTCGAAGCCTCAGGCAAGGGCCCTCCAAGACTGGATAACCGAGCGATGCTTTCCGCAGATGGCGCAACCGGGCGGTCATTAATCTCGCGTATGTAGCGGGCGGCCCGCGCCGCAGTCTCTGCCAATAATTCCTCCACGCATACCTCCAACACCAGGAAACCAGAATTGCAGGGCGGCAACATCTTACCCGCTACGTCCTGCTCTGGTCATGGCTCAGGTTTCGAAAGCCGTGCCCAGTAGGGTGCGCAGGCTTTCCGGCGCTGGCTATGCGCTCACCGATACGCCGCTTGAACTGGCCGAGGACGCTGGCTGCTCCACAGCCTGTCCGCTACTTTGACCAAGCTGCTGGAACTCCTGCACCAACGAGTTGTACGCCTTCTGCGCGCTCGAGAGGTTGCCCGATTGCAAGGCCTGGCCTAGCTGGTCAAACAGTTGATTGATCGCGTTCCCTCGGCCTTCGCCGCGGCCATGATGATGGTAACGGCCCTGGGCTTGCGATCCTTGGTTCTGGAAGGCCTACTGAATCTGAGCGAAGTCTTGTTGCGCCGCCGAAGTGGAACTGTTCTGCGGCCCGAGTTGCTGCAGCGTCACGAAGTCGGATTGGGCAGCCGACAGGTTGCCTGACTGCAGGTCCTGCCCAAGTTGCTGGAATTCTTTCTGAGGATGCTGCATCTGGTTCTGGCTCGTTTGGTTGATGGAATCGAACAAATTGCTGGAAATTCCCCCTACGGACATGAATGTCCCCTCTCGAAGGATTCCGGCGCTCTTTTGCGCTATCGGCACTTTTCCCCCTGAACTTCAACGTCATCACGTCTAGCGCCACTGTCCTGGGGCACGGCATGTGCCAACTATTCCGTCCGACATAAATGGCCGATGCCAAACATTTGGCGACCCTTAGCTGATCCGACTTTCCGTAGGACCTTCGCACACGCAGCTAGCTGGGCAAACAGCCAAGCTCGGAAAAGCGCGCCTAGTTGGAAGATAAAAATCATGAATCACGAAGGACGCGAAGGGATGGATTTGTAGGTGCTTCCTTCGTGTGACTTCGTGTCCTTCGGAGTAATGGCTGTCAAATTGAGCGCCCATCGTTGTCTTGCAATGATTGCCGCTTTTCTCGCTCCGGCAGTATGATGAACCGCATGAGCTTTTCTGAGACGATCTTCCTGTTCTTTTTGGCCCTGGTCATCTTTGGGCCGAAGAAGTTGCCGGAGATCGCGCGCACGGTGGGTAAGGCCCTCAACGAATTCAAGCGGGCTTCGAACGAGTTTAAGGCGCAAATTGAGCAGGAAATTTCCCACTTGGAGGTCGAGAACCGGCAGACCATTCTTCCTCCCAGCCCAACTCCGGAAGGCGTCGCCAGCCGTACACTGAACGCCGAGCCTGCCGCGACGTTGGCGGCTCCCACGGAGGAGCCGATCCCCTCTGCCACGGAGCCCCCGGTCGCGACTGAGGCGGTTGCCCCTTCCATTGACGCCGCGCCCGCGACCTCGCAGGAATCGCATGTTTGAATCCGTAGCCGCAGCGGCCAGCGGCGATAGCGAAAAAGAGCCCATGCCCACCATGGGTTTTCTCGATCACCTCGAGGAACTCCGCAAGCGCATCGTCTACTCGATCATAGCCGTGGGTGTGGGCACTGGCCTCTGCTGGGGATATCGCGAGCGAATCTACGCAGTGATGCAAAGGCCCATCATGGATGCTCTCCGCAACCACGGGTTGGCCGAGAAATTGGTGTATTTGAACCCGACTGATCCCTTCAACCTTTACTTGAAAATTGCCATGCTGGCGGGCCTGTTTCTGACGTCTCCGTTCGTTTTGTACCAGGTATGGATGTTTATTTCGCCCGGACTCTATCGCACTGAAAAACGCTACGTAATGCCCTTCATGGTTTCAACGATTACGTTATTTAGTTTGGGGGGATATTTTGGGTACAAAATCGCCTATCCCAGAGCGCTGGATTTCTTCATTGGATTCAGCGGACAGTTCCAGCCGATGATCACGGTCGGCGAATACACTCAGCTTTTCCTGAGCATCGTTCTTGGGATGGGGCTGATCTTCGAGATGCCGATCCTTGTTTTCTTTCTGGCGTTCATGGGCATCATGACGCCGTCTTTCATGATCAAGAATTTCCGCTATGCGATTCTGGTTATTTTTGTGCTCGCGGCTATCGTTACGCCCACTCCGGACATCGTAAACATGTGCGTTTTTGCGGCCCCCATGCTGGCCTTGTATGCGCTGAGCATCGGCGTGGCGTGGGTGGTACATCCCAAACAGCGCCAAGCCCGGAAAGAGAAGCGGGCGCAGGCATAGTGCAAATGATGCGATCGAGATCTTTCCGGTGGATTCTGCTGGCAGCAATGTTGGCCTTGCTCGCGTGCGACCACGACAAGGACAGCGCTCACGGCCAGACTCCTCCCACTCCCGCTCCTGCTTCGGCAGAGGCCACCGGTCCGGCGCTGACGCTCCCACCTGACAGCGGGCCGCCGCACGCGTTCGACGGGGATCGGGCAATGCAATATGTAAAAGACATTGTGAAGTTTGGTCCGCGGCCAGTGGGCAGCGCCAATCACAAGAAGGTCGAGGAGTACATCGCCTCTCACTTGAAGGGAGACCAGGTCGAGGATGACACCTTCACCGCCGACACTCCGGAAGGCAAGTTCCCGGTGCACAACATTATCGCCAAATATCCCGGCACAAAAAACGGCATCATCGTCATTGCCAGTCACTACGATACGAACTATCCGTTGCGTCATACGTCCTACCTGGGCGCCAACGACGGAGGCTCCTCCAGCGGACTGTTGCTCGAACTTGCCAATCAACTGCGCGGCAAGCCGCGTGATGGCTACAGCGTATGGCTGGTATGGGACGATGCGGAAGAGGCGATGAAACCGGACGGCTCCGGTGGTCTTCGGGAGGAGATGCCCTTCAAAGATGACAGCCTGTATGGCATCACCCATGTGGCCGAGAAGTGGGAGCGCGACGGGACGTTGAAGAAGATCAAGTCGTTTCTGCTGGCCGACATGGTCGGCGACGCCGATCTCAACATTGATCGCGATCTGAACTCCACGCCGTGGGTGGAAAACGTCGTGGGGGAAGCGGCAAAGCGCCTGGGGTACCAATCGCACTTTTTCGGGCGCACCAATGAAGTAGGTGACGATCACCTGCCCTTTATGAAGCGCGGCGTGCCCAGCGCGGATCTCATCGATTTTTCCTACGGCTACAACGATGTTTTCTGGCACACGACCCAGGATACGGTCGACAAACTCAGTCCTACCAGCCTGCAAATTGTGGGCAGTGTGATGCTCGAAACCGTTCGCATCCTCGACAAAATGGATCCGCTTCCGCCGAAGTGATTCGATTCCAACTGCGAAGCATTGGACCGAGGAGATCGCTGAGGCAACCCTGAGAACGCAAAGAAGACCAATATTTTCTCTGCGCTCTTCGCGTTGCCTCAGCGTGCTCGGCGGTTAAAGGCTTTCGGTCGTAAGCCAACTGCGATGTTGCTGAGCGATCTCGTTTTGCGCTTTTCCAGAATTTAATTTCTAATGCACCCCATATGCGAACTGTGAAGACCCTGTTCTTTGCTGGCATTTTGAGCCTTACCTGCCTTGCCGCGACGCCATCCCCCGACACCAGCGAAGCCAATCGAGTGATTCAGGCCGCCCTTCAGCCTTCACCCTTGGAAACTAATCTTCAGCGTTTAACCGATGAGATCGGCGGTCGCGTCCCGGGCACGCTCGCGATGCAGCATGCCGTGGCTTGGGGAACGCAAGCCTTTACCGCCGCCGGAGCCGACAGCGTTCACACCGAGGGATTCACCATTCCATACTCCTGGTCCGAAGGTGCTACCGAGATGAGGGCCACTACCGCGTATCAAGTCGATGCGACGAAGGTGGGCGGAGGAACCGTGCTCTCGTCCTTCCTTGTAAGGGTTGTCTCGGTGGCGTGGGCGCCCGCGCTCGCTCCGGTGAAGCATGTCCCGGTCGTCGACGTGGGTGAAGGTACGGAAGCTGATTTTAAAAAGGCGGGCGACATTTCCGGCAAGATTGTTTTAGTGCATACCGTCGTCCTAAAGACATGGGATGACCTGTTCGCCGAATACGCGAAGGCTCCTCCGGTGATCGATCTCGCGGCGAAGGGGAAGGCCAAGGCGGTCGCATTCATGGCGACGCGCGACCACGACATCCTCTACCGGCACACCAATTCGGCTGCCGGAGAAATTGATCGCCTGCCGATGGTCCTGGTGGCGCGCGAGGATGGCGAGCGCATGGCGCGCTTGCTGGCTTCGGGAAATCTGGTTTGGGCCGACCTCTCGATTCCCAACCAGCTCGGCGGACCCATCAAGGCTGCCAATGTTGTCGCAGAAATCCGTGGCAGCGAAAAGCCGGACGAGTTCGTGATTGTGGGCGCGCACCTTGACTCGTGGGAACTCGGGACCGGAGCACTCGATAACGGTTGCAACGCCGCGCTGGTCGTGGATGCGCTGCGGGCCATCAAGGCTTCGGGCGTGAAGCCGCGGCGCACCATCCGCTTTATTCTCTTCTCCGGCGAAGAACAGGGATTGATCGGTTCCCGCGCCTATGCCTTCAATCACCGCAACGAACTCGACAAGGCTGCGGGAGTCATCATTTACGATTCCGGCACGGGAAAAACCACCGGTTTCTCGGTCGGAGGCCGCAACGATGTGCTTTCCACCGCAAAAGAACTGATCGCTCCGCTAGCGCAATTTGACGTCAAAGAACTGAAGCCCGACATGGAATGGGGGACTGATCATTTCGATTTCATGCTGGAGGGCGTGCCTACCTTCGTCGCAGACCAACAAGAGGCCAACTATCTGGAAAACTACCACGCCGTCTCCGACACCTACGACAAAGTCGACCTTCCTCAACTGAGAAAACACGTGGCCGAAGCCGCCGCCCTGGCTATTGAACTGGCCGATTTACCCGAAAAGATCGGTCCGCGCCTCACCCACGAGCAGATTGAGCAGACGATGCGCGATACCCATAGCGTTGAGATGCTCAAGGCCGACGGCATTTGGGATGATTGGGTCAGCTGGAAAACGGGGACGACAGAAGAATTGATGATTGTTAATTTCTGATTGGTGAGGGGAAAAAAGCGAGTGCAAGTCCGGTTAGGAGAAGTCTCGATTTTCAATCAGGAATAAACAATTCAGGAAATCAACAATTCGAATTGACGCCGCCAGGAACTCGCATTGTTCTATTTCTGGATTCTCTTCAACGTATTCGCGCTGGGCATGTTGCTGCTGGATCTTCGCATCCATCGTCGCGGCCGGGTTGTCCGTTTTCGTGAGGCCTTGATTTGGAGCGGGGTGTACGTCGCGTTGGCTGCCGCGTTTCGCGGTCCTTCTGTACTTCTGGCAGGGACACCAGGTTGCGCTGGAGTTCGTCACCGGTTATGTTCTGGAAGTCTCCCTCAGCGTCGATAACCTGTTCGTCTTCCTCGTGATCTTCAATTTTTCGCTGTGCCCGAACAGCAGCAGCATCGCGTTCTGTTCTGGGGTGTCATCGGCGCGCTGGTCCTGCGTGGCATCTTCATCGGCGCAGGCGTTGGCCTGATCTCCCGTTTCCATTGGGTGCTTTACGTCTTTGGGGCCCTGCTGATCTTCAGCGGCATCCGCCTCGGCGTGAGGGGTAATCACAAGGTCGATCCCGCAGCGAATCCGCTGGTGAAAGCGCTCCGCTACTTTATTCCCGTCACCGACGACTACCGAGGCGGAAAATTCTTCGTTCGCAACCTGCAGGAGAACTCGCGGCTGTACGCCACGCCGTTGCTCGTGGTGCTTCTGGTCATCGAAACCACTGATGTTCTGTTTGCGGTCGATTCCATTCCCGCAGTCCTTGCCATCACCCTGAATGCCTTCATCGTGTACACCTCGAACGTGTTCGCGATTCTGGGATTGCGATCGATGTATTTCGCAGTCTCCCGCCTGATGAAGGTCTTCCGCTTCCTGCACTATGGATTGGCGGCCGTGCTGGTGCTGGTCGGCATGAAGATGCTCACTAGCGAATATTTTCGGATTCCTACCGCGGCGATGTTGGGTCTGGTTGCGGCAGTGATCTTGATCTCGATCGCCATCTCGGTAGTGTTTCGGGCACCCAACAAAGCTTGAAAAGAGATGAAATGTCAGACGGCACGGTTGGGTGCCCCATTTCTCGCCTCCTTTGCGAGAAGTGGGGCTTTCTCGTCAAGACAGAAAAATGACTTTGTCGCCCCTGACCACCGAATGCTTAAGGAACTTCTTGTCATCATGATCGGGATAGTCCATGCGATAGTGAGCGCCGCGGCTCTCCTCGCGGGCCAAAGCTGAACGCGCGACCAGCAGTCCGGCCAAGTGCAGGTTCGAGGCCTCGTACGCCCTCCGGGTTTTTGGATGAGCCAGCTGCGGAGCCATGTCTTCCAGAGTCTTGATCGCTTTCTGCATCCCCATGCGCGTGCGCACGATTCCAATTTCATTCTCCAGAGCAAGCTGAATCTGCCCGATCAGATCTTCCACGCCTGCGTCCACCGGACCATTCGAGTAGGCGGCCTTCGGTGATGCGCCCTGGCGCGCCACCGGCTTTGACTTCCTCTCGCATCGCTTTACCCGCGCGCGCCCCATACACCAGTCCTTCCAGCAGGGAATTGCTGGCCAGCCGGTTCGCCCCATGCACGCCCGTGGCCGCGGCCTCACCCGCAGCATAGAGGCCGGCAACATTCGTCTTGCCGTCGAGGTCAGTCCGCACTCCGCCAACACTGAATGCGCCGCCGGACGAACCGGAATCACATCTTCGGTAATGTCCACATTGTGCTGCATGCACGTAGCGTAAATTCGCGGGAAACGCTTCTGCACTTTGCTGGCACTGAGATGCGTGAGGTCAAGATAGACGAACGGATCTTTAGCGCGGCTGACTTCCATTTCGTGAACAATGGCGCGCGCCACCACATCGCGCGGCGCCAGTTCGCCCATGGGGTGATATTTCCCCATGAACCGGTTCAGTTCGATATTGCGCAGGCACGCGCCTTCCGCCCGCAACGCTTCCGACAGCAGAAACCGAGGCACTTTTTTCATGTACAGCGCCGTCGGATGAAACTGCACGAACTCCAAATCGCTGAGTTCCGCTCCGGCGCGATACGCCATCGCGACGCCATCGGCCGTCGCCGCTTCTGGATTCGTCGTGTTGCGATAGAGCTGCCCCATCCCTCCTGTGGCCAGCAGCACCGCGGAACATGCCACTTCATGAGGAACACCTTTTTCATCGCCGAGTGAAATCCCAGTAATGCGTCCGGCGTCCGTTAACAGGCTGGTTGAAAAGGCAAACTGCGCAGACGGCGATTTGTTTCAACGACTCCGCCTTGACGCAAAGAGCGCGCAGGATTTCTCTTCCAGTCGAATCCCCTTGCGCGTGCAAACTGCGGTGCCGGCTATGCGCACTCTCCAGCCCGAAGACCAGTTTGGTTGCGTGATGCTTGCCCCACGCGATCAACTCTTCGATGCGCTGCGGGCCTTCCTCCAGCAGAATCTTCACAGCCGCTGGATTGCACAGGCCGTCCCCGGCGCTGAGAGTGTCCTGCAAGTGGAGGCTGACTTCGTCTTCGTCGCTCAGCGCCGTTACGGGCGGCGATTGCCCGGCTGCTTGTTTCTCCAGCACAAGCACACGCCCCGCAGAGGCCAGTTCAATCGCAGCGCGCAGGCCGGCAACGCCCGCACCAATCACCACGAAGTCGGTCTCGGCTGGAAGACCCTTCATAGGCGGAAGCCAATTTAAGACCGGAAAATAGTACCACCTCGCGCAAGGCGGCCCTTCGCGCGCTTACGCTATTATGGAACCGCATGGCGCAATTCACCATCCACGTCGCTCCTCGTCCGTATCAAGCCTGGATTGAGAACGGCCTGCTCACGCGAGCGGGTTCTGTCTTGAGCGAGCTGTTGCCGCAGGCCAGCCGCATTTTTGTGGTCACCGTTCCTCCGGTTCGCAAGCGTTGGGGATCGAAACTCGTTAGTTCCCTGAAGGCCAGCGGTTTCACGCCCCAGGTGATTCCCATGCCCGACGGCGAGCCTACCAAACGCCTGGCGACCGTAGAGGCCCTCGCCGATAAACTGGTGCGCCTGGGGGCCGACCGCAAAGCCGTGATCATCGCTCTGGGCGGCGGAGTGGTGGGCGACGTTGGCGGCTTGCTGGCCTCGCTTTATATGCGCGGAGTCGAGTTGGTGCAGATTCCTACGACGGTGTTGGCGCAGGTGGATGCCTCCATCGGAGGGAAAACGGGAGTGAACCTCGTTGCCGGAAAGAACATGTTGGGGACCTTCCACCACCCACGAGTTGTACTGATCGATCCCGCGGTGCTGAAGACTCTGCCCGATCGTGAATTTCGCGCCGGACTCTACGAGGCGCTGAAGTGCGGCATCATCGGAAACGTCGAACTATTTCTGCGCTTTGAGCAGAGTCGCGCGCGGATTCTGAAGCGGGATCCGGCCGAACTCGAGTGGCTGATCGCGCAATCCGTGAGGCTGAAGGCCGAAGTCGTTTCCGCGGACGAGCGCGAGGACGGCCTGCGCCGCGTTCTGAACCTGGGCCACACTATTGGCCACGCGTTGGAAGCCGAGACCGGCTACCGCCGCCTGCTGCACGGCGAAGCTGTGGCCTGGGGCATGATCGCCGCCACCAACATCGCGCTGAGTGTGGGCCGCACCGACAGTGTGACTGCGGGCCGCATCGCCGATGCCGTGTTAAGCCTGGGCCGCTTGCCGGAAGTGAATGTCAGCCCGCGTAAGATTCTGGCCCGGCTGCAGTCCGACAAGAAAACGCAAAATGGAGTGGTGCACTTCATTCTGCCGCGCGAAATTGGCAAGGTGGAAGTTGCTAGTGATGTGCCCAGCACCGCAGTGATTGACGCTGTCGAGGAGTTGCGGCGCCTGTCGCGCGGCGGCTGGGTTTGGGAAAAACAATAAAATCTTAGCGAGAAGAAAAACATGCCAGAAACCGCGCAGCAGTACATCCAGCGAATCCTAGGACACGTCGAAGGTCGCGACGCCATCAAAATGCAACGGGAAACCGCACCGAAGCTGAGGAAACTAACTCAGGGCCTAACCCCGAAGGAACTGAAGTGGAGTCCTGCGCCGGGGAGGTGGTCGATCGCGGAGATCGTCGCGCACCTGGCCGACGTCGAGATCGTGGCCAGTTGGAGGATGCGCGCCATCCTCGGCTCGAATGGCACGCCGATCCAGCCGTTTGATCAAGACGCGTGGGCATCCGTATTTGAATATGGCAAGCGCGATCCAAAACAATCTTTGGAAGTTTTTCGCATCTTGCGCGAGAACAATCTCGCAATGCTGAAGGCGCTTCCTCAGGAGCGGTGGGACAGCTACGGCATGCATGCCGAGCGCGGCAAGGAAACGATTGCCCATTTAGCGCGCATGTTTGCCGGACACGATACGAATCACATCTTGCAGGTCGAAAGCATTGCCGCTCAGGTGAAAAGCGCACGGCAGAGGAACGCACGTAAGAATAAGAAGAAGCGAAAGTGAGCCGTGCCGGCGTGCAGGAGCCCAGCAAACCCACCGTAGTCGGCGCTGCCCCGGATGGCGCTCGCGACCCGGATTCGGCGGCGCGGGCTGTGCGGGAGATGTTCACTTCGATCGCGCCCCGCTACGACCTGCTGAATCACGTCTTGTCCTTCAATATCGACCGCCTGTGGTGGCGCCGCAGCGCACGCTCTTTCCGCCACATTCTGGCCCGTTCCGACGCCCGCATCCTCGACCTGTGCTGCGGAACAGGGGACATGACATTCGCCCTGCGTCGCCAGGCAGGGAAGTCCTCTACGCAGATTCTAGGCGCCGATTTCTCTCATGCGATGCTGCAACGCGCCACGGCCAAATCTTTGTCGTCGAGCAATTCAAGTCCCGGCTGGATCGAAGCGGATGCCCTGAGCCTCCCATTCCCCAGTGCGCACTTCGACCTCGTGACTTCAGCCTTCGGTTTCCGCAATCTCGCCGACTACAACGCCGGACTGCGTGAGATCGCCCGCGTGCTGCGCCCCGGTGGAGAGTGCGGCATCCTCGATTTCGGCGAGCCTAAGGGAATGATGGGCACCGTCTATCGCATTTATTTCAAGCAAGTCCTACCTCGCGTCGGCACCATAATCTCCGGCGTTAGCGGCCCTTACGCCTACCTTCCGGCGTCCGTCGAGCGTTTCCCACCGCCAGAAGAAATGCTGCAGAGAATGAGAAACGCAGGTTTCGCGGAAGCGACCTGGACGCCCTATACCTTCGGAATCGCGGGCCTGTATCGCGGCAAGAAACTCAGGTAGCGGCTGCCGCCTCGGCCGTCCCGCCGGAGCGAAGCCTGGCGGCAGTCTGAACAAAATGTCTCCACACCGACCGACCTCTGTTGGCGGAAGTCCGCGGTCTGAAACCACTACCCAGCTTTCCGTAGCAGTTGGCTCAGCGCCTGGATATCGTCGGTACTAACATCTCCCACCACGAAATATCGCAATCCATTCTGTGTCCACGTCTGCAGGTTGAATGACAAAGTGTGGACCGGTCCCGACCCCAAGCGAGCCGTTTCCTCCTCGCGATCCTGAAAAATGAAAACGGAAATCTCGTGCTTGCGCACTTGATAGATCAGATGCGCTCCCGGCGTCTGCGCCAGATAAGTGACCCGCCCTCCGAGCAGCGTGAACTCCGACCCTTGCAACTCCGGCAAATTGAAGCTGAAAGGAATCTTTCCCTGAAACCACGGCTTCACGGTATGACGATCACTCGAGAGGACGTCTACCGGTGTCGCGCTTGCTAAAGCATTGACGTGCAAGTCGGCTAGTTCGCTGTAGACTCGCTGCCGACGGGCGTTCTCGCGTCCTACAAACAGGTTCACCGCGATCGAAAGAATAAGTACTGCGAGGGCGGGAGCGGCCAGAATCTTCCAGTACCAACTGGCCCCCCGGCGCGGCCTGGCGGCAGCACTTTTTGCGATCCGGTTCCGCAATTCTGCACTCGGTGCGTAACGCTTGCCCGCCATCTGCACCGAGCGCTTCATCTGCACTAGCCTCAACGCTTCTGCGGCACAGGCTGCGCATTCCTGCAAATGCGTCCCCAGTGCGTTGGACTCCGCGGCATCGAGTTCGCCGTCGACGTAGGAGTCAAGCTTGCCGCGCCATTGCTCACATCCCATGCCGACCTCCTTCCACTTTTTTACGCAGCCAATCGCGCAGTGCTTTTCGCGCGCGCGACAAACGTGACATTACGGTGCCCATGGGAATGGCGAGCGTCTCGGCAATTTCCTGGTACGACATCTCCTCGACCTCACAGAGCAGCAATATCTCCCTGAAGGCGACCGGCAGATCGGCCAAGGCCGCCTGCACCATTTCCCGATCCGCTTGTTGGATCAGGTCGCTCTCCGGCGTCGTACTCTCGACGGGCAGCAAACTTTCATCCGTGTCTTCATCGAGCGCAACCATGGTCTTGAGGCCTGTCCGGGAACTTAAGAAGGAATTTCGTAGAATCCGGTACATCCATGCTCGAAAATTTGTGCCGGGGCGGAACGATGAAAATCCCCGCAGCGCCTTCGCGTATGTCTCTTGCACAAGATCTTCCGCCTCGGCGGTATCGCGGGTCAGCCAGCGCGCGAAGTTGTAGAGCTGGTCGAACAACGGCATGGCCAGATCTTCAAATGTTGCGTCGCGCACGGATTCCTCGACCTTCATATGTAAACCGGCCCCACGCTAATTTATTCCCACCACGTCGTCAAAAATTTGCGGAGACGCCCCTTCCGTTCGCGCCTATCAAAATACACGGTCCTGCACGAGACTCACTAGGTATGCGCGCAACACTGAATCTTGATCACAAGGGTCCAGGTGTGGTCATCGGCAGCTCTACTCAGGGAGAAGAACAAGAGATTCCAAGTCCGCTTGTAAGCGCATCGCGACGAAAAGAATCCGCAAACGCGTCGGCAATGGTGTAGCGGATCACGTGCTCGTACTCCGGGCCCAGAAACCGGCGCAAGCGGTCGGTATTCATAATGTATTCCCCGGTCATGTACGGAACGGCCTCGGGCGGAATCGCTGAAATCTTGTGCTTCCAGAGAAATTTCAGCACCTGGCGCATCGCCCACTTTCCGGGGACGCGCACCAGCTTTGCCTGCGCCATCTCGACACAGCGTCCGAAAGTCAGAGGCTCGCCGCGCCCCGCAACATTCAGGATCGTCAGCCGTTGCGTCTCCGGCTCGCGCTGCAGGATATGCCGTATCAGCCGCGCCATGTCATCGACATGAATAAACTGAATCTTGTTGTCGAGATACTGCTGGCCGCGCGGAAACATACACGGCAGTCGGGTGCCTTCTTTGCGCATTTTTTCCGCCCGCGCGCTCTTGCCGTTGGGTGTGCCGCGGAACGCTCCCATCAGATAATTCTCGACGCTCGCCCCGGCAAAGATGTGTGGCCGCAAAATGTAGGCGCTGCACCCGCGCAGGGAGTGGGAGCGGGTTTGTACAACTTCATCCGCCTGCTTCTTATGAACGGCGTAGGGCAGCGTGTGCGCCGCCAGTAATGAGTCTTCCGTAGCTGGCGCTGGCAGGTTTGGCCCGTACGCGGAGACGCTGCCAGGATAGATGAACTGCTTGACCCCGTCGTCGATCGCGCGATTGGTCTCGGTGACTGCTTCCATCACGCGCGCCGTCCCGGCCACATTAATCTGCCACATGCGCTTGACGTCGACCACGCCCGTACGCACTGGATCAACCACGAATGCCAGGTGAACCACAGCGTCGGCGTGAGTGTCGCGCAACAGTTCAAACAACACGCGAGTCGATGATTCCTGGCCCAGATCCAGACTTTCAAAGCGCAACTCGCAGTCGGTTTGGGGCGGATGCACGTCTACCCCAATCACCGAGTAGCTTCCCAGCATAGGCAGCAGCCTCGAGCCCAGGTTGCCCGACACACCGGTTACGACCACGACAGGTTTGGCCATCAGTTCGGTCTAGGGGCCGGCGGTTGCGACTGCGGTGCTGTCTGCGGCTGAGCCGGCGGGGCACTTGAAGAAGGCAGTTGCGGACGCGGAAGCCTCTGCGGTGGTGGCGGCGCTCCGACTCCGCCCGGCCCAAAGTAGGCGTCGTTGGTTTCGACCTTGAACGACTTGTTGAGATTATCCATCGTTTCCCGC
The DNA here is from genome assembly GCA_963774565.1 of uncultured Acidobacteriaceae bacterium. Classification (GTDB taxonomy): domain Bacteria; phylum Acidobacteriota; class Terriglobia; order Terriglobales; family Acidobacteriaceae; genus Sulfotelmatobacter. Next base: position 134,431 of record CAVZFP010000007.1, on the reverse strand, counting down.
GTCCGATCATTCTGCAACTTGCTGTGAATCTCGGTCTCCGCCTGGTCGAGCGGAATCTCACTCTTGCTGTTCACTTTGTAAATATAGTGTCCACCTGAATCACTAATCGCCTGAGAAACCTCGCCAGCCTTCAAATCGAATACGGCGGCATGTGCCGGAGGCAGACCAGTGCGGCGTACGCTGGGTAAATTCACCGTGGGTGCGTCGATCTTCATGCCCGCGGCGTCGAATGCCTCTTTCTGCAATTTCACGAAATCTTCTCCGGCGGCGGCGCGGACTCGCAAGCTCTCGGCCAGTTTGCTCATAGCCTGTTCGCCTTCCGCAGCCTTGGTTTTCTCCTCCGCCTCCTTAGCCTTCTGCGCTTCCTCGCTCGGCTTTTCACTCTTCTCGTCCTCTTGCTGGGCTTCAGGCTCGCCTTGTTTGGTGCGCGGTACAAACAGGCGGTCTAAGTTGAGTTGCTCATAGGCGTCGGCGTGTTCTTTGTAATACTTTTCAATCTCCTCCGGGGAAATGTTTCCCGCGTGCTCCTGAATGTTGCGCTGCAGTTCGTTGGCCAAAATCTGCATCTTCGCAAACTTCAGCGTCTCTTCAAACTGTGGAGTCTTGTCCAAGCCCTGTTTCTTAGCGGCGTCCGACATGGCGATCAAGCGCGGCAGCACCGAGGCCAGTTGCTTCTTCAACTGCGGGGTGATGTTGGGAGCCAGACCATTGGCCAGCTTCTCAAACTCGGCCTTGGTGATCACCGTTTTGCAATCCATCGCTGGACTCTTTTCCGCCGGGGATATCGCCGCGGTTGCGGGCTTCGCCGCCGCTCCCTTCGCAGCAGTCAGCGTGGGCTTCGCCGAACATACTCCCTGAACCGTGATGACCGCCGCAGTGGGCCGTACTGCGGCAGAAGTATCCGCTGGCGGCTGGGGCGGCTGGGGCGGGACAGGGGTGCCCGGAACGGCCTGTCCCCACGACAGTGTGCTTAATAAAACACACATCAACCAACTCTTACGCATCATTCGTTTCCTCCAGGATTGGTCCGCCAGAAAAATGCCAAGCATCAAATCCTAGCACAAGCGGGAGTGGGTTTCTGGACCTCGGGTTCGCCAAGGAATGCGGGCGCCACCTTTTTCTAATCGCCCACGGACCCAGATTTGTGGCCGCGATTTGCTTGGCGCTTTCCCCTCTCAGCGGCGATAATTCCTGCATGTCGGGCAACCCCGCCATCCCATCCTCAGAATTGATGCGCGCCGAGAAACGCGCAGCCGCCGGGGCCTCCGTCCTGGCCGCCGTGATCATCACCGGACTTAAAATTGTAGTCGGCTTGAGCACTGGCAGCCTCGGCATTCTGTCGGAAGCGGCCCATTCCGGACTCGATTTGATCGCCTCGGTCCTCACATTTTTTTCGGTCGGCGTCTCCGATAAGCCCGCCGACGCGGATCATCAGTACGGCCATGGCAAAGTCGAAAATTTTTCCGCCTTCGTCGAAACCGGGCTGCTCCTGCTCACTTGCGCCTGGATCATCTACGAGGCCGCACTGCGACTCTTTTTCCGCCGCATTGAAATCGAGCCATCCATCGCCGCTTTTGCGGTCATGGTGTTCTCCATGGGTGTGGACTGGTGGCGCTCGCGCGCACTCGGCCGCATCGCGAATAAATATGACAGCCAGGCGCTGGAAGCCGACGCGCTCCATTTTTCCACCGACATCTGGTCCGCCGCGGTGGTCGTACTCGGGCTGATCCTGGTTCTTGTCGGCCGCACCTTTCACGTCGACTGGCTGCGCGATTCCGACCCTATTGCCGCTTTGTTCGTGGCCGGTGTTGTGGTTTCCGTGAGCTGGCGACTGGCTCGTCGCACCATTGACGCTCTGCTCGATGCCGCCCCGCCGGGGGTTCGATCGCAGATCTACGACGCCGTTTCGCGCGTCGACGGTGTCCTCGAAGTCGATCGCGTGCGCATTCGTCGGGCAGGGAACCGCTATTTCGCTGATCTCGCCGTGGGACTGGCGCGCACCGTCACTTTCCAGCGCTCCGGCCAATTGGCTTCCGCCGTCTCCGAGGCGGTGCATCGCGTCTTGCCCGACGCCGACGTGACCGTGCAACCCCTGCCGCGCGCCCAACATTCCGAGAACGTCTTCGACCGCATCCGCGCCGTTGCCACCAACAACAATCTCAACGTGCATGACATCAGCGTCCAGGATCTCGACGGTCGGTTGCACGTGGAGCAACATATTGAACTCCACGAGCGCATGTCCCTCAAAGACGCGCACGACCAGGTCACCGAACTGGAAGCCCACCTGCGCCGTGATGTCCCGGAGATTTCCGACATTCTCACTCACATCGAGAGCGAACCGGCCACCATCGAAAAGCCAGACGAACTGGTGAGCGACGCTGAACTGGAACATCGCCTGAAAGCGGTGGCCTCGCAGTTTCCCGAAGTTCTGGACGTTCACGACTTCATCATCAAGCGCGTCCGCGGTCGCATGTACGTCTCTTGCCATTGCACACTCTCGGACGATCTTTCGTTGGCCCGCGTACACGATATCCAGACCGAACTGGAAATCCGCTTCAAGCAAGACGCGCCCGAATTGTTCCGCGTCCTGATCCACCCCGAGCCCAGCACCGATAACCGGAGGTAGCGGTACGATGATCACCGCCAAAGCAATCTGGACTGACAACGAGCGTTACCTCGGCGAAGCGAACTCTCGTCACGCCATTGTGATGGACACAGCGACCGAGAAGACCGCCAGCACGCCGATGGAACTGGTGCTGATCGCGCTCTGCGGTTGCACTGCGTCTGATGTTGTCGGAATACTTCGCAAGAAGCGCGAGCCTTTTACCAGACTTGAAGTCAGCGCCACTGGCGAGCGCGCGTCGGGCTATCCTGCCGTGTACACCGAAATCCACCTTGTATATCGCATCGATGGGAAAGTCTCGCGCAAAGCCGTGGAGGACGCGGTGAAGTTGTCCAAAGAGAAATATTGTTCGGTTTCGGCCATGCTCGAAAAAACCGCGAAGATCACCACGAAGATCGAACTAAAGGAGTAGAGAGTAGACGGAGCAACAAAACCTCGAGCAAAATCAATGATCACCCGCGTCCTGCTCTTCACTCAACCCGGTTGCCTTTCCTGCGAACTGATGAAAGTCTTTCTCGAGGCCAAAGCCATCGCATTCGAAGAGCACGACATCACCGACCTGAAAGCCCGTCGTATCATGACCGAGCAGTACGACAGCAGCGAAACGCCAACCTTGGTGATCTTTTTCGGTGAAACCGAGGAAGTCATTGTCGGCTTCGATCCCGTCCGGCTTGACCAGTTTCTCGACGAGGCCCCATCCTCGGACTCGGTGACTGAATCCTGAACTCCGCCAGTCCAACTACTCCTCATCCACTGCGCGGATATTTCTTCATCGGCTCCGCCGCATTTCTCTGGGGAGTCTCGGCCGCGCTGGGGCGCGCCGTCTTCACCGGCAAGCTGCCCTTGAGCGGAGAGGCTCTGCACCCCATCGACCCGCTCATTCTCTCGCAAACGCGAACTTCCTTCTCGCTGCTTGTGTTGCTTCCGCTGCTCGTCGGCCGGCGCGGCTGGCAACGCATCAAACTCCCCACGCCCGATCTCATCCAATGCCTGGTGCTTGGAATGCTAGGCGTGGCCGCGTCAAACTATTTCTATTACGTCGCCATTCAGCGAACGAGCGTCGCCATCGCCATCATCGTGCAATACACCGCGCCCGTCTGGGTGCTGCTGTATGTGGTCGCCCGCGGGCAACAGAAACTCTCGCCGCAGAAAGTCGCCGCCGTAGCAGTAGCCATTACGGGCATCGCCTTGACCATTGGGATTGGCGGCTCGAAATCCGCATCGGCTCTCCGCCTCGACTCCTACGGTTTCATCGCCGCCCTGCTGGCCTCGTTCTCCTTCGCGTTCTACAACGTCGGCGGACACCGCATCCTGGCCCGCTACGACCGCTGGCGCGTCCTCGTCTGGACGCTGATCTCCGCCGCGGTATTCTGGTTGTTGGTGAATCCGCCGTGGAAGGTAATCGCCGCGTCCTACGCACCCGCGCAATGGGCATTCCTGTTCATCTTCTCCATGATTTCCGTGCTGGGATCATTCTCGCTCTACTTCCTGGGATTGCAGCATCTCGAACCCACCCGTGCGATCATTGCCAGCTGCCTGGAGCCGGTATTTTCCATTCTGTTGGCGGCCGCGCTGTTAGGGGAAAGCGTGCGCCCGATTCAGACGTTAGGAATTGTTCTGGTGCTAGCGGCGATTGTGATCGTGCAACTGCCGGGCCGCGCTACGGATGAAAAGAACGCGGTCGTAGTCGAGCCGATCGAATAGAAAAGTAGCACTAACAACTACAGCCACTAACCACTGACCACTAACCACTAACCACTGCCTATTCACTCCAACCTTTTCCCCTTGGTCTCCGGCAACTGCGTCGTCATCAGCGCCGCCAGCAAATAGCCTCCTGCACACAAATAAAATGCCCAACTCAATCCCGTCGCCTGCCCGACGCGCCCAATCACCAACGGAGCAACCGAACTCAGCGTGCGTGCTCCGTTATAGGTGAAGCCAAGCGCCCGCGCCCGCACCGCAGTAGGGAAGATCTCGCTGCCCATAATCCCCGAGCCAGAGAAAATTCCCGTCCCGAAGAATGCGACCAGAGTTCCAACCACCAGCAATACGCTAGGGGATCTCGCTGCGGCATAAAGTGGAATCAGAAGAGATGCCGCTAACGTATAGATAAGAAAAGCCTTGCGACGGCCGAGATGATCGGCCACCCAGCCAAAACTGGCATACCCCGGAAACATCCCGCACAAGTTGAGCACTACCATCAGAGCAGTCATGCCCATCACGCCGAATCCGCGCCCGCCCTGCTCCACCGGAAGCGACAAGTAAGGCGGAAGCCACGTGAACAATCCCCACCATGCGAACATCCCGAAAAAATTGAACAGCAAGAGCGCGAACGTATGCTTCGCGTAAGGCGCTCGAAAAATAACAGAGAATTTAGTAGAGACGTAACTTGTTACGTCTCTGCTTGCACCACTAAGCTCGTTGTCTCCAATGGCAGCCTGCCGCTCCCGCCACATCTCCGATTCGGGCACGCTCCGCTGAATCCAGAGGGTGATCACCGCGGGCAAAATCCCCACAAAGAAAACCGCTCTCCACCCGTAATACCGCGCCACCGGCCCCGCCACCAGCGCCGCCGCTGCAAAGCCCAGCGCCCACGAACTCTGCACGATCGAAATAGCCTTCGCGCGGAATTCCGTCGGCCAGCTCTCTGCCACCAGCGTTGCTCCCGTGTTCCACTCGCCCCCCATGCCCAGTCCCAGCGCGAATCGCGCCACCGCGAGCATCGCAATGTTGGTCGCCAGCCCCGAGGCAAACGAACACACCGAGTAGGTCAGAATGCTGGCCATCAGCGCTTGCTTCCGCCCAATGCGGTCGGCCAGAAATCCAAACAGCACGCCGCCAATCCCAGAAGCCAGAAGAGTCAACGTTCCCAGCGTCCCCGCCACAGTCTTGCTCATGCCCAGATCGCGCATGAGTAAGGCCAACACGAGGGAATAGAGCATGGCGTCGAACGCGTCGAGCGCCCACCCCATCGCCGCCGCCAGCAGCGTTCGCCGCTGCCCAGGGGTCGCCTGCCGGATCAGCTGAACAGGACCTATAGCCATGAAGGACGGAGAGTAACTCTGGCGGATTCTAAAGCGCCGCGACTTGGATAGCGAGCAGGAATTGTCGATCTTGTCTTTGCTCTTTGCGAAGCCCTTACGTTTTCGCCAAGGCGATGGCCTGCCGCACATGGCCCCTGGATTTCTTCAGCGCAGCCGCGGCCTTCGATCGATTCACGCCCGCAGCCAGCATCACCACTGCGACTGGAGTCCGATTTCCGCTGGCTTCCAGAGCAGCGCTGGCTGCGTCGTGATCGGCTGCGGTAGCTTGTTCCAGGATTCGAACGGCACGCTGGACGAGCTTTTCGTTCTTCGTCCAAACATTCACCATAAGATTTCCGTAGACGTAGCCCAGCCGGGTCATGGCGCCGGTGGAGATCATGTTGAGCACCATTTTGTGCGCCGTGCCCGCTTTCATGCGGGACGATCCCGCCAGCACTTCAGCGCCGACTTCGGTGACAATCCCAAAGTCCGCCGCACGTTCTAGTGGCGAGTTGCGGTTGCACGTGAGCGCGATCGTACGCGCTCCGTGGCGGCGCGCGTATTGGACCGCGGCAATCGTGAAAGGAGTGCGCCCGCTGGTGGCGATGCCAAGAACAATATCCCGCTTGCCTGGCTTTCGTTTCTTGATTTCCTCTACAGCCAGAGAAGTGTCGTCCTCGCTGGCCTCGGTGGAAGCAGCGAGAGCCTTGGGCCCTCCCGCCATGATGTATTGCACGCTGCGGGGATCGGTATTGAACGTCGGGGGAATCTCGGAGGCGTCGAGCGCGCCAAGACGGCCGCTGGTTCCAGCACCGACGTAGATGAGGCGTCCCCCTTGGCGGAGTCCGGCGACCACGACGTCGATCGCGCGAGCGATCTGCGGCAGAGCGCGGCCGACCGCCGCAGCCACCGTGGCATCCTCCTGGTTGATAAGCCGCACGATTTCCAGAGATGACATGCAGTCGAGATCGGTGGCAGCGGGAAGAATTTGTTCAGTAGGAAGCTTGCGGAGGTCAGGCTTTTCTTTCTTCTTGCGAGATCGCGTCAAGTCATGCGCCTTTCGGGAATTGGAAAGCAAATTATTGTAGTACCTCCGAGCTAAGCCGGGCCGTATGACGCGTGCTCATCGCGTCGGTGTGAACGATTCCAACGAAGGGGGAAGGTACGGCAGGTCGCGAGCGTTCTTATGCCTACGGATCGACTAACGCCTCGACGATGGCATCGTGGAATTTCGGACGCACTTGCTTGATCGCCTGATTCGTGCAGTCTGGCCACGTGCGATTCGTCAATAAGGTAATCGAGAGTTCGCGTCGCGGGTCAATCCACAGCGACGTGCCCGTGTAGCCGAGATGGCCGAAAGACCCCGGCCCGAAATATTTTCCGGACTGCGATGGACTGGAAGGCGTGTCCCACCCGAGGGCACGGGATGTGCCCGGGGGCGATGATTCGCGGCGGGTGAAAACCGCGACGGTCTCTGGGCGGAGGATGGAATGTCCTCGCAGCAGGACATGGGCGAAGCGAGTCAGATCTCCGGCGGTGGAGAACAAGCCAGCGTGTCCGGCGATGCCGCCCAGCACAAAGGCGTTTTCGTCCTGCACCTCGCCCTGGATGATTTTTTGCCGAAAAGTGCGGTCGGCGGCGGTGGGCGGAATCTTTCGGCGGGCGCTTGCGGGAGGATTGAACCCCGTATTAATCATCGATAACGGTCCGAAAATTTCCCGCTGGCAGAATGTGTCCAGACATTCCTGCGCCATGCGTTCGAGCGCTACGCCTAACAAGATGAATCCGATATCGCTATATTCGGCGCGTGTCCCCGGATCGGCCGAAAGCGGCGTGGTGAAGGCGGCTCGCAGCAAATCTTCTCGTGACCTTGCTTTGCAAAACAGCTTTTCATAGGCGGGCAGGCCTGAGCAGTGGGCCAGGAGCATACGCAAGGTAACCTTCCGCCGCCGGGGATCGGATTGGCCAGAGTCATCCTTGAATTCGGGGACGATGCCGATCACGGGAGCGCCAAGTTCGAGCATGCCCCGCTCGTACAGGATCATTGCCATCGTGGTCGTGGCAACGACCTTGGTCAGAGAAGCCAAATCGAAGACGGTGGCGGGCATCGCCAGGGCAGAATCGGGGGCAGGCGTGAAATGCCCGAAGGATTTCAGCGCGACAAATCGATCGCGATGCGCCACCCCGATGGCGGCGGCGGCGAAAGCGCCCTCTTGGATCGCTTCGCGGAGCAAGGAAAAACCAGAGGAAAAAACTTCATCTTGTTGCTCCAAAGCTGGGACGAGGGCGCAGACTTGGCTCACGGCTTTGTTTCCCATGACGAACTGGGGCCTGAGGGGTTATAGCAGAGTTGCGGGAGCGGGTAAAGAGTACGGAACAAATAGGAAATTCGGTTTTTCAACCTGTTTTGTACCTCTTTTATTCGCCTTCTCGGGATAACCCCCGAAGGGGTCAGCCGCGTCTAATCTTAGGGGACCAAGATTGGGCACTTTGTGTCTTCCGACCCGGCGTATAATCACGTTCAAGGAGTACGGTATGAAACTCAGATGGCTGGCAATGGCTGTGGGATTGGCGGCGTTCGGCGCAGCGCCCTGGACGTTAGCGCAGACTCAAACTTCAGGGCAGGGCCAAGATCCTCAGGCCCAAGTGCCTGACCAAGACAAAGGCCAACCAAAAGCAAGCGACGTGGAGAATGCGCCCAAGCAGGCACCCGCCGCGCTGCCAACGGCTGACGACGGCGATATCAAGCATAACGGCGGCAAGACCGACGTCGATGCCGTCGGCAACCGCAACGTGGGATGCGGACGCGGCGTCGGCAACTGGTACACCGTCGAGGGCCAGGTCGCGCGGGGCCGAGTTTATGCCCAGCAGATCGAATCTCAGATCAAGCTGATCAACGATCCCGTGATTACCGAGTACGTCAACCGGATCGGCCAGAACCTGGTGCGCAATTCCGACGCGCAGGTCCCGTTCACCATCAAAGTCATCGATTCTGACGTCGTCAACGCCATGGCGCTACCGGGCGGATTTTTCTACGTGAACTCCGGACTAATTCTTGCGGCGGACGAAGAAGCGGAAATGGCGGGCGTAATGGCGCATGAAATCGCGCACGTAGCCGCCTGCCACTACGGACGCGAAATGACACGGGCCAACCTGCTGCAGATGGCGTCAATCCCTTTCATCTTCATGGGCGGAGCGATTGGCTACGCCGGCTACGAAGCGATGGGCCTGGGCATTCCGCTGACCTTCTTGCACTTCTCGCGTGGATTCGAGGCGGAGGCTGACTACCTGGGTATCGAATACATGTATCGCGCCGGATATGATCCTTCGGCCTTCGTCTCCTTCTTTGAAAAGATCCAGGCAATGGAGAAGAAGAAGCCCGGAACCTTGTCCAAGGCTTTCGATACTCACCCGCAGACTCCCGACCGGATTGAGAAATCCCAGGACGAGATTCGAAAGATTCTTCCCGCCAAGCAACAGTACGTAGTGACGACCTCCGAGTTTGACGGGGTCAAAGCGCGACTGGCGGCGATCGAAAACAAACACAAGGTGATCGACGAGAAAGACTCGAGCAAGCCCAGCTTGCGGCGGACTGCGAATACTACCGACAAGTCCGGCGACACCAAGAGTGATGACGATCGTCCAACCCTGAAACGCCGTGACGATTCGAATTAGAGTACGTAGAGACAGCCGCCTCGGCTGTCAACCTTTGACCTGAGCTGAACCGGCGGCAACAGCCGCCGGTTTTGTTTTGGTGTGCCGAGCATGTTCGACAGCTTGGAGGTGCTTGTGTCAAGAAGACGAGTGATCGTCATGCTGTACGAAAGATGAAGGTAGGTCCTTCGGAGCCGCCTTGTAGGAGGAGGCTTCAAACTGCCATAACTGCTGCGGTCCAAAGACCGCGGTGGTGAACGTTATGGTTAAAAGGCGTGACAGAAGATCACGTCATGTGGGGATAAGAGAGATGAGTGCAAACGATCCGCTGAGGAAGCATCGAAAAGCTGAAGGGAGACACCCAAAACCGGGATCTGCACCTTGTCCCGGGAACAGCATGGAAGGTTACCTACTTACTGGCCCTGCGGGGTCCGGTGTATAGGCGGCATGACTCTTATCTGGGCTTTCGTACGGAACTTGAGAAGCGGGTCGGTGATGCCAAGGGAAAAGGCACAAGTGGAAACCCCACGAGGCCGAAAGTACCGATGCACCGACCAGGGCGCACTGCTTCCTAAGAGCGATGAAACGGGGTAATGCCCGTGGAGCAAACGGTGAAATCACAATCGCCGCGAGGCGGGGTTGGAAAGAAGCGCGGAGCAAAGATGCGAGCCGATGAACCAGAACCGGATACGAGGCCTAGGGTGGCGGGCGAGCGGGCCAAGGATTGCGAAGCCCATATCCATCAAGCTCACTGGTGGTAAATCCGGCGGTTGGGCATCGAAGGCGGTGGAACTTGCCGCGGGAGATCTGCGGCATGTCAGGAAATCGTGACTGAGTCGGCGAGGATATTGAGGCACTGCAATGCCGAAAGGCGGAGCAACCGCTAGGCCAAAGCGGGAACGGTGATCGAAGGCCCGAAGGGAAGGGAGTGGCGAGTACAGCGCGCGATCTCTGGAGTGCCTCCCCCACCTCAGAGACAGCAACAGCGAAGGCGGATTTGGCGTAAAATCGATTGTTCGAACGTCGTCACAGATGCTTGTGATCCGGATCACAGATCGAACTTGGGAACGAACATAGGCTCGGCTATGCTGGACTTCTTAGTAGCGGATAAGGCGGAATATTCCCATGCCAGAGAAAACACTCACCATCACCGATAATCGCACCAACAAAACCTACACCGTCCCGGTCGACAACGGGACCATCCGGGCCATGGATTTGCGCCAGATCAAGACCAGTTCGGACGACTTTGGGCTGATGACTTACGACCCCGCGTTCATGAACACGGCGTCGTGCAAAAGCAGCATCACCTACATCGACGGCGACAAAGGAATCTTGCGCTATCGTGGATATCCCATTGAAGTGTTGGCCGAGCGCTGCAGTTTCCTGGAAGTCGCATATCTGTTGCTGTTTGGCGAACTGCCCACCGAGAAAGAACTCCAGACCTGGGTGCACGACATTACCCACCACACCATGCTGCACGAGACCACCAAGAAATTCATGGAGGGATTCCGTTATTCCTCGCACCCCATGGCGATGTTCGTGAGCACGATCGCGGCCTTATCGAGCGTTTACCCGGATGCCAAGCAGGTGCACGATCCCGCCAACCGGATGCATCAGATCCAACGCCTTATCGGCAAAGTGCCTTCGATCGCGGCCATGTCATACCGGCACAACGTCGGATTTCCCTACGTCTATCCCGACAACGATCTCAGCTACACCGAAAATTTCATGAACATGTTGTGGAAGATGGTCGAGCCTAAATACGTGGCCAATCCCGCGATCGCGCGCGCGCTCGACATTCTTTTCATTCTGCATGCCGACCATGAACAGAACTGCAGCACCAATGCAATGCGGTCAGTGAGTAGCTCGCAGGCCGATCCTTATCTGTCGGTAGCCTCGGCGGCTTCGGCTCTGGCCGGCCCACTGCACGGCGGAGCCAACGAAGAGGTCCTGAAGATGCTCGACGAAATCGGCTCCAAAGATCACGTTCCCGCCTACATCAAGCGCGTCAAGGAAGGGCAGATCAAGCTGATGGGCTTCGGGCACCGCATTTACAAGAATTACGATCCTCGCGCCAAAATCATCCGCTGGACTGCTGAGCAGGTCTTCCAAGTCACCGGACGGAGTCCGAAACTCGATATTGCATTGGAGCTGGAGCGGATCGCGTTGGAAGATGACTATTTCGTGAAGCGCAAACTGTATCCCAATGTCGACTTCTATTCCGGCATCATGTACCAGGCGATGGGCTTCCGGCCCGAAATGTTCACTGTGCTTTTCGCGATTCCGCGGACCGCAGGCTGGCTGGCGCAGTGGCAGGAACTGATTACTGATCCCGAACAGAAGATCGCGCGACCGCGCCAAGTCTACACCGGACACGGAGAGCGCGAGTTCGTGCCCGTTGACAAACGAGTTCCCGTGCCTATACCGGCGGAGTACCCGGCCAGCTAATTGCTGTGGAACATGGCCGTCACGAGCTCCCGGATTTCGGCAAAATAGGTGTCAGCAGCCTTGACGGAGTCGGCCCATTCCAGGAAGGGCGGTCGGCGGAGTTTTTGCCTTCAAGATCTTCCAGTCGGGCTCCCAGCAAGCCGCTGGCTCAGGAATTTCGACCGTATCCCATCCCCAGGTTTGCCGAGCGGCATAACCGGTCCACCAAAGCAACAATTGCCACCAGTGCGGGATTGATGGCCGGCCAACCAGCGGCGAATTCGCCATGCGCAGACAACTGCGCCGCCAGACTCGTCGCGTCCAACCGGATCCGCGACGCGCAGCATATTTACTTGTTCCGCAGGTTGATTCAGTTCCGCCAGCAGACTCTGGAAGATCACAGGAATGATTGGAATCGAATCTAATAAGTCGTCTTGCCCCAGCAATGCTTTCTGGAGAGCGGCGTTTGTAGAGGCAGGTTCGCTGAAACGGCTGGTGAGAGTCTTCGCGCATGTCCAGGATTCGCTCCTGCTGTCTTCAGGAAAAGCGAGCAAAAGAGCCACCGCTAAACATTGTGCGCCTCGGTGAGCCGTGGCGAACGGAAAAAGGGGGGAATGTTACTGTTGTACAGTCCGTATCGGCAAAGTGCTGCAGCGTCCCGAAAGGATTCTGACCGTTACCTTTACTACAACGCCGCAGACTGTCGTCGTTCTTTAATGTTGCGAAAGTCTATGCCGCATGCTTCGCCAACTCGGCCAGGCGCTCGCGATGACGTTCTGGCGAAGTGATGACCGTCATTTCCTGCCAGTCATACGCGAACTCTTTGCCGCAATCGAGACAAACGACATAGGTTCCCGTTAGCGCTGCTGCTGATGAGCGCCGCTTTGCGCGGCGAACTGTTACGGGGAAGCTGTAGCGGGCGTGCCTGCAGCCAAACAAGGCTTCCAACAATTTTGCGATCATGACCCCACCTTCCATACCCTGAGCGTGTATGTCCGAGTCCTGGGCTTACAGAGTTTCTTGCTGAGAGTGTGCCTCGCCCCCCTTAGTGCGATACAGCCGCTCCCCTATTTAGATTCACGCAACTGCCAAAAGGGTTGAGCTTTTCTTAAAGCCGACTCTTCCACCAGCGCGAATCGCCAGAAACCATTGTCTTGGATATAGTTACGAGGGGGGAAGAAGAATATATCACAGTCCCGCCAATATCTTTTTGCAGAAGATGGCGAGGTGGCCGGAAGGCTTAAACCGGACCTAAACGCTCTGGGGTCCGCGCTTTTTCTGCTGCTGGCACTTCGTCATGATGGCCGATCGTAATCGGCTGCGGAGGTCCTCGGGCAGTTCGTAGAGTTGGGAATCGCGGTAAATCTCGATGGTTTTTTTGGTCGTGTCGCAGACCACATAGCAGTTGTGGCACCACGAAAGATGATTTTCTAACTCGACTTTGGTCTTCTCGTCGAGGACGCCGTCCAGATAGTTGGTCAGTTCGGTCAGGAATTCAGCGCATTTCACTTTTTGCCATCTCCGCTCGGAACATCGCCCGTTTTGGTCTCTGTACTCTTGGCATCGCTACTTTCTCGTCTCTGGAAGTAACGTCCCAACCGTTCGCGAAGCTGCAGGCGAGCCCGCAACAGCCTTGACTTCACCGCCGGCACACTCAACTCCAGTGCCGCCGCGGTTTCCTCGGTCGAAAGTCCTTCCACGTCCCTCAGCACAAACACCGTCCGGAAGCCCGGGGGCAGTCCCTGGATGGTCTTGCTTAAAATCTCGCGCAACTCCGCTTGCGTGTACTGCTGTTCCGGACTCGGACTCCAGTCCGCGATCTCGCGGGGGAGGGAATCGTCCTCCGTCTTAATGTCTTCGTCGAGCGATACCGTGCGCTCCGGCTTGCGCCGGCGCAACTTCATCAGCGCTTCGTTAACCGCGATCCGGACCAGCCACGTGTAAAACTTCGACTGCTCCTGGAACTGCGCCAGGTTGCTGTACGCTTTCAGGAACGCTTCTTGCACCACGTCTTCCGCGTCTTCGCGGTTTTGCGTGATGTGTTGCGCGATCCGAAAAACGTTGCGATCGTAGCGGCGGACCAATTCTTCAAACGCCGAGTCGTCGCCGCGTTTAGCCGCTTGTACGAGCGTCAACTCTTCGCTAACTGGTCCTACTACTTTGTTTTGGATGGCTCCCATTCGCTTGGCGATGCAGTATTTTCGGTATAAGAAAGAAACGAGCGATACATGGCACGTGGCTCAAAATATCGAAATCGAAACTGTTATTCTACTTGGTAACCCGCCTCTTTGCCCAACGGCTTTCGGGTAGGCGGCAAGAAAACTTTGCGATAGAGTTCAGAGGGTCGGGCGTAACCCAGATGAACAGGTACCGAAGTACTCTGATGTCTGAGCACAAGTACCGTATAATCAGCGCTTAGGGCATTGTCCTTTCGTGCGAACACTCTTTTAAGACTGGACAATTCAAATGGTTCTCTGAGCATGGCGGAAAGCAAGGAACTTCAGCAAATCGTCGAGCGGGCGGTGGCGCAGGTTCTCGACCGCCAGCTTCCAGCATTGCAGGCGGAGTTGGTCGCTCGCGTAATAGCGGAATTGCCCGCGCCCTCGGCTGTACCGGCGGGCCGGGGAAGTCCGACTCAGGGAAATCTCGCTCTGGCCGTCGCCAGCATCCACGCCGGGACCACGCAAAAAGAGATTTTGCGAGCGTTGCTCGATGCCGGCAGTTCCTACGGATCGCGCGTCGCGCTCTTCGTCGTGAAAGCCGGAGCGGCCAACGGCTGGCAAGGCCGCGGCTTCGGCGAGGAAGATGCGGTCAAGGATTTTCCGCTGGACATGACGGCTGGCCCCGCGGCTCACGTCTATCACAATCGGAACGCGGCCCCGGCGAACATTGCCGAGATGGATCATCGCTTCGTCGAGCATTTTGGTGGGCCAGCCAACGAGCAGATTCTAGTGCTGCCGCTGGTCCTCAAAGATAAAGTGGCAGCCTTGCTCTACGCTGACGGCGGCGCGGACGGCGTGCTCGACGGCCCCTCTCTCGAAGTGCTAGTGCTGGCCACGAGCGCCTGGCTCGAAGTCGTTTCGTTGCGCAAGCAAGCGCAGAGAGATTTCGGCGATGCTGGAGCCGGCACTGAGCGTTCTCAGGCCCCGGTACCGGTGCAAACGGTAAGTTCTTTTTCAGATCCCTTCGCGGCACACTCGCCCAAACATACAGCTCCAACTCCCGTGCAGGAACCGGCTGCGGAGGTCGTCGAAGTGGCTGCCGAAGTGGCCGCCCATGCGGCTTCCGCAAGTGCTGCGGCATCCGCGCCCGCGACCGCAGCGGACCCCTTTGCCGGAATGTCTGCCGACGATGCCGATACTCACCGCAAAGCTCAGCGCTTTGCGCGCTTGCTGGTGGATGAAATCAAGCTATACAACCAGGCGAAAGTGGCGGAGGGCCGCCGCAACCGCGACCTTTATGATCGCCTCAAAGAAGATATTGAAAAGAGCCGGTCCACGTTTCAGAAGCGCTACGGCAACACTGCGGCGGCCAGTGGCGACTACTTTCAGAAGGAAGTCGTTCGTAGCCTGGCGGAAGATGACTATTCGGTCATGGGCGCGAACTTCCGCAAATAAATTGGTTTCAGGATGGGACCTGCGAATGGTTTCAGAAATTGCTTTTGGGAAACACGACTGTTTTCTCGAAATTGGTTTTGGGAAGGGCACGGATTCAGCCGCGCCGCTCCGGGCCGCTCGAACCGACGGGCTTTAGCCCCTGAGGTTGGCTCGAGGGATCTTTAACTGTAGCTCTCGCATCTCACGATTAAGATTCTGGTGTTCGCGTCTCCGCGCGAAGATTATTAAGGTGGGTCGATTGGGTCTCAAGTTGTGGCGAGTGCTCGCGCTGGGCGCTCTATGCGGGCTCCTTAGTACTGGGCGTTCTGTCGCGTTTCCACAAGAAACTTCGCCTCCCGCGGTTTCCGATTCTTCCGACAAAAAGTCTGCGACAGGAGCGTCCGAAGGCCAGAGTCCGGCTGCTTCGACCAAGCCTTCAACGCCGAAGTCTGCGCAAACGAAATCTTCCACGACTGCTGCAAAGAAGGGGAACACCGGGGCCAGCAAGCCTTCCACAAAGAGATCAACCCGTGCCCCGGCCGCAAAAAGAAGGCGCAGGCCGATGTCCCCGCGCGTGCGCCGCATTCGCCAAGCCTTTGTCGCGTCCACCAACTTGCGGCTCATGGCGCAGCAGTTGATTCAGGACCGCACTCCCGCCGGTTATGCCGGAGTTGAAGCCTACGCGCGCGCCCACTCCAAGGAGGATGCCGGAGCGCTAGCTTGGCTCGTCCTTGGTTATGCCCACGTCCTCGACCATGACTGGGCAAAGGCGATTGATCCCCTGAATCGCGCCAAGCCGCTGGCCGGCGATCTGGGAGACTACGTCGCCTACTACCTGGGTACTTGCTATCTGCAGACCGGGCATCAGGCCGAGGGTCTCGCCGCATTGGCTAACTTCAACGCCAGCTATCCGGATTCCTTGCTGATTCGCGATGCCCACCTGAGCTACGCCACTGCGCTATTGTCCGAGGGACGCGCAGCCGAAGCCGCCGAACTGCTGGAGAAGGACCGCCTGCCGGCGCGGTCCGACTTCGAGTTCACGTTAGGACGGGCCTATGCAACTTTGGGCCAGACCGCGAAAGCATCTGAGGCGCTGGCGAATGTCTACTACAACATGCCGACGGCGGCAGAAGCGGACGCGACCTTTGTCGAGCTGAAGAGACTCCCCAACGCGCCTCCAGCGACCCTGGCACAACGCAAGACACGCGCTGATCTGCTGATGAAGGCAAAGCGCTACAACGACGCGGTCGATGAATATCGCGAACTCGCGCTCCAGGCCAGTCCGGAAGCACGTCCGGCAACTGAACTCGCGTTGGCAGATGCGCTGCACCGCAGCGGCCGCAACCGCGAGGCCAAGGCAGAATTGACCACACTTCCCGGCGCGACTCCCGATCAAACCGCGGAGCGCCTCTACATTCTCGGCGAAGTGGCCTGGGCCTCCGACGACAATGACACCTTTTACCGCTCCGTAGACGAACTGCGGCAAACCGCGCCCACCAGTTCCTGGTTCGAGCAAGCGTTGCTGTCGTCGGCGAATCTGCATCTCGTGCATCGTGAGTACGACAAGGCGCTCGACGCCTTTCGCGAGTTGCAGCAGCGTTTCCCTAACGGAACGCGCGCTTCGTATGCCCACTGGAAAGCCGCGTGGCTTACCCTCCGCTTTGGGCGAAACGAGGAAGCTAAGAAACAATTTGACGAGCAGATCGCGATGTATCCCGCGGGGAACGAAACCTCCGCGGCCCTCTACTGGCGGGCGCGGCTGGCTGAAGAGGACAACCAGCCCGGCATGGCTCGTGCTTATTATCAGAAATTATCGGACCGTTTCCGCAACTACTATTACGCCGAATTGGGGCGAGAGCGTTTGCAGAGGCTTCCCGAAGTCGCCGAGCCTCCGGGCCAGTATGCGCTGCTCGATCGCATTCCCCCGCTTGAGCACGGCGACAAAGTGACGCTATCGGAACCGCCGGCTGACGATCTCCACCTGCAGAAGGCAGAGTTGCTGGGCAACGGAGGCTTGGTGGATTTTGCCGTGCGCGAATTGCAGGCCGCCTCTAGTACCGACGGTGGAAACTGGGGTCCCGCCGAAACCGCACAACTATTCATCGATACCGGCCACTACGATCGCGCCATCGAAGTAATGAAGCATTCCGTCCCCAGTTATTTCGCAGTCGACATTCCAACCTTGCCGCGCATTTACTGGGAGGCTTTATTTCCGCGTCCCTACTGGGCAGAGCTCAAGAGATTTTCTTTGGCCAATGGCCTCGATCCCTATCTGGTCGCGTCGCTGATCCGCCAGGAATCAGAGTTCAATCCGCTGGCGGTTTCCCGCGCGAACGCCGTAGGCCTCATGCAGTTGCTGCCCAAAACCGGCAAGGTGGTCGCCCACCAGGAATCTCTGAAGCACTACGCTCCCGCCCAGTTGTTCACTCCAGGCGTCAATCTGCAATTGGGCACGCGCTACTTTCGCGGCATGGTCGACAAGTTCGGCGGATCGTTCGAGCACGCCCTCGCTGCTTACAACGCGGGTTCCGACCGTGTCGAGGAATGGATGGGGCAGGGGCCGTATCGCGATTCCCCTGAGTTCGTCGAGTCCATTCCGTTCACCGAAACTCGCGAGTACGTGCAGGCAATCCTGCGCAACACCGCCGTCTACAAACAACTCTACGGCGCCCCATAAAGGGTGGCTTTTGCCGCTGTAGATTTTGCATTTCTTTGCGCTCTCCGCGAACTCTCAGCGATCTTCGCGGTTAAAAGCTCTCCGCTGAAATCGCAAAACACATTCACCAGGAAGGACGCAAAGGCCCGCGCGCGAAGGGCACGAAGTGACGACGCCCGCTGTTTCGCCTAAGATCCCCGACTTTCGTGGGCTCCAGATTTTCCCCACAAAATTTCAAGGACCAGCACAATCGCCCCCACCACAATCGCGCTGTCCGCCAAATTAAAAACTGGCCACTGGTACTGGTTGACATAGAAAAGCAGAAAGTCCACCACTCGCCCGCTGGCCACGCGGTCCCAAAGATTTCCCACCGCTCCGCCCAGTATGCATGCCAGCGCAACTCCCGTGATCGTCAGCGCTCGGGTCTGCTTCCACAGCAGCACCGAGACAATCACCATCGCGACAAAAGAGAACCCGATCAGCAATACGGTCTTCCAATGCGACGGGGAGTCCGCAAACAGGCTGAACGCCGCGCCCGTATTCTCCGTGTGCGTGAGCCGGAAAAATCCCGGAATGATCTGGATGTGGCTATACATCGCGATCCGCGCCGCCACCAACCGCTTCGTCCACCGGTCGAGCAGGACGATCAACAGAGCCAACGAAAAATGTATGGTGCGCGTCGAGGTGGTGGTCATCAATTCGCGTGTGATTCCAGTCCTCTCACCACCGGGCTGCATCGCTCGCAGAGTGTGGGATACGCCTGGTCTTCCCCAACGTGCGTGGAGTAGTTCCAGCAGCGCTCGCACTTGGCCCCGTCCGCCTTCTTCACCTCGATATGCACCCCGCTTGTTCCATTTCCCGATCCCGGCGCGAGCGTCACGGCCGACACGATGAACAGGTACCGAAGCTGATCGCGATGCCGTGCCAGCGCGGAATAGGCAGGCTCCGCCGCTGTGATCACCAGTTGCGCCTCCAAGCTCTTCCCAATGTTCTTGCTGTTCCGGGCCTCCTCCAGCGCCTTCAATGCCTGTTCGCGCACCGCCAGCAGTGTCGTCCACTCCTGCTGCTGCGCATCGTGCTCAGGAACCGAGTCGCTCCCGAGCACATCGACTGCGGCCGGGAACTTCGCTAGATGCACGCTCTCCGGACGCCCCGCCATCTTCGGCAAATGCTGCCAGACTTCCTCGCAGGTGAAGCTCAAAATTGGCGCGAGTAACCGGGTCATCGCTTCCACGATGCGCCAGAGCGCGGTTTGCGCGGAACGCCGTCCATCGGAATTGGGAGCGTAGGTGTAGAGCCGGTCCTTAATGACGTCGAAATAAAACGCGCTCAGTTCCACAACGCAGAAATGGGTTAAGGTCTGGTAGATCCGGTGGAAGGCAAATTCCTCGTACCACTTCCGAATGTCACGGGCCAGCGCCCAAGTCTGGCGAAGCATGTACTGGTCCAGCGCGTCCATTTTTTCAAACGGCACCACGTCGGCCTGCGGATCGAAATCGTACAGGTTCCCCAGCGAATTCTTGAACAGCTTGTTCCGAATCTCGCGCCGATAGTTCTCGCCCACGCGCTGCATCAGCGCTTCCGAGCCTACGACGTCCTCGCGGAAATCGACCGACGCCACCCACAGCCGCACCACTTCTGCGCCCAGCCGGCTGGAGATGTCGACCGGATCCACGTCGTTTCCCCGCGACTTCGACATGGCCTGGCCTTTTTCGTCGAGCGTCCAACCCGGTGTGACCACGCCCTTGTAGGGCGGAGTTCCGTGCGTTCCCATCCCGCAGAGCAGGGAAGACTGAAACCATCCCCGATACTGATCGCCTCCCTCAAGATACAAATCAGAAGGCCAGGGATAATCTGGTTCGTCCGCCACCAACGCCAGATAACTCGCCCCCGATTCCAGCCATACGTCGAAAATGTCCGTTTCTTTTTCGAACTTGTGGCTGCCGCAGTGCGGGCACTTCGTTCCCGCAGGAAGAATCGTGTCCGAGTCTGGCGTGAACCAAACATCGGCTCCAGCGCGTGCAAACAGTTCCACAACCTTCTGATTAACAGCGTGGTCGTTCAGCGGCTTACCGCACTTCTCGCACAAGAAAACTGCGATTGGAACTCCCCACACGCGCTGCCGTGAGATGCACCAGTCCGGCCGCGTCTGAATCATGTTCGACAGCCGTTCTTCGCCCCACGTCGGATCCCACTTCACCTTCTTGATCTCTTCCAGCGTGCCCGTGCGCAGCGTGTCGTTCTTTCCTTTTCCGCCGGGCATCGGAGTTTCCATGGAGATGAACCACTGCTCGGTTGCGCGAAAGATCACCGGATTGTGACAGCGCCAGCAGTGCGGATACGAGTGCTCAGTTGTCTCCGCGTGCAGCAGCGCTCCCCGGCTCTTTACCAGATCAACGATCGGCTGGTTTGCTTCCCACACGCGCTTGCCCGTGTATTCGGGCAGCCCGTTTCGCAGAATGCCCTTTTCGTCGACGTTGCTCGTAGCATCCAGACCATATTTCATGCCGGTGATGAAGTCCTCGGCGCCGTGTGACGGCGCCGTGTGAACCACGCCGGTCCCCGTGTCCATGGTGACGTAGTCGGCCAGCACACCGAGAATCTTGCGATCCAAAAATGGATGCTGAAAGTTCAACCGCTCCAGCTTCCTTCCAGGAAAATACCCGAGCGGCCGCGGATCAGTCAGGTTGCACTTCGCCGCCACATCCGCCACCAGCTTCGCCGCGACAATGAAGACTTCGCCGCCCGATTCCAGCGCAACGTATTCTTCATCGGGATGAAACGCCACCGCCATCGATGCGGGGAGCGTCCACGGCGTTGTGGTCCAGATGATGGTCGAAACTTTCTTTCCTGCGAGCGCCGCGTCAATCTTCGCCGGATCGTCGAGCAATCCATACGTCACCCAGACCGTGGTGCTGGTGTGGTTTTCATATTCGACCTCGGCCTCGGCCAGCGCAGTCTCGTCATGCATGCACCAGTAAACGGCACGCAGCCCCTTATAAACGAATCCGTTTTCGTAAAAAGAGAAGAACGTCGAAAGCACCACGGACTCGTACTGCGCATTCATCGTGGCATAGGGCCGCTCAAAACGTCCGAATACGCCGATGCGCTTGAACTGCGTTCGCTGTAGGTCGAGATATTTCTGCGCGTACTTGCGACACTCGGCGCGCACCTCGGTCGGCCGCATCTGCAACTTTTTGCCGCCTAATTCCTTGTCGACCTTGATCTCGATCGGCAAACCGTGGCAATCCCATCCGGGCACATACGGTGCATCAAATCCCGCCATGTTCTTGGACTTTACGATGAAATCCTTCAGGCACTTGTTCAGTGCCGTACCCATATGGATCGGCCCGCTGGTATAGGGCGGCCCGTCGTGCAGAATGTAGCGGGGCGCGCCTTTCCGAGCCTCGCGGATACGCTCGTAAATCCTCATCTGCTCCCAGCGCTCCAACATTTTGGGCTCGTTCTGGGGCAGGTTTGCCTTCATGGGGAAGGCAGTTTGAGGCAGGTTTATGGTCTTTTTAAGCTCGAGGGTCACTCGGTTCGCATCTCCCAACTGATTGAATCTTCTCATTATATAGGGAGCGCCGCCAGGAACGTCGTAGCGCCGGCATCTTGCCAGCTGTCGCAGGAGCCTGGCCTGACCGTGCCGAAGGGGCGCCTCGCTCTCGCATTTGGCGGGAACACTCTGGCCGGAAGCTTGTCACGAAAATGTCAATCACACCGGCAGAAAGTACATGTCTTCCTGGGCTTCCTGATCCCACAGAAATGCACTGTCGGAATAGCTCGACTAGAGGTACAATTTCAAAAAGCAGGAGCATTATTGGCCCGATATGTTTGTGGGGCGGCCGATCGGTACGTTCTTTACGAAAATCGGGCGCAATTTGAAGCAACTTAGCGGGTGTGTCGCTCATCTGTGTACAGAGGACCTTGCCCGATTTTCCCTGGGAAGTTACTCTAGGGCGTGCGTACACACTAGCGAGAACGTCCAGACCGGAACTATGGGATCCGAATCAATCAATCCGATTAGCCCCAATGAGCCAGAGCTGCATTTGCTTTTGGCTAAGGATAGTTTCGAAGAACCCCTGTGGAAGTCACTTTTCCGGCAACTGGACGAGTTCTTCTTCCCCAAGAAGCTTCCGCCACTCAAGCTCGAATCCAAGCCCGAGCCGGTCAAAGATATCTGGGGTTTTTACGATAACAAGAAGAATGGAGCGCTAGGTTCCACGGGCGTACACATTCTCGTCGCGGCCGTCGTCGTAGCTGGTACGCTGATTGGACGCCACGTCGTGAAAGCGGCCCCTGCACAGAGAGTAACGGTGACGTTGGTGGATCCCGGACCTCTTCCCCTGCTGAAACCCTCGAAGACGCAAGCTGGCGGCGGTGGTGGCGGCGGCGATCGCGACGTATTGCAAGCCAGCCAGGGCAAACTGCCCAAGTTCTCCATGCAGCAGATCACGCCTCCCATGGTGATTGTCCGCAACGAACATCCCAAGTTGGCGGTCGATCCCACAATCGTAATTCCCCCGCAAGTGCAACTGGCTACCAATAACATGCCGAACTTGGGCGATCCCATGTCGCATGCCGTGCTGCCCTCGAATGGCACAGGCTCAGGTAGTGGAATTGGATCAGGCAGCGGCGGCGGTGTCGGATCCGGTAAAGGCCCGGGCTTTGGTCCGGGCGAGGGCGGCGGTACTGGTGGAGGAATCTTCCACGTAGGTGGCGGCGTCTCTCCGCCGCGCCAGATTTACGCGCCGGAGCCGGAATTTTCAGAAGAAGCTCGCAAGGCTAAATACCAGGGCGTTTGCACCCTCGGCCTGATCGTCGGAACCGACGGCCGTCCCAGCAACATTCGCGTGCTGAATAGCCTGGGAATGGGCCTCGACGAAAAGGCCATGGAAGCGGTGCGGAACTGGAAGTTCGAGCCCGCTATGAAAGATGGCCACCCCGTGCGCGTCGAGATCGCAGTAGAAGTGGACTTCCACCTGTACTGAGGGTTTTTGTAGCGCCGCTGTCGTGGCGGCGTCTCGCCGGCACATGCCCGAGCGACAAAGTCGTCGATAGCGACTAAATCTTCCGCAGCAGCGTGTACTGCGGCGTACTTCGTGTTCGGAATCCCAACCGTTCGTAAAGCTCCACCGCCCGCGAATTGTCCTTCCTCACGTGCAGAAAGGGAATCTCCCCACGCTCGCGGATTCCCTGCATCACCTCGGTCATCAGCACCCGCGCATAACCCTTTCCGAGGTGCTCCGGATGCGTACACACGGCACTGACTTCGGTGTACCCCGGCACCTTGAGACGCTCGCCCGCCATGGCGACTAACTTACTTCCGCTCCGAATGCCCACATACTTGCCGAGTTCATGGGTTCGCAGCCCGAACGGCCCGGGCTTGGTCAGGGTCGCCAGTTCGACCATCTCTGCCGCCTCCGGCACGCCCAGCGGAATGATTTCAGGAGCAGAATGAGGCCGATACTGGTGAAGGTCGCCGTTTTCGCAGACCATCTCCAGCAAGGGAGCGCCGCCCACCAAATCCCAACCGGTTCGCGGTTTATACTCGCCGTCGAGAAATAGCGCGGCTGTGCCGCCCGCGCCCACCAGCCCGGCGAGTGCGGCGTAGCCCTCCGGGCTCTCTTCCGCGAATGCGGTCAGCGAGGTCACCTCCCGAACAAACCGCCGCGCCCGTCCGAAGCACTCCGCAAACTGTACCTGCCGCGTGGTCAGCGCCTGCCAAATGACATTGTCGAGAGCATGCATGGATTCTGTCTCAGGCTCCTTCATTCGATTGGAATCAACCTCACGAGGACAGAATAATTTCGAAGGACAGATTACTCGTTGACAGTCGCACTGCCTATCCGAACCTTGCGCGAAAACTATTCTTTCTAAGCGACGCGGCAAGATGTTGTCAGAAAAACGTTCGAAGGAAGCTGACGAGCGAAGCCGATTGACTCCAGCCCCGAAGGGGCGGCATGGGAAAGCCCGGCACGGCAGTGCCGGGCGGGGAAACCGAATAGACTCAACGAGTCCCGCAGGGACGGCATCTGTCCCAGGCCTTCACATCTTGCTCAAAAAATCCGTGATCTCCGGCTCCGTCCAATCCACCGCCCCGATAAACTTGCGCCGCATCACGCCCTTGCGGTCAATGACGTAGGTCTCCGGAAACCTGAACGTCCCGTAAAGCCCGTTGCTCTTTCCGCGAGGATCGCGCACCGTGAGCAGGTTCACATTGTGATCTTTCAAGAACTGCTGGTAGCGCTTCTCGTCCACGTCCACGCTCACCGCCAGCACCGTCACGCCTTTCGACTTCATGCGCCGCTGCATCTCCACCAGCGACGGCATTTCCTCCACGCAGGGCGCGCACCAAGTCGCCCAGAAGTTCAGCACCACCACCTGCCCGCGAAACTGGCTTAGCGTGACCGTGCTCTGCGAGTCCTGCACCGTGAAATCCGGAGCGCCCGTCCCGATGCGCGGCGGCCGCGACCCGCTGTAGCAGCCGGACAAGCGATGATAAGCAGGCAGGCAAGTCAGAGCAGCAACGGGAACTGGGCGATGCGTCGCACCCAGCTATAATAATAGATTCGACGTATGACCGCGACCGAGACAGCTCGCGCAGCCGCCCACCGTGTCGGTGATCGTCCCCGCGCGCAACGAAGAAGCCTGCCTCGGCGCATGCCTCCAGTCGCTGGTCGCACAGTCCGGCGTCGCCTTTCGAAATCATCGTCGTCGACGACCACTCCACCGACCGCACTCGCGAAATCGCTCAATCATTCTCCGCGCAGTGCGCGTCATCGAGGCCGGCCCACTCCCCGAGGCTGGACCGGCAAGAACAACGCCGTCACCACCGGAGCGCGCCAGGCCCGCGGCGAGTGGCTGCTCTTCACCGACGCCGACACCGTCCACCTACCGGGCTCGCTCGCTCGCAGCCTTGGCGGAAGCCCAGGACAACAAGGCCGACCTGCTCTCCTACTCTCCCGAACAAATCGCGGTGACGCTTCTGGGAGATGGCCATCTGCCGGTAGTCTTCGCCGAACTGGCCCGGCAATATCCCCCGTCCGAGGTTAGCGATCCCAACTTCTCCCGCCGCCGCCGCCAACGGCCAGTACATCCTCATCACGCGCGAAGCCTACGACGCCGTCGGCGGCCACGCCGCCATCGCCGGACAATATCCTCGAAGACGTCGCCCTCGCCCGCGCCGTGAAGACGTTCCGGCCGAAAGATTCGTTTCCGCTACGCCGCCGACGCCGTCCGTACCCGCATGTACCGCAACTACCGCCAACTCCGCGAAGGCTGGACCAAGAACCTGGCGCTGCTGTTCCCATAACCAGGTCGGCTTGCCGCGAAGACGTTAGCTGCTCTGGATGCATTCCATGGGTCGCTTCCTGCCGTTAGCTGTCACGGCGCGGACGCTGGTGGTGGATGATGACTGAGTGTTCTCGTGCTTCATGCGTTTTCACCACAGAGACTCCAGTCGCGCGAATTTCGCATCTGACGATGAACTTCCTCGGTGCCCTGTTCGGCATGCCGATGTTCGCCTACTTGTTGCTGCGCTCGAAAAGAGCGCACACGCAAAGGCAAGGTCGCCTGGAAAGGCCGCACGTACCAGATAATCCTGATTCGCAAGCAGGCGATTCGGACTGGCCGCTCTACTGGCCACTGACCACTGGCAACTGATTCTCCTATGGTCTATCTAACCCGCAAAGCCGAATTCTCCGCCTCGCACTACTACCACAATCCCGGACTTCACTCCGGAAGAGAACCGCCGCATCTTCGGCAAATGCAATAACCCCAACGGCCACGGCCACAACTACACTCTCGAAGTCACGGTGAAAGGCGAAGTCGATCCCCGCTCCGGCTTTGTCGTCGATCTCAAGCAACTCAAAGAAGTCATGCACCGCGAAGTCCTCGACGCCATGGACCACCGCTTCCTGAACAAAGAAGTCCCGGAATTCTTCACCCAAATTCCGACCACGGAAAATCTCGCGATCGCCGATCTGGCAGCGCCTGGCGACCAAACTCCAGAAAGCCCGCCTGCACCGCGTCCGCGTCTACGAAACCCCAGACCTGTTCGTCGATTTCTACGGAGAATGAATGTGTAAGCTAGGAGCTAAAAGCTAGGAGCTAGAAGCTCGAATCATGAAAGCCCATCTCACCCGCCGCTACCTCTTCTCCGCCTCGCACCGCCTGCACAGCGCAGAGATGTCCGACGACGAGAACCGCGCCACCTATGGCAAATGCAACAATCCTCACGGACACGGCCACAACTACACCCTCGAAGTCACGGTCAGCGGCCCGGTCGACCAGAGCACCGGCATGGTCTGCAACCTCGTCGATCTCGACGGCTTCGTCGAAAGGGAAGTGCTCGCCCGCTACGACCTCGAGAATTTGAATACGCTGCAAGAATTCGCCCAAGCTGTGCCCACCACGGAAAATCTCTGCGTCGAGATTTTCGAAATATTGCAGCGTGGCTTTCACAGCGCATCTGGAAAGAGTGAGACTCGAAGAAACCATGATGAACTCCTTCGAGTACGCAGGAGGCGAACTCGACAGTGATTCGCTGCATTGTACTGAGGCACGTGTGCGCCGAGCGTCACCGCGATCAAGTTCACAAGGAAGGAACCGCCAAACCTATGAAACCAACTCCGCTCAATCGAACGAGCACCCACCCTCACCAGCGCCAGCTTTGAAGACCTCGTCCACGAGATGCTCGTCCGCCTCGGCGAAGATCCCACAACGCGAAGGCCTCGCCGCTACGCCCGAGCGCGTTCACAAAGCCATGCAAGTTTCTCACCAAGGGCTACCAGCGAAGACCCCGAGGCCCTGCTCAAAGGCGCGCTGTTCACCGTCAACTACGACGAAATGGTCATCGTCAAAGACATCGAAATGTTCAGCCTCTGCGAGCACCACCTGCTGCCGTTCTTCGGCAAAGTGCACGTGGCCTACATCCCCAACGGCCAGGTCATCGGCCTCAGCAAGATCCCGCGCCTGATCGAACTGTTCTCCCGCCGCCTGCAGATTCAGGAGCGCCTCACCACCCAGATCGCCGAGACCATCCAGAAAGTAATCGAGCCGCAAGGCGTAGGCGTGGTCATCGAAGCCCGCCATCTCTGCATGATGATGCGCGGCGTCGAAAAGCAGCACTCCGCCGCCGTCACGTCCTCGATGCTGGGCTGCTTCCGCAACGAAGAAGAAACGCGCTCCGAATTCCTCTCCCTGATCCGCCAGCGCCCCAACGGAGTCTAGGCTGGAGGATTTGAGTATTAGTGTGGCGCGGGCGTCCCCGCCCGCGTTTGCCCTTGCCCTCTGGCGCGCAAACGATCTGGACTAAATCCTTGAGAGTCGACGGTTTGCTGGCCTATTCCCCATCTCGCCGCGCATAAATACGATGATGTAAGATCAGGGCGGCGCGAGCCCAGGCGACTCATGGGGATAAAACAACGTTCAACTAAAACATTAAGGTCGGCGACCCGTCTCCGTGGCCAAGTCGCTCTCATCACCGGCGCCACTCGCGGCATCGGACTCGCCATCGCCCGCGCCCTCGCCGCCGAAGGCTGCAATCTGATCCTGGCCGGACGAAACGAATCTTCCTAGCCCGCGTCGAGCAGGGAACTGGCCTCCGCAAAAATTCAAATCCTCGCTCATTCCTGCGACGTCCGCGATCCCCACTCGGTCGACGCCCTCTTCCGCGCCATCCGCCGCCAATTCAAGCGCCTCGACATCCTCATCAACAACGCCGGCATCGCCCACCCCAACCTCCCAGTCGAGAAACTTCCATTCCAATCTGGAAAGATGTTCTCGAGACCAACCTCGACGGCATGTTTCTCGTCACCCAAGCCGCGCTGGCCATCATGAAGCGCGGCGGCACTATCGTGAACAATCTCTCCATCGCCGCCACTCGCGTCTTCGCCGGCTCCGCCGCCTACAACGCCTCCAAGCACGGAGCGCTCGGCCTCACCAATACCCTGCGCGAAGAACTCCGCCCTCGCGGAATCCGCGTGATCGCGTTGCTCCCCGGCGCCACCGACACCGACATCTGGACAACTCTCTGGCCCCAAGCTCCCCGCAGCAAAATGATGTCGCCCGAAACAGTCGCAGAAGCTGTTGTCCATGCCATCCTGCTTCCACCGAATGCTACGGTAGAAAGTCTGGAAATCCTTCCCACTGCCGGCACTCTCGTAGGATTTACCTAAAACACGTTCTCCTTTTCCTACCGCTACCAGTCCAAGTACAATGCTGACCGCTGAGCCAATCCATCGTGGAGGACAATCCGAAATGTTGAAAGCTCCGTTTGTAGCCGCAGCCCTTCTCGCCGCCGCGGCTCTCGCTCTCCCCGCGCGCGCACAAGACGCCATGAAAAAAGACGCTGCCGTGAAACCCCCAGACAGCCCTTCCAAAGTCGTTCTCGACTCTTGGAACGATATCGGCCGCAAGCTCATCGCCATGGCCGAAGATTTCCCCGAAGATAAATTCGATTTCAAGCCCACGCCTGCGCAGCGCACTTTCCGAGAGCAACTGCTCCACGCTGCCGGAGCCAACTACTACTTCACCAATCCTGCTACGGGCAAGAAGGTCCGGTCGAGGAAAATCCCAAAGCCGATCAGTACAAAACCAAGGCTGACGTTGGTCGCCTTCGTCAAGAAATCCTTTGCCGACGGCGCCGCCGCCATCAAGGCCAAAGGCGATAAGGGAATGACCGAACTGCTCGTCGACCCCTTCAGCCATCAGCAAGTTCGCGTCTACGACTTCGCCTACGGCTTCATCGAACACTGCGGCGAGCACTACGGGCAGCTTGTCGGCTACTACCGCCTGGCCGGCCTGGTCCCCCCCGAGTCGCGTCCAAAGAAATAGCCGTGTGGGAGGACGCTCCTGTCCGCCCCCGCTGATGTTTGATCTTTTTGTTTTGGAATCTAAGACGAGAGACCACTACTGAGGAAGAGGGTGCCCCATTTCTCGCGCGCCTTTTGCGCGAGAAATGGGGATTTCTTTTGCTCCAGCCTACCGGTACGCGTAGGGCGTCCTGCGGCTCCGCTCCGGAAAAAGCTTGACCATCACCATCCCCGCCACGAACCCTCCGACGTGGGCCCAAACCGCAACTCCTCCCACATCTTTCCCCGTCTGCGCCACCGACAACGTAACTGCACCCGCCAGAAACTGCAGCACGAACCAGTATCCCAGCATGATCCATGCGGGAATATAGAAGACAAACACGAAGAACCACGTCAACACCCGCGCTCGCGGATACAGAATGAAATATGCCCCCAGCACCCCGGCAATCGCTCCGCTAGCCCCCACCGTAGGAAGATTTGAATGCGGATAGATTGCCACCTGTGTGGTCATGGCAAACAGCCCGCAGAGAATATAAAAGACCAAATACTTGAAATGCCCCAGGTAGTCCTCAATGTTGTCCCCGAAAATGTATAAGAACCACATGTTGCCCAGCACGTGCATCCATCCCGCGTGCAGAAACATCGACGTAAAGAAGGGAACCATGATCGCCCCGAGAGAATACTTCGGTGAACCCGCCAGAAATGCCGCCAGGTGGCTCGGTACCACGCCGAACTGGCGGGCAAATAGTTCGTAGCTGCTCGGATCCAGCGACGACTGGAACAGGTAAACGAGAATATTGAGCGCGATCAGAAATCCGTTTACGTACGGCGTGCTGTATCGTGGTTGGTCGTCTCTGATCGGGAACATAGGAGCAGATTTGTTAAGTTAATGATTGGATAATTAAGAAATTGAGTAATTTTGCAATTGAAAACCAGCTGCGGTTTCTCATTTACCCAATTACGCAATTACCAAATTACCAAATTCTTTCCATGAACGGCGTCCTCATCATCGATAAGCCCGCCGGATTGACCTCGCACGACGTGGTCAACCGCGTCCGCCGCATCCTGCAGCAACGCTCGATCGGCCATCTTGGCACCCTCGATCCCATGGCCACCGGCGTTCTGCCATTAATCACCGGAACCCTCACTCGCTTGGCCCAGTTCTACACCAGGTCCGAGAAAGTCTACGAAGGCACCATACGATTCGGCTTCGCCACCGATACCTATGACGCCGAAGGTGAAGCCACGACCGCCCCGCAACCGGT
This sequence comes from uncultured Acidobacteriaceae bacterium, assembly GCA_963774565.1. GTDB lineage: Bacteria > Acidobacteriota > Terriglobia > Terriglobales > Acidobacteriaceae > Sulfotelmatobacter. Next base: position 104,367 of record CAVZFP010000007.1, on the reverse strand, counting down.
CAGCCTGAGCGCCGAACAAGTTGAGATCCTGGCTGCACGTTTCCGCGGAGTCATCGAGCAGACTCCGCCCCCATTCTCCGCCAAAAAAATTCACGGCGTCCCGGCCTACAAACTGGCACGCAAGCAGAAGGAAGTAGTTCTTAAGCCGGTGCAGGTCGAGATCAAGGAGTTCGAAATCCTCGCAGTAGAGGTCGACCGCGTGCGCTTTCGCGCCCGCGTTGCCTCTGGAACCTACATGCGCTCGCGTGGCTCACGAAATGGGAAGGGAACTGGCCTGTGGCGCCCACCTGGAATCGCTGCGCCGAACCTCCGTAGCCGAATTCAATCTCGACGACGCCCACACTCTTCAACAAGTCGCCGCTGCCGCACCACGCTTCTCATCCGGGAGCAGCGCCAGTCCCAGCGAGACGTACGAATCGGGGACCCACGCCAGTCCCAGACAGACTCAAGAATCCGGGAACCACGCGAGTCCCGGCGGGACTCATGAAAATAGCCCGCCAGTTCAATTAGCGGGTAGGCCGGTATCAAACGAACCGCGTCCCGGAGGGGTGCCTGAAACGCTGGAAGGCTTATTCGTCCATCCTCGCAAACTGCTACCCGACTTTCCCTCTGTCACCACCGACGAACTCACCGCTGCCCGCATCCGCAACGGACGCACCGTCAATCTCCCCGAACTCTCCCGCGCCCGCCAAGTCAAAGTCTTCAGTGGGCAACGCGAACTGATCGCCATCGCCACCCGCGTAGCCGGCACCTTATTCCACGCCAAAATAGTCCTCTGTGACTAAATCAAAGGCGACGGAGAGTCAGTGTCCGTCCCACACGACCCAAACCCAGATCTTCTCTGCGTTTTTACTGGGGACGCACTTTTGTGGGGAGGAACAGAGGGGGTGCAACGCCTATCGGCTAATTGGTGCACCGGCCGGCCCATCCAATGTCCGATAACAGGTATTATGTAAACTGGAATTACATCTTGTACTTCCCCAAGTCGTCGTCGTTGAGCCCCTCAAGATACTTCCGCAATTCCTCGCTGGTCACCCGGTCTGACGCGCTGGTGGCCAGCTTCGACGTCTTCAGTACCACATCCTCTACAAAAATCGGACAATCCACGCGCAGCGCCAAGGCCAGCGCATCCGACGGTCGAGAATCAATGCTGATTACCTCGCCTCCACGTTCCAGCCAGATGACCGCATAAAACGTGTCCTCGCGCAACTCCGTCACCACGACCTTGTGCACCTGCGTCTCCAGCCCGGTCAATACGTTCTTGATCAAATCGTGCGTCATCGGCCGCGGCGTGCTCACCTTCTCCATCTCCAGCGCAATCGCATTCGCCTCGTAAACCCCCACCCAGATCGGCAACACCGTATCCCCACGCCACATCCTTCAACACAACAATCGGCATATTCGACACCGGATCCATCAAAAGGCCGCGGATTGTCATTTCTACTTCCATGGGGATCTCCTAATATTTGCCTCTTATACCACCATTTCGCCTAGAAGGCTGTTGGGAAAACTGCCGGTGACGAGCACGGGCACGTAGCTTCCCGGCTTGGGAATCGCGGTCGGCGGAGCGGAGAAGTTTAAGGTTTTGTTATGCGAGGTGCGGCCGACCCATTGGTTCCGGGCTTCGTTTCTACCTTCAACCATTACTTCACAGTTTGTACCGATGTATTTCTTGTAGCGTGCAGTTTGGATTTCGCGTTGCTTGGCCATCAGCACGTCCAGGCGGCGCGCTTTTTCTGTGTCAGAGATCGCATCGTCCAACTTAAGCGATGGCGTATTCGGTCGGGGTGAATACTTGAAGGCGAAGACTGCGTCGTAGCCGACCTCTTCCAGGAGGCTAAGCGTTTCGGCGAAGTCTGCTTCGGTTTCTCCTGGAAAGCCTACGATCACGTCGGTGGTGATGCTGATTTTGCGCTTGGCGGTCTTTATCCATGCGATGCGCTCCAGGTATTGTTCGCGGGTGTAGAGGCGCTGCATGGCATCGAGCATTCGCGTGGACCCACTCTGCACCGGCAGGTGAACGTGGTCGCAGAGCGTGGACTTCGCATCGATCGCATCGACAATGTCGCGTCCGAAGTCGCGGGGATGGGATGTGGTGAAGCGCACGCGCCGAATGCCGGGAACCTCGCCCACTGCGGCGAGCAATTCGGCGAAGGACTTCTTCACCGTGAGATGGCTCGTCGGATCTTTGTAGGAATTCACGTTCTGCCCAAGCAACTGAATCTCTGTGTAGCCGAGATCGGCCATCTGGCGCGCTTCCGCGAGCACCGACTCCGAAGTGCGGCTGCGCTCCTTGCCGCGCGTGTAGGGGACAACGCAATAGGCGCAGAACTTGTCGCAGCCCTCGATGATGGTGATGTACCCGCGGTGCTGGTTAGTGCGCGCGGTGAATTCAGTTTCGAAGCAGGCGTCGGTTTCACGGTCGTCGAGGCCGGTGATTCGAATCAGGCTTTCGGCTTCCGGCTTCCGGCTTCCGGACTTCCCTGCTGCGAGCGTTGCGCTTTCCAACTGCGCGCTTTCTAGTTGCACCAGCATGCTCGGCAGATTCCGGTACGAGGCTGAACCACATACCAGGGAAACGTGCGGTGCGCGCTCGAAAATCCTTTCACCCTCCTGCTGCGCCACGCAGCCGAGCACACCAAACTTCTTGCCCTGTTTCCTATATTTCTTGTAATCGTTGAGCCGGTTGAACACTTTCTGCTCCGCCTTGTCGCGAATCGAGCAGGTGTTGTACAGCACCAGGTCGGCCTCCTCAACCGTCTCCACCTGGCGGTAGCCTTCCTGTACCAGCGTCCCGACAACCTTTTCGGAGTCGTGGACATTCATCTGACAACCGAAGGTTTCAAGGTAAAAAGTCTTCTGCGAATCTTTTTGCGGAACTTGGGGAACCCCAGACATAAGGAAAGTATAACGCCGGCGAAGCTTCTAGCTTCTGAGCTTTTAGCGTTTAGCTCTTAGCGAAAACTTGTCATTCCGAGCTCGGCCAAGACGATCCGCCCTGTGCGGACCGTCTCTCAGACCCTCACTGGTGGCCCCTGACGGGCGTACCGATGGTAATGTTCGCGAGCCAGACCAAGTGACTGTCGTCGTTGTTGTGGAAATGATTACCGAATACAGAAAGCTGTCCCTTTGATCTGAGGCGCTCCGTCCGATAAAAAGGGTTGCTCCTACGTCGTTTGTTGTTCCGTCGCCCGCATTGATGCTATCCGTATTTCCGGTCAGTCCCCGTGCGAGGTGCAAATGCTCCTCTTGAATGTCTGTGGCACAACTATCGCTCACGCTGAAGCCGGCGCAGACGCTATACCTGGTGGAGAAACCTCTGAGTTAAAATTGTCAAATAGTGTTCCGGACCGCGCCACGCACGGCAGTGTGGCGAAACACAACACCGCAAGCAGTCTCTTCTGCTTTTTCATTGTCCCTCTCCTTGGCTGTTTAGTTTGGCTAGGTCGCGGGCCGGCGTTTCATTCTTGAGTTGCACCATTTCTATATCTTCCCGCAAAAGCCTCAGCCACCCAGCCGCGCCCGCCCATTCAACTCTTCCAGTCGCTTTCGCAATTCATCCCCACAGGTCAGGCGGGCCATACAGTAGGTACAGTTGGGACGGTGGATTTTCAGAAGTGACAATAAGTAGCAGATGTGAGATCTCATTGCACAACCCCGGTTGCGGGGGACATGATGATTTCGGACTGTGACACCAGTCAAGAGAAATTTCGCTCGCTCTTCCAGAATCCGATGATGACTGTTGATTTCTTCAACACAGAGCGATAGACAAAAGCCTTCGGTCCGACGCGGCATTTCGCAACTGTTGCATTAATGTCAGTCTTGCAGAATCAGTGATCTGGTCTGGGATGTTTGGGCTGGTAGATGCCTAGTTTGCTGCCGCCGGGGAGGGTGAGGGTGGCGAGTTTTCCCCAACGCTGTTCGCTTACAGCGGAGACTGGCAGGTGCTGCGATTTGAGATCGCGCAAGGTTGCGGCGAGGTCGTCGCACATCAGGAAAAGTTCGTGGTGGGTCGCGGGATCGGATTTTTCTTGTTGTGCGTCGGTGCGCTCGGAAAACGAGGGCGAGGGCGCCCGCGCCACACCAGAGGCTTTTTGCTCCGAATCTTTCTGTTCGAAATCATGAAACGCGGCCTCGGCGGGAGGCAGGGCGAAGATCAGCCAGCCGTGGCCGGCGTCCACCGAGGAGAACTTCAGGACATCGCGGAAGAAGGCGCGGTCGGCTTCCGGATCGGTGGTGTAGAGAACGATGTGGGCGCCGTTGATCATGCGGTGGCTCCATTTAAGGAATCATCGTCTCACCGCAAGACGGAATCTAGAACCCTAGGGATTGACGTTTGTGGAATCCCACCTTTCGCAAAGAGCGCGAGAGATGGGGCACCCGCCTACACGAAAAACTCGGACCCAAGTTCAATTATGGTCGGCTGCGGGGGCAGTTACCGAGGCGTAGTAGCCTTTGCGAGCATACACTCGCAGCCGGTGACCGTCCTTTTGAGCGGTGATATCGATTGCGCGGTAACTGCCATCGCGATGGAACGTAGCAGGCTTGTAGGAAATCAGGTAGCGACCGCGGAGCATTTGCTGCAGGTCGGTGAGGCTGCTGCTGAGACGGCGAACGGAGCCGGGGGTAAAAGCAGCTCCGCCGGTGAGTTCGGCCAAAGCCCGCAGGGCGTGGTCGCCCAGCAGCGCACTTGCTTCTTCCTGTTCGTAGTCGCGGGTACTCACGGTGTAGATCGCGACTTCTCCGCGCTGTGCGTGTCGGATCGCCTCTTTCAGAGAAATGCTGCTGGAGTTGTCCTCGCCGTCGCTGATGATCACCAGAACTTTGGCGACGGGCTGCACTTCAGAGCGCTCAGCCAGTTTGTCAGCCGCGAAGGCAACGGCGTCCCAAAGAGCTGTGCCGCCGGAGGGCACAAGTTGATCGACCGCGTGGGCAACCCTCTTCTGGTCACTGGTGAAATCCTGGACTACCAAAATAATGTTCGCCACGCCGACCACGAAGGCCAGATCATCTTTGCCAGTGACCACTTTGTGCAGGAAATTAATCGCCGCGTTTTGTTCAAAGGAAAACCGGCTGGCAATGGAGTCGCTGGTATCGATGACAAGACCGAGGCGCAATGGCAATTGAGCCTCGTTGCGGAATCCCAGAATGGCCGCCGGAGCCTTCCCGTCGTCGCGTATTCCAACGTCTGCGCCCGTCAGGTCGGGCACCGATTTCCCACGATTGGTGGCAGTAAAAAATAACGCAACCTCATCCACGCTGGCGCGCAATGTGGCCAGGCCCGAAGAGTTTATGCCGAGTTCCTTTGAGGAGCGAACTGGAGCAGAGGCAGCCTGGGGCGCGCTCGGAGCCGAAGCGTGAGCTCCGCAGTCGTCGCATGTTGTTTCGGGTTCTGATTCGGCCTCGGCGATCTGGTTCTTCGCTCTTAAATTCTGCAGGACTTGTTGGGCTTGTTGCGAAGCCTGCTGCGCGGTGGGTGTAATTGGTGCCTCAAGCGAAAACGTCGCAGACCCGTCCGGCTGCAGTTTCGGCTGAGGCGGCCTGGCTTGCTCCAACTCAATCTCTTGCAGAATTTGTCGGGCTTGCACTGCCGCGGCCGACGTCGGTTCTTCCCTGATCAGCGCACTCAACTCCGTTTGCTCTTCCGCCAGCTTACCCTGAGCGTCCAATGCTCCTGCAGCAAACAAATGAACAATGGAAGAACCCTTGTGTTTGCGTTCATGCACCTTGCGAGCGGTGGCCACAACGGCAGCGTAATCATGGTTCATGAGCTGCCCGTATGCCAGCGCCGTAAGCAGCCGAAGGTCAAGCGGAGCGATGGCTGAAGCTTTTTGCATCGACCCCTCGGCTGCAGGATAGTCCTTCAGTGCCAGTTGGGCGCAACCCAAGTTCAGGTGCGAGTTGGGCAGATGGTCATCGAGGGAGACAGCCTGCGCGAACTCTTCCCGCGCCTGATCGTTTTGCCCGAGGCCCAGATACGCCGAGCCCAAAGCGTTATGTGCGGCCACGAAGTTGGGATAGATGGAAGCGGCGCTCGCCAGGTGCGGCGCCGCGCTTTGAAAATCCTTCCGCATCAGCAACTGGTAGCCCTTATCGTATTCGTGCCGCGCTTTCGCGGGGGCCTTGAGGTCCAGCTTCGAGACAGAGGCACTGGGACTCTCCAACGGGGCGCGCTGAGCGTTGGTGATCGCCCACAGGTCATTGGTCATGAGTTCCGCGGAGATCATCCCGAGACCAACTGGATTACTCGTCGTTCCGACCAGATTCGAACCTATATTCCCAAAGCTCGACGACGGTACACTCATCACCTGAGCAGCCGCAGTGCATGAAAAAAAGAGTAAGAGGAGAGATGTCTCTTGCACGGTTCTGCGAATCATGACTACTCCCAAAGGGCCGACAATCAGGGGAGCGCCTGCCCACCGACAACTGAAGTCTAGTTCAGTGCCAGATCATTCAGCAAATGTTGCGGTCCGGCGGCGGCTCCCGACTTCTTCCAGCGGCCGATGTGGGGTCGGCCTCCGGATCGGTAGTGTAGATCGCAAGCTGTTCGGGATCCAGAGCCCTAGGGATTAAGGTTCGGGGAATCCCACCTTCGCAAAGAGTGCGAAAGACTCGGCTACGATTCCGCCTTGCACCCACAGCTTGCGCCGTGGGCTGCAACCTTTCGCCGCTATGCGGCTAGACCGCGATTGCTTCTTTTGATCATCTCCTGCTGGGGCAGACCAGGGATGTCTTTCCAGCCGCGGGCTTTGGAGTGGCAGGCTAAGAGGCGGCGGTCAAGACGGTGCCGCTGGCTCCCGTGCTTTTCACCCGGTAACGGGTCTCGAGATACCGAGTGGCGGATTTGACTTGGACGCGAAGAAAAACCTGCCAGGGTGACGACGGAGTCGTAGCGCTCGCTGTCTTCCCGGGGGGAGGCAGACGCTGAAGCCCAGGTGGGTGGCGCGGGCCAGGAAGGCGGCTTCGGCGGGTTCTCCGCGACGCTTGCGGGTGGGCTCGGTGACGGCTTGGAGTTCGATGATCTCACGAGGCGCTTTCGAAAGGGGCGGCTCTTCCCTGCCGGGAGCTCCGAATTTTATCTGCAGGATGTTCTGCTTGGTTGTGATTGTTCTTCATAGCAAAAAAGCGCAGCTGTGGCTGCGCCTGATACTCCTTTTAGACTGGAATTGTATTGGCCTAAGACACGAAAAGCGCGGCCCGGAGAGCTGCGCTTCTTCATTTCCTCCTCTATATCCATCTCAAGTTGCATGGGGTAAACCGGCAAAAACATGGACTTTATTTCTGCTTGCGAATCTTTGAGTTGAGGGAAATGAGGGGCATTTCGGGGTTGACAAGAATTTGCAAAGGAAGGGTGCAGAGCTGATGGACTAAAGTCAAAATCCCGCGGCAAAGATGGGGCGGCTTTGGAGGAACATACGCGCTTGGCAAAGAATCGTTGAAGCTTCAGCGCAGGAGTGTTGCCGCTCGCGACGCCGCCTCTAAAACCAAAAACGATCCATCCGAAGAAAGTTGCTGAGGCCCGAGCCCGGCATATTGCGGGGAGTTTCCTTCCTTTACTGATCGCGGCGGTCAGCGCTTTCCGTTTTGCACAAGATCGAGGAAGACCTGGTGGACGCGGCTGTCGTCGGAAAGTTCGGGGTGGAAGGTAGCGGCCATGGCGCTTCCCTGCCGGACGGCGACCGGGTCGTTGCCTTGGGTGGCGATGACTTCGACGCCAGGGCCGACGTGCTCGATTTTGGGGGCGCGGATGAAGACCATTTCCAGCGGGGAGTTCCCCAGGAGGCCTTCGCGAATGGAGCTGTCGATCTGACGTCCGTAGGCGTTGCGGCGGATGCGGATGTTGAGTGCGCCGAGTCCAGCTTGCTTGGGGTTCTCGACTTCTGTGGCGAGCAGGATCGCGCCGGCGCAGGTGCCGAAGGTGGGCTTGAGTCGGACAAACTGTTTCAGCTTTTTGAATCCGGCGTCGCCGAGGAGTTTCAGGAATGTGCCGGACTCGCCGCCGGGGATTACGAGGCCGTCGATGCCGTCGAGTTGCTCGGGCTTTTTGACGAGCACGACCTCGGCGCCAAGCTCTTCAAGCCGGTGGCGGTGCGCATCGAAATCACCCTGCAGGGCTAGGACTCCGATTCTCATGGTGGGCCTTCGGCGTTGGGTGTCAGGTCTTAGGGCTTAGGCCTGGGTTTTCCGCCAGAGAGCTCCCTACACTGATATTAACTGATATTTTGACGCGTCACGGAGCGCGAGGACTCACTCGTTAGAACTTACCTGGCTACATTCCTGGTTGCGGTCACATCTACTAGCAAGGGTCGGAGGCCCAGGTAATGCCAGTTGCGAAGCAACAAACGGCTGCTCGAAAAAACATTGAGAAGGCGGTTGCGGCTGCGAAAAGAAACGCACGATTGCTCATCTGCCGAAGTCGACACGGACGGCGTTAGGAAAACAGGCTGCGAGAGTGCCAAAGCAGAAGCGAGCAGCGTAGCAAAAGCGCGCAACAAAAGGTCCATCGCAACACGGGACGACAAAGCTTTCAGAACCGGAGGATGGGGCCGAAGGTGATGCGAAGGTTGTTGTGGGAGCCTTGGTTGAAGTAAATCTCGTCACCGGCCTCGAGTCGCAAGCCGACGGGGCCGAGGGTCGCTTGGATCCCCGCCGCCGGATAGATTGCTCCGTTCAAGCTGGAGGTGCGAAGGCCAAAGACGGCGCTGGCCACGTCGCTGTAAGGGAGCAGGCTGGGACTCAGGCGGAAGTCCACGAAACCGCCTTTGAGCGTCACGAAGGGACGGAACCCTCCGCCAGAGGGCTGAAGTTTCGGCCCGAACAAACCATGAGTGGCGCCGATGGCGGTGCGTTCGACGGCGGCGATGTTGCCGTTGGCGATGTTGCGGTAGACCTCGTCGAAATTGATTCCGTAGTCGTAGGCCAGTTCTCCCTCCAGCATGACGTCGCGATGGATGCGGTAGCCGAAGCGCGCCCCTAGCCCGAAGTTGTTGGTATTGGTCTGCGAGATGCTCAGGTAATCGAGAAAGATGCCCGCTTCCACTCTCTGCGCGAAAGACGAGGAAGTTGGGAAGAGAAGCAGAGCTAGGACGATGAGGGCAAGCTTGTGCATGCGAGGCTAGGATGCGAGTGGCAGCGTGGTAGTTGTTGGGAGATGCGGAAACGCGCGTCCAAGGGAAGCTTGACCTGGATTTCCGCTGCTCTTGCGCGTGTCCAGGTGAAGTCCCGTCGCACGAAACGTTACAGAGGAAGAGCGCTGGGAAAGCGTGTCTGAAAATCTAGCAGGCCGACCCAGTCCGGGGTGATGGTGACGCGAACCATGGACGAGATCATTTTTCCCATTTGTGCGACCCACGCCTTGCCCTGCTCAGGTCCGAAGTAGCGCTCTGCGGCGGTGGCGTATTCGGGGACGATTCCTTTGACCGGCTCGAGGCGGGCGCTCCCGCGAATCAACAGGACCTTGTGCGGAAAAGTGTTGTCGTCAATAGTGAGCGAAACTCTGGGATTTTTGGCAAGAGCCTTCAACTTCGGCGCCTTGGGTGGCGTACCCATAACGAAGTCGCTTCCATTCCAGTGAAACCAGATGGGAATCACGCGAGGCGTGCCGTCGGTCGCGATGTAGGCGAGGCGGGCGGGAATTTTCGAGTGCAGAAGTTCCTGCGATGCGGGATGCTGCAGCAGGCCAAGGTCCCCTTGTTTGACGGGCATAGGTTGCTCCTTTTCGAACCAGCGAGTTCAGCGGGAAAATATTTGATCCGGGCAGGAGTATAGCGCGACCTTGGGGCGCGTGCGGGCCAATCGCGTCCCGCCCGGTTCGGCCTGTCCCAAGATCCTTCGTTGTTATTCATGCTGCGGGGTTATTCACAGTGCGGGGTTGCGGAGGGCTGCTCCCAGGATTTTGCCGGGGCCGGATTCCTGGACGAAGACTATGAGTCTGATGTTTTTTGGATCGGCGCCGGGTTTCAGTTTCAGCTGAACGTCCTGGGCGAAGCTCTTTTCTTTAGGGAGCTTTCCTACCTTGGTGAGCTCCTGCACAACCGCGACGTGCACCAGGTGGCGGCCGCCATTTTCTCCACGCAAGACTTGCGATTCTACGTGATCGAGAGCGATGGCGACGAAAACAGCGGCGTTGTGTTTTTCAAAATTCGCATCCGTTTCAATGTGGGCACGCAATTGAGTTGGATTTCCAGCATCGACGCTCACCTCGCCGATGCGCACCGCAACCTTGGGTGTGGTCGCGGCTTTCTGAAGGGTCTCCTCGATTTGTTTGGGATCGCCAGCCTTTACTTCGCGGGTTCCATCGACAATGAGTTGGGGAGTATATGGCTCCTTCTCGCCGAGAGCACTTTCGTAGGAATTCTGGCGTTCGGTCAGTGCAGGTGAGGAGTTGGGATCTTTCCAGCCGTCGTGATCCCAATAGGTCACGTGTTCACTTAAGACGATTAGCTGGGCGCCGGGGATGGGTTGGGCCGCGTCGAGCTTCTTAAGCAGGACGTCGACTGGAGGACAGCTGGAGCAGCCCTCGGAGGTGAACAGCTCAATAAGAACGGGAGGGAGGTTCGTGCTCGCTGTATTCGCCGGAACGTCTTTGTTTTGGAGTTGCTGTCGTCGCGCGTCGGCGGCCGTGGGCGCGATGTTCAGGAATACGAGGCCACAGAGTAAGAAGGCAAACCCGTAAGATCGCGCTGAGTTCAACCGCGACATAGCCGTAATTTTACCACCCTCGGGTCTGCACCTATGCTTCGTGCAAAAGCCCCGCCCAAGCAGAGCTTGGACAGGGCACCCTCAGGAGTAGTGCGGGGAGGCTGGGCCACCCGGTTCATTTTGGAGGTCTCTGTCTTACATCATGGTATAATGTAAGCATGATACGACAGATAACCTCTGTAAGTACCAAAGGCCAATTCGTGATTCCTTCAGAGATGCGGGAATTGCTCGGCATCAAGCCCGGAACCCGCATCGCCGTCACACAAGAAGGAACACGCATCATTCTGGAACCAGTGTCGGAAGAACTGGTGGACAAAACGCGTGGACTTTTTTCGGGAAGACCTTCCCTTTCCGAAGCACTGAGACGCGAGCGGCGGCGGAAGGATAAATGGTGACGTACGTCCTGGATTCGAGCGCAATCTTACGCTACCTGGACAACGAGGCGGGTGCTGAGCGGGTAGCGGAAATCATCAAATCGCATCTAGCAGGAAGGTGCGGGGTGATGATTTCGGCGCTGCACTGGGGCGAGATTGCCGGAATCACGGGCAAGGCTCATGGCAGTGCCGCGATGGAGTTGGTGATCTCGCGATTAGGTGCATTTGGTCTTCAAGTTGTGCCGGCGGAGGCTGAGCGGGCAGTTCGGGCGTCGTTGATCAAGCTGAAACGACAAATTCCGTACGTGGATGCGTTTGGAGTGGAACTCGCGGCGGAAGGGGGCGACCGCGTTTTTGTGACCGCGGACTTTGACTTCAAGGCTGCAAGCCGCGACGTGAAGATTGAGTTTCTGCCGGCGAAGTAGGGGCTGGGCCCAAAGCCGTGGTGGCGGCGACTAGGTTCGTGGCGCACACCCGTAGAAAACAGCGAGGATTGGGGGCAGCCTTAGTCGTCCCGCTGCACCGCTGGGCCAGCCCCGATCGGGCAGAGAGAGCAACTTTACAGTGCAAAGTAATTTGTAGTAGGCTTATTGCTGGCACCCCGTTCATTGTTGGCGCTGGCTTGAAAAATCAGGAGGGCAGTTTGGGCCAAGTCTCTACTTCGCCATTGGCAGTTATGATCCGGAATCGGTCCCGCTCAATGGGGATCAAGTTGGTGGTAGTCAGCTTCCTCGCCTTGCTCATGGCAATTCCGGCCATCTTCGTGAGCAATATTGTCGAGGAGCGAACCAATCGAGCCAAGGATGTCATACAGGAGATCAGTAGCCACGTGGGCGGGCAACAGACATTTCTTGGTCCTGTGCTCACGATTCCCTATACGGTCCCACCAAGCTACAAGGGGGCCTCTGCAACGACCGGAGTGTACCTTGTCTTCCCTAGGCAGGGAGACGCGTCGGTAAAGGTGCGCACCGAGCAACGCCGGCGCTCTCTGTTCAAGGTTCCGGTCTTCCAGGCAGAACTGAAATTCGATGCTGATTTCGACCTCGCAGGCGTGCCTTCGGCCGCTCCGGCAGATGCGGTGCTGGACTGGTCCGGTGCCGGAATCGCGGTGGGCGTTAGCAACGCCCACGGAGCACTGGCTGATGGTACTCTGACAGTGAACGGGAAGACGGTGACCTTCGTTCCAACGGAGAGCATTGCGGACCCGAACAGCGAACAACGACTGCCTCTCACTTATTTGGGAGTAAAGGCAGGCGACATAGCCCAACCGAATGCCGCGTTTCGCGTGAACGCATCATTGCGTTTTTCTGGAGCGCAGCGCCTTGCCGTGCTGGCTTACGGCAAGACGTCGCATCTCACGGTCGAGGGGGATTGGCCGAGTCCCGGCTTCGACGGAGGGTTCCTTCCGGTCAAACGTACCGTCTCCGCGTACGGCTTTAGTGGGGAATGGCTGGTGCCTTTCATTGCGCGTGGGGTTCGGGCCGAGGGTACCAACGTTGCAGTGAGCAACCTGGACAACGCTGCTCTGGGAGTCTCCTTTGTCGAGGTGGCGGACCCCTACCAGTCGGTCAACCGTTCCCTTAAGTACGTATTGTTGTTTGTAGGATTGGTGTTTCTCGCTTATTTCATTTTCGAAGTGACAGCTCGCAAGCGGGTGCATCCTGCGCAATATGTCCTGGTTGGGCTGGCCCAACTGATTTTCTATCTGCTTCTATTGTCGCTGGCGGAACGCGTTGGATTTGACTGGGGTTTTCTGGTGGCCGGCGGCGCCACGGTGCTCTTGCTTTCGGCAAACGCGACTTGGATTTTCGCTAGTCGAGCGCAGGGCGCGCGCGCCCTAGTCGTGTTTAGCTTGCTTTACGTTTTTATCTATCTGTTGTTGCGTCTCGAGGACAATGCTCTGTTGGTGGGTGCTGTGGCTAGCTTCCTCGCGGTCGCCGCGGTGATGTATTTTACCCGCCACATCGATTGGTATACCTCGATCACATCCGACAGCTAGCCGGCGCGGGTTGTCGCGCAGAAGGATGCGAATTAGCGAGAGGGACGGAGAAGAGGTCTCCGTCCCCCGCGAAGAATTACCAACCTCTGGTTTGTAGCATATGAGCTTCGTCCAAGCTGGCAATCGCCAGGCCTTTCATCGCTCCGGTGAGGTCTTCGCTTACCTCAAGTAATACTTTAGGGTCGTTGAAGTGCGTGGCAGCCTTCACGATGGCGCGGGCGCGCTTCTCTGCTTCTACCGGGTCGGCGAAAGTCGTCGAGTCCTTCATGAAAATTCCGCTGCCTACAAAGACGGCTTCGGCTCCTAGCTGCATCACCAGCGATGCGTCAGCTGGAGTTGCAATTCCTCCGGCAGAGAAATTTGGGACGGGGAGCTTCCCTGCTTTGGCGACGATGCGGATCAGTTCGTAAGGGGCACCGTGTTCTTTCGCCTTCGCGTAGAGTTCCTCTTCGCTGAGCACAGTGAGAATTTTCATTTCCTGTACGATTTGGCGGATGTGTTTGACGGCATGCACCACGTCGCCGGTGCCGGCCTCTCCCTTGGTGCGGATCATAGCGGCGCCCTCGGCGATGCGGCGCAGGGCTTCGCCTAAGTTGCGCGCACCGCAAACGAAGGGGACTTTGAAGGCATGCTTGTCCACATGGTGCGCTTCGTCCGCTGGGGTGAGGACTTCGGACTCGTCAATGTAGTCGACGCCGAGTTCTTCGAGAATCTGGGCTTCGGCGAAGTGGCCGATGCGGCACTTGGCCATGACCGGGATCGACACGGCGGCCATGATCTCGCGAATCTTTTTGGGCGAAGCCATGCGGGCTACGCCGCCCTCGGCGCGGATTTGCGCGGGAACGCGTTCGAGGGCCATGACGGCGACTGCGCCTGCCTTTTCGGCGATGGTGGCCTGCTCGGCGTTGGTGACGTCCATAATGACGCCGCCTTTGAGCATTTCGGCGAGGCCGGTCTTGAGGCGGAGGGAGGTATTGTTACCGTTATTTTTCGACATGGTGACTCCGAAAAGCAGCTTTCAGCTATCAGCTAACCCTTGGAATGATGGTGCCGGGTGGGTTTTCGCCGCTGATTCATTCTACAGCCGGGGGGCGGATTTGCGGAACCCCGGGGGGCCGCTGTGAGCCATGAGCTTTCAGCCATCAGCAAGAGTCTCCGGGCTGCGCCCGGCGGACAGCCGAGGGCGGCTGTCCCCACATTTGTCGAAGGGTGACAGAGGATAGCGGATAGCCGCGTGGTTTAGCGGTCCACGAATTTGGCGAACATTTTTTCGGGGTCGATGGCGATGAAGAGGCCTCGGCTGCGGGCGAGAACTTCTCCTTCTTCGTTCAGGATCTGGGCCTCGTTGATGTGCTGGCGGCCCTGGACGCTGACTTCCCTGCCCTCGACGTGCAGCGATTTGTGAAGCGGGACGGGCTTCAGGTATTCGACGCTCATCTCTTTGGTGAGGGCGATGACGTGGTGCAGCTTGTTTACCTTGCCCATGGCGTCGTCGAGGATGGAGGCAATGATGCCGCCGTGGCAGTGCCCGGGCGGGCCGGTGTAACGCTTGCTGAGGCGGAATTTGCAGACAAAGGTTTGACGTTCTTCGTCGAGCAGGAACTTGAGATGCATGCCGTCGGGATTGTTCATCCCGCAGACGAAGCAGTAGTTTTTCTGCATCTTCACGAAGCGGGTGTCGTGGCCATGGGGTGGAGTCTTTCGGGGCATGGGTGATTTTAACCTGCGGCTTCCTGAAAAGCCTTTAACCGCGGAGAACGCTGAGAAACGCCGCTGAGCACGCAAAGAAATACCGGGTCAACAAACGCTTCTCTCCGAGATGGGATTGCTGTATACATATCGGTTTTGAAAATCTTTTCATCGCCGAGGACATGCGATCTGAGAGTGCCCGGCCTGGAATGGAGTCTCACTTGAAATCACGTCTCAGCATTTTTCTAATAGTTCTTTCGCTGTTCCACCTTTCGCTCGCGGCTCAGAATGCCACGCAGAGTGCTGCGGATAAGGATGCCGACAAGAAAAATCCTTCGGCCGCAACGACCTCGAAGAAGGATCAAAAGAAGGAGGAGAAAAAAGAGGCACCGAAGGAGGAGAAGAAAGGCGGGATGACCGCCGACACTTTCGCGGGGCTAAAGTTCCGGCTGATTGGGCCGGCGGTGGCTTCGGGGCGCGTGATGTCGATTGCGGTGAATCCGAAGAACAAGAAGGAGTACTACGTGGGCGCCGCGTCGAGCGGCGTGTGGAAGACGGTGAACGACGGCACGACCTGGACTCCGGTGTTTGACGGCGAGGGATCCTATTCGATTGGGTGGGTCACGCTCGACCCGAAGGATTCGTCGGTGGTGTGGGCTGGGTCCGGCGAGAGCAATTCGCAGCGCAGCGTCAGCTATGGTGACGGAATTTACCGGTCGGAGGATGGGGGCAAGAGTTGGCAGAATCTGGGGCTGAAGAAGTCGGAGCATATCGGGCGGGTGGTAGTGGATCCCCGGGATTCGAAAGTTGTATACGTCGCGGCAGAGGGTCCGCTTTGGGGACCGGGTGGGGATCGTGGGCTCTACAAGAGCACGGATGGCGGAAAGAATTGGAAGGCGGTGCTGACCATCAGCGAGAACACCGGTGTGGTCGATGTGCAGTTGGACCCGGAGAATCCCGATACCGTGTATGCGGCCGCGTATCAGCGGCGGCGGCATGTGTTCACGCTGATTGATGGCGGGCCGGAAAGCGCGATCTATAAGTCGACGGACGCGGGAGCTACCTGGAAGAAATTAAATGCGGGATTGCCCACGGTGGATATGGGGCGGATTGGACTGGCGGTTTCTCCGGCAGATCCGAATGTGGTTTACGCCACGATTGAGGCGGCGGATGGGAAGGGCGGGATCTTTCGGTCGAATGACAAGGGAGCGACTTGGGAGAGGCGCAATGAATTCGATCAGGGCGCGATGTACTATGCGCGGGTGGTGGCCGATCCGAAGAACGTGGATCGCATTTTTGTGATGAACGTTTCGCTGCGTGAGTCGCTGGATGGGGGCAAGACATTGCAGAAGGTCAGCGAGACAAATCATCACGGGGACAATCACGCTATCTGGATCGATCCGGACGATACCAAGCATTGGCTGCTGGGATCGGATGGCGGGATGTACGAGACGTGGGATGACGCGAAGAGTTGGGAATTCAAGGCGAATCTGCCGACGGTGCAGTTTTATGACGTGGCGGTGGATAATGCGATGCCGTTTTACCATGTGTGCGGAGGGACGCAGGATAACTTTTCATGGTGTGGGCCGGCGCGGACGCGCGATCTGAACGGGATTGTGAATTCGGATTGGTACGTGACGACAGGGGGCGATGGGTTTCGGTCGCAGGTCGATCCAGTCGATCCGAATACCGTGTATTCGGAATCGCAATATGGGGTGCTGGTGCGGTATGACAAGCCAACGGGACAGGAATTGGTGTTGCAGCCGCTCGAGGGCAAGGGCGAGCCACCGCTGCGGTGGAATTGGGATTCACCGATCATTGTGAGTCCGCATTCGCATACCCGGCTTTATTTTGCTGCGAATAAATTGTTTCGCAGCGACGATCGCGGCGATACGTGGAAGGCAATCAGCGGTGACCTGACGCGGCAGATGGACCGCAACAAGCTGCCGGTGATGGGCAAAGTTTGGGGGCCGGATGCGGTGGCGAAGAATCAGTCAACATCGTTTTATGGGAACATTGTGGCGCTGGCCGAGTCTCCGAAAAAAGAAGGCCTGATTTATGCGGGCACGGACGATGGGTTGATTCAGGTCACGAATGACGGAGGGGCGAATTGGACGAAGTATGAAAAGTTTGCGGGCGTTCCCGAGATGACCTATGTGAGCCGGCTGGCGGCATCGAATCATGACCCGAACACGGTGTATGCGGCGTTTGATAACCATAAGAATGAAGACTTCAAGCCGTATCTACTGAAATCCAGCGACGCGGGAAAGACATGGAGTTCGATGGCAGGCGATCTGCCGGAGAACGGGCCGGTGCTGGCGCTTGCGGAAGATACGGTGAATCCGAATCTTTTGTTTGCTGGAACCGAATTCGGCGCGTTCTTTTCGATCGATGGCGGGGGGCACTGGGTGCGGCTGAAAGGCGGGCTCCCGACGGTCGCGGTACGGGACATGGTGATTCAGGCGCGCGAGAGCGATCTGGTGATCGCTACGTTCGGGCGCGGATTTTATGTGCTGGACGACATCGCGCCCTTGCGCCAGGTGAAGGCCGAATCGACCGAGCAGGCTGCGGCGGTGTTTCCCGTAAAGGATGCGCTGCTCTACGTGGAGCGCCATTCGTTGGGCGGGCCGAAAAAAGGGTTTCAGGGAGATGCGTTTTATACGGCGGAAAATCCTCCATATGGAGCGGTGTTTACGGCTTACATGAAGGAGAAAATTAAGACCAGGAAGGAGAAGCGGCAGGAGGCGGAGAAGGACGCAGCAAAGAAAAATCAGACGCTTCCCTATCCCACGCACGACGATTTACGAGCTGAGGCGGAGGAGGCGAAGCCGGAGGTTTATTTTGTGGTATACGACGAAAGTGGGGCGGCGATCCGGCGGGTGGATGGCAGCGCGGAGGCTGGGTTTCAGCGGGTGGCGTGGGATTTAAGATATCCCGCGGCGCAAGTGAAAAAGAAATCTGACGCGGGCGAAGAGGATTTTCCAGATGCGGCAGACCAGGGGCCGCTGGTTCTTGCCGGAAATTATTCGGTACGGATGTTTGAGAAGGTTGGCGGCATGGTGACGGAAGTGGCCGGGCCTCAGTCGTTCAAAGTAGTGACCGAGGGCGCGTCGGGAATGAATGAGGCAGATCGAGCGGCGCAAGAAGAGTTCTTGCGCAAGGTGACTCGCCTTTATCGGGCGGTCTCTGGGGCGCTGCATACTTCCGACGAGGTGGAATCGCGGCTCCAGGCGATTCGCGAGGCGCTGCGAGAGACGCCGGCTGCCGAGAAACAATTGGGGGCGGTCGCCAATGGGTTGGAGCAACGGAATCGCGAAATCCGGCGGGCCCTGCGTGGCGATGTGGAGATCGCGAAGAGGAGCGAGATTGTGCCGTCGTCGATCAACGAGCGGGTGAACTCCGTGATGGAGGGCGAACGGTTCTCACTGGCGAAGCCGACACAGTCGCATGTCGATTCGTACAATATCGCCGCCGCGGAGTTTGCGGAGCAACTGGGCAAGCTTCGTACGCTGGTGGAAGTTGATCTGACGAAGCTGGAGAAAGACATGGAGGCGGCGGGGGCTCCTTGGACTCCGGGGCGCGTGCCAGAGTGGTCGGAGAAGTAGGGAAAACGTTGGCCACGGATTTTCACGGATCTACACGGGTTAAGAAAACAGGGAGATCAGGGCATGGGTAGCTACGGTTTTGCTTTAAGCAGGTTGTTGAAAAACTCAACAGCGCACCTCAGGGGCTAGAGTCCGGTTATTTGTGGGCGTCTAGCGGTACGGGCTGAAGCCGTGCCTTCCCCGGGGTGGACTGCAGCCTCCAAGTCCACAAGTTCGATTCAGCAATCTATTTTTCTATTTTGATTTTTGTAATCCGTGGGAATGCGTGTCGATCCGTGGCAAATTTTTCTCGGGAACCCTCTGATATTTCCACGCTTAGCTGTGGTACACTCGCCGCCGACTGGTGCTTGCGTTGTGGGACGCGCATCGGCCGTGGGGAAATCCTTTCGTATCGTCCTTAGGGTTCAGGAGGGCTGGGGAATGGGCCTCGCGTTACTGCTCTTGATCTGGCTGATCACTCTGGCCAGTACGTACTTCTTTGTCGCCAAAACGTGGTGGCTTCCGGTGGGTGCTTCGGCAGCCGCGGCATGGATCGACCATCAATTCGTTCTCACCTTTATCATCATGGGGATTGTGTTCCTGGCCGCGCAGCTGGGGCTGGGATACATCGTGTGGCGATACCGCGAGAGGCCGTCTTGTCCTCCGGTAGAGTATTCACACGGAAACACAACACTGGAAGTCGTTTGGACGCTGCTCACCGCGGTTCTGTTCATTGGACTCAATCTGATGGGCAGCAGCGTGTGGGCGAGCCAGCGCTTTGATGCGGCCGAGGCTGGAGCGGTGCAGGTGGAAGTCACAGGCATGCAGTTTGCCTGGTACTTTCGCTATCCCGGGCCCGATGGGAAGTACGGCGCCACGAGTCCAAAATTGATGGATCCCTCGGCGGGCGGCGAAGCCGCGGTGGGACTGAATACCTCTGATCCTGCTGCGAAGGATGACGTGGTGACGGGAACGATGTATTTGCCCGTCAACCGCGAAGTCGATCTCAGCCTGCGGGGAGTGGATGTGATTCACAGCTTCTTCGTGCCCTCGCTGCGCTTCAAGCAGGATGCGGTTCCGGGGCTAAACATTCACATGCACTTCAAACCGACAGTGATCGGCGACTATGAGATTGCCTGCGCCGAACTTTGTGGTCTGGGACATTACAAGATGCACGGTATGGTCCACGTCGTCAGCCAGGAAGATTTCGACAAGTGGCTGGCAGCACGGGAGGCGGAGAAACAATAAAATGGCGACCCCGGCTTCGGTACACGCACACGCTCCTCAGGGTTTCATCCGGAAATACATTTTCAGCCTCGATCACAAAGTCATCGGCCTTCAGTATTTCTTCCTGGCACTCACGGCCGTGTTTGTCGGGATGTTTCTGTCGCTGCTGATGCGCATTCACATGGTCTGGCCGACAGCAGTGCTGCCGCTGGTGGGCGAGATCAAGCCAGAGACATATCTCAGTCTGCTCACGATGCACGGCACGATCATGGTGTTTTTCGTGCTGACGACGGCGCCGCAGGGAGGATTCGGAAATTACTTTCTGCCCCTTCAGATCGGCGCGCCGGATATGGCGTTCCCTGTTCTGAACATGCTGTCGTTCTGGACGACGTTTGTGGGATTCATCGTGATTCTCGCAGCGTTCTTCGTGACCGGAGGAGCGCCTCTGCACGGGTGGACGGGGTATCCTCCGCTGAGCGCGTTGTCCTCGACTGGCCCGGGCGAAGGATTGGGTGCAGATTTGTGGATCACAAGCATTGCGATCTTTTGCATCGCGTCGCTGATGGGGGCGCTGAACTTCATCACCACCACGCTCGATTTGCGGGCCAAGGGCATGACCTTGATGCGCATGCCGCTCACCGTGTGGTCGTGGTTCATCACCGCCATTCTAGGACTGCTGGCGTTCGGCGTGCTGCTCTCGGCCGGAATACTGCTGCTGATGGACCGCAATCTGGGCACTAGCTTTTATGTGCCGCTGGTGGTGGTGAACGGAGTGGTGATGGGCCACAAGGGCGGATCGCCGCTGCTGTGGCAGCATCTGTTCTGGTTCTTCGGTCATCCCGAGGTGTACATTGCGATCCTGCCAGGGATGGGCGTGGCGTCGCAGGTCCTGTCGACATTTTCGCGCAAGCCGATTTTCGGCTACCGGGCAATGGTCTATGCCATGTTGTCGATTGGATTTTTCGGGTTCATGGTATGGGGCCATCACATGTTCATGAGCGGAATGAGCCCATACTCGGCGTTTGCGTTTTCGATTCTGACGATGTGCATTGGCGTGCCGTCGGCAATCAAGACGTTTAACTGGCTGGGGACAATGTATAAGGGGCGCATCCGCTTCCATACGCCGATGCTCTATGCCATTGGGTTTGTCTCGCTGTTTGTTTCGGGCGGACTGAGTGGGCCGTTCCTGGCGCAACCGGTGCTCGACATCCAGTTGCACGATACCTACTTCGTGGTCGGACACTTTCACCTGATCATGGGCGTGGCGGCGATCTTCGGGATCTTCGCGGCGACCTATTACTGGTTCCCCAAGATGTTTGGACGGATGATGAATGAACCGCTAGGCAAGCTGCACTTCTTTCTTACCCTGGCGGGAACCTACGCCATCTTCATGCCGATGCACTATCTGGGGATGGCGGGACAGACGCGGCGTTATTCGCAGTTCACCGAGGTCGCGTACCAGCAGAAACTGTTGCCGCTGCAGACCTTCATGACGTATGCGGCGATCATCACGATCGGGGCGCAGCTCATTTTTGTGATCAATCTGTTTTGGAGCATGTTCAAGGGTCCTAAGGCCAGCGACAACCCGTGGGAAGCGACCACGCTGGAGTGGACGACCGCGACTCCGCCGCCGCACGATAATTTTGGTGGCGTGACTCCGGTGGTGAACCATGGGCCTTATGAGTATGGCATGCCCGGTGCGGCTAAGGATTACCTGATGCAGAACGATCCGGCGACCAGTACGGCGCATTAAAGGGTACTTTCAGACCGGGGGCTTGGCGGTTACTCAAGTCAAAAGCTTGAACCGCAAAGTTCGCTGAGAAGTGCCGCAGAGAACGCAAAGAAGATCGGCAACGAGCGGGGCGGGTCCGGAATCAGATGTTAGGTATGGCGACCTATACTCCAAGCACTCCGATTGACCATGTTGGCCACGGCCACAAGCCGCCCGTGCTGCCGCCTGCGGATGGTGGCGATGACGGGCGCGGTGGCGGTGACATTCCGAATTATGGGGCGCGTCTGCGGCGGGCGCGCCTGGGACTGATGTGCGCGATAGCCACCGTGTGCATGGTCTTCGTCTCGCTCACCAGTGCCTACCTTGTGCGGCAGGGGCTGCCCACATTTGACGGAGCCTCGAACAGCTATGTGCGCGATTGGGGCCGGGTGGATTTGCCCTGGCTGCTGCTGGCGATCAATACTGCGGTGCTATTGCTGAGCAGCGTGACTATTGAACTGGCACGACGAAAGGCGGCGCTGCAGGCTGCGCTGGCTCCGGTGAAGTCGATTCCAGGAATCTCGCTGGGGAATGAAAAATCATTTCCGTGGTTGGGAATCACGGTTCTATTGGGGATCGGTTTTCTTGCCGGGCAGTGGCTGGCCTGGGCAGAACTGCACGCTCGCGGGTTTTTCGTCGACACGAATCCCAACAGTTCGTTTGTGTTTTTGCTGACAATCGCGCACGCCGTGCACCTTACGGGTGGAATGATCGCGCTGCTTTGGGCGGCGAGCGCTTCCCTGCTGCATAAGCCGGTGGAGTCGCGGCGGATTGTGGTCGATATCACGGCATGGTACTGGCATTTCATGGCGGTGCTCTGGATTTACGTGTTCGCGTTGTTAGGATTTGCGAGATAGCGGTTGCATAGATCCTTCGGCGGCCAAAAGGCGCCCGCCTCAGGATGACAATCGAAGGGGGAACTTGAGGAATGGCTAACGCCACGCTCGAGCATGATGCCGTTCAACACGGGTTGCCAGGAGCTTATGAGGCGCCTCTGTTTGGGGCTTATTCGAAGAAAGTGGGGATGTGGCTTTTTCTGGCCTCGGACTCGCTGACCTTCGGAGCCCTGCTATTCGCTTTCAGCTACAACCGGATTTATACCGCGTGGCCGACGCCATTTCACGTGGAGAGCATCATCAATGCCACGATCATGACAGCCTGCCTGCTCTCGAGCTCGCTGACGATGGTGATGGCAGTGTTTGCGGCGCAGCGCGGCGACCGGGCGTGGACGCGCAACTGGCTGCTGGCGACCATGATGTTTGGCACGGCGTTCATCGTGCTGCACGGGATGGAGTGGAGCAAGCTGATCGGAGGGGGACTATCCATCCCGGGATTCCCCAAGCCGGCGAGCGCGGCTACTGGAGAGTTGGCTGATATCTCGAAAAATGTGCCACAGTTTCCCGCTACATTCTTCGGTCTCACCGCGATGCACATGCTGCACGTCACGATTGGCGTGATTTATCTGGGGGTAGTCGCCTTCCGCAAATGGTTCCTGCCGGCTCTGGGCGTGCTTTGGATCGCGGGATATTTGTTGATTCCGTCGGACAATGTATTCCACTATGGCATCCAGGCGTTGTTGATTGGACTGATCATCTCGGCAGTGATTTTGTTTTTGAAACCCAAAGACTACGATGCGCATGATGTGGAAGTTGCTGGGCTTTATTGGCACTTCGTCGATCTGGTGTGGATGTTCATCTTCCCGCTGGTGTATTTGATGTCGACGAAGATCACGTAGCGAAAAGCTTCCCGCAGCGGCTGAAGCCGGGAATGTGGGAAGGGTAGGCAGCACGGCTGAAGCCGCGCCCTTTCCGAACCCGATGACATTGGAAGGTTCGAGAACAAACGAGAGGACTTTTGACATGCACGATGTAGCCACGCACGCACCAGTGCACGACGATAGCAAGGGGCAATACTTCTGGGTTTGGGGAGCGTTGCTGGTGCTGACCGCCGTGGAAGTTGTGCTGGGGTACAAGCAGATCTTTCAGCCGGTGCGCATGCTCGAGGCGCTCCTGGTTCTGTCGATCATCAAGTCGGCGCTGATTATTGGCTACTTCATGCACCTGAAGTTCGAACGCGCCCTCATGCGATGGATGCTGGTATTATCGGTGACGGCGTGCTTCATCATTATGTATTTCTTTTTCTTCCCGGATGCGGGGCGGATTTTACGGCTTGGGGTGCAGTAGTTTATGAAACTTGCGAGGCAATTTCGGCTGGCTTCCCTGCTGCTGCTCGTCGCGCTTTGGACAGCGCCGGCGTTTGCGCAGGGCTGCGCCATGTGTAATGCGAACGCCAAGGCTACGCCGAAGGAAGCGCAGCGGGCGCTGAACCGGGCCATTTTCGTCATGCTGGCTCCGCCGGTCGCGATCATGGTTGTTGGATTTGGCTTCGCCGTCCGCTACGGAAGACGGCGCGATCGGGAGAACGACAACTGTTCTCAATGACCGAATCAAATCTCGCTTGCGATTTGCACCTTTCTTCGCGAGCTTTGCGGTAAAAGATCTTAAACCGCAGGATACGCTAAGGATTCGCTGAGAACACAGAGAAATCATTGCTGGAATTCCTGCCAGGGTTTCTTCGCGGAGAGCTGACATCACCGCTTCCCTGCCTGATACTTCCCTGCTTTATAATAGAAAGATTCGGTAGCCTTCGCGGATTGCTCTGAGCGCGTGTGCTCGGGGCCGCGCGGCGGGCTGTCGCGGCCCTATTACCCGATGTCCTCTGACCCTACGCAGACTGTCTTGACCCCCACGGAAAGCATTGTTGTACGCGGGGCGCGCGTTCATAACCTCAAGAATATTGATTTTGAGGTTCCGCACAATACGTTGACGGTCGTGACCGGCGTCTCCGGTTCCGGCAAGTCGTCGCTGGCGTTCGACACGATTTATGCCGAGGGACAGCGCCGGTACGTGGAGTCCCTGTCGGCCTATGCACGGCAATTTTTGGAACGGATTGAGAAGCCGGACGCGGACACGATCGAGGGGATCGCTCCGGCGGTAGCGATCCGGCAAAAGAACACGACGCGGAATCCACGGTCGACAGTGGCGACGGCCACCGAGATTTACGACTATCTGCGGCTGCTCTATGCGCGGGTGGGGCGGACGTATTGCGCGAACTGCGGCCGGGAGGTGAAGAAGGATACAGTCGACGAGGTTGCCGACGCGATTCTGGCGCTTCCGTCCGGAGACGCGGTTGCAGGTTTTGTTTCCGCTGCACAGGCAGGGGCCGGGAGTGCATGAAACGGAGGCTAAAGCTCCGCGCACGTCCAAAGCGAAGAAGTCACCACTTCTCGCAAAGAACGCGAGAAATGGGGCACCCACCCTGGAGTTGAGCGAAGCGCTGAAGACGCGGTTGTTCGACTTGCGCAAGGCCGGGTTCAATCGGTTGTACCAGGCGGGTGAGGTTTTTGAATTTTCTACGCCTGAATCGTTGCTCGACATTAACTTTGCGGAGCCGGTATTCGTGCTGGTCGACCGGTTGGTTGTGTCGGCTGAGGCTCGAACGCGCGTGGTCGATGCGATTGAGACGGCCTATCGCGAATCGGGCGAGGTGATCTTCGAGATTCCCGCAGGAGCGGGCGAGAGCGCCCGCTCCACACCGACGCTGCGGTTCGCGCAGAGGTTCGAGTGCAAGGAGTGCAACTTGCGGTACGAGGAGCCGGAGCCACGGCTTTTTTCTTTTAACAATCCTTACGGAGCATGTCCGCGGTGTCAGGGATTTGGGAACACGATCGATTTTGATCTAGACCTCGTCATCCCGGACAAGATTAAGACCCTGGCCGAGGGCGCGATTGAACCGTGGACCAAACCCAAATATCGTCTCCTATTTACCGACCTGAAGCGCTATGCCAAGCAGGCAGGGATTCCACTCGATGTGCCGTGGGCCGACTTAGAGGATGAACACCGGAACCTGGTGCTCAGCGGCGAGGGGAAGTTTCTGGGGGTTCGGGGATTTTTCGCGTACCTGGAACGCAAGAAATACAAGCTGCATGTTCGCGTGTTTCTCAGCCGCTATCGCGGGTATTCGCTGTGTCCGGAATGCAACGGGTCGCGGCTGCGGTTGGAAGCGCGGCAGGTCAAGGTTAACGGGCGGAATCTGTGCGAGTTGTGCGGGCTGACCGTTGAAGAAGCGCTGCGATTCTTTGAGCAGGTCGAGTTGAGCCCGCAGGAAGCTGAGATTGCGGACAAACTGCTGCAGGAGATCCGGGAGCGGCTGCGATTCTTGAATGATGTGGGGTTGGAATATCTCACGCTGGACCGGCTCTCTTCGACGCTCTCGGGGGGAGAGGCGCAGCGCATTCAGTTGGCGACTTCGCTGGGATCGCGGCTGGTGGGCACGCTGTATGTTTTGGACGAGCCGTCGATCGGGCTGCATCCGCGGGATACGCACCGGCTGATCAAGATTCTTCACGGGCTGCGCGATCTGGGAAACACGATTCTGGTGGTGGAGCATGATCCTGACATCATGCGGGCGGCGGATCGGATTCTCGACCTAGGGCCAGGAGCCGGCGAGAACGGCGGCAAGTTGGTTGCCGAGGGGACGTATGACGAGATTGTGCACAATCCGGTGTCGCTGACAGGACGTTATCTTTCTGAAGACTTGCGCATTCAAGCGCCGGCGCTGCGACGCAAGCCCGGTGCGCAGCAGATCAAGATTCGAGGCGTGCGGGCCAACAACCTGAAAGGTGTGGACATCAGCATTCCGCTGGGTCTACTCGTCGCGATTACCGGAGTTTCCGGATCGGGCAAGTCGACGCTGCTGCATCAGGTGCTGTATCGGGCATTGGCGCAGGCCAAGCAGCAATCGGGGAATGGGGCGACCGGGGCCGGCGGCGAGTTGGGAGAGCATGGAGGGCGATCAGTTCATTGAGGAAGTAGTGCTGGTCGACCAGTCGCCGATCGGGCGCACTCCGCGGTCGAATCCCGTCACTTATATAAAGGCGTTCGATGCAATTCGCGACCTGTTCGCTTCCCTGCCGGAGGCGAAGAAACGCGGATTCGGCGCGGGGCATTTTTCGTTCAACATCCCCGGCGGACGCTGCGAGACTTGTCAGGGAGACGGCACGGTAACGGTAGAGATGCAGTTTCTGGCCGATGTCGAACTGATCTGCGAGGAGTGCAAGGGCACGCGGTACAAGCCGACGGTGCTCGAGGTGCGCTATCGCGGCAAGAACATTCACGAAGTGTTGAACCTGACGGTGAAGGAGGCGTTGAAATTCTTTGCCGAGGCGCCGAAGATCACCGAGAAGCTGCGGTCGCTGGAGGAAGTCGGGTTGGGATACCTGCGCCTTGGGCAGTCGGCGACGACGCTCTCGGGAGGCGAAGCGCAGCGCATGAAACTGGCGGCGCATCTACAGCCGGCTTCGCGAGAGGCCAGCCGAGGCGCATCGGGGAGCGAGGGGCGGCTCAAGCGGCGGCTGCTTTATATTTTCGATGAGCCGACGACGGGGCTGCACTTTGACGACGTCAGCAAACTTCTGGCGGCATTTCGCCGTCTGATTGAAGCGGGGGGATCGATCGTCGTCATCGAACACAATCTGGAGGTCATCAAGACGGCGGATTGGGTCATCGATCTGGGGCCGGAAGGCGGGAGTCGGGGCGGCAAGGTGGTCGGGGCGGGGCCGCCGGAAGCTATCGCCAAAGTGGCCGGTTCGTACACGGGAAAATATCTGGCGCGTATCCTGAATGGCAATGGCACATCGCGTTCCAATGGTCGCTCGTAGACTGAGGGTGGCGCGGATTCTGGCGTGTGTCGCCGGGGCATTCGCGCAAGCTGTGAGACCAGCTTCGTTTCACCCAGATTTCACCGCGAGGCAGACCGATTCGCAATCGCAAACGGGGGAATCGTCGGCGCCTTCTTCCAGCACCCATCACCAGAGGGATCGAATTCCGGCCATCACACCCGAGTTGCCGAGGAAGTCGGACCGTCGCCCGAACTCACAAAAGCGGAGGACTTGATTCAGAAAAAGGATTACGCCGCGGCGGAACCGTTGCTGCGCAAAGTGGTGGACGAGCGATCCGTCGAATTACGAGGCCTGGTTTGATCTTGGCTTTGTGGAAAATGGGCTGGGCAAGGTAGAAGACTCGATCGCCGCGTATCGCAAATCGGTGGCGGCGAAGCCTGATGTTTTTGAGTCGAACCTGAATCTGGGACTGCAACTCGCTAAGAGCGGGCAAGCCGATGCCGAACAATTTCTGCGGGCTGCCACGCAACTGAAGCCTACTAGCCATGTCTCGGAGGGGCAGGCGCGGGCGTGGCTTTCTTTGGCGCATGTGCTCGAAGCGACGCAAGCCAGACGAGGCCCTTGACGCCTACCAGCATGCCGCGATCTTGCAACCGAAAGATCCAGAACCGCATTTGGCCGCTGGACTTCTGCTGGAAAAACAAGAGAAATTCGCGGACGCGGAGCACGAATATCAACAGGCTCTAGCACTTGATCCTTCGGCCTCGGATGCGGTGACAGGACTCGCCAACATTTACATGCGTGGGCGCCGCTTTCCCGACGCCGAGGCGGAATTGCGGAAGCTGATCGCAGCCCACCCCGATCAGTCCGCGGCGCGTATTCAACTGGGCCGAGTACTGGCGGCCGAGGGCAAGAACGACGAGGCGATTGCTGAACTGCAGCCTGGTGCGAAGCTGGCTCCCGCGGATTTTTCGCTGCAACGTGATCTCGCGGATCTGTACGTCGCCGGCGAAGAAATATGATCTGGCCGAGGCAAGCTATCGCGCACTGCTGAGCTGCAAGTCCCAATGACGCCATTCTTCACCAGGAATTGGGCAAGGCTCTGCTGGAACAAAAGAAATTTGCCGACGCGGAGAAGGAATTCCTTGCCGCGATGAAAATCAAGCCCGACCTGGGGACGGCGTACGGCGACTTGGCCTTCGCCGCCAGCGAGAACAAGGATTATCCGCTGACCATCAAGGCGCTCGATGCCCGAGTGAAATTTCTGCCCGAGATTCCCATTACATATTTCCTGCGGGCCTCGGCCTATGACCATCTCAAGGACTTCAAACGGGCGGCGGTGAATTATCACCTCTTCCTCAATACGGCTAACGGGAAGTATCCTGATCAGGAGTGGCAGGCGAAGCACCGGCTCGTTGCCATCGAGCCGAAAAAATAGTTCGTCGGGACTGGGATCATGTCTGGGGTGCGTTACTTATTTCGGGTGTTGGCAGTCACTCTGTGCGCGCTGGTTGCGGCAGGGATAGCCAGTGGCACGCCTAGCAGCGAACAGACGGTCGAGGAACTCAAGGCCCGGGTTGCTTCGGCAAAGGTTGGGGACCGGCCTCATCTGTGTGTGCAGATTGCTGAGAAGCAACTGGGCGAGGCCGACAAACTCTACGCGGCAAACGACGTCGAGAAAGGCCAGGCCGCCTTGACCGACGTGGTGGCTTTCTCAGAATTGGCCCGCGACTATTCCATCCAATCCCACAAATATCAAAAGCAAACTGAAATTGCGACGCGCTCGATGACGCGCAAGCTCAACGACCTGCTGCACACGCTCGGTCACGACGATCAGGTGCCGGTTCGCGACGCCATCAATAGACTACAGCGGGTGCGCGACGATCTGCTCGCTGCGATGTTCCCGAAAGGAGCGAAATGATTACTTCACTGCTTCGGTGTGGTTTCTGTATCGCTCTGTTGCTAACTGTCGGTTCCGTAGTTCAGGCTCAGCGCCATCGGGAGCCGCTTACGCAACCCGAGATCGATCAGATTCGCGATGCCAGTTGGGAGCCGAAACAACGGCTCTCGCTTTACGTTCAGTTCGCCCGGGCGCGGCTGGTGAAACTGGAGCAGATGCGGAGCGATCCGAAGACCACGGATCGACCTCGGCAGACGCACGATTTGCTCGACGATTTCCAGTTGCTGTACGACGAGCTTAACGACAACATCGACACTTACGTCGATCGCAAGGACGATATTCGCAAGCCCCTGAAGACAATTATCGAGGCGGACACGGAGTTTCAGGCGAAGCTGCGCGCCCTGAAGGACACGGCTGACATTCCGCCGGCGGAATTTCACCAGTACGAGTTCGTGTTGACCAACGTGCTTGAGACGGTCGACACGTCGGCGGAGGATCATCGCACGCTGCTGGCTGACCAGGAAGATGCGGCCAAGCATAAGAAGTTGAATCCGAATGCGAACGGGAGGAATGGGGGAAGGCCGGAGTGAAGCACGGGCGTTTTGCAAGTGGTAACGCCGGCATCTTGCCGGCTGTCCCGAGGGCGTCCTCGCCCTCGGCGCGGGCGGGTGCGCCCGCCGGACAGCCGCCCGGACGGCGGCGCTACAACCTCAAAGCCATGCTAACCTAGGCACACGGTGCACGAAGGGCTGCTCGAAATCTTCCGGGAAACTTACAGGGAGCTACGTCCAGCTTCCCTCGTTCCCGAATTAGAAATTGAATTTTTTGCCTTTGCCAACGTGAACAACACGATTCGGCTGCGCAACGGCCGACTGCTGGTGCGGCTTTCCGATTTGCTGGAAGGGGCCCCGGAGACGGTTCTGCGAGCGATTGCGCATATTCTGCTGGCTAAAATGTATCGCCGGCCGATCGATCGTGGACAGGCGGCGCGCTATCGCAAATATGTCGCAAGCCATGACATCGTTCGCAAGACGCACCTGGTTCGGCAGATGCGCGGACACAAGCGGCTGCGTTCCCCCCGGGGGCATTTTTACGATTTGGACGCGATCTTCGAAGAATTGAACACGCACTATTTCCACGGACTGCTGGGCCGGCCGCGCATGAGCTGGAGTCAGACCAAGACTCGCCGCATTCTCGGCCACTATGATCCGGCCCACAATGCGATCATCATCAGCCGTCTCTTCGACCATTTCGCCGTGCCGCGCTATGTGTTGGAGTACATCGTTTACCACGAGATGCTGCATCTGAAGCATCCGGTGCGGCTGCGGGGGACCCGGCGCTGCGTGCACTCGGCGGAGTTCCAGGCGGAGGAGAAGCTGTTCCCACACAGGGCGGAGGCGAACGCATTCCTGAAAAGGTTGTGAGTGGAAACCCACGTCCTTCGAGGAAGGGTCGTGATTCAGTTCGAGCGTGAGCGAAGGCCGAGGTTCTCTGTAGACGCCTGCCGAGCTACTTCTGCCGCTTAAGGGTGTTCCAAAAGCCTGGACGCGCAACAGAGTCCATCGAGGAAAACATACCGTTCGTTCCGGTCGCCTTCTCGGCACCGGGGTCTAATATCTCTTCTTCTGATCTGGCGTGCTTTCTGGTCAGTTCCTCGGGAGGTAATTCGTCCGAAAGTAGCGAGGCGACGATCCGCAGGCTCTCGATTTCGTGGCGGACACGGGCCAGGTCTGTTTCTTTCTCTTGCAAAACTTCGTAAACACTCTTCATCGGCTCTCCTTGGTGGGCTGGACCATCACGGTCGCTCCGGTTCGTGAAGGCACCACACTCATCTTAGCTCCAAACAAGAATAAGAGTTCTGCTCCAGAAGCTCAATAGGCCGGAAGTACACAAACCTACCTTGTGGATTTGCACCACTGACAGAGGTCAGGGATTGCAGTCGCCTGCGCGACTCTATCAGTTGCTCAGCAACGGCGTCCCACTTGGTCCACGAGTAAAACCATTTCCCCTCTACCCGGCGAATAATCGTATGGACATTTAGGCGATAGTTCTTGTCGTTCCTGCCGGGCAGATACAGGTAACCTTGGCCCGTCACCGGGTCAAAGGCATACGACACCACATATACGAGGCGCTCATTTGGCAAGTTAGCGTAGAACGAAACCTCATAATGTGGCAGTGCTTTGGGAGGCTCGGCGGTAGGCCCTTGAGACCAGTCGATGATGAAACTGGGTTCTTCCAATCTCGGCTCGTTGGAATATGTTCCTTCACCGCTCAACACTTGAATATTCGCAAGGACTTCCCGGTCAGTGATCTGAATGGGAGGGTTGAGGTCAGCACCTTGAATTATTATTTTGACTGTTTCACCCTTTGCAAACAGGGGCGCAGCGTTTACTTCCCGTCCGTGAGTTGCATGCGACAGCAATTCCGAACGCATATTCGGCGGCATGGTCGAGAACTCAAGTTTGTCTGGCCATTGCCAAGCCACCCGAGCATAGACGAGGTCGTCGCCACTTGAGCCGAAAACTCTGATGCCGTTTGTGAAGTCCCCCGGCGTATCCACGGCGTCCCATTGAGCGACGTCGTCATGAACATTTAGCCAGTACAAGCCAAGCCAAGCTTCTGAGCCATCGTTAAGGCTGGCGTAGAAATCTCCCGAAGTAGTCCGGGCAAAGCCGGATACTCCCAAATCGCTGGGGCTACCGTCCGGTAGTTGAACGCGATACACCCGGAAGGAATTCGTTTCTTCGTCGTATGAGATGAACTGATGCCGCTCTCCATAATAAATCCACGCTTTGTGGGCGGAGCATGCGACAGCGGTTCCACCAGCGACGTCATGTCCGAAAAGCACACGATTCCCAATCGCTTTCCAGTCTGGGGCAACCTTCAGTAGGCCCTGCGTGAAACTGTAATGGCGAAGAATTGCATAGGGAAAGCTGAGACCACGATTGTCAGACATGAAGTCCCAACCGAACACCCAAACGGTGCCGTCTTCGGCGGGGCAGGTCATTTCTGACATAAATGGAAACGTGGTGACCTGCCCTATGACTTTCCCCGAATTGTCCAACTGTGCGACGAATGAGGTTGGCCTGCCTGCTTTGTCAACGACCGTTGCAGTGGCTACCGCGCCCCCGTCCACAGTTGCAGCCGCGTCAGTCACTCGAATCCGGTCGAGATTCGACGCAGTAAGCGTGGCCTTGAATGCGATTGTGCCATCGCGGTTGAGCATGGCAACATTCGGCACCTCGCCGTGGGAATATATGTCGTGATACATCGCGTGGTCATTCCACCAATGTGGTCCGTCAAGTTGTTCCGAGAGGCTGACAAGCGTGGTGGTCACGCTTGCATGAGCTGGTGGCAGAAGGTGAGTTTCGACCTCTGTCGAGGGTGACAAGGAAGCTGCGCTTTGCTGAGCTTGCGCCAATCCCACCAGAAACAGGGCTGCCACGAGGCCACCGTAAATTCGGCGCATGGGGGTCAACTCTTGGCCGGTATTTTACTACACCAAACCATGGTTGGCGTCATGCAGTTGGCAAAACAGAAGTACCATGCGACCAGCCCAAGATATATTCTGGAGTACATCTTCGCATTCCCGACAGCTTGATCCGTCAAGCAGCCCCGGTCGGGTGAATTGTGGCAATATTTGTTCATCAAGAGGTAATCTTCCATGCACCCGATTCGCGTAATTCTCTGGACGGTAGCTATGGCATACACGGGATTCATTCTGACCGGCCAGGGGCTGCGGACTTTCAACAGCCTCTCGATTACGGAAGCACTCCTCGGAGCTTTAACAGGATTTTTACTTGCTATCATGTTCACTCTCCGAGAGAGGCGGCGACAAAGACCTGCCTTAGTTGCATATCCCATTGCACAAATCTTCCCGAACTGGGGCGTGTCGCGCGAAAACCACGGCTCAAATCCGAAGCCAAAGGGTTGATCCAAACAGGTTGGTGGAGTTCGGGCTGCTCGAGCTTAGCCAGCTCCGCGTGAACCAGATTCTCCATTGATGTAATATCGCCGACAATCGCCGACTTGTTATGGACTCATCACACGAACGACCACTTCAACGAGCGAAATGACCCAACCTCGATGGTCAAGAATCCGGCGACCTCTGGTAACATCGTGCAGGAAAAAACTGTTTTGGGAGGGCTGATTGCCTGAGAACAAAATCCCTGAACGAGAATCTCCCGTCGCGGTGCGAGGACCTTTACACCTTCGAGTATTGGGCATCGTGCTCGCCGGCGGCAAAGGAACGCGCCTATTTCCGCTCACGCGAGAACGCGCCAAGCCGGCGGTTCCGTTCGGAGGCAAATACCGGATCATTGATTTCGTCCTCAGCAATTTCATCAATTCCGGAATCCACTCGATCTATGTGCTCACCCAGTTCCGCAGCCAATCGCTGCTGCAGCATCTTAGCGAGGGATGGCAGTTCGGCGGACTGCTGAAGAGCCACTTCATCATTAACGTACCGGCACAGATGCGTTCGGAGACCGAATCCTGGTACCAGGGAACCGCCGACGCCATCTTTCAGAACATCAACCTCATCGAGCAGTCCGACCCGCACCTGGTTGCCATCTTCGGCGCCGACCACATCTACCGCATGAACATCGCTAGCATGATCGATTTTCACCGGGCGAGGCAGGCAGAAGTGACCATTGCCGCAATCCCTGTTCCCCGCGAGCAAGCTCGCGAATTTGGCGTCATTGAGGCCAACGCCGAGGGACGCATCATGGCCTTCCACGAAAAGAAGGCCGATGCCCCGACCATTCCCGGCGATCCCAGCCGCGTCTACGCCTCCATGGGCAACTACATCTTCTCTACCCCTGTTCTTCTCGGCCTGCTCAAGGACGACGCCAAACACCCTGGCAGTCATCACGACTTCGGCATGGACATTCTTCCCCAGCTTGCGGGCAAGGCTCCTATCTATGCATACAATTTCGAGGCTAGCCGCATCCCCGGCGAACCCGAAGACTCCGTCCCCTACTGGCGCGATGTCGGAACAATCGAGGCCTATTACGAAGCCAACATGGATCTGAACGATGTCAAGCCCGAACTCAACCTCTACAATCGGCAGTGGCCGGTGCGCAGTACCAGCTATCCCGATCCGCCCGCCAAGTTCGTTTTCGACGAGACCAATCGCCGCGGCGAGGCGCTCGACAGCATCGTCTCGGGCGGATGCATTCTTTCCGGTGGCCTCGTCCGCAAGTCCGTTCTCGGACGCGGCGTCCGCGTCCACACCGGAGCTCTGGTAGAAGGCTGCGTCATCATGGACAACTGCGACATCGGGCGCCACGCCAAGGTGCGCCGCGCCATCCTCGATAAAAACGTACGCGTGCCGGAAGGGGCCACAGTCGGCTACGATGCCGAGGCCGACCGCGTCCGCGGATGGCACGTGACGGAGTCCGGCATCGTCGTCATTGGCCGGGAACACAGCGAGGTGCCCGTGGCGCCGATGTTCACCTGAGGAAACACCTCGATGGTCGGCCGGGAACGGTTCCAGCCCATCCGGAAGGCAATCCCTTCCCTGCCGCCGGTAGCCATTCAAGGCCTAATTCCGACAGTGTGATCCTCATCACCAGCGGTTGTGCGGAGGCGGATTGACGGGCTGGGCACGCCGGGATATCCTTGAAGTTGAAATTGAAATTCATTTTCAAAATCACAGGTCCCAGCCATGCTCCAGGCTTTCATCATCACTCTCCGCGAAGGGGTCGAAGCGGCGCTCATCGTCGGCATCACCCTGGCTTACCTGACCAAGATCGGGCGACAGGAGCTGCGCAAGACAGTGTACGCGGCGCTGATCGCGGGTTTTCTGGGCAGTATCGGCGTGGCCGTGGTTATTTCGCGCACCCATCTGAACGAAGATGTCTTTGAAGGTTGGATCATGCTGGTGGCCGCCTTCTTCGTCGTCACCATGGTTATTTTCATGATGAAGACGGGGCGGAAGATGAAGGGCGAGATCGAAGGCAAGGTTGGACTGCTGGCGGGCAACGACGCTTGGTTTGGGCTCTTCGTCTTCATCTTTCTGATGGTCTTGCGGGAAGGCGCCGAGACGGTTCTGATGCTTGCTGGGGTGTCGTTGAACTCAACCGCATTGATGAGCTTTCTCGGGACGCTGCTAGGCGTGCTGGCCGCGATTGCGTTTGGCGTGATGTTCGTCAAGGGCAGCGTGCGCATCAACTTGCAGAAATTCTTCCGCGTGACGACGGCCATCATGTTTTTGGTGGCAGCGCAGTTGGTGATCTCCGGCCTGCACGAGCTTTCGGAAAGCGGGGTGATTGCGTCGTCGAAGAGCGAGATGGCAATCATTGGCCCGATCGTCAGCAACGACTGGTTCTTCTTTGTCACCATTTTTGCGCTAGCAGCGTTGATGATCTTATTCGAGGCCAAACGGCGCGAACCCGCGGTGGCCGCCGCTTCGCCTGCGGAACGCCGCAAGGCTGCGTGGAACGCCCGCCGCGAGCGGTTGTGGATGGCTTCGGTTTATACATTTTCGTTCGTGTTTATCGTGATGGTGACGGCGGAATTTATCTACACGAAGGGCGTGAGCGCGCTCTCGCCGGCGACAGAGATTAGTTTTGCAAACGGCCGGGTGAGTATCCCGCTGGCACAGGTTGCGGATGGCGACCTGCATCGTTTCCAGGCGACGGAAAATGGGACCCCGATCCGGTTTTGGCTCTATCAGAAGCCGGACGGCAAGGTCGCCACCGTGTTTGATGCTTGTGAAATCTGCGGCTCGGTTGGGTTTTACAAGGGTCCCAACGGCGTGGTCTGCAAGAATTGCGCGGCGCCGATCAATCCACAATCGGTGGGGACCGCCGGGGGATGCAATCCAGTGCCGCTGAAGGCGACGCAAACGGCAGACGCAGTGATCATCGAGGAGGCGGACGTTGCGGCCGGGGGTCGCATGTTCGCGCAACAGTAAGCGATGTTCGTCCGGCTCGTTTACGAATCGTTCCGGCGCCAGAAGCGGCGCAAAGTGCTGGCGGGCGCGGCCATCACCCTGGGCGTCACCGTCGCGACGGCGATGATTGGCGTGGCGACCGACATCGGCGACAAGATCAATCGCGAACTGCGCACCATCGGCGCCAACCTGGTTGTAACCCCACAAGAAGACTCACTTGACCTGGAAATTGGTGGCGTCAGTCTCAAGCCTCCGACTGACGGTGCATTTCTCAACGAAGCGGACCTGCCCAAGATCAAAGGGATTTTCTGGCATAACAACATTACAGGCTTCGCGCCGATGCTTCCGGTGAACGTTGCGATCGAGCCGGGCGGCAAGCGGCAGGATGTCACGCTGCTGGGGACTTATTTCGCGAAGCAGCTTTTCTACGGTAAGGACGGATTTACGACCGGGGTGCGCAGCACACATCCCTGGTGGAAAGTTTCTGGCGCGTGGCCCGAGGATTCGTCGCGAGACGTTTTGCTGGGGGAGAGGCTAGCAACACGGTTGGGCGAGAAGTCGGGAGATGAACTCGCGCTTGCTGGGCGATCGGTGCGGGTGAGCGGAATTCTTTCTACCGGCGGAGCGGAAGATGATGAAGTCGTTGCCCCGCTTGTTGTGGCCCAGGAGATTCTGGGCCGGCCAGGCGCGGTGCGGCGCGTGTATGTCAGTGCGCTGACCAAGCCGGAAGATGCGTTCGGGCGGCGCGATCCCAAGAGCTTGTCGGGGGCGATCTACGATCGCTGGTACTGCACGCCGTATCCGCAATCGATTGCGTTTCAGTTGGCGGAGGCGATTCCGCATTCGCATGCCGAGCAAATCCGTCAGGTCTCGCAGAACGAAGGCGCGGTCTTGACGCGGATCGAAGGGCTCATTTTTCTGATTACGCTGGCGGCTTTATTTGCTTCCGCACTCGCGGTTTCGGCGGCCATGGCTACCACTATCTTTGAACGCCGCACTGAGGTCGGGTTGATGAAGGCTCTGGGAGCGGGAAAGCTCACTGTGGCCTCCATCTTTTTTGCTGAAGCTACACTGCTGGCGTTGATCGGCGGCTTGGCGGGATTTGTGGTGGGCGCGGCCCTGGCGCATCAGATTGGGCATTCGATTTTTAATTCGGATATTTCAATTCCGCCGGTGCTGTTGCCGGTGATTCTAGCGATCGCGGTAATCGTCACTTTTGCGGGTAGCGCTGCGGCCATCCGGCGGGCCGTCGGTCTGGATCCCGTGTTTGCGTTGCGAGGGGAACTATGAGCGCACCCAGGTCACAATCGGGACGAGATCTCGCGGCAAGCCGCGCGCGCTCTCCCCATACCTCGATGTTCTTGCGCATGCTGGTGCGAGCGGCCGTGTTGCGGCGTGGGCGCGCTGCGTCCGCGCTGTTCGCCATGGTGGTGGCAGCAGCAGTGGCCACGGCCATGCTGAATCTTTATGTGGATGTGCAGGCCAAACTCCGGCGCGAGTTCCGCAACTACGGCGCGAATATTATCGTCGTCGGGAGAGACGGCGCTTCCCTGCCCTCCGATGCTCTCGCTCGCGTGGATTCCGTTCTCGCGGGGCGCGGCATTGCGGCTCCGTTTGGGCTGGTGGTAGCGCGCACGGGTGATGGGCAGCCGATTGTAGTGGCGGGCGCGGATTTCGAACGGGTGCGGCAATTGGATCGCTGGTGGTCGGTCAGCAACTGGCCTTCGGAAATCCCCACCCTAGCCGCAAAAGACGCGGCTAGGATGGGGCACCCAGCTCTAATTGGAGTGCGCGCCTTGCCGTCTGTGGCCCCGAAAAATCAGGCGTTCAATCTCAGCTTCCAGGGGCGGATTTTGCACGTGAGTCCTGCGGGCACGGTGCAGACAGGAGCGGCCGAGGACAGCCGCATTTATATTTCGCTGGCCGATTTCGTGGCCTGGACTGGGATTCAGCCGTCGACCATTGAAATCGCCGCGAGCGGCTCTCCAGAAGAAATCGCCAGCATTATGAACCAGGTCACGCAGGCAATTCCGGCTGCCGACGTTCGACCGGTGCGTCAGATCATGGAAGGCGAGGCTCGCGTGCTTGGCAAGACCCGGTCCACGCTGCTGGCTGCAGCGGCGCTGATCATCCTTACTGCCGCGTTGTGCGTCCTCTCCACGCTAATGGGTTGGGTGTTTGACCGGCGACGCGACTTTGCCATTATGAAGGCTCTGGGCGCCTCGGGAAGGTTGCTCAGCGGATTCTTCGCTGCGGAAGCGGCGGTGCTGGGAGCCACGGGAGCCTTGATCGGATTTGTGGTCGGCATCGGCATCGCGGCCTGGATCGGCCGGGTTAACTTTCACGCTCCCGTCACGCCACGTCTCAGTGTGCTACCTGTGGTTCTGGCTGGTAGCATGGCGGTAACACTGTTGTCGGCGATCCTCCCAATCTCGCTGCTGCGCCGGGTGCAGCCGGCGGTGATTCTGAGGGGAGAGTGAAATGATTCAGATCAAGGATGTCACGAAACTCTACCCCGCGAAGGAAGCGGGAAACGGGGCGGGCAAGGACGCCAGTTCCGGCTCGATTCATGCGCTCGACCACGTCTCGCTGCACGTCACGCAGGGGGAATGGCTGTCAATCATGGGGCCGTCGGGGTCGGGGAAGTCGACGCTGGTGAATCTGATCGGCTGCCTCGATCGTCCTTCCTCGGGCGAGATCTGGCTCGACGGGCAGAATGTCGCGGGGATCTCTGCCGCCGACCTGAACCGCGTGCGCGCGGAAAAAATTGGATTCATCTTCCAGCAGTTCCACTTGATTCCCTTCCTCACCGCTGTCGAGAACATCATGCTGGCGCAGTACTTTCACAGCATGACGGACGAAAAAGAAGCGGTGGAGGCTCTCACCCGCGTGGGGCTGGGCGATCGCGCGCATCACCTGCCGTCGCAGCTATCCGGCGGCGAGCAGCAACGGGTGTGTATTGCCCGCGCGCTGATTAATGATCCGCGAATCATTCTGGCCGACGAACCTACCGGGAACCTGGACGCGGTGAATGAAGAAATCGTGCTGCGCCTGTTGCGCGAGTTTCATCAGCAGGGACGCACCATCGTGATGGTCACTCACGATCCGGTGGTAGCGCGGCTGGCTGACCGGCGCATCGAGTTGCATCATGGCAAGATCGCGTCGCAGGAAATTTTCTCTCTTGCCGACGAAGAACAGCTGGACGAAGTGCTGGAAGAGCTGTGGGTGCTGGCGGAGCATGGAGAGCTTGCCGAGGTGGAGCGCATGGAAGTGCACGGCGCGCTGCCGGTGAGCCTGGCGATTGAAAAGATGATTGAGATGGGGCTGGTGGCTTCGACCCCGCATCCGCCGCAGCCGCATGATCACAAGCCGTTCGTGAATCCGTGCCACGAGGCGCTGAAACCGGTGGCCGCATCTTTGGGCGATGGAACGCTGATTGTGGAGCTGACGCCACGTGGGCGCGATCGAGCGGGCAGCATTATCCGGCGGCACCGGCTGGCCGAGCGCTTGTTTACGGACAGCCTGGCGATGGACAGCGAGTCGGAGATCGAGCAGCAAGCCTGCAAGTTTGAGCATATTCTTTCGCCCGAAGCGACCGATAAGATCTGCACGTTCCTCGGTCACCCAAGCACTTGCCCGCACGGGGCGCCGATTCCGCCGGGTTCGTGCTGCAAGGAACAGACGATTTCCAAGCTACGAAATACCGTTAGCGCAGGCCGCAAGTTCACGCC
The DNA here is from genome assembly GCA_963774565.1 of uncultured Acidobacteriaceae bacterium. GTDB lineage: Bacteria > Acidobacteriota > Terriglobia > Terriglobales > Acidobacteriaceae > Sulfotelmatobacter. The sequence goes on along the minus strand of CAVZFP010000007.1, from coordinate 64,813 downwards.
GGACGAGATGAATGAGCGCTGAGACCGGCGCGGAAGTCCGACGCCGTCCCACCATCGGCGTGTTTGATTCGGGCTTTGGCGGGCTGACCGTTCTTAAAGCTTTACTTGAACTAATCCCAGGTGCCGATTACGCCTATTTCGGCGATACGGCGCGGCTGCCTTACGGATCGAAGTCGGTCGAAACCGTTGCCCGATACGCCGTGGAAGCGGCGCATTATCTCGAATCCCACGGCGCGCAGATGCTGGTCATCGCCTGCAATACGGCGACGGCGCTGGCTTTCGATCGCATCACGGCGGGCGCGCATGTCCCGGTGGTTGGGGTGATCGAGCCGGGCGCAGAGGCCGCTTCCGCTGCAACCAAGAATCAGAAAATTGTGGTGATCGGAACCGAGGCCACGGTCAGTAGCCACGCTTACCGCAAGGCGCTCGAAGCTCGCGGTCTGAGCGCGAGAGAGAAGGCCTGTCCGCTACTGGTTCCATTGGTCGAAGAAGGATGGGTCGAGCACGCCATCACGGAGCAGGTCGCGCGCATTTACCTGGACGAAGCTTTCGCGGACGGATTCCGCGACGCCGATACTCTGGTTCTAGGCTGCACGCATTATCCCTTGCTCAAACCGCTGCTGCATCGCGTGGCGCCGGGTCACGTGAGCATCGTCGACTCGGCGGAGTCGACCGCCCGCGCCGTGGCTTCCCAGTTGCAACAGTTGGTGCCCGCCAAGGGAGATGCCGAAGAACGTCGGGCATTGCCACGGATCAAGTTTTTCGCGACCGACTCGGTGGAGAAGTTTCGCCAGCTGGGCGAGCGGTTTCTAGGACGTGGGATCGAAGAGGTGCGGCATGTGGATCTGAAAGAATAATTCGCGGGGAGCCCCTGCCTTTGGGGAACTGTGTTCCGGGCGGCAGCATCAACCCTACGACCGAGAGGTTGGCTCTGTTTTCTGAAAGCGCGACGGTTGATCTGTTAAACGTTCTTGCTGACGGAGAACTCGCCAGATTGCCGCACCGAGTTTGTCACACCGCCGGTGATCGGTTTCCTTCATTGTCTGCTGTAGGAGTCGCGCGAGATGTTCAGTTAAGTCCGCAAGATGGTCCGGCATGGGAACTCCCCGATTGAGGCGATGGGATTACATGCGTGCTGTGTGGTACCAACTTGCAGCGCGGCACTTTTCCTCACGCTCGTTACCACCACCTTGCAAGTTGTGGGGAGAAGACTACTCTACCCATGTGTACGCTGTCGTACAAATAATTTCGCGGGGACGTGACGTTGCGCTGTGATCGGGATCACGGTCAGACGTGATGTCTGTAAGGAGCGCACGGAAAACCGGGTCGGCGCGGACACTGCTTTACTGCTTTACAGCTTTACCTTGCGCAGGCGGAGGGCGTTGGTGATTACCGAGACGGAGCTGAAGCTCATGGCGGCGGCGGCGAAGATGGGGCTGAGCAGCAGCCCGAAGAAGGGGTAGAGCACGCCGGCGGCGATGGGGACTCCGATGGCGTTATAAATGAAGGCGAAGAAAAGATTCTGGCGGATGTTGCGCATGGTGGCCTGGCTCAGCTTGCGGGCGCGAAGAATTCCCGACAGATCGCCTTTGACCAGCGTGATGCCGCCGCTCTCCATGGCAACGTCGGTGCCGGTGCCCATGGCGATGCCGACGTCGGCTTGCGCGAGTGCGGGGGCGTCGTTGATGCCGTCGCCGGCCATGGCGACGACTCTTCCCTTCCCTTGCAGTTTGCGGATCGACTTCCAACTTCCGTTCCGGCAAGACCTCGGCTTCGAATTCGCCCTGCTGCAGACCGAGTTGCTGCGCAATGGCGGCGGCGGTGGCGCGGCTGTCTCCGGTGAGCATCATGATGCGAATTCCCTGATTCTTGAGATCTCGCACCGCAGCGGGAGTCGAGGCCTTGATGGGATCGGCCACGGTCAGGGTCCCTGCATACTTGCCGTCGATCGCTACGGCGAGGCTCGTGCCGTCTGGGGCTGCTTGTTTGCCGAAGATTCAGAGACGCCGACGTCGGCCATGAGAGCGGCGTTGCCCACGGCGACGCGCTTTCCGTCCACCGTGCCCTGGATGCCCTTGCCGACTGCATAGCTGAACTCCGTCGGACTGGCGAGAGCTCAGACCCTGTTCCACGGCGGCATTCACCATGGCCGCACCCAGTGGATGCTCGCTGGATTTGTTCCAGGCTCGCAGCCAGGCGGAGAATTTCATTTTCGTTGTAGGACTGTGCTGCGGAAATTCCAATTACCGTCGGCTTCCCTTCCGTCAGCGTGCCGGTCTTGTCGACGACGAGCGTGTCCACCTTTTCTAGAGTTTCGAGCGCTTCGGCGTTCTTGATTAGCACTCCGGCGTGGGCGCCGCGGCCGGTGCCGACCATGATCGCCATCGGAGTCGCGAGGCCGAGGGCGCACGGACAAGCGATGATCAGCACCGCGACGGCGTTCACCAGCGCGTGCGCCAGGCGCGGCTGCGGACCGAACAGGAACCAGGCAGCAAACGTCACGACGGCCACAGCTACCACTGCCGGCACGAACCAGGCGGCAACGCGATCGGCGAGGCGCTGAATGGGAGCGCGGCTGCGCTGCGCCTGGCTGACCATCTGAACGATTTGCGCCAGCAGAGTTTCCGCAGCCCACGCGCTCGGCGCGCATCACGAACGAGCCTGTGGTGTTGATGGTCCCGCCGATGACCGTGCTGTTGGGCGATTTCTCGACCGGAATCGATTCGCCGGTGATCATCGATTCGTCGACGGCGCTGCGGCCTTCGAGCAGCACGCCATCGACCGGAACCTTTTCTCCGGGACGCACGCGCAGGCGGTCGCCCGGCTTTACCTGTTCGAGCGGAATGTCCTTTTCTTAGCTCGCCACCGGTCGCCACCGTGGCGAGCAGGCGCGCGGTCTTCGGGCTCAGATCGAGCAGCGCACGAATGGCAGCGTTAGTGCGGCTGCGGGCCCGGAGTTCCATGACTTGGCCGAGCAGGACCAGCGTTGTGATCGCGGCGGCGGCCTCGAAGTACACGTCGGGATATCCGCCCATGGCGCGCAACGACTCGGGAAAAATCTGCGGCGCGATGGTCGCGACGACGCTGTAGCCGTAGGCGACGCCCGTGCCCAGGCCGATCAGCGTGAACATGTTGGGGCTATGGTTGACCAGCGACGTCCAGAACCGCTGGAAGAATGGCAGGCCGCACCACAGGACCACCGGAGTAGCCAGCGCGAACTCGATCCAGGGCAGCCGACGCGCCAGGCCGCAAGATGCTCATGAAGCGCGTGTGGCCAGAACATGCTTCCCATGGCGATTGCTAGCAGTGGCGCCGTGAGCGCGACGCCGACCCAGAAGCGGCGCGTCATGTCGCGCAGTTCGGGATTTTCTTCCGCGTCGGCGGTCACGGTGCGCGGCTCGAGCGCCATGCCGCAGATCGGACACGAACCCGGCTCGGCGCGCACGATTTCCGGATGCATGGGGCAGGTGTACTCGGTGCGGGTGGCGGCGACCGGGACCTCAGGTTCGAGGGCCATGCCGCAGGATGGGCAGGCTCCCGGCTTGTTTTCGTGGACCTCGGGACACATGGGGCAGACGTATGCCGGCGCGGCTAGCGGCCGGTTTCGGAGCGGGCTGGAGTGGTTATTATGCGCGTGCTCGCGAGTTGAGGCGTGGGTGAAAACGGCGGGCGGGCTTATTCAAATATTTTCGAGGTCAGCTTTGAATTTCTCGACGCAAGAGGCGCAGCAGAAGTAGTACTTCTGGCCGGCGCGCTCGTAGACATGCTTGGCGGAAACGGGGTTCACATTCATCCCGCAAACCGGGTCGCGCTCAAGGGCGGTCGTGGAGATTCGGAAGCCGTCATGTCAGGCATTGAAGCCAGCTCGTGCAAAATTGCCTGGAAACTTGTCTTCTTGGATTGCGAATGCTCTATATTGGATTCACCCAGCGGATTTGGCCGGGCACTTCCAACATCATAGCGAAAGGTTCGAACCCATGACTTATCTGGACGTGGTTTTCAATTATGGCGCGATTCCCGGCGAAAACGAGATGCGGGCGATTGACGCCATGCGAGAGGTCTATGGAATCCGGCAAGTGCAATTCAACGCAAAGCAGCGCACGGTGCGAGTAGAGTTCGATGCCTCGCGCCTGAAACAGGACGCGGTGGCGAAGTTGTTGCGCAATGCGGGTGTGGATGTGCGGGAACCAGTGGCGCTGGCCTGAACGTCAATTGTTGGAAATTTCTTTGGCCGGAGGCTATAGGGTCCTTGGCGGCTTAGGACATCTTCCAAATAATTAAACCCACGGCGTTCCGACCGTGGGTCCCTAATTCGCCGACTCGCGGCGTTACAACGGGGGAAAGGGCTTCAACTTTGTCTAGGAGACAAAAGCAAGGGGTGCTCACAGAAAACCTCTGGCCGAAGTTATTCTCTGAAGCACCCCGTTGCGCGCCACTTCGTCTGTTTTTCATAAAGCAAGCAGCATGCCGTCCCGCAAATCGTTCAAAACAAATGGTGGTTACTTTGCCAGCCCTGTAGTAATTGCCTGACCCGGGAAAGATTTACTTCGGGCGAGCGAGAGGACGAGCGCGCCAAGGTTAGAATCGCTCCCCAGCGACCGTTGGCCGCGCTTGCGATTCTTCGCTATAATCAACCGACAGTTTGTTCCTGCCGCGCGCGTCTGCGCCCTTAGCTCAGCTGGATAGAGCGTCTGGCTACGAACCAGAAGGTCGGGAGTTCGAATCTCTCAGGGCGCACCATCCTTTCAATAACTTAGGGCTCCCGATGTTGGGATAGCCCTTTGCTTTTGTCCGTAAATTGTCCGTGTTCCGGCTACTAGTCGTTCGTCTTGGATTCCTTCTTCAGTTCCGCCATATGCTCTTGGCAGAATGTCCAGTGTTCCTTGTAATTTGCTAAATCCTCAGCCAGACTCCCATTGCCCGAGAACCTATCCCACAAGTTATTGCGCTGGAGAAAAGTGCTCAGAAGGGTTACCTCGCTCGCTAAAGATTCTCCAAGTTCGTTGCTGTACAATTTGTCATTCCTCGGGTCAATCTTGATGCAGTTCATCATCTCGTCTTCCCACGCCACGAGGACGGCATACTTTGGCCGATGTACCGCGTCAATGTCTTCGAGTCTAGACAGCCACAGATGTGCATCGCCTTGGCACTGCACAACCGTTGGCGCATGATGGACTGTATCTTGAGCCACCGCCAGCGAAGCGGCGAAAAACACCACCACCAGAATGCGGTTCATAAATTTCCTCTCTTGGCGGCTATCGCTAGAACGTTTTCGTTTTTCGCTGCTAGGTACTGTTGAGTAGCGCGAAGCGCTGTCCGCAGATCAGTTTCCGAAACGATGGCGTAGCGGCGAAACATCGAATCTGTCTTGTGTCCGCTAACCTGCATCGCAGTGACTTGGGAGACTCCGGCTGCAATCATATTCTTGCAAGACGAGCGACGAAGGTCATGGAATAACCTCCGGATTCCAGCCTTGCGACAAGCGGTAGCCCATGACTTGCGGAATTCCCGGATCGGTTCTCCCTTGCGATGGAAGATCAGGGCAGACAGGACCACTGTTTCGTCAACTTTGACCGTTCTCGCCGCCTTGCGCCGCCACTCCGCCTCACCGTTCTGGCATTCTCCATCATCATCTTTTCGTTTCGGTCACAGAACATTCTGGATTTACTTCGAACCAAGTCCTCCTGAAAACTCTGGCCGACGCCACCCACCGACGCCATGCTTCTTCTATCCGCACTCACCAGCAAGCAACTCTCGATGGGCGAACAAATGACGAATATGCTAACATTATTTTGCCATGGCCCGGCGTCCTGATCGCGAGAGGGTGGACATGTTGAGCGAGCAGGACCTGAAGGAACTGCGCCACAACCTCGCACACTTAAGCCTAGGAGCGGTGCGAGACTTTTATGAGGCGGCGTATCGGGATTGCCGGATGATCTATAGCCGCCTGCCGAGTCCGCGGCAGATGCAGACCCTGGTGCAGGTGTGGAAGCAGCTGCGCAAGTGGCGTTGAGACGACCGGCGTCGCTATGTCTTTTGCTCGGGTCTGAGCGATTAGTTTTTCAATCCGATTCGCTTTTCGGCGCCACGCTGATGTGCGGGTCAGGTGCAGGTGGCCATTCCCCAGCCAAGAATCTCTCCGTTCTTGGTCATGGAACCGACCTTCGAGTTCCGCGAGGCTGCCGATCACATTTCTCTGCTACACTGGCGCGCATGAACGCGACGAATCGCAGAAAATTTATGAGTCAGTGCGCCGGCTTGGCAGCATGGGCTTGGCTTCTGCCCACTCGTGGGCATGCGGGGGAGAGTTCTGCCCCGTCGGTCAGGTTTCCTTCGGCTCCGCGGGATCGGGTCGCCGTGGCTGCCTACCCGTTTCGCGAATTCATCGTCGGGTGGAAGGGATCGGACGGCGAGGCTCGCAGCACAGTTCCGGCCTCTCAGCAAATCGAACTGAAAGATTTTGCGGCCCACATGGCCGAGAAGTTCAACGTGCACAAGATCGAGCCATGGAGTCGCATCTTCCCTTCCACCGATCCGAAATATCTGGAGCAGTTCCGCGCTGCGGTAGAGAAGGCGCATTCGGCAGTCGTGGACATCGCCGTGGACGAGGAGCACAGCCAGTATTCGCCCGCTGCGGCCGAGCGTGAGCTTGCGGTGGCTTCCAGCAAGCGCTGGGTGGATGTCGGTGCTGCTCTCGGCTCGCCGGGTATTCGCACACATCTCCAGGGGGGCAAGGACTTGAAGCCGGACGTGGCGCGTGCCGCCGATACTCTGGCGCGTGTCGCGGAGTATGGAGCAAAAAAGAACGTGGTGGTTAATCTTGAAAATGACGATGCGCTGAGCGAGGATCCATTTTTCATCGTGCAGGTCATTGAGAAAGTGAATAATCCGTGGCTGCGAGCCCTGCCGGATTTTGGCAACACGCTCAACACGCACGACGACGACTACAACTATCGCGCCATCGATGCAATGTTCACGCATGCCTATAGCATCTGCCACGTGAAAGAGGGCGAGGTCGATGAACAAGGCAAGCCCACGCATGTGGATTTGGCGCGGACGTTCGCCATTCTCAAGAAACATGGCTACAAGGGATATTGTTCGATCGAGTACGATGCGCCGGGCGACCCTTACAAGCCGACAGCAGAGTTGGTGGAGAAGACGATAGGATTTCTTTCATAGCGGGAGCAGCAGATTCCTCGGCTGCGCTCGGAATGACGAATTTATAACGAAATTACAGGCGATGTTATAACGAAATAACAATCGATCGCGGAGAACTCCGTGGCGGGACAAGGGATTCGACGGCGGGAAGTGTTGCGCATTCTGGGGACGGCGGCGGCCGCGGCTCAGTTTCCGGGATTCAGCAAGTGGGCGTTCGCCTGCGGGCGTATCGGCAACGCAACGTTGCAGGTCAGGCCAGCGGTGTATCATCCGCAATTTTTCACGCCGGCGGAGTACGCCCTGGTGGAACGGTTGGCCGACATCATCATTCCCAGCGACGGCACGCCGGGTGCGAAGGAAGCGGGCGTCGCGGAGTTTATTGATTTCATGGTGGCGAACGATCCTGAGGTGCAGTACGGATTTCGCATGGGGCTCGCGTGGCTGAACGCGCATTCTGAACAAACGAACGGGAAGAAATTTGTGGAGCTGTCGCCCGACCAACAGAATTCCCTGCTCGAACCGCTGGGGTTTAAAGAAAAGGTTCGTCCGGGCGAGGAAACGGGGCGACACTTCTTTCGCAGGATGCGCGAGTACACGGTGACGGGTTTTTATACCAGCGAAATTGGGTACAAAGAGCTCGATAATCCGGCATTGAGGTTCTACGCCGAGTCGCCGGAGTGTCCACACCGTGACGATCCATTGCATGCGCATGTTGCGCAGGCTGGTTCCTGAGAACGATTGAGATCCTGACTTACAAAACCATGACCAAGCAAACCTACGATGTGATTGTGATCGGAACCGGGGCGGGCGGGGGCATGGCGATCAAGACGCTTTGCGAAGCAGGCTTGAAAGTGTGCGCCATCAACGCCGGGCGGAGGCTCGATCCGGAAAAAGATTTCCGATATCACCGCATGCCCTGGGACATGAAGTTTCGCGGTCTCGACGACCCCAAACGTCGCGTCGAGTCCTATGGCTACATGGACAACGAATATACCAAGGCCGCGTGGGATCACGAGATTCCCTTCGCGGTCGCGCCGGGAACAAAATGGATGTGGCCGCGGTGCAACGCGGTCGGCGGCAAAACAAACTTCTGGGGACGCAGTTCGGCGCGCTTCGGCGAAATCGATTTCCGCGCGGCTTCACTCGACGGTTACGACGTCGACTGGCCCCTCACCTACGAAGAGATCAGCCCGTTCTACACGCGCGTCGAAAAGATGATTGGCGTGGCCAGCACGGTGCAGAACCGGCCGAGCAATCCGGATGGTTCTTACCTGCCGCCATTCAAGTTCCGCTGCCTCGATTTCATTCTGCAGGCGGGCTGCAACCAGGTGGGCGTACCTTATTTGCCCGATCGTTGCGCGCAGCTGACGCAGCCGCATGAAGGACATCCGGCGTGCCATTATTGCGGAGAATGCACTACCGGCTGTGATGTCGGCGCGTTTTTCTCGACGCCGTATTTCCTGCTGCCGAAAGCGGAGGCGACAAAGAATCTCGACTTGCGCACCGATGCGCTGGCGAACAATGTTCTGGTGGATGAGAACGGGCATGCGAGTGGAGTGGCTTACATCGATCGCAAAACGAAGCAGGAGGTCGAAGTATACGGGCGCGCGGTGGTGGTGGCGGCGGGATGCATAGAATCGTCGCGCATCATGTTGAATTCGAAATCGCGCCATTGGCCGAACGGAATTGCGAATTCCAGCGGACAGTTGGGGCGGAATCTCTGCGATCATCTTTATGGTGAATCGGCTCGGGGATATCTCCCGCAGTTGGTGGGCCAGCCTAGCTTCCCGGATCACGTGGCCGACAGTACGATTGCATGGATGCCGCGCTGGCAGAATCTGAAGGATCCGCACGAGGAAAAATTCATCCGGGGATACTCAATTTACCCGGATGGCGGTTGCATGGAGTTTCCCTGGTTCGCCAAAGACCTCGACGGCTTCGGACCGTCGTTCAAGCGCGAGGTCAAGCGGCGATATCCTTCGCCGGTGAGCTTCGGAGTACAAGCCCCGTCGCTGCGCTCGGATACAAACTTTATGGATCTCGATCCCGAGGTCAAAGATCCGTATGGGATTCCTGTCGCACGCATGCACTTCGAGTGGGACGAAAACGTACTGAAGATGTGGGAGCATTCCAAGCAAGTCTGCGCCGAAGTGTTACGCGCGGCGGGCGGGGTGCTCGAGGGCTCGGGTCAGGATCCCGAGATTCCGGGGTTTAGCTTGCATGAAACCGGCACGTGCCGCATGGGGAATGATCCGAAACGTTTTGTGACGAATCGCCTTGGGCAGACACACGACGTGCCGAACCTGTACGTGTGCGACGCCAGCGTGTTTCTGAATTGTACCGATAAGACCACCACCATCAGCATTCTGGCGTTCACCTTGCGCACCTCGGAACATCTCATCGAGAACTTCCGGCGCGGCGAGCACAGGGCCGCCTAAATTGCTCTAAAGCGGAGTGAGCTGAATGACCTTTCGTGAAAATTCCACTGGCTTCCGCGGCGCGATTTTTATCCGCATCGCAGTGGGGTTGATTTTCTTCACCCAAGGCATTCTCAAGTACATCGATCCGAAGATGGGCGTGGAGCGTTTCGCGCGGATCGGCTTTCCCCATCCAGCCTTTACCGCGCATTTTGTGGGAACGTTCGAGATCGTTTGCGGGCTGCTGGTGCTGGCGGGATTGTGGATTCGCGTCGCAGCGATCCCTCTTCTGATCATCATCTCCACGGCCATTGTCACCACAAAGATTCCTGAGTTAAGCCGCGTTGGCCAGGGATTCTGGTTCATGGTGAGCGATGCGCGCACCGATTTTGCCATGCTGATGTGCCTCATTTTTCTGGTGGTTTCAGGAAGGCGGACAGGTGTCGACGACTCCGAGCCCCGGAAAGAGCCGTAGACGCCCGTGAACGAACCTCAAGAATCGCAGACGGCGGACACAATACCTTCATCCGTCGCCGGCCGGCTTCGCGACTTGGCAGCGCTCTTCCTCAAACTGGGCGCCATCAGTTTCGGCGGTCCCGCCGCGCACATCGCGCTCATCGAAGCAGAAATCGTCACCAAGCGGCAGTGGGTCACGCGGCAAGAGTTTCTCGACATGCTGGGCGCCGCCAACCTGATCCCCGGCCCAACTTCTACAGAGATGGCGATCAATGTCGGCTTCGTGCGCGCGGGTTGGATCGGGACTGTGCGTGGCCGGAGCCAGCTTCATTCTTCCTGCAGCGCTAATCACCGGAGCATTTGCTTGGGCTTATGTGCGATTCGGGACTCTGACGCAAGCGGTGTCGCTGCTGGGAGGACTCAAGGCGGCCGTGATTGCCGTAATCGCGATCGCCATTTGGCGTCTGGGAAAAACCGCAGTGAAGAGTGTCGGGTTGGCCGCGTTAGGGGGAATTTCTCTGGCGGCGTTTTTTCTGGGCGTGCATCCGATCGCAATTCTTTTCGGGGGTGGTCTGCTGGGTATGCTCGGACGACGAGTGGGGAGTATTCGCGGAGGCGGGAGTCTCTTGTTTTCGGCTTCGTCGAAGGTTTTCAGCGTTAGTTCGGAAAGCACGTTACGAGCAACGTTGCTGCGATCGTTCGGCGTTGCGGCTATGGGGTCGAGCGCGGCTGCTATTGTCGACCGGCCATCCATTGTCCGCATTGGACTGTTCTTCCTCAAAGTCGGTGCTGTGCTGTATGGCGGCGGATACGTTCTATTGGCTTTCCTCGAGCAGGAACTAGTGCGGCAGCACGCTTGGCTCACGCAGCAACAATTGCTCGACGCGGTGGCGATCGGACAATTCACGCCTGGGCCGGTGCTCTCGACCGCGACATTTATCGGATACATTTTGGGAGGTGCACCGGGAGCAGCAGTGGCGACCGTGGGTATCTTTTTGCCATCATTCTTCTATGTCGCTTTGCTGGCGCCAGTGCTGTTTCGATTGAGACAATCCGCATGGATGGCGGCGTTTCTGGACTCGGTGAATGCGTGCGCGGTAGCGCTGATGGCCGGAGTTACGCTCCGACTCGCGGCGGATGCCTTGCGGGATTGGCAAGCTTGGGCGATTGCCCTGACGGCACTCGCTGTGTTGCTGCGCTGGAAAGTGAGTCCGGCCGGGGTGGTGTTAGGAGGTGGGGTCGTCGGTCTTTTGTTGGCGGCGCACCGTTGAGGGTGGTACTCTGCGAGTCCAATCGTTATTTCCAATCGTGAGGAGAAATCATGAAAATGCGCGTTGTTGTGGGATTGTTGTTGCTCGTATTTTGCGTTGCGGCCGGGGCGGCGGACCGGAAGTTCATCGTGAATCCGCGAGCTGCCGATATGAAGGCTCTCCCCTTCAGTGACGGGGTGCTCGTAGGCAACACGCTGTATATCGCAGGCCACATCGGCCTGGATGCAAAGACCGGCATGCCGCCTGCGAGCGCCGAGGAGGAGGCTCGCCTGGTGATGGACGGAATCAAAAAGACGGTCGAGTCTGCCGGTTTGACGATGGACGACGTGGTTTCTATTCAGATCTTCTGTACGGATTTGAAACTGTATGAAACGTTCAACGGCGTCTACAAAACCTACTTCCACGGTGACTATCCGGCTCGGGCATTCGTGGGGGCTTCCAACTTGCTGCGTGGCGGCAAATATGAGGTTACGGGGATTGCAATAAAGAAGGCTCCATAAGCGCATATTCGCATTGTGTTCGCCTTTGCAGACGATTTCATGGTAAATCTAATTGATCATGCGAAAGGCTGTGAACCATCTGAAAAAGTGCGATCCCATCCTGCGCGCCATTATCGAGCGCGTGGGGCCGTGCCGCATGGAGTATGGCGTACCGGAGTTTAGCAGTCTGGCCGAGGCGATTGTCTACCAGCAACTGAACGGCAAGGCGGCGGTGACCATTTTCCAGCGCTTCGCGGCGCTCGCGGGAGAGCCGCTTACTCCCGAGGGCATTCTCCAACTGAGTGATGAAGAGTTGCGGAGCGTTGGCCTGTCGAAGCAGAAGTCGGCATATCTGAAAGACTTGGCGGCCAAGACGGCGGATGGGCTGCTCGACTTTTCGCGACTGCACGAACTGACGGACGAAAAGGTCATCCAGCACCTGACGCAGGTAAAGGGCGTTGGGGTGTGGACCGCGCATATGTTCCTGATGTTTTCCTTGCGGCGTCCGAATGTGCTGCCGACCGGCGACTACGGGGTTCAGGTGGCCATCCGCAAACACTACAAAAAGCGCAAGCTGCCCAAGCCAAAAGATATGGAGAAGATCGCGAAAGCGTGGGAGCCGTATCGCAGCGTGGCTTGCTGGTATATGTGGCGTAGTTTGGACATCAAAACCGTTTAACCACGGAGGGCAAAGGGAGCACTGAGGAAAACGTTATTTTTCCCAATCGTTGCCGTCTACCATGCGCTTGATGCCGTCTCGCAGATGGGCTATGTGGAAGTTGCTCAGTAATTCAACGTTGCGTCCGCTGAGACGGATATACGATAGCAGTTGCGCCTGGTGAACTGGATTGATGGCTTCTACACACTTGATCTCGACAATCACGAGGTCTTCGATAATCAGATCAATGCGGTAACCGAGATCGATCCTTTCCCCGTCATTAATGACGGGGCGGTCCAACCTGTTGCGCGACTCGCAGGTTCCGATCGCGAAGTTCGTGGGCGAGGCAGGCTCGATACGCGCTTTCAAGCAAGCCGGGGCCGAGATGCCAGTGAACTTTCATCGCGGCCGAGATCACAGCGCCAGTGATTCTGTTAACGCGCGGAGCGGTGACGATTGTCGAGGTGGCCATTGCACCTCGCTTCTATCACGATTCGGCCGCACTATTCAGTGATCTTTGAACATCAGCTTTGTAAACGATGGGCAAAATCTTTGACCCCAGAGGACACAGGGGACCACGGAGGAAAACCGAATCTTTGTCATGTTCTTGGTTGCCCCTGTGTTCCTCTGTGCCCTCTGTGGTTAAATGGTTGCCGATGGCTGATACGAAAATTCGTGTGCTGGTAGCGAAGCCGGGCCTCGACGGGCATGATCGCGGCGCGAAAGTGATTGCCCGGGCCCTGCGCGATGCGGGCATGGAAGTGATCTACACCGGCTTGCGGCAGACGCCGGAGATGATTGTCACCGCGGCGCTGCAGGAAGATGTGCAGGTCATCGGCCTCTCGATTCTGTCTGGCGCGCACAATGCCATCGTCCCGCGCGTCATGGACCTGCTCACGCAGAACAAGATGGACGATGTGATCGTGGTAGTGGGCGGCATCATCCCGAACCAGGATATCGAAGGGCTGAAGAAAATCGGCGTGGCTGCGATTTTCCAACCGGGCACGGCGATGGACGAGATCGTTCAGTTCATTCGCACCCACGTGAAGGGGCCGGGCGTGCCGGCGGCGGGCTGATGGCCGCGATCAACGTCTCCCGTGCGCGGGAGATCCTCTCCAAAACGGTCGGCCCGGCGCCGTGGTACTGGAAAACTTTTCCTGCTTTTCGCTCATTGGCTGGACACCGTTTCGTCTGGACCCATCACGGAGGACAGGGCCCGATTGCCCACCTTGTGACTTTCGGCCTGGAGCTGGAGGCGGACAAAGCTCGTCTTGCACTCAACACTTACTGCCGTCCTTTCCTTGTGCCCCCGCATTTTCTGGGCATCTGGTGTCCGGAGGGACGCAACATTCGACTGGTTTGCTTCGATCCCGACCAACTGAAGGCGTTTGATCTGGCGGAGGTCGCGGGCTGGTTCAAACCGTCGTCCGATCGTATTTACGCAACGACGCCTCCGATCGCAGATTTCGAGGTGGCGCTCTCATTAGATCCCGGCATGCACAAGATCGAAGCGGCTGGGGAATTCGCGGCCGTGGACGAACTAATCGTTCCAACCAGCTACAAGACAATGTCGAATGATGATCCGGCGTTTGCTCTGTTTGTTTTTTACCCGCAGGCAGGCCTCGTCGCGGTATTGCCACAGAAGTGGTTTACTTCTGCGCAATACAGTGTCGGGCAACAATGGATCACGCGTGCCGCGCGCGATCCCGAGTCGCATCGCATCGTTGGCGAATGCTTCGGCGTAGGAACGTTTCTGCTGGAGGAAGACGGCTGCCGGCTGGCGGAGTGGATAGACCGACGGGCGTAGCATTCAGCTCTCAGCTCTTAGCTCTCAGCTTTCAGCCCTCAGCTTTTAGCCTCTGGCGTAACCGTTTTGGACCCACACCGATGTTCGGACCTGGCTTTCGATTGGACAATCATCTGGGAGTCTCTGTTCTGCGGCTTCAGTCCGAGGACGGGACCAACCGGCTCACGCGCGACTGCGTCCTCGCGCTGACAGACACGGTGGATCAGTTGGCACGAGAGAATAAGCCGCTGGTGGTTGCGGGCCATGACAGATTCTTTTCCGCCGGCGCGGATCTGGAAGAGATTTCTGCGCTGTACGGTCCGGCGGCCTATGAATTCTCGAAGATAGGTCAAGCGTTGATGAGCGAGATCGATGAGTTCCCTGCCCCCGTTTATGCCGCCATCTCGGGATATTGCATGGGAGGCGGACTCGATCTGGCATTGGCTTGCCGTTATCGAATCGCCTCTCCGCATGCCGTGTTCGGCCATCGGGGCGCGGCCCTTGGACTGATCACTGGCTGGGGTGGAACCCAGCGGTTGCCGCGTCTGATTGGCAAAGGGCGCGCCCTGGAGATGTTTGTAGCCGCGGAGAAAGTCACGGCTGTCCAGGCGTTGCGAGTGGGACTGGTGGATGCAATTGCTGCCGATCCCGTGACCGAGGCGGTGCGGCGTATCCGCGCCACGGGCCCTTCCTCAGCTTCCTCCATCGAATATCCATGCTAGGCCGCATTGCGCCGGTTCGCCGCGTGGTATACCGTAATCAGTCCGCGTCTTCGTTTTCTCGACCCATGGCGAACCGTAACGAAACCCCAATAGCGAACTCCTCGGATGCCAACGTGCTGACGACGAAGATCGATCCTACTTCCGCGCGCTACGAAGCCAACATGCGATTTCTGGCAGATTTGATGTCGCAAGTGCGTAATGAAGGCGAAAAGATATGCGAGGGTGGAGGCGCCAAGGCCATTGAGAACCAGCACGCCAAGGGGCGATTGACGGCGCGCGAACGAATTGGGCTATTGGTCGATCCGGGCTCATTTTTCGAACTCGGCCAATACGCGGCACATGGCATGTACGAAGAGTGGGGCGGCGCACCCGCCGCGGGCGTGATCACGGGGATGGCGCGCATTGAGACCCGCATGGTGATGATCATCGCCAATGACGCCACGGTGAAGGCGGGCGCGTTTTTTCCGATGACGTCGAAGAAAGTCATTCGCGCGCAGAACATTGCCATCGAGAACCGTATTCCCACGATTTACCTGGTCGATTCGGCCGGGGTCTTTTTGCCCCTGCAGGAAGATGTGTTTCCGGATACTGACGATTTCGGGCGCGTGTTTCGCAACAACGCGGTCATGTCGGCGATGGGCATTCCGCAGATCGCGGCCATCATGGGCATGTGTGTGGCGGGCGGCGGCTATCTACCGGTGATGTGCGATCACGTGCTGATGACCGACGGCAGCGGACTATTTCTCGCCGGACCTGCCCTGGTGCAGGCGGCGATTGGCCAGAAAGTTTCGTCGGAGGAGTTGGGCGGCGCGGCCATGCATTCGGCCATCAGCGGCACCGTTGACTTCCGCGAACCCAACGACCAAGCTTGTGTCGCGCGGATTCGCTCGATTGTAGAGAAGTGGGGATACCGGCGACTTTCTCCCTGGGATCGCAGGAAGCCGGTCGAGCCCGAACTGGCGGCGGAAGAAATCTACGGGATCTACGATTCCTCGCCGGCACGGCCCTATGACATGAAAGAAGTGCTGGCTCGCGTGGTCGATGGCAGCCGCTTCGACGAATACAAGCCGGAGTACGGAAAGACTCTCATCTGTGGTTATGCCCGCATTGGCGGCTTCGCGGTGGGAATCGTGGCCAATCAGAAACTGCACGCGCAGCAGACCGATCATGAAGGGCACAAGCGAATCGAATTCGGAGGCGTCATCTATACGGAGTCCGCAGAGAAGGCTGCGCGCTTCATCATGGACTGCAATCAGAACCTGATTCCGCTGATTTTCTTCCACGACGTGAACGGATTCATGGTGGGACGCGATGCGGAGTGGAGCGGCATCATCAAGGCAGGCGCGAAGATGGTAAACGCGGTTTCGAATTCCGTGGTGCCGAAGATTACCGTGATCGTCGGTGGATCGTTCGGGGCTGGTCATTACGCGATGTGTGGGAAGGCGTACGATCCCCGCTTTGTGTTTGCCTGGCCGACGGCGCGTTACGCGGTAATGAGCGGCGATTCGGCGGCGGGAACACTCGTCGAAATCAAGGTCAAGCAACTCGAGCGCGGCGGCAAGAAGCTGACCGAGGAAGAGCGGAAAGAACTCTACGAGTCGGTGAAACGCACTTACGATGAGCAGACCGATCCACGCTATGGCGCGGCGCGGCTGTGGATCGACAAGATCATCGATCCCATCGAAACGCGGGAAGCGATCACGCAGGCGTTGGAAGCAGCGGCGCTGAATCCAGACGTGGCGGAGTTCAAGGTGGGAGTGCTGCAAACGTAGCTTGCCACGGATTTGCACGGATTCTCACGGATCAGACAACAGGATTGTTGATTCGTGAGAATCCGTGTTAATCCGTGGCTGAGAATTTATGGCTGAAAGCGTCAAACTGATTGAGTGTCCGCGCGATGCCTGGCAGGGGCTGAAGGGGATAATTCCTGCCGACTTGAAGGTCGACTATCTGAAGGCCTTGATCAGCGTAGGATTCAAGCACATCGATGCGGTGTCGTTTGTGTCTCCGAAGGCGGTTCCACAGATGGCCGATTCGGAAGAGGTGCTGAATGAACTCGATCCGCCCGATGATGTGGAGATTATCGGCATCGTGGTGAACGAACGAGGCGCCCAACGGGCAATTGAGACAAAGGCGGTATCGACGCTGGGATTTCCCTATTCAGTTTCGGAAACCTTCCTGCGGAAGAATCAGAACCAGGCGCCCGAGAATGCGCTCGAAGAACTGGAGAAGATTCAGAACAAGGCCGATGACGCGGGACTCGACGTCGTGATCTATATTTCGATGGCGTTCGGGAATCCGTATGGCGACTTGTGGAATCCCGAGGAAGTCATTGAGGCGATCTCGCTGATGGAAGTCGACAATCTGCACATGATTTCACTAGCCGACACGGTGGGCATGGCGAGTCCTCAACAGGTCAGCGAACTAGTCGCCGCGGTGATGGCGAAGTACGATTACCTCGAGATCGGGGTGCATTTGCACAGCCGTCCCGAGCAGGCGGCCGAAAAGATTCTGGCTGCCTACGATGCGGGCTGCCGGCGGTTTGATTCTGCTTTGGGAGGGTTGGGGGGTTGTCCTTTTGCGCAGGATGCGTTGGTTGGTAACATTCCGACGGAGAAAGTGATCGAAACACTCAGACCGCGTGGAGCGGAATTGCCGCCGCTGAAGCCGTTGGATCTGCTGCTGAAAGCAACCGCAGGAATTGGCGCAAAGTTTTCCAGTTCGCAGGCCGCAGACTGAATCGGCCACGGATTTGCACGGATCAGCACGGAGAGAACAAATAAATATTGGTTCTTGACCCGTGGTAATCCGCGAAATCCCTGGCAAGTTTTCAAATATGGGTTACCAGACGATCCAACTCGGATACGACGCTGGCGTGGCCACGATCACGCTGAACCGGCCGGAGAAACGCAACGCAATCAGCTTCGAACTGATTGATGATTTGGTGCGCGCATTTCGCGAGGTCTCGAAGTCTGACGCAATCGTGCTGATCGTGACCGGAGCGGGCAAGGCTTTTTGTTCCGGCCTCGATCTGGACAATCTGAAGGCGTTGCTCGGCCGTTCTCCTGAGCAAAACTTGCAGGATTCGCAAACCATGGTCCAGTTGTTCCGCTCGCTATACGAGTTCCCAAAGGTGACGATTGCGGCAGTGAACGGGGCGGCAATCGCAGGTGGGACGGGATTGGCGCTGCTGTGTGACTTCACGCTGGCCGTTCCGGAGGCAAAGTTTGGCTACACCGAAGTGCGCATCGGCTTTGTACCCGCGATTGTCTCGACATTTCTGCTTCGACAAGTGGGCGAAAAGCAGGCACGCGATCTTCTGCTGACGGGAAGGATTTTCGAGGCGGAGGAAGCGGCACGCATGGGGTTAGTCAGCGAAATCGTGCCTGCGGAAGACTTGATGAAACGCGCTCGCGAGTTGGCATCCCTGCTGATGGAGAACAGTCCGGCTTCGATGCGCGCAACCAAGCAATTGCTCACCGCACATGCCCGGGCGGAACTCGACGTCCAGATCGATTCGGCCGTGCGCGAGAATGCCGCGATCCGCACAACCGCCGACTTCCGCGAAGGGATCTCTTCCTTTCTGGAGAAGCGCAAACCGGTGTGGTCAGGGAAATGAGTTCCATCAAACCGCATGCATTCCATGAGACTCGGTTGCGCGTGCGCTACGCCGAAACCGACCAGATGGGCGTCGTATATCACTCGAACCACCTGATCTGGTTTGAGGTGGGCCGGGTGGAACTGATGCGGGAGATGGGCTTTTCCTATCGCGATATGGAGCGCGAGGACGACCGCTTCATCGCCGTGGCGGAAGTGAAATGCCGCTACCGTGCTCCGGTATATTACGACGAGGAAGTCGTGGTGCGGACTCGATTGAAAAATGTGCGAGAGTCGCTCGTGGTGTTCAGTTATGAACTTGTGCGCGCAGATGGCAGGGCGCTGCTGGCGGAGGGCGAGACCACGCACATTGTCACGGACTCAAAGATGAAAGTGGCGGCGTTGCCGGAAAAGTATTTGACGGCCTTCCGCGCAGCGATGGCCAGCTAAGACCAGCTTTGTTTTGCGAAATCGGACTTCTAACGAGAAACATTTCACAGGGACCTTCTTGAACGCACTCCACATCAACGGAAATGATCTCACGCTCGAGGCAGTTCGGGAGGTGGCGACTGAGCGGCGTGCCGCGCTGCTTTCCCCAGATGCGCGGCAGGCAGTCAACCAGGCGCGGGCTGTCGTCGATGAGATTGTCGCGAGCAACAAAGTCGCTTATGCCATCACCACAGGCGTGGGCAAATTGAGCGACGTGCGCATTGCCGGCGACCAGATTCGTGAACTGCAGGTCAATCTGGTCCGCTCGCATGCGGTTGGCGTGGGTGAACCACTGTCTGTTGCAGAGACGCGCGCCATGATGCTGTTGCGCGCGAATTCGCTTTCCAAGGGCCATTCTGGGGTGCGCGCGGTCGTCATCGACACCCTCTGCGAGATGCTTAACCGCGGCGTCACCCCGTTCGTGCCGTCGCAGGGAAGCGTGGGCGCGAGTGGGGATTTGGCTCCGCTGGCACACCTGGCTCTGGCGCTGATCGGCGAGGGCGAGTGCGTCGATGAAAAAGGGGTGCGCGTTTCCAGTGCGGAGGCATTCAAGCGCGGGCAGGTCAAGCCGCTCGTCCTCGAGGCCAAGGAAACGATCTCGCTGATCAATGGGACGCAGGCCATGCTGGCGGTTGGGACTCTGGCACTGCTGTCGGCGGAAACGCTGGTGGACACCGCCGACGTGCTAGGCGGGCTATGTTGCGACGCGCTCAAAGGGACGGACGCGGCCTTTGACGAACGCATTCACAAGGCACGTTCTCATGCCGGACAAATAAAGACTGCGGCCAACCTGCGGCGCATGCTGGAAGGCAGCCAGATCCGTGAGTCACATCGCCAATGCGGCCGCGTACAGGACGCTTACTCCTTGCGCTGTATACCGCAGGTCCACGGGGCGGTGCGCGATACTCTCGCGCATTGTCGCCAGGTGTTTGAGACCGAAGCCAATTCCGCGGTCGACAACCCACTGGTATTTCTCACCGATGCAAGAAATGCCGAGGGCGATGTGATCTCGGGAGGAAACTTTCACGGGGAACCTCTGGCGTTTGCTTTGGATTTCTTGGCCATTGCACTAAGCGCGCTGGCGGGCATCAGCGAGCGGCGGATTGAACGGCTTGTAAATCCCGCACTCAGCGAGGGCTTGCCGCCGTTTCTTGCTCCGGGCGCCGGTCTGAATTCGGGCTTCATGATGCCGCAAGTCACGGCGGCGGCGCTGGTGAGCGAGAACAAAGTCCTGGCTCATCCCGCGTCCGTCGACTCGATCACGACATCCGGTAATAAAGAAGACTACGTTTCCATGGGCATGACAGCCGCGATCAAGCTAAAGCGTATCGTGGACAATACCCGCAGCGTGCTGGCGATTGAGGCGATGGCAGTGGTCCAGGCCCTCGATTTTCTCGCCCCGCTGAAGACTTCCAAGCGCGGGCAGGCGGCGCACGCGGCGATCCGCTCGGTGTGTCCAACCATGGAAAAAGATCGGGTCATGTCCGGGGACTTCGCACGCATTGCGGCGCTCATTGCCAGCGGCAAAGTCGCAGAAGTTCTGCGATAGGATTTAAGGCGAGACTCTCACCAGGAATTCGGAATGAAAATTCTTACGGAATACTTGAAGTTTCATAGCAAGACGCACCGGGCTTACGTGCACATCACGCCTCAGGTGGAACAGATCGTCGCCAAGAGCGGAGTGAAAGAAGGCATGGTTCTGGTTTCGGCCATGCACATTACTGCCGGCATATACGTCAACGACAATGAAAGTGGCCTGATCGCAGACATCGACCAGTGGTTGGAGCATCTGGCTCCGTTTCGCAAGGGCTACAAGCATCATGAGACGGGAGAGGACAATGGCGACTCCCACCTGAAGGCGCTGCTGATCCATCACGAGGTGATCGTGCCGATTACCGCAGGCAAACTTGATCTGGGGACATGGCAGCGGATTTTTTACGCCGAGTTCGACGGACAGCGCGATAAACGGGTCATCGTGAAAGTTATGGGAGAGTGACGAGATGTCGGATGAGCTGACTGAATTGCGGGAACACGCGGAGCATGCAAAGCACGATCCTGCTTTGGCGCCCATCTCCGTGACGATGGCTGTCCTGGCCGTACTGGTTGCGGTGGTGAGCCTGCTCGGGCACCGCGCCCACACCGAAGAAGTTGTGCTTCAGGCGAGGTCGTCCGATCAGTGGGCGTTCTACCAGGCGAAGAACATTCGGCGGCACACGGACGAGCTTTTCACCGATTTGACTTCGGTGGAGGCAACCACCGACGCTGCCGCTCTGGCCAAGTTGCGCGAGAAATATTCGGGGGAGGCGGCACGCTACAGAGAAGAACAAAAAGGAATCGAGGAAAAGGCCAATGAGATGGAAGCAGAGGTTGGCCACGAGAGAAACCGTGCTGACAGGTTTGACTTGGCCGAAGTCTTCCTCGAGATGGGACTCGTCATTACGTCGATCACCCTGCTCTCTGGCCGAAGGATCTTCTGGTATTTGGGGATCTTGTTGGGAGTAGTGGGAATCGTTGTGGCAAGCACGGCATTCGTTGTGCCTTGAACATGTAACTGGCGGCAATTCGCGCAGGCGGGTTCGGCTTGCAGTTCCCGCTCTCAGGCCGCCTTCCGTTTCTTCCCTAGCAATTTATCCAGCACCCGGATCCCTCTGTCGATGTGCTTCTCTTCCATCAGGAATGGCGGCAGGAATCGAACAACCGTGTCCTGCGTGCTGTTGAACAACACGCCCTCGGCCAACGCAGCATCCACGATGGGACGCGCAGGAATCTCCAGCTGAATTCCCTGGATAAAGCCCCGCCCACGCACTCCGGTGGCTGCCGCACGCTTCTCGACTAGCGCACTTAATTTCTGCTGCAAATAGGCTCCGACTTGGTTGACGTTCTCCAGCAGCTTTTCTTCCTCCACGATGGCCAGGAACTCCAGCGCGACGCGGCAGGCCAACGGACCTCCGCCGAAGGTGGTGCCGTGCTGTCCGGGGGAGATCGCCGTTGCGAATTCCTCCTTCGCGAGAAACGCGCCGAGTGGCAGTCCCGCGGCAATTGGCTTGGCAATGGCGACAATGTCGGGCGTCACACCGAAACTCTGGAAAGCAAAAATCGTCCCCGTTCGTCCCAGCCCGCACTGAATCTCGTCGAAGATCAGTGCCGCCCGATGACGGTCCGCCAGCGCGCGGCACTCGCGCAGGAATTCTATAGAACACTCGTAGATTCCGCCTTCGCCGAAAATCGGCTCGAGCACAATGGCACAAGTATTGTCGTTCACCGCAGAGCGCAGTCCTTCCAGATCGTTCTGCTTCACAAAGGTCACGTCTTCGAGCAGTGGCTCAAATCCCTTGCGGTGCTTGGCTTGCCCGGTAAGGGACAAGGCCCCGAACGTCCTGCCGTGATACGAACCTTCCAGAGCCACCAAACGGCACTTCGCCTCGCCGCCGGCGCGATGTCCCGCCAGGCGCGCCAGCTTGATCGAGCCTTCGATCGCCTCGGTCCCGCTGTTGGAAAAAAACGCCCGATTCAATCCCGAAAGAGCGCACAACTTCTCGGCCAGCGGCCCCTGGTACTCGTGGTAGTACAGATTGGAGACGTGCACCAGCTTCGCCGCCTGCTCTCGAATTGCCTTCACGATTCGCGGATGCGCGTGCCCCAGCGCGTTCACTCCAAGGCCTGAAACAAAATCCAGGTAGCGCCGGTCGTCGATATCGTAGAGAAACACGCCCTTGCCACGGGTAAGAACGATGGGATAGCGGTTATAGGTCTGCAGCAAAAACTTCCGCTCGCGATCTGCGATTTGTTCAAAGGTATCCATAGGAAGATTCGATTCTACCGGAAGGAGCAGTTCGAAGCAGACGAGGGCTGTGGATTCCTATCGGAGGGTCGACAGAGGCGGGGACACGGGCCAACCGCTAAATCAAGTGCCCCTTGGCCCTGGAACGATACGACGAGGATCTTACGGAGAAGACTGTCTGCCAGCTCAGTCCACTTTCGTGCCATGCCGCCACTTGGCATGTAGCCAGATCAGGATTCCGAGCGCGCACACTTCCCTCGGACCAGAGGGGATTAGCTCGAAGCTCACCACACCGGCGAAATGTATTGTAGCCGCATATGCACCCCAGATCAGCCCGCCTGCAGCGATCAAGCTTCCCAACTGCACTTCCGTGGAAATTCCGATGAGCGGTTCCTGGCGGCTAGGCCTGTGGGCAGGCTTCGTGACGGGCGCGTACACGGGCTTCTGAGGCAAATCCAGATAGCCTTCGCGTCCCCGGTCCCAGCCGGAATCGTCATTTTGATGATAGTTGGCCACTGTGCATACAGTGCCATGAGAAGGGCTTTAGACGCACGTTACTGAAGTGAATGTATAGGCGGGTGCGGGCGATCCGTTCTCGCATGCTTTGAGTAACCCGGCCGGACTCAATAGAGCGGTGGCTGCCCTTCGGGCCGGGTCTTCCAGCGGCGATGCACCCACAACCACTGGTCAGGATACTTGCGGACATAGTCTTCAATCACCTTGGTGAACCTTTGTGTATTCGCGGCGATGTCGGCCTCCAGATGGCCGGTACGAATCAATTGGAGGGCGGGATCGAATCGCAACCGGTACTTCCCCAGGGCGGGATCCCAAATTGTGAACCCAGGAACCACCGCGGCGTCCGTGCGCAGAGCGATGCGGGCCAGGCCACTCGCCGTGCAAGCGGGAATGCCGAAGAAATCCACGAAAATTCCTTGTGGCGGTGTCATGTTGGTATCCATCAAAATTCCCACCGTCTCCCCGGCCTTCATGGCGGCCAGCAAGCCGCGGACGAAGTCATCTTTGGCCACGGTCTTGTTCCCATGCATCGTGCGATGGTGCTGCAGCAAGCGATCGAGATACTCATTGTCCATAGGGCGCATGACGATGTGCAGCCAATGGCCGTGCAAGGAATGCGCAAAGGCGGAGAGTTCCCATCCGCCGAAGTGCGCCGTCAGAAACAGGACTCCTTTTCCTTGGGCATAGGCGCGCTCATAGTTCTCCAATCCGTCGTACGCCACCACCTCGTCTATATTCTCCACCGTGTATTTCGGAAACTGGCATAGTTCGGCGAGTTGCCGTCCCAGCGAAGTGAACACTCCACGCAGAATTCGCGCCCGCTCCGCCACCGTTGTTTCCGGAAACACCATCGCAAGATTGCGCATCCCGACTTGGCGCAAACGGAAGTGCAGTAGATAAACAACCTGGCCAAGTCCAATGGCGAAAGCACGAGAAACCGGGCGCGGCATCAGACCGAGGATTTTGATGAACGGCCAGGCCGCCGCGAATTCGAGTTTCCGCCGCATCAGGGAAGCGTGACCGTATCACCCGGAAAAAGTGCTTGTCAAACTCCAGAAGAAGAGTGGGCGTCGTGTCTTTGCGCTGAGAATTACGTCATCTGCCCGATCGGGAGCTCAGCCATCCTGCAGCTTAAGCTCATCCGCCCGCAACTGGCGTCCCACAACCGACGAAAAGCGTCCTTCGCAGCGAATGCTTTCACGCCCCGCGGCTTTTTTCGGGACACCAGGCGAAGACGTTCGTGACTTCTCAGGTTCGGGGTAGACGCACTCGAACCGAGGTTTCTGTTAGTCTCGGTGCAGCCCTATTGTTTCTGTCATTTGTTGCGTTCAAATTTGTTCAGTCAAATCGCCGCCGGAGGGTCCTCTCGGATCGAGTGAGCGCTTCATGCCAAATGCAACTCAGCATCAGGATGTGTCTATACTGTCAGCTGCCAAGGGCGGATTGGTATATCTGACCCCGAACGACTGGGCCCTGATTGTGGACAAGGCCGTTCGTATGCAGTTTAAGGCGGGCGAGACCATCGTCCAAAAAGGCAGACGAACCCACGGAGTGTATCTGCTTCTGAAAGGCACAGCTTCGGTACAGATTCCGTCGCACGGGAATTTGGAAGTCACCGTGGGCGAGGCTTGCGGCGAGATCTCATTTCTCGACGAACTGCCGGCCACGGCGGATGTGGTGGCAAAAGAAGGCATCGAAGCCTATTACCTGGATCGAGCGACGTTGCGATCGCTGTTTGAGCTTTTTCCGCATCTTGGTTCCCGTTTCTATCAATCGCTGGCCGGCATTCTCTCGCGAAGACTGCGGGAACTGATCGGGCCTGGGACGTCGTCCTCTCAGCGCTAACCTAATAATTATTTCCGCTTTGCCCTTCACTTACGCACGCTCTCTCTTCTCGCCCCAGAGCAGTTCTCGGCAGCGAAGCGATAGGTCCAAGAAAAGTGGACCGTGGATTTACAAGACCGTACTACATCGGTCTTAGATTGATGAGCTCGAACCTCAACTGCGCACCCTTCAAGATCATCGACCCGCAAACCAAACATCCCGCAACCGAACAGTGGGAAGCCGCATTTCAGATCTTCGACTCCTTGCTGTAAAACATTAGAGAACATCGGCAATACGCTGATCTACAATATGTTCAGGCCATGAGCCAATCACTTCGCCGATCCTCCGGCACTGCGCGGACCAACATCAGACGTCATCCCGAGCGCTTTTAAGTATCCCGCATTCACGCGACACTTTTGCAGGCGGATGCTCTCCGGCAAGGCCGCGAAGACGCGATTGATGGTGGCCTGTTCCGGCCGGACTTTTAGCCGGTCCTCCACGTGCCCAGTATCGCGCGGCAGCTTGGCGAACTCCACGATCTGTCCCCAATCCGCAGGTGGGATGATGGTGACGACCGCCGACGACTTCTCCATCTTTTTGTACGGCCAGAAAGCCCATCCGATGTTGTTCTTTTCGAGCGCTTTCACGAATTGCGCGATCCACTCATCCGTGTTCTCCCCGGACTCGCCCATCCAGATCGGCACATCATAACGTTCACGAAAATCAATATATTGCTTTAGCACGCTCTCATCGGGCGCCGTCCAATATTTGTGGAAGGTGTAGGCGACGTTGGTGTCGAAGGGTTTGCCGAAGACCGAAAAATTACTGTCCCACTGCGCGCCACCGAGAAAGAGAATGTGGTGAGTATCTACCTTGCGTATCTCGCCCGACAGTTTCTTGTAGAGCGGTTCAAGCAAAGGATTCAAAGGTGCGAGCTTGGGGAAATGCGGGATCGGCTCATTCAGCAGGTCATAACCGAGTACGGTGGACTCATCGCGATAGTGCGTCGCCAGCCGCCGCCAGACGGCGATCAGGTGTGCTTGCTCTTGGGGACTCTGGTATAGCCAAGGATATCCAGCGCTGTCATCAATGTTCGCGCCCGTCTGTCCGCCGGGTGCGGCATGCAGATCGAGGATCACATATAGACCTTCGGCGCGGCTCCAGCCGATCAACCGGTCCAACAGCTTGAAACCTTCTGCGTCGTCACTCTCAAACAGGCTGTAATGCAAAGGAACTCGAACGGCGTTAAAGCCAGCCCGATGCAGGAGCGCGATATCTTCACGCGTTAGGTAGTTCTCGCGGTACTTCTGCCAGAAAGCGGCCGAGCCCTCAGGTCCCAGCAGCTCTAACACCAACCCTCGGATCTCACTAGGAGATTGCGGCCCGCTTTCGAACAGCCACATGTAACCTTCCGGCACCAGCCAATTGCCCAGGTTGGTCGCGCGAATCAGGAGCGGTTTACCGGCGGCATCGACGACTTGTTTGTGGTCGGTGTGAGCGAACTGCGCGCTCGCCGTGGAAATCAATGCCAGCAGAAGAAGCGGCAATCGTAGAAGTTTGAATTTGACCATGATTCTCCCCGGCGAAAATCCTACACCATGACATCTACCCGAGTGTGCTAGCCTACAGTCCAGTCAGGCGGGGGATTGCACCGGCGCGCGATTTCCCGCCCGGAATGTCCTTTGATCGATCCTGTCAATCTGCGATTGGCCCTGCTGTCGGCGGCGGTGCTTGGCTTCCGGCACGGCCTGGATTACGACCACATCGCGGCCATCACCGACATCAGCAGCGTGCAGTCCAAACCGAGCGACGCCATGCGCTTCGGTCTGCTCTATGTCGCGGGCCATGCGACCACCGTGGCCCTGCTGGGATCAGCGGCTGTCGTGTTCCGCCTCTCTCTGCCTGCGGCCAGCGATCGTTGGGCGGAGCGCCTGGTGGGAATCACTTTGCTGGTGCTGGGAGTTTACGTACTCGGGACATTCTTCCGTCCTTCTACACATAGTCATGCCCGCCCGCGAACCCGCATCACGTTATTGATCAATGGCGCGCTGTGGATCTACTGGCGGCTGAGCCGGATTTTTGGCGGGACGAGGGTCGAGGCCCCGCAGGTCTTCAAGGACGGCTATGGCACAACCTCGACATTTCTGGTGGGTGTGATCCACGGGCTGGGCGCCGAGACTCCGACACAGATTCTGTTGTTTCTGATGGCAGCGAATCTCGGCGGAACAGGGGTCGGACTGTTGGGCTTGCTGATGTTCATCATGGGCCTGCTGTTGATGAACACTCTCATGTGCGCCTCCGCTGCGGGAATGTTCTCGGCGATGCTGGCCAAACCGAATGCCCTGCGGGCGTTAACGCTGGCGACTTCCGCCTATAGCATTGTGGTGGGAACGATCTTCTTGCTGGGGTCGGCGGCAAAGCTGCCTTCGTTGACAGGTTGATGGGATCCGCCGCTGGAATGCCCGTAATCCAGCCTGTTTTCACCGGCAAAACCTGCGCCGGAGAATGCTTCTTCCTAGCGGAGTACTTTTTGGATCACCCTTCCATTACCCCGGTAATCGGGCGGCGGGGATTACCGTTGACCCGTCGCGTATGCCGTCCTTAGAGTGCCAACAGGGGGTTGTATGAAAGACATCCATGAGGTCCTGCGGCAGAAGCAGGCGAAATACGCCCAACTTGGCAAGCAGATCGAGATGCTCCAGCAAGCGGCGGAAAAGCTGCGGGAAGTAGCGCCTTTGCTGGCCGAAAATGACGACGAAGATAACGTCGTTCTCGCAGAAGTCGATGAGACTTCAAACCAGTCAGAAACGATGGCGGCCAAGGCAGGCGCAGGTTCCGGCAGCCCGGCTTCGTCTAAAGCAGCGCGTCCGGCGGCTCCTCGCTGGCCCTAATCCCACGGGTAGGGGCAACCCGAGCGGTTTATGACTCTTCAGGCATTACTGGTTTCGACCGACGATCAGGCCGCGGAGGTCCTGGGCAGAGTTCTGCCCCTTTTCGGCATTGCCATGGACCGCTGCAGTGATCCGGAAACCACCGCGACCCGAATCCAGACGCAGAAGTTTGCCGCGCTCATTGTCGATTTTGACAATGCCGAAGGAGCGGAAGCCGTACTGCGGCAGGCAAGACGTCTGGGCACCGAACCGCTAAGCATAGCCCTGGTGGCAGATGCAGCGAAGGTCCGCGACATCCTTACTGGCGGGGCACACTTCGTGCTCTACAAGCCCCTTTCCGAGGAGGCTGCGACGGCCGGATTGCGGCCAGCTGCGGCGCTGTTGAGCCGGGAACGCCGGAGGGCATTCCGGGTTCCGGTGCAGGCGCCGGTAGAAATTACGCTGGCGGACAAGCGTAAGCTGGATGGAATTTTGTTGGATCTTTCCGAAACCGGCCTGGAGGTGCTCACCGCGGAGCCGCTGAGCGCCGGGTTCGTGCTTGCTTTCCACTTTCAACTCCCGGATCGCACCCTCGAAATCGAGGCACACGGAGAGGTAGCCTGGGCCAATCGCAACGGGCAGACTGGAGTTCGCTTCCTGGAAATGGCGGAAGCTTCATCCGCGAATCTGAAAGCCTGGCTGCGAGCCGCTACCAGCACCGTCGGCGTCGAGCCTAACGAAACCGTGCCCCACTGCATGCTCACCGATTTGAGCCTGGGTGGCTGTTATGTTGAGACCGACGCACCATTTCCGGAGCACGCTCTGATTGACCTCTGCCTGAAAACTGACGAACTTGAAGTTCATACCGAAGGCATGGTTCGTGTGGTTCATCCCGGCCATGGGATGGGTGTGGAGTTCCCTTCCCGTACGGCCGAACAGCGCGCCCAAGTGGGCAACCTGATCGACCTTCTGCGCCAGGGTCCCGCGACTACGCCGCAACTGATTGTGTCTCCCAGGGCGCTGGTCGCCGATCTCAACCAGTTCGAGCCCGCGGAGAAACCGGCGCAAGAATCCGGCGAAGATTTGGAAGATCCTTTGCTCGAACTTCTGCGGCGCGGCGCTTCGTTGCAGCAGGAAGACTTCCTAGCCGAACTCCGCCAACAGCGGAATCCCGCAGACGTGGCCTCGGTTTAGATTCGCGCTCACCCACTCACTCCACCATCAACCTGACCGATCCCCATCCGCAAAACAATTTGCCCGTTATTTTCCGCAGCTTAAATCCGGGTTGAATGTAGACTTGTGCGTCGAAGTTCTTTAGCCGCAAGGGGAGCCAGTCTGGGAAAGAGCAGCACGGCTGAGCAGATTTTCAGAGAACGCCCGGGCATGTTTGAGCGCGGGTCGCCGCTGTTATGGGCGCCGCTGCTGGCAATCGCGTCGACAGCCTTCGCCGTGGAAATTCCCTTTTTCTTTTTTGGCACGCCGTCGGGACATGATGTCGAGTTTCATCTCTACTCGTGGCTTGAGGTTCTCTCGCAATGGAAGCAGGGCATTCTTTATCCACGCTGGGCGGCGCTGGCGCACTTCGCATATGGCGAGCCAAGATTTGTTTTTTATCCTCCTGCTTCGTGGACTCTCGGCACGTTGTTGAGCCTGATCTTTCCCTGGACTGTCGCGCCGAGTATTTACATATGGATGGTGCTGGTGGCGGCAGGGGTATCGATGTTCGTACTGGCGCGGCGATGGCTCCGCCGCCGCGACGCCATCTTCGCAGCATTGCTCTACACTGCCAGCCCGTATCACCTGGTGATTGTTTACTGGCGCAGCGCATTCGCCGAACTGCTGGCGACTTGCCTCGTGCCCCTCTTGCTGATGTGGGTGCTGAAGGCCGTGGACGAGGGCCATCGGGCGATTGTGCCCCTCGGCTTGGTGCTGGCGGCCTCATGGCTGACGAATGCTCCGGCCGCCGTGATGCTTCACTATTCGATGGCGTTGCTGCTGGTGTTCTTTGCGTGGCGGCGACGTTCGCCGCGGATTCTGCTGGTGGGAGCGGCGGCCGTCGCTTTGGGAGCACTGTTGTCGGCTTTCTACCTGTTTCCGGCGATTTACGAGCAGCGGTGGATCAATATCGACCAAGCTGTGTCGGCAGGATCGCGTCCCGCCGATAACTTTCTTTTTATCCGTACGACCGATGCCGATCACGACGCGTTCAACCGCATCATGAGTTGGGTGGCAGTGTTGGAGATGGTCGTGATTTTCGCTGCCGGGTGGATATCCAAGCAGTGGCGTGAAACCAATCGCGAACTCTGGAATGCCCTGCTGGCCTGGGCAGCAGCTTGCAGCGTGCTCATGTTTCCGATTTCGGCCGTGTTGTGGAAGTTCCTTCCAAAAATGCAGTTTATGCAGTTTCCCTGGCGCTGGCTGCTCTGCCTCAGCATGATCTTCACGCTTTTCGTGGCGGCGGGAATGAGACGCTGGTGGTGGCGAGGCGCGGTCTGTGCGATTTCGATTCTGGTGATTGTGCTGGCGTGGCACCACATACAGCCTCCATGGTGGGACAATGCCGCCGACCTTCGCGAGATGCAGGACAACATGCAAGCGGGCACGGGATACGAAGGAACCGACGAGTACACGCCGGCCGGGGCCGACCCCGCGGCCATCGATAAAGATGCGCGCAATGTCACGGTCGCCGGGCCAGCGCGTGCCGCAATTCGCGTCTCCCGCTGGGACGCCGAGTCGAGAGTGTTCACAGCGGAGATGTCTGCACCGGATCAGTTAACCTTGCGCTTGTTCCGATATCCGGCATGGCGGGCCGAAGTGAATGGGCAGGTGGTGCCGACGGCAAACACGGACACGGGGCAGTTGCTGATTCCAGTCGAGGCCGGCATGAATCGTGTGCAAGTCAGTTTCGTTCGCACCTGGGATCGGGCGGCCGGTGCGTGGATTTCCCTGATAACAGTGATTTCGTCGATCGCCTGGACCGTGCGGTCAAGGCGGAAGCCGTAGGCTAGAGAATTCCTCAGTGCACCTCTGCGCCCTCTGTGGTTAAAGTTGTTGCTCGGCCTTATGCGACGAGTCCTAATTGCCACTTCGAATCCCGGAAAGCTGCGAGACTTTGCCGGAGCGGCCGCGCCGCACGAAATCGAAATTACCGGCATTCCGAACTTCGCTTCTCTGCCGGCCGTGATCGAAGACGGTCTCAGCTTCGAAGCGAACGCGCGCAAGAAGGCGGAAGAATACAGCCGCTACGCGGTGGGAGAGATCGTCGTGGCCGACGACTCCGGTCTTGAGGTGGATGCGCTAAGCGGCGCGCCGGGCGTTCACTCCGCGCGCTATGCCGCGGAGCAAC
The DNA here is from genome assembly GCA_963774565.1 of uncultured Acidobacteriaceae bacterium. GTDB lineage: Bacteria > Acidobacteriota > Terriglobia > Terriglobales > Acidobacteriaceae > Sulfotelmatobacter. Next base: position 33,443 of record CAVZFP010000007.1, on the reverse strand, counting down.
CCCATCTAGCCAACGAGAATACGGAAGACGAAGCGAACAACGCCCGTGTCCTGCGGGAACTACGGAAGGTTCCGCCGGAAAAGCGCACTGGTCGCTTCATATGCGTATTAGCCGCCGCATGCGATGGGAAGACTCTTGCGACCTTCCGCGGAACCGCCGAGGGAGTGATTCTCGACTCGCCTCGAGGCACGAATGGCTTCGGATACGATCCGCTGTTTTATTTCCCTCAGATCCAGAAGACGTTTGCCGAACTGAGTGCCGAAGAAAAGGCGACTTACAGCCACCGGGGCGCGGCGTTTCGCCAGTTTCTGGAATGGTGCGACGACACCGCAAAACGTTGACGCGGACGACCGAAGGGCCATCTGGCCGCCGCTGCGGGGGAAGCACGGAATCGCGTTCTGCCTGTGATTCCAGTCATATCCCGGCATGCGCATCAGCGCGATAATTACCAGTACACGAAAGGCCCGCGCCATTATGGAGGAGACGAGCAGGAACAACTACCAGCCAGATTGTCCGTTGGCCCATGATCTCATCAACAAGCTGGCAGTCATCGTTGGTCAGTGTGATCTTCTCGTCGAAAAAACGCCTAAGGATTCTCCCCTATTCAAACAAACGCTCCTCGTGCGGGATTTGGCGAAAGCGGTGGGATCGGAACTCGGCCAGTTGCAATGCGATCTGGCTCGCTTGCGAACTACAAATGGTCTTGACTCGAAGACATCTGTCGTTTAGGCCTGCAGTGCCATTACCGCGACGCGAAGTTAGACCAAGGAAGGACCTACAAATCAATTCCTTGGTAACCCTTCGCGTCCTTCCTGGTTCCTGATTTTTCTCTCCCCACATCAAAACTGATCCGCTACGACCTCCGCGCTTTTCTTGACTTCACTTCTTGCGGCACACGATAATACAAGGTTCTTTTCTCATATACGTGAACTCATAAGGAGCGTTTCGTGGCGTCAGCCAGTTCTTCTGCTCCCGTCATAGCGCATGGGGTAGCCCCGTTGCGCGCTGGTCAGGGATCTTCCTTCGTTTTGCGCCGGCTGCATTCCCTTACGGGGATCGTCCCGGTGGGCGCCTTCCTCTTCGAGCACGTTCTGATTTCCAACTCGACCGCCATCGCCGGGCCCGACGCTTATGCGCGACAAGTCAGCTTTCTGGCGAATCTTCCGCTGGTATTTTTTCTGGAGCTGTTCGGCATCTGGCTGCCGATTTTGTTTCATGCGCTCTACGGCTTCTACATCTGGTATCGAGGAGACGGAAACACGGTCGCCTATCCTTGGACCGGCAACTGGATGTATACGCTTCAGCGCTGGACGGGCGCCATCGCCTTCGCCTACATCGTGTGGCACACGTACACGATGCGCTTTACCGGAGTCGATCTGCACGACCTTCCAGCCAGGTCTTTTCCGAAGGTGCAGGCGGAAGTTCACAATCCGTGGCTGCTGGCGTTCTACGTGGTGGGACTGATCGCCGCATCGTGGCATTTCGCTTACGGGATCTGGTTGTTCGCCGCAAAATGGGGCATCGTCTCCGGCGACAAGGCACAGCAGCGGCTCCTGCGCGTGTGCCTCGGCTTTTTCATGCTGCTGAGCGTCGTGGGTCTGGTCAGTCTGTACACGTTCCGGGAACGCTTCCAGGAGCCTCTGGGGCCGGCCACTAACATTGTGGACACACGGCACGCGACCGCCAGCAATGGAAGGCCGGTGCAATAAGATGGCGACTCCTAAAATCATTGTCGTAGGCGGTGGCCTCGCCGGACTGGCCGCGGTGATCAAGATCGCGGAGATGGGCGCCAACGTCGACCTGTTCTCCATTGTTCCAGTGAAGCGGTCGCACTCGGTCTGCGCGCAGGGCGGCATCAACGCCGCGAAAAATCTGAAGGGCGAAGGCGACTCCACCTGGCAGCACTTTGACGACACGGTGTACGGCGGCGACTTCCTGGGCAACCAACCTCCGATTAAAGATATGTGCGACGCCGCGCCGGGCATCATCGACTTGCTCGATCGCATGGGCGTGCCCTTCAATCGCACGCCTGAAGGACTGCTGGACTTTCGCAGGTTTGGCGGGACGCTGTACAACCGCACCGCTTTCGCTGGTGCGACCACAGGACAGCAGTTGCTATACGCGCTCGATGAGCAAGTGCGCCGTTACGAGTCCGAAGGCAAAGTAAAGAAGTACGAACACTGGGAGTTTCTCTCGGCCGTGCTCGATGACAATAACGTCTGCCGCGGCATTTGCGCGATGGACCTGCGCTCGATGGAAGTACGCACGTTCCCGGCCGACGCCATCATTATTGCGACCGGAGGCATTGGCGCGATCTTTGGCAAGTCGACCAACTCGGTCGTCTGCACTGGGTCGGCGCAGTCGGCGCTCTATCAACAAGGGTGCTATTACGCCAACGGCGAGTTCATTCAGGTTCATCCCACGTCGATCCCCGGCGAAGACAAGCTGCGGCTGATGTCGGAGTCGGCACGTGGTGAGGGCGGGCGCGTGTGGGTCCCTAAGAAGCCGGGCGACAATCGTGATCCCAAGTCGATTCCGGAGAACGAGCGCTGGTACTTCCTGGAAGAGTGGTATCCGAAGTACGGAAACCTGGTTCCCCGCGACGTGGCCACGCGGGCGATTTTCAAGGTTGTCTACGAGCACAACCTCGGCATCGACGGAAAGCCAATGGTGTATCTTGACCTGACTCACATCGACCGCAAGATTCTCGACCGTAAGCTGGAGGGCATTCTCGAAATCTACGAGAAGTTTGTGGGCGACGACCCGCGCGATACGCCGATGAAGATCTTCCCCGGCATGCATTACACAATGGGAGGCCTGTGGATCGACTACAAGCAGGCTACGAACGTCCCGGGCGTTTTCGCGGCGGGCGAGTGTGAATATCAGTATCACGGCGCGAACCGGCTGGGCGCGAACTCGCTGGTTTCGTGCATCTACGGCGGCGGCATCGCCGGACCAAACGCGGTGCAATATGCGCGCGGACTACAGGGGACCGCTGATGGTAACCGACACTTTGCGGCCGAACAGAAACGTCAGGAAGAAATCAACGCTAACCTGATGAAGGCCGATGGCACGGAGAATCCCGTCAAGCTGTGGCGCGAGCTGGGCGAACTGATGACCAAAGATTGCACGGTCATCCGCTACAACAAGAATCTGCAGCAGACCGACGCCCGGCTGGTCGAGATGCTAGAACGCTATCGCAAAATCAATCTGAGCGATCGCACGCAGTGGGCGAACACCACGATCGTCTTTGCGCGGCAGCTTTGTAACATGCTGCAGTTGGCGCGCGTAATCGCGCAGGGCGCACGCATGCGAGATGAATCGCGTGGAGCGCATTACAAGCCGGAATTTCCCGAGCGCGACGACAAGAATTGGCTGAAAACGACCAAGGCATATTTCGCCCCCGATGCGGACGAACCGAAGTTTGAGTTCGAGCCGGTGGATACCTCGCTGATTCAGCCGCGCCCGAGGAAGTACTGAATTTTATGCTGTCATCCTCCGGCGAAGGGAAGGACCTATGCAGTTTGCCTGTGTCAGCGGGGTGCATAGATCCTTCGCTTCGCTCAGGATGACAAGGTAAGGCTAAGAGCTAAATGGCTGATAAAACTGTCATCATCAAGATCAGGCGCCAGAACACTCCCACCTCCAAGTCCTACTGGGAGGAGTTTTCAATTCCCTACCGGCCGAACATGAACGTCATTTCGGCGCTGATGGACATCGCCGGCGACCCGCTCACTCGCGATGGCAAGGCGACCACGCCCATTACCTACGACTCAAACTGTCTCGAGGAAGTGTGCGGCTCATGCGCCATGCTGATTAACGGGCGCGCCCGCATGGCGTGCTCGGCGCTAATTGACAATCTCGAACAGCCGATTCGGCTGGAACCATTTTCCAAGTTCCCGGTCGTCCGCGATCTGGCCACTGATCGTAGCGTCATCTTCGAGAACCTCAAGGCTGTTAAGGCGTGGGTACCGATCGACGGCACCTATGATCTTGGCCCCGGGCCGCGCGTGTCTCCCGAAGATCAGGCAGTCGCCTATCCTCTCTCGCGTTGCATTTCCTGTTGCTGCTGCATGGAGGCCTGCCCGCAGTTTAATGAGGACACCGGCTTCGTAGGCGCTGCGACCATCTCGCAGGTGCGGCTATTCAACACACATCCCACGGGCCAGGTGCTGGAGCAGGAGCGACTCGCGGCCTTGATGGGCGACGGTGGCATCCAGGAATGCGGCTACGCTCAGAACTGCGTCGAGGTTTGCCCCAAGGACATTCCGCTGACCAAGTCCATCTCCGAGGTTGGCGGACAGGTCATGAAGCAGGCGTTGGGTGACCTTTTGCGGCGCTGATTTTTGTCATTTTTGTAGTAAACGGTCGCAACCGGGTTCGCCTAAGTTTCATCTCAATCCCGCCAAGTCGCGGCCGGCCGCCAATATAGGGTGGCTGTTACATCTCCTGGAAATTGGCCCCTTATTTGCCGTAAAAGTGTTGAGCATCTCCTGTCGTGGGTGCGGGTAACCGGCGGTAACCACCAAAGCAGTAACCGCGTCGTGGGTACACACGTAACGCCGCGGCGGCAGTATCAGGTTGGGCCGCTTGACAGCATGGCTTAGAATACCGCTACTCGCAGCGTAAGAGCTTCGCGAGGGCGCAGGAACTACTCGTGAGACACACGGCTAAAATTCAATTGGTGGCTGCGTTTTTCCTGGCGCTGATGTGCGGGGGCCTGTCTGGGACGGCGTTTGGGGTAAGTCACGCGATTCGGGAGCATCATCCTCGCAAACACTTCCGGTGGCTGCGCTTCTGGAATCCGATGTTCCGGCCGTCGCACGAATCGCTCTTGATCCAAAATGCGGAGATTGACCGGTTGGAGCTGCCGCGCATCGAGGACGAAACCGAACTCGAAGCTCTGAAGGCCGACGGTTCCCTGCTTGAGATCCGCGCGGGTGAAATGCTGCGCTTCGATCCCCGGCTCGATCCTTCAAGGCGCTATTGCCGGCCGTGGACGCGGGAGTTTGTCGAAGATCTGAGTCAGGCTTATTACAACCGCTTCCATCAGCAGATTCAGGTGAACTCCGCGGTGCGCACGGTCAAAGTTCAGAAGAAGCTTCGCCGCCACAACCGCAATGCGGCGCCAGCCGACGGCGACACGGCTTCGTCGCATCTGGCCGGAGTAACGGTCGACCTGCAACGTCGCGGCATGAATAAAGATCAGATTCGCTGGATGGAGCACTACCTGTTCTACATGAAAGCGCTGGGACTGGTGGAACCGGAAGAGGAACGCCACCAGTGGGTGTTCCATATCATGGTGAGCGGACACTACTCCGAGTGGCGCGAGACGCAGGACATCATTCCCATGGATCATCCTGATCGCGAAAAGCCGGAAACACAGGTTGCGATGGGCGCCGGCACCAAGTAGAAGACTTCCGGTTTCAAAGTTTTGCGATGTTCGGCGAGTTACCACTTCCCTTAGTAAATCCGTTACGATTCCCTTCCTATGATCGTTTTGATGGCCGGACTGCCCGGCACTGGCAAGAGCACGCTTGCCCGCGAACTCGCCGCCCGCACGTCTGGGCGTGTCTTGAGCAAAGATGAAATTCGCCGCGCGATCTTTCTAGCCGAAGAAATCGACTATTCGTCACGGCAGGACGACTTCTGTATGCAGCAAATGCTCGCAACCGCGGGATTTCTCTTGTCGCGGAACCGGACTCGCGCGATCTTTCTGGACGGGCGTCCGTTCTCGCGGCGATATCAAATTGAAAATGTGCTGGCCGCCGCCGCATCCCTGCACCAGCCATGGCGAATTCTGGAATGCGTCTGTTCGGATGTAACTGCGCAGCGAAGACTTTCATCCGACGCCCAACACGACAAGCATCCCGCCAAAAATCGTGGCTATCAACTCTATCTTGAAGTCAAGGCGCGCTTTGAAACGATCACGTACCCCAAGACCCTGATCGACACCGAACTGCCAATGGAAAGTTGTGTGCAACAGGCGCTCGCGGCTCTATGTGCAGTTGGATCTTTCTAACCGCCGTGGAGGCGTCATCCCGAAGCCCCACGTTTTCTCCAGCGGGCGAGGGATCACACGTGCGGTCCACAGACACATTGCCGGTCTCCACGCGAAATCCTTCCTTCCGCCTGAAAACCGGCTCCACTCAGGATGCCGCCACTTTCGAAATTGAAATCCTACTGCGGCTTTTTTTCGCTGACCTGTTTGGTTGCAGTGCGGCTCTGCCTATACAATCGTGAATCCCGCATCTTTCATTTTCCCGTGGGCTACCACAACTATGGCAAACAGGCTCTTATTCGTCCTCGTGCTCCTCTCTACGCTCGCTGTGGCTCAGGCTCCAGAACACTCGTCGGGCGCACCCGAAGTGATCATCAGCGCTCGGGCGAAGCAGATTCACAATTCTGCCCTCATCATTGACACCCACGCCGATACGCCGCAGCGCTTTCTTGACGAAGGCTTCGATATTGGGTCGACCGATCCTAAAGACCCCGGCCACATCAGCCTCGACAAGGCCCGCCGCGGAAATCTGGGCGCTGAATTCTTTTCCATCTGGGTGGACCCAGAGACCAACCAGGGGCGTTTCGCGCGGCATACGTTTGATCTGATCGATTCGGTCTACGAGCAGGCGGCGCGCCATTCCGACCGCATGATGATGGCCTTCTCGGTCGCCGACATCGAACGGGCACACCGTGAGCACAAGCTAGCCGCGCTCATGGGCATTGAGGGTGGGCACTCGATCGAGAATGACATTCACCTGCTGCGCGATTACTACCGGCTGGGTGTGCGTTACATGACGCTGTCCTGGTCGAACACCAACGAGTGGGCCGACTCCTCCGGCGATATCGACGACGTCAAGGTGCAGCATCACAACGGCCTCACCGACTTCGGGAAAGAAGTTGTGATGGAGATGAACCGGCTGGGGATGATGGTCGACATCTCGCACGTGGCCGACAAGACGTTCTGGGATGCGATTGCGACGACGAAAGCTCCAGTGATCGCATCGCACTCGTCGGCGCGGGCGCTGGTCAACGCTCCGCGCAACATGACCGACGACATGCTGCGGGCCGTTGCTAAAAATGGCGGGGTCGTTCAGGTTAATTTTTACAACGGCTTTGACGACGACGACTTCCGCAAAGCGATGGATGCCCAGGCGAAGGACCAAGCCGCGGCGATCCAGAAATACATGGATCAACTGAAAGCCGAGGGCAAGCCTGTCAATTACGTCGACGTCGACCGCATTGAGCGCGAGTGGATGGCGAAGATCCCGCGTCCGCCGCTGAAGTCGCTGATCGACCACATCGATTACATCGCCAAGATTGCAGGGATCGACCACGTGGGCCTGGGTTCGGACTTCGACGGCGTGAGTGGTGCGACGCCGCAGGGCATCGACTCCGCTGCCGATCTGCCGAAGATTACGCAGGCGCTGGTGGAGCGCAGCTATACCGCCAGCGATATACACAAGATTCTTGGCGGTAATCTGCTGCGAGTCTTCAGCCAGGTCGAACGCGTGAGCCGGGAAATGCAGGCCGCAGCAGGAGAGCCGTGGGCAATAAGGGAATGAGTCTTCTGATCGGCGGTAAAGACGCTGCTGCGTGCGAGATCTCCGCCGGAAAATCGGCTGCCGTCCGGATGACTCCATAGGATTGCACCGCTGTCGTACAATGCAACGTTGCGTAGCTTCGTATGGCAACATCTCCAACTTGCAAGGAGCATCTTATGGGTAGAACATGCGCGGTTTTCATAATCCTGATCGGGGCCACCTCGGCTGCTATGGGGCAGTCCGATCCGACCAAGCAAAGCACGCCCACCGCCAAGCCGCCGGTTCATGCGACGACCAAGCCAACCGCCATCATTAATACGTCTGCGGGCAAGATGACTTGCACGCTGTTTCCCGACAAGGCGCCGATTGGCGTGGAAAACTTTATCGGCTTGGCGAGCGGGACCAAAGATTGGAAGAATCCGGTGAGCGGCGCCAACAAGCATGGCGTGCCGCTTTATGATGGAACCATCTTTCACCGCGTGATTCCCGGCTTCATGATCCAGGGCGGTGACCCCGCGGGCAACGGTACGGGCGATCCCGGTTATAAGTTCAAGAACGAGACGTCTGCGGATTTGCTGTTTGATCAACCGGGGAGGCTGGCCTACGCCAACTCCGGACCCAACACCAACGGCTCGCAATTCTTCATCACCGAGGTGGCGACTCCGCACTTGAACGGCGGATACACCATCTTCGGCCAGTGCGATGAACCGACGGTCGCACTCGTGAAGCAGATCGCGCACATGGCTACCGATCCCACGACGGACAAGCCGTTTCGTCCGGTGAAGATTATTCACATCAGCATCGTGCGTAGCACGGGGACAGGTCCGAAGCCAACCGCCGCGGGCACAATAAAGAAGCCTGCGGCGACGACACCCAAAGCGCCAGCCACACCAAAATAAAGCTGCGGCAGGGTGTCCGCAAGCGAGGGCGAGACGCCTTCGCGACAGCCGGCAGGATGCCGGCGCTACTCAGCCCACAAACTAGTCACTGAAAGGAAACTCAATGAGCCGCCAATCCGGACTTTACGCCACGTTGGAAACCTCCGAAGGAACCATTGTTTGCCGCCTCTTCGAAAAGGACGCGCCCAAAACCGTCGCCAACTTCGTTGAACTCGCCGAGGGCAAGCGCGAGTGGACGCATCCGTCGACGCGCAAGAAATCAAAGGACCGGCTGTACGATGGAACGATCTTTCACCGCGTGATTCCTGACTTCATGATTCAAGGCGGAGATCCGCAGGGCACTGGCATGGGCGGACCCGGCTATCAGTTTGAAGACGAGACTAAAGGCTCGCCGCACAAATTCGACAAGCCAGGCAAACTCGCCATGGCCAATGCCGGCCCCAATACCAACGGCTCGCAGTTCTTTCTCACGCTGGCGCCCACGACTTGGCTGACCGGCAAGCACACGATCTTCGGTGAAGTGGTCGAGGGGCAGGACGTGGTGCAGAAGGTTGTGGCCGTCCCGCGCAATCGGCAGGACCGGCCAAATAGAGATGTGGTGCTGAAGAAAGTGACGATCGAGAAGGTATAGAGCTAGTTTCGCCAGGCTTCCCAATCGTCCAGGCTCCCAGTCGGACCGACAATGTCTCCAATGATGCGCACCGTCCCGACCATGCTTCCGAGTCGGCGTGCGGCGCGCTTTTCCGGAGATGGCGCGACAATCTCAGCGCTTGGTTTACCCAAACGAGGCGGATCGGCCGCCGCGGATTGCGTACTTGCTCCAATACGCGGAAGCAGTTGGCTTTTAATTGGAAATAGAGACTTCTTTCATTTGTTGTTTTAGGAAGTCAGCCCTTAAGCACCGTACATCAAGCGGCGGACAAGAGTATCCGCCCCCAATGATGCGAATCACACGCCGATCACCCCGCACAACTCCTTCACCGCCGCCGCGCTCTTATCGAGACCGGTTTTCTCTTCTGCGGTTAGCTTGATCTCTATGATCTGCTCGATGCCTTTTTCGCCCAGCTTTACCGGGACCCCGACGTAGAGGCCGTTGATGCCGTATTCGCCTTGCAAGTAGGCAGCGCACGGCAGGATTTTCTTTTTGTCCTTGAGGATCGCCTCGACCATCTCGGTTGCTGCAGCCGAGGGGGCGTAGTACGCCGAGCCGGTTTTGAGATACTTCACAATTTCCGCGCCGCCATCGCGAGTGCGTTGCACCAGGCCTTCCAGCTTCGTCTTCTCGATCAACTCCGTAATCGGAATGCCCGCGACCGTGGAGTAGCGGGGCAACGGGACCATGGTGTCGCCGTGGCCGCCGAGCACGAAGGCGGTCACGTTCTCGACACTGACCTTTAACTCGGCGGCAATGAAGGCGCGGAAGCGAGCTGAGTCCAGCACTCCTGCCATGCCAATGACGCGTTCGCGAGCAAAGCCGCTCAGCTTATATGCGGCTTGCGCCATCGCGTCGAGCGGGTTGGAAACGATGATCAGAATGCAATTCGGGGAATGTTTTACCACCTCGCCGACGACCGCTTTCATAATGCCGTAATTGGTATTGAGCAGATCGTCTCGGCTCATGCCGGGCTTGCGAGGAATGCCCGCGGTGATGACGACGATGTCGGAGTCCGCAGTGTCTTTGTAGTCGTTGGTTCCGCTGACGTAGGAGTCGCGCTTCTCGATTGGCATGGCCTCAAGGAGATCGAGTCCCTTGCCCTGAGGCACGCCTTCGATGATGTCAATGAGCACAACATCGGCCAGTTCTTTGGAAGCAATCCAGTGAGCCGCCGTGGCGCCTACATTTCCTGAGCCTACAATCGTTACTTTCTTTCGCATGATTTCCTCTTTAAGAAAAGAATTAAGGCCTTACCACAGAGGGCACAGAGTCTCACCGAGGCAAGTCCAAACCGCGGGGGCGCTTTCTCTGTGCTCCTCTGTGTCCTCTTCTGTGTCCTCTGTGGTTCAAGTTTCTTATCTCGCTCCAGCCAGCACGCCTGCGCCCATGTTCTCGATGATGTGTCCGGCAAACTCGCTGGTCTTGACTTTGGTTGCGCCCGGCATCAGGCGCTCGAAGTCGTAGGTAACTTTCTTCTGTTCGATGGTGCGCTCCATGCTTTGTTCGATCAGGTCCGCAGCCTCGTTCCAGCCGAGATGGCGGAACATCATCACTCCCGACAAAATCACCGACCCCGGATTGATGACATCTTTATCGGCATACTTCGGTGCGGTGCCGTGCGTGGCTTCGAAGATGGCGTAGCCGTCGCCAATGTTCGCGCCCGGAGCGATTCCCAGGCCGCCCACCTGTGCGGCGCAGGCGTCAGAGATGTAGTCGCCGTTCAGGTTGGGCGTGGCCAGCACCGAGTATTCGTCGGCGCGTGTGACCACTTGCTGGAAGATCGAGTCGGCGATGCGGTCGTTGACCATGATCTTCTTTTTCCACAGTCCCTTCCCGTGCGTGGCATAAATGCGGTCGAGGATTTGCTTCACTTCTTTTTCGACAGCCTGCCGGAAGGCTGGCGGGGCGAACTCCATGCCGGGCTCAATCATCTCCGCATTCTGCGCCACGGTCAGATTGGGTTTCTTGTCTTTGTTGTCGACAATCCAACTCTCGCGCTCGGTCACTACCTGGTCGCGGAATTCCTCGGTGGCAACCTCGTATCCCCACTGGCGGAATGCGCCCTCGGTAAATTTCTGGATGTTGCCCTTGTGCACCAACGTGACCGATTTTCGGCCGGACTCTAAAGCATGCTGGATCGCCATGCGCACCAAGCGCTTGGTTCCGGTCACGGAAATGGGCTTGATGCCGATGCCGGAGTCGAGGCGGATCTGCTTCTTGCCGCCTTTCAGCATGTCCTTGTTAAGGAACTCGATCAGCCGGGCGCAGTCCGGAGTTCCCTGCTCCCACTCGATGCCGGCGTAGACGTCTTCGGTGTTTTCGCGGAAGATGACCACGTCCATCCGCTCAGGATGTTTCACCGGCGAGGGTACGCCCTTGTAATACTTCACCGGGCGCACGCAGCAGTAAAGGTCGAGAATCTGCCGCAGCGCCACGTTGAGCGAACGGATGCCGCCGCCGACCGGCGTAGTCAACGGACCCTTGATGGCAACGCGGAACTCGCGGATAGCGTCGACCGAGTCATCGGGCAGCCAAGTGTCGAACTTCGCCTTGGCTTTCTCTCCGGCGAATACTTCGTACCAGGCGACGCGGCGTTTGCCCTGGTAGGCTTTTTCTACTGCTGCGTTGAACACGCGCAGCGAGGCTTTCCAGATGTCGCGGCCGGTGCCGTCGCCCTCAATGAAAGGAATGATCGGATTATCTGGGACGTCATACTTGCCAGCTGAATAACCGATTTTCTTCCCGTCCGACGGTATCGAGACCCCGTTATAACTGCCTGCCATGCAAAGCCTCCACCACTAGAGTTTCAAGATGCGATTTATAAAACTTCCAATTATAAAGAATGCTTTGGACTCGAGGCGGATAATTGTTGGGCTATGGCTGCCTTTGCTTTGCGTACTCGAACGGGCTTCTTTGCGAACTCTGCGGAAAAAAGACTTCAACCGCGAAGAACGCTGAGGAATCGGGGAGTTCGCAAGGCACATCCCTCGGACCACACTGCACAATGCAGCTAGGCGGGATTGCTCAAAATGCTCGAAAGCGCCATGCGCCTATGCCATAATCCTTCGTAACCTCAATTGCCGGGGGTCCACCATGACTTACGATCGACGTCGTTTACGATTGCTGTCCGCAGGCCTGATTTTCATGGTTGCCGTGTCGAGCGCCGCATATGCCGACCGCGAACGCGATCGCACCCAGGTTGGAAACAACATCATCATCGGCCCCGATGAAGAAGTCAGCGAGGCGACCTGTTTTGGCTGCAGCATCCGTGTGCGTGGACATGTCTCCGGCGACGTGACTGCCTTCGGCGGAAGCATTGTCATCGAGGATCAGGGACAAGTTAACGGCGACGCCACGACTTTTGGCGGCGATATCCGGATCGAGAAGGCGGCGAAAATTGCCCGCGATGTGACCGTGTTCGGGGGCCGGATTCGCCGCGACCCCGCCTCTATCATTGGTGGCGATGTCACGACCATGGGGGGCCCGGGTTGGATGTTTTTGATTTTCCTGGCTCCCCTGATCTTTTTCGGGCTTTTTGTGGCGTTGATCGTCTGGCTAATCCGAAAGTTGCTGCGCCCGTCGGTCCCGGCGACGGCGTAGACAGCGCTTTCGCCGCCCCTACCAACGCCGGGTCCCGAAGGTCTTTCGCACACCCACCGTCATGAAGCGGCCCCAAGGCCCGTTGGTGCCCAAGTCGGCGGGGCCCAGATATCTGTCACGCGCGCCCAGGCGATCGAACAGAAAATGCTGGGTGATGCGAAACTCGAATCCCTTATCAAGATAGATGCCGACTCCCCAGGAGTGCTCAATACCGATCGCGTCGGGAGACCAGGTATAGAGCGTCTTCGGTATGGTCTTGCCCAACAGGAATGCAGGTGCCCCATACACCATGAACCTGCGCAGTGGACCTCGGCCAAAAGGACGCACCTCGAGAATTCCCGAAAGCATGTAGCGCGCGAACAGGCTGCAGGGGGCGTTGACGCCGCCGTACTGGCCGGCGTTGCCGGCGCAAAGATTGGGGTCAATCTCATTATGCGGAGGGGCTAAGTCAAACTGCGCCCAGCCCCAGAACATGTCTCGCGGGAAAAACATACGCTCCCCGGGATCCGCCTCGTGCCAACTGCCCTGCGAGGACCCGCTTTGCGAACTATTCCTCGGCGAGCCGTTTCCCGAAGAATCATTTCCCTGAGAATCGAGGGACGACGTAATCTGCGCTGCCGCTACCGAGAGGAGTACAGGGACTGCAAACAGCCACGCCCACCTTTTCATTGAGCCTCCGAAACGAGTTCAGTTTTAACGGATTGCCGGATTCCCGAGAGCTCCTGCATGCCCGGGGTTGGAAATGGCAGGATTCGGTGAAAGTCCGGCTGAGTAGAGCGCAACATTGTAACCTGCACGGTGCCGACGCAGTTGTAGGGGTCGTAGAGTTCATTTTTCCGGAATGCTGCTTGCTCGATCTCTCGCTTCCAACTGGGGTGGACCTAAGACCTCATGGTCAAGTCAGGACTTCCAGAATTCATATCCCATACGCGATTTATTCCATTCATAGTACGTTTACACTAGCTGATCGTCCTAACCCTCGCCAAAACAGGGGTTTGGGGTTTGGTGGGCGGATTGCAGAATAGCTAGGCACAGGAACTCAGGAACCCTATGCCTCAAGAGATTTCCGTCTCGTATCAGGCGATCAAGAGCAAGGTCTACCGTTTGATCGATTCCCTCGTGGTCGGTGAAAAGAGCGAGTCTGAGGTTCAGGAGTCGATTCGCCGCTGGTGGGCTCTGATTCATCCAGCCGACCGGCCCATCGCCCGGAAATACCTGTTAATGGTGCTCGGGCGCTCAGCCTCGGCGTTGGACTGCATGGGAGGTGCGTTCTTGTCCGCGAGCAGTTGTGAAGTTGCGCGGTCCCAATTGGCCGAGTTCCCGCTTCCGGGCAAACGAATGCGCGAACTGGAACGAATGGTCAAGGAAAGCTCGGTTCGAACCGCCGTATAGCCCGTTCCAATGGGCCGCATGACAAAGAATTTACATTTCTGCCCGTTGCGTTGAGTATCCCTTCGTCTGTATCGTCGATTTCATCCCTGTTTAAGTTCACGACAATAGGAGTGAGGAATGAGACCGTCCGCCACCAGGCCGCGTAAACCAGGCATCTATCTTCCTTTGGGTGTGCTGCTCGTTATGGCCACATCGCTGTTTGCAGGTTCAGGAGTCTACAGCTTCACGCTCAACTCAATTGACGGTACGCCGGCGCCGCTAGCCGAATATCACGGCAAGGTCGTCCTGCTGGTGAACGTGGCCAGCCAGTGCGGCTACACTCCGCAATACAGCGCGCTCGAAGCCATCTACGAAAAGTACAAAGATCAGGGTTTCGTCATTCTCGGCTTCCCGGCCAATAATTTTGGTGCGCAGGAACCGGGGACGAACGAGGAAATCAAGACCTTCTGCACTCGCAAATACAGCGTGACCTTCCCGATGTATTCCAAGATTTCGGTAAAGGGAGCGGACCAGGCACCGCTGTATGCCTACCTGACTAAGGGAACCGGCCCGGGTATTGCCGGCGACATCCAGTGGAACTTCACCAAGTTCCTGGTCGACCGAAACGGCAAGGTCGTTCAGCGCTTCGAGCCCGCAGTCACGCCAGATTCGAAGGAAATGACTGCGGCGATCGAGAAGCGGTTGAAGCCCTAACTGTCGAGGTTGAAACGGGCCGTCTGTTTTTCTCCTTGACAGCTTAGGAGAGACCGCGTTACCCTCCTAACCATCTTAGGAGGGTCGGTGACCGACCAAGCTCAACTTCTTCCTGGCACTCTTGATCTCCTCATCCTGAGAGCGGTCTCGCTCGGCCCACTCCATGGCTACGGCATCCTGTTACGGATCGGCCAGATCTCCGGCAACGCGCTTTTGATCGAACAAGGCGCGCTCTATCCCGGCCTGTTTCGCCTCGTCCGCCAGGGATTGCTCAAGACGAACTGGGGCACGTCGGAGAACAATCGCCGCGCCAAATT
The DNA here is from genome assembly GCA_963774565.1 of uncultured Acidobacteriaceae bacterium. Taxonomy (GTDB): domain Bacteria; phylum Acidobacteriota; class Terriglobia; order Terriglobales; family Acidobacteriaceae; genus Sulfotelmatobacter. The sequence continues at coordinate 18,343 of CAVZFP010000007.1, read as the reverse complement.
CTACGAACTGACAACCGCGGGTCGGAAGCGTCTGCGGGAGGAGACCGACAATTGGAATCGGCTCGTGACTGCCATCGCTTCCGCGCTCTCACCGCAACCGGAGGAAGTATGAAACTTCTCGACTCGCTTCGCTTCCGCGTCGAGACTTTTTTCCGCCGTTCTGAGATAAACGCTGAGATCGAGGAAGAGCTTCGCTCGCATATCCAGCACCGCGCCGATGATCTGGAACGCTCTGGCGTGAATCGTGCCCAAGCCGAACGCCGAGCGCGCATCGAGTTCGGCGGTCGGGAGCGGTTCGCCGACGAATGTTACGAAGCGCTCAGCGGCAGTTTTGTCGAAAGTCTGATCCAGGATGTGCGCCTAAGCTTTCGTGTGTTGCGCAAGTCTCCAGGCTTCACCATCGTCGCCATTTCGACATTGGCGCTGGCCATTGGCGCAAACGCAGTGGTGTTTGGCATATTGAACGCGCTGATTCTGCGTCCGCTGAATGTTCCGCACGCGGGAAGCCTTTGGGCCATCGAACGCGGGAAAGATAAAGCCGTCAATCACTCCTATCCCGACTATCTCGATCTTCGAGATCGCAGCCGCAGCTTCGAGGCTCTCGCCGCTTATAACGTCACTGGGGTAGGGCTGGATACGGGCAACAATCCATCCAGTTCTTGGATCCTCGAAGTGACGGGTAATTACTTCGACGCGTTAGGGATTCAGCCGTATCTCGGCCGTTTCTTCCATGGCTCCGATGAACATGGGCCCAACAGCGCTCCGTATATCGTGCTTAGCCATGCGTTTTGGCATAGCCATTTTCAGGATAATCGCGGCGTGGTGGACCAGGTAGTGCAGTTGAACAAACACCCTTTTACGATCCTCGGAGTAGCGCCGCCTGAGTTCCGAGGGACATTGCTGTTTGTCTTCCCCGATTTCTGGGTGCCATTGGCGAACCAGGAGCAGGTGGAGGGGGAGAACGTGCTCAACGCGCGCGGGGACCGCCGCCTCTTGATGGTGTTGGGACATCTGAAGGCAGGCGTTACCCCGACCCAGGCTGTTTCGGACCTGAACTCTATTGGCGCATATCTGGAAAAGAGCTATCCCAAGGACGATGGGCACATGACCTTTTCCCTGGCGCGTCCCGGCCTTGCCGGCGACTGGTTGGGCGGTCCGCTACGGGGATTCCTGACAGGATTGATGTTGCTGGCAGGGTTAATTCTACTGGCCGCATGCGCCAACCTGGGAAGCCTGTTTGCTGCACGCGCCGCTGACCGTTCCCGGGAAGTTGCTTTGCGGCTTGCGCTCGGATCGAAGCGCACACGCATTTTGCGAACATTATTTACCGAGGCCGTCGTCATTTCACTCATCGGTGGCGCGGTTGGATTGTGGGGAAGCGTAGCCCTATTGCGCGAGCTGAGCGTCTGGCACCCACTTCCCACAGCCCCCTTGAGTGTCCCGGTGAACCCGGACGCAAATCTGTATTTGGTCGCTTTGCTGTTGGCCTTAGCGAGTGCATTCCTTTTTGGCGCGGTCCCGGTGAGGCAGGTACTGCGCACGAATCCGTACGAGGTCGTCAAGTCAGGATCCTGCGGGAGAATCAAGGGGCGGATTACGGTCCGCGATCTCCTGCTGGTGGTGCAGATTGCCATCTGCGCCGTGCTGGTCACTTCTTCGATGGTCGCGATACGCGGTCTGGTGCGCTCGCTACACAGCAATTTCGGTTTTGAACCGCAGAATGCCACGTTGCTGGAAACAGCTCTGAGCAGGGCTGGTTACAGCGGCGACAGCGTGCCCGCAATGCAAAAACGCATGATCGAGGCGTTGGAAACCATCCCTGGCGTAAAGGCTGTAGGATTGGTTGATCGCCTGCCGTTGTATTATGGCGCCAATAGTTCGAACGTTTTTACCGACAAAACCACCGATATGAGGCCATCGAATGCCGCCGCTGAAGCCGCGCTGTACAAGATATCTCCGGAATACTTCGATGCGGCCCAGACAGCCTTGCTGGCGGGCAGGACTCTCTCTTGGCACGATGACACGAATTCCCCGCGCGTCGCGGTAGTGAATCGGGAGTTCGCGCGCAAGATGTTTGGCACCGTCTCCAGTGCATTGATCGGTTACTACAAGATGCCGGATGGATCGCGCATCCAAGTGGTGTGGCGTCGTAGAAGACGGAAAATATGGGAGCCTCGCCGAAGATTCACAGGCGGCGATTTTTTTACCCACGCTGCAGTCCCCCTCGAGCCTCACGACGCTGGTGGTGCGCTCGAACCGCGATCAGCAGCAGTTGGTGGCAGCCCTCCGAAGCAAAATGCATGACCTGGATACAGGGCTGCCGTTCGAGATCCGAACCTGGAGCCATGAACTGGAATCAGCTCTGTTTCCATCCCGTATGGCGACGCTTGCCCTGGGTGTGCTGGGCCTGATGGGTGCGATGCTGTCGATCACTGGCATCTTTGGGATGGCTGCTTACTCGGTCAGCAAGCGGCTGCGCGAGTTGGGAATTCGTATCGCTCTGGGCGGGCAGCGTAAGGAAGTGCTGCAGGCAGCGTTAGGGCGTGCATTCAAGTTGCTCGCTGTGGGTTCGGGGGCCGGACTGCTCCTTGGGGTTTTGGCGGCCCGGGGGCTGGCTTTCATCGTCTACCAGGCAACTCCTCGCGATCCGCTGGTATTGGCTGGAGTTGTTCTAGCGATGGCACTGCTGGGGCTGGTGGCTGCGTGGATTCCGGCGCGACGCGCGCTGTCGATTAATCCCATGAGACTGCTGCGCGAGGAGTGAATTCTTCGCGGCACACGATCTCCAATGATCTTGGAGCAAGGACTAAAACTGCGGCGCGAGTGAACCCCAATTCCCCCCATTGATCTGACGTCACCGCTCAGCGTGATCAGCATCACTAACTCAATCCGCTGATCGTACTAGGATTTTTGCTGGTGCAGACTTCAGAACAGTCAGGCTCCGACACACTCCAGAACAATCGTCCGCAGTTCGATCGCAAAGCTCCGCCGGAGCCTCCATTCCTCGGAGGTCCTATGAACTCAGCGAAAGTTAATTTCATCCTTCTCATCGCCATCCTGATTTCTGGGCTCATGCTTCACAGCCAAATTCGATCGGCCTCGCCCGTGATGCCGATCGGCAAAATCGTGGAGATCAAAGTTCCGCTCGGTCTTCCGCCGGTGGTGATCCCGGCCGACAATTTACCCACTGCCGAAACCATCGCCCTGGGACGCCATCTCTTTTACGATCCCATTCTTTCGGCGGATCGCAGCGTTTCTTGCGCCTCTTGCCATAGCCCGCAATTCGGTTTTGCCGATTCCAGACCCTTCTCGGAAGGGGTGGGCAAGAAAACCGGATCCCGGCACTCTCCGCCGGTCGTGAACGCCGCCTATTTCAACGTCCAGTTCTGGGATGGGCGCGCCCCTACGCTGGAGAACCAGGCCGAAGGCCCCGTGCAAAACCCGGTGGAAATGGCCAACACGCTGAAAGCGGTCGAGCAAAGACTCAATGCCGATACCGGCTATCGCGAACAATTCGCCGCGGCTTGGGGTGCGAAGCCAATCACTTATGAGATGGTGGAGAAAAGCATTGCTTCTTTCGAACGCACGGTGATCAGTGGTAACTCGCCCTTTGATCGCTGGAAATATGGACACGATAAGAACGCCGTGGACGCAGCGGCGAAGCGCGGCTTCGTGGTGTTCACCTCCAAGAAGAAAGCGGATTGCGCGTCTTGCCACACAGTGGGAGAGAAGTACGCCCTATTTACGGATAATCAATTTCACAATGTCGGAGTCGGCGTGAATGCGGGAGAATTCACTGATGTCGGCCTCTACGCCGTGACCCACAACGAGGCAGACAAAGCGAAATTCAAAACGCCTTCGCTGCGCAACATTGCGCAGAGGTCGCCTTACATGAGCGATGGCAGCCTCACCGATTTGAAGCAGGTCATCGACTTTTATATTGGAGCAGGCAACTCCAATCCGAATCTGGACCCGAAGATTCACGTTCTGGATTTCTTGACGGGACAGGAACGCAGTGACTTGCAGGCATTCTTGAACTCTCTGACGGGAGAGATTCCGCCAGATGTAGGTCCGCCGGAGGCCACAAAGGCGCAGATTAGCAAAAGGTAAATACCTACCAGGCAACGCAAAGTCGCGTCGAGGGCGCGTCCAACCCGTCTGACGCGCTCAAGATGTACCTTCGCATTAGTGCACTGCCAATTTGGGCACTAGAAGTTTCTAGATGTCGTAGTAAAGCGCGAACTCGTAGGGATGCGGGCGGAGGCGGATCGCATCTACTTCCTTCGAGTGCTTGTAATCGACGTAGGTCCGCAATAGTTCTTCAGTGAATACGTCGCCCTTCAGCAGGAACGCGTGATCGCGCTGCAGCGCGTCGAGCGCGTCTTCGAGGGAGCCCGGCATCGACAGGAATATTCGACAACGCCTCGGGATCAACTTCGTAGATATCTTTGTCCAAGGGCTGGCCGGGATCCATCTTGTTCTCGATGCCGTCCAGTCCGGCCATCAACATAGCGGCAAACGCCAGGTACGGATTGCAACTCGGGTCGGGAGGGCGGAACTCCACGCGTTTGGCCTTGGGAGCGACCGAGTACATCGGAATGCGGCAGGCCGCTGACCGATTACGGCGAGAGTAGGCCAAATTCACGGGAGCTTCAAATCCGGGCACGAGCCGCTTGTAGGAATTGGTCGTGGGCGCGATGATCGCCGAAAGCGCCGGCCCGTGCTTGATCAGTCCGCCTACGTACCAGAGCGCAAGCTGCGACATCCCGGCGTATCCGTCGCCCGCAAACAGCGGTTCGCCCGCCTTCCACAGCGACTGATGGGTGTGCATGCCGTTTCCGTTGTCGCCAAAGATCGGCTTCGGCATGAACGTCACGGTCTTTCCGTAGCGGTTGGCCACGTTCTTCACAATGTATTTGTAGAGCAGCATCTTGTCGGCGGAGCGTACCAGCGAATCGAACTTCAAATCAATTTCCGTCTGCCCGCCGCTGGCGACCTCGTGATGGTGGCATTCCACGTCGATGCCGCAGCTCTGCATGGTCAGAACCATCTCCGAGCGCAGGTCCTGATAATGATCGGTCGGCGGCACCGGAAAATAGCCCTCCCGGTAGCGAGGACGGTATCCCAGATTGTTCTCTTCCCTGCCCGAGTTCCAGCGCCCCTCTTCGGCGTCGATGTAGTAAAAGCCGTACTGCTCGCGCTGATCGAAGCGCACGTTGTCGAAGATGAAAAACTCGGCCTCCGCGCCGAAATAGGCCGTGTCGGCAATCCCGGTCGAAGCGAGATACATCTCGGCTTTCCTCGCGATGTAACGCGGATCGCGGTCGTAGCGCTGCTTGGTCACAGGATCGACCACATCGCACACCAGCACCAGTGTGGGCACTTCGGTGAAAGGATCGAGTAAATGAAAGTTCGCGTCGGGCTTCAGCAGCATGTCGCTCTCGTGAATGCCGGCCCAACCGCGGATCGAGGAGCCGTCGATGCCGAATCCGTCTTCGAAACGAGGCTTCCGTCAATTGCTCGATGGGATAGGAAACGTGGTGCCACAGCCCAGGAATATCGGTGAAACGCAGGTCGAGAATCTTGGCGTCGTGCTTCTTTGCGAACTCGAGTACGGTCTTGGCATCAGCCATGAAAACTCCTTGCCAGCAAGCAATTCCGCTTCTGATATCAGGCGAGCGGTCGCGGACAGTCCGGCAGGTGGACAGGCTGCTACAATCGGTCGCGTTGGGCAGACCGAAGAGTCTAAAGCCAGTTGCCGACGCTGGCAATTCGATTGTTCTTATAGCCGGGATAACGCGACTTTATACTGACGCTTCGTCAGCTATCAGCTTTCAGCCAATCCCAGGTTGTATCGGGAGCAGATATTTGAATCGTACTGGCGGATGGCTGACAGCGGACAGCTGAGAGCTTCTCCATGGACTTCGACCAGCTCGAGACGTTTCTCGAAGTGGCGCGGCACGCGTCGTTTTCGCGCGCCGCGGAGAAGCGTTTTCGGACGCAGCCTGCCATTTCGTCGCAGATTCGCGGACTGGAGGAGGAAGTCGGGGCCAAGCTATTCGATCGTTCGGGCGGCAAAGTTTCCCTCACCGCCGCCGGCAAAGCCTTTCAGAAGTATGTCGAGGAAACGCTCGACGCCCGCAAAGCGATGCTGGTGTCCATTGCCGAGATGGAGCGCATACCTCGTGGCGAAATCATCGTAGGGGCGAACGAGGGCACCTGCCTGCACATCCTGCCCTATGTTTTTGCCGACTTTAAGAAGCAGTATCCCGACGTCTCCGTGAATATCAAGCGCGCCGACTACGGCAAAATTCTCGAATCGATCATCGACAACTCGGTCGACTTCGGCGTCATTTCCCTTCCCGTGACCGACAACCGTCTGACCGTAGTTCTCATCCATCGCGATGAGTTGATCGTGATTGCGCCGCCGCAGCATCCTCTGGGCAAGCTGAAGTCGGCCACCATCGCCGATGTGGCCAAGTTTCCGCTAGTCGTCCCCAAGGCCGGACATACGCGGGACGCCATCGAGCAACTGTTTCACGAACGCCGGCTGAAGCCGAACTTCACCATGGAACTGGATTCCAGCGAACTGCTAAAACGCTTCGTCGCCGCCGACGTGGGTATCGGCTTCATCGCCCGCTCCAATGTCGAGGAAGACGTGCGCGCCAAAGTTCTGGCTGCCGTATCCATCGCTGACGCCCAGATCCGCCGCGATCTGGCGCTCGTCTTCCGCAAAGACAAGGCTCTCAGCCGGGCCGCTCTCGCCTTCATTGACATTGCGGTAAAGCACAAATCTACAGAAGAATTGGTGCACACCCCAAGTCGATGACCAAGGCGACCCCCAGACTTCTGTACTTGCTGTTTTTCGCCGGGTTCTGTCTGCCCTGCGTTGGGCAAGGCGCGTCCTCGCAGAAACCGCTCGCGCAAATGCCGGCCTCCGCCCGCCAGTTGATTTCCATCAAAGTCACCGGAAGTAAACGGTTTCCGGAAGAGGCGATCGCGGCTGCGACTGGCCTGCAGATGGGCACGGCCGTCAGCGATGATGACTTCAAGAAGGCCGCCCGCCGCCTGGGCGACATGGGAGTTTTCACCGACATCGCCTACAGCTTCTCTTACTCTTCTGCCGGAACCAGGCTCGAACTGCACGTCACCGATGCCGGAAAGTTTGTGCCCGCCCACTTTGAGGATTTCGTATGGTTCACCGACGAGGAACTTCGTAAGCGCATTAAGGAGCACGCTCCGCTGTTCGATGGGAAGCTGCCGCTGTTCGGCCGCCTGGCCGACGAGGTGTCCGACGTTCTGCAGGCGATGCTGGTCGAGAATTCAATCCCCGGACACGTCGAGTACCAGCGGGTCGGCAAGCAGGACGGTCCAGTCGAGTCGATCAGCTACCACGTCAACGATGTTCTCATTGAGGTCCGGAATATCGAGTTCGCCGGAGCAGCCGCTGCCGATGTGCCCGCGCTCGAAGCTGCCGGCCGCAGGCTTCCCGAGCACGAATACTCTCGCAGCCGCCTCGATCAGCTCGTCCAGCGGCAATTACTCCCCGTTTATTACGAACGCGGGTACCTGAAAGCGCAGTTTGGCGAACCTCAACCAAAAGTCGTGAAGCAGCCTGCTGCCGAAACCGAAGATGGCCCCCGCAACCACACCATCGTCGATGTCACGTTTGCGGTCACACCCGGCCAGCAGTACAAGCTAAAAAGCCTGCAATGGTCGGGCAACCACGAATTCCCCACCGAGACGCTGCAGAAGATGGTCCGCGAGGAGCTCGGTCAACCCGCCAACACCGTCCGTCTGGGCGATAACCTCAAGGACATCCAGAAGCTCTACGGCTCCCGCGGATTTATCACAGCCACGATCAAGCCAGAAGCAGAGTTTGACGACGACGCCGGCACCGTGGCCATTCGGCTCGACGTCACCGAAGGCTCCGTCTATCACATGGGCGAACTCGAATTCCGCGGCCTCGACAACAGCTTGATGGCAAAACTTCGCGGCGCCTGGAAAATCCGCTTTGGAGAGGTTTACGACTCCACATACCTCAGCGACTATCTGCCCGCAGCCCACAAATTGCTCCCACCAACGTTGGACTGGGATGTGGCGCCGCACGTGACGGCCAACCTGCGCGACAAGACAGTAGACGTGGATCTCATCTACTCGGTCAAGGCGCCGAAATAGGCTTCCCGCGCGGCTCGGAAGGTCCGCTTGTTCGTTTTTTGGAACAATTTCAGAGAGTTTTTCGGGGAACGTCCTCTAACCGTTAGTGTAAGCGTCTGCTTTAAAGGCAAAGGCTTGGCCCGGGCCCTTCCCCCTAAACAATCCGGGCAGTATGCGGGGATGCGCTCCTGCGCTCCCCGTAGTTTTTCTCACTGCATCCGCGTACCCCCTTGAAATTTCTTCGTCGGTGGAATAATCCTCTAGAATAGTGGCTGTGCCACTAGTATCCCTCGGGTGCCAGCCCACAAGGAGAAATCTGTGATGAATGCACGAATTCGGAAAATGGGGTTCCTTCTGTTGAACCTGATTGTGATTTCAGGTCTGGCTGTTTCCTCCTCATTCGCGGCCAAAGCTAAAACCTTCACCGGAAAAGTCAGCGATTCCATGTGCGGAGCCAAGCATATGGAGTCCAACGACGACGCCGGCTGCACTCGCATCTGCGCCGGCAAGGGAGCAAAGTATGCTCTCGTCGTCGGCGACAAGGTTTACACGCTCGACACCAACGATAAAGCGGCCTTGGCCGCTCTCGACCAACATGCCGGCTCCAAAGTTACCGTGACAGGCACCGAGAAGGACAACACCATCGCCGTCACCTCTGTCACAGCCGCTCCCTGAATCTTTTCGCGCGCCCAACCAGCGGGAGGCGTCTCCGACGCTTCCCTGCCTTTTTTTGCCCCGCCCGCTGAAATTCATATTTCCTTTACAAAGCAATGTGTTAGATTGTGCATTCTCACACTGAAATTTACTTTTCGGAGGATCATCGATTTGGGCAAAGACATGGTTCCGAAGCGGATTTTCTTTACCAAGGGAGTGGGGAAACACCGCGAGCGGCTGACTTCATTCGAATTGGCGTTGCGTGACGCCGGTATCGCTGCCCAGAATCTGGTTCGAGTCTCCTCGATCTTTCCGCCCAACTGCAAGCTGCTGGCCCGCAAGGAAGGTGTGAAGTACCTCCATCCCGGCGAAGTGGTTTTCGCCGTGGTCGCGGAAAACTCCACGCGCGAGCCGCACCGTCTGCTGGCTTCGTCGATCGGCGTGGCTATTCCCGCCGACCGCAACACCTACGGCTATCTCAGCGAGCACCACTCCTTCGGCGAGACCGAAGACGCCGCCGGGGAATACGCTGAAGAACTCGCCGCCGAGATGCTCGCCACCACCCTCAACGTGGAATTCGATCCTGACCGATCCTGGGACGAGAAGAAGCAGATCTACCGCCTCTCAAACAAAATCGTCCGCACCGCGAACGTGACCCAATCCGCCGTCGGCGACAAGCGTGGCCTCTGGACGACGGTAATCGCCTCCGCCGTGTTGATCTTCGACTAGGCGGGAGCCCGCGGTTGGCGGCAGGACGGCTTCGCTTTCATTGCCTAGGTTCAGGAAATCGGAGAAAGTCCCGTCCTGTCCCTAGGTTCCTACCCCAGGTTCCTCCTGCCCTCCTCCTACAGTGGAAACAAGGAGTCGCTTGGCAGGAGACGTGGCGACGGTGAGAACCCATTGGATTATTGAACTCCTACCAACGCGAATTAAGGGACAACGCGAGGCTGCTAAGTTTGGTAAGCTCCCAAGTCCTTCAAGTAGGTTGGGATAGCCCGGGAACAGCCGGGATGTACCCTCCTAACTCCTTATCCGGAACATTCCACCCCACTTGGACTGCCGCCATCGGTCTTTTTTGGATCGATTCATAACTATTTGAATCAAATAGAGTTGAATGAACCGTAGTAAAACTTTGGTAACCCGGCGCACCATCGGATGTAACCGTTCCTTAACGCGTATCGGTTATCATAGTTGTGGTAGGAAAGACACGGATAGGGGATCAGCGGTGGACATCGAAACACGTAGAAAGAAGCAACAGGCCCTGATGGTGCAGTTGGTAGAGCGAAAGGTGCGATCGCGCGCCAAGCAGCTCTATGAAACGCGCGGTCAGGAGGAAGGACAAGCCCTGCAGGATTGGGTTCAAGCCGAGTCGGAAGTGCTTGGAAACAGCATCCTTGCACCCCTGTATCGTCGGCTTCGGACCGGCAGTCACGATACCCAGAAGAACGACTCCCCCGGGATTTTGCCACGCAAGACCCTGCCGCCAACGAGAGCAACGCTTAGACCAGCCGAGCGGACCGCCCGGTCCGAGTCCTCCCCAGCTCCGGCAGCGTCCCCCTCCGCGGTGGAGATCCCTTTTAGGCTTACTTCCTGGCAGCGGCTTTAGCGCCCTTGCGCGCGCCGCCTTTCTTGGCCTTGTCTAAGCGCTCCATGACCGCAGCCACGATCATCGGCAGGCCGACAGTCGCGTCCACGAACACCTCGCCAAACTTCCCGCCTTCCGACGGAGGCACGAACTTGCCCCAGGAAATTGCCTCGCTATACGGACTGCCTGACAATCCACCCCAATGCACGGGCTCCGGACAGATCCTGAGGCCATAGTGATAGCGCTTCAAGGGCACATTCTCTCCCAGTCTCCTGTGCCGGAGTTCGATGAAGGGACCAAACTGTTGCGACCAGTTGCGCGGCACGCCGCCGCCGATGGTGAAAATTCCCAGCTTCTTCTGCCGCAGCAACGTCGCCGCAAAATGCTCCAGGTCTTCAAACGGATCGAAGCGGATCTTATGTCTTCCCGTCGACTCTCTGAGCCGGTTGTTCAGCGCCGTGTCGAGACCCAGTTCCGAATCGCTGAACGCCGGCACAAACACTGGCACTCCCTGCTCGTACGCCGACTTAAGAATTCCTCGCTGCTTCTGACTACGCTTGGCTAGATACTCGCCGATGGCGTGGTTGAGTTTGTAGGAGCACATAACTTCGTTGTGGTCCCAGGCTTCGAGCACGGCTGCCATCACCTCCTCGACGTCGTCCAGGTTCTGTTCGGGCTCGAGCGTGTCGTAGACGCGGTTGTAGCCTTGCTCGTAAAGCTCCTCATCGGAGACCTCAGGACTGGCGCGAAAGTGCGCCCGCCCCGTGGCCTCGACCAGTCCGTGAGCCATGAGCGCGCCCGTGGAGACGATCGCGTTCACAATGCCGCGATCGATCAACTCGGTGACGATCAAACCTTGCTTAGCCACGGTCATCGCTCCGGCCAGAGTCATGACGATGAACGCGTCCTCGTCAAGCGCCATGGCTTCGAGTACGTCGGCGGCCTCGCCAAGCTGTCGCCCGGTAAAGGCGGTCTTGGCCATGGCCCGTACCAGATCGTCGATCGATCGCACTTTGCCCAGATCCAGCGGTTCGAGCGGAATCAGACGGTCTTCGATGGGATTGTGCAGATGACGGTCTTTGCCCTCGCCACCAGAGCCATGTCCGTGTCCCTGATTCGAATGCTCCTTCGAATTGCCATGATGGTTGTGCTTCAACGCGAGCCTCCCAAGCCGACAACTTCCCGACCCATTACTCTACAGGAACCACACGACGGGATGCCACGCGGTCTAGCCTGCGATTGTGTCTGACACCGGGAAACACCTGTGGGGAAGCGATTTCAGCCTTTGCAACTCAGCAAAAGTCCTCTCGGCGCTGAGGTCTTCCTCTGTGAAACACTGTGCCCTCTGTGGTTCAGTATTTTCTTTCAACCCCAAAGGACACAGAGGCACCTGGACACGCTGATCCCTGGTAGCTGTCCTGCTATATTTGTTCGCGGAGGTGGGAACGCGTGCCCCCTGAAAAATTCCGTGTGGCGCTGGTGCAGATGTCCTGCAGCCCGGAGCCGGAACAGAATCTGGAGAAGGCCCTGAGCCGCGTCGCCGACGCAGCCGGACGCGGCGCCAAGGTCGTGTGCCTGCCCGAACTTTTCCAGACCCAGTACTTCTGCCAGCGCGAAGATCATTCGCTGTTCGACCTGGCCGAACCGATTCCCGGCCCGAGTAGCGAAAAACTCTCCGCCGCTGCACGAGCGAATGGCGTGGTTCTGATCGCATCGCTGTTTGAAAAACGCGCCGCCGGCGTTTACCACAATACCGCGGCCATCTTCGACAGCGACGGTTCTCTGCGCGGCTTATACCGCAAGATGCATATCCCGGATGATCCGCTCTACTACGAAAAGTTCTACTTCACTCCCGGTGACCTCGGATTCCGTGCGATCGATACCAGTGCCGGACGACTCGGCACCCTGGTCTGCTGGGACCAATGGTATCCCGAAGGCGCACGCCTAACGGCATTGCAGGGCGCACACGTGCTGTTCTATCCGACTGCGATCGGATGGCATCCGGCGGAGAAGGCCGAGTTCGGCGCGGCCCAGCACGACGCCTGGCGCACCATCCAGCGCGCTCATGCGATCGCCAACGGAGTCTACGTCGCGGTGGTAAACCGGGTCGGCTTCGAAACGGGCAATATTCGGGGCAAGTCAGCGCCCGGACCGGGACTCGAATTCTGGGGCGCATCCTTCTTCTGCGACCCTTTCGGCCGGGTGCTGGCAGAAGCCTCGCACGACCGCGAGGAAATCCTGGTCGGCGACGTCGACCTCAAGGCTCTGGAAGATATTCGCCGCAACTGGCCGTTCCTGCGCGACCGCCGCATTGACAGCTACGCGCCCATCACCAACCGGTTACTGGATTAGGAAATTCCCCTGTGGCCAAAGCAGCACGCAGATCTTCAAGTAATACTTCAAGGGTCGGGGATTCCAAGCCCGCCACCTGCGGCTATCGAATGCCTGCCGAGTGGGAGCCGCATTCCGCCACGTGGCTTGCGTGGCCGCATTACCGTGAGGACTGGCCCGGAAGGTTCGAGCCGATCCCCTGGGTGTACGCCGAAATCATTCGCAATCTGGCCAAGCATGAGCGCGTCGAGTTGGTGGTCAACGGCGCGGCCAGCGCGAGGAACGCTCGCAAAGTGCTGGAACGAGCCGACGCGCTTTCTGCTAACATCCGCTTCCACCGTTGGCCCACCAACCGCGTCTGGCTGCGGGATTCCGGGTGCATCTTTCTAGTGCCGCAGCCGGGCTTCGCCCGCCCGGACAGCCGGGGGCGGCTGTCCCCACATGAGCATCGGGAAGGACACGACTATACTCGTGCCGACGAGCGCCCAGAAAGAAAGAAGGCTTCAGCCTCTGCGGGCGGTTCACCTGCCCTCAAGTTCCGCTTTAACGCTTGGGCAAAATACTCAAACTGGCGTCAGGACGAAAAGATCGGCGGCCTCATGGCGAAGACCGCCCACTGTAAAGAGATTCGGCCCCTGTCCATGGGCGCGCGTGTGGTCCTCGAAGGGGGCTCGATCGATGTGAATGGTGTCGGCACAATCCTCGCCACCGAAGAATGTCTGCTCAGCAAGGTTCAGGAACGTAATCCCCAGATGGCGCGCGTCCACTATGAAAAGGCCTTCGCCGATTACTTAGGCGCGCCGCACACGATCTGGCTGGGACGCGGCATCTTCGGCGACGATACGCACGGCCACGTCGATGACCTCACTCGCTTCGTCTCGCGAGACACCGTTGTCACTATGGTCGAACCTGACTCAAAGGACGTGAATCACTCCCCGCTGCGCGCCAATCTGCGTCGCCTGCAGGCTGCCCGCGATCAGGATGGCAAACAACTCACCGTCGTCGAATTGCCAATGCCGCAGCCGGTCGTTTTTGAAGGCCGCCGCCTTCCGGCCAGCTACGCCAACTTCTACATCGCGAATGGAGTCGTGCTCGCGCCGGTCTTCAATCGTCCCAACGATCGCATCGCACTTAATACGCTCGCCCAGCTGTTTCGGACGCGCGAGATCGTGCCCGTCTATTCCGGAGATTTCATCTGGGGGCTCGGCGCAATGCACTGTATGACGCAACAGCAGCCGTCGGAAAAACAGCCATCAGCTGTCAGCTCTCAGCTGTGAGCCAAGCGCTAACATGGTCGATGCAATCGAGCGACGGTTTCGCGGATAGCTGACAGCTGATAGCTCCATGGCAGAAATGACCACAGGTCGACTGGAAGCGTTCAGTGACGGCGTGATCGCCATCATTGTCACTATCATGGTGCTGGAACTGCGTGCGCCTTCGCAGCCCACACTCGAGGCTCTATGGAAGGTCGCGCCCGTGTTCCTCAGCTACGGGCTTAGCTTCCTGGTCGTGGCCATCATGTGGGTCAACCACCATCATTTGATCCACGCGGTACACCAAGTCACGGCGCGCCTTCTCTGGAGCAATTTGTATCTGCTGTTCTGGATGTCGCTGGTCCCCTTCGTCACCGACTATCTGGGAAAGAATTATCACCAGCCCCTGGCGGTCGCCCTTTATGGTATGGACCTTGCCCTGTGTGCGTCGGCGTTCTACCTCTTGCGCATCATTCTGATACAGCAAGATCATCTCGATTCCGGTTTGTCGGAATATCACACTTCCATCCAGCGCAAGAATACATTCTCTGGGGCGCTCTATTTACTATCTGTACCCCTAGCTTACGTCTCGATCTACGCCTCGTTTTTTATTTTCGCGCTGATTCCCGCCCTGTACTTCCTTCCAGAGAGGAAGCTTGCTACCGCAGCGGCGACGATGGCTGCGGGGCCCGGAAAAAGACGCGAGCCCGAGTGATAGGCTCGTGTCTTGTGAGATCGTTATTTACTACGCAAACTTTTCACATAGAAGGCGGCACATTATTCGACGGCACAGGCGCAGGCTGGCATGGAGCGCCGGACGCAGTCGTGGAGGGACTCGTCTGTCCTGTTCCCGAGGCCGGTGTGCTGCCCGCGTTGGTGTTGGCCGTCGCTGAGGAACCTTGATTGGTTGAACTCTGATGGGTTGAATTTTGATTCATCGAACCTTGAGTCGTATTTCCTGCGGATCCGTTTTGGGTTGCCATCGTCCCTGTGGTTGGGCATGGCACCATAGGTACAGATGGATTGGCCGGCTGAGGATTTCCCGGCGTTGGTGATGTTGAAGGAGTGCTGGTCGACTGAGGCACGCTCTGCGTATTTTCCCCAGCAGCCTTGGTCGTGATCGGGGTCGACGGGCCAATTGTAGTTGCAGGCGGCGTTGAAGTGGTGGGTGCCGCTTGTGCAGGCGCAGCCGTGGGCGCCGCAGAAGTAGGAGTCGAAGTCTGCCGAGGAGCTGCCGCAGGCGGAACCGCTCCCGCATGACTCGTCTGAGCCGTCCCCCAACTCGCACAGCTCATGAAGACGCAAAGTATCGCCAATCGTATTGTCATAAGTATCCTCCGTTCTGAAATGAGGATTGCAATGAAGTAGACGAAACTGCAATCGAAGGTATAGGTTTAGTCTCAAACTGTGTGGGAAGGCGCACTATCCGGTGAATCCCGTAGGCGGCGAGAAATTGACTTCGCGGAAAATTGCTTAGCGACGATATTGCGTCGGTTGAGGACCCTTCTCCAGGGTCTCGCGGTCCCAGATCATTCCGTCCCGCGTGTAACTGGCCAATTCGAAATCCTGCGTCAGTTCGAGCGCGTCGGTGGGACACGCATCTTCGCAGAGCCCGCAGAACATACATCGACTCAAGTCGTAGGTGAAGTTGGTGAGCTCTTTGCGGCGGGTTTTTTCGTTGCGCTCGCTCGACACCACGATCAGATGCTCGGGACATGCCAGAGCGCACAGGTCGCACGCAATGCACATGGTCTCATCGGTATCCGGGTTCACGTTCAGCCGTGGCGCCCCGCGATAGCGCTCCGCCACCTGTGGCCGCTCCAGCGGATACTGCTCGGTGTAGATTTCCTTGGGATCCTGGTAGCGGAACGTGATCTTCAGACCCTGCAGCAGGTCGACGAGGAACACTTTGCGGAGCAAGCTCGGGACACCCATGATCCAGTTAGCTTACCATTATCCCGCGAATCGCCAAAACCCGGGCAACTCTCCCCACTCTCCCCTTCAAAAATCGGCCTCTGGCCGTTCTTATTCCTAAACGACCAACGCTACAATGCGGTCTTAATGATTAATAAAGCGGTAGAGGAGAAATTGTGGCAAGCCGGAATTCATTCCGCAAAGTGATCCTCAATTTGCATCTCTGGATTGGAATCGCGTCCGCGATTCTGCTTCTGCTCACCGGTGCCTCTGGCGCTCTGCTGGTGTTCGAAGCTCAAATCGACCGGGCGCTGAATCCCAAACTTGCCCGCGTGACTCCCTGCGGAACGACTCTTTCGCTGACCCAATTAAAGTCAGCTCTCGAGCTCCAGTATCCCGGCTCTCGGGTGCTGGGATTTGATATTTCCGACAGTGACGATACTTCCTACGGCGCGTATCTGCTGCCCCCGTCCGGCCACGGCCTAAACTTGGCGGTCGACCAGCATAATGGGAAGGCTCTCGGCGCCTGGGACGAGAATCGCTTCGTCCGTCAATTGCACGGATTTCATACCCACCTGCTCGCCGGAGAAACCGGCTCAGCCATCGTCGGATGGGGCTCGGTGATTCTCGTTTTCTTGTGCATCTCAGGATTGATTCTTTGGTGGCGCAGCAAAATCTTCGGCATCAATTTCCACAGCTCGGGCCCAAAATTCCAGTACGACCTTCACAGCACGGTTGGAGTTTTGTCGTTTCTTGTGATGATCGCCTTTGCTTTGACGGGAATCGTTGTTCATTGGGAGCGCCCTGCCCAGGAGTGGGCCAGCCAAGTGAGCCACGTGCCCGTGCGGCCCGCTCTACCGCAACCCGATGCTGCCGCGCAAGCAGCGCTACCTCTAGATCCTTCGCGATTAGTGGCGCTCGCGGAGGCTGCGGTTCCCGGCGCAAGCGCCACTGCGATGGATTTGCCCGACAGTGCAGCCAGGCCGGTACTGGTGATCATGAAGTTTCCGGAGGACCACACACCGGCAGGACGCACTCGCGTTTTTCTCGACGCCTATTCCGGGAAGGTACTGGCAGTAAGCAGTTCCCGCGCAGCACCCATCGCCGTCTCCTACGTGACTCGCCTTAACCGCGAGATTCACACCGGCGATATCGGGGGATGGCCTACCCGAATCATCGCCGCAGTCTTCAGCCTTGCCCTGCCTCTGCTCGCAGTCAGCGGCTCCCTTTTGTGGTGGCAGCGACGCAGGCGGGCCTGAGGCGGAACGGACGTTTCATGGAACTTTTCCCGTAGCCCCTCCGTACCCTTAGCTAAGAGGATGTATGAAGGCCTATTTCGCAAATTTGCCGACAAGAACCTGGCTCTTGCTGATTGTGCCTGCGGTGGTGATCGCCTATCCGGTGGCTCGAATCGTGGTTCCGGCGGTAGTTCACGCGGTGGTGCCAGAAGCGGTGCGGACGGTGTTGAGCGTCATCTAACTTCCGATCCGACGATCGAGCCGCCTACCCGTAGCCTTTTCTGTCCGGTGTCGATTCCTGCATTCTCGTACCAAACCCGTTAGAATGCGAGGCGGAGCGTCATCCCGAGTGCCCGCACAAAAAACATCCGCAGGCAACCGCCCCAAGACCCAAGACTTGGGACCTAAGACCGCCGCCGACGAACTTCATCCCGAGAACTGTGGATGGAAGAAGCCCTGCACTGCGCTCAACGCGCTCTTGAGGCGGGAGAAGTTCCGGTGGGTGCGGTCGTCGTATGCGACGGACGGATCGTTGGACGCGGATGGAACCGCAACATCACCGGCGCGGACCCTACGGCCCACGCCGAGATCATCGCCTTGCGCGAAGCGGGTGCAACCCTTGGTAACTACCGTCTGGAGGACTGTGAACTCTTTGTTACAATTGAGCCGTGCGCATGTGCGCCGGCGCCATGGTGCACGCTCGCATCCAGCGCCTGGTGTATGGCGCGGACGATCCCAAAGTGGGCGCAGTGCATTCGGTGATGGCAGTCTTGAACCATCCACAACTGAACCACAAGGTCGAGGTTCGCAGCGGAATACTGGCCGGTCGCACCGCCGAAGTGCTGCAAACGTTCTTTAGAAACCGTCGTTAATCGTTTCGTTGGTCGTCATTCGTTAGTCAAACCATCGCGAGGCGATGTCATTCCGAGGGCAGCGAGGAATCTGCTTTTGCTGATAGCGACGGCTGATAGTTGCGTTCCGGAGAGGTGCGTGAGTGGTTGAAACGATCCGCCTCGAAAGTCAGTCGACTAGTCGATTGCATGCGCCAGAACCTTGCAGTGATACGGCAACAACGAGATGTAATTGACTGATATAAAACGGTGTCGGCGGACGTTGTTTGATACAAAACGGAGCCGCATGCGGCTTCTTATCGTCTCCTTATGCCCCCAGAATTGTAGAGCGCCTTTTGCCGCCCATCGGCCTCAACCCGA
>CAVZFP010000006.1:0-148119 GCA_963774565.1 uncultured Acidobacteriaceae bacterium | reverse complement strand
CTCGGCGGACGAATTGAACCAGATCCTGCTGCATGAACTCGCGCACCTGCGACGCTGGGACGATTGGACGAACCTGGCTCAGAAAGTGGTGAAGGCACTCTTCTTCTTTATCCGGCGGTGTGGTGGATCGAGAAGAAAGTATCGCTGGAACGCGAGATGGCATGCGACGACGCAGTGATCGCCGAGACCGCCAGCCCGCGGGCTTACGCAGAATGCCTGACGCACCTCGCCGAAAAAACGCTGGTTCAGCGCAGCCTGGCGCTCGCCCAAGCTGTGCTGGGACAAATTCGCCAGACCTCGCTGCGGGTGGCTCAGATTTTGGATGCGAATCGGCCTATAAGCGGGAGACGTCCGTGGAAGCCCGCGGTATCGCTGGTAGCAGGATTTGCCCTCGCCTGCGTGCTGGGGATTTCACGAGCGCCGAGGCTGATTGCGTTTCGCGATAGCGCCTCAAGCCTGATCGCCAGTCCGATGATCGCAACCGCTTCGCCCACTCTGGTAGGCGCGCTGGTTTCCAAAGCGACGTTTGAAAGTCAGCCAGTTCGGGTTGTGCCGGCCAGCCTTAAGGCCCGCGCAGTTCATCGCAGCGCGCAACGTTATGTACGTATCGCTTCGACTCAGTCTGCAACTGCAGCAAGCGGTGCGGGCAGCATGGTTCGCCGGGCAAACGTTCGCCTCACAAATGCGAGTGCCGCTCCTGTCGCTTTCACGGAAACGCTATTTGTAGTGATTGAGGGGAGCAAGAGCGATTCCTCAAGCCATCCGGTCTATCAGATCCAGTTGTGGCGTGTGATGGTTTTGCATGCGGTGGTCGATCCCAACCACAGCAGAATACCCGCGAAACAAACTTAAGCATGGAGGTCAGCAGACCAGCGGGCGTAACACCATTTAAAGAACTAACGAATTAGTTGTTAATAAAACTCTCGAAAGGAAAAGCAACTCCAATGAATATAGGAAAAGACAGCGCAAAAAAATGGATGCGGCGACTGGTGGTGCCCGCGCTGGCACTCGCACTCGCTTCGTTTACCACCTATGAATGCATGAAGCCAACCGCGGCAAGGGCAGCCGCCGCCGCGCCCTCTGCCGCGCCTCTCGATGTCGACAGCGTCAGCTCATTGCTCGCCCTCGACAAAGCGATGGAAACTCTGGCGGCTCGGGTCACCCCGGCAGTCGTCAACGTCACCGTAACCTCGAAAGCTAAGGCGGAAGCGTCTGGCAAAATGCCGGAAGACATGCAACAGTTTTTCGGCCAAGGCGGTCCGTTTGGCCAGTTCTTCGGACCGCACATGCGGCAGGGGCAACCCCAGATCGAGCATGGCATGGGTAGCGGCGTGGTAATCTCGCCCGATGGATACATTGTGACCAACAACCACGTGGTCGATGGAGCCGTTGACATCCGGGTAACCACCAGCAATCGTCGAGTTCTGAAAGCGAAGCTGATTGGAACCGATCCCCTGACTGACCTTGCGGTTCTGAAGGTGAATGCCACGGATCTGGCGAGCGCTCCCTGGGGCGACTCGAAAGAAGTCCGGCCGGGTCAAACTGTGCTGGCCTTCGGCAACCCATATGGGATGCGCTTCACGGTCACGCGAGGAATCGTGAGCGCGATCAATCGGGCGAACCCCGATCCGACCAATCCCAGCAAGCCCGGCGAGTTCATCCAGACGGATGCGGCCATCAACCCCGGCAACTCCGGGGGACCGCTCGTTGATGCTCGCGGGCAGGTAGTCGGCATCAACACCTTCCTGATTTCTTCTTCGGGGAGCTTCTCGGGAATGGGATTTGCGATTCCATCGCAAATCGTCAGGCCCACGGTGGAAACCTTGATCCGCGACGGTAAAGTCAGCCACGGGCACATCGGAATTGGAATCGCGGACGTAACTCCCGAAAACGCGAAGTTCTTCGACGAGAAGACGGCGATTGGCGGAGTGGTCACGCAGGTCGAACCCGACTCGCCCGGAGCGAAAGCTGGCCTGCAGATCGGTGATGTCATTACCGAAATCGATGGTCAGAAGATAAGCGACGCCGGCGAGTTGCAAGTGCTGGTCGGACAAAAACAGCCCGGTACGAAGATCATGGTCAACGTTTTGCGTGAAGGCAAGAGCATGAGTGTTCCCGTCACGTTGGAGGCGCTCGGGAGCCACTCAGCCGAAGGCAATGATGACTCGGCCAAGGGCGAGGGCAAGATGCACTGGGGCATGGGTCTCAGCAACCTTACGCCCGAAATCCGAGATCAGCTTCAGGCACCGCACGACCTCCACGGAGCCGTGATCGAGCAGGTGCAACCGGGTAGTCCGGCGGACAATGCCGGACTGCAGCAGGGAGATATCATCCTCGAAGTGAATCGCCGCAAAGTCCAGAGTGCCAGCGACGTGAAGGAAGCTCTGTCGAACGTGAAAAAGGGCGACGATGCACTGTTGCTCGTCTGGTCGAACGGCGGGAATACCTTCCGGGTATTGCATTCTCCTGAAGGCGCTTAATCCGGTAGTACTCCACTCCACTCCGCTACGCCGCACTCCTTTCCAATTGGAAGGAGTGCGGCATTTCTTTTGGCCGTAGTATGTGCTGTCTGGCTGCCGGCCCGGGCAATGCCCCATAATGCAGAGCATTTTTAGCTCGGCGGCGCGGCTACAAATGGGCGTGGTCGGCAAGAAATCGTGGAAGCCGCGCCGGTGAGCTAAAAATGGATTGGACTAAACCGCCTCGATGCCGCTGGCGCTATGGGTATTGAATCGTGAGCACGCTCGCGGGAAAGCGATAGTCTGACGCAAAGAGGAGTAATGGCAGAGAGTCGGGTAACCGAAGAACAGGGATTCATAGCGGGGTGAGTTGTAAGGAAAGAATGACGGCGTGCTGGGAGGACGATCGGGAGACACTTCTCCTCGAACTTGTCTTGGACAAGTTTGCAGAGCTGGCGGTTGAGAGTCGTGCATTCTCATGAAGTATCCCTCAACGTTGGGGATGTGCAAGCCAGGGTTGGCGGTGGTACTTCCTTTCGAATCATCCGACCTCGGCGGCAGACCGGGCATAGTCGGAGGGAAACGCCGGTCAGTTCCTCATAGCGATCGCGATAGTCCTTCGGTGGTTCTGTGGCGGGAGTGGTCTGATCGGCAGAGGCCATTCCCAAGAGTTGGCGGCAGCGTTCCAGTTTTTCCTGTCGGTAGCGATTGCCGAGGAAGCCGTAGTAGCGGATGCGGTGGAAGCCGTCGGGCAATACGTGGAGCAGAAAGCGGCGAATGAACTCATCGGCCGACAAGGGCATGGTTTTCTGCTGGTTGTCATCGCGATAGTCCTTGTAGCGGAATTGCACCTGACC
Source organism: uncultured Acidobacteriaceae bacterium (assembly GCA_963774565.1). Lineage (GTDB taxonomy): Bacteria > Acidobacteriota > Terriglobia > Terriglobales > Acidobacteriaceae > Sulfotelmatobacter. The sequence continues at coordinate 144,803 of CAVZFP010000006.1, read as the reverse complement.
ATCTTCGATATCCAGCAGGCGGTTGTTGGAGATGGCGACGCGATGAGTGTAGCGTCCCACGTAGTCGAGTACTTGCTGGGGTCCGGCAAAGGGTGGTTTGGCATAGACGACCCATTCTGCCTGCCGGAGGGGAGCGAGATAAGCCGAGAAGGCAGCGGGGTCCTGCAGTTGGTGGAGCGAGGAAAAGAAATGCAGTTGGTGGTCGTCGAAGGCCTTTTGCAAGAACTCCAGAAATAAGCGGCGGAACAAGCGCGAGAGCACGCGCACGGGCAGGAAGAAGCCGGGGCGGCAGGAGACCCAACGATCGCCGTCGGGGGAGAGCCCGCCACCAGGAACGACGCAGTGGAGATGGGGATGAAAAAGTAGGTTCTGTCCCCAACTGTGCAGTACGGCGAAGAAGCCGATCTCGGCGCCCAGATGTTTGGGATCGGCGGCAATGGTGCGTAAGGTTTCGGAGGTGGCCCGGAAGAGAATGCCGTACACCAGTTCTTTGTTTTGGTAAGCGATGGCGGCAATCTCTTCCGGCAGAGTAAAGACGACATGGAAGTATTGGGTGTCGAGGAGTTCAGATTGACGATCCTCGATCCACTGGGCGCGCGCCAAGCACTGGCACTTTGGGCAATGCCGGTTTCGGCACGAGTCGTAGCAAACGCGTTCGTAGGGGCATTGATCGCATTGTTCCAGGTGACTGCCGAGAGCAGCCGTCCGGCACAGTTCGATGGCACTCATGACCCGGCGCTGCGCCGTGGACAGAGAAGCAGCATGCTGTTCACGATAGGCTTCACCGTAGCGACGCAACACGTCGGCGACTTCCAGCTTGGGACAATCCATGGGCCAGTCCTCAGAAGTACTGAGGAGTCGCCGGTTTGGTCTCCGTGGGAACTGGGTGCGGGAGTAGATCGAGTGGACTGGTGGTGGAGCACACCTTGCTCGCGGCAATGCGCAGATAGCGGGCGGTGGTAGCCAGGCTGCGATGGCCGAGCAGGAGTTGAATGGTGCGGACGTCGGTGCCCTGCTCGAGCAAGTGCACGGCGAAGGCGTGTCTCAGAGAATGGGGTGTGATCGGTTTGGGGATGTGGCAGAAGCGGTGAGCCTTCTGGCATGCTTGTTCCACCGCATCTTTGCTGATGTGTTGGCCGGGCTTATCACCCGGAAAGAGCCAGTGCTGCGGTCTTTCCAGCCTCCACCAGTCACGCAGGGTTGCCAGCAATTTGGGCGAGAGCATCACGTAGCGATCCTTTTGTCCCTTGCCTTGTTCGACCCGCAAGACCATTCGCTTGCTGTCAATGGCGGGAGGTCTCAGACGAATCGCTTCTGAGATGCGCAGGCCGGCTGCATAGCAGGTGGTCAGAATCACGCGATGCTTGGTGCTGGCGACGGCCCGGAGAAATTGCATAACTTCCTCGGGGCTAAGAACGATCGGCAGTTTCTGTGGCTTCTTGGGCGCGGGGATGATCTCTTCAAGGGCCCAGTTCTTCTTGAGAGTGACTTTGTAAAGGAAACGCAGCGCGCAAATTGCAATGAGAATCGAACTGGTCGCCAGTTTCTTTTCATTCGTCAAATAGACCTGGTAGGTACGGATCTCCTCCGGTCCCAGCATTTCCGGCGACTTGCCGAAATGGCGGGCGAACATGGAGACCTGGAGCACGTAAGTGTTCTGGGTATCGACAGCAAGATTCCGGATCTGCATGTCCTCGATCATGCGTTGTCTGAGTGATGTCATGGCGAGCTCCTTCGCGAAATGGATTGTGCTGCAAGCAGCCATTCCATGTTTCCGCAAAGGAGCGTACGTGGGAAGCGGCGGACAGAAGAGCAGCAACTGCGTCCGGACCGCTACTAACGGACGTTTGCGCCAGTCATACCGCGAAGCGGTTTAGTCCAGGCTAACTTAAGCTGGGTGGATTGACGCCACGTAACAGTTCCTAGAACGCCTCCGAGAAACGCTCCATTTCAGCGGACCATGATCACTTCCTGTTTACCGACGATTCGCCACTCTGAGAAGATCTATCTATGGCGATGACGGGTTTCGCCTGACTCGCCTTGTCGGCATAAAACACTACGGCAAGTTCTGGAAGGACCGGTTGTATCCAGGTCGGTCTAAACAAGAATTAGCCCCAGAGGGGGACGCGATGAAGCGCACGTGGACGATCATTGGGGTGGGCGACGTGCCGGGCAGCTTCAAATGGTACCAGGCGCTGTTCGGTCAGCCGGCTACCCTTCCTGCCCATGATTACTTTGGGCAAATCCTCGATTCAGATGGAACTGTTTTGCTCTGCCTCCACGAGTGGGGCGCCCACGAGCATCCCTCCTTGATGAGCCCCGATCACGGGACACCCGGCAACGGGCTCCTGTTGTTCTTCTGTGTCGATGATTTCGACCTGGCGCTTCAAAGGGCACACTCTCTGGTCACTCGGCTCGAACAGGAGCCACACCTGAATCCGAACACTCAAACCAAGGAGTTCTCGCTCCGAGATCCGGACGGATATTACGTTACGATCAGTGCGCTCTGTGCGGACTGACAGGTGTGGCAGCTGCCGAGCGCTGGCCGGGGCTTCATGAGGCAGTGCCGCCCGACCTCGCTCCCCTCGCAGGGCGGCTCTTGCTGCCTGATCGCCCATTCCAATAGGGAACGTATCGCGGAGTTTTGATTATTCTGATCGTGTCACGCGCAAACCGGAAGGAATTCTTAAGAGAGTGCTGTTGGAGCGCCCGACTTCCGCGAACAAGACGCTTTGGTCGCTCAGTTCTATGAGCCTGAGGAATGCGGATGAACCGGAGCACCGAAACTATTCATGGCGCAGGGCGACCATCGGATCGACGCGCATGGCGCGGCGAGCGGGGATGTAACAAGCAGTCACCGCAACGCCGAGCAGAACAATGCCCACGGCGCCAAAGGTCAGGGGATCCGTCGGCGAAACTCCATAGAGCAGGCCGGCCAGCAAGTGCGTGAGCGGAAGCGCGGCGGCGGCGCCGGCGCCCAAGCCAAGCAATGCAAGCTTCGTTCCCTGCCCTAGAATCAGCAGCAACACGTTGCGCTGCTGCGCGCCAAGAGCTATGCGGATGCCGATTTCGTGCGTGCGCTGCGACGCTGAGTACGAAATTACTCCGAAAATTCCAACCGCGGCGAGGATCAGCGCAATTCCGCTGAATGAGGTCATCAGCGAAGTGCGGAATCGTTCCTGCGCGACCGACGCGCCGACCGCCTCCGGGAAAGATTCGAAATCCGTCACCGGCAGGTCCTTGTCAATGGAGCGAACCGTCTGGCGAATGCCGGCGGCCACGCTCGATGCGCTCGACGAACTTCTTACAACGATCTCCCCTCCATAAAGAGGCGCCTGAGCGAACGGCACATACATCATCGGGCCAGGTTGCCGGCTAAGTGCCACATCCCGCAGGTCGCCGACGACGCCGATGATTTCGCGAGGCACGTTGCCGTCTGGCGGAAATCCAAATCTCATTTGCCTCCCCATGGGGTCCTGGTTCGGGAAATAACGCCGCGCCAGCGCTTCGCTGATGATCGTTACATTCGGGTTGGACGGCGAGTCTTGCTCAGAGAAAAAACGGCCCCGCAGCAGCGGAATTCGCATCACGCGAAAATAATCGGGACTCACCGTCGTGTAATTGGCCGTGTTGGATTTGCCTGGCGGGAGCGGAGGATTTCCTACGATGCTGAACCCGAGGTTGGCTTGGCCCTGGCGGTCCATCGGCAGCGGAGCCGCCAGAGCGGAATCTCGCAAACCAGGCTGCGCATGAAGGCGCGCCAGCAACTCGTTGGAAAAGGCCGTCCATTGCTGGGGCGTGGAGTATTGAAATTGGGGGAGCGAAACTTCGGCTTCTATGACGTTTGTGGGATCGAAGCCCGGATTGACCGAAGTGACCAGCGCAAAGCTGCGCATGAGGAGGCCGCCCGCAACCAAAAGCACCATGGCCAGCGAAATTTCCGCGATCGCCAAAAAACTCCGGACATACTGGCCGCAACGCTGGCCAGTACGGTCGCCGCCCTCCTTGAACTTCGTCTGCAAGTGGGACGGAGTTGCCAGGAGCGCGGGTGCCAGTCCAAACGCGAACACGGCAGCAAGAGACAACAACAGCGCGAACGCCAAGACCGGTCCTCCAACATGAATCGGACTGATCTGGATTATCTCGGACGGCAAGAAAGGCCGGAGACTCCAGACACTGGAGGCCGCAAGAAGCACACCGGCAAATCCGCCGAGCAATCCCAGCAGAGCGCTCTCGGTCAGCAATTGCCGGACAATACGGGCGCGCTCCGCCCCAAGCGCCATTCGCACTGCAATCTCTCTCGCCCGTGAAGTGCCCCGCGACAGCAGTAGATTCGCAATATTGGCACAAGCGATCAATAGGAGCAGGCCAACCGCGCCCAGCAAAATAAGTAGCGCGGGTTTCATGTTCCCGACCACCACCTGCCGATAGGGCTCAATCCGGATCGTGAACCCTGAATCTTGTGCGGGAAACTCCTTCGCGAGTCGCGCGCCCAGGATGTCCATCTCGGCCTGAGCTTGCGTGAGAGAAACGCCTGGCTTAAGCCGGCCGATCCCGACGACAAGGCGCACACCGGTCTGCGAAATCAGAGGTCCGAACAGCGGGTCCTGCGCGACAGAAATCCACACGTCCTGACGGGGAGCGCCGTCAGGATAGCGAAAGCTTGCCGGCAGGATTCCGACAACCGTGAAGGAACGCTTATCCAGCGTGATGGATTGGCCAATAAGAGTCGGATTGGAACCGAAGCGGCTGCGCCAGAGATTTTCGTTCAGAACAGCGACGGGCGCCGCGCCTTGCTTCCCATCTTCGGGCAGGAGGGTGCGTCCCGCCAGAGGCTTTGCGTTCAGCAGCGGAAATATCTCCGGCGTTACGGCCGCGGCGTTCACGATGGAAGGCTCGCCTGCCCCGGTCAATGTGAGATCGTGAAACGCATTTCCTGCGATCTCGCTAAACACGCGGTTCTGCTCGCGGCACAGGTCGAAGTCCCTGTAGGAAATACTCGACAGAGCATCTGGCTGTTGTAGCGGCACATTGAACATCAGGACGAGTTGATTGGGATCAGGATACGGGAAGCGATCGCAAAAGCACTGCATTCACGATGCTGAAAATCGCGGTGTTGGCGCCGATGCCGAGAGCAAGAGTGAGGACGGCGACGGCGGTGAAGCCAGGGTTCTTCCTCAGCATTCGGGCTCCGTAGCGGGCATCCTGCCAACATGCCTCGAAATTAGAGAAGGCGGCCATCTTGCGAGAGATCTCTCCTCAAATCGCGTGTCGTAGATTCTACCCCGGATAACAGTCGTATGGAGTCTGAAACTGATTCGCAAAGTCTAACGTCCACTGATAAATATAAACGCGGAAGGTCTACTGAATTCATTGACTCCCGGATGGGCGACCAGGGTCAAAGTCCTCGCCCATCCCGCTTAAGTTGGCGCTTAGGGCGCCCGCCCCCGAGAGGCTTTCCCTGACGTACTATAAAAATCTATGCCTCATCTGCTCGATCCCCTGGCGATTCGCGACCTCACATTTTTCAACCGCATATTTGTTTCTCCCATGTGCGAGTACTCCAGCACGGATGGATATGCCAATGACTGGCACCTGGTGCATCTTGGCAGTCGGGCCGTGGGCGGGGCCGGACTGCTATTCACCGAAGCGACGGCGGTACTTCCCGAGGGCCGCATCAGTCCGCAGGACCTTGGCATCTGGAAGGACGATCACATTGAATTCCTGGCTCGAATCGTGCGGTTCATACACGGGCAGGGCAGTATCGCCGGGATGCAGTTGGCGCATGCGGGACGCAAGGCGAGTACCTATCGACCTTGGGAGCGAAATGGAGCCATCCCCGAAAGCGCGGGTGGGTGGACGAAAGTTGTGGCGCCGACAGCAGTACCCTTCGCTGACAAATATCCCATGCCGCAAGCGCTGACCAGCCATGGCATTCAGGAGGTCGTGCATGGGTTTGCCGCGGCAGCGCGCCGGGCTTGCGAAGCCGGTTTCCGCGTCATTGAAATCCATGCCGCTCATGGATATTTGATCCATGAGTTCCTATCGCCTCTCAGCAATCAACGAGGGGATGCCTATGGCGGCTCGTTTGAGAATCGTACGCGTATATTGCGCGAGGTCGTCGGCGCCGTGCGGCGAGTATGGCCAGAGAGCGCGCCGCTATTTGTGCGCATCTCGGCCACCGACTGGGTCGACGGCGGATGGGACATGCAGCAGTCCGTTGAACTTGCCCGGCAACTGAAAGGATTGGGCGTGGACCTGATCGATTGCTCTTCGGGTGGCATTGTTCCGTACGCCAAGATTCCCGTCGGCCCGGGTTATCAAACGCCATTTGCGGAGCGAATCCGGCAAGAAGCGGACATTCTGACCGGCGCGGTCGGGATGATTACATCGCCATCTCAAGCTGAACACATCGTCGCTGAGAGCCAGGCAGATGCGGTCCTGCTCGCTCGGGAATTCTTGCGTGATCCGTACTGGCCGCTGCGAGCGGCTCGGGAACTAGGGCAGCAAATTTCCTGGCCTGTTCAATACCTCAGAGCTGCTCCCGAAGGCACGCTGCCCCGCGCTCGCGACTTGAAGATCTGGAGTCTTGCCTAGAAGAGCAACCTGCCGTTTCTGACGATGGTGAATGATCCCGGACGCGCAAGGAGATTGTTGCGGTTGCAGCGAGGATCTTTCGCGCATCTAAATTATTCTCTTCAATAAAATCTCCGACGAGGTCCCGACGTGAAAACATCTCGACTCGCAGCCGCATGTTTTTTGTTCTTCGCAGTCACTGCGGCCTACGCTCAAACTCCGCCGTCTAATACACGCTTGACAGAAAATCCGGTGTTCCAGAAAAACTGCGCGAAGTGTCATGGGAAAACTGGGGAGGGGCGCCATTTCGGTGGACCGTCTCTGGTGTCTGAAAAAACCACCTCCACTCCCGCCGACGAGTTGCGCACCATCATCAGCAATGGCAAGCATCACATGCCCAAATACGCCGGCAAGTTAACCCCGGAGGAGATTGACACCCTCGTCCAGGAAATCAAAGCCTCCAAATAAGAGCTGCGGTTGCTGCCTCAAAAAAATGAAGGTCCCAGCAATCGAGCCGGGACCCTTTAGTTCAGCTGGTCTTCAACTAGGAAGCGCGGCGCTGACCGAGGTTGTCGTCTTCTTCGTTCTGGCCCTGGCCACCCTTTTTCTGGGGATTCTGCTGACCGGACTGTTGGCCGCCCTGACCGGTCTGGCCGCTCTTTTGGCCGGATTGTCCAGACTGTCCAGACTGTCCGCTCTGTCCACCCTGCTGTCTGTTTTTCTCCATATCGTCTGCCATGAATAGTCCTCCCTTTAAATGCGCGTCTTGGCGCAAGAGTTAAATCCACTGCTTTCATTTAGTTGCTGAGAAACTGGCGAAGGTTGGGACTAAAACAAATCGGTGGATGGCGAAGCGATGTTGTCTTTGAAAGAATCCTTTAGATTCTCAGGAAACGTCGATTCCTGGATCGCGGGGCTTTCCGAAGGCACGAAGGCTTTTAGCCGTTGGAGCTCATCCTGCGTTTTTGCCCACTCTGTGGATTTTCTCTTGGTCGCATTGGGAGCGCTCGGGTCGCCGTAGAAAGCCAAAATGTTGTCGCGCAGTTCTGGGGTTACGTGCTCGAAATTGTGCTGAGCCAACTGGTCGAGCAGGTGCGCATAGGCTTTGTCGGTAAGAACGTACTCGCCGGCATGGGTCGCTCGACCGGTGTCGAAGTCAGTGTTGGGCAGGTTAAGCTTCTTCGCTCGGACTTGGGCAAGGAGGCCTTTATAGTTATCCAGGGTGTGATTGACGCTAGCTATATAAAGATCCTCGGTCTTCCGCGTCGGGATTTTAAAGTCCATTGCCTTGAAAGGCCCGACTTTCGGCATAAACCTCAGAAAGAATGCGAGTACTCGGGCGCCGAATCCCGGACGACGGTAACCTTTACCCCATTCCTTCTGATAGCTTGCGCGCGAAAGATAGTAACGAAATTTTCTGGAATTAAAGTTCGGCGTCTCCGCCACCATCTCCTTTTTCCGCGCCAGTAACGCTACTCTCGTCATCTCGGGAATGACACTACCGATCGCCCGGCGAAAGGTTCCGATGGCCAAATCCTCTTTCGAGATCACGTCGCTCAGCGGAATGCCATAGGTATCCTGAAAAGCGCGTTCCAGAACAGCTTTCGATACTTCAAATCCGATGAAGTCGTGATACCGGTCTGATGTGTAGCGATTTTTGGCGACCTGGGTTACATCGAAGCCAAACTCGGTGCGAATGTGAGCCTTGGGATCGTCGGCGTAGGTCACCGCGTCGCCGTATTTTTTTTGCAATTTGGGGAATTCCAGAGCCACTGCTTTATTTACCGTCGGGTGCCCCAAATTGTCGGCCGAGTAATGCGCCAGCGCGCCCAGAGCGAAAGCTTCCTCGTTCAGATCGGAGGCCTCATTGAGTAAGTTGACGATGAAGTCGCCGCTGCGTACGTAGTGAGTGAGATCGCTGAAATATTTGCTGCCGAAAGGATAGTAGCCCATGTCCTGGATCAGCGAACCGCCATAGGCGAAGGCATGCGCTTTCTTCAGATCATCCGCAGTCGCGTCGGGAAATTGCTTGCTGAGCAGAGGCAAGATGTCATCCTTCCACAGAAGATCGACGACCTCTTCATGGGTCAGCACCGAATAAGCGACGCAAATTTGAGTGAGGCCGAGGAATAGCCCAAGGCCGAGGATCGCGCGCCAGAAGTATAGATGTCGTGTCATAGAGCGCCGGTCGGCTGTGTGCAGTGGCTGCAGGTGACGTTGATTTGTCCGCAACGCATCCTCCCCTGCAATCCAAGGAACCCGGGACTGCAGGATTCAGGCCAGCCCTTCTTAGTTGCCAACTCAGGTCGAAGGTTGGCCTAAAAGCTTGTCGGGCCGTGACTTCGATGCCCCTTCCCCTAAGCCAGGGTACAGATATATTTTTCAGCCGCTACAAGATGCCCGGTAAGGACAGGTTGAGCGTCCGAAGGTAGGCTCTTGCTTGCATATAGGCGAAATCGGTTCTGAGATTCCACAAGGAGAGTGAAATGAGCATTTGGACAATATTGTTCGTGATTTTGCTGATTGCGTGGATTACCGGCTTTAGCGTATTTCACGTTGCGGGTGGGCTGATTCACTTGTTGCTGGTGTTCGCTGTGATCTCGTTGATCCTGCATTTTGTGATGGGGCGCAGCGCCGTCTGACTGGCTTCGGCCGGAAAACCAGCCGATTCCTAAGCGGCAGACGTAGTCCAAGGGGATTTCCCGTTGTTGACCTTCCGGGGGACTGTTGCCACCGACCGTTCCCCACCATTTTCCTCGAATGCTGTTCTTAAGACATCTCATGCAGGATTGAAAGTTGACTCGCAGGCGGTCAGAGAGGCAGTTCGGCCGTCACGGTGGTGCCGTGACCGTCAGAGCGAATACTTAGCAGGCCACCGAGCTGACGCACTCGTTCCCGCATGCCGCTGATTCCCACGCCGGGAGTGAGGGCCAATTCAGACGGCATGCCTTTGCCCTTATCACTGACCTCGACGCAGATACGACCGGACGATTGGCGTAAACGTACGATCGCCGTTGTGCTTCCTGAGTGCCGCTGCACATTCGAAAGCGATTCTTGAACCACCCGGAAAGCAGCAATCTCGCGGTCGGGAGAAAATCTTCCCAGATCTTCGGGCAAGTCCACGCTGACTTTCACACTATTCCGCTGGGCGAACCGTTCTGTGTACCACAGGATTGCCGAGGAAAGTCCCATCTCGTCGAGGGTCGGCGGATGCAGTAAATCGGATAGCTGACGAACCTCCCCTAACAGTTGATCCACCAACCGCACACTTTGGGCGATAAGCTTTTTATCTCGAGGCCCAACTTCTTCCTCGGGTTCTTCCAGAAGACTCAGGTTGATGGCGACGGTTGCCAATACCTGCGCCGTGCTTTCATGCAGTTCGTGTGCGACGCGGCGGCGCTCCTCATCGCGAATGAGCAAGAGCTGGCTGGTTAGCGTACGAAGGCTGATTTCAGCACCCTCGCGCCTTCTGATTTCTTCCAGAAGCTGTACGTTTTTGCTCTGCAGTTCGGCTGTCCGGGACTGCACCCGCAATTCCAATTCCTGGCGGAGCCGCTTATGCTCCGTTACTTCCGTCTCCAGCGCCTTGGCCTTCTGCTGCAACTGGACAACGGTGCGCCGTCGATCATCTTCATTGACCAGGCCGTTATAGCCTTCGGCGGGAATAACGGCGGAATGTTCACCGCAAACCTTCATTAAAAGGTCTGCGTCTCGTTCGTGGCTGAAGCTGCTGATGGGGTATGCACAGAACAGGGAGATGGACTTACTCCTGGCCAAATCATTCCAGAGTTGCTCCAGGCGGATTGCAGCCTCGGCCTTGCCCTGGTCCCATAGCAACGCCACCATCTCGCCATAGATGGCGACACGAGGGTTCGCGCCTCGATCGGTCGCGGCCAAGGCCTTTTCAATCACGCCTCCGACCGTGTCGTTAAAGCGCTGTGCATCGGGCCAGCCTTCAATCATGAAGGTGGTTAACATCTGGGCTGCGTCCAAAGCGAGGAAGCGGCCTTGTTCGATGGCGGTTCTAATTTCGACGCCTAGTGCGCTCAACCCGCGAATCAGGCTTTCGCGGTGTTCTTCCGTCGCGACGACCACAGCCGCATCGCCGGCATGCAAAGCGTGGTGAACGTAGCGACTGAGTTCCTCGATGAGAAATTTGTCCACCGAATAGAACTGGACGCCGTGCTGGCGACCGTCGTGCTGAAACCAGCTGCGTTGCGGAACGAATCCTCGATCTTGTTCAGAGATGGTGTGCACTTTGCTTCACGGCGCAGCTAGGGAAGCCCAAGCTCGAACCCTCCCAAGGGTGCGCTGTGGCAAGAGTAGAGAGTATACAGTGATTCCTGTACGGCTGGCGGCGTCCAATCTTACTTCTTTGCGGGAAATCCCTTAGAGGAATGAGTGCTTCGAGCTTCAAGACGCTCTTTCCTGTTCCTCGCTCGCAGGCGCCCCAGGTTGAAGGGGAAGCTTCGCCTTTACGAATGTTCCGTTATTGTCCGACTGAATATTCAAGTCACCGCCAAACTGCCTGAGGCGCTCTCGCATGCCGCGAAAACCAACGCCCGTCCGACCCAAGCTCAACTCGAGCTGCTTTTCCAATGAGATCCCTTTGCCTGCATCTTTGACCTCGATGATGACGCTGTCGTCTTCCTCGCGAATCGCGATCTTCGCACGATCGCTACCTGAGTGACGATGGATGTTGGTAAGACATTCCTGGACGAGCCGGAAAATCGTGATTTCCATCTGATCGGGGAGCCGGCGAAACTCACCCGGAATCTCCATATCGACTTTGATCTGGCTCCGCTCCGAGAACCCATCGACGTACCAGCGAACTGCCGACGCGAGTCCGGCCACATCGAGCAGAGGCGGGTGCAGCAGATGCGAGATCGTGCGAATCTCTTTTCCCATTTGTTGAACCAGAGCTGAGTTCTCAGACAGGGCCCTTGCACCGGCGAAATCAAGCTTATGAGATTGAGACTGGAGCGTGGCAATATTCATACCCATGGCCGCGAGCAACTGTCCAACGCTGTCGTGCAGTTCGCGTGCAATCTGGCGGCGTTCTTCATCCCGCAATTGTTGCAGATGGCCGGATAGTTCCCTCAAATTTTCGTTCGCCCTGCTCAACTCGGCGGTCCGCTCTTGCACCTTCTCTTCCAGTTCTGTGTGAGCGCCTCGCAGATGTTCTTCGGCCAGTCGGCTCTTCGCCAGTGAACGGCGGTGGGCTTCCCCGAGCCCTACGATAAAGCCGGAGAAGACAACGAAGCCCAGCATTCCCGCGGTGTCTGCTTTGGAGTTGGCCAATTGAAAGGAGCTGACCGGAGGCAGAAACCAGTACCAGATGCCGATCAGGTCCAGCAGGACGACAATGATGGAAGGACCAAGTCCGCAATACCAGGCTGAAAAAGCCACAGCCGCCCAGGCAGTGTGATAGGGATTCTGTCCGCCTAAGACCGGACGGAGCAACCTGTAAAGAAAGAGCGCAGCGATCGCAGCCAATAGAGCCGCGCCGTACCGGCGCAGGTTGTCGGCCATGGAACTTCGTTGCATCTCCATCTAGATCTACCCTTTAAGCTTCGAATCAAAACGCCAGCTGAAACTCACTCGCTACTCGGAACCGTTCTCATGAATTTGTTGTCCGTGCCGTTCAGAATTTTCCGCTTTTCAATTTGCGTCTTGAGCCATGCCAACTTTTTCTGGTCTGTAATCACTTTGACTGGAAGACTTTCCTGCCCGTGCTTGCGCTTCATATTCCCACCTCTCGCGCTAGTCGTTCGCGTTAGGCCTCCGAGCATAGCCTTTTTACTAAAAATAGGTAGGAATATTGAGTTCGTTTATCCATTCAAGACCGCTTCGCAGCAGTCTTGGAAAATTAACGAGACCAGTATAGCGCATTATTATCGTATTCGTATAGTAATCGTATCGTTGAATTGACAAATCGTAACACAATTTGTTAGATTGTCAATGGAGGCGAGGATGGCAAGAATCAAAAAATCGGATTCCCCAACAACTTCCAAATATCGGCAGGTTCGACTCTCCTCGGTGAGAAAGGGCCGACGCGGCAAGCACCACAATTTGGTCGAAGGGATTTTGGAAGAACTAGAATCGGTGCCCGGTGGTTCGGCGCTGGAGATTCCGCTGGAAGGGGTCGCGATCGGGTTGGCGAACGTTCGCTCCGCGGTTCATCGGGGCGCGGCTGCCCGGGGACTTGCAATTGAGACGCTGGCTGACGAAAAGAATTTCTACGTCTTCAAGAAATCGGGCGACCAATAGATCGACCGCGCCCCGGCTCGTCGAGCTGCGTCCAGCCAAATAATAAGGGCCAGCGCGATCGCTGGCCCAAACCAGAAAAGTTACCGTTCAGAAATCACCTGTGAAAGGCAATCGTCACTTCATATTGTTCTTCATGTTATCGCCCGCCATCTTCAGCGAGACGACGTCCACGGTGCCGGCATCGGCGGAGACATGCGCCTTCAGCGTGACGTGATGGCCTTCATGACCCTTGACCGCCTCGGGGTTGTCGATCGACCAACTTTTGCCATCCTTATCGCTTACGAAGGTTTTTCCATCATCACTGATTTTGCCGGTCAGGCTAGCCGCCTTCGTGGTCGTGCTGGCCTTTGTGTTGTCCTGCTTCATCGTGTCTTGAGCTGCCAGACTCAGCGACGTCAGCAGACCAAAGGCAAAGAGAATGATCATCAGTTTTTTCATGTCGTCTCCTTTTTGTGAAATTGATTCCTCTAGGGCCCTATGGGGAAGTGCATCCCCGGGGCCGCCCGGAAATCTAGCGGAGCCGCGCTACGGCGGGAAAAGTGGTCGTGAGGGCTGAGCGTCGAAACCACCGACGCTAACCAATGACCAATCGAATTCAGCCCAACGTTAATTCCGTCCTCACTCGTCATCAATACAGCGAACCCTGTAGCCGAAAGTCCAGAGAGAATTCAGGATGCCGCCTTCCGCTGCAAGGTCCGAGTTTCGCTATCCGTGTCATTCTTCGCCACGAGATTCGGTTTCTCCGCTTCGTTGGGAGCGTTGATGTCTGACAGCCTTCGAATCTGAAGCAGGCCCTCGGATAACGATGTAGCCACCGCATTGGCGCAACTCGTTCCAACTCTCTCTTGCGCCTTCAGAACACCGCCCGCAAACTCCCACAGCCCTATCACAATCACAAGATCGGGAAACCGGGCTCGCAAACGCTTACACAGTGAACGCGCTTGCCCGACTGCAAAGGGAGGAAGCGCAGAGACGAGGGCAATCCGGTAATCGCCCTTCCCCACCCGTTCCAGCATCTCGTCGACGGTTCCGATGGCGAGGTAAGTAGCGCCGTAACCGGCCTGCCGCAGCACCTGGGAGAACATCATTCCCACCAGTTCGTCGGCTTCATCTCTTGCCGGCACACAAACAATCTTCCGCTCGAGGAGTCGTCTGTCTGATCGGTCGCTGCTTTCCTTGACCTTGTTCTCGGCATCCTGCCGCACAACCCGGTCGCCTAAATCGTCGATGAGTTCTCTTGTGCTTTGGGAGATGAATTCGCTGGTGCGTTCCCCGAACGCGTCCATATGACGATCTTCTTCCGCCAAGCGGAGCGCCGGGATTAGAACCGTTTCGTAAAGGCTCTCCAGGGATTTCTCTTTCAGCTGGATCTCGACGATATTTCTGGCTTCGTCCTGATCCATCGCCAGAAGGCGCTGGTAGAAGAGTTCCTCAGGACGGAGAGCCGGTTCATCACCAAGGATTACTTCGAGAAAGCTCAATTGCGGGACGTGGCGCCCCAAAAGCACGAGGCACACGGTTAACGGAGTAGATAAGATCAAGCCGACAGAGCCCCATAGCATGGACCAGAAGACGGCCGCGACGAGGATAGCCAGCGATGAGATCCCGGTATGCGCCCCGTACAGCCAAGGCTCAATAACATTTGCGACGATCAGTTCGAGAACCAGATACAAGCCGCAAATCAGCAGCGCGTGATTCCAACCGGGGAAGACAGCCAAAGCCATCGCCACCGGAAATGCCGTTGCGATCAGTGTCCCCGCATAGGGCACAAGGCGAAGCAACGCTGCGAGGATTCCCCACAGCAGCGCGTGAGGGACTCCGATCAAGTACACTCCCATTCCGAAAAACGTGCCGTAGCCCGCATTTACGAGGAACTGCAGCAAGAGATAGCGACTGAGGCGCCGGCTGGCGTCGTCCAGCGCTTGGGTCACGACTGTCAATTGCCCTTGTCCGCCGAGACGTATCAGGCGATTGCGCAAGTCCTCCCTCTTGATCAACATGAACGCCGTAAAAATAATTACGATCGCGGCGGTCTCCGCGGGAGCGGCCAGAGGGCCGACGAGAGCGCGCAAATCTTCGACAAGATTCGACGGAGGTGCGGTTACCTGAACTGGAACCGGACGAGCAGGACGCGCCGTGCCTTTCCCGTCATTCGCGGGCGTTTGCCCGGGAGCCGCAGCCAACTCTTTGTTTAACTCCCGGACCGTAGCCGTGGCCTCGCCAATAGCGCCGCTAGCCGGCCGGCGAAGGGAGCGAAATGTTTCTTCAAGATTAGCTTTGTAATCGCGAATGTGGCCCGTGATGTCCAGCAATTGGCCGGCAACCATCCAGCCCAAGCCGGCGGTGAGCGCGAAACCAAGGACCAATACCACCAAAACGGCCGGAACGCGCCCCAGACGGGCTTTCTCCATCAAGCCGACAAGCGGGGTGAGTAAGAAGCTGAGGACCAGGGCCAACGCCAGAGGAATGAAAATCTGACGCCCGAAATACAACGTCGCAATCGCAAGGGCGAGCGCGATGAAGATCGACGATTTGGAGGAAGTCGTTGAATTCGCGGAGCGGACCAATGCCTGACCTCCAGTCCAATTCGATAGGGTTTCTCAAGCTGTTAACTGGCTTTTCTTTCCTCCAGCTTTTCCTCTCGCGCGATGGTTTCGAGCAGAGTTTTCATATCCTCGGCGTGTTCTTCCTCTTTTGCCAGAATCTCCTCCATCATGCGCCGGCTGGTGGGATCGTTATCGGCCAGGTATCGGATGATCTCGGAGTAGGATTCGATGGCGATCCGCTCCGCAACCAGATCCTCTTTAATCATGTCCACGAGGCTTTCGCCTTCCACATATTCTGAGTGACTGCGTGTGAGCAGACCGTCCGGATTGAAGTTCGGCTCGCCGTCCAGTTGCGTGATTCGCTCGGCGATCATGTCGGCATGCTCCTGCTCTTCGGCTGCGTGTTCGAGAAATTCCTCCGCAACCGCTTGCGAATGAATTCCCTTGGCCATGTAGTGGTGACGCTTATAGCGCAGGACGCACACGATCTCAGTGGCCAGCGCCTCGTTCAGTACCCGCAGAACAGTCTTCCGATCGCCTTTATAGCTGTCGGTGACTGCTCCGTCCTCAATGTGCTGGCGCGCCCGCCGGCGGATCTCACTGATATCGGTCAGAAATGAATTCCTGTCTTTGCCTTTTCCCCTGTGCTCGTCTTTCATGATCTCTTCCTTTCTTTCTGAATAGCGAACGGTCTCCCTACACGCAATTCGGGGCGCCGAGCAACAGCGTGCGAAAGCTGTTGCCGGCAACCCCGATGCTTAAGACAAATTGCTGCCGTACTAGGCTGTTCGAGGCAGACGCACATCTCCGGACTTATCATCGGAGCCAGCCTCACCCGTCGACGAAATATCCTGAGCTCCTGTGTGCTTCAAGATTTCCTTCGCCCGTTTGGTCCACTCGGAATTGTCCGAATGCACGGAAAGCAGGATACCACCATCCTTCACGCGGCCTTCGTAGCGCTTGGCTTCGTATTCGGGAATGCCCATGCCAATGAGGGCTCCGGCGATTCCGCCGACCGCACCACCAACCCCGGCCCCAGCCAAGGCGGCCATGATCGGACCGGCCGCGATGAACGGCCCCAGCCCTGGAATGGCGATCGCGCCAACGCCGAGCAGCCATCCCATCGCGCCGCCGACGAGCGCCCCCGATCCAGCGCCGGTTGTGGCGCCCTCAGGTGCTTTCGTGTTCTTTTCATGGGCAAATTCTTTGGTCCCCACACCTTCCGGGAACAGTGCTGAAATATCTTCGTTCCTGAATCCCGCAGACCTTAACGCGTCGACGCCGTTTTCAACGCTGGCATACGACGGATAAATGCCGAATACAGCCGTGTTTTTCCCTGCCATGATCAACTCTCCTTAAGTAGTTGAATTTAGCTCTTCGGTTTGACGGTCAGTTCGCTGGTAACTTTGCTCTCGCCAGCAACTGCTGCTGCCTTGGCTTCGGCCGCACTCTTCTCTTCTTCTGAGCGAACAGGCGCCTTCAGCGTGACTTGGCCATTTTGGGTAATCCCTTTCACACTATGGGCGTACGTGGAAAAACTCTTGTCCGCCTCGATTGCCTTTCGAACCTGCTGCGTGAGGTCGCGGTCAGAACGATTGTTCTGCTGCTGATCGGCAGGTTCGTTGGGAGTGCGGTCGCGCTGATTCATTTTTGCCTTGCCAGAGGCAGGAGCATTCTGCCCCGCCGGATCCTGGGCTGATGCGATCGTTCCGAAACCCAGAAGTAGCAATCCGGCTAAAACAAACATTCGCTTCATTTCGTAACTCCCCACGTGCGTCAGATTTTCATCGACTGAGTCGAGCATAGAGACGCCGCACTTACGGTGGCTATCAGGTGCGGCATCTAGTTCATTTGTCGAATACCTGTAGCCTCGCGGTCGCCGCTCACGGTCGCGGACGTGGACTCGTACTCACCGCGCTTGGCCTAGTCACCCTCATGACATTGCCGTATTTGCCAGAGATGGAGTACCCGCGGATGCGGAACATTTCCGCTACCATGCGAGAACCATCCGCCAGCGGATTAATTCTGGTTCCGCTGTCATGTCCCCAGCGCACGGGCACTTCAACCACTTTGAAACCGGAGCGGCAAGCCAGGAACAAAATCTCCGGGTCAAAGCCCCAGCGCTCGATCTTTTGCAGAGGAAAAACAGTTCGGGCAGCGCCTTGACGGAACGCCTTGAAACCGCACTGGGTGTCCTTGAAGTCCAGCCGAAGCACTATTCGCAGCAGTACGTTGAAGACTCTGCCGAGAACCTGGCGGGCCACGGATTGGCGCTTAGTCTGTAGTTCGCTGCGCATCCAGCGCGACCCAATGGCTACGTCCGCGCCGGCCTCAATTTCTTTGAGAAGCTTCGGCGCTTCTTCTATAGGAGAGGACAGGTCGGCATCGGTAAACAGAATGATCCTGCCCCGCGCGTTCATCACCCCGCTGCGGACGCTGTAGCCCTTGCCACGATTACCCGGATTCTGGACGAGGCGCACAATGCAATTGCTTTGCGCATACTCCCGCACGATGTCGGCCGTATTATCGAGGGAGCCGTCGTCGACCACGATGACTTCAGCGTCCCACGCCTGCTGGCGAACAAAATTCAAGACTCGCTCGAGGGTGGGACCGAGACGCGTGCCTTCGTTGTAGGCAGGTATCACGATACTGATGTCGGAAGAAGTATCCAAAATAGTTCTCACTTAATCTCTTCGGGTTTTACAGAAGCCTGGAAGCCGACCCGGCGGTAGAGGCGTTCGCCTTGAAGCGAAGTGCTCCTCCCCTTCCCGGATGCCGTGCTTAGAGGTCACGGCGGCTCAAGAGGTTGCGCGTCAAACGATTCGCGCCGCGAGCGGAAGCTGGAGACGGCAAGGTGGCACCCGCCGTCCCTTCGGACTACAGGAAATACCTTAGGGCGGTCTTTGCGCCCTGCGTGTTAACAATATTCCAGTAAAAACAGGTGGCGGGGCACCGTTCGGGCAGCGCACCCGGCACCAGTTGCTGTCGATGTTCGTACTCCTCCACCAAAGTGTTGAACGGGTCGTAGAGAAATCTATGTCCAGGCAAGAATCCGCCTCGGTTAAGACCGATTGCCGGATGCCGATCCCTGTTTTGAAGTACTCGTCTTTCCGGGAGAGACAATGAAGAGAACCGCACTCAACGAAATCGCGCCCAATAATAGCGAGAGCGTTCCGCCCAACACGGCGAAGAACAACAATGGGAAGTCCCACGGAAAATCCAAAGAGTCGGACGGATCCCTGGATCTCACCGTCATCCTGGCCAGCCTGCAGAGCATGCGCGACGGCGACTTCACGGTGCGACTTCCGGGCACGTGGGTGGGGCTGGCCGGAAAAGTTGCCGACACGTTCAACGAAATCGTTGCCGCCAACCAACACATGGCGCAAGAACTGAAGCGCGTCGGCCAGGTAGTCGGCAAGCAAGGCAAGACGCGAGAGCGCACCCGATTCCACGAGTCCAGGGGCGCATGGGGAGAGATGGAAGTTTCGGTCAACACGCTGGTGGAAGACCTGCTGCGTCCCACGGCCGAAGTTACGCGCGCGATCGCGGCGGTTGCGCAAGGAGACCTTACTCAGACCGTGCGGCTGGACGTGGATGGGCGGCCGCTGGAAGGCGAGTTTCTGCGCTCCGCCAATCTCGTCAACACGATGATTCAGCAGCTCGGCGTGTTCACGGCCGAGGTGACGCGCGTGGCGCGCGAAGTGGGAACCGAAGGCAAACTGGGCGGCCAGGCGCAAGTGCCTGATGTTGCCGGTACCTGGAAAGATCTCACCGACAACGTAAACCTCATGGCCAGCAACCTGACGGGCCAGGTGCGCAACATCGCCGAAGTCGCCACGGCCGTGGCCAGTGGTGATCTGTCCCGCAAGATCACGGTCGACGTGCGCGGCGAAATTTTGCAGCTCAAAGAAGCCATCAACACGATGGTGGACCAGTTGCGCTCGTTCGCATCGGAAGTGACGCGCGTGGCCCGCGAAGTCGGCACCGACGGCAAACTCGGCGGACAGGCAGTTGTGCCCGGCGTCGCCGGAACCTGGAAAGATCTTACGGACTCCGTGAACGCGATGGCCGGCAACCTGACGGCTCAAGTCCGTAACATCGCCGAGGTCACGACGGCTGTGGCCCGCGGCGATTTGTCGCGCAAGATCACGGTCGACGTGAAGGGTGAAATTCTCGAACTGAAAGACACCATCAACACGATGGTGGACCAGCTCAATGCATTCGCAGGCGAAGTAACGCGCGTGGCTCGCGAAGTCGGTACGGAAGGCAAGCTCGGCGGTCAGGCGCAAGTGCCCGGCGTCGGTGGAACGTGGAAAGATCTCACCGACAACGTGAACTTCATGGCCAGCAACCTGACGGGCCAGGTGCGAAACATCGCGGAAGTCGCGACCGCCATCGCCAGCGGCGATTTGTCGCGCAAGATCACGGTCGACGTGCGCGGCGAAATTCTGCAGCTCAAAGAAACGCTCAACACGATGGTCGACCAGCTCAACCGGTTCGCCGGCGAAGTAACGCGCGTGGCCCGCGAAGTCGGTACCGAAGGCCGCTTGGGCGGACAGGCCAACGTCCCCGGTGTCGCCGGAACCTGGAAAGATCTTACCGACTCGGTGAACTCGATGGCCGGCAACCTGACTGGCCAGGTTCGAAACATCGCCGAAGTGACGACCGCTGTGGCCCGCGGCGATTTGTCGCGCAAGATCACGGTCGACGTGAAAGGCGAAATTCTCGAACTGAAGAACACCATCAACACGATGGTGGATCAGCTCAACGCGTTCGCCGGCGAAGTAACGCGCGTGGCCCGCGAAGTCGGTACGGAAGGCAAACTGGGCGGCCAGGCGCAGGTGCCCGGCGTCGCCGGAACGTGGAAGGATCTCACCGACAACGTCAACTTCATGGCCAGCAACCTGACCGGGCCAGGTTCGAAACATCGCCGAAGTGGCGACGGCTGTGGCCCGCGGCGATTTGTCGCGCAAGATCACGGTCGACGTGAAAGGCGAAATTCTCGAACTCAAAGACACCATCAACACGATGGTGGATCAGCTGCGGTCGTTCGCGTCGGAAGTGACGCGCGTGGCCCGCGAAGTCGGCACCGACGGAAAGCTTGGCGGGCAGGCGCTCGTGCCCGGCGTCGGTGGAACGTGGAAGGATCTTACGGACTCCGTGAATTCCATGGCCAGCAACTTGACGGGCCAGGTGCGAAACATCGCCGAAGTTTCGACGGCCATTGCCAGCGGCGACTTGTCGAAGAAGATCACGGTGAACGTGAGCGGCGAAATCCTGCTGCTCAAGGAAACCATCAACACGATGGTGGACCAGCTGAACGCGTTCGCCGCCGAAGTGACGCGCGTGGCCCGCGAAGTCGGCTCGGAAGGAAAGCTCGGCGGCCAGGCGCAGGTCCCCGGTGTGGCCGGAACGTGGAAGGATCTCACCGACTCGGTGAACTCCATGGCCGGCAACCTGACTGGCCAAGTGCGAAATATTGCTGAAGTCACGACGGCTGTGGCCCGCGGCGACTTGTCGCGCAAGATCACGGTCGACGTGAAAGGCGAAATTCTTGAGCTCAAGAACACCATCAACACGATGGTGGACCAGCTCAACGCGTTCGCCGGTGAAGTGACGCGCGTGGCCCGCGAAGTCGGAACCGACGGCAAACTCGGCGGCCAGGCGCAAGTGCCCGGCGTCGCCGGAACGTGGAAGGATCTCACGGACAACGTGAACTTCATGGCCAGCAACCTGACCGGCCAGGTGCGAAACATTGCCGAAGTGGCGACCGCGATCGCGAACGGCGACCTTTCGAAGAAGATCACGGTCGACGTTCGCGGCGAAATCTTGCAGCTCAAAGAAACGCTGAACACGATGGTCGAGCAGTTGCGCTCGTTCGCCGCCGAAGTCACGCGCGTGGCCCGCGAAGTGGGTAGCGAAGGCCGCTTGGGCGGACAGGCCAACGTGCCGGGCGTCGCTGGAACGTGGAAAGATCTCACCGACTCCGTCAACGCCATGGCCGGCAACTTGACCGGCCAGGTGCGAAACATCGCCGAAGTCACGACGGCCGTGGCCCGCGGCGATTTGTCGCGCAAGATCACGGTCGACGTGAAGGGCGAAATTCTCGAACTGAAGAACACCATCAACACGATGGTGGACCAGCTCAATGCGTTCGCCGCCGAAGTCACGCGCGTGGCCCGCGAAGTCGGCACCGACGGCAAACTCGGTGGACAGGCGCAGGTGCCCGGCGTCGCCGGAACCTGGAAGGATCTTACCGACAACGTCAACGTCATGGCCGTCAACCTCACCGAGCAAGTACGCGGCATCGTCAAAGTCGTGACCGCCGTTGCCAACGGAGACCTCACGCAAAAGCTGACGGTGAACGCCAAAGGCGAAGTCGCAGCCTTGGCCGAAACCATCAACAACATGACCGGAACGCTGGCCACGTTTGCCGATCAGGTGACGACCGTGGCCCGCGAAGTCGGCGTCGAAGGCCGTCTGGGTGGCCAGGCCAACGTGCCCGGCGCTGCCGGCACGTGGAAAGACCTTACCGGCAACGTCAACCTGCTGGCCGATAACCTGACCAACCAGGTCCGAGCCATCGCGGAAGTCGCAACGGCCGTGACCAAGGGCGACTTGACGCGGTCCATTCAAGTGGAGGCCAGCGGCGAAGTGGCGGAGTTGAAAGACAACATCAACACGATGATCGACAACCTCCGCCTCACGACGGATCGCAACACCGAGCAAGACTGGCTCAAGACCAATCTGGCGCGCTTCACCGGAATGTTGCAGGGCCAGCGCGATCTGGCCACTGTGGGTCGCATGTTGCTGTCGGAGCTGGCTCCGCTGGTGAACGCGCAGCAAGGCGTGATCTACCAGATGGAAACGGAAGAGTCGGCAGGCATGGTGCTGTTGTCAGCATTTGCCGATGACGGCGAAGACGGGCATCTGCGCCGGTTGAAAATCGGCGAGGGGCTGGTCGGACAAGTTGCGGCAGAAAAGCGCCGCATGCTGATTTCAGATCTGCCGGAGAAAACAGTTCCCATTCGTTCCGGGTTGTTTGAATCCGTGCCGCGCAATGTCATCGTCCTGCCGGTGCTGTTCGAAGATCGCGTCAAGGCGGTGATCGAACTGGCGTCGTTAAACGCCTTCACCGCTTCGCACCTGGCATTCCTGGAGCAACTCACGGCCAGCATCGGCATCGTGCTGAACAGTATTGAAGCGACGATGCAGACGGAAGGCCTGCTCAAACAGTCACAACAGCTGGCGGCCGAACTGCAGACGCAGCAGAAAGAACTGCAGCAGACCAACGAGCAGCTGGCGCAAAAAGCGCAACAGCTTGCCGAACAGAACGTCGAAGTCGAACGCAAGAACCAGGAAATCGAGCAAGCCCGACGCGCTCTGGAAGAGAAGGCAAAAGAACTCGCCCTCACTTCCAAGTACAAGTCGGAATTCCTGGCCAACATGTCGCATGAGTTGCGGACACCGCTGAACAGCATTCTGGTGCTAGGCCAGCAACTCAGCGAAAACCCGGACCACAACTTGACGCCCAAGCAGGTCGAGTTCGCGCGCACCATTCACGGCGCCGGAACCGACTTGCTGAATCTGATCAGCGACATTCTCGATCTCTCCAAGATCGAGTCGGGCACGGTGTCGGTCGAGGCGGAGGAAGTCTTCTTCGCCAACCTGCTCGAAATGGTCGCCCGCCCCTTCCGTCACGAAGCGGAGAACCGGAAGCTTGCGTTCGAGGTGCATTCCGACCCCCATCTCACCCGCAGTCTGGTCACCGACTCCAAGCGTCTGCAGCAGGTGCTGAAGAATCTGTTGTCGAACGCATTCAAGTTCACCGAGCACGGTTCGGTCCGGCTGGCCGTTTCGGTCGCCGAGAAGGGATGGAGCGAAGATCATCCGATTCTCAGCGGCGCGGCTTCGGTGGTCGCGTTCGAGGTTACGGATTCCGGCATCGGAATCGCTCTCGACAAGCAGCGCATCATCTTCGAGGCCTTCCAACAGGCAGATGCCGGCACCAGCCGCAAGTACGGCGGAACCGGCCTGGGCCTGGCCATCAGCCGTGAATTGGCCAGCCTGCTAGGCGGCGAAATTCAACTACGCAGCACGCCCGGCCAAGGCAGCACGTTCACGCTGTATCTGCCGCTGACGTATGTTGGACCGTCCGCCTCGAGACAGACTTTTGCGGATCGGAAGTCATCATCGACCGATATGCCGATCCAGCTGTCGAATATCGTGGTGTCAGAACATCCGGTCGAGCAGATCGCTGACGACCGCGACAATCTGCAGCCGGACGACGCGGTATTGCTGATCGTGGAAGACGATCCTCACTATGCCCGTATCCTTTGCGATCTGTCGCGGGATAAAGGGTTCAAGGTTCTCGTGGCATTGCGCGGCTCCGAAGCGCTCGCGCTTGCTCGCGAGTTCCATCCCAACGCCATTTCGCTCGATGTCTTTTTGCCCGACATGCTGGGCTGGACTGTACTCAACCACTTGAAGCAGGACCCGGCCACCCGGCACATTCCGGTGCAAATGCTGACCCTGGATGAGGACCGGCAGCATGGCCTGGCTCGAGGCGCATTTGCCTTTGTGACCAAGCCGACAAATCCGGAAGAACTGGAGATGGCGCTGTCGCGCATCAAGGAATATGCCACGCCGCGCCGCAAACGGCTGCTGATTGTGGAAGACAATCCAGCGGAGCAATTGAGTATCCGTGAACTGCTGGGTTATAACGACATTGATGTCACCGTGGCTTCCACAGGCGCGGAAGCACTGGACATGGTTACCAAGGACTCGTTCGACTGCGTGGTCCTCGATCTGCGATTGCCCGACATGACGGGCTTTGACATCCTCGAGCGCATGCGTGATATTCCTCAGGTGAGCGACCTCCCCGTTGTCGTCTTTACCGGGAAGGAGTTGTCACCCGAAGAAGACGCACGCCTGCGCACCTTGGCTCGCAGCGTCGTGGTGAAAGGAGTGGAGTCTCCAGAGCGGTTGCTCGATGAAACCGCACTCTTCCTGCATCGCGTGGTGGCGGATCTTCCAGAAGAAAAACAAAGGATGCTGGATCGGCTGCACCGATCCGACGAGGCTCTGGCGGGGAAGAAAGTGCTGGTCGTCGACGACGACATGCGCAATATCTTCGCTCTGAGCAGCGTGCTGGAGCGCCGGGGCATGGAGGTCTTAACCGCCGGTACCGGTCGCGAGGCTATCTCCATGCTGGAATCCACTCCCGATGTCGCCATCGTATTGATGGACATCATGATGCCCGAGATGGATGGATACGCAACCATGCAAGTCATTCGGCAGAATCCTTCGTTCCGCAGGCTGCCGATCATTGCGCTGACCGCGAAAGCCATGAAGGGTGATCGCGAAAAGTGTCTGGAAGCGGGCGCGTCGGAGTATTTGGCTAAGCCGGTCAATACTGAGCAACTGCTTTCGGCGCTTCGTATGTGGCTGCACAGGTAAGTACCGGTTCGGTTAGGCTAGTCCTGCAGAGTATCTTGTAAGGGCAAGGCGTGTTCTTGAGAGCATGATGACCGTCCACGAAGAAGTTAACATTCTCATGGTCGATGACCAGGCGGGCAAACTGCTCAGCTATGAGGCCATCCTCTCCGACTTGGGAGAGAACCTGATCAAGGCAACCTCTGCCAAAGAGGCCCTCGAGAAACTGCTGAAGACGGACGTGGCTGTCGTATTGATGGATGTAAGCATGCCGGAGATCGACGGCTTTGAACTGGCCGAGATCATCCGGCAGCATCCGCGCTTTCAGAAAACTGCAATCATCTTCGTTTCTGCGGTGCATTTGACCGATCTCGATCGCCTCAAGGGATACCAGCACGGCGCCGTCGACTATCTTTCTGTCCCGATTGTGCCGGAAGTCTTGCGGGCGAAGGTGAGAGTGTTTGCGGAACTCCACCGCAAAAAGCTTCAACTGGAGCGGTTGAACAATGAACTGGAACAGCGCGTCGCAGACCGGACGCTGGAGTTAGAGCAGAAGGCCGTGGCTCTGCAGCGCTTAAACAGCGACCTTGCCCAGAAGAACCAGGAACTCGACGCTATCGTGCATACCGCCCCCGATATTATCTTCAGCCGGCAAGCAGATGGCACGAGGGACTACATCAGCGGCAGATTTTATGAATATACGGGGGCGGCGCCGGGGTCCGCAGTGGGGTTTGGCTGGCTGGAGTATTTGCATCCTGACGACAAAGAACGGAGCTTGGCAGAGTGGATGCGATGCGTGCACTCCGGGGAAGCATATGAATCCGAATACCGCATCCGCGGCCTTGACTTGAAATACCGCTGGTTCCGCGCTCGTGGTGTCCCGCTGCGCGACCCGGAGGGAAACATCCTGAAATGGTACGGGACTTGTTCCGACATCCATGACAGCAAGATGCTGGAACAGTCGATCCGTGACAACGCCATCGAATTGGAAAGGATGGTCAATCTCAGGACGAGCGAACTGCGGCGCCTATCCAGCCGCTTGATGACCATGCAAGATGAGGAGCGTCGCCGCATCGCTCGTGAAATTCACGACGGCCTCGGACAGGAGCTCGCCGCGGCGAAAATGATTCTGGACGGAATCCTGTCCAAGAATGCGTCGCCTTCGATGCGGCAGGCGTCTGCGGATGCCAGCCAGCTAGTGGATCGCGCCATTCAGCAAGTCCGAACCATCTCCCATCTTCTGCATCCGCCTCTACTCGACGAGGTCGGACTTGTGTCTGCACTCCGCTGGTACCTAGAGGGGCTGTCAGAACGCAGCGGAATCGAGATTCGACTGAATGTCGATCCGCCGGATCTCAGCCGGCTCAAGCCAGAACTCGAAACTGCCATCTTCCGTATTATCCAGGAGGCCTTGACCAACATGTTCCGGCATTCTGGAGCACGCAATGGATCGATCAGCCTGCAGGAGAATAATGGATCGATTAAAGTGACGGTACGCGACGATGGCAAAGGAATCGAAGAACAAGTTATTCAGCTGCGTCCAGAGAGTGTAGGCGTTGGAATCGGCGGAATGCGGCAACGGGTCTCGGAGCTCGGGGGAAGTCTGCGATTAGCCAATGCCCACCCCGGAACAATCGTCGAGGTTGTCATCCCTTCCCAGCGATCGGAAAAACCAAGGGTGCCCGTTCCAGTCTAACGACGCGCCAGGTACGGTTGTGCAGTGCTCAGGCAGCCTTTCGATTGTCAACGTTCATTGCGTCCACCTTGCGGGTGTCAACCTTCTGCTCGTCCGCCTTGATTTCAACCTGTTCGCGCTTGATGTCGAGACGCAGACGGTTGTAAATGCTCATGTACTGGTTCGCAACCCATATGAGGGCGAACAATGCCACAAGGTATCCCCGCCAGTCCGCGTAAAGCAACTTGAAGCGCGTGACCAGCAGCATTGCTACCGCGATGTAGTGGCTGAAGCAATACTCGCAGGTAAACAAATAAAAGAATTTCCGGCGAACCAACGATCGAGCCTGTGTACCTTCCCGCTGGCAATACTGCCGGGGCTCACGAAACACTTCCTCATGCGTCACGGTCCACGCTATACAGGCCACCGGGATTCCCAATACCAGAAGCCACGCAACTTGTAATCCTAATCCCATGCAGTTCGAGGTTGGATGCACCGCTACTCGCAATCGTTGATCTTTAAGGGAATAGTTAATTTGTGCAGGAAGTGATGGAAAGGTGAACGGCGCCGACTTGGCCCATAAGTGATTGGGAAGCTTGTCGGTACACATTTTCACCGATTCCAGTTGTGGATCGTTCCCTCCTATTCTCGAATTCGTAGGATGCTGGCGGTCCTGTCCTGAATTTAATTCAGGAGTGACTGCACACGGTGGCCCTCGCGGGACTTTGCAGTTTAACCGACTTGGAAGCCATCCCCGGCCGCCACATCCGCTTACTTGATCCCTCCTACGTTTTTGCTCTGCTCTCGAAATTCCAAGAAAATTCTACGGCGCAAGGTACTCAGCGGTTAGCGGCAAGTCGTGGATGACCTGGCGCAAACTGACCCATGCGATCCGCGGCGGGTCGTTGACAAAACTTACGATAAAACAAAAATTGTGACGCAGGGCGGCCAGCCCTGCGTCTCGAATCGACCCGGTCAAACCGACCTGCGTCCCCTTCCGAGATGGGCGATCAAAGAAATCAGAAATAGCACGAGGAAAACTACAAACAGCAACTTTGCAATGCCGGCGGCGGCAACGGCGATCCCCGTGAAGCCCAGGACCCCGGCGATCAACGCTACGACCAGGAACACTAATGCCCAGTAAAGCATGGTGGTTTCCTCCAATTGAAATCGGCCAGGTTAATCATGGGCACCGAAAGGGTGTGGCGGCATCGGAGGGAGTCTGTATGCGGGGAATCCGATTTCCCGTAGCCGAGCTTGGGTCTTGAGAAGGAGCAGGTGCCGATCCGTCCCAGAGGATCGGCACCCGCTTGGGGGGCGTTGTGTCGAGTAGAGATTGCAGGTTATTTGGACGCAATTGGACCCACAATACAGTCCATCCTGTAGGGCCGCCCAGGAAAACCCGTACGGACTGCCCGACGCGCATTTGCTGACGCATTCCTCAGGAAAGATATCGGGTTGTGTACTGCCTCCGCCGGATAGAACCTTCCGCTCTGCGCCGTTAGCTTGGTATTCGCACAACCATAGCAGGTGCTCTTGCGGAGCACAGAAGGGGACGGACCCAAAATGAGACGAATCAGTTCACTTTTGCCAGGATGTTTCCTGGCCCTGAGTATTTGTTCGAGCCTGATCGGCGTGAGTTGGGCCGCTGACAAGGATCAATCCGATATCGCCAAACGCATCGATGCGTCGGCGAAGGTTCTGAATGAAATCATGGCGACGCCTGATAAGGCAATCCCAGACAAGGTCATGCGCGGGGCAAAATGCATTGCTGTGATTCCTTCCATGGTGAAGGTCGCGATCGGTTTCGGTGGCAATCACGGCAAGGGCGTGGCTACCTGCCGCACTGAGTCCGGTTGGAGCGCCCCCGCTCCTATCACTATCACCGGTGGAAGCTGGGGTCTGCAACTTGGAGGTCAGGCGGTCGATCTCGTCATGATCGTCACCAATGACCAGGGAATGGAACACCTGCTTTCCAGTAAGTTCAAACTCGGGGCCGATGCGTCTGCCGCCGCGGGTCCCGTGGGCCGAGACGCAGCAGCCGACACCGATATCAAAATGAACGCCGAAGTTCTGACTTATTCCCGGGCACGCGGTCTATTTGCCGGGATCGATCTCAGCGGAGCGGCTATTACCCAAGACAAGGACGAGACCCGGTTGCTTTACGGCAGCTTTATGCCCTTCTCAGAAATTTTGAGTGGCAAAGTGCAGCCGACCGCGGTCAGCGAACCGTTCTTAACCGCGGTTCGCCGGTACTCGAGCGAAAGCAGAGAATCAAGCAGAAACGAAGGCGGCAGCACCCCAGAATCAAAATAACGATTGAATGCGCCCAACCGGCGCGTAGTCAGACTCACTCTCAGGAGGCTTTATGTACACCATTCTTCTTGTACTGCTGATTTTGATGTTGCTGGGCGCGTTGCCCACCTGGCCCTACAGCCGGTCTTGGGGTTATTACCCAAGCGGAGGATTGGGCCTCATCGTCGTGGTCGTGCTGGTACTGCTTCTTGCCGGCCGTCTATGAGTTTGCTTTACTCGTCGGTGTTTGCCAGTCACAAAATTCTGTGGCTTGCCCAAATGGTGGGAAAGAGCTTTATCCCACCATTTGTTTTTCAGAACAGTTTTCGTTCGCAACTAATAAACGGGCATGACGTTTCGTAAACAAAAGTCGAATTGCCAGTATCCGCTGGAGCACTTCCGATTTACAAACCCAGCCTTGTATTCCCGCATCTATTCGCGCGAACAATGTTTCACGCTTGCGAGGTAGCGCCATGTCGAGCCATCAAAATTCTGCTTTTAACGGTGAGTCTGCATTGAATCTGGTCCCCTCACCTCTTTCGCGTAAGAACTACGGCCCGCGGACCGCGCGTCCGCAGGCGCGGCCAAGCGTACGGGTTTCCCGTCCGCCGGAGGAAATCTGGGGGCAATATAACAACTATCGCGCGAACGGCGTGGTGGTTTCCGCCATCGTTCACGTGGCTTTGATTGGGCTGCTGATCAGCGGCGCCTTCTTTGGTCATCAAGTTGTGCAACGGGTTGCGGAGCGGCAGCACGTGACATTAATCGCGCCTTCGCCGGATACATACGTGATGCACGTTGCGAAGACCGTAGTCAGCGGCGGCGGCGGTGGTGGTGATCACGATCCGCTTCCTGCGCCGAAGGGACGCCTCCCCAAGGCCGCGCTGCAGCAAATCACGCCGCCTGCAATTGTTCTGCGAAATTCGAAACCCAAGCTCGCGGTGGAGCCGACGGTTGTGGTTCCCCCCCAGGTTCACCTGGCGGAAAACAAGATGCTGAATCTTGGGACTACAGCTTCCACCGTCATGCCGGCAGCGCCGCCCTCGAATGGTACCGGTTCTGGCGGTGGCATAGGTTCGGGCTCTGGAGGCGGAGTTGGCGTTGGTCACGGATCGGGCGTTGGCGCCGGAAGCGGCGGCGGCATTGGTGGCGGAGTTTACAAGGTTGGGGGCGGCATTTCGGCACCCCAAGCGATTTCTGCTCCCGACCCGGACTATACCGAAGAGGCTCGCAGGGCCAAGAAACAGGGCACATGCGTCCTCTGGTTGATCGTGGATGCAGCAGGAAGGCCCCGGGACATCAAAGTTGTTCGGGGTTTAGGCCTGGGGCTCGATGCGAAAGCTCTGGAGGCAGTGCGCCAATGGCGTTTTCAACCTGCATTGAAAGATGGCAAGCCGGTCGATGTCCAAATCAGTGTGGAGGTCGAATTTCACCTTTACTGACACTGGAATGTCAATCGGTTTGTTGCCCTACAAAGGCACTTTTTTACTTCCAACATCTCCAGTACAGATGAGATCCGCGCTTGGGCGCGGGTCTTCTCATTTCTACCCGATCACACGAGGGTCTTACAGAGTCTCCTGCACCCGTTTACAGATGTGACCCGATAGAAGGTTGTCCGTTCTTTTTCTACTCTAACCATGCTCGTGGAGGTTACCGACGGGCGAACTTTCCGGTACCTGAAAGAAAAGGAGAGCAAACGTGGCAACTTGTGCGATTTCAGCGACAGAAGCGAACGTCATCCCAGCCACCAACACAAAAGGTCGAGATGATTCCCAGATTAACCTGGTAAAGCGCGCCCAGGCAGGCGACGAGCAGGCTTTTGCAACACTGTTCCAGCAACACAAGAATCGCGTTTATTCCGTTTGCTTGCTCATGACCAAGGATGTCGCTGAGGCCGAGGACCTGACTCAAGAGGCCTTCCTCCAGGTCTTCCGGACCGTCAGTTCGTTTCGTGGGGACGCTGCATTTTCGACTTGGCTCTATCGCGTTGCGGTGAATACCGTGCTCATGAAGCTTCGACGGCGCAAATCTCCGCCTACGGTTTCCCTGGATGAGCCGGTCAATCCTGAGTCTCCTTCGTTGCATCGCGATTTCGGCAAGAGTGATCCGGAACTCTCGGGCGTCGTCGATCGCATTGCTTTGCGCCGCGCCCTCCAGGAGCTGCCGGAAGGCTGCCGCACGATTTTTGCTTTACACGAGGTGGAAGGGTACCAACATCATGAAATCGCTCAGTTGCTCGACTGCTCCATCGGCAATTCAAAGTCGCAGCTACACAAGGCGAAGCTGAAGATGCGTGCTCTCCTGTTCCCCAAGACAAAAATACGCCGCCGATCCACAAAGCAAGGAATGTTCAGCCTCGCAAAGATGCCGGCGAAATAGAAGTATCAACATTAGCAAAGACAACAAGAAAAGGTGGATCGGTGCTGAACGCAGTTGTCATCCTAGGGCCTGAGATTCGGGAAGAAGTTGAAAGCGGACCTTCGTCGGGAAGGGACTCGTCCACATTCCCTCTCGAAGCGACACCACTCCATGAGGGAACGCCCCTGGTTTGCGTGGAAGTTCTCGGTCGATCCGTAGTAGGACGATTGATCGAGGACTTGCGGTGCGCGGGCGTCGATAGCATTTCAGTCTTTGCCGACGCCACGGTTGCGACTCTACAGCCTGATATTCATTTTTCAGCGAAGATCACGGTTCGTGCTGCGGAAGACTCGTGGACAGCTGCGCAAAGAGCGGCAGCTTACAACGAAGTGTCCGAATCCACCCTGGTGGTACGTGCCAGTGCCTACGTCGAGTTGGACTTGGAGGACATGCTTCAGTTTCACCGCGAACAGGGCCGGGGAGTGACGCGCGCCTTTGACAGTGACGAGCCTCTGGACATGTGGATCGTCGACCAGACCCGCATCGCGGAATCCGGGGATTTACAGTCTGCCTTGCGAGCGTCGAGTCCAGCTGGTTACATGGTGCGCGGGTACGTGAATCGGCTTGAGCATCCACGGGACTTGCGACGACTAGTCGTGGACGGTCTTACTTCCCGTTGCCGGTTAAGACCTTTGGGATCAGAAACTCGACCCGGGGTTTGGATCGACGACGGAGCCCAGGTGAACCGGGACGCGAGAGTCGTTGCTCCGGCATATATCGGCCGGGGAGCGAAGGTGGAGGCGCAGTGTCTCGTCACTCGCTGCAGCAATGTCGAAAGCAACTGCCATATCGACTATGGCACGGTTGTCGAGGACAGCTCGATCTTGGCCAATACTTATCTAGGAATTGGTCTGGATTTATCGCACTCGATCGTCGAAGGCAATAACTTGTTGAACCTTGAGCGTAATGTGACATTGGAGATCGCAGACCCTTGCGTCATCCGTCAGAACCGAATTGCGCGTAGAGATAAAAATCGCCGCTCGCCCACTGTGTACGGACTCGGAAGTACGCAGTTTACATCGGCAGAGGAAGGTTCTCGCTAGACTGAATTATGGCAAGAGACGTGAGTCGTAAAGTTCAAAAAAAGAAGTCGAAATCCGAAGGGGTGGAAAAAATGTTAATCAGTGGGCCAGTGGTCGTCATGCAAATGCCAGAGCAGCTTAACTCGGAAGCGGCACGAACCTTTCTGAAGGACATGGAACCGCTACTGGAGACCCATCGTCCGCGAATCGTCTTCGATTGTTCCCAAGTCCGTTACATGGATAGCGCTGGCGTTGAGATGATGCTCCATTGCCTGGAAGAGGCGATGAAACGCGATGGAGATTTGAAGTTAGCGGCGTTGTCTCCGGAATCAGAAGTAGTCCTCGAGTTGATGCGTGTGGCTCGCGTGTTTGAAGCCTTCGCAACCTCGGACGAAGCTGTGCGCAGCTTCAATGCGGTGCCGGCAGAAGGTGTATTACAAGACGCGCCCTGGTACGCCAATTTGTTTGGTGACATGGGAGCCGTCAAGCAGGCCAGCTAATCAAGCAGTTGGTATACGGAGATCACCATGCGTCCGCTCGACAAGGGTTTTCTGTACACGGCATGCTGTGCATTGGCGTTAAGTCTTCCGACAGGCATTCTTGCGCAAACCGCGGCAGCGGCAGCGCCGCCTCAACCGCAGACGATTGCGGCCTCGGAGCTTCCCGATAGTCCGGGAGCCGGATGGTCGAAGGCACAAGACGCTTCGGGGCAGCAAAGCAGCTCGTCGCGCAGTACCGCGCCGGCATCAGGACAGACCGATACCACGCAATCCGCAGCTGCGCAGAATCAGGACCAAAACCAAGACCAAAAACCGCAGCGGCCTGTAGGTACCGCAGCCGCGGAAGCGCCCAAGACGAAGGGTGTGACTGCCGCACAACCCTCGGGCATTGCGATTGCTCCGGCTAAACAGCGACGTGTACGGACGATTGTCCTTAGAGTCGGTGCTATCGTCGCGGCGGGCGCCGCGGTGGGCACGGTGATTGCGCTAACGGAGGCCACGCCGAGCCGTCCGCCCGGGGCACACTGAAGAGTTTGATTGCGGCTGTCAACGCGCGCCAATTCATTATGCGACTAGACAACGTAAAAGTGGTGAGCTTCTCGGGAATCGATGGCGCAGGTAAGAGCACGCAGATCGATGCGCTCGAATCCTACCTGCGGGAACTCGGCCTTCGTTCAACTCTCTATACCTTCTGGGACAATGTTGTGGTGTTCCCAGGCTTACGGGAACACATGAGCTTTAAAGCTTTCAAAGGTGACAAAGGTATCGGAAGCCCTGACAAGCCCATCGTTCGCCGCGACAAGAACGTTACATCCTGGTACCTCACCGCGATGCGCACGTTTCTTTATTTGCTGGATGCCTACAGCCTTCGCGTCGCCGTGTCAGGAAGCTACGATGCTGAGGCCGATGTCATCATTTTTGATCGGTACATTTACGACGAGCTTGCGAATCTTCCCCTGAACAATTGGCTAGTTCGGCTTTATGTGCGCCTGCTTCAGGGTTTAATACCGAAACCCGACATTGCTTTTATTGTGGATGCGGACCCGGAAGCCGCGCATATTCGGAAGCCCGAGTATCCCCGGGAGTTCGTGCGGAAAAATCGCGACTCCTACATCGCGCTGAGCCATGTGGTTCGGGGAATGACGGTTCTCCCACCTCGATCGGTAGAAGAGACAACCGCCAGGATCAAGGAATCGATTTATAAGGCGTGTCTGCGATCCGATATCGGAACTCTCGACTTTCCATTGCAATGCGCTACCGCTCCAGGTCAATCGAATTCTTCGAACGCCTGAATCGATTTCTTTCTGTCAGAGCCTGCCAACATCTTCTCTTGAAAGCACATCGAACCCTAAGCGCTTACAAGACGGGAGCCGAATGAAGATCTGTCTGGTTACAACTTTCCCCCCAAGTACGGGGGGATTGAGTGAATATGGGTTTCACATTGCGCAGCAATTGCAGCGCAATCCGTTCCTGAACCTGACGGTTCTGGCCGACGAACTCCCGCCGGACCACGTCGAGTCCGAGGGATTTAATGTCGTGCGCTGCTGGTCATTTGATGACCCAGGCAGCGTGTTCCGGCTCCTGAAGACTGTGAACGATCTGAAACCCGATGTCGTTTGGTTCAATCTGCTGTTCAGCACATTCGGACGTAATCCCTGGGTAGCTTTCACCGGCCTCATGACACCGCTTCTGGCGCGTCTGAGCGGCCGTTACACGCACGTCACATTACACCATCTGATGGATACGGTAGAACTCAAGGACGCCGGAGTCCGTCACCAAGGTTTGTATCGCTTTGCGGGAGCTTTTGCCACGCGCATGCTGTTGCTCTCGAATTCGGTTTCTGTCCTCATGCCCGGCTATCGCAAGATACTGAACGACAAATACGGCCGGGACAACGTTCACTTGCGGGCACATGGTATTCTCGCTCGCCGGCCTGAGTTCCCCGACTTCTCCCGTCGTGGAAATCCCATCCACCGTATTCTCGCTTTCGGGAAATGGGGAACCTATAAACGTCTCGAGCTCATGATCGAGGCGTTCAATCGAATTGCTTCCCAGATGCCCGAAGCCAAGCTGGTGATTGCCGGAGGAGACCATCCTCAAGCCGCCGGCTATACCGAATCGGTCAAGCGACAGCTCGCCGGCAACGCTCGCATTGAATTCAAGGGCTATGTACCCGAGGATGCGTTGCCGGATCTATTTCAGAGCTCGAGCGTTGCTGTCATGCCCTATTCTTCGTCCACGGGATGCAGCGGCGTTGCCCACCTGGCGTGTGCTTATGGGGTGCCGATCGCTTGCGCTGATTTAGCGGACTTCCGGCAAATGGCGCAGGCTGAGGAACTGGCCATTCAGTTTTATCCGGCGGGAGATGCTCAGGGCCTCGCTGAGTGCATCGTCGACTTGCTGCAAAATCCGGACCGGCAGCAATTGACGGCGACCCAGAATTTCTCAGCCGCTCTGCGGATGACGATGCCCAATGTGGTGCAGAAGTATCTCCGGCATTTTGAGCTTCAGCAACGGGTGCAAACCCTCAAGTACGTCTCCCGTTTCCGGCGGCTGCCCCGCTGGATGCCCTCAAAATCGCTACTGCTGCGCTTCATGACGCGAAATTCTTTGGGCTGGGCCCGGCGCTCTGCGCTTCTCCATAGTACGTGGAACGGACGTGACGACTTGCGGCTATTGAACAGT
This sequence comes from uncultured Acidobacteriaceae bacterium, assembly GCA_963774565.1. GTDB lineage: Bacteria > Acidobacteriota > Terriglobia > Terriglobales > Acidobacteriaceae > Sulfotelmatobacter. The sequence continues at coordinate 109,381 of CAVZFP010000006.1, read as the reverse complement.
AACGGTAACGGTCGTGGACAGTTGGACGGAACTGGAACTACCCTGAACGGTGATCGTATAGGCGGCAGCCCCCGCATTGGGAGTGTTGACCACGCCGCTGCTGGTTTTACCGCCCCCACCGCAGGACGTACTCCCGACAATCATCGCGGCCAGAACACAAGCTCCCAGCACAGTGGCGATACGCTTCCGCTCCACCTTCCCGACCAGAGTCAATCCGAACAAACTGAAACTGACGAGCCAGGTAGTAGCAAGCAGGTTGTTCCTCTCGCGGTGGTCCGTGGCCGTAACCTTAGCCGCGGCAACCGTCAGAACGGAGCTGGCCGCGCTTCCTCCGGGAGTGATGGAAGTGGGGGAGAATGAGCAGGCGAGATTCTGCGGCAAGCCGGAACAGGCTAAGGTAATCGCGCTGTTAAAGGATCCTGAATTGGGAGCCGCCGTTACGGTCACGTTCCCCGATCCTCCCGAGGAAATCGTCAACGCAGTAGGATTGGTCGCGAAGGTCAAACTTGTGCCGGCAGTCGTCGTCGTCCCTCCTCCCGTGGTGCTCGTCTGGCAGCTAGCCGAGAATTTCACCGGGCTAGACATCTGATTCGTAATGCTCGGCTTTCCCACAGCTTGCACATACAACGTGTAACTGTCATTGGGCATGGGATAGCTGCACAAGTTCACCGACCTTGTGCCCGCATTCGCATCGGCGAGCGGCATCAGATTTTGACCGTCTGTGCTGATGTAGGCGATGTAATGGTCAACTGTGCTCGGGTCCCCCTTGACCGTCCATTGCAGCGAAGTGCCCGATACTGCGGCCGAAACTGAGAGGCAGTTATTAATTCCCGACTCAATCTCCGTAGCTTCTTCGTAGTCATTCCACGTCACGAGTTGTAGTGCAGACAACTGTTTTCCCGAGTTATAGAGGCTGTTGATTTCCGAAAATGTCTGCAGCCAGGTTTGGCCGCATTGCTGCGCCATGATCCGGCTCGACCCCCAGGCCGCCAGCGAGTCGTTGAATCCTTTATAGGCAGCACCCACGGTTTGTTCTTTCGTGAACGGCATTCCGGTGTCATAGAAACTCGTCAGGTAGCTCTTCCCGTAATCGTTGGTGGTGGGCATCACCCAGGAATAGCTGCCGTCGCTCAACAAGTGAGTGAATCCGGTGTTATTTTGAAAAAGGAACACCGGCTGAGTGGACAACGAGGCGTTTACCGTCGGCCAATCCACAGTATAGGAGCCGTCAATGTCGAAGTTGGTGACTACGGGACGGCCTTGCTGCCTCATATAAGCCGGAGACGGGAAGTAGGTCTGCTCAACATATTGCAACTGATTAATCAGCGCCTGTTGCGGTGAGCAGCCGGAACACGAATCCCACTTGATCGCGCCCTGGTCGATCATGATCGCGAACGTGAAGCCGGGATGGCTCTCGGCTTCCGCCATAACGAGCTTTGCCGCTTGATCGATGCTGTTGTTCGGACCGTACCAGTCGAGAATGACGCCATCGATGCCCCGGCTGATCATGTCCATGACCTGATGGTGCAGTTGCGTGGCGTCGGTGGAACTGTACCCAACGTTCATGTGGTTCGATCCTCCGAACCAAAGTACGAGGTGAGCGTATACCTTGCTGGTCGCACCAGGATAAAGCAAGGAATGTAGGTCCACCTTGCTTACATTGCCGGCGCCCGAATTGCCGTTGGTCTGATTGGAGAAACTATTCGCCGCACTGGTGTTGTTTGCGGTTTGTGCGGCTAGGGTGGTCGTGGGTACGACATAGGTCGCCGCCGCGCACACCCCGGTGAGCGACAGCAGCAGAACTGCAGCACAGAACTTTTCCCGACACATGTTTCCTCAGGAGCGGAGGACCGAGGCCTTGCCTGTAACCTCAGCTGGCTCCGGAGGGAGGCACGCCGCGCCTGAAGATTCCTCTGAACCAGCTTTCTAACTGGGACGAACTTTCTGGGACAAAACTTTCTGAAACAGGCTTTCTGAAACCAGTTTGCTGGGACAAACTCTCTGGGATCGAGAGCAGCTTATGGTGGGAGTGAAAGCTTGAACAGGTGCCCGAGGTCCATGAACTAGTGGGCCCGCCTTGCACGCCAATAACTAAGTCGATATCAACCTCGGCGACGTCCCTCAAAATTGTCGATACCGGGTAGATGTGGATTCGGGAACAGAGTCAGTATTGGGGAAAATGTGACTGGCCAGCAAAACTTCAGACCGCAGTTCATCCTGCCGGGAATACAAACCGCTATTTTTCAACGTCTTGCATCCGCAACGGGCGCCCACAATGGGCGATGCAAACCAACATTGCAGAGGTGAATCTCATCCAACCTTGCGTCTTAAATAAATTTTGTGCTCAGGTGGTGGGAATGACTGCGAGGCAAAAGATTCGCTGCTTATGCGCTTTAGGAGTGGTTACTTCTTTACTGATACTCTGCGGCTGCCAAGGACTGGTGTCAGGCACAACGACCCCAGCGACTACTCCCACGCCGGCGCCAACTCCCACCCCGACACCTACGCCAACTCCAGCGCCGAATGCCAGTCTGCAGTCCATCAATCACATCGTTTTTATGGCACAAGAGAATCGCTCGTTCGATTCTTACTTCGGGCAATTGTCGGCGTATTGGGCGGCAAACGGCTTTCCAGCCCAGCAGTTTGACGGCTTGCCCGCCAATGCATCGAACCCCAGTTACCCCGTCAATGACACAACCACGACTCTGCCGGTGTTCCACTTTGCCACCGAGTGCATCGATAATCTCAGCCCGTCATGGGATGAAGCCCATATCGACTGGAGCCTGAAGGAACCCATCGGACCCACTGCTACGTTGGATGGTTTCGCCTACAACGCCGGGAAATTTGCTACCGATCTGGGATACACCGACACCGAGGGGAAGCGTGCCATGGGCTACTACGACGGAAGTGACTTGAACTATTACTACTTCATGGCATCGAACTTCGCGACTTCGGACCGCTGGTTCGCACCCGTGTTGGATCGCACTCAGGTCAACCGAATGTATTTGTTCGCCGCGACTTCGCAGGGCTATGTCTATCCACCTGGAACGAACGCCGCCGATAACCACGCGCTGACCGCTCCCACCATCTTCGAAGCACTGACGAAGGCGGGCGTTAGCTGGAAGGTTTATTACACCGATGACATCTGTTCAACGACACCGCCCTCCGACCGAATCCCGGTTGGGGGAATTCCTCACGACGCTCCCGCTTCCGCCTCAGCTTCTTCCAATGCTGGGGCATGTACCTATCTGACCCAGTTTCAAACCTATACACCTCCGAGTCCGTTGCCCAGCAATGTGGTGCCCGTATCGCAATACCTCACAGACGTGAGTGCGGGTGCGCTTCCGTCAGTCGCGTTCATTGAAGCCGGGTACATGTCCCAGCGCGATGAACACCCGAGCTCGGGCACGAATGTGCAGACGGGCGCCACGTACGCAGCAAGCCTGATCAATGCCTTGATGACCAGCCCTTCCTGGAAGGATTCGGTTTTCATTCTTACCTATGACGAACCGGGCGGCCTTTATGATCACGTTTCGCCGCAGCCGTCCGTCAACCCGGACGGCATTGCGCCTGTAGATCTGCAGCCAAAGGATATCTGCACTCCCCCAGCGGTAAACCCGTCGAACTGCAACTTCGACAAGACTGGTTTTCGCGTTCCGCTGATTGTCGTTTCCCCATTCACCAAAAAGAATTACGTTTCGCACACGGTAGCCGACTACACGGCGATGCTGAAGTTCATCGAAACCCGGTTCAACGTACCATCTCTCACGAAGCGAGATGCAGCCCAGATGGACATGACCGAGTTTTTCGATTTTCCGAATACACCGTGGGCCACTCCGCCGACCCCGCCAGCGCAGTCGACCAGCGGTGCGTGCAACGCCCCAGCGCTGCAATAACCAACATTACCGAGGAAGCTTCAGACTTTTGTTCCGCTGCAACACGCCGAGGGCGTGGGCGCCCTCGGGACAGCCGGCAGGATGCCGGCGCTACTGGTTTACGTCTGCCTCCCCCACACTTGGCGAGGGGAGGAGAATGTAAGCGGTCTACGGGGACGAAATACCGGCTGCGTTGGACTTTACTTACCCTGCGAATCAATCCTAAGACTGCGGGCCCTATAGCGGGAGCCTTGGAAATCCGCGTCCACGGTAACCAGGGAACCTACGTGCAGGTTTTCGTCTGGAGCCGTAGATGGATCAATGTAGATTTCATAAGTCTTGCGGTCGGTGGAAGAATTCAGGACCAGCAAGCCGGTGCGAAGATCGATATGCAAGACCTGTCCTGCAAATGTGTACCGAGTTCCGGGGCGAGCCAGGATCGAAATCTCGCTGGCTACTTCTTGGCCGTTTCCTTGGGAATTGAATTTCATTGCGACCACAGAACCTTCCAGCAGCGTGCTGGCGGGTACCGTGTTACCGGCCTGCATGAACCGGGTGGAAGAATTAAGCCGCACTCGTACGGGCGTTGGAGAGATCGAATCGCGGACAGTCAACTCGCTGCGGTCAGCCCAGTATTTTAGTATGACTCCCTGGCTCTCACCGAGTGCCTGCACATTCTTCAGCCGAATGCTCCGTGCGAATACCGTATCTCCATCCAGGATAGTGTCGAGATAAACGCGTTCCCCCACGCGCAAATCAGCGAGGGTGCCTTGCGTCTGCCCCTGATATACGTGGGTTCGGGGATCGAACAGGATATTGATCCGGCCGCCGCCGAAAACCCGCACTGTAACCTGATCGCGAACCCGATCCAGCCGTTCGACGGTTCCACCAATCAATGTTGCCTTCGCTCGGGGCAAGCGTGGCGGGTCGGGTAACAGACTGGCAGGGTCGACCACGATATCGGCGTCCGGGGACGGATCGGGCCCGCCCGCCGGCAACGGCTTGATGTTGCGGTCTGCGGTTGAGACCATCGCAGATGTCGCCGCCGACGCCGCAGGTTCAGAAGGCGCTTGTGCCCACGCGATGCTGCCAACGAGCAGACTGCCTAAAGCGAATTTCGTCACAAAAGTCATGCCTTATTCCCGATGAACGTGCCTTTCCCCGAGGCAATTGGATGCAAGTGGACCCCGACAGGGTAGTCTCAATTCGACCGCCATCACCGTCAATCTACGGCAAACAAAAGCTCCTCTCAGGCATCCAAAGGTAGCCTCACTTTGTACCATTTTCGCTCTGAAGGACTCGGACAAAATGTCTTGTAAGCCTTGGCTTTTCATAGGTTTGATTGCCGCAATAGCGGCTGGAGGTGCACCTCAATCCTCGCAAGCGAAGGACCTTAAGATAACCATCCCCAGGGGCAGTAAGCTGACACCCGTGCAGCGATTGAACCGCGAGGGCGTGGCAGCGGTTCGGAAGCACAACTACAAGAAGGCGGAACGGCTGTTTTACAAGGCATACCTCTTCGATCCCGATGATACCTTCACTCTCAATAACCTCGGCTACATTTCCGAATTGCAAGGGCAACTGGATCGGGCCCAACGCTTCTACACTCTGTCGGCAGAACAGTCGAGTGAAGCCGTCATTTCCCTTGCCAGCGCGAAACGAGTGGTGGGTCGCCCCATGACAGAGGCTTTGGCAACGAATGATTCACCGTTGCAGATTAATCACGCTAACGTCGAGGCGGTGCGCTTGCTGTCGCAGGGACGAGCCCCAGAAGCCGATTTGATGCTGCAAGACACGCTAAAAAGAGAGCCCCGCAATGTATTCACCCTTAACAATATGGGTGTCGCCAAAGAGATGGAGGGAGAGGCCCAGGAAGCATTGAAATATTACGATGAGGCCGCGACCCTGGGCCCTGACGCGCGAGCGGTGGTAACAATCGACCGTGGCTGGCGGGGAAAACCGGTCAGCGAAATGGCCCAGCAGAACGCGAAGATGTTGCGCGATCGTCTGGGCCGGGCGAACGATCTCACCGAGCAAGTGGCGGAGTTAAATCTGCGAGGCGTCTCGGCGGTGAATCGCAATGATTTGCGCTCCGCCGACGCGGACTTTCGCAAAGCCTATGCCTTGGATCCGAACAACGCATTCACCCTAAACAACATTGGCTACGTCGCAGAACTCGAAGGCGACCGTGAAACGGCTCAGTTCTTCTACGATCACGCCCGCGAAGCTGCTGGGGCCAATGCGACCGTCGGAGTTGCGACTCGGCAGGATCAGGAAGGAAAGAAGCTTTTTGCGGTTGCCGCCGATAGCGATACCAGAGTTGAGGCGAAAGTCACTCAGGACCGCAATGCCCTGCGACAACAGAATGAACCGGTCGTGCTACGGCGCCGCGACAACAGCATTGTGAATGAATCGGAACCAAAGGCGGAGAATCCTCAACCGCCCCGGCAGTAATCTAGGAATCGCTTTCCTGGAAGCGCCCAATGTCCGACTCTGGGTCGTGGAAAAGGTGACGCAGAAGGTTGGTCAGATAGCGCGACAGGGTGTTCACGTTCGTGCGATACCAGCAGCAACGCGTCATCGCCGGAGACAGTCCACAGATGAACTGAAAACATTCGAGGTCTGCAGGCGGCTGTGCCAGCATGGCAGCGGCCATCCTGTGATTGCCGTCGAGAATGGTCAACGGACTTTGATCGTCCACTCCAATGAGCAAGACTGCCGGATTCACACCGTCATGAACGGAATTCGTGATCCGATCGAGCTTGCGGAAGAACTCATCGTCCCGTGATTCCTTCCACTTGAGACGCAGGCTCTCGATCATGTCCGTCATATAAAAGCTGCCTTCTGCTACGCGTCGCCATTGCGCCCGCGGGAAAAACCGTATACGCGCCAGGTCGCCTCTGGTGAGCGCGACCTCAAACCATTGCGTATCGTCTGGGAGTTCCCGCCACATGGCGCCGCGGCGAAGAAACAACAAGGCCCGCCGCAAGGCATTTTCCCGGTGGTTCTCCAACGCTGGATGGTTGACCAGGTGCCCGAATTCGTCGCGGTATTCTTCGAACTCCGGATGATGAAATTCGCTGCGCAGGAACTCGGCGATGACTTCCTGTTCGCTCAAGGATCGGACGATGGACAGTCTGGAGTAAGTACCTGCGTCTTCAGGTTGGTTGATTTCACGGCGCAGCAAAGGCAGCGCAACCATCACCAACAGAATCACCATAAGCACCAGTTGCACGAAAATGACCTGCCGCAACGTCTGATGGAAGACGCAAATGCCCAGAACCAGGGCGCTGCTGAACCCCAGCTGCGCCCAGCTGGTGTTGGCGATCTTGCGCGACATTTCATAGGTAATCATTACCGAGCTCAGCGAATAAATCCCGGTCGTCACCGCGTAGAGAATGAGCAGGGCGGCCAATCCCCCATAGTTGCCCAACTCAAAATGGGAGCCGAAAAGAGTTCGCCACAAGAAGCTGGGAATGGCCCACAGACCGAGAATCAAAACCGACAGGATCAGAAACACCAGCCCTAACGACATGAACAGAACCGGTCGGGCCTCCCGATCACTTTGACGGGTCGCTGCCGAGACGGGAAACATGGTGTTGACCACCGACCACGCGCACATATTCACCAGCCGTCCGACCAGCGACACGGCCGCATAAATTCCGGCTTGCTCCGGCTCAAAAAAGTGCTTCACCAGCACAATGTCGAAATTGTTGATGACGACTTGGCCGGAGAAAAAAACGATTGCCTGCACCCCTTCTCCGAAATTGATCGGTATGCCGTGAGGACTGAACGCTTTCCATCCCGGACTGGGTCTCGCGAGAAAGTAAGACGCGATGACGGCGATTACGCTGGCGAGCACCGCTCCCTTCACGCCCAAGCCGATCGTAATTAGCAGGTACGCCCCACCCAGGCGAACCACTCCTTCCAGCATAAAGTTGATGGCCAGCGAGCTAAACGCGTGAATTCCCTGGATGTATCCCCGGCGCACTCCGAGTGGAATGTAGAAAGCCAGCCCTAAGGCGAGCAATGAGATCAGCACCGGATCGGGCAGATTCAAGTAGTCGGTAATTACCCGATTAAAGAGAACCAAAACTAAGCCCAGCGCAATGCCGGCGACCCAGGCCCGCAGATGCAAGGACGCGAAGATCGATGCCTTGTCTTCGGGCGTCTCATGGCTGGCCACGTATTTTGCGCACACGACCTGAAAGGAGAGCGTGATGGCAGACGCCAGCATCAGCAAGGTATAGACGGCGGTGGCGTGCGCAAAACCTTTTGGCCCCAGCATCCGGGCGGTCAGGACGTTGTAGATCAGGTTGGTAACTCCAACCAGTCCAGAGCCCGCCAGCATGGTCAGGCTGCCGCCTAGAAGTTTCTGCCGCAACTTCTTCGCCTGCGCCTTAGCTCCACTGGCAGGGGCTCCATGCCCCGAATCATCGATACGGATTCTTTCGGTGAGCGTCATGAAGGAACCAAGACCAACCTAGAACAAAGTAAAGTGCACAATTGGAAGTAGTGTGGTCTTGCCGCGGGATCCGGGAAAATCGTAGAACGTCTGCTGCTGGATGCCGAAGGAGAAGCGCATCGGATAAGACACGGGGACTTCGCCCATTCCGTCTTTCACACTCCCATGAAACGGACGCACATACGAAACCACGAACTCACTCTGGGCATTGTCGTACGCGTGATACCCCGCGCCGCGGGAAAGAATGAACGAACCTTGGAAGCTCCAGTGCGGATTCGCGCGGAAGTCGAAACGTCCTCCGGGCAACAACGCTTGTGCAATCGCGTATTGCGTGTTCTGCACCCGCCATGACCGTAAGTCCTCAGCGAGCACAGCTGCTGTCAAGCGGTTGCCGAACTTGTGCTGCAGCCCGATATAACTGGAAGTATTGAAATACTCCTCGATGGTGGGACGGAACAGCAGATCCCGCACCGAGTACCCAGTGATCAGCGAAGTGCTGCCCCAAGGCCGACCCACCGTTAACTCGATGTTGGCGGCGGCATCCCGCGAATGCAGATTCTGGTCGATGAACGGGCCCGCCTCGCGCACGGCGCTGCCCGTCACAGAAAGCCAATTGAAAAAAGAACTGGTGGAAATGTAAAGGAACTGCCGGAACAGATTCTGGCTCATGAAAACTGGCGAGACCGTGTCCCGGCGGACGGTAAACTGCAGGCCGCCGTTAAACGTAATCGAGTTTGTGCCGAAATGGAGAACAGGCGCAATTCCTCCGTTCACGATCGTGTCGAAAGTGTGGCGCTCTTGCACCACGCCGACGCTGGGATAGAGGAACTGGCCGACTGTCACGGACTGCCCGACGAATCCGGTGATCGCAGGAAGATTCCCTAAGTTCAACCGGTAATGCGACTCCGCCATGCTCTGAAAAGAATGTCGCGGGGGAGGCAGCAGCGCGGGATTGGTGATCTTGAGAATTTTCGCGTCCAGCGTGTAGACGTTGATGTCTTCCAATGCAGGAGCGAAAAACGCTTCCGGAACGATGCTCACCTTGTCGTTGAGCTGGCGGCCTTCCACATCAGCGGCGGCGTACTGCATAGTCTCTGCCTCGCCGTTATCTTGCTGTCCGGCCACCGTACTCGCCTGTGCGAAGGCAGAGAGTGCATGCAGAGGATCTTGCCGTTGCCGGGAAAGATTGGCCGAGGCCATCATGTAATCGTAATCGTCACGATAATCATTCACTGACCCGAGGCTTGCCAGCGCCTCTTCCGCCTTTTGCATATTTCCCTCAGCCAGGTACGTGTTCGTCAGTCCGATGGCAACGTTGTGATTATTTGCCCCCGCCATCTTGGCCTTATCGAAATAACTCTCCGCCAGATCGAAGTCGTGCATGGCTAGAAAAAGAGCGGCTGCCTGGCTCAGATCTTCCGCGGTGACTCCAGAATTCGAGTCCGCCACGACCGGAGAGGTCGATTCCTCGGTGATGGAAGGAGTCGAGTCTTCCCTGATTGGAGAACTTGCCTCGAGGCGTGCTTCCGCAAAACCCAGAGCGATCTGCCGATGAGCCTCATCCACATGACCCTGGCGCAAGAAAATCTCGGCAATCGCTAAACGGACGCCGATCCGATCTCCGCCCGGCACATCCAACGCTCTCGAGAAGCGCTGCATCGCGGCATTCTTATCGCCCAAAATCAGCAGAGCAGCTCCGGTCGCGGTGAGAGTTTCGACTTTGTTACCGCCCAATCGCTCCGCCGACTCGATGTCATGGAGCGCCTGTTCGCGGTCTCCCTGCTTGGCATGGATCTGCGCCATCAAGCTGTAAATCGCCGGGTCGGACGACGACAGCTTTAATGCCGTGTTGAGCGCGTCAATCGCTTCCGGATAACGACGCATGCGATACAGAACGTCGGCATAAGCGAGTTGCGTCGTCAGGTCATTCGGCACTTCGGCCAATGCAACGCGATATTCCGCCGCGGCGTGCGGGTAGTCCTGCTCCTGACGGTATGCTTCTGCCCGGGCCAAATTTCCTGCATGGGACTTGCCCAACGCTTTCTCGGCAATATCCAGTTGCTTAAGAGCCGGCTTGGGGCGGTGAAGTTGGAGATCGGCGAAACCCAGCCCAAGGTGAGCTTGGCCATAACGCGGATCCAACTGCAACGCGGTCTGAAAATCCTTGGCAGCCGCGTCCGGCTCCCGCAGATCGTTGAACACGAAGCCGCGATCCACGTAACCGGTAGCCATTTTAGGATCGAGTGCAAGCGCGCGAGTGTAGTCGTCCAAGGCGGCGACTCGATCGCCGCTATGCGCGTGGACGTTGCCGGCAATGAGCGGTAAGTCTTTGTCCTTCGTGAGGACAGGCTCGTACTTTGTTACGAGCGCCAGAGCTTCGTCATAGTGGCCAAGATAATAAAGGTCGTAGGCGAGGTAATCGACGCCTTCCCGGTCATTGGGCAGCTTTTGAATGACCTCATAGCCGAGCTTCGCAGACCCGGCAAACTGCCCTTTGAAATAGAGGTAGCGCTCCCGCTCGCGCTCGAGTTGCGGAACGGTGTTCATTTTCTCGTTGGCACGTTCGAGCCAATGCTGGGCAAGGTTGATGTTGTGAGCCTCGATGGCCGCGTTCGCTCCTCCGGCCACGATCAGCGCGTTATTTGGCATGCGCTGATAAGCGCTATCGTAATTTGTTTCCGCAGGCTGAAATTTGCGTTCGGCCGTGTACAGGTCACCCAGCGCGAGGTACGGGGCGTAGTCTTTTGGGTGCGCCGCAATTGCGCGGGAGAAATAACTCTCGGCTAGCTTCGCGTCCCCGGCGTCCCGTGCCAGGTAGCCCATAGAGGACAATGCCTGCCGGTTGTTGGGGTCGAGCTCGAGAATTTTCGCGAAGGTATCGCGAGCCGCGTCTTTCTGCCCCAGCTTCCACATCAGCGTGCCCAGATTTATCAGCGAATTCAGGTTCGTCGGGGCGAGCGCCAGGGCCTGATTCAAGTCGCGTTTAGCGTCTTCCATGTCACCGGAGGCAGCTTCGACAGCGGCGCGCAGCCGGAGCATCTCCGGGCGTTCGCCTGCGGGAACCTGCACTAGCCGAATGGCTGCCCCAGCGGCTTCCAGGTCCTGTTTCGCGCTGGCGGTGTCGTCTTGACGAACCTCGACCTCGTAGAGATTCAGCCGGAGTTCAATCGGGTAAAGCGCTCCTTCCTGTGGGCGCGCGGGCAGATTGGCTAAAGCGAGTCTGTATTCCTTCGTTGCTTCTTCTATGCGTTCGTCTGCTACAGCAATGCTGCCCAAAATGGCGTGTAGACGATAATTGTTGGCGTCGGTCTTCCGGGCTTCTTCCAGAAACGGACGAGCCGCATCGGGCTGTCCGATATTGGCCAAGGCCTGCGCCGCGCTTAGCTCTAAACCGATGTTTCCTTTCGCTGCCTTCGCGAGCCGCGAATAAAGGGCGGCCGCTTCCTGCGGTTTGCCTGCGAGTTGATAGGTGTAGGCCAGTTCGGCCTGGACATCAATCGTTTTGGACGGTATGGCCTGCAACGTCGCGAGCGCTTCATTGTACTTTCCTTGATTGCGATATTGTTCCGCCACTCCCCGCAAAACGTCGGGATCATGGGGTGCGCGGCTTTTGGCTCGATTCAGAAATCGCGTGGAATCTTCCGGTTGTCCCAAGCGTTCATAAGCATGGGCAATGAGCAGGTCGCTATGCGCGGTGGGCTGCAGGGCTTCTGCGCGTTGCAGTAACGGCAGAGCGGCTTGGGGATCGGAGCTGAGCAAAAGTTCCCCGACAAGTTCCAGGCTGTTCGCGTCTTTCGGGTTGGCCTCAATCACCCGACGCAACAGGGCCTCTGCTTCCTGGGTGCGCCCCATCTTGGCGTAGGTCTGCGCCAGCCCGGCCAGCCCCCGCACAGAGTTCGGTTGTAGCTTCAGTCCACGACTGTAGGAATCGATAGAAAGTGAGTAGCGATCCGCGAGGCGAGCGGTGTAGCCCAGCAAAAACCACATCTCAGGATTTTGCGGCGCTGACTTCGCGGCCTGCTCGGCATAGGAGACGGCGGCGGCGTAGTCGTTTCTCTTGAGAGCGGCATCAGCGGCGCGGGCCTGCCGTGCCACATCAATACCCGACCCCCAGCTGAAATCTTGCCCGCTTTGAGGGGCATCGTTGGACGGCTTCTTGCTGGTCTGTTTAGTTGAGGTGCTGGAGGGAGGCGAATTACTTGCACCCCCAACGTCGTACGTCTGGCCAGGAGATCGGCCCATCAGGCCGAGAACCATGACAATGCAAAAGCTCGTGAGCGGAAGCCGGCTTTTCACAATATCACCACGCTTTAAGGTCTTAGGGAGTCTCCAACGAGCCTCCCTGGCACAGGAAATCCTGCGGTTCCTCTCAGATGCCACCCTGCCAACTAGGTTTGCCTTCATAACAGTGCCGTTGGTAGGGCCGCTACGTGTATCAGGCCCATCCTCAAGGGGACACAGCAAGAAATTCCAACAAACCCCGTAGACGCTTTCCGAATCAAAGCCCTGTGTCACCGCTATGACTCAGAACGAAACCTACGCTCGTCCCATTCCAATATTGGCCATAGTCCTGGTGGCCTTGGCGGTGCACGGGCCGTTGCTACTCATGCAACTTCCCTCAGGGTCCTTTGACACCAACTTCCATATTTTTCTAGCGTCGCACTACGCCCACCACTGGTTTAATCCGTGGAACGAAAAGTGGTTCGCGGGCTTCTCGCAAACCACTTATCCGCCGCTTACTCATCAGTGGATCGCGCTTTTCTCGACAGTCTTTGGTTTAAAGCTGGGGTACATGCTGGTACAGCTGATCGGAGTGTTGCTGCTGCCGGTGGGCGTATTTCGTTTCGCCAGGATTTGGGTGAACGAACGCGCCGCCAGTTATGCTGCCTTGGGCAGTATTTTTTTGGGTTCTCTCGCTTTTCTGGTTTACCAGGCGGGACAGCTGGCAACCGTCACGTCCGCCGCTCTGTACTTGAATGCCTTGCCTTATTTCTATGAGTGGGCCACCGAAGCATCCGGCCGTTCGCTGATCAAAGGCGTGGTCATCAGCCTGGCGGCCGCGGCAGCTCACCACGTAACGCTAATCTTCGGACTCATATTCTTCGCCGGGCCTGTGCTGTGGATCGCCTGTATCGACGCCCGCGACGGGAATAGCGAACGCTCCGTGCCTGGGGTACTAACACGGGCTGCAGTATTCGGCGTACTCGTAGGCATGGGAGCGGGAATCGTCTTGCTACCCTACTGGATGGCCCTGATTCAGCATCCCATTCACCAGATACCCATTCCTCACGATAGCCGGAATAATTTCCTGCTCAATTCGATTACCGCCATCAACTATTTCGTAATCCCCTACGGTGCCTTAATTTTGGCTTTGCCCTTTATCCTCTTCCGTGGCGCGTCGGAGCCGCGACTGCGGCCTCTGCTGATTGGATTCTGGCTCTGCCTAATCTTTGGATTGGGGGGCACCACTCCGCTGCCGCGATGGCTCCTAGGGCGCGCGTTCGAGATTCTCACCTTCGAGCGATTCACTTTCTGGGCCACTCTGCTGGCCATGCCGATCTTAGGCTCGCTTGCCATTCAACTTCTGGATCGCTTCCGCACGAAGGCCGCTGTGGGTTTGGCGTTGGCGGCGGTGGCCACAATCGGTGCGGCACTGGCATGGCTCACGGCGAACCCTTACCGTCCGACAGGCACAATAGACGTCAATCCCGTGATCACCTTCCTGAATCGCGATGGCCACGATTCGTATCGTTATCTCACTCTTGGATTTGGCAGTGAGCTCGCACAAGTGTCGACGTATACCGATGCCAGCAGCGTCGACGGCGACTACAATTCCGCTCGACTCCTGCCGGAGATGACTCAATACGGTTCGGCGCAGCTCACCAACGCGAAATTCTACGGAATGGCGGGCATGGCGTCGCTGCGCGCCATGCTCGAACATGCCAACCGCTACGGCCTGAAGTATATTTTCGTCCACGATTCCTACTACGAACCTCTTCTAACGTTCGCCGGCTGGCGGCAAATCGAAACTTTTAATCACGGTGAAATTACCGCCTGGTCTAAGGACGATGTTCTGCCTGCCCACCGCATCGATTCGAACGCCATACCCCCGGCGTGGATGGGTTTGCTTTGGGGCATTCTTCCCATTGGAGTCAGCGTGCTGGCATTGTTCCTCGAGTTATTCCTGCCGGCTACCCAGCGCGTGCGCCGGGTAATCGAGTCGCCGGTGGGTATCGCAGAGCGTGAGGGTCATTACGTAGCCTGATAAATCGACCTGAGAGATCGAAATGAAACACGCACTTCCAATCATTCTCGTCGCTGTTACTGTCCTGTTGATGGTCGTGGGTCTGACTGCAGTCGGAAGTCCCCATGGAACCGTCGGCATTGCCTCGGGCTCGGCACTGCCTGGATTCAACTCAAATCCCAATACCCCAGAGCAGGGCCTGGCGAATTTTCTGATTGATGTTCAAAGACGCAACTGGGACCGCGCATTCTCCAGCGTTGAACGAACTAACGACAGCGTGAATGAGCGCGCTTTCATCCAGGAATGGACTGGCTCCGACGGAGGCCTGCGTTCCTTTTCGAGTTTAGAGAGTTACGACGCCCGGCCGCTTCACGCCACCGACTCCGAGGCGCAAATGCGCGTACGTTTGCACTGGTCGACTCCTGTCGGCCCTATGGAAGACGTTCGTGACTTCCGCCTGGTGCATCGCGCAGACAAATGGAAAGTGGTGTGGGATGAGCTTCCGGTGCCCAACGTGCCGTCGCAGGTCATCCCCGTGAATTACTTGCGCTGGGATCTGGTTACTGGAGGCGCCGGCGAGCAGTGGGGCTCAGGCAATGTGGATGCTCCTCATGTGCGCATCGTTTCCATGAATGCCGTGGATTCTGCCCAAGGTGCGGTTGTGATGGGAGAGGTCGTGAATGAAGACACGATCCCGGCATTTGTAAACGTCCAGTCCACTTTGGTGGACGCTTCCGGGAGTGCAATGGATGACGAGAGCAGCTTCGACAAGATTCTTCATGTGCTGCTGCCCAAGCAGGTTTCACCCTATCGCATCGACTTTCCAAATATCAGCTTGAGCAAAGTGAAGAACGTGCACATGGACGTAAAGGCCACGCTGGTTCCGGCCTCCTCCGATCCGGTGATTGGAGTAATGAACCAGACCCTCGATACCGATGCGCAGGGCCGATCCGTATTGCACGGCGAGTTGCTGAATCAGAGTGGGGAGACCGTCAACATTCCCCACGTGATCGCGAGCTTTTACGACAACAACGGCAAGGTAGTGTGGGTGTCGGATGGCTATGTTCAGCGCGCCCTGCCTCCACAGGAGTCCGCGCCGTTCGCTGTCGAAATCCCGAAATCAGTCGCAGGGAAGGTCCAGAACTTTCATGTCGTCGTCAACCAATACAGCCTGCACCAGTCATAAGTCGCACGCAGGACTTTGGCTGAGAACGCTCGCTTTCTGTCTCTGCATTGTCGGCGCGATGGGCTATGCGCAGGATGCGGACCTACGCGCGCCTTCAGCTGCGGTCGCCGGGAATACTGCTTCGATCGCCACCACTGGCGGTGGTCCCGCTACCTTTTATCTCGTTGGGCCGAGTATCGCCGTGAAGCGCGATGTGAAATTGGGAGAGGATATAGCTCTGAGTGCGAAGGAACTGCAGAGCGCAGGAAAGTATGTCGCGATCATTTGCTCCGGCAGTTGCCGCGGCGTTGGTTTTTTTGTGGCTCCGGCGACGCCGGTCAATCTGACTTTTCTGGTG
Organism: uncultured Acidobacteriaceae bacterium; assembly: GCA_963774565.1. Taxonomy (GTDB): domain Bacteria; phylum Acidobacteriota; class Terriglobia; order Terriglobales; family Acidobacteriaceae; genus Sulfotelmatobacter. The sequence goes on along the minus strand of CAVZFP010000006.1, from coordinate 93,274 downwards.
CATCCTTCGCGGGCCCCGGTGGGCCAGCCCAATATGGTCAGTGGAGTGGCGCTGCCGTTCGACGAATTTCATAACCTCGTTCTCGCGCCCGCTCCGGTGGATTTCCAAATAGCTGGCGCCGGTGCGGCCCCATCTTCGCATCGCGTTTCCACGCAAAACGGCGTCGCCTGGTTTCATACAAATTCCGGCAGATCGGCGGGCGGGTTGCAGATCACGGCTTCGATCAATGATGTTTCGACTCGACGCGTCGTGCAGCAGGTGGCCTCCGATCCTTGCAGCTTGCGGATTAAAGGCCAGCGGAATGACAAAGGATTTGTGGTCGAGACGGAACCGGTTCGCGATTGCACCGGGAACCCCGTCCCCGACGGCACCGTAGTGACTTTCACCGCAAAAGACGCGCAAGGCATCGACTCGGTGGACGCGCCAATCAAAAAAGGCATTGCGCGCGCACAGTTAAAGGGCAGCGGCACCGTTACCATCTCCGCCGCCTCCGGCGTGGTAATGGGCAACGAATTACGGCTGGGAGCACAATAATGATGCGCACGAACATTTCGCGGACGCCTTCGATGCTGTTCAGGACTCATTACGGCCGACGGCCGAAACTAGTCGCAACAGCAGTGGCAGCGATCATCTTGCTGGGTTCCCTTTATTCCGTAGCGGCCGACTCAGCTCCGCAGGTCGTACTCAACACAAGCAAAGCAGGCCCGCGATCGGTCGAAGCCCAAACTGAAGGGGTCATTCTTCGCGACTATAAATTTGCGTGGGCCAGCCTCGAGCAGGCCTTGGAATCCAATTCCACCGCGCCCGTCAACGGTTTATTCGTGGGCACAGCCAGCGCGTGGCTCACCAGCGCCGTGACCAGTCAAAGGAACAGCGGCCTTAGCTCCCGCTACCTCAACCAGAATCACAAGGTCGAAGCTGTTTTTTATGCGCCCGAAGGCGACATGATCGAACTGCACGATACGGCCGACTACGATCTTCAGATTCTCGATGGCGGCAAAAACATTCACGACGAACATGTGGTTGTGCACTATGTCGTGCTGATGACGCCTGGCGCAGACCGCTGGGTGATCCGCCAATTGCAGGCCGTTCCCCAGTTTTGAGAGCCGTACTACGCCAACCGCTGGCCTACCCGCGGCATCTAATTTTCATCGAAGATATGGAGTTCTTTTTGTCGAAAAAGCTGCTCATCCTGGCGATCGTGTGTTTTATGGCGGGCAGTGGTTGCACCACGCCCGGCATGCACCGCGTCATGCAGCAAAATCCGCAGGCTCCTAACCCTTGGCCCAAAGTCCTCGCCGTCTATATGCCCTGGTTTGGCGACCATGTGCACATGGATGTGGGCTACTCCAGCAGTGATCCTGCAGTAATCCGCCGTCAGATTCAGCAAGCCCGCCACAGCGGGATCTCCGCATTCGTCGTGGATTGGTACGGCCCTAGCATCCCTTTCTCCGACCACAATTTCGCGATGATGCAGGAAGCGGCCGACGAAAATCATTTTCAGGTTGCCCTTCTTTACAACGAAGCCGAAGACGACGACGGACAGGCCACCGATGCAGCCTTCACAGCCTTCGACAAGGCTTATAAGGCATACATCGGCCCCGACGCTCCGCATCGCGGCGCTTATCTCACGTACAACGGCCATCCCATGATTTTCATTTTTCCGAAACATGGCCGCGTGGACTGGAATCGTTTGGCCGAGCATTGCAGAGGATGGGAGACCACGCCATACCTGATTTACAAAGACGAGCCGCCGCTGCAGTCTGCCGCGGCGGTTGCCGGCTCCTATGCCTGGGTGCAGCCCGGACAAAAGGGATGGACGCCCGACGGAAGCGATTGGGGCGAGGGGTATCTGGACTATTTCTACAAAAACATGCGGAACAAGCATCCCGACAAGATTGCAGTCGGTGCTGCCTGGCCGGGCTTCGACGATTCTGCCGCAAAGTGGGGCTTGAATCGGCACATGGCGAACCGGTGCGGGCAGACTTTCGAGGACACCCTGCACTTCTACAATCGTTATTTTGACGCGGCCCATCCCCTGCCATTTGTCCTGATCGAAACCTGGAACGACTACGAGGAAGGCACCGCCATCGAGCGCCTCAACTTCGCAAAGTGCGGCCAGAGCGGCCCATCGAGCGCGGGTTCCCAGTGACCCCACCTCATCCGGACGCCAACCACAGCGCAGGTTTCCACATCCAAATTGGGCTGTGTCATAAACCACGTTAGGCGGGGTTCCCATTCGATGGAGCATGTGCGCGACTCGTCCAAGAACCTTCAACTGTTATCCGAGCTTTTACTGGCTCCTCCCTTCGCCGCAGCTGCTATCCAGGCGCATGCGGCTTCAAGGTCTGTGGAAGTCGACTCCACCGATGTTGGTGAAGTTGTAGCGCCTCTAAGCCCGAAAGACTTCGAGGATCTCAAGGCGCTCGCCCTTACAAATCACGTCATACTGCGCGCGTTTGCTCCTCTTCGGCAGGTTCTTGAAGCGCAGGGAAACAGCCAGGCAGCGGAGTGGACCGCGTCCGCGGTTCAGCAAGAAACGGAGCGCATCCATCACGCTCTCGGTTTTCTGGCGCAGATCTGTTCCAAGCTGGAAGAAGGCGGCTGCCCGGTCACCGTGATCAAATCTCTGGACCATTGGCCGGACCTGGGCAGTGACCTGGACCTGTACACCGACGCCGATCCCGCCAAGGTGGTGGAACTCATGCGCGCCCATTTCAAAGCCGAACTGGCAGACCGCAGCTGGGGAGATCGGCTGGCGAATAAGTGGAACTTCGTCGTTCCGGGTTTGCCCGAGCTCATCGAAGTCCATGCCGGACGCCTCGGGCAAACGGGAGAGCAAACGGCCGTAACCCAATCTATCTCCACTCACACCCGCATGGCGCAGATCCGCGGCCACGTCTTTCGCGTTCCCGCGCCTGAGGACCGCATCGTGATCAGCACGCTGCAACGCATGTACCGGCACTTTTACATCCGATTGTGCGACATCGTGGACAATGCCCGGCTTTTAGACTTGCAACTCGTCGACTTTGCATATCTTCATTCGCTGGGTTCAGCCGCGGGTCTGTGGGAAGGAATTGCCACTTATCTGACCATCCTCTCGGAGTACGTCGAGGCGTATCGCGGAAACGGCGTGCCTCTCAACTCTTTGGTGACGAGATCGGCAAAGTTCGGAACCGACCAGGTGCGCTTCCGGCGCGATTTCCTCCGAGTCTCGATCTTGCCTCATTCGATGAACCTCTATGCGTCCGAGCTGATGACTCTCCTACTGAAAGGCGAATTGCGCAACAGCCTGCGGCTGAGCCTGCTGCCGGGCCTGGCGACCGCCGCAGCTCTTGAACAGAAGTTGACCGGAAGCGACAAAGGAATTTGGTAAGCGGCTTTATTGTTAATTTAGTAAACCTACAGGCTTCACCGGATTGCAGGTGTGCAAACTTTTGACTAAGTTGACGAAGGCGGTAACCCCAGGTAGCCATTCAGATTCCGTTGGTTGAAGGTCTTTTCCTGCGAAAGCCCTTTATTCGAACGACGGAGTTTCGCAAATCAGATTTGAGGTTGGAGAGGCTTTCGCATGGTCCGGATTCTTCTCGTCGATGATAATCCCGCTGTTCGGCGCTATCTGCGGGCCATTCTGGAGCAGCAAGAATCGTGGCAGGTCTGTGGCGAGGCCCGAACCGGCGCCGAGGCCCTGCATCAAGTGCTCGAGGCGCCTCCTCCAGACCTGATCCTGCTGGACTACCAAATGCCCGATCTGAATGGCGTCGATGTGGCCAAGCAGATTTCCGAGCTCTTTCCCAAGATTCCGATTCTGATGGTCACGCTCCATCTTTCGAACCAACTTGCGGAAGCCGCTCGTCAGGCGGGAGTCCGCGGGGCCTGCGCCAAGCAGGACATCGGGTCCGTGGTCGAGGCAGTCCAGGTTTTACTGCACAATAAAACCTATTTCCCCATTGTTTCCGCGAGGCAGAATGCCTAGGGCGATGCGGAATCAATGACCTCGATGTCTCGGGATGAAATACAGGATTTCCTGTATTGGACCCCGGCAATCAGAACGTTAGCCTCAGTGGGTTAAGGGGCCCCTCCCCCCGATTTGTGGTGTTCAATCTTAGAATGTTTATTTTTGGTCAGGCTTGTCACAAACGAAAGATAAAATGTGGCGAATCGTCTGGTCTCCCTCAAAGGACTGAAACGGAATGACAATTCGCATACTGCTGGTTGATGACCACCCTATTGTGAGGCAAGGCTTGAAAACGCTTTTAGAAGGTCACTCGGGTTGGGAAGTTATCGGAGAAGCGTCGGACGGGGCGGAAGCGGTGGAAAAGGCGAAGGACTTGAGTCCCGATGTCATGGTGCTTGATGTCACCATGCCAAGAATGAACGGATTGGAGGCTTGCCGCCTGCTTCGGCAGGAGTGCCCCGGTCTCGAGATTCTGTTTGTCACCCAGCATGACTCTCCACAAATGATGCGGGAGGCTCTGGAAGCTGGCGCCCGGGGATATGTGGTGAAGTCCAATGCCGCTCGCGACCTGTTGGCGGCCGTGGATGCGGTAAGCCAGCATCGGGTGTTTACCGCTTTGAATGGCCGCAACGTTGCCGAGTTGCGCTAAAGTTCGACCGAACACTCGGGAAGCTGAAGGAGGCGAATTATGAAGCTGAGGATCTTGTTAGCCGATGACCATGAAATCGTGCGCCGCGGATTGCGCGCGCTTCTGGAAAAACATGAAGGATGGGAAGTCTGCGGCGAAGCCAGCGACGGCCGTGAGGCGGTTGAGAAGGCTTTGCAACTGAATCCCGACGTCGTGATCGTGGATATCGGAATGCCCAATCTCAATGGCTTGGATACGACCCGCCAGCTCCTGCAGCACGACCCTCACTTCAAAGTGATCGTACTGACCATCACCGACTCCGATCAGGTCATTCGCGAGGCTTTGGACGCCGGCGCTCGTGGTTTCGTTTTGAAGTCCGATGCCGCGCGCGACCTGGTGTCGGCCGTCGAGGCGCTTCAGAACAAACGCATGTTCTTTACGCCGCGGGTGAACGACCTGGTGTTGGCGGGTTTCCTGGAGAAGGGTCAAGCCGTTTCCAGAAATGAAGCTCCGAAGTTACCGACTTTGACTGCCCGGGAACGCGAAATCACGCAGTTGCTGGCGGAAGGCAACAGCTCCAAGGAAGTTGCCTCGCTTTTGAACTTGAGTACGAAGACCGTCGAAACGCACCGCAGCAATATCATGCGGAAACTGAGTTTTCACTCCATTCGCGACCTGGTGGTCTATGCCATCAAGAACAACCTTATCCAAATTGAGTTACCCCCGCCGCCCCCCAAGACTCCTACCGGGCCGACCGCTGCTTAATTTCGGCCCGGTGGAGTTCTGCTAGACGAGAGTTCTGCTAGCGAACATTCTCGCCAGGATAGTACCCGGTCCGGGTGCGGACGATCAGCCGGGTGCGACCCGGCCCCCTCGCCTCGACGCGAATTCCTTCGTAGCCCGTTTTTCCAGGCTTGTTTCCCGGCTTGAATGCCAGCGTATATTGGCTGCGAATATCGTGCGCCACAGCTCGCGTTATATCGTTCACTTCGTCAAGACTTTGCGCAAAGAACGCCATGCCGCCGGTGCTGGAAGCTAAAGTCTGAAGCGCATCCTTCCCTGCTGGGGTCATCCCTTGATCCGTCAGTCCGATGGCATATAGCGTCTCGCCTTTGTCCGGTTGCAACTTGCGAATCGAATCCTGTAACGTCTCGCGGCTCATATTGTCCTGCCCGTCGGTAATCACCAGTAGCACTTTCTTGGTGAGACGCGGATTGTTTTTCAGGTGTACGGCCGAAGCGACGACCGCGTCGTAAAGCGCCGTACTTCCCCGGCTGGAGACTTGATGCAAGGCCGCCTGCAGTAACTTCACGTCCGACGTAAAATCCTGATCCAGGTAAGGTGTCTGGCTGAAGTTGACCACGAAAACTTCATCCTGGGAGTTGCTGGCGCGGATAAAGTTAAGCACTGCCTGGTTCACCTTTTCCCGCTTGTCACGCATGGAGCCCGAGTTATCAATGACAATTCCCAATGCCACCGGGACGTCCTCGCTGCGAAACGATGTAATTGGCTCAGGGACATTGTTCACATAAATCGAGAAGGCGCTACGGTCCAGTCCTGTCACCGGACGCCCGCTCTCGTCTACAACCGTGGCGTGCAGGACTACTTCCTGCACTTGCTTCTTGAACACAAACCGGCCGGAATCGTCCTTCTCTGCCGTGATGGACGGTTCCCCACCCTGGGCACCCGGTTGCTGATCCGTCGATTCCTGGACGGAGACGGGAGGCGCTACCGTGCGAGGGGGACCGTAATCCGGATCCCACGCGGCAGGGGGCGGCGTTGAGGGGCTGCTTTGTGCGAGATGGTGTATTCTGCGCGTGAGCCAGGGCGCATAGAATCACGCCAAACGCGGCAGTCCTGAGTCCTGAGCGGAGAAATCTAGTCGTACCAGCGTCCATTGGGCAAGCCTCCGTGCAGCCATTTAGATGCCAGTCCCAGGGGTGCCGTCCAGTTTTTCTCAGGCCCGCCAGCATCCTGCACATTCCCGCCTTCATTACCACTAATACGGTATTGCCGGGAAAAATCCCTCGCACGCACCATGGTTCTAACAATCTGGAGGAAATTTGGTCGTTTGCAAAACTTACACGACTTTCCGAATCGGGGCGCCGAGAAAGGGCCTAGCTGCAATGAAATGCGCGTTTGGCAAGGTTTGTGCTTTGAGTAAGAGAGGTTCTCGTCCCCGCGTGCGCGGGGGGACTGCAGGCTCGCGAGTCCGGACATTTGCGGTGCATAAAATCTTGGGCTCCTCAATTTCCTGGAAGGTGGAGAATGCTTCGAATCCTGATTGCGGACGATCATGAAGTGGCCAGGCAAGGCATACGCTCGCTACTGGAAGGTCATGAGGGTTGGGAAGTCTGTGCAGAAGCGAAGGATGGGCGCGAGGCGGTGGAATTTGCCAGTAGCCTGAACCCTGATTTGATTTTGCTCGACATTGGCATGCCCAACCTGAACGGGCTCGAGGCTGCCCGGCAGATCCTCGCTTCCTCCCCGGAGGTTCCCATCTTGATTCTGACGATGCACGATTCCGATCAAGTTGTGCGCGAGGTGCTGCGCGCCGGAGCTCGCGGTTTTCTGCTCAAATCCGACGCAGGCCGCGACTTGGTCGCCGCCGTGGAAGCCTTGCAAATGCGGAGGACTTTCTTCACCACGAAAGTTAGTCAGATGGTGCTGAACGGATATCTCGACCGGGAGAATCCTGAAAGCTGTGAGGAATCAAACGATAAAAAGAAGGAAGATGAATCCACGCCGGTGCTCACCGGACGGGAGCGTGAGGTGATTCAATTGCTCGCCGAAGGAAAAACCAGCAAGGAGGTGGCAGTGGCTCTGCACCTCAGCGTCAAGACTGCGGAAACCCACCGCACCAACCTGATGCGAAAGTTAGGTCTGCATTCGGTGGCCGACTTGACTCGTTATGCCGTGCGTAACGGAATTGTTCAGGTCTTTTAGCGCCTGAGCCGTAAAGTGCCTATCCGTGAAAACTAAATGCTTTACCTGATCGACCCTCCTGGCATTACTGCGTAGGCTCTTGACGTAACTATCGTTTCCGGCAAGGATGCTCAAATGCTCTTCACGATTGCTGCTCTGCTGTTCATCTTGTGGTTATTGGGGATGGTCAGTTCGTACACTCTCGGCGGATTCATTCATATCTTGCTGATTCTGGCGATTATTTCTGTCCTCATTCGCGTCATTCAAGGGCGAAGCGCAGTTTAAGCGCGTCAATTCCGGCGGATTGACTCGACGGACCTTGTCGACAATCTCGGCTTAGCTGCTTCTTGTCCGTGAAACAGCCCCCGACAAGAAACGCGACAAACATTTTTCTTTCCCCGACATCTCATTTGTGAGGTCAGAGTCGGAGATCGCTGACAAATCGAGACTTGAGGTTTGACAATGAATCAGAATCCGGACGATCGAAATACCTGCGAGGTTTGCGAACAGCCCTTTAGTTCCGAGCAGGAATTGCCAACTCATAAGAACGATGTTCACGGCAAAGCAGATCCGGAGAGAGGCAATCGAACTACGACATCGAACAAGATCAGCCGCAGGAACGAAAGATCGCCTAACGCAGAACGTGTTCCGGCCTAAGCCGGAAACGATCAGTGGTTCAACCAATTTTCAAAGGAGGCTACACGTGAATAAGGACCGAGTGGAAGGCAAAGTTAAGGACGTTGCCGGACGCGTAGAGCGGCAGGCGGGCGAATGGACAGATAGCCCCAAGGCCCAAATCAAGGGCGCTCGGAAACAAGCGGAAGGCAAAGTGCAGAATGCCTGGGGCAAGGCTAAAGATGCCGCCAAACAGACGGGCGATGACGCCGACGCGGCCTCCAAACCACCAAAACGGGTTTCGGACGATGCCGACCCGGATGCGGAGGAGACTCGCCGTCGAGGTTAGTCTGAGTGGCGGCCGTTACAGAAACCATCACTTGCCACGGTGCGTGACGAGGTTAATTCCCATGCAAGAAAGTTAACCCGGTCCCCGCACTGCCCGGAAAAGCGAGGGTGAGCTCAACTTAGCTGTGGCTTACCCTGCATTTTTTGTTTCCAGAAAACCTCTACCGTATACCCAGCCGGCTACAGAAAACCGCGTGCGTACACCGCGAGAAAACCGTTTAACAAATGGGGCCAACCCTGTATTCCAGATCCGCCGGCCTTCGTCTCAAATGAAAGGTGTCGTAAAGGTCCCCCGGGATTTTGAGGAGCTTGATTATGCTACGAGCCTTTGGCGCGTTTCTTACGGTCTTCTCGCTACTTAGCTTGGCCGTGCATTTGGAGGCGTTAGGTACCGCATTGGGGATGGCTGCCTTTTCACTCTTTGCAATCGACGAACTCCTGAACCAATTCGCTGGAAGTCCGCGCTCGTCCAGGATTCCGGGAGAACCTTTTCTCTAGCCCCGCGCGGCTTTGGTCGCGAAATTCAATTTTACTGCACTTCAGAACTGTCAGGCTCACGCTGCCGATGCGCCTAAGTGCGTCTTGCCGTCGACCCCTTCTTCATGATCGAGACGCAGTTCGCACAACTCCGTGATCAGGGTTCCTGCCCACTCGTAAATATTGTGTTCCCGAATCAGGCGCCGCATACGTTGCATACGCGCCTGTTTTTCTTCTGGATCCATTTCCAAAGCGACTCGAATCGCTTCGGCCGTCTGGTCGATGTCATAAGGATTCACTTGAAGCGCGTCGCGCAACTCCCGCGCGGCTCCCGTAAAGATACTCAAAATCAGCACGCCACTCTCATCGTGACGCGCCGCGACGAATTCTTTCGCCACCAGATTCATGCCGTCGTGCAGCGATGTAACCAGGCATAGGTCTGCTGCTTTGTAGTAAGGCTCGATTTCCTTATGACTATGCTGGCGGTTGAGCAAAACGATCGGCTTCCATTTGTCCCGCTGAAAACGCCAGTTGATTCGCCCTGCCTCCGCCACGACCTCTGCCTCCAGATCGTGATATCGCTTCAGATGACTGCGGCTCGGTGCGCCGATCTGTACAAATGTGAACTGCCCTTGATAGCGCGGATACTTCTCAAAAAAACGTTCCAACGCCAGAAACCGTTCCAGAATTCCCTTCGTGTAGTCGAGGCGGTCTACCCCGACTCCCAGGAAAAGCGCCCCGATGTCCAGGCTCTTCAACAATCCCGAACGCCCGTCGAAAACCTGTTCGCCAGAACCTTCCGGCGATAGCTCGGTCCCATCCACGCTGATCGGAAAGGGGTGCACCGTCGTAGTGTGACCCAGGCGTTGCACCGTGAAATGATCCCAATCGATTCTGGACTCCATGACCCGATCGACGGTCTGAAGAAAGTTGGTGCAGTGCGATTGGATGTGAAAGCCGATGAGATCGGCCCCCAAAAGCCCATCGACCAGGTCGCGTTGCCATGGACAAATCCCAAACGCCTCTGGATTGGGCCATGGAATGTGCCAGAAGATAGCTACCCGAGCGTCCGGCCGTTTTTGTTTGATCATCGTGGGCAGCAGCGCAAAGTGATAATCCTGCACCAGAACCACCGGCTTTTCGCTATCTTTCATTTCTTCCAGGAGGGCGTCAGCGAACTTGCGATTGACTGCCTGATATTGCTTCCAGTCGCTCGCCCGAAAAATCGGACGGGTGTGGGCGATATGGCAGAGCGGCCACAACCCTTCATTGGCAAATCCGTAGTAATACCCTTCTTCCTCTTCTTTCGTGAGCCAGATGCGGCGGAGTGTGTATCGCGGCTCGTCAGGAGGCACCGGCAGTCGGCTATGGCGGTCAACGACTTCGCGGTCGGCCGTACCGCTCCCGTGCGCCAACCAGGTCCCATCGCAAGCACACAGCACAGGCTCGAGGGCCGTTACCAAACCGCTTGGCGGAACACTCACTTCCACCGACTTGCCACGACGCATGTGAATATAAGGCTCCCGGTTTGACGCCACAAACATCCGGCCTTCTCCCAAGCGGGCCCGAAGATCCAATGTCAGCTTTTCTGCGGTCCATTGCGACTGCGCTTCCGCGCGCAGTCTCGCTTCCCGCTCCGCAGCCGTGCGCGCGGTATTAAGACTCTGGGCAAGGGTCGCAACCTCGCGCGCCAGCGGCCGGAACAGCTCCACATCTGGCACCCCGATCCGGGAAGAAGGCATGCGCCCGGTTCGTAAAGCTCTCATCCAATGCGCGGTACGGGCAATGGGCCCTTCGAAACTCCAGCGAACGATCAGCAGAGTGATCAGAGCGATCAGGACGAGCTGCGCCAGACCGGTCAGAAACGTCTCGCGCCAAATGCGAAGACTTTGCGCACGAATGTAGCCCGCGTCATGAACGATAGCTAAAGCACCCAGGAATTTGTCCGGACTGTAAAGCGGCAGCACACAGATGTGCACGGGCTGATCCGACAACCTTTGGAATGCGTCCGCCTCATGGTTGTCTTTGAGCGTGTCGAGGACGATCGGCGGAGCCTCCCCCATCTTTGGAGCCAAATCGTCGGTGATGGCGACGACGTGACCTTGGGGGTCGTACACGGCCATGCCGATCAAGTTCTCCCGATGTGCGAAGCGCTGCACGGTCTTTCGCAGAGTCTGAAATGCGCCCCTTTCAATGTCCCGCTCCACGTTCCCCGCGAGACTCTCCGCAAGTACCTCGGCGCGCCTTTGCAGATCCCGTCGCAGGCTACGCTTGCTCACCCAGACTTCATATCCAGAGGCGCAGAGCGAAACTAACAGCACACCGACGATTAGGGAGATGATGAGCCGGGCGCTAAGCAATCGCATGCAGAAATCCTCAAGGACGACAGCTGGGGCCGAGATCCCTCCCGGCAACGAGCCACCATCCGCCCGTCCGGCCGGTACCAGGGACACCTGCCTATGGCTAGCTGCGCCGTTTACTCAGCGGTGGCGGTTCCTGTAAACCATGCCGGCGGTATGGTTTTCGAGCGGTTCTTTGATGCCAAATTCTGTGGTTTCGCTGCCAGCGGCCTGAACGCGCCCAGCTACAGATAACCCTTTATGGACCGTAGAGATCGATTGGGATAAAAGTGATTACACAGGCTGTGAAGCAGCTGCACGGCTAGTATGCCACTAGGTGGGAACTGATGCGCCGTAGGTAGCAAATCAATAGCGCGTCGATTTTTCCAGCGCTCGTCTTCGGGAGAAATTCCTATGGATCGAACGACGACGACTCTACTGGCTGGTTTTCTGTTGGCTCTATCCCCCCTGGCGTTCGCGCAAGAGTCACAACCGGCTCCGCAAACTCCCGAGGACGCCTTCGTAATGCAGCAGCCGATTGCCTGGACGCGAATGCAGAAACCGCAACCCGCACCCCAGCCTCTGCCACCCCGGGACACGCCTACCCCGGAACCAAGCCAACCGGACCAGCCGGGAAAGCAGCCGGCGGATCCCCAAACTTCATCGGAGCCAACTCCGATTAACCAGTCCTTTACCGGAAAGATTGTGAAGGACGGTGATAAGTACGTCCTGAAAGTTGCTGGTAATACCACCTACGAACTGCAAGATCAGGGCGATGTAAAGCAGTATGAGAATCAAAGCGTGAGAGTCGGAGGCAAACTCGAAACGGGCACGAATACGATTCTTGTCGTTAAGATCGAATTACTCTCTTAGGGCTCGCGCCTTCCCCCTCACTCTCCGAAACTTCTGTCGTTCGTTACTCCAAAATCGCGTTCCCACGAATGACGCCACTGTTAACTTACAGACAGCCGGTGTCGCCGATGACGCTGACTCAGCAAATTAACCTCTACTGAGTGTCGGCGCGAGTTATGTCCACCACGTGCAGCGTGTTCGTCGTAGGGTCGATCGTCGCCATGATTCTGACGTCCTTTCCTGCGAACTTCTTTGCTTTGGCTTGGTCATCCAACCTGAAGGGGCTCTGAGTGACGTTCTCTCGGAGAACGAATTCGTCGCCCACCTTTTGGATCGTGCCTTCAAAGGCGCGCGCCGACGGATGTGAATTCGTGGCGTCAGTCTGCGGTTGCGGCATCGAGCTCTCCGGACCCGTCCGCGGCGGAGTCTGCATCGAGGGGGCATCGGACGCCGAGGGCTTCTGCTGAGCCGACAAACTGATTCCCGAGCCGACCAGGCCAACTACTACAACAACGAAGAGAAACCGTTTCATAATTCTCCTACCTTCCAACATCCATTCTCTGAATCGCAATCACCTTGGATCACATTCCTGGTGCAATTGCATGGCCCATTTTCGTAGAGCACTAACGCCTGATCCTTCAGAACGTCGGAGGCGGTAAATTCTATTCGAGGGTGCAAGCCTTCCTCGCGCTCTCGACCTTTTGTCCTACGGCCTTCAATGTAGTTACCGTGATGACTCAGGTGTGACGAGTAACTATATTCCCGGTTCCGTAGAGCACTTCCCAATTACATGATTTACCCTAGTGCCTCCGTTACAGAAAGCCTATAAGTTGGGCCATCGCCTTGGTATTCCTGCTGTCGAAGGTCCCGCTGCCCTTCCTCCGCAACCGGCCTGGAGGGTCAAGACATGAGCGCCACTGGAACGGCCGCCTACGCCACGTATCCCCGTAACGTCGCCTTGCCCGCGGTGGTTTCTGCGCTGAACCAAGCAGGATTCGGAAACGAAGACATCTGTATGGTGTTGTCGCCCGCTCACCCCGTCGCGTCGGCCGTGGAGGATGCCACCATTGGCAACGTAGCGCGGGAACAAAGCGCAATCAGCGCCCGCATGATTGGCTGGTTTTCACAACTCGGTGCCGTGGTGATTCCCACCGTCGGATTCTTTATCCGTTCCCAAGCCTTCTATCAGGCCCTGCTGGGAGAACAGAATTTCCCTACTCTTTCTCGAGGGTCCGGGACCCTGCTCGGTCTCGGTTTCTCTGAAGACGAGGCAAAAAGACTAGGTCATCAGCTGTGCGACGTCGGTGCCCTGGTATACGTATCCTGCCAGGAAAGCTCGAAAGCAGACGGGGCCATCGAACTCCTCCGTCGGGCAGGAGCAAGGGAGGCGGCAAGCTTGGGTATGGCGCAGGCGGCCCGAGCCGCTGCGGCCTAGGCTTCACTCCTCGGTTCTTCTCCACTTGCCGGGAAATTTCTACTCGCCGCGGAGGCTGCGCAAGGCCACCAGTGAGGCGACTCGCGCCGTCCTATCACCAACTTAGATCACCCCAGTCCTTTCGACTTCGCGCTTGGCACTCCAGTTGCATCTCTTCCCGTGACCAACTCTTCGAGATTGCGACGGATCCATTGGCAGTCCCGCGGACAGGATATGGGTAACCATGAGAAATTACCGTGTCTGGATTGAGATCCTGCTGCTCGGTACCGGGATTGCCTGCGCACTCGCACTTCTGATTGCGACCTTGGGGGCTGCCGCCGGAGCCACTGCCGGCGAAGGGGCCGCAGGACAGGATTCTCCATCGACAACCCAGCAAACCTACGAAGGGATGGTGACTTGCTCCCGCTGCGGGGCTAGGCATCCCGGAGCTCTCGGCCAAACTGCGGCGGACTGCGCGCGCAAATGCGTTCGGGGCGGAGCAAGATTCGTCTTGGTCGAACCCGATGCCACCTACAACCTCGACGGCGACTTAGGTGTACTTGGAAGCATGGCCGGGCGCCGGGCCCGCCTTGTTGGGGAATTGAATGGAAAAACGATCAGGATTTCGTCTGTCGCTTTGGACCGCTAAGTCAGCTGCGCCGGGTTACAAATTCAAATCGGAGGTCGCTTTCGTGAAGAACTTCCTTATCCGCATTTTGCTGGCTGCTGCTTTAACCCTGGTGACCTTCGGGCTGGCATCGTCGGCACACGCACAGCAGGCCGACGAGGATTCGGTTCCCGCTACTCCCAACCAACGGCATCCTGCCACTGCTCCAAAATCTCCTCAACAACAGCCGGTCTCTGCTCCTTCTTCGGACGACGCTCAAACCCAACAGGCCCTCGCCTTCTCCGGCCGCGTCACCAGCGAACAGGGTCAGCTGGTGTTAAAGGACCCAGTAACCAAAATGACCTACCAGCTCGACAACCAAGCGAGAGCCAGGCAGTATGTTGGCAAGCAGGTCAAAGTCACTGGCATCCTGGAACTGAAGAGCAACACGATTCATATCGACAGCATCGAACCGCTGTCGTGATTGTCTGGTTTTCTGCCTCAGCGCGCGACGGTTTCTCTCATACGGAGGGTCAGGGTCGCCTGACTCTCCGTCCTATCTAACACTTAATCAACGAGCCCGAATTCTAACGAAGATGATCCCGCCTTGTCGGCCAAAAATACTCGCTACAGAATTTACCGTATTGCTCTTTAACGCCACCGTTAGTCTAATGGGTTACGGTGTATTTGGCTTCTTCCCCGAAGCGGCTCCGAGTCGAGATTTCTGCTCAATCGGGGCTTGGTTATGACTCAAGCACGAGCTAATTCGGAAGTCTCGCTCCTAAGGCGTGCCGTCGAGTGTTGGCCTTACGTGTTCCTCGTTGTTTCGGTCACGGGCCTGGCTTATATCGCCTTGAGTGCTGCTCACTAGCCCTTCCGCGCTGCCTGTTTCGCTCCCCGACGCTGCGGCATGACTCCGACCGGAAATTCAAGAACAGCCAAGCGTTGACTCCTTTCAGCATTACTACGCTGGAATGTCGGCTGGACAGCCCATTACCGAGAGATGTTTACCCTCCATCTAAGGCATGTGCCGGATTCTGATGAAGATTCACGGGTGCGCATACTGAGCCCTGAGTTAGAGCAAGATTCTTAGCTCCGAAAACGATCGCTATCTAGGATCTAGATTGGCGGCAATACGAAGCTGGAACAATTCAAAGCGCCTGGAGGCTTAAACATGTCGTCACGGAAACTAATGTTGCTATCGGTTGTGTTGTGTTGTGGCAGTTGGGCAGTAGCCCAGAGTTCACCAGGCGGGGCGGCTCGAGCAGCAGCGCGGGGCAGAACTCAACCCCGGGTTCGCCGGCGACTCCGCCCGCGAGCACCGCAACCCCGCCGGCTAGTACCGCTACACCGCCCGTGGGAACCGCGACTCCACAAACCACTCCTGGGCAAACGCCCGGCTCCACTTCACCCAGCGGAACTCCGAACACCTCTACGCCGGGATCGACGTCCCCTAACACTTTGACTCCCGGAAGCACCACGCAACCATCCACGGTTGATCCCAACTCGCCGAATACCCCTGGCACATCGCCCAGCAATTCGCCTTGCGGAACCTTGCCCGGCACCGCAAACGGACCGTCAGTCTCCGCACCGAACTCGGGATCGTCAAGTTCGAGCCCGTCGACCCCTGGAAGCCAAGGGAACAGCGGCCGCACGTCGCCGGGGATGAGTCCGACGCCCCCGAATACGCCATGCCCTTCAACTCCCGGTGGCAGCCCTACTTCGCCGCATGCTTAAACAGAATGTCCCGCTTTGCGGGCCCACTGGGCCCGCTTTCTCTTGTTCCGAATCTTCGGGCCGGCGCCAAATCGGATTTGCCGTCTGTGCGGCAAGCCCGGTTATCCCAAGAAACTTCGGCTTCCGTTCTCCACCTTCTGGCATCAGAATGCTATGTACCCAGATCAGCATGCCCGCCAATACCACTTCCGCATTCCTTCCGAGCCGGAGCCTTTTCCGATTCATGAACCTCCAGATTCTCCGGAGAATCCTGACATGCCCGTGCGCGAGCCCGATCCCGAAGATCCCGGCCAGATCTGACTGCTGCGTGTCCTTACCGAGCCCTTCTGCATCGCCGATCCGATGAACGCCCTACAGTGAACGGCGGATGGTCTCTTCCCTGCTCCGATTCGATACTGGATTCAAATGTGCTTCCAACGTTTGGGATGCGTGCTCATCCCGTCACACCCAACTCAACGCAAAAAACAGGAGGAAAAATGGCACACTACGGCACCTTGAAAGACACGCGCATTGGCGATGTTGCCGAGGATATTCGCGGCTCTCATCTGTACGGCTTGAACGACGAGAAGTTAGGCAAGATTGACGATGTCATTTTCGACCATTCCACGGGAAACATCCGTTATATCGTTGTGGACACTGGCGGCTGGCTTTCCAGCAAGAAATTCATCGTGCCCGCGGATGGCCTGCGCGCCTCGGCAAAGCATACCAATGATTTCGAAGCAAACCTGGATAAGCGCCAGGTCGAGAGCTTTCCCCCGTATAACGAGTCCGATCTCGACTCCGAAAGTAAGTGGGCCGGATATGAAGGGCGCTACCGTTCAAAATGGGTCGCCGATCCGGTGATGCATCGCGCGGAAACCGACCGCAACATCACTCCTACGACCCAGCAAACTTCCGGAAATCCGGTCTCGGAACAAGGAGCGGCTCAAGCCCATGGGTGGGAAACCGGTTCTAAGCCTCCAGTCGGCACCGGCGCCCGTAGAGCCGACCTTGATTCGGCCTCTTCCACCACCGATCGGGTAGTTCCGGCCGGAACCGATTCGGTCGTAATCAGTAACAGCGCGGTTGGGGTCGGCGGGCGTTGGGATACTTTCCAGAGCCGACTCCGCGAACGCCGCAAAGAAGCCGTTTCTGGATGCCATGCTTGCAGCGGCGATTCCGCCGTCAAGCGCGGCTCCGAAAGCGTCGATACGTTGCGGAAAGCAGTCTAGAGACGTATTCCCAGCGCTCAAACGCAGCGGAATAGCCAGCAGAGGCACCTCACTTTTTGCAAAGAGAGGGGGTGCCTCAATTCCGGCCGGAAATTACGATTTCTGAGTTGGAAGGTTAGTTCTGAAGGACGTCAAATTCGCATCTCAAATGCGGTCGTGATTGTGGGCAATCCAAAATCGTGTAGAACGATGGCATTCTGTGCCGTTGCCCTTGTATTGCTGATCCTAGTAAGCACGGCATTCATCACCATGCGGAAGAGAACACCTTCGCGTAAAGTAGTTCCTATGCACCCCTCAACAGTAACCTTTAGCGCCATCTGACGTTCAACGGCTGGGGGAGACTTTCCACAACTGCGCAAGCGCCCGGGCAGCGTCAGACAGGGCGCGCTTCTCCGCGTCCACCGACGATCCCGCGACGCCAGTTCCGGCGCGCTGTGCGATGGGAGTTCGGTATTGCGAGACCTTTCCGGTGAGACCCGCTTCATAGATGTCGCGCACCGCGCATTCGAATGCTCGTTTCAAGTTCTTAGCTGGGGGAAGTCCTTGTCCACCGCTTCGGTTCGCCATGAGGAGAAACTCGCTTTCGCTTTTACAGCACTCTATGACAGACTCCGACGCGCAACAATACAGCGTTGCACGGAACTGCGACCGCTGTCTTTCTTAGCAATCCTTAAAAGCTTATTTAAGGTGCGGAGCAGCTATACGTTTATCAGTTACGATAAACGACTGCCGGGACGGGGTTTACAGGCCCTGGCTTGGGCTCCGGGGCGGAATGAAAAGCTCGCCTAGGCGGCTGCCGCTTCGGAGTGGATGCTATTTCGGAGAGCGCGCAAGGCGTACAAGGCATCGTCCAGAACCACGTCTGCTTCAATGTGGTCTGCGGAGGTGACAAACCGTTCTCTGATACGGGAGAGGATGGCTTTCTCCGCCTCCTCAGTCAGCCGTAGAACTTTGTTTCGATCGGTTTCAAACAGCGCGGCCTGATAGAGAACATGCCAGCTCAGCTGCGGGAGGCGCCGGAAGTACCGCTACTCATAAATTCGGATCCTTGGATTTGACCACGGCGCTTCCCGGTAGCGGTTCTAGCGTCCGCGCCAGCGAGGATGAACGATACTGTAGGCAGGAATCGGGAAGGTATCGGGTGATTCCCGTATTTTGCACAACCTCAAGGAAAACTGTGGAAGGACGCTTAGGGCGCCCTTCCACCTCAACTAGGCGGCCCGCTTGTCCTTTGCTCTCGCGCTGCCGGCTCTCTGCTCTCTTCTGCTTCACCTTCCCCAGCCTGCGAATTGATTTGCTCCGCCAGCTGGGTCAGCTTTGCATCGGTTTGTTTTTCTTCCTCTAGCGTCTGCTCGATCAAGGACACGTGATCGTTTTCGCCCAACAACTCAGCAAACGCCCGGACCGTTCCGTATCCGGCAATCTCGTAGTGCTCCACTCTCTGGGCGGCTCCGATGATCGCAGCATCCATCACGGCATCCCCATATTCTTCTTGCATTGTCTCCGCGCCCTCTTTAACCAGACCTTCCATTCCCACGCATTTCTTGCCGGTGCTTTTCTCCAAGGGTTCTCGAAAATCTGTTCCAACCGTGAAACATGTTCCGAGGTCTGGCGCAAGTGCTCCTCGAACGCCTGACGCAACTCGGCATTCGATGATGCTTTAGCCATTTTGGGCAGGGCCTTCACCAACTGGGTCTCAGCGCTGTAGAGATCTTTTAATTCGTCGACGTATAGCTGTCGCAATGAGTCCTTCCGCATCCTGTTCCTCCTTTGTGAGTTCCAGCGACGAAGCGGAGTGTCATCCACTGGGGTTCTATTTCGAAAAATATTCTGTGACTACAGCGGAAACAATACCCCAGATGCTGTATGGACTTTCGATTAGCATCGGCGCGCTTGTCAGCGCGAGGCAGCTGCGGTCCGCGACTGCAGTGCGTGATCTTCTTTGGAGATGCCTCGTTCTTATGTTGGAAGTCCAGGCCGAAGTGCGGTTCCTCGCGCGTGCCGGTGATCTTGAAAGGAACTTCCGTTCCTGCTCCGTGCTTGTGAAAGAACGGGTCCACCGGCTTCAACAGAATTGATTTCCAGCCCGTCGTCATCTGAGACAACTTCGCGTCCAGTCTCACCATATCCATGAAAATCGAAAGTGTTACCGTCTAGGCTGTATTGCCCAGTCATGTCCGCGTGTGTGCCGGGAATCTGGAAGTGCAGGAAGGAGAAAGTGAGCACCCCCTGCCGCAGCGCGAACGTTCCTTGCAAATCCGACGCTACACCTGATTTCTCTTCTCGTCCCCGCGCCAGTTGGCTTGCCCTGGCTGCGCAGGCTCAAGGAATCGATTCGACTCTTGAACCTTTTCGTTGGTGAAGTGGCCTTCCGGGATGTGAAAGCTGCCCGCAAGTCTCAGCCGGTCGGCGACGTCTTCCGCTCCGGGCGGCAGACTAAGCTTGGTCTTCATCTCCACCGCGCCCGTCATGATCGGGGATCAGTTTTGACGCCGAGCTTCAGCAGATCTTCAATGTTGGCGCGGCCCAGTACTACGTCGAGTTCGATGTCGTGCCCGTGCGCATTCTTCATGCGCACGATCTTGCCGTTCGCGGTAAACGAAGAATGGAGCACCCTTGCCTTGACCGGATCGAGATAAGTATCGCCGTCCGTGCCGTCAACGAGAGCGTGAAAGTCGGTGTGCAGCGGGACGCGATGGCCGCTGACGCAATCCGAAAATCGGGCGTATCGGTCTGGCCTTCGACTTCGATGCGGCCCAGTGTCCCGCTCATATTTCCCGGTGGAAGAAAGAATCCCTCCGATGCCCTTGAGCGTCCCCAGATCAGCATTTGTGAAGGAATAGTCTCCGGCAACGGCGGAGTCGCGAGGGCTTTCTTCGTTCAACGGTCCGAACTGGCCGGTCGACTGGATGTCCCCGACCGGCTTGGGATTGACCAGCGTCGCGTCGAAGCGCAGGGGTAGGCCCGGACCGATGTCTTTCATTCGCAGATCGCTGATGTCGAATTCCAGCGGCGGCTTGCCAGGATGCGCGGTGTTGATGATGAGCTTCGTGTTCGTGCACACGAAGCGGTCGACCGATGATGCTCATCTTTCCCGCCACGCCGGCGCATGTTATTCATCTGCTGGCGATCACTTTTCGGCGGAATATTCACGGTGAGGCCGCCGACGAAGATGGTGTCCACGTGCATGGGTTCGCGGAACAGGTTGCGCAACGCAGTCTGAAAACGGAATTCCCTGATCTCCAGTAATGGCTGGACGCCAGTCTTCCCAGGGATTCGGATCGGTAGCGCCGTAAATCTTCAGACCCTTGCCGTCGACATGGACGCCATCCGCGATCCAGACGTGAAGTTCGGCGAGTTCAACCCGGCTCTTGAAGCGAGCCGACAGCGTCTCGATGACGCGGGTCCGCAGAATCGGCTGCGCGCGCGTGATCACCATACGGATGCCATACAACCGTAACCGCAAGAAAGATGGCCAGGATTCCGACGATCCAGCGCCATCTGCGTGACCGCCGGTGTCGTTGCCATAGGAGGATCTTGGCTGCCTGGCAATGAGACACACTACCGAGTCTCTAGTTATTGAGCAACCAGCGGGAAAATGGAATCAGGGTTTTCCTGCAGACCTGTCTTTGCCAACAGAACTTGCCCTCGAAATCTTCTCAAACCTCTTGCCGACTCTCCGTTTCGCAGGAAAATGTTCCCTCCAACGTTCCCCCAAATTTCTTCTGCGAAAGCAGAAAGAGGTACGCCATGCGTTCGACCTCTCGCCGTACGTCTTCCGCTTGACCGCAGTTCTTCTCTGTGTCGCGCTTTCTGGCAGCCGGGCGCAGACCAGCCTGCAATACCAGAAGCCTCCGCAGGCAATCATCGATCTGGTCGATACCCGGCCCACGCCGAGCGTCGAAGTTTCCCCCAGAGACAGCGCAGGCTCCCAATGGCTGTTGATCGAATCCGTTTCAGGCCTGCCTTCGGTTGCCGATCTGGCGCAGCCGGAACTCCGCTTGGCCGGCCTGCGCTTTAACCCGCGGACCAACGGTCCGAGCCGCGGACGCTACATCACTTCGCTGATGCTGCAAGCTCTCCCTGAGCGGCGAAGCCAAGGCGATTTCCGGATTGTCCTGCCGACGCCAAGATCCGTTTCGCCGTCATGGTCCCCCGATGCCCGACACGTCTCCTTTGTGAACGCCAGCGACAATCCGGCACTGACGCCGGTCTCAGTCTGTGGATCGTCGACGTAGCTTCGGCGCAGGCCCACCGCGTGCCCGGCGTCCGCTCAATGGCATCTTCGGCAGCCCCTGCGAATGGACCAGCGATAACGCCAGCCTTATCTGCAAGACCGTGCCGCAAAGACAGAGGTTCAGCTCCGAAGCGCAGCGAAGTTCCCACTGGCCCCGTGATCCAGGAAAATCTCGGGCCGTATCACGCCTGGCGCAACCTACCAGGACCTGCTGAAAAATCCGGAGGACGAGCAGATCTTCGACTACTACGCGACCTCTCAGATCCAGGTCGTCCACCTCGACGGCACGACCAAAGACATTGGCGAACCCGGCGTCATCGAGAGCGCCTCACCTTCACCCGACGCTCGCTACGTCCTGGTCGACGAACGCCATCATCCCTATTCGTACTTGCTGCCATTCGAGATGTTTCCGGAGCGCCTTCTCGCCATCAACCTGGCAACCGGATCCAGCAAGCAGTTGGCTGACAACCGCTGGCGGATACCGATCCCGAATATTCACGACGCCGTCGACGTCGGGCCCTCGTGAATTCGACTGGCGCAGCGACGCGCCCGCCACAGTTTCCTGGGTCGAAGCCGCCGATGGCGGCGATCCCCGCAAGGATGTTCCCATTCGCGACACTCTCTTCCTTCTCGACGCACCATTCGAGGGCTCGCCCCGCAAGCTCGCGGAGCTTCCCCGTCCGGTTTCGCAAGCTCGTCTTGGGGAAACGGCCGTCTCGCGCTAGTCGAAGAAGAGCGCTGGAAAGACCGCAAGCGCATTCTCCTGGCCGTCTCTCCCGACGCTCCCGGCCGCTCCGGTCAAATTGTTTGAAGGCTCCTTCGAAGACCGCTATCACGATCCCGGGCGAGCCGTTTGAAACCATGAATGCCGCCGGCAAGCGCGTCTTGCAAACCACCCCCGACTTCCGCGGCATCTACTTCCACGCCGAGGGTGCATCCCCCGAAGGCGACCGCCCATTTGTCTCCCTGATGAGCGCGACCAACGGAGAGAGCAAGCATCTCTGGCAGTCGGCCGACCAGTTCTTCGAGTTCGCCCGTATCCGTCCTCGACGCGGCCGCCCAACCCTCCTCCTCCGCCGGGAATCGCCGGAACTGCCTCCCAACTACTACCGCAAGAGTCTCGCAAAAGACGACTTCAAACAGGTCACATTCTTCCCCAGCCCCTACGGCAACGCGCCGCTTCCCAAGAAGCGAGTCCTCAAATACAAGCGTGCCGATGGCGTCGACCTCAGCGCCAACCTCTATCTTCCTCCCGGCTACAAGCCCGAAGACGGCCCGCTTCCGACGCTCATGGAAGCCTATCCCACCGAATACAAAACCAAGTCGGCCGCCGGACAAATCATCGGCTCGCCCTATGAATTTCCGTTCCTGTGGTGGGGTTCGCCCATCCCCTTCGTCACTCAGGGATACGCGGTTCTCGAAAATGCAACGATTCCCATCGTGGGCGAGGGCCAGGCCGAGCCCAACGATACCTATGTCGATCAACTCGTCGCCAGCGCGCAAGGCCGCCATCGATGAAGGCGCGCGCCTCGGGCGTCGTCGATCGCCATCGCGTCGCCGTCATGGGCCACTCCTACGGCGCGTTCATGACCGCGAACCTGCTCGCCCACAGCGACCTCTTCAAAGCCGGCATCGCGCGCAGCGGAGCCTACAATCGCACCCTCACTCCCTTTGGATTCCAGAACGAGGAACGCACCTACTGGCAGGCGCCCGAGATCTACTACAAGATGTCCCCATTCTCCTTCGCCGATAAGATCAAGACGCCGATCCTGCTCATCCACGGCGAGGCCGACAACAACAGCGGCACCTTCCCTCTGCAGAGCGAACGCCTTTTCAGCGCCATCAAAGGCCAGGGCGGCACCGTTCGTTTCGTGCTGCTGCCGCTCGAATCACACGGCTATGCCGGCCGCGAATCGGTCCTGCACATGTTCTGGGAGATGAATAACTGGATGACCACGTACGTCAAAAACCCCTCGCCGTCCACCGCCGCCGCGACGCCCTGAGGCGCACGGCGGAGGTCGCTTCGGTCATTGCTGACCTGCCAACAAAGCCCGGCTTCAGCCTTGCGGTACCTGCACCAGATTGACCAGGCTCCAAATTACGTAAGCCGCCATCATGCCCACGACGCAGGCCATCACCACAGGCCTGTAACGCGTCTCCAGCAAATCGGCCAGTACTCCCGAGACGAAGATGAACAGAAACGGAATGGCGGCAAGCAAGAAATCCCGCGCCCGCAACGTGCGGATGCGCCATCCCCAAAATCACAAACAACACAGCCACCAGCAACGGCGCAGTGTTGCCGAAGTAGCGGGTGCGCGGCCAGGCGGCATAAGTCACCAGCGCGACCGGAAGCCCCAGAGCCAGCGCGGGACATGCCCGCCCAATCTGTACCGCAACCTGCTTGTATACGCCGAGGACCGTGAATCCGCGCCAAGTCGCTCCCCAGAACGCAGCCTGCCGCATGCTCTCCGCGAACGCGTGCGGATGAAAAAAATACACCGCGAACAGCAGAACAAATCCCACCACGCAAGCCGCGATCCAGATGACAAGTCCAGCCTGCCTCCGCACCGGAGCAACATAGAGCAAGAAGCCCAGCGCCATCGGCGCAAGGACGATCAGCGAGAACTGCGATCCCACCGCGATGGCCAGCGAAATGCCCAGCAGCACGATGCGCCGCCAGTTCCACAGCACGACTTCGCGCGGAGCGTAAAGTGTGTGCGCGACCGCGATGGCGGTGAAGATGGCTCCGAATGCTCCCCAGGCCGCAACGATCTCCGGTTCGGTATGCCAGACCGCGCTGGCCTGCATCAGAGAAGGAGAGAAACAATAGAATGTGAGCGCGATAAATCCTCCGGTATTTCCGCAGAGCCGCCGCGCCACGTACCATAACGACGCGCCCAGAAAGACCCCACACGCGAGAAACGGAATTCGCGGAAGCCATCGCCAGTACGGTGCCGAATCGCTGCCGAAGTCCTGCGGCCATGCCAGCAAGCGGCGCGGCAGAAACGAGGTAGAGCAGCGGCGAATGCTCGGTGTCGAACCCAGCTGTCGTCGCTGCGGAACGGGTCCTGCGCAATGCCAGCCGGATCCAGGACAGAGGCGCTCCGGCAATGCCCCGTCCGTGCCACTGCTTCCATCCCTCGCCGATGCGAATCGCCTCTGCCCCGTCCGGTTCGCGCGCCATGTGCATTTCGGCATGCACCAGCCATAACGCTTGTGCCAAGAAACAAAGCAGCAGCATCCCGCGAGAAACTGCGGACGTCCGAAGCGTTCGCGCGTGAAATATGGCCGCATAAGGTCGAGCCGAGTGTTTTACCATGTCGGAGGCAGTTTGCGGCGAAAGTTCTGCAATGAGCGGAACTCGAAACCAATACGGAAAGCACTCCGCCGCTGAGTCCAGCCTCGCACGCCGCCGGCTCCCGAGTTCGCCGCTGCAACTCAGCCTTCCTACGCCAGCACGCTGTTTCTAGGGCCGGAAGGCCTGCGCCCGGGCTGGGGATTCGCCTTCTATGTGGCGACGTTCTATGTTCTGCAGAAGTTCGTTGTTCAACTGGCATGGTCGCGGAACCTCGGCTCCGGCGGCCTCTGGTCCATGATGCTGGAAGAATTGGGAGATCTGGTCATCGCGGTCATTCCGGCAGTGATTCTGGCTCGCGTCGAGGGTCGTCCCTGGAAAGTTTATGGCTTCCCCGGCAGGCAAGCCTGCGGACGATTGTTCTGGACCGGTGCGCTATGGGGGTTTGCCGGAATCAGCCTGCTGATGTTCGCGCTCTACGGAGTACATGCTTTTACCTTCGGTCACGTCATGCTGCATGGAGCGCGACTGTTCCGCTTCGCTGCGTTCTGGGCAGTCATGTTTCTGCTGGTAGGGCTGTTCGAGGAGTTCCTTCTGCGCGGCTACACGCAGTTCACCCTGGCTCGCGGCATCGGCTTTTGGCCCGCAGCCGTGGTGATGTCGTGTTTGTTCGGACTCATTCATCGGGGGAATGAAGGCGAGCAGTGGCCAGGATTGCTGGCCGCGGCGTTCATCGGATTCTTCTTTTGCCTGACATTGCGGCGCACCGGCAATCTTTGGTTTGCCGTCGGCTTTCATGCCTCCTGGGATTGGGGAGAAACTTTCTTCTACTCCGTGCCTGACAGCGGAGAAGTCTGGCCCGGCCATTTGCTGCGTTCGTCGCTGCATGGCGCGCCTGGTTGAGCGGCGGATCGGTAGGGCCCGGAAGGCAGCGTGCTCTGCTTCGTGGTTATCACTCTGCTGTGGATTGCGTTCGATCGTATGTATCCGCAAGGCAAGCTCGATTTCTGCGACCGCCGCTCTCGACCGGAGACGCGCTGGTCTCGTGTAGTTTCCGTTTGGGAGTTGAGGCGCAAAAAGCGCCGTGATAAAAATCGGCTTTCCTTAGCACGACATATACTGCCTTTCATGACCTCAGAAACCGACCTGCTGACCCCTTTGCGTCGCTACTGGGGATACAATTCGTTCCGCCCTCTGCAGGAGCGCATTGTGCGCAGCCTGCTCGCCGAACACGATACCTGCGTGGTGATGCCGACCGGCGGTGGCAAGTCTCTCTGCTACCAGTTACCCGCAGTCGTTTCGGAACGAACTACCGTCGTGATTTCTCCGCTGATTGCCCTGATGCAGGATCAGGCGGCGCAACTGGCGCAGATGGGGATACCCGCAGCGGTTCTCAACAGCTCGGTCAGCAATGAAGAACAGAACCGCGTCATGCGAAAGGCGCGAGACGGCGCTTTTCGGCTGCTGTATCTTTCACCCGAGCGTCTGCAACGCGCCGACACGCTGGGATGGCTGCAGCAAGTGCCCATTTCACTCTTTGCGATTGATGAAGCCCATTGCATTTCCGAGTGGGGACATGAGTTCCGCCCCGAGTACCGTCAATTGAGCCGGCTCCGCGGAAAGTTCCCGGATCGCCCGATCGCGGCGTTTACGGCAAGCGCGACGCGTCACGTGCGGCACGACATCCTGACGCAACTCGAGTTGCGCAATCCCGACAAATACATTGCCAGTTTCCATCGTCCCAACCTGCGCTATCTAGTACGCGAGTGCGACCGCGTGGAGCATACCGCACTGCTGGTGACGGCGTTGCGGCATTACGACGAGGGCAATGTCATCGTCTACTCTCCCACCATTAACAAAGTGGAGGAGACCGTGGACTTTCTGGGAGACCAGGGCATCGCTGCAGTGGGCTATCACGCCAGGATGGATACCGCTGAACGGCGCCGCAATCAAGAGCGCTGGATGTCGGACGAAGTGCGCGTGCTGGTCGGAACAATCGCGTTTGGGCTGGGGATCAACAAGGCAACGGTGCGGGCCGTCATCCATCAGGCGCTGCCCAAGTCGGTGGAGCAGTTTTACCAGGAAGCGGGCCGCGCCGGGCGCGACGGGAATCCTGCCGACTGCATTCTGCTTTGGCGCAAGCAGGATGCAGGCCTGCTCGGATATTTTGCGAACCAGATTCTGGATGTCGCCGAGCGCAACCGCGCCTGGGATAGATATCGCACGATTCGGGCGTTTGCGGAATCTGGGAAATGTCGTCACCGGCAGATTTGCACGCACTTCGGCGAAACTCCGAAGTGGACTTGCTGTGGAGGCTGTGACGTTTGCGGAGCAGCGCCAGAATGGCTGACGGAAACTGTGACTCCGGCTGCTGTGCGCAGAGCCGTGGTGAGCGTGGCTTCCAGGGAGGTGCGGGTGGCTTCGAGTCCCGCGGCGCAAGCGAATCAGGACCTACGGGAGTATCTGCGCGAGTGGCGGCGCATGACGGCTAAGAAGCAAAGCATGCCCGCATATGTGGTTCTTAATGACAGTTCGCTGGATGAGATTTGCCGATTGCAGCCGACCTCGATTGCCGATCTGCTGACAATCACCGGCATCGGCGAACGCAGAGCGGATCGATACGGGCAGGAGATTCTGTCCGCGTTGCGGCAGTATCGCCAAGGCGCGCGAGCAACTGCAGCGCTAGAGAAAAAAACCGCGCCCGCTCTGGAGACGCTGCAACTTCTCGCCGAGGGAAAGAGTTTCGAAGACATTGCACGGATTCGCGGACGGCAGATCGGCACAGTAGTAAACGCGGTTGCTGCATTGGTCGAGAAAGGCGAAGTGGAATTTCGTCCGGAATGGATCGATCGCAACAAATTGGCAGTCATCGAGGCGGCTTGCGTAAGCCTCGGTCTCGAGCGACTGGAACGACTCAAGACATTGAAAGACGCGCTGCCTCCAGAGATTACTTATGACGAAATTCGTCTAGTCGTCGCCAGAATGAGGAGAGTGGAGGCAACAGCAAGACAGCGATTTCAGCATGAAACGTAGCGTTCTCGATTAAGTGCCGAAACACGGAACAGATCAAGCTAGTCGGACTCGTTAGATCCTGCGCGGCATCTCAAGCCGCAATTTTTCCAGGGTGTACAATCGGTTGGGTTCTAAATCTCAAATCAAGCCTCAACATAAGTAGATATTGCCATTTCTTGGCATCGCTCGTGACGCATCCGTGCGGTGAAGCGCGTTCGCTCTCCGAGGAGGGAGCTGTCATGAGAATTCTGCTTTATAACCCCGACAATGGGGTCACCCGCAATTTCATGCCGCACCTCTGGATGTTTCTGCTGCAATCGCTCACTCCACCCGGCCATGAGGTTCTGCTGATCGACGGCAATGCCAAGCCCATGGACGAGGCGCAGATTGCCCAGTATGTGCGCGACGAGAAGATCGACTTGGTCGGCATCGGCGCCATGACCCGCATGATCGCGAAAGCGTACCGCATCGCTGATGCGATCCGCGCGACCGGAGTGAAGGTCGTGATGGGCGGGCCGCATGTCACCGAGTTGGCCGACGAGGCCCTGGGGCGCGATGGCGGGCCACGCCATGCGGACGCCGTAGCCTTGGGCGAAGCCGACGAGACCTGGCCGCAGATGGTGAACGACGCGGCTCGTGGCCAGCTGAAAGAAATCTATGTGCCGGTGGACGAGACTGGTAAAGAGCGCAAGCCCTCGCTCAAGCAATATCCGGTGATTCCCTGGCAGTCGATTGATCTCGACCAGTTCAACCTTGTACCCCACGTGGCGAAAGCAATGCTGCAGAAGGTTGGCGAAGGCTGGGGAACGTTCCGCATTATCCCCGTTGAGTCTGGAAGAGGTTGTCCCTACGGCTGCGAGTTCTGCACGGTGACCGGATTCTTCGGGGACTCGATCCGATTTCGCACCAACGAGAGCGTGGTGAACGAGTTGCTGCTTTTGAAGGCACGCGCCCGCAAAGAAAAAGGACAGATGGCGGTCTTCTTCATTGACGATAATTTCGCCATCAACGTGAAACGCACGAAGTCGCTGCTACGTGACATCATTGCTGCCCGAGCCCAAGTGCACTGGGTGGCACAAATCAGCGCCAACCTGCTGCGCGATGAGGAACTGATAGATCTGATCGCGGCCTCCGGGGGCAAGTGGGTGTTCATCGGCATGGAGTCGATCGACCCGGCAAACCTAAAAGACGTCAACAAAGGATTCAACAAACCGGGCGAATATGCGCAAGTGCTCGAGCGCCTGGCGAAACGCAACGTCTATGCAATCACGTCCTTTATTTTTGGTATGGACAACGACACGACCGGCGTGGCGGAGCGAACTCTGGCGCAGGTGCGCACCTGGCCACCGGGACTTCCCATCTTCGGACTGCTGACTCCGCTGCCGGCAACGCCACTGTATAAGCGGCTGGAAGCTGCGGGGCGACTGACGCGTGCTAAGCATTGGCAGGAATTTATTCCGTTTGCCATGGCGCACACGCCGCTGAAGATCAGCATCGAGGACGCTCACGCCGAAGTAAAGTACGGTTGGGCGCATGCCTATAGTCCGGAGGCGCTGGCCCAGGCCGTCGACTCGCTCGACGACCAACCATTGGGATATCGCATCAACATCTTCCTGGCGCGACTGTGTTTCCGCGGGATTTATTTCCCCATGATGGGGAAGGTGGCATGGCTGAAGGTGGTTGCGCAGAATCGGCTTACGATTCTTAAGTTGGTGAGGGAAGCTGTCTTTGGGCGCAGAGTGCGGCGGCCGCGGAATCCCGAGGGCGAGGTTTCCTATGAAGAGGCAGCTGCGCCGGAATCGCAGGTGAGCGCGTAAGATTCGTTTCTACTTGAAGACCAAGGGCCGTCAACATCTCGTTTCTGTTGATGGCCCTTATTGATTTGGGACATCAACCACAGACGGCAAACTCCTGGGCTCGGCCCAGCGGCTTCGCCCTGGCCGGACAGCCAAGGCGGCTGTCGCTACGCGAGAGACGTCTCCGCGGCATCGCGACCGGATCGGATGCAGTCGGGCACGCCGATGCCGCGATAGGCATTGCCGGCGAGAGCCAGACCGGACAACTGCTGACGCAAACGCTCAATGCGGTCGAGGCGATCGAGGTGTCCGACGCCGTATTGCGCCATGGCGGATTTCCATTTGTAGACGCGCGCGAACAGAGGCTCCGCGCGCAGGCCGAGGATTTGCTGCAGTTCGTTGCGTACGATTCCGATGATCTGCTGGTCGCCAAGCGGCCAGACTTCTTCCGCATTCCTTCCGGCAAAGAAACATCGTAGCAGGGCGCGGTCCTCGGGAGCACGATGCGGAAATTTGTTGTGAACGAAAGTGGCGGCCAGGAGCTTCTTGCCTTCGCTGCGGGGGACGAGAAATCCAAAGCCGGGTGGAAGAGACTGGCGGACATCGCGATCGAAGCCGAGACCGACGGTGATCGAAGAACTGTACTGAATCGCCCCCAGCTCAGCGGAAAGCTCGGGACTGGCAATGCGAAGCGCCTGCGCTGCCGCGGGTCCGGGCAGGGCGACGATGACGTGATCGAATTGATCGGATTGCATGCCTGCCGAGACGACCCATCCGCCGGCTTCGCGTTGAATCGCATGCACCGGCGTATTCGTCAGCAGCGATGCCGGGGTGAGGCGCGAAACGACAGTCTCCGCCAAGTGCTGCATGCCGTTCTTGAGCGAAGTGAAGAGCGGCGGAGCGGCCTTGCGCGGGCCAGTCGACATTTTTTTGCGCGCGGCCAGCATGGCACGTCCCAGACTGCCGTGGGTGCGTTCCATCTCGGCGAAGCGAGGGAGCACGGCGCGGACGCTGAGGCTGGCGGCTTCTCCTCCGTAGACGCCAGAGAGCAGCGGGTCAGCAAGCCGGTCGACCATCTCGGAGCCGTAGTGGCGCTCGACAAAATCAGCGACCGACTCATCGTGATCGGCAGCGCGCGGAGGATGGAAAAGCTCCTGCGTCATGCACAGCTTGGTCTTCCACGAAAAAAGCGGCGACAGTCCGGTCGGCAGAATTTTGGTGGGAACCATAAACATCAAGCCGTCGGGCATGACGATAAGGCGTCCGTTCGTCAGAATGTAGGTCTTGCGGTCGCCGTCGTTCGAGCCGATGAGTTGATCACCGAGGCCGAGGGCGCGGCACAGATCCGTGGCCCAGGGTTTTTCGGTGATGAAAGAATCGGGGCCAGCCTCAACCAGGCAGCCGTCAATGTGTTCGGTGCGGAGGACGCCGCCGAGTCGGGCGGCCGCTTCGTAAAGAACGTAGGCGACCTCGGTACCGCTGCGGCGGCGCTCTTCAAGGGCGAAGGCGGCCGCGAGGCCGGAAATGCCGCCGCCAACGATAGCGATGCGAGTCATGGAGTGCGGCTTCCCTCTGCCGGCTTTCGGCTTCCGGAAGCCGAAGAGCGGGAGCCGGAAGCCGGCGAAGAATACTCTTGTACAAGGCGCGCCAGGTTCTTCACGTTTTCGACCGGAGTTTCCGGCAGGATGCCGTGTCCGAGATTGAAGATGTGGCCGGGGCGTCCGGCTGCTCGTCGGAGAATGTCTTCCGCGCGCGGCTTTAATTCCTTCCAGCCGGCGAAGAGCAAGACCGGATCGAGATTGCCCTGCACGGCGCATTGGTGATCGAGGCGAGCCCAACCTTCGTCGAGAGGAATGCGCCAGTCGAGTCCAATCACATCCGCTCCCGTTTCTTTCATGGCGGGCAGAAGCGTGGCGCTGTCGGTGCCGAAATAAATGATCGGCGCGCCGGCCTTCTGCAACTGCTTCACCATGCCCGTCACGTGAGGAAGCACGTAACGGCGATAGTCTTCCTCGCTGAGGCACCCGACCCAACTGTCGAAAATCTGGATTAGGTCAGCGCCGGCGCGCACCTGCTCGGCCGCGTACG
The DNA here is from genome assembly GCA_963774565.1 of uncultured Acidobacteriaceae bacterium. GTDB lineage: Bacteria > Acidobacteriota > Terriglobia > Terriglobales > Acidobacteriaceae > Sulfotelmatobacter. The sequence continues at coordinate 61,735 of CAVZFP010000006.1, read as the reverse complement.
CCGAGGTGACGACAACCAATTTGCGCATCAGCGCGTCCCAGTCGGCGGGAGAGTTGTACATCATTTTCTTAGCGTGGACGTAGTTGCGCGAGCCTCCGCCCTCGATCATGTAGCTGGCGAGAGTAAAAGGGGCGCCACAAAAGCCGATCACCGGCAACGCGGTTGGCGAAATGCTTTGCGACCAGACTCACGGCTTCGGAGACATACCCGAGATCGGCAGCGCGATCGGTGCGCAGATTCGCGATGTCTTCTTTGCTGCGGACGGGCTTCTCGATGACGGGACCTTCGCCCGCGGAAAAATGAAACGGAAGACCCATGACCTCAAGCGGCAACAAAAGGTCGGCGAAAATGATGGCTGCATCGACGCCGAGGATTTCCGCAGCCGTGATCGTAACCTCGGCAGCCAGAGCGGGCTTCTTGCAGATCTCGAGCAGCGAGTGCTGCTTGCGGACAGCGCGGTACTCGGGCATGTAACGTCCAGCTTGACGCATAAACCAGACGGGAGTGCGGTCGACCGGCTGGGACTTGCAGGCGCGAATGAAGTTTGAATTTGGCGCTGACATGAAGAGATGAATGTAGCATTTTTTGAAGGACGCGTGCTGTGATCGGGGTTCTAGTCGGCGGTTTTATGCGAGACTGAGAGAAACAATCCGGCCGCCGGATTCAAATGGAGAAGACTCGCAGGGCATGGCACAAGCTGGAATGGTGAACGAAAGAATTGAGTTGAAAGTGGCGGACGGAACAAGGATGCCGGCATATGTGGCGCGACCCGCCAGTGGTGGGCCCTATCCCGGCCTGATGGTGTTTCAGGAAGCGTTCGGCGTCAACTCCCACATTCGCAACCTTACCGAGCGGTTCGCCGAGCAGGGATACGTGGCGGTGGCTCCTGAATTGTTTCATCGCACGGCGCCCCCGGGATTCGGGGGTAACTACAACGACTTTCCCTCCGTCAAGCCGCATTACCAGGCGGTAACGAATGAGGCTGCGGAGGCGGACGTCAAGGCTACCCATGAATGGTTGCATTCGCAGGTGAAGGCCAACGCGATTTCGTGCGTAGGATTCTGCATGGGAGGTCGGGTTTCGTTTTTGGCTAATAGCGTGGTTCCGGTGCGGAAGGCAGTTTCATTCTATGGAGGAGGGATCGCTCCCGGGTTGCTGGACCGGGCTTCAAAGCTGCACGGGCCGGCATTGTTGATTTGGGGCGGATTGGATAAGCACATTACGGCAGAGCACCGGAAAGCGGTGACTGAGGCTCTCGATGCGCAGCGCAAGATTTACGTCAGCGTCGTGTTTTCCAATGCCGATCATGCATTTTTCTGCGACGAGCGGGCAGCGTATGAGCCCAATGCGGCGCGGCAGGCATGGGCATTGACTCTGGAGTTTCTGCGCACGTGAAAAACCTTAGGATTTGGTTCACGGTGATCGCGCTTGGGTCTGGGGCTGCTGCATGGCAACTCCCGAGCGCTGGGTCGCGAGTCAGCCCTGCCCCGACCTTCTATAAAGATGTGGTGCCGATTTTGCAGGATCACTGCCAGAGTTGCCATCGGCCAGGCGAAGTTGCACCTATGCCCTTGGTGACCTACCAGGAGACGCGCCCTTGGGCGGGTGCGATGGCACATGCGGTGGAGATGAAGATGATGCCCCCGTGGTTCGCCGATCCGCGCTTCGGACATTTTGCCAATGATGTTTCCTTGACGCCGCAACAGATTGCGACGATTTCTGCATGGGCAGCGAGTGGCACGCCCGCGGGCGATGCGCACGATGCGCCCGCGCCGCGAAAATGGGCTGAGGGATGGAAGATTCAGCAGCCTGCCTGGGTGGTAAGAATGCCCAGGCCGGTGCAGATTCCGGCCGGAGGAGAGGTGGAATACACGTACGAAATTGTGCCCACGCATTTCACGGAGGACCGGTGGGTGCAGATGTCGGAATTTCGCCCGGGGCGTCCCGCGCATGTGCATCACGCGGTGGTATACATTCGTCCCCCGGATTCGCAGTGGTTGCGGCATGCGCCGGTAGGAGAGCCCTTTACCGCTTCAACGCTGAACGATCCGCTGGAGCGGCGCGAAGCGCACGAAACCACCAGCGATCTGCTGTTGGTTTATGCCCCTGGCAGTTCGCCGGATCAGTGGCCGGACGGTATGGCAAAGTTTGTGCCCGCGGGATCCGATCTTGTGTTTCAGATGCACTACACGACCAACGGATCGGCGGATCAGGACCAGACCAGCATTGGGCTGGTGTTTGCCAAGACGTCACCGAAGCAGCGAGTAATCACGTTGCAGTTGAACAATCATGCGCTGATCATTCCGCCGGGCGCCGATGACTTCCGCGTGGAAGTGCAGGGCACGCTGCCTAATGATGCCACCCTGCTGAGCCTGTTTCCGCACATGCATCTGCGCGGCAAGCGCTTTGAGTACGACCTTGTGCATGAGGATGGAAGCCTGGAAGTGCTGTTGCGGGTGAATTATCACTTTCATTGGCAGCTGAGTTACCGGCTGGCCGAGCCGCGTCCGCTGAAGGCTGGGACGCGGTTGCGGGCGATTGCATGGTATGACAATTCGAAAAATAACCCGCACAATCCAGATCCGACTACGACGGTGACGTGGGGGGATCAGACTTCGGACGAAATGATGGTGGGGTTCTTTGATGTGGCAGTGCCGGCGGGAATGGATAAGTGGAAATTCTTTGTACGGCACGGCGAAGTGAAGCCCGGGGTTGAGCAGAAAAAATAGGCCTCCGGGCAAGCGGCTTGCTCGCGGGGTTCTACTCTGTAACACTTGAATGGGTTCACGCCAATTGAGCGCTATTTCCAGGCCAACAATTTCTGAAGCAGCGAATCGCGTGCCCCCACGGTTGCGGGCGGCGTCGTATGGGGCGCTCGCGGTCGTGTTTGCGGCCGTATATTTCGGATCGCTTTTCTGGCCGGCATTGCTCGACGATGTCGACAGCACGCATGCCGAGGCAGCCCGCGAAATGTTCGTAAGCGGAGATTACGTCACGCTGCATGTAAACGGGGTCCGATATCTGGAGAAGGCTCCGCTGCCTTATTGGCTGGTGGCATTCTGTTATCACATTTTTGGAGTGAATGAGTTTGCCTCGCGGCTGCCGATGGCGTTGTCTGTTCTGCTGCTTGGAGTGCTGGCCCTGGTTTGGGGACGGCGCGCGTTTGGGGAGCGGGCGGGAATTTATGCGGGATTGATGGTCTACACAAGCGCGGGAGTATTTTTGTTCACGCGCGTTTTGATTCCCGACGTGCTGCTGAGTCTGCTCATCGCTGCGGCCCTATATTTTTTTCTGACTGCGCTGGAATCGGATGGGCGAACTTGGCGCTGGTATGCGGGATATGCGTGCATGGCTCTGGGTGTACTGACGAAGGGGTTGATTGCGCTGGCGTTTCCGGGCGGAGCGGCGTTTCTATACTTGGCTGTGACCGGCGAGTGGCGGCGGTGGCGCGAGTTCCGGTTAGCGTCGGGACTAGCGCTATTTCTGCTGATCGCAGCGCCGTGGCATATTCTCGCCGGGCTGCGAAATACGGGTGGTCAGGGAGGACACGGGTTCTTCTGGTTTTATTTCGTCAACGAGCATTTTCTGAGGTTTCTCGGGAAGCGCTATCCGCGCGACTACAATAAGCTTCCCTGGGCTCTTTACTGGTCGCTCCATCTCTTATGGCTCTTTCCCTGGAGCTTCTATCTACCAGCGGCGATTCGCAACGCCATTGACGAACATAGAGGACAGCGATCCGGCGGGTCTGCCGGGCGCACACGATTGTTGTGCTGGATACTGGCAGGTTTAATTCTGGTATTTTTCGCCATCTCGACCAACCAGGAGTACTACACTTTCCCAGCCTACTTCCCGTTGCTGATGCTGCTGGCGGACGGAATCGCGCGATGTGAATGGAGCGATTGCAGTGCGGGGGTGCGCAAAGGATGGCTCAGCATCTCAGCGGGGGCCCTGGCAGTGGTGGGATTGGCTGCGAGTGCGACTCTGCTGGCTTTGCTGTGGCAATCGCGGCATCTGCCCTTTGAGCCCGACATTGGAAACGTGTTGGCCACCCACAATATGGATACGGACACGCTTTCTACGTCGCACATGTTGGACTTGAGTTATGCATCGTTTGCGGCGTTGCGTTTGCCGGCCGTATTGGCGGCGGTAGTATTGATGGTGGCTCCGCTGCTTTCTTTTCTTCTGCGGATACGGCGTAGACACTACGGTGCGACTTGGGTGCTGGCTGCGGGAATGGCAGTGTTTCTGGTGGCGGCTCATATTGCGCTGGGAAGGTTTGGGCCCTATCTATCGTCGAAGGATTTGGCGCGCGAAATTGCGGCGCGGGCACGTCCCGAGGATCGAGTAATGATTTATGGCGACCAAGCATTTGGATCGTCGTTATTGTTCTATTTGCAGCGGACGGTGGAACTGGTGGAAGGGCGGACCACTTCGATGTGGTTCGGGTCGACGTTTCCGGATGCTCCGAAGATTTATTTGAGCGATGTGGATTTACAGCGGAATTGGAGTGGGCAGGAGCGGGTATTTTTATTTGTGCCACCGCATTTGAAAGCCAAGGTGGATGGGCTGTTGCCAAGCAAGGTCGTAGTGGCAGAGGTTTCTGGCAAGTACGTTTACAGCAATCGGCCCTGAGGCGCTTTTGTCGACTGTTAAACTCTCGGCGAACCGTTAAATCTGACACCGCTGAGATCGCTAGGAAATACCCGCGAAGTTCGCGAAGAGAATCTAGACCATGCAATTTTGAAGCGGGGTAGAAACTGATGAATGCAAAGTGGAACGACGTTCTGGCTATGATGGCTTTTGTCCTGGTATTTGGATTCATGTTCACCGCAGCTAAGGCACAGCCAAAAATCGCGGCGCAGGGCCCACACACTCAGGCTGGCAGCACTGCACCCGGACCCAACAAGGCCGAGGAGCAGTTCAAGAACATCCAGGTGCTCAAGGGTTTTCCGGCTGAGCAGATTTTTCCCACCATGCAGTTCATCACGGCATCCCTGGGGGTGGAATGTGAGTTCTGCCACGTGCAGGGCGCCTTTGAAAAAGACGACAAGAAAACCAAGCAGACTGCTCGCAAGATGATGGAAATGATGTTTGCCATCAATAAGGATAATTTCGATGGGCACCGCGAGGTGACATGCTATTCCTGCCATCGTGGGAGCCCGGCCCCGCAAGCCATCCCGGCGGTGATGACCGAAGAACCGAAAGAGGCGCAGCCCACAGAAGCGATGGCCAGCCCAAAGGCGGCGGAGACAAAGGAAAACGCCGGGCCGACCGCGGATCAACTGCTCGACAAGTATGTGCAGGCGGTGGGCGGAGCGGCCGCGATTGACAAGGTCACCAGCTCGCGTCATGAAAGGGACAATTGATTTTGGCGGAAAATCGCTGCCCATCGATATCTATTCGAAGGATCCGGAGAAGCGCATTTCATTCACTCACATGCCCAACGGCGATAGCGTTACAGCCTTCAATGGCCATGAGGGCTGGCTGGGCACCCCGGGGCACCCCCTGCGCGAGATGCACGGCAGCGATCTGGATGGAGCTTCCATTGACGCGGACTTGCACCTCGCCACTCATTTCAAGCTGATGTTCAGCGGCATGCAGGTGCGCGGTACGGAGAAAGTCGGGGATCACGAAGCTTACGTGGTCGTGGGTCAGCGCGAAGGGAAAGCCGCCGATTCGATTGTATTTTGACCAGCAATCAGGATTGTTGGTCAGACTGCTGCGCTTTGGGGATACCGCCCTGGGGTTGCTGCCGACGCAGATCGATTACGCGGATTATCGCGACACCCATGGAGTGAAAATTCCATACCGCTGGACCTTGGCTCGCCCCAGTGGACGGTTCACGATCCAAGTGAACGACGTCCGGCAGAACGTTCCGGTGGATGATGCGAAGTTTGCCAAGCCTGCAGCGGAGGAGGCGAAGGGGCCAGCAAAATAAGTTTCCAGGGAATTGGACCGAAACTACTTCCTATGCGCCGATTTCCGGAAGACGGCGCCTTCGGAACGGACTACGCGCTGGATCTACTGCCTTGTCCTTGCTGAAATGCCGTTTTGGTAACCACCGGTTCGGCCTCGATCTTCACTTCGACCTCGGCTCCCTCTTTGAGCTTAACTTTCTGCCCATGGGCGTCGGTAAGACTGTTGGGAACCCGAATCTCGCGATAGAGATGATCGGCGCCCTCGACCGCGATCTGAGCCTTTTCCGGTTCGCCGGTAGCGGGATGAGCGTCGATCACCTTTTCGACTTTTCCCGGGAGCGTGGTACTTGCTTTCGATGTTTCAGTAGACACAACCGCGGCCCTCCACTCGGCCGAACGCTAACTCTTGAGAATGGCCGCCATTGCGGGAAAAATGGCGCTTCGCCCCTATTATCTAATACTTCTACTTAAGTAATATCGGGGAAACACCGTAGAGACCCGAAGGCTCTACCGAAAGCCTCTAGGGCCGAACCTGTGTTTTGCCGAAGGGGGCCGCCGCATAAGTTCGATCCGGGGCTGATTTCGGTCTTTCAGAACCATTTCAGGTTCAGGTTGTACGCTCGACGGTGTCACAATTGCGTATTCCCGATGACGATTTTGCTCTTGAATCATCGCCAAACCTGCTTGCTGCTCGTGACCCTAGGCATGGCGTTGTCCTTCTCTGTGCGCGCCCAAGTTACAGATGGCGCCACTTCCGCCGACGATCACACAGCGGTTCATCCCATTAGTGGAGTCCTGCTCGATCCCTCTGGCGCGGCAATCGCCAAGGCGCAGGTCACCCTGCTCGGGAACAAGAGTGAACTTCTGGCCCAGACCACATCCGACGCTGTCGGAGCCTTCCACTTCGACAACATTGCTCCCGGAAAATACACGATGGAATGTAGCGCGGAAGGCTTTCGCGACACCCGCATCACGGCTTCGGTCACCGCCAAACGATTCACGCCCATTCGCATCGTGATGCCGATCTCCGTCGAGACCCAAACCGTAACCGTGGCGACCGGTGTAAATGTTCCCATGGTGAGTACCGAAACTTCGGAGAACCAGAACGCCAACACCATCGATCGCAACGCGCTCGACCGTGTTCCCGTCTTCGATCAGGACTACATCACGACCATGTCGCGCTTCCTGGATGACAATGCGACCGGCACCAACGGAGTCACACTTGTGGTCAATGGCATCGAAGCCAACGGCCCTGGAGTCACGCCTTCCGCGGTGCAGGAAGTAAAGATCAATAACAATCCTTATTCCGCCCGCTTTTCGCGCCCCGGCCGCGCTCGTCTGGAAATTGTCACCAAGAGTGGATCTCCCCAGTACCACGGCTCCCTGAATTTTATGTTTCGCGATTCGGTCTTCGACGCGAGCAACGCCTTCGCTGTCGTGAAGCCTCCGGAGAGCAGGCAATATTACGAAGGCTCCGTGACCGGACCCATCGGACACAGCAAGCGCACCAGTTTCTTGCTCGCGCTCGATGAGGACCTCCAGGATCAGCAGGCCATCATCGATTCCAGTGCCGTTGCCGCCGCGGAATCGCTTGGATTCGGCCCAATCGCGCAGACGGTGGCCAACCCCACGCATCATTTTTTTGGTTCTGGCCGCATTTTTCACGATCTTGCCAATGGTGACCAATTCTGGATCGGCTACTCGTACGAACATCGCTCCAGCGAGAATTCAGCGGTCGGCGGAACGACCCTTCCAAGCGCGGGGACCGACACGCGGTTTCTGGAACACGAGATCAATGTCAGCTATCTGCACCAGTTCTCCCCCCACTGGCTGAATCAAGCCCGGTTTCTCGTCGGGCACTACGATTCATCGGTCGCCAGTATCCTTCCGGACGCTCAGATCGCGGTCTCCGGATTATTTACGGCAGGCGGCGCACAAGCCGACACGCGCCGCACCGAATATCATTTCGATGGAACGGACTTCGCCACTTACGCCAACGGCAGGCATCAACTCAGCTTCGGCATCGACATTCCGGATATCAGTCGGCGCGGCCTCGATGATTTCACCAACCGCCAAGGTACCTACACCTTTGAAAGCGCCGCCAATTATTCGGCCGCATGGCCAGCAACCTACCTGGTCCAGACCGGGAACGGACATGTGACTTTTCTGGAAAAGGTCATCTGCGGATTTGTGGAAGACAACATCCGGGTGAAACCGAACTTCTCGGTTTACCTGGGAATGCGCTACTACTGGCAGAATTACTTCCACGACGATCCCAACAACTTCGCGCCACGAGTCAGCTTCGCCTATGCGCCGAGCGCAAAAGGCAAAACCGTGATTCGTGGAGGTGGCGGCATGTTTTATGATAGGACCGGCCCCAGCCCGATTGGCGACCTGCTGCACTTCAACGGAGTGAATCTGCTGCGCTTCATCGTCGACCCGCCTTTTGTCTCGTATCCCGTCAACCCTTTAGTGCTCTCACAAGTTCCGGGCAGTGTGGTGGTGCTTGACCCTCGAGCGCACATTCCGTACGTTCTCCAGTACAGCCTCGGCGGGGAGCGGCAGGTCACTGCCAAGAGCACTTTCAGCGCGGTCTACATTGGCACGCGCGGCGTCGGATCCTTCCGTTCCATCGACGCCAATGCACCCACGCTGATCGGCGGCAACTACGTGCGACCCAATCCGTCCCTCGGCCAAGTCCGGGAGATGCAGTCTGAGGGATACTTGAAGGGCAACGCCCTGGAACTCACCTTTCGTGGCAAGCCCAGCAAGTATTTCTCCGGCCAGATCCAGTACACGCTCAGCCGCACCGACAACAACACCAGCGGTATTACATTCTTCCCAGCGAACAGCTATAACGCGGCGGCGGACTGGGGACGCGCTGACAACGACCGGTTGCACAAGTTCGACCTGCTGGCATCGACCCAGCCGACAAGGTTTTTCACTCTCGGCGTCGGCCTTTCCCTGTACTCCGGTAAGCCGGTTGACATCACGACGGGAGGGGATAACAACGATGACGGCATTCTCAATGATCGTCCCGTTGGCATTGCGCGCAACACCATGCCTGGGCCCGGCCTGATCGACCTGGACTTTAACTTGTCCCACGATTTCCCTCTCACCAAGGCCAAGAAAGAGGCCCGGGTATTCTCTGTGGCGCTAAACGCCTTCAACGTGCTCAATCATCCAAATTACGTGACTTACATTGGAACGCAATCGTCGCCTCTTTTCGGCAAGCCCGTTGCCGCCCAGCCTCCGCGACGGCTGCAGTTGGACCTGCAATTCAAATTCTGAGCCTTTCAATAACAAAACCTGATAGGCACGATAAATAGTTTCGATTTCCGTGTGACTGTCGTGGACGGTAGAGTGAGGCGGGATTGGGGGTGCTGTCGCTAGATCGCGGGGCGGACTGCTGATTTCATCTTTTATGCATCTGACGATTCGGGTTAATCGTGGTGCAGGAGAAGTGCAAGGACTGGATCTCTCCCAACACGGGGAAGAGGGCTATGATTGGGAGGCGTCGGCTTAGAGACTGGCACGCGATCTTTGCAGTATTCCGACGCGGCGTCGCGGTAAAGAACGCAGAACAGGACTTGACGACATTATGACGAAGATCGAGGCGGTCATTCAAAATTCCAAACTCGAAGCGGTGAAGACTGCGCTGCAGGAGATCGGCGTCGAAGGCATGACAGTGATCGAAGTGCGCGGTCACGGGCGGCAGAAGGGGCATACCGAGGTCTATCGCGGGCGTGAGTACAGTGTGGATTTGATTCCCAAAACCAAGCTGGAAATGGTGCTGGCCGATGCCATGGTGGAAAAAGCTGTGCAGGCCATCCTGGCCTCCGCTCGCACCGGGAAGATTGGGGATGGAAAAATTTTTCTGTGCCGTGTGGACGAGGCGATTCGCATTCGTAATGACGAGCGCGGGGAGGGCGCTCTGTAGGTTTAGAACGCCGTTTTCCGCGAGACACAACTTTTTTAACGGGACGCGACCGAGACGCATCGGACAGGCAGTGGTGAATCGCCCTCCCCCGAGTGGCTCGTGCCACCGGGGAATTCATTCATGACGGCAACGTCCTCATTGATCGGCGAGCTACGCAGTTCCCTCAGCGACGAATCGGCGCGTATTCAGCGGGAGTTCGAGGCCTCGGGAGACGGTCGCGCGGCCGTTGTGCAGCGCACACTCTTGGTGGAAGGCATTCTGGCGCGGCTATGGCGGGAACTTGTTTCGCCGGATGCGGCCAAGCCCGCCAATTTAACGCTGGTAGCTACGGGTGGATTCGGGCGGGCATGGCTGTTTCCTTATTCTGACATCGATCTGCTCTTTCTTTTTGGAGATCGCAACGCGGAACAGGCGTTCAAAGATCCCGTTCGACGTTTCTCGCAGGAATTGTGGGACTTGAAGTTGAAGCTCAGTCCGGCATCGCGCCTATTGAGCGAATGCGACCGCTTCGACGCCAACAATACCGAATTCACCATTTCTCTTCTCGACTGCCGATATCTCGCAGGCGATCACGACCTGTTTCGGCGGCTTCATGACAAGGTCATTTCGAAAGTAGTAATCCGGGAATCCAAGGCCCTGCTGCAAGGGCTGGCGGAGGTCACGCGGGAACGGCATGCGAAATATGGGATGACGCTTTATCACCTCGAACCGAATCTGAAGGAAGCTCCCGGCGGCTTGCGCGACTGCAACGTAGCCTACTGGCTCGCTCTGATTTCGGCGATGGACAAGCTGCACGACTGGCCGGATGCGAGTTCCCTGCGAGCTCCGGTGCGGAAACAACTGGAAGCGGCGCTGGATTTTCTGATGTCGGCGCGATGTTTTCTGCACTTCCGGCATGGGCGGGACGACAACACGCTGAGCTGGGAGGCGCAGGACGAGGCTGCGGCGCGCAAGGTGGGGGCTGCGGACTCAGCAGAACTTTCGGCGGCCGACTGGATGCGGATCTATTTCGGTCATGCCCGCGCCGTGCAGCGGAGCGTCACCCAACTGCTCGAAGAAATACCAGAGGCATGGTCCGCTCTTTATCGGCAGGTGCAAAGCTGGCGCTCCCGGCTCACGACCGCCGATTTTTCCGTGGTGGACGGGCTCATCTTCCTGCAGCAGCCTTCGGCGCTACAGGATCCCGAAGTTCTGCTGCGGCTCTTCCATTTCATGGCGCACCATGGGCTGAAGTTGAGCGCGACCACGGAATACCGCATCGAGCAGGCGCTTCCCGCGCTAGCGTCTATGCCGCCCCGCGGAGCGGAACTATGGCTTTATCTGCAGGAGACTTTGCTGCAACCGCATGCCGCGGAGGCGTTGCGCGCCATGCATTCCCTGCGACTGTTGACGCTACTCCTGCCGGAATTGAAGCTCATCGACTCGCTGGTGGTACGGGACTTTTATCATCGCTTCACAGTCGATGAGCATTCCTTTCTCGCCATCGAGAGCCTCCACCGGCTCAAGCAGTCGAAGTCGGAGTGGGACAAGCGTTACGCCGAGTTGCTCGGCGAACTGGAAGATCCGGAACTGCTGTATCTGGCCTTGTTGCTGCACGACACCGGCAAGGGCGTGCCGGGCGGCGATCACGTGGAGGCCAGCCGGGAGGTCGCCAATCGCGCCATGGACCGGCTGGACGTGGATCCGAAGGAGCGGTCGGAGGTGCTGTTTTTAATCGGCAGTCACCTCGAGATCTCGGCCGCGCTGCGGCGCGACATTTTCAATCCCGAAACGGTGGCAGCGTTTGCCGATAAGGTGGGGACGCCGGAGCGGCTGAAGATGCTCTGCCTGCTAACCTATGCCGACATCAAGGCAGTAAATCCCGAGGCGCTGACGCCATGGAAGGCTGAGAACGTTTGGCAGCTCTACATGGGCGCCGAGAATTATTTGAACCGCAGCGCCGACCAGCGCGTTCGTGCGGATCTGAATGATGAAAAGCTGGCGCGGCTGCGGTCGCTGGCACCGGTCACCAGCACCAAGTTCAAGGAGTTTCTGGAAGGCTTTCCCCAGAGGTATTTGCTGGTGCATTCCGCCGAAGAAGTGATGCGGCACATGGCCATGGGCGACGAACTCGGCGAAGACCCGGTGCAAGTGGACTTGAAGCGCGGGCGACACTGGTATGAGTTAACGCTGGTCACTCGGGACCGGCCGTTTCTGTTTGCCAAGCTCGCGGGGGTTCTCGCCGCCTGGGGGATGAACATCGTGAAGGCCAACGCGTTCTCCAATGAGGCAGGAACGGTGGTCGATACGCTTTATTTTACCGATCGTTTCCGGACTCTGGAGCTGAACCTTTCGGAGTGGGAGCGGTTCCGGCGCAGTGTGACCGACGTGCTGCTCGGCCAAGCCGACCTGGAGAAGATGCTGCGCGACCGCCAACGATCGGAAAAGGGTGCGATCGCGAAAGTAAAGATAGAAACGAAGATTGAGTTTGACGATTCGTGTTCGTCCGCGAGCACGCTGCTCCAGGTGATTACGCAGGATCGCCCGCGACTGCTGCATCGGATTGCGTCTTGTCTTTCGGACCAGCAGTGCAATATTGAGATCGCCCTAATCGATACCGAAGGACAAATGGCGATTGATACTTTTTATTTGACCTCGGGCGGAGCTAAGCTCAACCTGGAACATTGCCGCCGGGTAGAGAAGGCTCTGATGGAGGAATTGCGCGGGGAGTGAAAGGGTCGGAGTCTTCTCTTGGACCTAGGCGCCTCTTGGCACCGAGTTCAATCCATTTGCAACATAAAGACGGTATAGAAGACAAAGACGATTGAAGGCGCCCATCCAAGAAGTAGGAGTCTTAGTTTACCCTTCCCGAAAACTGTCGAAGCGACACCCAAAATGAACGTCCATTTGAGGGCATGACGAACGCTCATCCACAACCCCGGTGACGGATCGAGGCCGTGCGGACTCCCGCCATGGTAGAGCCACGAAAACATGAAGAGTGCGCTCATCACGGTCGCGGAGGTCGCAGCAAACAAGGCTAGTGTTCTGAGTCATAAGTTCGTTGCATATATTTCCTGAAAATTCCCACTGTACACTCTCAATCCTGATCCATCCAGTGTGCGTTGAGTGTGCTGTTCTTACAACCTATATATGAGGCTATCGTGCGTACAGGACGTCCGCAAACCACCTCACTGACTGTGTTACCTGCCGACCAGGAAAAGCTGGAGCTGCTCTGGCGTCTTGCAGTCGGCGCGGCGCCCGAAAACCGCGCAGCGCATGGCGTTACGTTCTAAGATCGTTCTTCGTGCTGGCAAGGGACTGGCCAATCAGGAGAAATCGCTCGGCAACTGGACGTGACCGGCGCAACCGTCGGGAAGTGGAGGGAGAGGTATCGGAGTGGGGAGAGAATATCTCTATTTCAGGGGAATGGAGGGTTTGTGCGATGATCCCCGGCCGGGCACGCCTCGCAAGATCACCGACACCCAGGTAGAGGAAGCGGTGACCCAGACGTTGGAGAGTACCTTCCCCCGGCGGCGACCCACTGGAGCACACGCTCGCTTGCTGCGCTTCGCGCTTTCGTTTTGGCCAAGAAGGTCGGGCTCAGCCAGAGCGCCGTGGTGCGCATCTGGCACACCTTCGGCCTCCACGCCACACCGGCAGCGAGACCTTCAAACTATCCACCGATCCGCTGCTGGTAGAGAAGATCCGGGACATCGTGGGCTTGTACCTGAATCCTCCGGAACATGCGGTGGTGCTGTGCGTAGACGAAAAGTCGCAAGTGCAGGCGTTGGATCAGCACCCAACCGATTCTGCCGCTGCGACCGGGGTTGCGCTGAACAACGAACCCTACGACTACGAGCGGCACGGCACGACCGCTTGTTTTTCCAAAAGTACATTTGAGATCAATTTAAATCAAATAAAAATACATTACACAAACAAACAAAATACACACAATATCACTACAACAAAAATCAAATCGTTGTTCGCGGCCCTGGACCTCGCCACCGGCAAAGTGATCGGCAAATGCCGCCGTCGCCATCGCCACCAAGAGTTCCTCCAGTTCATGGAGTACGTCGATTCCGGGCTTCCTCCGGAGGCGGGGGAAATCCATCTGGTGCTGGACAATTACGGAACCCATAAGACACCCCAGGTGGTTCGTTGGTTTGCGCGCCATCCGCGCTATCATCTGCACTTCACCCCCACGAGTGGGTCCTGGGTCAATCAGGTCGAGAGGTGGTTTGCCGAGATCACCAACAAGCGGATTCGTCGCGGGTCGTTCGACAGTGTGCGGAGTCTGGAAAAGGCGATTGAGGAATACCTAGCTGTATAACAATCAGTACCCGAAGCCGTTCGTTTGGACGGCGGATGCTGACCTAATCCTGGGAAAGATCCAAAGATTTGCGAACGTATTTCTAACTCATCCAAAACCCCGTGCGGTCGAGGCCGTGCGGACTCCCGCCATGGTAGAGCCACGAAAACATGAAGAGTGCGCTCATCACGGTCGCGAGGCGCAGCAAACAAGGCTAGGTGGCCGCAATGTCTTCTCCACTTGGGACAGATCGTCTTTGGGTCCCCTGGGCACGTCCACGCAGCTACGAGAAGCAAGGAAGGGAGCAGAAAGAAAATGCTCGAGACAAGGTACATTTCGACTGCCCCCGTTATTTTGTCGAGAATTTGAATACCGTCTTCGACCTGAAAGTCTCGCCAGGCTTCAGAATCGTCGACGGGAACTCTGTGTGATTCGGTGAATCCGGAAAATGCTGCGTCTCGAGGCAAAAGCCGTACCTCCGCTTGTAGACGTGTCCCTGCTTGCCCGTGACGGTGCCATCAAGGAAATTTCCCGTATAAAACTGGATTCCGGGCTGCGCGGTGGATACTTCCAGCACGCGTCCGCTACTGGGTTCGTACATGCGCGCAGCCAGCGTGAGGCCGTCGCCTTTGCGATTGATCACCCAGTTGTGGTCGTAGCCGTGGCCCAGCACGAGTTGTTCGTAATTATCATCGATGCGCGCTCCCACTCGAGTGGACTGGGTGAAATCGAGAGGCGTTCCTTTGACCGGGCGAAGTTCACCCGTGGGGATGAGATTCTTATCGACCGGAGTGAAGCGGTCGGCGTTAAGCGTGAGTTCGTGATTCAGAATATCGCCGGTGCCTTCTCCAGCCAGATTGAAATAACTGTGCTGGGTGAGATTGATGGGCGTGGCCCTGTCAGTGGTCGCTTCGTAATCGATAACCAGTTCGTTGTTGTTGGTCAGCGTGTAGGTTACTCGGACCTTTAAATTGCCGGGCCAGCCGTCGTCGCCGTCTTTGCTCAGGTACGTGTAAGTAACGCCAGCCTTGCCTTTCAGCGGTTCGCCGTCCCACACAACTTTGTTGAATGTTTTGTCAACGCCGCCGTGCAGAGTATTGGGACCGTCGTTCTTGGGCACGTGATACATTTTGCCATCGAGAGCAAAAGTGCCATTCGCAATACGGTTCGCGTAACGTCCGATGATCGCACCGATATATGGCGGATTTGGAATATAGCCTTCGAGATTCTCGTGGCCCAGAACGACATCGGCGAACTGGCCTTTGCGGTCAGGGACGCGGATCGAAAGGATGATGCCGCCATAATTCATCGTGTCCACTTCGACACCGTTCGCATTGGTAAGCGTGTACAAGGTGACGGGCCTCCCGTCCTGCGTGCCAAAAGGTTTTTGCTGCACTGCTTGCTCATGTCTTTTGCCGGCCTGCGCGAAGACGACAGCGCCGATCATCAGGCTTAGAAGGACGGTAATGCATACGGTTGTCAGGTGTCTTGGCATCATGCGGGAAAGTGTACTACGTGCAACGGATTCGTGCCGTTTCAAGGAAGAATCAGCATCCTAGTCCTGCGCTGCAGCAATAGACGGCCTCAACCTCGATTCCACCTGGGATCGACAGCCATCGCAGAGGGTGCTCTCTCGCAGGTCAACCCACTCGACGGAATGAGAGGAGGCCATGGCGCATTGGTAGTCTTCGCAGTGGCGGAGACCCAGGGTGTGGCCCAGCTCGTGGACAGATTCTTTGAGAAGACGCTGGTCAAGCAAGCCGTCATCCCGTTCAAGCCCGTAGAACTCCTGGCGCAGTCGGTAGGTGGAAACGACTGCGCATGGGCCAGCCATTTGCGCTTCTCCGAAGACGTATTTCAGAATCGGGATGTAGAGATCGACGTCGGCGATCGCGAGCACGCGCCAGTCCTGCGGGCGGACCAGCCCCTGCATGCGTCGCAGGATTTCAGAGGAATGATACTGCTGGCGCTCGGCGTGATACGAAGGAGTGGGATCGAGCACGTAGGGAACAATCTCGCAGGCCACATCGAGACTCCCGGGTATTGCCGCACGCAACTCCTGCAGGAAAGAGATCTCGACCTTACCGACCGGAAGCAGGTACACCGTGTTCATTCAAGCCAGCTTTATCGCGCGCCACCAATCAAGGGTTACATCCAGCGCTAATTTCGAGTCTCAACCGGAGTACGCGTCCAGCCGTAGCGCTTGAGTTTGTGATGAAGCGTGACGCGGTCGATGTCAAGCACCTCAGCGGCACGGCTCTGGTTGCCGCCGCACTCCTCAAGAACACGCAGGATGTGGACACGCTCGATTTCGTCCAGACTCTTGCCGGCGCCGACAGGCGCAGGCTGCGACTTAAAGATGAAGTCCTGTTCGCGCAGTTCGGGCTCTTGCGCCACGACCATGGCTCGCTCGACGGCGTTTTCGAGTTCGCGAACGTTGCCCATCCACGGCTGCTCCTGCAACTGGTCCATGGCTGCGGGTGCAATACGCGTGATGTGTTTGTTCATGGCAAGTGCGAACTTGCGCACGAAATGTTCGACGAGCGGGGGAATGTCTTCGCGGCGGTCGCGCAACGCGGGCAGCTCGATGCGGAATACGTTGAGCCGGTAAAACAGATCGGGACGGAACGTGCCCTCGTCGATCATGTTTTCGAGATTCTTGTTGGTGGCGGCCACGCACCGGAAGTCGACTTTGATGATCTGATTGCCGCCGACGCGCGTAATCTCGCGCTCTTGCAGTACGCGCAGCAGGTCAGTCTGGGTCTTCAGGCTGATATCCCCGATTTCGTCGAGAAATACGGTGCCGCCTTCAGCGATTTCGAATTTTCCCTTCTTGCGGTATTGCGCGCCGGTGAAAGCGCCTTTCTCGTGGCCGAAGAGTTCGCTTTCCAGCAGGGTCTCGGTCAGAGCGCCGCAGTGGATAACGACCAAGGGATGAAAGCGCCGTATGCTGGCGGCGTGAATGGCGCGAACCACCAGCTCTTTCCCCGTACCGCTCTCGCCGGTAATTAAGACGTTGGCATCGGTAGGGCCAACGGTTTCTATAGCGTTAAACACCTTGCGCATGGCGGAACTTTGTCCAACGAGTTCGCCCGGCCGCGTGATTTCGGCGACGGTGGCGCGCAGCTGAACGTTTTCCTTTTCTGCTCGGCGATGTGCGAGGGCTTTCTTTACGAGGTGAGCGATCTCATCGGGATCGAGCGGCTTGCTCACATAATCATAAGCACCGTTCTTCAGCGCCGTGACAGCGGTTTCCACCGAAGCGTAACCCGTCATCATGATGACAATGAGGTCAGGATCCATCTCGTGCAGGCGGCGCTGCAGTTCGATGCCGTCGGTGCCGCGCATCTTGATGTCCAGTAACGCGAGATCCCACTTATTCTCGGCCATGCGGGTGAGCGCGTCGCTCGCGCTTTCGGCAGTTCCAATTTCGTAGCCTTCCTCGCGAAACCATTTCCCAAGAGAATCGCGAACGCTCAGTTCGTCGTCGACAATCAATAATTTGCCTTGTGTTTCCACTTCTTCACCTCCCGCTAGCGGTAGCGGCAATTTCGTTGGCCGGGGACGTCACGATCTTTTCGCTGTCCGCATCCCACGGCAGAGTTACGGTAAAAGTAGTGCCACGGCCGGGCTCAGACCGCACTTCGATGTTTCCGTTGTGGCGCTCAAGAATGCTGTGGCTGATGGCCAGCCCAAGCCCAACTCCGCGGCCCGTTTCTTTGGTAGTAAGAAAGGGCTCAAAGATCCGCGGCAGAATTTCGGGCGGAATCCCAGACCCGTCGTCACGCACGACGATGCGCACCTGGCTGGGCTCATGGCCGAAGCTGGTGGTGAGCCATAAATTTCCCCCCTGCGGCATGGCGTCCAGAGCGTTCATGATCAGGGCGAGAAGCACCTGCTCAATCTGAGCGGCATCGCAGACGACTGGGGGGAGGTCGGGATCGAGTTGCGGTTGTACTTGAATCCCCGCGAGATCCAGCTGGTGTTGCACCAGGCGTAGAGAACGGTCGATCACCTGGTTCAGGTTGGCGGGCTGCAGGTTCATCGGAGTGGCGCGGGAAAAGGTGAGCAGATTCTTGACCAGGTCGCCGCAGCGGCGGCTCTCCAGGGCGATCAGATCGAGCGACTCGCAGATTTCTTTCCGGTGAGTGCGGCCGGAGTCTTCCCGGTCAACCCATTTACGCAGCAGCTTGGCGTAAGTCAGGATGCCCGACAACGGATTGTTGATTTCATGCGCCAGCACAGCGGCCATCTTGCCGATGGAGGCCATCTTCTCGGTATGCAGCGCATGCTCGTGGGCGCGCTTAAGTTCCCGCGTCTTGTTTTCGACGCGCTGTTCCAGGGTATGTGTCCAGGCGACATTCTCGTCGTGCTCCGAGTGCAACTGGCGACTCATGGTGTTAAAGGAAGTAGCGAGTTCGCCGATTTCGTCCTGGGAATGCACTTCGATCTGATAGCCCAGATCTCCCGCAGCCAGGCGTTCGGTTCCGCGTTCGAGCGCTTTCACGGGTCGGCCTACGACTTGCCAGACAAAAAACCAACTCACGAGTGCGATCAACAGCAGCGCGCAGCCCGTGTAGACGATCATGCGGCGGCTGCTCTCGGCGACTTGGACATCGGTCTTAGCCAGAGAAAGATTGGTGTCGAGAACCCCCAGAATCCGCTGCGCCGCCGGATGGGCATGGCATGCGGCGTTGGAGCACGCGGGCTGATTCTCGATGGGAGTGATGATGCCGAGAACGCGAGTTTTCGCGGCGTTGCGATATATGCGAAAACGATCGGGGCGGTTCAGGCGGGCCAAGGGTTGAGACTGAGCGTGGCAGCCATAGCACGCTTCGGCAGTCTTATCGACTACGTGGTTCTCTTCGACGGAATCGGTGGTATAGGTAATTCTGCCTTCCTGATCGAAGATGCGGATCTTCTCTACGCCGGGCTCTGCCGCCATGGTCCGGATTGAGTGGTAGAGACCCTCCTGATCGTTGCGCAGCATATATTCGGTGGTGCTGTGCTTGATCACGTCGCTGACGCGTTCCGCGCTGAGCAAGGTGTTCTGTTCCAAATGCTGGCGGTGCAAGCGGACGTTCAAATAACCCAGCAGGGCGAAGATCACGATCATGGCGCCGAGCAAGAGTATGTTCAGCTTGGCGCTGAGGGTAAGAGTCAGGCGCAACCATCGACTGCGAGTAGGCTTAGTCTCCTGCATGCTCCATTACCGGCGAAGCGCCTTCCAGCACGGATTCGGGCGCAGTTAGCGGCTCCCGCGCCAGTTCTTCTTTGGGAAAGATGGGTAGGTACTTCACTGCCAGTCCGAAGAGGGCGAAGCCGGCAGCGATGATCGAGCCGGTGACGGCCAACTCGGTCCACTTGGGAAAGTACCGGACTCCCGTCGATCCTTCGAAGCCCGTAATACTCACGTTCATACGGTTGGTGATGAAACCGAGAACCACCAGCACCGCAGCAAAGTAAAGCCCGTTGGCGCTGGACCGCACTTTTGGCTGCAACAACAGCGCTAAGGGGAAAATGATGCAGAGCGAAATCTCCAGCCAGAAAAGATACATCTCGTATCCCGGATGCAGTGCCAGTTTGAGCGCGCCGCGATTTGCCAGGTCTTCGAAGCGCAGAATCGCATAGACTCCGAGCACCACGACCAGAACCCGCCCGAGTTCCTGCAGCACGGGCAACTCCAGCTGCAGTCCGAAATGCTTGGAACTCATGGACGATTCGAAGATCGTCATCGCTAATCCCACGGCGACGGCCGACAGGAAGAAAAACACCGGCAGCAACGGCGTGTACCACAGCGGATACAGCTTCTCGGGAACGATCAAATAGAGCGTGCCCAGCGATGACTGGTGCAGCGTGGAGAGAATCACGCCGCAAATGACCAGCGGAATCAGAATGGCTCGCACTACCTTTAATGGCTTTTGCAGGTTGAAGCGCTCCAGAACGATGGGCGAGAACTCCAGCGCCAGCACCGTCGTATAGAGCATCACGCAGTACGCTACCTCGAACATGACCGAGTGGGGATTCCGCATGATGAGCGGATGCCATATGTTGTAGGGCTTGCCCAGATCGAACATCAGGGCGGCACAGACTAGGATGTAGCCGAGGAACGCGGTGAGAATCGTGGGTCGGATGATGGAGTGCAAGCGCTTGATGTTGAGAATGTGGACGGCGGCGGTGAGCGTGAATCCGCCGGCGGCCAGCATCACGCCGCAAAGCACGTCAAAGCTGATCCAGATGCCCCAGGGAAATTGGTCGCTCAAGTGCGTCGAGGCGCCGAGACCCTGCGTGAAGCGAATGAAGGTAGCGTAGAGGCCACCCGCCATCAGGAGGAGGAAAATCACCTTCCAGAAAGTGAGCTTGAACGTCGCGGTGCGGGGCATTAGGGCTTCCTCCCATTTTTCTTGGTGGTGTTCGTCTCCGTGGATTTGCTGGCCGATCCTTCTTTCGACGGCTCCCGGCCTTCGGCGAGCGCGACCTCTTCTCGCCGGTGCGTGATCCACCAGATGCCGCCCAACACCATTCCACCCAACGGAACAAAGTCGGGGATATGGGACAGGACTCGGTAAGTGAGCATGGGCATAGGGTCTTTCGAAAGGTTGGAGCGGTAGCCAAAGGTCTCGAACGGAACCGCGGAGAGCAGCAGCACCGAGGTCCCGCCGACCTCTTCGAGCCCGTAAATGTGATTCACGTAGTTGCCCGGGTTTTCTCGAACCCGTTTCTGAGCCTCGGCAATTAACTCGTCGCGCTCGCCGAACTTGGTCGCGCCGGTGGGGCAGATCTCCGCGCAGGCCGTCGGTTTTCCTTGGGCCACGCGGTCCGGGCACATGGTGCACTTTTGCACTTTGGGAACGAGTTTGCCCCATTCGTATTTGGGGACACTAAACGGGCACGCCACCATGCAGTAGCGGCATCCCATGCACTTCGACGCGTCGTAGGTGACGGGGCCAAGCGCAGTCTTCTGGAGCGCGCCCACCGGGCAGACGGACGCGCAGGAAGGATCGGTGCAGTTCATGCACAGACGGCGCATAAACTTGTCGCCACGCGTAAGCACAACCGTCATCTTGTGGTCAGACTGGATTTGTTCGGCGGCGATGGCGTCGTCGTACGGGAGCTTGTTCTGGGCGGCGCAGGCCTGTTCGCATTGCTTGCAACCGATGCAGATCGTGGAGTCATATAAGAGCGCTTTGCTCATGAAGTATTTGTCCGGGCGGGGCTATGCCAGCCGACCGATCCGCGCGGAAATCCTTTCGACTGCCGCCTGAACTGAATGAGAAAGGAGGGAGCAATCACCGCCGTGACCGCGGGCGGGAATCGGCCGCGTACAAGCTGCTTATCTCATCAGATCGGAGGCTGTCGCGAAATTCAGCAGCTTCAGATAGCTAAGTATTCTCAACAATTAGGAATTTCTGAGCCGTGACCCGCATCACTTCTGCGCGTGACGCTGGTCAATGAGGTTCCGATCGGGTCCGAATGACAGGTCTAGCGTTGTTTTTCGCAACAGGGCAGTGAGGCGGATCGCATCAATACCGCCGCATCGACCTTAATCCTTTGAAAACAAGCCGCTTCGAAGATGCCGCCCGCTTCCGACGGTGGAAGGCTCATCGATTCTTGTTGCGATACTCATCGGAAATCGCTGCTGCGATTTTCCTCACGCACCACCGCATTACCAATTCCTATTTCGCTATCTCGTTCACATCATTGGGGATGCCTTCACGGCGACGAGCGTCCACAACACTACTCAGGTTTGGTTCGGCGATTGCCTTTAGAAAAGTGCGAGTGACCCAGAACCAAATGGGCACTCCGGGCGAGGTGGGTTATGACAGTCATCATGGTTCTGCTGACATTCGCAATCTTTCTACTCATCGATTATGTACGCGGCCAGAAACAACTGGTGAAACAGCCCGTCCTTCAGACGGCCTCGCAAGAAGCAACATCGCACGTGGTTCCGGCAATGGTTGCCGGATTCCAGGTTCCGGACAATGTGCGCTATCACGCTGGGCACACCTGGGCGCTGAGCGAGAGCCGCGAACTGGTGCGCGTCGGCATCGACGATTTCGCCTCGAAACTGGTCGGAAAAATTGAGAGCATTGCGCTGCCGCAGCGCGGACGCTGGGTTCGCCAGGGCCAGAAGATTTGGACGATCTTCCGCGACGGCAAATCCGTCGACATGGTTTCGCCCATCGAAGGCACCGTCACTGCCATTCAACGAGGCCGTGCTAAAGAATCCCGAAATGGCCCGAAAAGATCCCTACGGCGAGGGCTGGCTCGTCACTGTGCAGGCTCCCGATGCGAAAATCAACTTCCGCAACCTGATGGGCGGCACGCTGGCGCGGTTGTGGACGGAATCCTCCGCGCTCGAAGCTGCGCAAGCAGAATGCCGTGCCTGGCCGGCGCGTTGGCGCAGGATGGCGGAGTCGCCGTCGACGACTTTACCGCGCACATGCCCGATGAAGACTGGGCCGCGCTGACCAAAGAATTCTTTCTTTCCTAGAACTCAGTACGGGTCAGGCCTCGCTCGCCTCCATGAATTCGCCGCCCGGGATCAATCCCGGGCGGCTTTTTTGTTCTGGGGAAGGCTTATCGGAAAAGACTTCTTCGGCGACCGGGCGCGCGAATGAGAACGAAAAATCCACACGCCGACAACGACTGCGGATATCAGCATGATCACCCGCAGATATTGGGCGACGGGATTGCGGCATCTCCGAAGATCGTACGCAGCAGTCCAAAGGTCGCGCTGCACGCGCACAGAGCAAAATAAACGCGCTCTCCGAGCACATCCGAAATGCTAACCAGCCAAACGAGAATCGAGGCGACCATCAGATAAATCACGATCAGGATGAGATCGCCCGTCGCTGCGAACCGTGAAGCAGAACGCCGGCCTTCGGCGACAGCGAAGCCGTGCACCGCGATTCCCAGAAATACAACGAGTGAATCAGAGCGATCAAAGCGCGCTTGCGATTGGTGAGAACGCCGAAATCGTTCATAAGCAGATGATCCAGTTTGACCGATGAAGCTGATGTTGTGGTGTGACCGTCTGTACCGCAATTTGTGATCTGATCACAGCTGACTCGGCCGAGCCCCTCTGGCCTCAGCCGCATTCGCGAGTGATACCCTCGCGGGCCATATGACGCAACCGAACTAGGTCTCTTCTGGTCGTTGTTCTGCTCTCATTCTGGCTCTCGCCCTGAGTGCGGCCGGCCAATCCTCCGGCCGTCGCCGCTCCCATCCGATCGTCCTGCACGCCGCCCGGCTGCTCGACGTCAAGAGCCGGGAAGATGATCAAGCCGGGCGAAGTTCTTATTCAGGGAGACCGCATCGTCGAGGTCGGGACCGTCGGTGAAGCATCCGGCCGGCGCCGAGGTCATCGATCTGGGCGATCGCACACTGATGCCCGGGCTGATCGACGCCCACGTTCATCTTTTTCTGCATCCCGGCGCGAAGACCTGCAGACCGTGCAGGAATCGGTGCCGCAGCGCACGATCACGGCGACGCTGGCGGCGCGCGACGATCTGATGGCCGGCTTTACCGCCGAGCGGGACATGGGGACCGAAGGCGCGGGCTCGGCCGACACCGCTGTCCGCAACGCCATTAACGAGGGCCGTATTCCCGGGCCCGCGCCTGCGCATCAGCGGAAACGCCATCAACATTCTCGGCGGACACGAGGACGCCATCGGCTACAACCCGGAGCAGCACGTTCTTCCCAACGCCAACTATGCCAACAGTGCCGACGAACTCGTCGCCGTGATGCGCCAGCAGTTCAAAGAGGGCGCCGACTTCATCAAGATCTATGAGACTGGGGCGGATTCGGTTCAGGACGGCAAGCTCTCGACCCGTATCAATACACCGAGCCGCAACTCGAAGCCGCCGTGAAAGAAGCCGCGCGCCTCGGCAACCACGTCGCGGTTCACGCCACCGGAGAACCGGGAACGCTTTTTGCGGCGCAAGCGGGCGTGGTTTCGATCGACCACGCCGATCAACTCAGCGACGAGACCATGCGCCTGATGAAAGAAAAGCAGATCTTCGCGGTGCCGACGTTCACCATCTTCGAATATTTTGCCGAGCACGCCGCGACGCCAGAGCAAGGTGCGCGCGAGCACCAGATGCTCGACGTGAAGGCACAGGAATTCAAGAAGCAGATCGCGGCCGGAGTGCCGATGGCCGTTGGCTCCGACGTAGGCCCGTTTCCTCACGGCACGCAGGCGCGCGAGTTTGTGCTGATGGTGAAATACGGCATGTCGCCGCTCGCGGTGCTGCAGGCCGATCTGCTGAATGGGGCAAAACTGCTCGGATGGGATGGACAAATCGGCGCACTCGAGCCCGGATACCTAGCGGACGTCATCGCCGTGCCCGGCGATCCTCTGCAAGATATTGAAGTGTTGCAGAAGGTAGCCTTCGTCATGAAAGGCGGCGTGATCTATAAGAAGTAAAGTCAGGATCTGTGGTCAGTGGCCAGTGATTAGTGGCCAGTCCTTAAATGCAGTCAGCGGCTTTTCGTTCTTCTTTTCTGATCACTGACCATTAGCCACTGACCACTGATCGACGGTAAGCGCTGAGTCGGACGAGCAAAAGAATGCATAGCCGCCAGCGATTCTCATTAAAGAAGGAAGCTAAGTAGCGAATCGTGAGCAGCTTGCTGCCATTCTAATGTTGGGCGCGTGGTCGCCCGATTGCGCTTTCTCAGGGTTGCGCCGATCCGGCGCCGCCTATGACCCTCCGAAAATTCTCTCCGTTCTTTCACATCAGCGCCCTGGTGTTCATGAGCGCCACACTCTGCCCTGCCTTGCACGCCCAGGCTCCGCTTGCATCCGCGGAACCGGACGCGACGACCCCATTCGTCCAGCCTTCGTACAGCCCAGCAATAAACGCGCCAGCCAGCAAAAGCGATCAACATCGATTCTGGAACAAGCAGAACTGTGCCTTATTTGCCGCCGCGGCCGCGCTGAATGCCGCCGACTTCGTCGTGACGCGCGCCAATCTGCAGAGTGGCGGCCAGGAACTGAATCCGGTCGTACGCCTTTTCGGGCGCTCTTCTCCCGGCCTCGCCCTGAACTTCATCGGAGAAACGGCAGGCGTGATCAGCCTCAGCTACTTCCTCCACAAGACAGGCCACCACAAGCTGGAACGAGCCGTCTCATTGATCAACATCGGAAGCTCCGCCGGCGCCGTAGGCTACGGCCTAACGCACCGCTAATACTCGCTCGGAAATTCCCGACAGACAAAAAAACAGGCCGCGCCGAAGCGCGGCCCGTGAGGATTAAGCTTGATTAACTAGAAGCGAACGCGAGCGCCCAGTTCGATGTTTCGCGGCTCTGCCTCGCCCCCATATCCGAGAGCGCCGAACGCCGCAGTTATTGTAGAGGCCCAGGTAATTGTCCGTCCACTGATTGTGGTTCAGCACGTTAGCGAAGACGCCCTGGAATTCCAAGTTGATACTCTCCGCGACGCGGATGTTCTTCTTGATGCTGATGTCCATGTTCCAGTAGGGCAGGCCACCCAGAATCCCATTACCGCCGTCCCGGGTGTCCAGGCCAAGAATTGGGTTACGCCAGTTATTAGCTTGTGCTACCCCGTTCGGGAATAATTGAATGGGTAGCCGCCTGTCTGGCCGGTGCAGTTGGGGTAGCCCGGGCACTTGTAGGCATGAACGTGGGGAACGGGGCCAATCGGGACCGCGTTCTCCATGTCGTAGTCTCCGCAGCCAACTCCGTCGCACGCACCGAAGGCCTGGAAGTCGCCAAAAGATCGTCCCGACCTGCGTGGGAATACCGGAACCGGCAGCGAAGATCGTCGCGAACGTCCAACCACCCAGCACACGCCCCAGAATGCCAGACTGTCCCTTAAAGAAGGGCGGCTGGTAGACCAGGAACACGTTGTAAATGAATTTTCGGTCCCAAGCCTGTCTTCCGTACTGCTCTTTCAGATTGAAGGGATCAAGGGCGGTCAGCACGCTGGAAGATTGCGCCTCAGCTCCCGTACCCAGAGCCTTCGACCAGGTGAAATTGGACTGTGCTGTCAGTCCATTCCACTCGGCCATCTTAAGTGAAACGAAAGCCGCATTGTAGTTGCCGAAGCCAATGCTGGCGTTCTGATAGGCGCCGGAGGAGTAGGCGCCGAGCA
Organism: uncultured Acidobacteriaceae bacterium; assembly: GCA_963774565.1. Lineage (GTDB taxonomy): Bacteria > Acidobacteriota > Terriglobia > Terriglobales > Acidobacteriaceae > Sulfotelmatobacter. Next base: position 35,469 of record CAVZFP010000006.1, on the reverse strand, counting down.
GCCGAATTGCCCGTACCGCCGAGGGCCGCGCAAGTGCGAGGGAATCGGCGTGCTCTGCAGGCTCGCGCGGGAAGTTGAAGCCACCGTTGTCCAGATCGCTCCAGATACTCCAGACCTGAGCATTGGCTGAGATTACCGCCGTTGCCGCCTTCATTCGCAACCACGGCCTGGGTGCAGTTCGTGAATCCCGTGCAGTACCCTGTACCTTTGAGTGCGGATTCGAAGAAAGGTTGCGCGGTCACCGCACCCGCTTTAGGTCCCGGCCCCGGCGTCGGTAAGGCTGAACCGCCGCAACCGCCGCCAGCCAAACCCGCTATGCCGCCGCAATACTGCAGCACTACATTTTCGTAGGCATTAGCGAACGTCTGGCCACCTAACGTCATCATGTAGGGAACGGCATTCAGTTCGACGGGCTGGTACTCGTGGGTGATTCTGCGGCCGATATATCCGAGTTCCATTGTGATCCTGCGCGACAACTGGCGCTGGATAGTGAAGTCAAACGAGTCAATGGCATTGGGTCGGAAATTGGGATCCAAGCCCTCGGGGTCGCGGGAGAAGGTGTTGTTGATACCCGGGATAGACAGGCTGGGGCAGAGTCGGACTTGCAAGGTTAAAGAGAGGAACGCTCGGACCACCCGTCGACGAAGCGGCCGAGCCAACGCGAAAGGCTCCGTTCGCCCCGCCTCCCCAGGTAGGCTGTTTCGAGGATCCGCACGCCCAGGCACCCGCGGCTGCCGAGAGTTCGACTTGCAAGCCACAGGCTGTTCGAGGCCCAGCCCTAGCAACGGAACCAAGACCTGCACGACGCCGTTAGTGCGACCGTAGCTGCGGCCATAGCCGCCGCGAATGACTGTGCTGTCATGCCCAAAGATTTTGCCGTTAATTGAGTCTTGTCGAAGTGGGGATTCCAAGCCGCGGCAACGCGCGGGCTGAATTCGCCCGTAGAACGGGTTGTAGGGATACTTCAAGCCATTGGCGGTATTGCCCACCAGGGCAAATCCCATCTTCGGGTTGTAATACCTGGCCCTGCCAGCGCAGGCCTCTGACGTTCGCCATGTAGGCCGCAGTCGATAATCGGCTGATTGCCCGATGATCCACCAGCACCGCCTGTTTCCCGTTCTCCTCAACCGGCGGCATCTCCAGCGCCTAACCCAAGCCGTAGGTCAGGTGAACGTCGGCTTCATGTGCCAGGTGTCGCTGAAATAGACGTTGTAGTAAGGAATGTGCTCTTGTCGAAGGCGTTGGAGAGCGGAGGATGCAACGCTCAGATTTGCGCCAGCACGGGTAAACATCTGCGACGCAATGGAAACGACCCCCAGCACCGCCGCGGCAAGGGAGTCGCAAGCGCTCGACTTACCGGTAATGGTAGAAGTGCGTGGCACAAGGGTATATGCGTGCGCTGGTTCCGGCTCCGGTAGTTCCGTTGCCCAAGCGAATACACGGGATAGGCGTTGATGGTGCCGCCGCTGTCGTTGCGCTGATGATAGTTGAAGTTGTGCTGATAGGTACCGCCAAACTGGAACAGGTGGTTGCCTTTCAGCATGGAAACATCGTCGCGAAACATCTGGTCCTCCCGTCCCAGAAACGGCGGCGGATTTGCTGATTGTTTACGTTGTATGGGCCGAGGTCCTGAGTCTAGCGACTGCCCCGCGTCAAATTCGAGTGCGCCGCCCAAGCCGGGGATCTGCGGCGGAGCTCCGGTTCGCGACCAAGCCCACCAGTTCCGCAGGTAGCTGTAGTGAAAGTCGTTGGTGGTGTTGTTAGTGATGTTGGTGGTCAGGCCAGCAACCAGATACCAGTCCTGAACCGGATCGCTGGAGGCAGAAGCCGGCGCGCCCATCTTGTCGCCGGGGAAAAAGCCGCCGATATCGACCTGTTCATCCGCGCAAGCTTGATGTTGTAATAGCGATAGCTGGCCATGAAATGCTGCTTGGAAGCAAAATCATGGTCAATGCGGCCCACCGCGAAATTGCTGGTGTGGGCAAACTCAGGTTGCCCGCAAACCCCAGGACGTTAGCGCCGTCGCACAGGCTCTGGCTGCAAGTGGCGTTTGACGCGGGCTCGTACTTGTTCCATATCTGCGAAACCAAAGGATTGAGACCCAAGCCCTGCGGGTCACAGAGGCCGCCGGGAGCGAGGGCACAGCCATAGTTCGCCGGGATACGTTGTACCGTTGAACGTCACCGGAGCATTGTTCAGGTTGTAAGCGATCTTGCCGGTGGTGGAGTCCGTTAACAACCCCAACCGCAAGGCGGGCGAGGGAACGTTTCTGGTGATGGTCTCGGAGTTCGGATACCGGAAGCCCTCGTAGTTGAAGAAGAAGAAGGTCTTGCCGCCGAGAACCTCTTTGGGAATGAGTGGCCCTCCGATGGCGCCGCCAAAACGGCTGTAGTGGTAGGATGGAAGCCCGATGTGACCCAGTTGGGCGCCGACTGTTACCCCGCCAATTGTTCTGGTTGTTCTGCCAGGAATTCGAGGACCAGTTGTTGTCTTTGTAGTATTCGTACGCCGTGCCGTGGAACTGCATTGGTGCCGCGCTTGGTAACCACCTTGATTTCGGCGCCCGCGGAACTGTTGAAGTCCGCAGTCTGGCCGGCAGTATTCACCTTGAACTCCTCGACGCTGTCTGCCGGAGTAGGCATCACGCCTGACGGGGCGCCGTACGTCAGCGCTCTGATTGGCCATGCCCCCGGTTGGGTCGCCGATCACCAGCCTTGCTGCGTCGCGTGTATACGCCACCGCTGCCATCCATATCGTTACTGTTGTTGCCGCCATCCAGCGAGAAATAGCTTTGGTCGTTCACGGCGCCCGCCAACGTCGCCACCGGCGCTAACGCCGGGTTGCAATTCGATGAAGGTGTTGACATCGCGGCCGATGCTCGGCAGGTTGTCGAGGGCGATCGCCGTGACCGTGTTGCCCACGGTGGCATTCATCGTCTGCAACTCATTGCCAACGGCGGTCACCTCGACCACGACGTTGCTGCCTCCGACTTGCAAGGTCATATTTGCAGTGGTGGCCTGACTCCGACCTTGACCGTGGTCTGCGTCTTGGTAGTGGAGAAGCCTTGCTTGGCGACAGTGAGCTCGTAGGTGCCAGGAGTGCACATCGACGAAAATGTATCGTCCCGAGTCGTTGGTGGTGGCGGTACGCGTAGCCTTGGTGGAGGTATCGGTCAGTGTAACCGTGGCGCCATTCACGACCGCGCCGCTCGGGTCGGTCACCGTCCCCGCAACAGTGCCGGTGATGTCGATTGTGCCCAAGCGGCTGGAGCGCTGCTCAAACAGAGCATCGCGAAGCTAAAAAGGAAACAGGCGAACAGGGAAGAGAAAAACTGGCGACGGACGCGCATTGAAAACCCTCCAGAACGAAGAGTGATTGCCGCGAAGATGCGGGAAATTTTGTGAGCCCACTGCTTTTTCTAAAGAAAGCCGATTACATCAGCGGCCAGAGCATGTTGCACTCTGGGCGTAAGACCCGTTGATAGGTCGGGACACTAACACTGTTGAATGCACGAAAACAAGTATTAATTGTATGATTCAGGTTTTTTGATTTGGTTCGCGGCAAATAATTGATGATAAAAGAGATACAGCGTCAGTAGGAGTCTAAAAACCGATGGCGTCGCAACACGATTGTTAGAAATTGTTATGGTTTGAGGCTCTGCTTTTAGCAGCGACCATGGCGCGAAGTTTGCATGTCCAGCCATTGAACAGTGCTGATACAACAAAAGAATGTTTTGTTCACCGCTGACCCTGCTGACCCGTTCAGAAACTCAACCCGCGTCGTCGGCATACACCAGCAGGTTGGTAGTATTACTCGACTAAGCAATCAGTCCGACAATTCGCCGCGCAGGCTTTTGGAAGGCAGGAACGAATTATGAAAATCGCAAAAGATGTCACGGAATTGATTGGCCACACGCCGCTGGTGCGACTGAACCAAGTCACGAAAGGTTGCGTCGCCGAAGTAGTGGCGAAACTCGAGAGCCAGAATCCCCTGGCCAGCGTGAAAGACCGCATCGGCGTGAGCATGATTGTCGAGGCCGAGCGCGCAGGGAAAAATTCATCCCGGCAAAACTGTGCTCATCGAGCCGACCAGCGGCAATACCGGCATCGGCGCTCGCCTTCGTCGCCGCAGTCAAGGGTTACAAACTGATTCTCACCATGCCCGAAACCATGAGCCTGGAGCGGCGCGTGCTGCTGCTCGCCTTTGGCGCAGAGATCGTGCTCACTCCCGGCCCGCGAGGAATGACGGGCGCCATTCTCAAGGCGAAGGAAATTCTGGCCAACACTCCCGGCGGCTACATGCTGCAGCAGTTCGACAATCCCGCCAATCCCAAGATTCACTTCGAAACCACCGGCCCGGAAATCTGGAACGACACCGACGGACGCGCCGACATTCTGATCTCGGGCGTAGGCACCGGCGGCACCATCACCGGCATCTGCCAGTACATCAAGCCGAAGAAGCCTTCGTTCAAGGCTGTGGCCGTGGAGCCTGCCGACAGCGCGGTTCTTTCCGGCGGCAAGCCGTCTCCGCACAAAATTCAAGGCATCGGCGCCGGATTTGTTCCCAGCATCCTGCGCCGCGACTACATCGACGAAGTCATCACCGTGACCAATGACGAGTCCATCGCCATGGCGCGCCGGCTTCCGCTGGAAGAAGGACTGTTCGTCGGGATCTCCTCCGGAGCCGCGGTGGTCGCGGCTTTGAAGGTGGCGCAGCGGGCGGAGAACGCGGGCAAGCTGATCGTGGTCATTCTGCCGTCTTTCGGCGAGCGCTATCTGAGCAGTATTCTGTTTCAGGAGTTGCGGGACAAGGCGCTGCAGATTCCCACGGCAGCGCTCCCGGCCTGATCGATCTTCGACATCCATGCCGCATCTGCTGTCGCTAATTCGCGAAGACGTGGCCACTGTGATGGAACGCGATCCTGCGGCCAAGTCTCGCCTGGAAGTCTTCCTCTGCTACTCCGGGCTTGCATGCGGTCTGGTTCTATCGCATGAATCACTGGCTGTGGAACCATCGGCTTCTTTCTGCTGGGACGATGGCTCTCGCAGGTCGCGCGCTTGCTCACCGGAATCGAAATTCATCCCGGAGCCAAGATTGGACGGCGGTTGTTCATCGATCACGGCATGGGCGTCGTGATCGGCGAGACGGCGATCGTGGGCGATGACGTGACTCTTTATCAGGGCGTGACTCTGGGAGGCACCGGCAAGGAGCACGGCAAGCGGCATCCCACGATCGAAGACAACGTCGTCGTCGGCGGAGGCGCGAAAATTCTCGGCAACATCACCGTCGGGAAAAACTGCCGCATCGGCGCCGGTTCGGTCGTGCTGCGCAATGTTCCCGAAAATTCCACCGTCGTCGGCGTGCCGGGACACATCATTTTCCGCGAAGGCAAGCGCGTTGTGATCACCGATCCCAAGCAGATCAACGATCCCCTGTCGGAAGCCCTGGCGTCGGTGGCGACTGAAGTGCAACAAACTCCGCGAACGAGTGCAGCAACTGGAAGGCTCCGAAGCCAACAGGCGAACCGTTGTCGGCATCGATGCAGAGAATCATGGAAGACATCGACTACCAGATCTAGCGTGAGCGCCGCCACGATGTGCGCAACAGACTCCCGCGAGGAGAATCGAAATCGTGAAATGGATCATTCCAGTCGTTCTTGTTACGGCTGTTGCGCCTTCCTGCTTGGCGGCGGACAAAACTGCGGACAAAAAAGAAGAGAAGCCGAAGCCCGCCCAGTCGATCGACGAACTGCGCCAGCAACTGGAAAAGATTCTCAAGGATACGCATACCCCCGGAGTATCGGTGGCCATCGTGCACCGCGACCGACCGGAGTGGGTTGCGGGACTGGGCATGGCAGACGTGGCCAGCGAACGCGCCACCACTGCAGATACCCTATTCCGCATCGGTTCCACGTCGAAGGCATTTGCCTCCTTGTCGATCCTGATGCTGGCGGATCAGGGAAAGCTGTCGCTCGACGATCCCGTTCGCAAACTTGCTCCTGACGTCTGGTTCGAAAATCGATGGGAAGCGACGGATCCGATTCGCGTCGTCCATTTGCTGGAGCACACCACTGGCTGGGACGACATGCATCTGCGCGAGTACGCGAAAGATGCGCCCGGCATGATGACTTGCGCGAGGGCCTCGACTACGACCACCACTCGCGCACTTCCCGCTGGCGCTCCGGGCACGCGCATGGCCTACTGCAACTCCGGGCCTCCCGTCGCGGCCTACATTGTCGAGAAACTCACGGGGCAGCGCTTCGAAGACTTCGTGGAGCAGAATCTATTCCGGCCCATCGGGATGAAGACTGCCACCTATTTCGAATCGCCCCCGGGCACCGCCACCACGCTTTACCACGACGACGGCAAGACTCCGTATCGCTACTGGAACATTCTTTTGCGGCCTGCGGGATCGATCAATGCCTCCGCCAACGACATGGCGGCTTATGTTCAGTTCTATCTGAATCGCGGCGCAGTAGGCGGGAAACAGATTGTGCCCGCCGCGGACATTGATCGCATGGAAATTCCCGCAGAGCACCTGGGCAGCAAAAGATGGAATGAAAGCCGGATATGGCCTGAGTAACTACTGGACCGTGGAAGACGGCTTCGTCTATCACGGGCACGACGGCGGGGTCGAAGGCGGCCTCACCGAAATGGCTTACATGGCCGACTACAGTGTCGGCTACTTCTTCAGCATCAACAGCGGCAATGGCGATGCCTTTGAAAAAGTGGCCAAAGCGATCCGGGCCTACATCACGAACAAACTGCAGAAGCCACCCTTGCCCGCCGCGGCGGCGCTGCCGACAGTCTCGTCTGAATACGCCGGTTGGTACGAGCCCGATTCGCCTCGCGTTGAGCTCACGCATTTTCTGGAGCGCCTCTTGGGCGTCACTTGGCTTCGCTTTCAGGACGGTAAGCTCCTTCTTAGTCATTTGGGGGCATGGAATGACACTCTCGTTCCGGTCGAGGGTACGCAATTCCGCCATGTTCCCAAGAAGAAAGATGATGCGCCCGATCCTGTCGCGACCTGCGAATTGCTGACCCCGAATGATGAAGGCCGCTTCTTCCAGGCCGGGTCTGGGACGACGATGAAACAAATCCCTGCGTGGCTGGCCATCGGGCAGATTGTCGCAACCGTCTACGTGCTTCTTTCGATCGCTGGCAATCCTGCTTTATGCGCCGTTCTGGATTCTTGGCGGACTCAGCAAGAAGCGTCGGCGCCCAGCCGAACGCGGCCTCGCGCATCTGGCCTCTTATTGCTGTGCTCAGCCTGATCGCATTCGTCGGCATCTTTATTGTGAGCAGCGCTGACTTGATCACGCGCCTTGGCAATTTGAGCGGCTGGTCCGTTGCCGTATTTCTAACGACTGTAGCCTTCGGGATCGCTTCCCTCGCAAGCGCGATCTCTTTGTGGCGAACGCCACGAGAAACGATCCGCGGCGGGGTTCGCAGGTTCTCGCTGATGGTAACTTTCGCTCTGCTAATTGCCGCGGCCTACCTTGCCTACTGGGGCGTCATCGGCTTGCGGACTTGGGCTTAAAGTGTGACGCGAGACTTTGAACCGCCCGCAGGCACGGCGTCGCGCGACACCTTCCCGTCGAGCATCCGCCAAATGCCCAGCAGGTTCGCGTTTTTCAACTCGTCGGGCAACGCCGCCTCGGGAAATCCTTGATAGCAAACCGGGCGGGCAAACCGGAAAATTGCCTGGCTGCCCACGGACGTGGAACGCCCATCCGAGGTTGAAGGGTAAGGGCCTCCGTGCACCATGGCATGCGTGACCTCGACGCCGGTGGGAAATCCGTTGAAGATCAGTCGGCCTACCTTATTTTCAAGAATCGCGATCAGATCCGCGAAATCGCGCAGATCCTCTTCGGTCCCATGAATCGTCGCGGTCAGGTGGCCTTCGAGAGCGCGCGCAATTGCGAGAATTTGTTCCCGGCTGGAGTGCTGCACGAGCAGAGTTGTTGGACCAAAGATCTCCGTATCTAAGGCGGAGTCAAGCAATGACGCCGCATTCGTTTCAAAGAGTGCCGGGGTCACCGCGAAACCGCCGTCCGTCGCCGCCTCTCCTTCGGCAACCAATCGCACCGACGAATCCCACTTGCGCCCGGCGATCGCTGAGCCATACGAAGTGTGAATCGTTTTCGTCAGAAGATGGAATGGAGCTGATCCGGCAACCAACTGCTGCAACTCGTTCGCAAACACCGTTGCCCCGGAACCTTGTGGCAGAAAGACCATGCCCGGCTTCGTACAAAATTGCCCTGCTCCCATCGTGAACGAGGCGTGCAGTCCGGCGGCAATGCTTTTCGCGCTCTCCCGCAGCGCCCCCGGCAGGATGAAGACTGGGTTCGTACTGCTCATCTCCGCATAAACCGGAATCGGCTCAGGACGCGATGCCGCCAGGTCCATCAGCTTTCTGCCTGCAGCTCGTGAACCAGTGAAGGCCCCGGCTTTCACTCGCGGATGCTTCAAAAGCTGAGTTCCGACTTCTGTGCCCGCGTCAAACAGCAGCGAGAAAATTCCTTCCGGAAGATTGCAATCGCGAACACTTTGTTGAATCGCGCGTCCCACCAACTCGCCGGTGCCGGGATGAGCGGGATGCGCTTTGAAAATCACGGTATTGCCGGCCGCGAACGCCGAAGCCGTGTCTCCTCCCGCAACCGAAAATGCCAACGGGAAGTTACTGGCGCCGAACACTACAACCGGCCCCAGGGGTCGCAGCAATGGAGCGAATGTCAGGCTTGGGAGCGGCTTGCGCTCGGGATCAGCGCGGTCGATGCGCGCCTGCACCCACCATCCCTCTTCGGCCACTTGCGCAAACATCCTCAACTGGCCGCAAGTTCGTGCAGTTTCCCCTTGCAAGCGGGGCTGCGGCAACGCCGTTTCCATCGCCGCTCGCTCGATCACTTCCCTCGCAATCGCTTCGATGTTTGCGGCAATCTTGCGCAGAAATGCGCCTCGTTCACGTCCCGAAACGCTTCTATAAAAGTCGAAAGCCTCCGCCGCCAAGTCAACCGCAAGATTTATTTCTTCCGTTGTGGCCGGGGTGAAGCCAGGCTGCAAACGCTGTCCGGTGACGGGATCCGTAGCATAAATGGCATCGCCGGTGCCCTTACCTTCGCGACATCCGATCAGCGAACGCCCTGAGAGTTTTGCCATAGGTATGGATGCCAGCATTTATTTTTTGGGCGGCAACGCATAACTGCCCACGGACTGCGGCCGGGATTGCAATGTGTCCCGGATCATTGACTTCGTCTGATCGAGGTCCTTACCCACCAACTCAAGCCGCGGCGGTCGCACCCGTGAATTGCCAACCCCAACCTCCGCCTGCACCAGTTTGATGAGTTGCACGAAGTTCGGCACTGTGTCCATGCGGAGCAATGGCAGGAACCAGCGATACAACTCGAACGCCTTATCGCTCTCTCCGTTGATCCCGTAGTTGAACAGTTCGACCGATTCGCGCGGCAACGCATTCGCCAGACCCGCAATCCATCCAGTTGCCCCCACTGCAATAGCCTCCAGCACCGCATCGTCCACGCCTACACAGATCTCCAGGCGCCGGTCTAACAACGTGCGAATCGCCGAGACGCGCCGGACATCCGTGCTCGATTCTTTCACCGCGCGAAGGTTTTCATGTTCCGTTGCGAGCTCCCGAATTTGCTCCGGCAAAAAATCCGTCCCGTACGCCACAGGGTTGTTGTAGAGCATGCAGGCAAGCGTCGTGGCTTGAAACACCGCCCCAACATGACTCTTCATTTCGCGCCACTCTCCTTTATATACATAAGGAGGCAGAACCATCAGGCCATCGCAGCCCAGATCCGCGGCGGCTTTGGCTAGCGACACGGCCTCGGAAGTCGAAAGCGCTGATATGGCAGCCACGACCGGACCGCGACCGCGAACCGCTTTGAGGCATGTGCTCAAAATTTCCACTTTCTCGTCGAACGACAAGGTCGCGCCTTCCCCCAAAGATCCGGGAGCCACGACGCCGCTGCAGCCATTGTCCAGAAGCCACCGGCAATGCTCGACCATGAAATCGTGATCAACCGTGAGGTCCTCGCGAAATCCGGTGGTGATTGCGGGCATCACTCCCTTCCAGTTCATCGAAAGCCTCCTGTAACCGCAGTGGTCAGTAACCAGTAAACAGTGGCCAGAGATCGGGAGTACTGGCCACTGGCCACTGACCGCTAATCACTGGCCACTTTTACTCCCCAGCCACTTTCCCCGCCAGACTTTCCACGCGAACCGGGAAGACCGGCGGCCGCACCGAATCCGGGTTCCAATGAAACAGAAACTGCGTAGCGGGTCCGCATACTCTTCCTTGGCAGGGCCCCATTCCGCAACGCGTTTGCAACTTCGCCGCGCGCCAGGATTTGTGCTCCCTCAGGCGGGAATACGGCACGTCCTCGCAGCGGCAAACGATGGTCTCGACCGCCGGCAAATCCTTTAGCTCCGGGCGCAGGCAAAACGTCCGATCTAGCAGGCGCTCGAACCGCCGCCATCTGCGGCGCTCAGCAGACAACTCTCGCGCTTTTGCCGTGTCGCAGGCTGCAGCCAGCCCGGCGATCTCTCCCTCCACCACAGCCAACTCCACGCCTCCAATGCCGGTCGGCTCGCCCGCACAAAAAATTCCCTGGACCGACGTTTGCTGGAAGTCGTCCACTTCTACGTAGCCCCGACGGATCTTGCAGCCGAAGAGCAACTGCAACTCCAGATTGGGAACCAGATGAAATCCGCAAGCAAGATAGTCGCACGCAATGACCTCCGTCTTGCCACGTCGCGAAATGGTCACGCTGTCCAGGCTCTGACCGCCGTGCGCAGCCAGCGGCCAGCTGTTCGCGGCAAAGGAAATGCCCGCCAGTTCCTTCTTCAACAGCAGCGCCTGTGCGATCTTTCCAGAATAGCTCCACAGGGAAGCACCCAGGCGCGCTAACCTGCCCCACGATGCCTGCTCACAAATAATAGGAATCTCCGCTCCCTGCGTCCGCAAGTAAGCCGCAACCGCCAGCAACAGTGGCCCGCTTCCCGCGACCACCACGCGCTTGCCCCCAATCGGAAGACCCGACTTGACCATCACCTGCAAGCCGCCTGCTCCCATCACATTGGGGAGGGTCCAACCCGGAAAGGGCAAAAACCGTTCCCGCGCTCCCGTAGCCAGCACAAGGTTCTTGTAGCGCAGCGCGCAGAGATCGCCGGCACCCTCTGCCAAAAGCACCCCGGCTTCCGGTCGATCAAAGACTCTCTTGCCATACAACTTCACGACGTCTGCGGATCGCAGCCGCTCGCTCCATCTCGCGGCGTCTTGATTCGGCGCGTCATCCAAAGCTCTTCGCCAGATCTGGCCGCCGTAGGTACCATTATCGTCCACCATTCCGACTCGGGCCCCACACTCCGCCGCTCGCACCGCGGCCGCCATGCCGGCCGGACCTCCTCCGATCACGAGCACGTCGAATCGCTGCTGCGCATCCCTACCCATCCGTTTTCACTTCCATCCCCGCTTCGCACAGAATCTGGCAACTTCGGCAATGCCGCTGTCCATTGATCGACACGCGGCACTCAAAGCAGATCCCCATCCCGCACAACGCACCGCGCGGTTCCCCGCTCACCGAAGTTCGGCACGCGCGCCCCGCCACCGCCACGGCCACCGCGACGGTGGCGCCGAAAGGCACTACGACAGTCGAGCCGTTTACCCTCAACGTTACCGAACTCGACGTTGAGCTAGACATGGACGCTTTCCTTACCCGCTCGCGACGGCAAGTATGGCTCCATCGGAATTTCGGCCTTCGAGCCCGTGATCCCATCCACCAGAATTCTCGCCGTAGCCAGCGAGGTTGTGATTCCCAAACCCTCATGTCCCGTCGCCAGAAACAGAGACTTATCTCCCTGCGCCGGACCGATCAGCGGCAACTTGTCGGGCGTGGCCGCGCGGAACCCAGTCCAGGTCCGCACCGCTGACATCTGTCGCAACCCAGGCATGTATTCCTGGGCGCGCTGCAGCATGCGCCTGAGAATGTCATGGTCTACATCTTTGTGCTCGGCTCCATATTGTCGCGATGAGCCGATCAGGATCTGTCCCGTGCGCCGTGGCTGCACATTGAACGCGACCGAATCGCTGCTCACCGAGTGCGCCCTCTTCAGGTATCCAAGTTCCACCAGTTGATGCCGCAGAAATCCGGGATAACGGTCGGTAATCACCAGATGTCCCTTGCGCTTTTTGATCTCAATTCCGCTTGTCAGCTCTGGCGCCCACGCTCCAGTCGCATTCACCAGGATCTCGCCCGCAACCTCGGAACCGTCGGATCTCCGCACCCGCCCGTGCCCCATTTGCGTAACCGAGGCACCCAGCCCAAGTTGCGTCCCATGTTTCTGCGCGCGATCCATCAGGAAGCGAGCTGCGCACGGCGGATACAACACCGCATCTTCAGGAACCAGAAGGCCGCCTGCCAGGCCATCGCGCAAATTGGGCTCAAGCCGCTTCAACGCCTGTGCATCGAGCACGGTCGTGGGCACGCCGAGGCGTGCATAGTAGTCGTGCTTGCGTCGCACCTCGGCCATCTCCGCTTCGTCGCCCGCGACCCAGATCGTTCCACACTGGTCATATTCGACATCGGCTGGCAATTCCGGCCGTAGCGCCTGCCAAAGCCGCTGGGAGTAGCGCGTCAGAGCAAACTGTGCTTCGGAATCGTCCATGACGACGATGTGCCCCATCCCGGCAGCAGTCGCGCCGCCACCCACGACCTCCCGGTCGACGACCATGACGCGCATCCCGCGCCGCGCCAATTCGTCGGCACACGCCGCACCCACGATTCCAGCGCCCACAATAACCGCGTCGAAAGTTGCGGTGCTCATGCGGTGTGACTCAAAAGCGAATCAATCAACGCTGTCCGCGCGCTGTTTCGCTCCGTCGACGATCAGTGTAGACAATATCCACCGCCCTTGCACGGGGCGACCGCCGCGAATCGGCGTTGTTTTGAAAATTCGCGACGCCGGATAGCGCCGCAAAGCGAGTGTCAACGTCTTTGACAAAGGCAGGCACGTCCGTTTAGTGTTCCGTGGCATAACGTTTAAAAGACCGCCCGCTTGAATTTTGAGGACCTTTATTTTTCCCCCAATCTTGCTGAAGACATTGCGCGAAGAGGTGTTGGAAGCGAACCTGGAACTGGTTCGCCGCGGCCTTGTGCTCTATACCTTCGGCAATGTCAGCGGAATCGATCGCGCCCAAGGGTTGGTGGCTATCAAGCCCAGCGGAGTTCCCTATCAGGAGTTGACGCCCGCCCACATTGTCATTACCGACCTCGCAGGCAAAATCATCGACGGCAACCTGCGTCCTTCCTCGGACCTGCCGACACATCTGGAACTGTACAAACATTTCTCTACAATCGGTGGAGTAGCGCACACCCATTCGGAATATGCCACCGCGTGGGCCCAGGCGGAGACGGCGATTCCATGTTTCGGTACAACGCACGCAGATTATTTTCACGGGTCGGTCCCGGTCACCGAGCGGCTGCATGCGTCCGAGATTGCCCATGACTACGAACGCGAAACCGGCACAGCCATTTGTCGCACTTTCTCGAAGCTCGATTGCAATGCGATTCCGGCGGTGCTGGTGGCTGGACACGCTCCTTTCTGCTGGGGCGCAAGCGCGACGGAAGCCGCTCACCATGCGGTCATTCTGGAATATGTCGCACGCATGGCGTATCACACCCTGTCGATCAATTCCGACTCCCGGCCGCTGGCCCGGGAGTTACACGAAAAGCATTTCCTGCGCAAGCACGGCCGCAATGCCTACTATGGACAGGTAAAAACGTAATGAATCCTGCTCTGCTGGTGCTGGACTCTTCCACCTTGGTGCATCTATCGCCAGTCGATCTGGTCATCATCGTCTTCTACTTCGCACTCGTGCTGGCGATCGGCTTGTACCTGAAAGAGCAGGCCAATACTGGCGAAGATTTCTTCATGGCCGGCCGGGAAATGACGGCGTGGGTGGCGGGCCTCGCGTTTCTGTCGGCGAATTTGGGATCGCTCGAATTGATGGGCTGGGCCGGAAACGCCTATAAATACGGCATCCTGGCGGCGCACTGGTATTGGATCGGCGCCATTCCAGCGATGCTGTTCCTCGCGCTCGTGATGATGCCCTTCTATCACATCTGCAAGACTCACTCCGTTCCCGGCTATCTCAAACTTCGGTTCGGTTCCGGCAGCCAGACACTGGCTTCGATTTCCTTCGCCCTCATGACCGTGTTGATGAGCGGCATCAACATGTACGCCATGGCGGTCGTGATGCGGGTCGTGCTCGGATGGAACATTCACATCAGCATCCTGGTGTCCTCCGTGACGGTGGCAATCTACGTAGCCCTCGGCGGCCTGCGATCTGCGATCTTCAATGAGGTGCTGCAGTTCTTTCTCATCTGGGCGGGTTCTTTGCTTATACCGATTCTGGGCTTGATCGAGGCCGGTGGCTGGAGCGGTCTGCAGGCAAAGATTCTTCAGAATCTGACCGAGCAACACGTCCCCAATCCGGGCGCTTACACCCACCTGTGGTCGACCCTCGGAGACTTTGGAAACAATCCCATGGGGATCAATTGGGTGGGCATCGTTTTTGGACTCGGCGCAGTCATCTCGATGGGATACTGGACCACTGACTTCCTGGTCGTTCAGAGAGTCCTGGCCGCGAAAGATCTGCGCTCGGCCAAGCTCGCCCCCATCATTGGCGCCGCTTTCAAGATGATGGTTCCCTTCATCGTCATCCTTCCCGGCCTGCTCGGACTGGCCCTGCTCCGAGATCCGCACACCGGCGATCTCCTCAGGCTGGTGCCGGCGGATCTCGCGTGGTCCGACGCGGGACGAGCGCAGGGTCTGCACAGCTTCGACGAAGTTCTGCCCCTGATGCTGGCCCGCTATTGCGGCCCCGGCCTGCTGGGCCTCGGCATCACCGCGCTGATTGCCGGTTTCATGTCCGGCATGGCGGGAAATGTCAGTGCTTTTGCCACCGTGTGGACCTACGACATCTACGGCGCACTGATCAACAAGCATGCGTCCGATGGTTCGAAAGTCCGCATGGGCCGCTGGTGCACGCTCCTGGGCGTTGCGGTCAGCATCGGGACGGCCTACTTGGTGATGAATGCGCAAAGCATCATGGACTACGTCCAGGCCCTCTTTAGCTTCTTCATCGCTCCACTGTTCGGCACCGTCATCCTGGGCATGCTGTGGAAGCGAGCCACGGCTGCGGGCGGCTTCTGGGGGCTGTTCGCCGGGATCACGTCTTCGGTTGGCATGTATGCCTGGGTGAAACTAGATCCCGCAGCAGTAAAATACGTCGCGCTTTCGCCCCAGGCGCAGGATCAGGCGCAGAATATGTTTCGCGCGCTGTGGTGCTGGCTGATCTGTGTAGCGGTGACCGTGGTGGTCAGCCTGTTGACCAAGCCCCAAACCGATGCCGAGTTGACGAGCCTGGTGTACGGCCTGACGCCCATTCCGCACGAGGAAAAGGCTTCAATCTTCCATAGCCCGATTTTCTGGGGCGGGGTCGTGGCGATTGTATTTGTGATTCTGCAAATTATTTTCTGGTAGGGGGAACGATGAAATCCGGCGGCTCATTGTCAATTTGGTTCTTCATCGGCTTGTCTCTGGCGGTGAATGGCGCGGTAATCTTCTCCAGGGGGATTTACGAGTTGGTATCTCCGCCGGAGCATCCGGTAGTGCTCTACAACTTGCACGCCAACATCTGGTGGGGCGGAGTATTGCTGGTTCTTGGGGTGTTTTTTAGCCTGCGTTTTGCGCCGGCGCGAGAACGCAAGCGAATGGCGGGTACTTCGTAGTTTTTCTCTTTCGATTCGCAGAAGAGGCACGGTTATGGCTGAAAGAAAGATGACGATGGGCGTCATCATCGGGAACCGCGGATTCTTTCCCGATCAGTTGGCGAAGTCGGGGCGCGAAGAAATGATCCAGGCGCTGGCCAAGGCTGGCATGGATTGCGTGGTGCTTGGTCCCGAAGACAGCAAGCACGGGGCCGTCGAGACGCACGAAGAAGCCAAGCGCTGTGCGGCGCTGTTTCAGAAGAATCAGGACCGTCTGGATGGAGTGATCGTCTCGCTGCCAAACTTCGGCGACGAGCGTGCCATTGCCGACACGTTGCGGTTGGCCCGTCTCAACCTTCCTGTGCTGATACAGGCAACGCCCGATGACGCGTCGAAAATGACCATCCTGCATCGCCGCGACAGCTTCTGCGGAAAGATGTCGGCATGCAACAACCTCAGGCAGTATGGGATTCCTTATTCGTTGACGCGGCTGCACACGGTCAGTCCAGATTCACAAGATTTTCAGAATGACCTCGCATGGTTTGCGGCAGTGTGCCGCGTGGCCAACGGAATGCGCAACCTGCGTGTGGGCAGCATCGGCGCGCGTCCCACTGCTTTTAACACCGTGCGCTACAGCGAAAAGCTGCTCGAAGCTCACGGAATTTCTACCGAGACGCTTGACCTGTCAGAGGTCTTTGGCCGCATCGCACGGCTGAAAGATGATCACCCTGGAGTGCAGGGCAAGCTGGCCGACATTCGCAAGTACGTGACCACCGGCGGAGTTCCCGACGCAGCGCTGGTCAAGATGGCGAAGCTCGGCTTCGTGATCGATGATTGGATGAAGCAGACCGACGTCAAAATCAGTGCCGTGCAATGCTGGACGTCAATGGAAGAATACTTCGGCGTCGTTCCCTGCACCATCATGAGCATGATGAGTAACAATCTGCTGCCCGCTGCGTGCGAGGTGGATGTGTGCGGCACGCTCAGCATGCATGCCCTGGCGCTGGCCTCGCAGACTCCGAGCGCGCTGCTGGACTGGAACAACAATTACGGTGACGATCCCAACAAAGCAGTGTGCTTCCATTGCAGCAATCTGCCCAAGCATTTTTTTCAGGACGTGCGCATGGATTTCCAGGAGATCATCGCCGGCACGGTCGGCAAGGACAACACCTTCGGCACAGTCGTGGGCCGAGTGAAGCCTGGGGCGATGAGCTTTGCGCGCTTCTCGACTGACGATACCGCCGGAGTGATTCGTGGATATGTAGGCGAAGGCTCGTTCACCAGTGACTCGCTGAATACCTTTGGGGGCGTGGGCGTGGTGCAGATCGCAGACTTACAGAAGTTGCTGCATTACATCTGCGAGAACGGCTTTGAACATCACGTGGCGGCGAATTTCTCGACCACAGCTGCGGCAGTGCACGAAGCCGCAGTGCGCTACCTGGGCTGGCAAATGCACTGGCATGGGCGAACGCAAAGCTTTTAACCGCAAAGATCGCAGAGAGAGTCGCGCGAAGGACACCGAGAAAGTCAAAATGAGTGTACTGGAGCCAGAGTGAGCGCGTTGAAGGCGGAAATGGCAATGGAAAATGCGATGGTCAGCGCAAACTGGCGAAACAAAATGCCGGTTTCTTGCCTCGCGTCTTTTCTTTGCGTTCTCTGCGCCTTTCTTAGCGTTCTCAGCGGTTAAAAGCTTTGAAATGATCGCCGCTTGCAGCATTCGCAATGAGAAGTGCTCGGCTCGTGAGACGCTAAATCATGGCCATTGTCGCGGGAGTAGACTTCGGCACGCTCAGCGTGCGGGTTTCGATTGTCGACAGCGAGCGCGGGCTGCTGGCGTCCGCGATCGCGGAGTATCCTCTGCATCGCAAGCGCGAAGATCCTGACTTTGCGACTCAATCCCACGAAGATCACATGCGCGCTCTAGCCGAAGCCACTCGGCAGGCGGTGCGATCGGCCGGCATTTCGGGCGAGGAGGTGCAGTCGATTGCGCTCGACACCACGGGCTCCAGCGTGATTCCGGTCGGCGAGGGACTACTCCCTCTCGACGATTACTACCTCTGGTGCGATCACCGCGCCAAGCAGGAAGCGGCGCAGATCACGGACGTAGCGCGGCGCGAAAAGTTGCAAGCGATCGAGTGGTGCGGCGGCGTCTATTCCTCCGAGTGGGGATTCGCCAAGTTGCTGCACTGGCTGCGGCACAATCCTGACAAGCGTGCGCAATTCGTGAGCGCGTTTGAGCACTGCGACATGGTCGCGGCCACGCTCTGCGGAATCACCGACGCGAGGCGCGTGAAGCGCAGCGTTTGCGCCATGGGTCACAAGTGGATGTGGAATGCCGCGCTGGGCGGACTTCCTCCCGAGAGTTTTCTGACGAAGGTAGATCCTTTGCTGGCGGGAGTGCGCGCGAAACTGGAGGGAGACTACGCGACGTCGGACAAAATTGCCGGAACGCTGGCGCCGCAGTGGGCAGAGACGCTTGGACTGCGAGTGGGCATTCCGATTCCGGTGGGAGCCTTTGACGCGCACTGGGATGCAATTGGCGCGGGCGCAAAAGCGGGCGACATCGTCAATGTTGTAGGCACATCGACGTGCATCATTGCTTATGCGCCCGAGGCGCAATTGATCCCAGGAGTATGCGGGGTCGTGCCGGGCAGCGTGCATCCGCAATTCACGGGCGTCGAGGCGGGGCTTTCGGCGACAGGAGACATTTTCAGCGCGATCGCGCGACGGGCGGGCAGCACCCTCGAAGAGTTGAGCAAAGGACTGACGAATTATCGCGCGGGCCAGACGGGCCTGCTGCGCATGACCTGGGACAACGGCGATCGCACCGTTCTAGTGAATCCGAATCTGGGTGGCATGACGCTGGGATGGAATCTGCTGCACACTGCGCAGGACGAACTGTTCGCGGCGATTGAGGGAACAGCGTTTCATACTCGCATCATTCTCGACCGCATGAGCGAGCATGGTGCGCCCACGCAGCGGGTCATCAATGGGGGAGGAATTCCGCAGAGCAATCCTGTGCTGAATCAGGTCTACGCTAACGTGCTGGGGCGTCCGGTGCTGGTTCCCAGCGGCAAGGTGACGGGCATGGGCTCGGCGATCTTCGCGTTCCTGGCAGCAGGGATCTTCAAAACTATCGAAGGAGCGCAACAGAAAATCTGCCCTTCGTATACGGTCTTCGAGCCGCAGGCGGAGACGCAAGCTGTGTATCGAGAGCTCTACGAACTCTACCGCAAAATTTATTTTGAGTTTGGCAGACCGGTCGAAGGAGCGCTCGGCAATGTGCTGCCGAAGTTGATTCAGATTGCCCGGGGATGAGGAAACACGGCAATATTCCTGCAGGAACACTGTGCAAAATGCAGAAATGGTGCTGTGGGCGCGGGCCGTTTTCTAGGAAAACGCGGCTGCAAGACCTGAGGTCAGGAGCTTATAGGCGATATACCAGACAGCCACAATCGTGATCGCGGTCGAGCGTTTCACTTTGCTGGTGCAAGCAAAGCCGATGCCGATGAGCACGAGCGTCCAGATGTTGATCACGTCTAAAGCGGAAGCCATCCCGTGCAGAAACTTTCCCGTGGTCGCGGAGTCCAGGTAGTAAGCGAGATTTGTACCGACGGGATTGTTAATGTCGAATCCTTCCGGATCGACTCCAGAGAATAACGAAACGATGCCGAGAATCGCACCGACGATGCCGGGCAAACCAGCATACATTACGATGGCATAGGCCTGCCCAAAGGAAGTCTCAGCCCCGGCCGCAATCTTGAACGTGGCCCACAGGACCAGCGTTGAGATAAGGAAATAGAACAGGATCAGCACCGGGCTGCCGTATCCGAAGTAGCGAATGATGTTGCTGGAAAGCTGGATCTGTTTGGCCTGCTGGTCGGGCGGAAGTTTTTCGAACTGTTCGGCGCGGGACGAGTGCGCCACCTGATTTTTGCTGATCTGCTCGAAGCCGATCTGCCGTCCCATGGCGTAGACGAAGAGTAAAGAGCAGACAGAAATCAACAGCCATGGTCCCCACCAACTGGCGTTGCGGCGCAAATCGGTGAAGGTTTTGGACGGTGCAATAAAGGTGTTCAGAATGCGCGCACCTTCAGAAAGCCCTGGGGCTTCGGGCGTGGATGCTGTCGGTGCTGGTGATACAGGCGAGGAAGGCAAAACCGGAGAAGTGGCCATGAGGGCCTCCTACGAAGATTCGAGGGGATTCTAGTCTCGGCCGGACTTCTAGACAAGCAATTCAACGGCAGCAATTCAACGGACGATTTTCCCTTGCTGTGCTTCTGCTTTCACGCAAGATCCTTCCCTCCGCCTGAAACACGGCTCCGGTCAGGATGACTCCCCAAGATCAAAGATGGAATGCAAAATCCGTGTAACGAAAATACACTGGCCTCATGTCGAATGTAACCCCGGTGGTGATTGCAGTGCTGGGCGTGGCGCTGGTTCCGGCCGCAGCCTTTGGGTTTGCCGGCGAGCGTGTGGCGGAGACGGTTGGGCGCTGGCCTTTCGCTCTAGGCGTGGCGCTTCCGGCGCTGCTGGCGGTGCCTTACACCATCATCGCGGCGTCGCAGCACATATTTCGCTGGGACTTTTTTGTTTTATACGCCGCGCTGCCAGTGTTGATGGCGTGGCTGTTGGCGCGGGCCGCGATCGCCGATCCGGAGCAGCGCGGCAACTGGCGCGATGCGGTGATTCTTCTGACCCTGGGTCTCGCGGTGGATTTGCGCTGGTTCGATGGGGCGTGGCCAGACGGCTTGCGCGGATTGGGCAATCTGCTGCTGGTGGATGCGGGCTTGTATGCATTTCTTGCGATCCGCCGGTTGAGCGGGACGGGATTTGATTTCCACTTGCAGTGGAGCGATTGGAAGACGGGCTTGCGCGAGTTGATGTTCTTCGCTCCCGCCGTGCTCGTGCTCGGACTGACGCTCGGCTTCATCCATCCCCATGCCAACCTACCCACGGCCGGCAAAGCAGCGCTGACTTGGGCGGGGATTTTTGTTTTTGTCGCGGTGCCGGAGGAACTCTTCTTTCGCGCCTGGGTGCAGAATCTGTTGGAGCGGCGAGTGGGAAGAGGGGCCGCGCTGGTGATCGCGTCCGTCTTGTTTGGCCTCTCGCATTTCAACAAACGATCGATCCACTTCAACTGGCGCTACGTTCTGCTGGCCACGATCGCGGGAATCTTCTACGGCCGCGCGTGGCGCGAACGCCGACGCGTGCCCGCATCGACGATCACGCATACCTGCGTGGATTGGTTGTGGTCGTGGTGGTTCTAGGCCGAATTTGGTGCGCGCCGGGCGATCGGGTCACACTCGAACGCAAATCGTTGCACAATTGACGCCAAGAGGAAATAAGGGATACGATGGCCGGCACTTTCCGCTCGTAGGGCCCGCTCGTTAAGAGTCATTCCAGCCTCAAGTTTCAAAGGAGAGAATATGAAAAGCCGTCACTCAGGGATTCTGAGAATCCTTTTTGCCGCCTTGCTGGCTTGGCCTATCCTTGCCGGCGCACAATCGTTCCCACGTCCGAAGCCCACTCCACCGCGAACCGGGCCGAATTCTGTCGCAGGAACAATCAATTCATCCTCCACATCGTCGGCTTCCTATCCCTGGCATCCGCTAACCAACCAGCCAAATTTTGTCTGTGAGGGCCAGCCCAATGGCGCCGCGAACCCGCTTTTGCTCACTGACGGAACTGTTCTGGTACAAAATGCCGGCTGTCAGGACTGGTGGAAGCTGACTCCAGATAGCAGCGGCAGCTATGTGAACGGAACGTGGTCGCAGATGGCGTCGCTGCCTCCAGACTACAGCCCGCTGTATCACTCTTCCGCAGTGCTGCCCGATGGCCGGGTGATCATCATGGGAGGAGAATACAATTTCTTCAATGCAGTGTGGACAAACTTGGGGGCGATCTACGATCCAGTAACGAACACGTGGGCATCGGTAGCGGCTCCCAGCTTTTTCATGGGGTGCTGTGGAATTCCTCAGCCGACGATAGGCGATGCGCAGGGAGTGGTCTTAGCCAATGGAACATTCATGCAAGCCAATTGCTGCACGAAACAGGCCGCATTGTTGAACGCCAGCGATTTGACCTGGATCCCCACCGGAGCTGGAAAGTTCGATCCCAATGACGAAGAGGGATGGACGCTGCTGCCCAGCGGCCAAGTGCTGACGGTTGATGCCTACGTCCCGATAGTTGGTTTTACCTACGACCCGAATGGAACCAACTCGGAGCTGTACAATCCGGCGACTGGAACGTGGCAAAGCGCAGGAAGCACGGTAGTGCAGTTGTTCGACTCGGCCGCACAATGCGGCGGGCTGCCGAACGCTACGCTGGAAGTCGGTCCCATGGTTTTGCGGCCGGATGGGACAGTCTTCGCCACCGGCGCGAACACATGCGGCCTAGGCTTCCCCGGCCACACGGCGATTTACAACACACTCGACGGCACATGGACAGCAGGCCCAGATTTCCCCACACTGAAATACCACGGTAGACGGTATTCACTGAACATTGCTGATGGACCGGCATCGCTTGAAATCAATGGGAAAGTTTTGATGATGGCAAGCCCGTTCTATGGGGCTCCTCCATCGTTTTTCCTTGAGTGGGACGGAACCAATCTCACCCCGGTGTCTGGTACTCCGAACTCTCCAACCGACGGCTCGTACTATGGCAACATGCTGGTCCTGCCCACGGGACAGATTATGTTGACGGATTTTTCGAACGACATTGAAATCTACACGTCCACAGGCACTTACAACCGGGACTGGGCACCGAGAATCAAACATTCTCCTGCGACGGTTCGTCCTGGGAGTTCATATGTAGTCTCAGGCTTTCTGTTCAATGGCATGTCGCAAGGAGCAGCCTACGGAGATGATGCGCAAGCTGCAAGCAACTATCCGCTGGTACGCATCACCAACCTGGCGACCGGGCACGTTTTCTATAGCCGGACGCACGAGCACAGCAGCATGGCGGTCGCCTATGGTGGACTCGTTACTACGCACTTCGACGTTCCCGCGAACCAGGAGACGGGGCCGAGCCAACTCGTTGTCGTCGCCAACGGCATCCCTTCGCAACCGGTCACAGTCCACGTGCAGTAGAGCTGAAACAGCGAGGCTGGGAGGTCCTCGGGCATCTTCATTTGCGAGGAGCTGAGACCCACTTTCTTAGGCTTAACCGCGAAAATTCTTAAAGGACGGGAGGCGTGTCGTGGTAACGCAAGTATCCCAAACCCACGCGCAGGTGATGATGCAGGGCATCGGGAACGCAGACGGCAAAGCAGAGGCCGAGCAAGCCTTGAGCAAGCCCGAGGGCGTAGAGGTCGCGGTAACGGCGGAAGAGCGCGCATGAGATCGCTCCCCAGACTAGCGTCGCGGCGGTGAGCGGAAGATTGGGCAGGTGCGCGGCAGCGAACAGGACTGCGGACAAGCCCACTGCGGCGTTCTCGCTGGAGAGCAGGCGCGTGAGGCGGGGCATGAAGAGGTCGTTGAGCAAAAACTGCTGGTAGAGCGTCCAAAGAACATAACCGGCTACGTGCTTGAAATCGCCTTTATAAAGAGCGTGCAGGGTGCCGAGTTGCTTGGCCACCAGGACGCTCACGATGGCGAGGGCGATGGCGGCGGGGAGAATCCAGAGGGACCGTACCAGGCCGCGACGGCTCAGGCCGAGATCGTCCAGGCTGGGACGACGTGCGAGCACGATGGCCAAGGTTATGATCAGCGCGACGGGAGAGAGGATACGCTGCGGGAACTCGGGGATCCAGAGGATGAAGACGATCAGGCCGTAGCCGAGGATTAGCTCGATCAGATCACGAGCGGAACCGGGCTCGGGGCGGGGCATGAGGAGAGTATGGCATGGGCAGGGCACCGGCTAGGCTCCTCGCTTCGCTTCGTCGGACAGCCGAGGCGGCTGTCGCTACGCGAGCCGTCCCTACGTGAGTTCCAGTTCTGGCGTGGCTTCCAGCAGGGTGCGGGTGTAGGGGTGGGCGGGGCGCGCGGTGATTTGCTCGGTGTCGCCGACCTCGACGATTTTTCCGCGATACATCACGGCGATGCGCGTTGAGAGGTAGCGCACCACCGGCATCGAGTGGGAGATGAAGAGGTAGGTCAGGCCGAAGTCGCGCTGCAGCTGTGCCAGAAGGTTGACGATCTGCGCGCCCACGCTGACGTCGAGAGCGGAGACGGGCTCGTCGCATACCATGAACTTTGGCCGGAGGGCGAGAGCCCGGGCGATGCCGATGCGCTGGCGCTGTCCGCCCGAGAACTCGTGGGGGTAGCGGGTACGCGCGGACTCGTCGAGGCCGACGGCACGCAGGAGTTCGGCGACTCGGGCGTGGAGGTCGAGCTTGGCCCGACCGGACAGCCGAGGGCGGCTGTCCCCACATGGGCTGTCTCCACCTGAAACTTCGTGAATGATCAGTGGTTCGGCGATGATGTCTTCTACGCGGAAGCGGGGATCGAGGGAGGCGAAAGGATCCTGAAAAATAATCTGCAGGTCACGGCGGAGCAGGCGCATTTGGCCACGGCTGGCGGAGAGGAGGTCGAGGCCGTTCAGGCGCACGCTGCCCGACGTGGGGTCGATCAGGCGCAAGATTAGGCGTCCCAGAGTGCTTTTGCCGGAACCGGATTCGCCCACGAGGCCGAGGGTCTCTCCGGCGTGGATGTCGAGCGAGACGTCATCGACGGCACGAACTTCGCCTCGGGATTTTCCGCCAAAGGGTGATTCGCTGTGCGGAAAAACCTTCGTCAGGTTGCGGATCTCGAGCAACGCCACGTTTGGATGCTAGCAGGATCCGGCCACGGATTTCACGGATCCTCGCGGATTCTCACGGATATAACCTTTTGGAAATACGTGATTCTGTGGCGGGGCAAGACAGGTGGACACAATGCGCGCTTATCCTGCGGCGATCATCGGCATGGCGGCCAATGCGGCGAGCAGGCCGATAAACTTCCAGCGACTGAAATGTTCTTTGAGGACGAGGCGCGCCAGCAGCACCGTCACAGCCGGATAGAGAGAGGTGAGGACCACAGCTTCGTCCAAGCGTCCGCGCTGGCTGGCGAAGATGAATAATGCGCTGCCGGTAATGTCGAGGAAGCCTGCCAGCATGCCGAGCGCGGCCCGAGGCCGATCGAGCCTGAGCGGTGCGCGGGTGACCACGACCGCGATGGCTGTGGCCGTGAACGATCCAATGCGGCTGATGGCAGCAATCCAGACGGGAGAACCGCTGGCCTGGTGGATGCAAAGGTAAAAGGCGGCGAATCCGACGCCAGCCAGGGCGGCCATGCCGACGCCAGCAGGACGGCCAGAGGAATCCTTTTTATCCGAGGGTTCCGGACGAGTGATCAGCCAGATGGCGACAATGGCGAGGACGAAGCCGCCAATCGTCCAGCGGCTGGGCGCGCCTTCCAGAGCGACGTCGAGCAGAGTCGGTATGGCCGCGCCGACGAGTCCTGCGATCGGAGCCGTCAGGCCCATTTGTCCCGCCGCCAAAGCGCGATAGAAGATGGCCAGCGAGAAGCCTCCGGAAGCGCCGGCAGCCAGCGCCCAGACGATGCTCGCGCGAGAGGGAAATTCTCCGTGCTCTGCGAGCGCAACTACGAACATGAACACGAATGCGCAGAGGTGCGAAAACGCCGTGAGCACGAAGGCGTTGGCGCGGCGCGATCCGTATCCGCCGGAAAAGTCGGCGGCGCCCCACAAAAATACTGCGGTCACGCTGTAGACTGCGGGCGCGAATTGGGTCAGTGAGGACACGAGGGACGAGGGTAACATGATGCCGTGTCGGCCCGAACAATGGCGCGGGCGACGAATCGATGGATTAAACGCTTACGATCAGATACCCTGTCGCGGTGAATCGAAGAATTGCAGGGAAGGTTGTTCAAATTGCAGCGGTAACGTTCTGGGTCTTCTCCGTAGCACCGAATCCCGAAGCGCAGACGCAGATGGCAAAGGCGCAGTCGTTGCAGCCATCTCCTCCCAATTGGGCGTATGCCATCAACCCACCCTCTGATGGAGCGACTGCTTCGTCGAAAGTGCCCGACACTACTTCGCGGCGTGTACCTGATAGCGATGCGGCATTCACCGACGCCCAGACTCAGGATTTTTTTAACCCGCCCGATTGGCATCCCGGAGACCATCCGGCAATGCCAGACATTGTGTCGCGCGGCAGGGCGCCGGAGGTTTTCGCCTGTGGCTATTGCCACCTGCCGAACGGGCAAGGCCGTCCTGAGAATTCCAGTCTGGCGGGCCTGCCAGTAGCTTACATAATTCAGCAACTGGCTGATTTCAAGCGCGGTCTGCGTAAGAGTTCCGAACCGAGACACGCACCGACGACCGCAATGATTACGAATGAAACCAAGGCAAATCAGAACGAGATTCGGGCCGCCGCGGAGTACTTCTCCGCGCTGAAACCGAAACCGTGGATTCTGGTGGTTGAAACCGACACTGTTCCCAAAACCCACGTGGCGGGTTGGATGTTGGTCGCCTCGGAAGGCGGCGAAATGGAACCGATCGGTGAGCGCATTGTGGAGACGCCGGAAAATCTGGAACGAACCGAACTTCGTGACGACCACTCCGGATTCATTGCATATGTGCCGTTGGGCAGCATCAAGAGAGGGGAGATGCTCGCGGCAGGAGGCGCCCACAGAGCTCTTCGGTGTGCAACCTGCCACGGCCGCGATCTGAAAGGTAGTAATAATGTGCCGAGACTGGCGGGACGTTCTCCGAGTTATGTGGTGCGGCAGCTTTACGATATGCAGCACGGATCGCGCGCCGGCGGGACCACGAATCGCATGAAGCCAGTGGTCGCAAACCTCACCATCGACGACATGGTGGCGATCGGCGCGTACGTGGCGTCGCTGAATCCCTAGCGGGGGATATTTCCGGGTCTTACGCGGGCAAGACGGGCCGCGCCAGGCGCGACATCAAAAGGCCGCGCCAGATCTACCTGCGTGATAGAATTTCCTCACATCGTTTCCTGATCGCCCTGGTTTTGAGAGTTTACCTTTGATCGAACTGGCACCGTCGATCCTTTCGGCAGATTTTGCCCGGCTGGGCGAGCAGGTGACCGCCGCAGCGGAAGGCGGCGCGAGTGTTATCCATGTGGACATCATGGATGGGCATTTCGTTCCAAATCTCACGATTGGACCGCCGGTTGTAAAGTCGCTGCGCAAGGCGACGCAGTTGCCGCTCGACTGCCACCTGATGATTGAGAATCCGGACGAGTTTATTCCCGCGTTTGCCGACGCGGGCGCGGACTGGATTTCGGTGCATCAGGAGGCGTGCCGGCATTTGAATCGCACGCTGCATCTGATCAAGAATCACGGCTGCCTGGCCGGTGTGGTGATCAATCCGGCGACGCCGGTGGACTCGCTGGCGGAAGTGCTCGATATTGTCGACTACGTGCTGGTGATGTCGGTGAATCCGGGGTTTGGGGGGCAGAAATTCATTCCGTCCACCCTGCACAAAATGCGGCGGTTAGCAGAGATTCGCGGACAGCGAGATCTGCATTACCGCATCGAGGTGGATGGCGGGGTGGCGCTGGACACGGTTTTCGATGTGGTACGGGCGGGCGCAGAAATTCTGGTGGCGGGCAACGCCGTGTTCGGGAATGGCGATCCAAGACAGAATGCACAGGCGTTGTTGAAAGTGGCAACTGAAACTGCAATGCAGAGAGTGTAGCCTCTTGTCTGGCATCGCCCAGCCGAGCTCCGCTCGGCCGGACAGCCGAGGGCGGCTGTCCCCACGTTGATCTAGTTCCGATGATTCATTCCGAGGTGTTATGTCACGTCGAAATCCGTTGATGGCTGGGTTGGGGTTGCTGCTGGTGATTACCATTGGCTGCACTAACAAAAAGTCGGTGAACCCGCTGGCGAATGTTGGATCGAAGCAGCCGGACAAGGTGCTGTTCGATAAGGCCATGGACGCGATGCGGCACAACCGCTTCGACGTGGCGCGCCTGACGCTGCAGACCTTGATCAATACCTACCCGGATTCGGAGTATATTGCGCGCGCCAAGCTGGCCGTGGGCGATTCGTGGTACGCGGAAGGTGGAACGGCGGCGCTGGCACAGGCCGAGCAGGAGTACAGCGATTTCGAGATCTTCTTCCCCAACATGCCGGAAGCGGCCGAAGCGCAGTTGAAGATCGCCAACATTCATTACCAGCAGATGGAAAAGGCGGACCGCGATTACACGCATGCCAAGCGCGCTGAGGACGAATACCGGAAGATGATTCTGCAATATCCCGACAGCAAGTTAGTGCCGGAAGCCAAGCAACGTCTCATGGAAGTGCAGGAAGTTCTGGGCGAACGCGAATTTGAAATAGGGCGCTTTTATTACTTGCGCGAGTCCTATCCGGCGTCGATCGCGCGCCTGCAATCGCTGGTGGAAAAATATCCTTTGTACAGCCGGGCCGATGAAGCGCTCTTCCTGCTAGGGCAGGATTACGAAGGCCAGATTGCGCGTATGCGGAGTGCGCCCACTTGTGACGTGCACGGCATGCCGCGGGGTTGCGCAACCGAGGCCGTGAAGTCGCCGCTACATTGGGGAGTTGACCAAAGATGCCGCGCAGCAATACTCCAAGATCCTTACACGCTATCCGCTGATGGACCGTTCCGATGACGCCAAGAAGCGGCTGACAGCTTTGCACCAGCCAATTCCGCGACCCACTAAGGGAGCGGTCGCGCAGAACCGAGCCGAACTGGAAAGCCGGAGCGAGTCCACGACTGTGCAAAAGTTGATGGGCCTGGTGAAGAAGGGGCCGGATATGTCGAGCGCATCCAAGGTGGGTGAGCCCTCGTTGGCCGATCCGGAGCCGGTCGCTGCGACCTCGGTCGTTCGCAGCGAGACGTTTGCAGCGGCGGGCGTGAGCGAGAAGAGCGTAGGGGTGGAGATTGTGAAGCCCGCATCAACCAGCCCCGGATGCGGCGACAACTCCGGCAGGTGCGACTCCCGCGGGCGGTTCGCCTTTTGGCCAGGCTGCCGCCGCAAACACGCCACCAGCAGGGCCCGATCCCAATGAATTGAAACCGAATGCGCCTGCGGATCCTAACGAATTGAAGCCGACCGACAGCGGGAGCGATCAGGCACTGCCACCGCCGCCGCAGGTGAATGAGATTCAGGGACAGTCTTCTTCTTCCGCCACGGCGAGCGCTGACAGTTCGGCGCTCGCCAGCGACGCAGATCTCTCCAGCAGCAAGAAGAAGAGAAAGAAAGGGCTGAAGAAGGTCGTTCCGTTCTGAAAAGCAGCTGACAGCTATCGGCCGTCAGCTCTCAGCGGAAGGAATTTCACGGCTGCATCGGAAGAAGCGGGCAAATACAAGCTGGTGCGTGAGTTTCAACCCAGGCCATTCCCACCTTACGCACTAGGTGCTGACCACTGGTAACCGGTTACTTCCCTTCTGCGTCATTGACTTAGGGTGTGGCTCGGGTTACCTTCGCGTTATCTCCCCTCATCAGAGGACCCTTTGGCCAGGAAAATACTGCTCGCCGATGACAGCGTAACCGCTCAGAATATGGGGCGGAAGATCCTCGCGGATGCGGGGTACGAAGTCATTACGGTCAACAACGGATCGGCTGCCCTGAAGAAGATCGCCGAGCAGAAACCCGATCTCATCGTTCTAGATGTGTACATGCCCGGCTACAGCGGGTTGGAAGTGTGCCAGCGCCTCAAAGAGACCCAGGAGACCTCGCGGGTTCCGGTGCTGCTGACGGTGGGCAAGCTGGAGCCCTTCAAGCCGGAAGAAGCCAAGCGCGTGCGCGCCGATGGCTTCATCGTCAAACCTTTTGAAGCCAGTGAGTTACTGAGCGCTCTGAGCAAACTCGAAGACAAGATTGTGCCCCGTGGGGAGGCCTCGAAACCGGGGCGCTTCGCCCGCGCAACCGCGGCCCTCGACGAAGTACGCTACGACAAGTCGGTAGCAATCGATGAAGATTCGGGGTGGAAGAACCGGATCGCGTTTCCTCCCAAGAAAAAGGAAAAGGCAGCGTCCAAAGAGAATACCGATCCCGTCGATTTCGAATCGACGAACCGAGATTTGCGCAGCGTGATCGAGCACAAGTTGGCGGACAAGCCGCACGCGAACAAGTCAGAAGAAGATCGGGTCGATTTAGGGGCGCTGGCGACTGCAGGTCTGCCGAAAGATGTAACTCCGGAGGAGATTGCTGCCTTGGCGGCGGCCGCTGCTCAGGTTAAGGGGAAGATCGCGGAAAGCAAGTTTTCAGGCGAAGCCAGTGGGGAAGAGGCGAATTCCGCCAACGCTTCAGCCGCCCCCCCGCAGGAACTCTCATCGGCAACACCGGCGCCGACTTTCAGCGAAGAGAAGTCCGAAGAAAACCTCGCAGGAAAGATTGAAGCAACCGAGCAGTCCGGCGAAGCGGCGGTGGAAGCGTCGAGCATGACCCTTGCTGGCCAGTCGGAAGGAATCGCCGCGATTATTGGGAACCCCGAGGTCGCCGCCTCACCAGGCGCAGAGTCAGGGGGAGGATTTTCCCTTCAGGCGGCCGACCAAACTGCTAATGAGCCGGTAACCATGGCGAGCGCGGGGTCGGATGGGGCGCGGTGGACAGCGGTCTCGGTTGGACTCGACCCCGACGAAGCGGCGCTTTCGCTCGAACAAGAGATGCAGAAGGCCTACGCTGCCTTCGCTGCGGCTGAAAGTGGTCATACGGCGTCGGACACTCCGGCCCCGGAAAGCGCAGTGGGATCGGCTGAACTCGCCGCCGCAACAGAATTTTCAACGCCACAAGAGGCCGCGCCGTCAGAGCTGGCGCAGTCGATTCCCGCGGTGCTAGCTCCCGAGGTAGCGCAGGGTTTGAGTGCATTGGCCGAGGCTTCGACCGAAGCTATTCGTGCCGCGGCGCAAGAACTGGAAACGGTGGCGGAATCGTACATTCGAGAAACGCCGGCGGGGCACGAGTCCGCTCCCGCGGCGGAGGCACCAGCTCCCTCGGCGCCGCAAACCATTGAGGCAATGGCTCACTACAGCACAACTGCGGCGTTCGGGGAAAAGCGAGCAGAAGCGGCGGCGAAACACGACGAATCAGCTTCCTTGCACGAAACAAAGACGCCGGAATGGGCAAACGAAGAGCGGAAGAATGAAGAGCCTTTTGCTGCTGCCGTCGCAAGGGTAGAAGATGCTGGTCAGACACCGGCGGACAAGCCTGAGGTCGCAGCCTCCACTCTTGTCAAGGGGGGCCCCTCGGAACAAACTCCCTCGAGCCAAGTCTCTTCAGACCCGATGTCTGCCGATATGATGGGCGCGGTCGCCGATCCAGCACTTGCCGCAGGCAGCGGGGAAATGGCGAAAAAACATTCCGAAGCGGCAGAAACTACGGCCGCCGCATGGGCAAGTTGGCGGCGAATTCGCGAGTCTGGCGATTCCAAGACTCCGCCGGAAAAAACGTCTGAGTTCGACGACATGTCCACTCCTCCCGATACGGCAGCACGGGCGGTTGCAGCAGGTGCTGAAAAGACTCCCGAAGAAATATCTGCAGAGGCCGGGTCGGATCCCGAAGCCATTGCCAGCATTGTCGACAGCGTGCTCGCCGACTTGCGGCCGAAGATCTTTGAAGAGATCTCGCGCAAGATGGGCAAGAAGAAATAAGAATCTCTCCTGCGGTTTCATCGCTCCCTGGGTTAGCATCTCCTGCCGCGCTACCCCAAGGAGTTCTCATGCGGAAAACTGCGATCTTGCCAGCGATAGCCATGTTCGTAATACCATCGACGCTTAGTCTGCACGCGGGCAGTCTGGCAGGAGCTACCATGCCCGACACAGTACAGGTCGGAGGCCCACCACCGGTGCTGAACGGAATGGGACTACCAACGAAGTTCATGGTGAAGGTCTACGTCGCCGGGCTCTACCTTGACCAGAAGTCGTCGGACGCCAGCGCCATTCTCCAAGCCGACGCACCGAAGAGGATCGTCATGCACTTTTTGCACGGCGCAAGCCAGAGCCAAATCGCGAATGCATTTGACGACTCTTTCAGCGACAATGCGCCGGATGTAGGTTCGCGGAATTACCCTGTGTCCAGTTGCGCGGTTTGCTCCAGGGCAAGTTCTAAGCACACGAGTGAACCGAAGGTGAATGAGTAAAACGGGCCGATTCGCGCCTGTTGTGACACTATAGTCTTCAGGTCACTGCGTCGCCGTGACCTAACGGTCTAGAACTGACGTTCTATTCTTCGCGTAACGCCAAGAGCGGCTGGACTCGACTCGACCTGCGCGCGGGCAGATAACAGGCTAACACGGCCACAGATGCCAGCAGGAGCGGCGCTCCGAAAAGGACGATGGGGTCGGATGCATTCGTAGCCGTTACTTGCCCGACGCTCGAATTCATTGCTGAGAGCATGCGAGAGCCCGCCCAGGCACAACCTAGTCCGATGGTCGTACCAATCCCTATTAGCAGCATCCCCTGTCTCATCACAATCCTGACTACATCACTCCTGCGAGCGCCCAGCGCCATGCGGATGCCAATCTCGCGGCGCCGTTGCACCACAGAATACGCCGTCATCCCTGCCAGTCCGACCGAGGTTAGTACTATCCCGAATATTCCGATAATTCCATATGTCCAAGCAGCCGAGCGCAAGGGAGCTATAAAGTCGGCGATGTGTTCATTCATACTACGCGCGTGAAACGGCACTACATTTGCATCGAGCGCCGAGATTTCGCGGCGCAACACTTCCAGAATGTTACTTCCGGGAGCTGTGCGCAAAATCAAAGTTATTCCCTGCAGTGACGGGCTAGAAACATCTGCGTTGCGCAATGGGAAGTAAACTGCAGGACGCTTCTTGTTGATAACTAGGTCATTTGCAACGTCTCTGGCCACTCCGACGATCTCATAGGTTCGCGGCAAACCTTTCGACACTGCGGGACGGTAGTCCATAGACCCTGGCATTATCTTCGGAGGAAATGCTTCCGCATTCTCGATCTGGATTCTTCGTCCAAGCGGGTTCTCTCCATCCCAATACTCCCGTACTAGCTCCTCGCTCACAATCACAGCGGACGAACTGTTGTTTTCATCCCCGCTGTGGAAGAGTTTCGGCGTAAGGTTTTCTTGAAGTACCTGAAGGCGGGAGCACTCATCGTTGCCTATGATGCTCCATTCGAGATCAGCCGGATTGCGATCAAATGGAACAGATCCACGAAAACGCGGCGGGCGTTCTCGTTCTATTTCCGTATGTTCTGGGACAAGAAGGCGGAAAAGATGCGCCCCAGTGGCTACGAACCTGGGATTTCGATTGAAAGCATAGATGCTGCAAAGGCTATTTATCGCCCGATTAAGTACAAATTTGAAGAAAGAGATGCGCAGAAGGAAGAAGGAAAGAAGTTCGCAAATGTCCACATTCTCGACCTGAAAACGTTGACCTCCGTGCTCACGGGAGAGGTCTACTCATTCCCATCCGCCTGTGAAATATTCGGAGCCCCGGCGAGCAGACAACGCAAGACTTACTCGCGCCTAACGAAGCCAGCGATTGAGCGCCTCCTGAGAGATGTGACTGCCGAACTGGAATTGCTGAATCGCCTCAAGCAGGAATTCGGGCGGCATCCAGTTGATCTGGCACCCGACCGCTGCTACTCGCCGGCCACTTTAGCTAAGTCCTATTTTTCCGAGATGGGAATAAAGCCACCTCAGGAAAACTTCAAGATTTCCGACAGGATCAATGGAATTGCTACGCAGGCATCTGCGGCCGGCCGTGCTGAAAGCATGATCCCACGAACGCCCGCACCTGTCGCCTATGTCGATTTCCATGCGCAGTTCCCTGCGGTGAGCAAGTTGCTAGACTGCCGGGAAATATTGTGCGCGGAGAGTTTGGAGTTTCCCGATTTCACCGTTGAAGCACGCGAGATGGTGGAACATGTAGAACTCGATGATTGTTTTCACCCGGCATTCTGGAAGCAACTTCGCTGGTTCGGGCTCGTTGAGCCGCATGACGATGTTGTCCCATTCCGCGGGAAATTTGGTCAGCGGATGGATTCCGACCCAACACTGGCATGGAATTTTCTTACTTCAAGACAGCCGTTTTGGCTGACGGGTGAAGACATAATCGCCGCAAAACTGATGACGGGCAAGCCGCTCCAGATTCTAGAAGCCATCAGGGTGGTTCCGCACGGAGTGCAATCCGGACTGGTGCCTGTGAAACTGTATTCGCAGATGGAAGTAGATCCGCGTTGCGATGACCTCGCCGTGAAGTTGGTTGAATTGCGCTCTTCAATGAAGTCTAAAAGTCCAGAGCTGGCGGGCGGATTGAAGGTAGCGGCGAACAGTGCCGCATATGGAAAATTTTGCCAGCTGGACATCAAATATTTGGATTCTCCGTCTCCGTTGCATGTTTTTTCCGGGGAGACGGACTATCTGACGCCGCCTGATGAGGTTTGGGAGAGGCCTTCGGAATTCTATTGCCCCGTGATCGCATCACTCGTCACGGGCGGGTCGCATTTGCTCTGCGCCATGTTGGAGCGCAGTGTTCGAGATATGGGAGGTCAGATCGCAGCGATGGATACGGATAGCGCGATGATCGTCTCAACCAAAGATGGCGGACTGGTTCCATGCGCGGGTGGCCCCCACGAGCTCGCAAACTACCAAGCAGGGAGCGGAAACGCCGCCATCCGGGCGCTGTCCTGGGCTGAAGTGGATTGTATTCGCGAGCGGTTCGAAGCCCTCAACCCATGGCGCAATACGCTTAAAACTCCGTTTCTGAAGCTTGAAAAAGAAAACTTTGATTCGAACGGCAATCGCCAGCAACTGAACTTCTACGGCATCTCAGCAAAGCTGTATTGCTTGTTTAATCTGGACGGAAATAGGCTGCTGGTCCGCAAACCTTCCGGCCACGGTCTAGGATTCCTACAGGCACCCTGCACAATCGCAGACTGGCAGCGAAGGACAGGACGGAAATGGAAAGAAAACTTGCCGCCCTGGATTTTTGAGGCGTGGCATTTCATTCTTTCGCGAGAATTGGCTCTGCCACATAAGCGCCCCACGTGGTTGAAGCAGCCAGCGGTCATGGCGGTACCGATTACAACACCTCAAGTCTTTGCACGGCTCGGCATTTTCAAGGATGATCTTCGCCCATTCACGGTGATCACAGTCCCATTCCCCAAACGGGAAACAGTCAGAGACCCGCTCTGGACCGGATACTTCATCATGCCGCACACAGAAAAACTCAACGATTTGCATGGGCGTACGATGGTGAACATTGTCAGCGGTGAGAGCTTCCACATTTACGACAAGAATTCATCGAAATTGCCGAAGCCTCCGGGCTGGCTGTCGCTCAGGACGATGGAAGATGAAATCAATCACATCCTGTCGAGAGCCGAAAGCAAGTTCTGCACTCCAAACGGCGGCGTATGCACGAGCAGGACCGTCGGCCTGCTTGCCCGTAGGCATATCGTCGCTGGTGATTTTCATTACATCGGCAAAGAGGCATCCACGCGTTGGGCAGGCGGGGTGGATCTGTCCATGATGGCTGAAGCGGGAGCCCTGGACCCGGCGGATGAGACCTGCTCGCGAATACGAGAGAGTGGTCGACGCCGAAATATCTAGATCAAATCCGGGCAGAAGCAAAGCAATTTTCTACTAAGCGTCTCTCTCGCCGGGCCAGAGTTGCCGAATGTCGCAATACGAACTTCAAGAACGGAAAAAACATCATCAAGCCTCATACTTTGCGAAAGCTGACAAGGGCGATCCGC
>CAVZFP010000005.1:0-152214 GCA_963774565.1 uncultured Acidobacteriaceae bacterium | reverse complement strand
ATCGAATCTCCATTGGCACGATGGTGGTAGCCGCCTCGCGCCACCTGCGTCACTTCTCGCCGCTTGTGCCGATCCACCGCCGCCTCAGCGGTCTTGACGTCGAGCGTGGTACGCGTCTTAACTTCAATAAAACAAAGCACATCAGCGTCCCAGCCGATGAAGTCGATCTCTCCCCGGCTACGCCGAGACGTGAAATTGCGTTCCCCCATGACGCAGCCGAGTTTCCGCAGATAGAAGTAAGCGTCCTCCTCCGCGTACCGGTGCGCTGGTGCCTGGGCCGCGGATCGGCCGGTAGCACGCGGTCCGCAATCCAATCCAGGCCGTGAATGCGGGTTCGAGTAAAAACAGCGGGAAGCATATTGGATCGGGAAGCTTTAATGAAGCGGAGGGCGTCGGTTAAAGGATGTGATCTCCCTCACCCAGCGTTACGATTCAGACTCGGCCTTCCCACCCCGGGACAACAGAAAACGGGCAGGACCCGAAAGCCCTGCCCGTGAATTCTTTTCGTGGAAAAACCCCTTACGCGCCTTTGCCCACCGCCGCAATGCACTCTTCCAGCACATCGACCGCGACGTCGGCTTCTTCCTTCGTGACCACGAGCGCCGGACAGATCCGAACCGTGCTCGGCCCGCAGCCCAGGAACAGCACGCCGCGCTCGAACGCCATTTCGACGATGCGGTCGCGCTCGGCGTTCCCGTATTCCTTGGTGACCTTGTCCTTCACGATGTCGACGCCGATCATCAGCCCGCGGCCGCGCACATCGCCCACCAGTTTCAGCTTCTACGGCCAGTCCGCCATGCGCTTCATCATGTGATTGCCCACGCTGGCCGAATTCTCCAGCAGGTGCTCTTTCTCGATCACATCGAGCGTGGCCAGAGCCGCGGCGATGGCCACCGGATTGCCGCCAAAAGTGGAGGCGTGCGATCCCGGAACCCAATCCATGATCTCCGCGCGGGTCATGGTGACGCCCAGCGGCATGCCCGAAGCAATCCCTTTCGCCATGCACACCATGTCGGGCTCAACCCCGGTGTGCTCGACCGCGAACCACTTGCCCGTGCGTCCAATGCCGCTCTGCACTTCGTCGACCACCAGCATGATGCCGTGGCGATCGCAGATGCGCCGCAGTTCCTGCATGAAAATCTTCGGGGCCACAACGTAGCCGCCTTCACCCTGCACCGGCTCGACGAAGATTGCCGCCACTTCCTCCGGCGCGAGCGTCGTCTTGAACAGTTTTTCTTCGATGAAACGGGCGCAGCCCAGGGCAAAGTTGTCGGCATCCTGCGTGCCGCCCACGCAGCCGCGGTAAACGTCGGGATACCGCACATGCGTCACGCCCGGCACCAGCGGAGCGAAACGCCGACGCTGCTGCGGCTTCGACGCGGTCAGCGAGAGCGCTCCCATCGTCCGCCCGTGAAACGCGCCGAAGAATGCGATCACATTCTGCCGCTTGGTGTGATAGCGCGCCAGTTTGAGCGCGCATTCGATCGCTTCCGCTCCGGAGTTGCCGTAATAAATGCGGTGCGGGCCGGGCATGGGCGCGATCTTCGACAGCCGCGCCGCCAGCTCGACCATGTTTTCGTAATAGAAATCGGTGCCCGACATGTGAATCAGTTCGCCCGCCTGCTTCTGAATGGCGGCGACCACATGGGGATGGCAGTGGCCGGTCGAAGTCACGGCGATGCCCGCGGAAAAATCAAAAAACTCGTTGCCGTCGACATCGGTTACAACAATGCCGCGCCCGCTCTTCGCCACCAGCGGGTACGAACGGGTATAGGACGGCGAAATTATTTCTCGTCGCCCTCGAGCACGCGCTTGGCGTTAGGCCCGGGCAGGGCCGTCTTGATCTTGGGTCCGGCAATGGTCATAGTCTTTGGTGGTCATGGAATCCTCCGTAAGCGGCCGTCAGTAGTCAGCGGCCAGTTGTCAGGCAAGGCGCAACCTCGGAACGCGTGAATCCGGTTCGGACGCACGAAGCCGAGGCGAATCAGGCGGAGGATGGAGAGTTAGTCGCTACCGAAGAGGCTAGGGACGCGATCGCGAAGGCAGATTCGCCCGATAGCGCCGCGGACACACCAGGCAGTGCAGCCAGCACTCGGCCTGGGATGAATTAGCCCGGGGCGGATAAGGAAGACGCGAATTGGGATTCATGCGCAGCATCGCGAACCGTCGACATCACTGATTGATTATAGCCGGGAATGGATAAACGGCGTAACCCCTCTTTGGTAACGAATGGACAATATTGCGATTGGACCAAATCGTAGCGACGCAGCTTGCTGCGTCTTGCCGGCAGCCTCCATGCTGACGCGTAGAGACGTTGCAAGCAACGTCTCTGCGACGAGTATCCGGGCATCCCAAAAGATCTTGGCTAAGTGGAGTCCGCGTGCCGGGGCATGTGCTGTTAGGGCCATTCGGGGGGTGCACCCCGAATGGCCTCTTGATGATGACACGCCCGAGGGCGTGGATCACCGCCTGTTTACTGAATTGGGCGTTAGCCTTGCGACTCTCGCCCTTTCCCGTTTCAGGGGGATCGGAGACATTGTCTCCGTTTAGGCTCCGCCGAAATGGTGGGAATAGCACCCATCGCAGACAGGCAAAGCAATTCTCTGCGCTCCAATAGAACTAGTCTGTGACGCAGATCACTTCAGTTTGGGCGGTTTGAGCCGGCGCTTACCATACCCTTCGAGCGTGCCGCCGGCACGCGAAATCTTCCGCCGACGATGTTCTCCCTGCCTGCGGGGACGATGGTCGCTGCCAGGGTCGTTTCCGGCGCAGGAGTTGCCATCCGGCGCCGGCGGCCGAGAGAGAATTTAAGGCTGGCGGGAGAGAGCTCCTCTCTACATACGTATTTGTATGTACATTAGTTTTACACCCAGAATCGAGCGAGCCACGGCCGGATTCATCTCTCGGCCTGGTCCGCGCCTACGCAAGGCGTCACCGCCAAAGCCCGAACTACCCACCACGCATGGAAGGACGCCGATCCCAATATCCCGCTGCTCAAAGCCGCGAAGGCGGAATACGAGAAGCTCAAGTAGGAACCAACGTGCTCGGGACTGCGCTCTGCTGAACTTTAGAATCCAAACTGAACCCGCGCTCGTCTGATATCTTTTAACTTTCCCTGTTTCTCACGCCCATGCATTCCGCTCAGCGCCCAAGCCGGTGGATGGTGATTCTTGCCTTCGGACTCGTGTACCTGTTCTGGGGCTCGACCTATCTCGCCATCGACATTGCCGTGCAAAGCATTCCTCCAGCACTCATGTGCGCGGTGCGGTTTTCGATCGCCGGAGTGGTCATGCTCGCGGTTTGCGCCGCAACCGGGCGCAGGATTCTATATTCTCCGCGGCAGATCGCGCTGTCTGCGGTGGTGGGCCTGCTGCTGTTGATGGGCGGCAACCTCACGCTCTCTTACGCGGAACTCACCGTGTCTTCGGGCCTGGCCGCGCTGATTGTCGCCATCACGCCGCTGTGGTTTCTGGTACTCGATTCCCTGCTGCTCGGAGACCACCACATTTCCGCACGCGGCAAAGCAGGTCTGGTGCTGGGGATCGTAGGACTCTTCGTCCTGGTTTGGCCGCAATTGCAGTCCGGCACGATCGGTCACCGCGAATTGTTGGCCTCGATCAGCCTGATCGGCGGCTCTTTCAGTTGGGCGCTGGGCTCGGTACTCTCAAAGCGCTGGCAGTCGGGGATGGACGTATTTAGCGCCACCGCCTGGCAAGTGACGGCGGCGGGAGTAGGAAATTTTATTTTTGCGCTTTCGCTGGCGATCTCTCGCATGCACGATGGACGGTTCGCGGCATCAGCGCCGTCTTGTACCTGGTAGTGTGTGGCTCCTGGATCGGCTATACCGCCTACATCTGGCTACTCGAGCACGTGCCCACATCGAAGGTTTCAACCTACGCCTACGTCAATCCCGTGGTAGCCGTGTTTCTGGGCTGGCTGATTCTGCACGAGCGCGTCGACCGCTTCATCCTGGCGGGAAGCGCGATCGTGGTTCTCTCGTCATCCTCGTCACCAGCGCGAAGGTGAAAGAGAAAACGGTGGCGGAGGAACTACCCGCGGTGGAAGCGGCGGGAGACTGAGGTCGCGGGTTAGGTCCTGGGTCTTAGGTCTTGGGTCTTAGGTTCGGCATCTGAAACAACGCAAAGATTCGAATCCTAAAACCCAACACCTGCGACCTAACACCCACGACCTAACAACCGTTTTCCTTTCGACTCTTCCTCCTCCTCCGCATCACTGACCAAGTCCACTACATGCCCGCGAATGGCAAGCGTCTGTTTCTCGCTCCCCTGACTGAAAACTGACCCGCACCGGGCTTCGCTGCCACGAGCGCGCTGGACAGGCGGAATCCGGCGCGGCATCCTCGGCGACACCGTCATTGGAAAGCGGCCTCTTCAGCACAGCGGCTTGCGACGGCTGATTTGCGCAACTATGGCAAAGGTTTTCTTTCCATCGTCGGCCACGCCGCAGTAGGCAACATAGTCGCGGTACCAACTGGCTGCGGAGTCGAAAACATCAAACTCCGGAAGACCGATGGGAGAAACGTGCCCTGTGAGCCGTCGACGAGTAACCAGCCCCCACGTTGCCACTGCCAACGCGGGCCGGAATCTTCAGGAAGGCTGTCATTCACTCGAAAGGCGCGCCGGACAACGAACAGCCGCTCGGTCACGTCGTGCGGCATCCCCAGCGCGTATTCTTTGACGCGGCCATCAATGACAAGCGCCCGCACCTTCATGGGCCGGGGCCTGTCGTCTGTCCCCAAATCTGTAGACCATTGCCCCGCCGTCCATTTCCCGAACGCGATGACGTGACCTTTCGTCGCCGCGCGCGCCCCCGTCAGCAGCACAGCGCAGACGAGCAGGGAAACAGCGCTGGCTTGCACAATACGCATGAACCGAGAGCAGGCAGCCAACGACGCACAAAGCAAGATCTTCAGTCACATTTACGCCGTGAGGTGTTCCAAGGTGGGAATAGCGCAGTTTCACAAATGGTGGTACTGTTTCAAAAAACTAGCCTGAGCCCGGCACAGATCGGACAAATGGCGGTAAAATCGAGGTATTAGTAAAAAGATTTTGTTATGGTTGTCTCGTCTTCTTCCTCTCGTTTCCCGTTGCGTCCGGCTGCGCAGACAACTGCGAAGTGTCAAGCCGCCTCTTATCAAGGTATGAGCGATCTTTT
Source organism: uncultured Acidobacteriaceae bacterium (assembly GCA_963774565.1). Lineage (GTDB taxonomy): Bacteria > Acidobacteriota > Terriglobia > Terriglobales > Acidobacteriaceae > Sulfotelmatobacter. The sequence continues at coordinate 147,039 of CAVZFP010000005.1, read as the reverse complement.
TCTTCGACGTCGTCCCCCGCGAATTCTGGTCGTCGACGACCAGCCCAGCATTGCGGGCCTGATGAGCCAGTTGCTCACCATGCGTGGGTACGACGTGATCACTGCCTGCGATGCCGAGCAGGCCGAGGCCGAAGTGCGTAAGCAATTGCCGGACTTGATCCTGTCGGACGTCATGATGCCGGGAAAGTCTGGTTACGAATTCTGCCGCACCTTGAAGGAAAATCCGGTCACGCGCCTGATTCCGTTTGTTCTGATCACCGGGCTCAGCGATAGTAGCGACAAAGTTCGCGGCATTGAAGCCGGGGCCGACGACTTCCTGAACAAGCCGGTTCTCGCCGAGGAACTCATCGCCCGCGTGAAGTCGCTGCTTCGCTTGAAAGAGTTTACCGATGAGTTGGAAACTGCTGATTCTGTGCTGTGCACGCTGGGCTTGATCGTCGAAGGCCGCGATCCCTATACCGAAGGCCATTGTGAGCGGCTCGCGGTGCACGCCGCCGATCTCGGCCGCCACCTCGGCATGGATGAAGATTCCGTCCTTGCCCTCAAGCGCGGCGGATATTTGCACGATCTGGGAAAGATCGCAGTGCCCGACGACATTCTGAAAAAAGGCAGCGACCTTACCCCCGAGGAATGGGCGGTCATGAAGCTCCATCCCGTCACGGGTGAGAATATTTGCCGGCCCTTGCACTCTCTGCGGCTGGTGCTACCCATCATCCGCCACCATCACGAACACTCGAACGGCTCCGGCTATCCCGACGGCTTGACCGGATCGGAGATTCCGGTGCTTCCCAGGGTTCTACAAGTCGTCGATGTTTACGACGCGCTCCGCACCGCACGCTCCTACAAGCCCCCGCTCACTCACGAACTGGCCGCTCAAACCATGCGCGAAGAAGCTGCTCGCGGCCTTTGGGACGCTGAATTAGTGGCAGAATACTTTTCCATGCTCGAGCAGCAGCGGCAGGTAGCGTAGGGCAGTTCTCAGTTCTCAGTTCTCAGTTCTCAGCTGTCAGCTGTCAGGTTGCGGCTCCCGCTTCCCCGACTTCTTGCGGCCTCCGCAAATTCTGATTTCCGAAATCGTAAAACGACCACGTACAATGACCGTGCTGCTTCCCTGAATCGGCATTTCAGTTCGTCGGCGATCCGCGACTGAGAACTGAGAACTGAGAACTGCTTTTGGATCCTGCCTACAGTATCGTGATTCCGGCCTACAACGAGAGCGCGCGCCTGGGCAGGACGCTGGGAAAAGTGCTGGCTCACGTTCACGCTCGCGGCTGGGATGCGGAAGTCATTGTCGTTAACGACGGCTCTCGCGACAACACGGCTGACATTGTTCGGGGTTTCGCGGCGAAAGATCCGGCGGTTCGGCTGGTGGAAAATCCCGGCAATCGCGGAAAAGGATACAGCGTTCGCAACGGGATGCTTCATGCGCGTGGCGGCATAGTAATCTTTAGCGACGCTGACTTGTCGTCGCCCATCGAGGAAGCTCCGAAGCTTCTGCAGGCCCTGGCTGCGGGAGCCGACATCGCCATCGGATCACGCTGGCTGCGTGCCGAGACGCAGACGCAACGCCAGCCTCTGCACCGCCAACTCTTCGGCAGGATCTTCAACCTGATGCTGCGCGCTACCCTCGGCCTGAAATTCAAGGACACGCAATGCGGCTTCAAAGCCTTCCGTCAACCGGCCGTTCAGGCGATCTTCCCTCTCCAGAAGATTGAGCGCTGGGGATTCGATCCCGAGATTCTCTTTCTGGCGAGAAAGTTTAAATTCAGAGTGCGGGAGGTTCCCGTGGCCTGGGGACACAGCGGGGGAACCCGCATCAATCCTTTGGTTGACGGCTCCCGTATGGTGATGGAGATGCTTAGAATCCGCTGGTATGACCTGACCGGAAGGTATAACGGCGATCCCACAGCGCCGCAGCCCGCGAAGCAACTGCCCGAGCAACGCGGGCCGCAAGCCTAAATCGCGCCTCCGGAAACTATCGCTTCGCACGCCATCCATCGACAACCCAACGAACAAGTTGCCGAACAGATGGAAGGCCAGACTTTGGAACACGCGCAGGGCGAGCGTGCATCACCCGCAAACTCATCCCTCCGTAACTTTATCCGCCCGAGACGAACCGTCATCTGGAGCGGCATTCTTTGCCGCGAAGTCCTAGGCAACTTCTTCGTCGCGCAAAATTGCATAGGTCTTTCGCTTTGCTCAGGATGACAAAACGAAGGTATGGGAAGCGGCCTTGACCGCATCAACGACTCGGCGCCCCATTTCGGCCGTGGAGATGGCGGCATGGGACTTTCCGGCTAGATCCGCGGTCCGCGCGCCCTGCGTGAGCACCGCCGCAACGGCATTCTCGACACAAACCGCTTCCTTCTCCAACTCAAAGGAATACCGCAGCAGCATTGCCGCCGACAGAATCGCTCCCAGCGGATTGGCAATTCCCTTGCCCGCAAGGTCCGGAGCCGAACCGTGCACCGGTTCATACAACCCAACCGGCCCGCCAATGCTCGCCGAAGCCAGCAGCCCCAGCGAACCCACCACACCGCCGGCCTGATCCGAGAGAATGTCGCCAAACATATTCTCCGTGAGCAGGACATCAACCTCGGTGGGCCGCTGCACCAGCAGCATGGCGGCCGAATCCACGTACTGATGTGCCAGCTTCACGTCGGGATAATCTTTCCCCAGCCGCGTGACCACTTCCCGCCAGAGCCGCGAGCATTCCAGGACGTTGGCCTTGTCCACGGACAGCACCTTGCGACGGCGTTTCATCGCTAACTCAAAGGCTACACGCGCGATCCGTTCGATTTCCGGCTCGCCGTAACGCATGGTGTTGATCGCAACCCGCGCGCCCGGAGGTCCTTCAATCGAACGGGGTTGACCAAAGTAGGCTCCGCCCAGCAATTCGCGCACGATCATGATGTCGGTGCCGCGCACAATTTCCGCCCTCAGAGGAGAAGTATCCTCAAGCGCAGGAAAGAATACCGCCGGACGCAGATTGGCATACGCGCCCAACTCGCGTCGCAAGCGCAACAGCCCGGCCTCAGGCCGCAGGTGCCCAGGATTATGATCGAAGGCTGGACTTCCAACCGCGCCCAACAACACGGCAGAGGACGCCAGGCAAGCCTGCATCGTCTCCGCGGGCAGCGGATCCTTGACCGCGGTCAATGCAGCCCCGCCAATCAGCTTGTGTTGGAGGTTGAGTTTATGGCCGAAGCCGTCGGCCAACGCCTGCAGAACAAGAACGGCTTGCTCCGTGACTTCCAGACCAATGCCGTCGCCCGGGAGAATAGTAAGGTTCAGAAGCATGAGAGCAATTGAAAACCATTCTACCGGCTGATTTCTCTCGGGGAGCAAAAGCTAGGGATGCTGCTTCTACCCAATTACAAAATTACCCAATCCCCTACACGCCCCAGAGATAGTCTTCCTGCTGCGTCTGCTCGTGCTGAGGATCGTTGCTGTGAACCGGCAACGGAACTCCGAACGCATTCGTCTGCGGACCCAATGGAAACGCCGGCGCCGGCTCAGGCTCTGGCACTGGGGGTGGAGCATTGACGACAGCCGCTTTGGCTGGGGCAAGAGGCTCAATCAGCGGCGTCGCCGAGCCCGAGGGCTTGTGTGTGTCGCGGATCAGTTCCAACAAGTGATGATCTTCCACCTGCTTAATCTTGTCTGCCAGCCGGACAAAGCGACGGTAAATATCGTCCAATCCGCGCCGATCGAACTGGTAGCCCAATTGTTCGCAGCGGATGCTGAGAGCGTGACGCCCCGAGTGCTTACCCAGCACCAGTTTTGAATCCGGGACCCCAACCGACTGCGGCGTCATGATCTCGTAGGTCAGCGGATTCTTCAGAATGCCATCCTGATGAATGCCGGCTTCGTGGGCAAATGCATTGCGCCCGATAATCGCTTTATTCGGCTGCACCGGCACGCCGGTAATCTCGCTCAACATCTGGCTGGCCGCGAAAATCTGCTCCCCAACGATTCCGGTTTCGTAGGCGAACCGGTCCGGACGAACCCGCATGGCCATTACAATCTCTTCCAGCGACGCGTTTCCTGCCCGCTCCCCGATTCCGTTGATGGTGCACTCGACCTGCCGCGCTCCCGCCGAAACTGCCGCCAGAGCATTGGCTACCGCCATTCCCAGATCGTTGTGGCAGTGCGCGGAGATGGTTATTTTCTCAATCCCCTTCACGCGTTGCCGGATGGTCGTGATCAGCTCTCCGAATTCGGCCGGCACGGTGTAGCCGACCGTGTCCGGAATGTTCACCGTGGTCGCACCCGCTTCAACGACAGCGTCCAGCACGCGACACAAGAACTCGGGATCGGTCCGAGTCGCATCTTCCGGCGAAAATTCAACGTCGTCACAAAGCGACTTGGCAAAGCGAATTGCTTCCCGGGCCTGTTCCACGCACTGATCGCGGGTGATCCGCAGCTTGTACTTCAAATGAATGTCGGAGGTAGCCAGGAATACATGAATGCGCGGCCGCGCCGCATCCTGCAGTGCCTCCCAAGCGCGCTCAATGTCGGGACGGCAAGCGCGAGCCAGACCCGCGATAATGGGCCGTCGCACCACCGACGCGATCGCCCTCACCGATTCGAAGTCGCCGTCTGAGGCGATGGGGAAACCGGCCTCGATCACGTCCACTCCCAGACGGTCGAGTTGGTGAGCCAGGCGCAGCTTTTCCTGCTGGTTCATGCTGCAACCCGGCGATTGCTCGCCATCGCGAAGCGTGGTGTCGAAAATCGTGATGCGAGCGCGCTGTACGGCCATGATCTCCCTCAAAAATGAACTGATCTTGTATGGTACGGGCGATCCTCACAGAAGCAAAACTTATAATTCTTTAGTAATCATTAGTAATAATCGTATAATAAGTTGCGCTAATGCATTGTCCAGAAGCGATTAAGGGGGTAAGCCTCAGTAAGGAGCAAGCCTATGGAGCTTTCTCAACTGGAAGTATTTCTTGCGGTGGCTCGCGAGCACCGCTTCTCCCGCGCCGCGGAAAAGCTTTTTCGCACCCAGTCGGCAGTCAGCCAGACCATCCGCAAACTTGAGGACGAACTCGGCGAAGCTCTATTCGACCGCTCTTCCCGTGAAGGCGTGCTCACCGATGCGGGCAAGGTTCTGCTCGAATACGCCGAAAAGCTGATCAACCTGCGGAGTGAAGCAGCCGAGTCTCTGGCTGAATTGCGGGAACTGCAAAAAGGCAAGCTGATCATCGCGGCTAACGAATTCACCGTGCTCTATCTCCTGCCCTTATTGGCCGAGTTCCGCCGCTTGCATCCCATGATCAAGATTACGGTGGAACGCGCTCTGGGCAGTCACATCCCCGATGACGTCCTGCGCTACAGCGCCGAATTTGGCGTGCTGTCGTACGAACCGCAGGAAGCGAGCCTGCACTCCGTTGTCGTGTATCTGGACGAGCTCGTATTCGTCGTCCCGCCAAACCATCCGCTCGCTTCCGCGCCGCAGGTCAGCATCCGCCAGTTGGGCGCGGAGTCTTTCGTCGCTCACATTGTCTCCTCGCCTTATCGCGAGAAAGTGATCCAATTATTCAAGACACACAAAACGCCTCTGCACATGGACCTGGAACTTCCCACTCTCCAAGCCATCAAGCAATTCGTAGCCATGGGACATGGCGTGGCATTGGTTCCCGAGATCAGCGTCGAGACGGAATTAGCCAGGGGAGAACTGGTCGGGATCCCGGTGCGTGAACTGCAGTTGAAGCGCAAGCTGCGCCTGATCTACCGCAAGGACGCCAACCTGTCGCACGCCGCGACGGCATTTCTGAAAGTAGCAGAAGCCGTGGCCGTCGAGCGTAGAGGACGTTACCGTTTCCAGCACGAGAACTAACGTCAGTCTCGGCGCCATCCGCGAATCCTCAGCGTCCTCCGCGGTTAAAGTCCGTTGTCTTGGTTCTCGGTTCAAGACGGAAAGCAAAAAAGGAGCAAAGCGAACTTTGCTCCTTCGTGAAACCAATCGTGTCCAGCTCAGCGGTCCGCGCACACCCGCTCTTCGCGGAACGACGCCAGCGCCGCGTCCACCGACGGATGAACTTCCAAAACGGAGTCCAGATTCGTCAACTCCAGCAAGGTGCTGACCCGTGGATTCGGTCCTGCACACTTCAGACTTGCGTTTTGTCCCTGGGCCCAGGATTGCAGCAGGGCCAGCTCCCCGATGCCGGCGCTGTCCATCGAACTCACGCCACTCAGGTCTAGCACCAGCTTCCGCGCCTGTTGCAGGACTTCGCCCACAACCCGCGACAGTGCGGCCGCCTCGTCGCGATAGACGATGCGCCCCTGGCAGTGCACGATGGCGATATCGCCACGATTGCGTGTTTCCAGAGTGAGTTTCAACTTCAACTCCTTGTGGTATTCAAAGGCAGCCGAATATCCCGGCTGCTCGTTCATTTGCCAATTCGTGTCCATTGGTTGCATGCTACTAGATAGACGTGGGTAGATTGGTTTTGGCACCATGAAATTCCGGTAAATTTTCAATCACTAGGCCCCAAACCCGGGGTCGGCATGGACAAATATTGGCAACTTGGACATCTTGGCCATCCGGTACACTGCATCTAACAGATTTCGTTAATTAAAATGCATTTTTTGCCGGCCTGGCGCCGGGGAGGAATAATTCGTGTCGAAGACTGCTGCCTCTGTGCTGGCGTTTGCAAGTTTCATTTTGTTCTCGATTCCGATGGCGGCACAATTTAACGGCCTTCTTCCCAACGGCAACGTCTACGCTGGAGTTTCTTACGGCCAACTCAGCGACGTCATCAACAAGCAAAGTTATCGCGGTTTTGAAGGTTCTTTCGAGGCACTCCCTTTCACCCGTTTTCCGCGGTTCGGGGTGGTAATCGATGGCAGCGGTTACTATCGCAGCGGGACGGTCGGAGTTACCCAATATCTCTTCCTCGGCGGCCCGCGGATCGCCTTCAACTACGGAAAATTTCGCCCCTTCGTGCATGCCATGGCCGGCATACGGCACGTCAACTCGGATGGCTTTGTCTATAACCCGATCGCCATCGACGTGGGCGGCGGCGTGGATTACAAACTGCCCTTCAAGAATTTCTCGTGGAGGCTGCAAGGCGACTATGTGCACAGTCACTATGCCAGCGCTTATCAGGAAGATTACCGGGCCTCCACTGGAATTGTCTGGCGCTTTTAAGGTGTCCGTACGGCGTATTTCTCCATCAACCAATTGGCGGAGATCCGAATCTCTTCTGCAAACGTCCAAAACTTTATCTTTGTGTACGGGTTGATGGATGCCAGGAAGGGAGAGTCGCGTCATGCTCAAAGCTGCAGGCATCGCCGCCGTGCTATTTCTTCTCGCAGGTCTGGCGAGCGCCCAAATGCCGTCCGGAAATGTATTTCTCGGATTTTCCTACGAACGTACAAATTCCACCGCTTTTAGCGGCTCGAATCTGGTCACCACGACTCTGACCCATCCCAATCTTCACGGATGGGAAGCTTCGTTTGAAGGAAAGGTCCTGCCGTTCGTGGGAATCGTTGGCGACGTAAGCGGACACTACGGCTCGCAGAGTTTCGTCGAAATCACGCCCAACGGTTTCCAGAATATTAATGTGACCGGACACGAGCAGGAATATCTGGTCGGGCCTCGACTCTCCGTCCCCGTGGGCAAGTTCACTCCATTTGCTGAGCTGATGGTGGGCGCGGCGCACATTCATACCGGGGGGACTTTGCCCAGTCCTTCCAATACCTCGTTCGCCTACGCATTGGGGGGAGGCCTGGATTATCGGATTTTTCGTCCTATCGCTCTGCGCGTCGAAGGCGACTACCTGCGCACGAAATTCTTCGGCACGCGTCAAAACAATTTTCGCTTGTCGGCGGGCGTTGTGTTCCGCTTCTAGCCGGTCGAATCGAGTTCAATCTTTAACCGCGAAGGATACGAAGGTTCACGAAGGAGAGACGTCTGGCAGAAGATTCCCTTGCTGAACCCATGTGCCCTTCGTGGTTCCCGTTTGCTTCGGCGATACGAACCTATGCGCGCGGTACGCCGTCCGCCTCCGGCGCCCAATATTTGTGGTCCCGCAGAAAGTATTTCTCGTTCCAGTAGTTCATGGCCGTCCATAGGAACAGCCAGCCCACACGCAAGTGTCCCATCTTTTTGAATCGCCGGTTCGTGGTATAGACGCCGCCCCGTACGATGGCGAAGTGCCTGCGCTCGACCTGCTGGCTGAGCCGGTAGTCTTCCGCAAACAATATCTGCTCGTGAAATCCTCCAAGTTCCCAGAATTTCTTGCGGTCAAACATCATGAACATCCCCGTCGCAAACGGACGGTGCAGATGCGACAAGTACTGAAAAAAGTCATTGCCCGTATAGAAGGCCTTGTCGAGCCAACTGCCGTCCGCGCACAAAATATTCGTCGTCACGCAGTGCAATTCCTTGGCTTGCGCCAGTTCCACGCAGCGCCGTACCAGCGACCGGTCCGCCAGTTCAATGTCCGCATCCAGAAACAGAACATACGGCGTATCTGCCTGCGCCGCACCCTGGTTGCGTCCGACCGAGGGCATGCCGCCGCGAATCACGCTCACGTTCAAGCGGTCGCGGAAGCCCAGCACGATCTCGCGCGTCCCATCCGTCGAGTTCGCGTCAGCCACCAACACTTTCGTACTCGACATCTTCGAGTAGTCCTGATTCGTCAGCGACGTCAGCAAACGCGGAATCAGCTTGGCCTCGTTCTTCGCCGGAATCACGATCGTCAGCTCGTTCGCAGTATTCATGAATCTCCACTCCTTCCTCGTCGATGGTCAGATAAGTGAGCCGGGAATCGACCCACCCGCCCGAGTTGTAATAATTAATTCCATCCTGCTCCACATGAATCGCTTCGTGGGTATGCCCGCAGAAGATGCGGTCCGCCCCGCGCTGCCCCGCATAGATCAAAGCCCCCGACGCCACCTTCGGCGACATGCGCAACCAACGCGTGTTTACTCGATCAATCAGCCGCGCGATCGGCTTCCCCTTCAAATCCATCTTCTGCAACCGCAGGTACAGCGACGTGCCCCACTGGCTGAGGCGTACCCGGTTCACCTGAAAGCCATCGAACTGGTGACCGTGAATCGCGATATGTCGCAGACCGCGGTACTCCCACGAATAATCCTGGAAGACGCGAACCCCGACCAGGTGCGACATGATGTTGGTCAACCCGTGATCGTGATTGCCCTCGACCCACACGATCTCAATGTTGCGCTTGGGATTGGAGAGCTTGCGAATATACCCGAGAAACTTCCAGTGATCTTTGGTCAGACGGGCAAAATTAAGATCGGCAAAAATGTCGCCCAGCAGAATCAACCGCTGGAAGCGATTCTGTTTCAGGACGCGCGTCGCCTCGCGCGCATGACTGGTCTCTGCACCCAGGTGCAGGTCGGAAAGGATCAGCGTGTTGTACTCGTGCAGATCCATACTTCGGTTGTAGCAGCGGAATGTTACGGCTTGATGAATGTTGCATCAATTTTGGTGCACAGTAACTACGGAAGTAACTAAGGCCAACCATACCCAGTCTGATTTCGGATGAGCGAGCGAAGTGGGCCTGCCTTTGATTCTGTGGAACTCCGGGTGAGCAAATAAATTTCCAGCGCGCAAGCCAAACGCGCCTCAGCACTAACATTTCGCAATTGTCTGTCTCCTTCATGACTACAAGATTCCATAACTTCTGAAGCACCGATTTCCAAATTTGGAAAAGCGAAACACCATAACACTGTGCGCGGATGTGGTACATCCGAACCGGTTTAGGCGCACTGGCCAACTCGGGTCGGAACACACTGCAAACGCCGGGAACCAACAACATCGACCTCGGCATCTACAAGGACGTGAACTTTACGGAGAAGATGAAGTTCCGGTTCGGCGCGCAGTTTGGGAACATCATCAACCATCCTCAGTTCATTCCTGGAAGCAATCCGGGCTTTGGTTTGGGAGTGAACGACGTGAACGGCTTCAGTTCGGTGGGAACCGGTTATACAGCGTTCGTCACTCCTGGGGATGCAAACTTCAATAATCCCAAGGCCGTGTTCGCAAGCAACGCACGCACGATCGCGTTGATGGCAAAGTTCTCGTTCTAGCTAGAGCACGAACTCAATTCCGAAGGATCGGGGCCGATGTCTGGCCCCTTTTTTTGCCCAACCTCCGGCTGCCAATTGAAGTAACGTCCCCATTCCAGTCCCGCCCGAAGCGCTGAATCTCGAATCGAACTGCGCAGCAAACGTCTAATGACACTTCCCAACGCCTTTAGCCGCTGAGGTTCGTTACTGGTCAGCGTGTGTCCACTTTGCCTTCTCATCGTTCCATCTGCGACACTGACCACTAGCCACTGGTCACTGACCGCTGCCCCATGGGACGCATCCACATACTCTCCGAAACCGTTGCCAACCAGATCGCCGCGGGCGAAGTGGTGGAGCGGCCTGCCTCGGTGGTGAAGGAGATGCTGGAGAACTCGCTCGACGCAGGGGCGACGCGCATCAAGATCAGCGTGGAAGCCGGGGGAAAGAAGCTGATTCAGATGACCGACAACGGATGCGGCATGGTGCGGGACGACGCCATGCTAGCGTTCGAGCGCCACGCGACTTCGAAGATCAAGAACGCCGAAGATCTGCTGAGCGTGGCTACCCTGGGATTTCGCGGGGAGGCGCTGCCGTCGATTGCGTCGGTGTCGCGGCTGCGGCTGGAGACGCGGGCGGAGGAAGATGCCGCTGGGACGGTCATCGAGATCAATGGCGGCAAGATCGCGCGTGTGGAAGAGGCCGGGCTTCCGCTGGGTACTTCGATTACTGTACGCGATCTCTTCTTCAACACTCCTGCGCGCAAGAAATTTCTGAAGGCGGAGTCGACCGAGTTGTCGCACATCGCGTCATTGGTTACGCACTATGCGCTGGCGCATCCGGAGAAGCATTTCGAGCTGCACTCGGCGGCCAATGCAATGTTGGTGGCGCCTCCGGTGGCGGGCTACAGTGAGCGCGTCTACCAGGTGTTTGGCAAGGAGACGCTCGATCAGTTGATTCCGGTGGCGTCACGGCAGGCGCTGGAGCGCGTGGGATGGCCGCAGCCTCCCCCGTGGCGGCGCAAGGAAGAGGAAGAAGACGAGGCCGCGCCCAAGGATCCGGGCGAGATGCGGATTCACGGGTTCGTGTCGAAGCCCGAGATTCAAAAGCTGAATCGGAATTCGATTTTTGTCTTCGTGAACGGACGCCTGATTCGTGACCGACTGGTGCAGCATGCTCTGACCGAGGCCTACCGCAACATTATTCCCCCGACCGTTCATCCCGTAGTGCTGCTGTTTCTGGAGATGCCGGCGGGCGAGGTGGACGTGAATGTGCATCCCTCGAAAACCGAGGTGCGCTTCCGGCAGCAGAGCGTGATGCATGACTTCGTGCGCGACTCGGTGCGGGCAGCGTTGATGAAGGCGCGTCCGGTGCCGCAGTTCATGACGGAAATTCGCGCACACGCGACCGCCAGCCAATCGCTGACACCGGGGGCAATGACTCCGGGCGCGGAGTGGGAACCGGCAAGCGACGGCGAGCTTCCGGCCTCCGGCTCCCGCGTACCGGAAGCCGGATTGCGGGAGCCGGGAGCAAACGGTGCGGGGTTCGCCTTGCAAGCGCCCGTGCCGCCACCCATTTCTGCACGATTTCAGTTTGAAGGCGGCATTGCCGTGGAGGCGAATGCGGCGATCCCGGTCGCGCGCGGGCTGGAGACGATTCCTGATAACGGGTGTGCGCCGGCGCTGGACGTCAGCGAAGAAGAGCCCACGTTGTCATCCCTGGGCACGCTCAAGCCGGTAGGACAGATTCGGAATTCGTTCATCCTGGCAGTCAACGAAGATGGTCTGTGGATTGTGGACCAGCACGTCGCCCACGAGCGTGTCTTGTTTGAGCGCATATTGAAGCAGCGCGCCGCGCAAAAAGTAGAGAGCCAACGTCTGCTCATGCCGATCGTACTCGAGTTGTCCCCGGCGCAGCAGGCGGTGTTCGCCGAAATCTCCGACGAACTGCAGCACAACGGATTCGAGGCCGAACCCTTTGGTGCGCGCAGCGTGGCGGTGAAGGTAGCGCCGGCAGGAGTGGACGCGGCCGCGGTCGAGAACATGCTGCACGAATTGCTCGACCAGTTCTCGCGCGAGGAGCAGTCTTTGAATCTGGAGAAGATTCGTGCCCGCATCGCCGCGTCGATTGCCTGCCATGCCGCCATCAAGGTGAACATGCCGCTGGAGCAAAACAAAATGGAATGGCTGCTCGCAGAACTGGCCAAGACCGACCACCCGATGTCTTGCCCGCACGGCCGACCCGTGGTACTGCGGTATTCTGTGAAGGACATTCAGAAGGCGTTTAAGAGAATCTAGCTCTCAGCTGTCAGCTTTCAGCTCTCAGTGAGACCGGGTTTGTTTCCGCTGACGGCTGATAGCTGACAGCTTTTTATGACTGAGCAGGAACTCCAGCAACTGCGGCGCGAGAAATGGCGCCTGGATGGGAAGCCCCTCCGGACGATCGAGCAGGCGCGCGCCTTTCTCGACGAGGTAGGATTCTGCCTGATGTATCCCAAGCGGCCGGCATTGCTGGTGCCGACGTTTATTGGCGCATTTGTCGGGTCGGAGGACCGGTTGCCGGGCTGGCAGCATGCGTTCCAGGATCCGCGCGCGGCCGAGGCGACGGAGCTGATGGTGCGGTTGCTGCGGGAGCGGACGGCGTTTGAGGCCAACCTGTTCGAGGAGAACAATGGGTTTCTGGTGTCGGCGTCGGCGTTCCCTTATTTTTATGCGCTCATGGGGGAGCGCAATCCCAAGCAGGCGCCGAGGCCGGGGTCGCGGTCTCCTTACTCGGCCCTGGCCTGCGATGCGTTCGAGTTGATCACGCGCGACGGGCCCATCTCGAAGCAAAAAATGCAGGAAGTGCTGGGGGGAGCGTTTCGTTTCCGGCGCTCGACGGGGCGTTGGGTGAGTTGTGGTCGAAGCTGCGCATTACGCGTGTGGATTACAAGGCCAGCGAAGGATCGGTTTGGGATGTGCTCTATCGCTGGGCGCCGGACGCGGTGAAGGAAGGCGTGGGGTTGTCGGTGCAGGAGGCGCTCACCGCGCTGATATCGAAGTATCTGGACTGCGTGGTTGCGATCGAACAGGCGGATTTGGAGACTTTCTTCGGCAACTTCATCGCGCGCTCGAAGGTGAAGGACGCGGTGAACGCGCTGTTGGCTGCGCGGGAACTGAGTTTCGTGCATGTGAGTGGACGATCCATGCTGCAGATCACGCCGGAGAAAGTCGTGTCGGTGCCGGCGCCACGTCCCGCCGCGCGATAATTTCTTTGCAATCGTAGCGCCGGCACCTTGCCGGCTGTCGCGAGGGGGCGCCTACATGGAATCCCATCTCAAACTCTACCGCGGGCGGCTTGCGCCTTCGCCCACTGGCCTGCTTCACCTGGGGCATGCGCGCACGTTTTGGATCGCGGCGCAGCGGGCGGCCGAGCATCGCGGCCAGTTGATTCTACGCAACGAAGACTTGGATTCGCCGCGGTGCCGGCCGGAGTTCGTACGCGCAATGATGGAGGATTTGCGGTGGCTGGGGATCGAATGCTCGGAGGGGCCGGACTGCGGCGGACCTTACGCTCCTTATACGCAGAGCGAGCGGCGCGGGTTTTATCTGGAGGCTTGGAGGAAGTTGCGGGATTCGGGAATGATTTATCCGTGCACTTGTTCGCGGAAAGATGTGGCGCAGGCGGCGGGGGCGCCGAATGACTTGGATGATGAGCCGGTTTATCCGGGGACGTGCCGGCCGGCTAGCTGCGGGGCGGCTGACTGCGGGGCGGCTCGGCTTCGCCTGCGCCAGGCAGCCGAGGCGGCTGTCGCCATATGTTCTGAGCCTGCGGGAGTGAATTGGCGGTTTCGTGTGCCGGACGGGGAGGAGATTTGTTTTACGGATCTGCACCTTGGACCCCAGCGGATGATTGCGGGGCGGGATTTTGGGGATTTCATTGTGTGGCGGCGCGACGATGTGCCCGCTTACCAATTGGCGGTGGTCGTCGACGATGCGGCTATGGTCATCACGGAGATTGTCCGTGGGGCGGATTTGCTGAAGTCGACGGCGCGGCAGATTCTGTTATTTCGGGCGCTGGGGCTGGAGGTTCCCGACTATTATCACTGTGACCTAGTGCGGGACTCGAGCGGCACACGGCTGGCGAAGCGGCACGACGCGCTCAGCATTCGGAAGCTGCGAGAGTTGGGATGGACAGCAAAGCGGGTGCGGGCGGCAGAGCTTTCCTCGATCTGATTCCCCGGGAATCGCACTTTTTTTCGGGCGGCGAGACAGCTGTGGGACTTCGCTCCGCATCCCTGGGTTTGACACTCCGGCCTCGCGCTAGCAGCCGCTTAGGCGGCTGTCGCCACATGACCTGGGGAGTTACAGGCTTGCCGTGTACAATCGTTAGCTTCGCATGATTGACAGACGAACCTACCAACCGCCTTCCCGCAAATTGACGATTGCGATTGACGGGCCCGCAGGGGCGGGCAAGAGCACCATTGCTTCGCGGCTTGCGCGGAAATTGGGATATGTGAACCTGGAGAGTGGCGCAATGTATCGCGCGCTCGCGCTGAAGGCAATAGAGAGCGACACTTCGTTTGACGATGAAGCAGCCCTGCTCAAGCTGGCGCAGAACGCCCGTATTCGGCTCGAGCCTACCATTGGCGGGAACCGCACGCTGCTCGACGGGCGCGATGTGTCGTCGCGCATTCGCGAGCGCGACGTGTCGGAGGCGGCTTCCCGGGTGTCGGTTCATCCCAAAGTCCGCGAGTGGATGGTGGCTCGCCAACGGGAAATGGGCGCGGGAGGCGGTGTGGTGATGGAAGGGCGCGATATTGGGACGCAAGTCTTTCCCGACGCCGATTTGAAGGTATTCTTGGATGCTGACCCGGTGGTGCGCGAGCAGCGGCGCATGGCGCAGCAGAAGATCAAGGGGGACGTCGCGGCCAGCGTCGCCGCGGATCTGCGCGAGCGCGACCACCGCGATCGCACGCGGGCGGCTTCTCCGCTGGTGGCTGCAAAAGATGCCGTGGTGATTAACTCTTCCGCGTTGAGTGAGGATGAAGTGCTGGCGCAGGTCGAGGGACTTGTCCGCAAGAAACTCGGTCACTGAGGGCAGCAGTATCTTGCACCGCTCGGCTTCGCCCTCGCGGGACAGCCGAGGCGGCCGTCTCTACATCAGTCTGTCAGTTCTCGGTCGGCTCCACTTTTTCTTTGGGAGCGGGTAGAGCTTTGCCTGCCTTGGCCGGATTGGGTGGCTCCGGCGGTTTGGGTGGCATGGAGCTGGCTTTCCGGATCTCGATGCTGCTGTGTTCGTTGTTCAGGACGATGTGGGAGGAAGCATTGCCTACGCTGCCGCTGGCTTTGGCCTCGTGCTCGTCGTTGTTGACCTTCAGTTCGGAGAAATCCGTCTGAATTTCGCCATCGCGCGTGCGTGCATCCAGGCGAAAACTGGCTTTGTCGGGCAGACTCAACTGGACATCGCCATTCCGATTGTCGATCTGGATGTTGCCCAGTGTGCGCATCCCCACTTCCACCGCACCATTGTCATCCTGCAGTCGAACATCGCCTGAGACTTCTTCGAGCCGGATGTTCTTCGACCGCGTCGTCAGGTGCAGCGGGCCGGTAATCTGCTGGGCGTGGAGTTCGTCGGAATCCAGATCGAGGGTGCCTTCAATGCGGGAGAACTCCATATCGGTGCGCGAAGACTTGAAGGTCACCGCCTTCGTGACACGCGCAAGCTTGATGCTCTCCTGAAATTCACCCTCGAGTTGTACTGCGCCCTTTACGTCGGCGACCGAGACTTCGTTGACGTGGCCCTGGACGTGGACGTCGCCGACGATCTGCTCGATCTTCACGGAGCCCTTTTCCTGATTGACCTTGACGCTACCGTTTACGTCTTCGACTGAGGTGTCGGAATGCTGGGCCGCGATGTCGACGTTGCCGTCACGACCCGACAAGTTCACGTCGCCGCGGCGCGACACGATGGAGACTTGCGCTTTGCGTGGCAAGGAAATATCGAGATCGGTTTCGACCGGGTGGTCTCCCGCCGCGTCGGCCTTGGCATCGATCGTCACCAGGCCGCCGATGGCGGTGAGGGTGGGCTTGGTTTCGTTGTTGTACTTGTCGGCGTCGTTCTGATTGTCGGCGCCCACGCGCTTGCGAACGACGACCGTAATTTTGTTGCCGTCGGAGGCGTGCACGCTGATTGCGCCGTGAGTGTCGATTACTTTGAGGCTGGCTCCCGCCGGGAAATCCCGCTCGAGATTGTCGTTGTAGTTGAAGCTTTGGCCGAAGATGCCACTGAAGTCGCTGTCGTCGAAGTTGAACTGATCGTGCAGGCCGGACCAGTTGACGTGCTCCAGTTGGGTCGCGATCAAGCCAAACACAACGATCATGACGACCAGCACAACTCCTCCGGCGCCAATTCCGGGGGCGCGAGTTCCCTCGCGCTGCGCTCGCTGGTGCTCGATCAACTTGATAACGCCCCACACAATGAGGAGCGCCGGCCAATAGTTGGCGAACAGGTGCGCCAGCCGCCCGATGGACAGGACGTGCATGGTGGCCAACAGGAAAACCGTTCCCATCACAATCAGAACGAAAGGTCCGGAAAGGGAGCGGCGCGGCCTCAGTGGCGGCGGTGCGACGGGCGGAACTCCGGGAGTCATGACTGGGTTAGACATGGTTCACCTCGCCTGAAGAGGCCGACTGCTCCGGATTCGGCGGCGCCTGCGGCGGCGTGTCACTCGGTGGAACGGTTGGCGGAACATTGGGCGGAGTGCGCGAGGGCAACCTTCCGATATGCCCGCTCAGCGAAGCATTGCTCTGCATCAGCTTGACGACTCCTATCACCAACAGAATGGCGGGCCAGGTTCGGCCAAAGCCCACGCGAGAAACGCTGTCGAGCAGGAAAAGCACGCCCAAAGTGATGAGCATTGCCGGACCCATCAGCTTGCGAGTGCGGCAGTGTTCGCATTGGCATCCAACGGGTGTACCGCCGATCAGGCCCCAGTGTTTGGCAAAAAGCCACACGCCGAGAAAGATCAGGATGAGAGGCCAGAAACGATCTAAGCCGAACTCAAAGAGTCCTGCGGTATGCAACAGGAAGATCACGCCCAAGCCAATGAGAACGGCAGCTCCCACGGGCACCTTCGTGCCTTCGAATTTTTCGCCGGCGCCAAAGGTTTGTGCCAACCCAAACGGGTCTGGAGCAGGCTCTCCCAGCTGGATTGCTTTTGCGCTGCGAACCGCGTCGATGATCTGGTATAGGTAGAAAAATCCGATCAGGATCGAGAGAACCGTGATCACGAACCACGGAAGGTCGGAACTCACTCCGAGGATCAACAACACCATGATCACGAGGTGGGACAGGCCTTTGGCGTACTGGCCGGTGTAGACCGCGCCGACACCGATGGGAAAGAATCCGGCAAGAATTCCCGCGAGCGCGGGATTCGGGCCAGAGTTCAGGGCAGGCCGCGGCCCGGACGAAGAGGAACCGACCGGCGGATAGACGGTCTGCGCTGGCGGAACAAAGCCCGCGGCCGGGACCGTGCCCGCACCTTCCATGCGCGCAGCCAGGCACGCCTCGCAATAAATCACTCCGCGGACGTCGCGGGTACAGTTTTGACAAAGTGGCTTGCCGCAAGTGCGGCAGAAGGCCACTGCAGCAACATCGTTGTGCGTGGCGCAGTTCATACGAACCTCCTGTACGTGGTCACCGACCCTACAGGCAGATCGCGATAACGACGACGTGTCCCCAGGTGAGCGCTGGCCAGAATCAGATGATTATCCGTCTGACTGTAGTTGCGCTCCTGCTTCTGCTCGGGCTGTTGTGTTGTGTCGTTCTTGTCCTTTTGAATGGCCGGTCGAGACTGCTTGGGACCGGGCTCGGCGGGTGCGACCGTGCGCTTGATTTCGCGCACGCGCGACTCGACTTCGTAAACGATCCGCACATTCTCGTAATAGTGCACCACGCGAGCTTGGGTGGCGTAATAGGTGTGCCGGATCGCTGATGGCCGCAGGCTGATCTGGCGAAGGTCGGCGGGTTTGACGCCGACTACGGTCAGGCCCACCGACAGCGCGAAGAAGGCCATTCCGAAGGACATGGCAAAGCGCGGCTGGCGGACCGTAGCCCAGATCGGCTCGAGCAGCGAGGCCTGCACGTGCTCCCACCAGGAAATTCGGGGCTGCGCAGAGCGTGCCGTGACTCGCAGGCGTTGGGTGTCAACGCCCGTTGTGGATGCCAGAATGTTGTTGACCAGGCTGGCTGGAGGCTCCGCCTCCGTGAGACCTTTCAGCCAGTTGCGGCCCGCTTCAGCTTCAGCGAGCAGCGGACCACACGCCTGGCAAACCCGGGCGTGAGCCTGGAAGCGGTCGAGCCCGGTCCCGGTCAGGACGCCGTCGAGGGCGTCCGACAGCAGGAGATCGAACTCGTTGCACTGCATTCCGTTACTGGTCTGGTCTGGCATCACATCACCTGCCTATAGGTACGTTGTAGGAGGCGCGCAAGTTCCGCCCGCCCTCGATTTATTCGCGATTTCACGGTACCCTCCGGAACCTTCAAAACGCTGGCAATTTCACGGTAGTCCATATCCTGTAAGTCCCTTAAAATCACTGCTTCCCGAAGCTCGGGCGAAAGTTTGCCCAGGGCTGCATGGACGGTCTCACTTACCTCGCGGCGGCGTACTTCGGCGTCCGGTGGCGGCGAATGGTCAGGAATCTGCTCACTGAGCGGCTGTACGTCCTCGTGCTCGGACCCAGGAGTGTCCATAGAGTCGGTCATCCGGTCCTGCTTGGTCTTGCGGAAATGGTCGACCAGCAGGTTGCGGGCGATGGTTGTAACCCAAGTTACGAACGCTCCCTTGGTATGGTCATAACTCGAAAGGGTGCGGTACATCTTGATGAAAACATCCTGGGTAAGGTCCTGGGCGTCGTCGGCCGATCCGGCGAAGCGGTAGCAGACGTTGTAGATGCGCCGATTATAGGTTTGCACGATTTCCTCCCAAGCGGCGGCGTCGCCGGCAATACAGCGCCGAACCAGCATCGCGACGACCTGGACGTCTTCCACTTGTACTCCCCGGAAACCTGCTTAAACCGCTGAGACTCGGCTTGGACTTCCAGACTGCTGGAGAGACTCTCCAAGCACTATCCACAAGACAGTACGTGATTGTGGAGGTTGAAGTTCGCGGCTATGGGACCTTGAATGTGAAACAGGGCATTGTAGCAGCGGAAGAGCGGGATCGGCGCGCTTGGGAACACACTCATCCAACAGTGAAAAGGGCTCTCCGCACCTGTGTGTGTACCGGTCTACAACGTCGGCGTGAATTTCACGTTGATGAAAGCTTCGCGCTGCAAGGGACGACCTTGCTGCTCGGCCGGCATATACGAAGAGTGCCATACGACGCCCAGCGCAGCCGCAGCGAGTGCCGGGTCGGAGGTCTGCATCACCTCGGCATCGAGCACCTTTCCTTTCTGGTCAAGAATGGCGTGCACGATGACCGGTTGGATCACGCCAGCGTAGCCTGTAGGCGCGCGAACATATTCAGGAAAGCGAAAAGGTCCCATCATGATCGCGCCAGGCCCGTGCGCGAGCATCTGTTTCGTGGGGACGAACTGGTTGGGATCGTTGTTGGCCGCTTCGAGGTTTTCAAGATGAATCTGCAGGATGCTGGTTCCGCCTTCGACGATCGTAGTTTGTCGCGGCAGC
This sequence comes from uncultured Acidobacteriaceae bacterium, assembly GCA_963774565.1. Taxonomy (GTDB): domain Bacteria; phylum Acidobacteriota; class Terriglobia; order Terriglobales; family Acidobacteriaceae; genus Sulfotelmatobacter. The sequence goes on along the minus strand of CAVZFP010000005.1, from coordinate 127,323 downwards.
ATGCGGCCATGAAACTGGACGCCTCCGTTGTAATCGTAGATGGAATAAATGCCTGGGGCTTCGGAGTGAATGCGCAGCAGGCCGGTCTTGGGATCGATGCAGAATTCGTTTTCCTCCCAGCGCCGTCCGGGAGCGGTCGTCTGGTCATTGCCTCCGCGCGAAATCAGTATGCATGCAACGTCGGCGCCTTCCCATTTGGCGGTTGCCATGCGCATCAGGGAAGGAGCGAAGTTGCCGACCACTGGCCAGAACACGGCGTTGCGAACCATCTGCACGCGCAGCGGGATGTGACCGCTTGGTTTTTCGTCGTAGGCGGCGCCTCGGTAGAAAATTCTGAGCTGCGAGTAATCACCCAGACGGGCCGCCCAGCGCCAGGTTTGCCCATTCAGCCAAGTTTCTTCAACCTCGCCGTATCCCTGATTGTGCGAATCTCCTGCGTTGGAGTTGAATGAAACTTTCAGGCTGAAGGGCGCGGTGCCGGGCATGTGCATGGCGCTATTCTGGCGGGCACGCTCGAGCAGGTTCAGCAGCAACGCGCGCTTTTCCGGAGTGTCGGGAACTACAGTGGGCCCAGTCGCGAGTTCCAGAGGATCGTAAGGAAGCGGCGCGACCTTGGGAGCAGACTGCGAAAAAGCGGAGGCGACAAGAAACAGAACGAGCAGTGCGATGCCCGAGGGCCGGATGGACATGACACACACTCCAGCGGACGAGCAAAAATGCTAGCCCAGAATCGTCCGTTTTCGCAAGCGGGGAATTGGGGTTTGCGATCATTTCCGAATAGGCCACCGTTCGAACAGCATGTCAAGGAAACTACTTACTCGCTGGTGAAATAGTCCACAGTCACCGGAGTCTCAAACAACGAATAGTCGCGGGTGACTACGGTGATGCCGCTCTCGGTCACGAAATAACGCTGCCGGTCGGCTTCTGCGTCGTAGCCGATGGTGGTGCCTTCGGGGATATGCACGTCGCGGTCGAGGATTGCTTTGCGAATACGGCAACGGCGGCCGACGCTGACATGCGAGAACAAGATGCAGTCGTCCACTTCCGAGTAGGAATTAACGCGCACGTCGGGCGACAAGATGGAGTTCTTCACGATGCCGCCGGAGACGATGCAGCCGTTGGAAACGATGGAATCGAGAGCGGTGCCGGTGCGGCCGGATTCGGCAAAAACGAATTTCGCCGGCGGATACTGGCGCTGGTGGGTGCGGATCGGCCACTGTTCGTCGTAGAGGTTGAAGATGGGCGAGACCGAGACGATGTCCATGTTGGCTTCGTAGTAGGCCTCGAGCGTGCCAACGTCGCGCCAGTAGCGCGCTTCCTTCTTGTTTTCATCGACGAAATCGTAGGCGTAGACGCGATAGTCGTCGACCATCTTGGGAAGAATATCCTTGCCAAAGTCATGGCTGGACTGCGGGTTCTCGGCGTCCTTCAGCAGCACGGGAATGAGGACGTCCGCATTAAACAGATAGATGCCCATCGAGGCCGCGACCTTGGCCGGATTAATCGGCGAGCGCAGCGCCGTCGTTTTCGGCTTTTCCTCGAAGCCCTTGATGCAGCCGTCCTTGTCGACATCGACCACGCCGAAGCGGAAAGTCTCTTCCGGATCGATCTGGATGGTCGCTAGCGTAATGTCGGCGGCCGAGTCCTGATGCTGCTTCATCATCTTGCCGTAATCCATCTTGTAGATGTGGTCACCGGAAAGAATGAGGACGTGCTTGGGCTGCTCCGAGCCGATCGAATAAATATTCTGGTACACGGCATCGGCTGTGCCCTGATACCACTGGTCGCTCACCCGCTTCATGGGCGGCAAAACTTCCACGAACTCGCCCACCTCGCGGCCCAGGATGTTCCAGCCTTCACGGATGTGCCGGTTGAGTGACAGTGCCTTGTACTGGGTAAGAATATAGACCCGGCGCAGGTCGGAGTTCAGGCAGTTGGAAAGCGTGATGTCGATGATGCGGTAGATGCCGCCGAAGGTGACCGCGGGCTTGGCGCGATCGCGAGTGAGAGGATAAAGTCGTTCCCCGGCGCCGCCTGCCAAAAGAACCCCGAGAGTATCTTTCATTACTGCCCTCAGATTCCGTCCCGGCCGCTCACCGCCGGAATCTCGCTTTCCGCACGGCAGATGCGGAAAGAAAACAGTAGATGGTAGCACAGGTGCAGAAAGTTGCTCGCTGGGTTCGCTCCGCCATCGTTAGGTGCGTTCTATCATTTAGTGCCATCTCCATAAGAGGACAGAAATGCCGCCACATCGCGGCTACCGAACAATCTGCGGACCGGTACGTTCGGCCCGTGTAAAACTCTCATCGCCTCAATCCGCGGGCGATTCATTCGGTCGAAGTTCCAGATGAATGCGAGGACCTTGCCAAGCGTCTTTATCCCGTGGGCTTCGCCGGGCTTGAACGTTCGGGTGATTGCACGCCATATACAGGACAGCTTTGACGGCTCCAGCCAAACCACCAGCGTAGCGCGCGGCACGCGTATATCGAAGGTCGCGACCGCAAAGTTACCGTCGCTAATCCACTCCTCACCCGGGTGTGCGTTCTTCATCAAGGCCCGAAAGGCGGGGACATCCTTGTCGTCCCCGTGCGGTTGCCAGATAGTGTCCAGACAAATAACAGGCGCGCCCGTAGGTTTGCCAAGCTGCCGCGCCAGAGTCGTCTTTCCGCTGCCCGCGCAATCTAAAATGACGATTCGCCCCACATTGAAAGTCATTACCATGAAGGACACGAAGTCACACGAAGGAAAGATCAGACCTTCGTGAACCTTAGTGTCCTTCGTAGTTTATGATTTTTGGCGGAAGGGCGGAGCTATTTCCCTTTGTCTGGCTTGTCGGGGTCGTGTTTGTCTTCGTCAATCTTGATGCGGAGTGACTTCAGGAATTTGAGGTCCTGGTCGTTGATCTTGAACTCAGGATTCGTGGACAGGGTGGTTACCAGCGAGGTCTTATCAGACGATTTCTCGCCCTGCTTGCTGACTCCGATCGTGGCTTCGAGCACCAGGAAAATGTCGTATCCACCCTCTTTGATGCGGGAGACAACTTCAGAGATCTGCTCGGAATCGGACAAAGATTCGTTGATCGCGTCGCCGAGCTCTTTCATGAGTTGCTTGAGTTGTGGATCCACATGTCCCCCTGGACTAAATCGCCAACCTGAGAAGTTAGATGCCATCGGCGCCGGAACGGTTCGCTGGTTTGCCGTTCTGTGGCGCTGCGCCATTGTATCCCCGCAGGCTGTTAAAATCGAGCCGTGAATAAGGTTTCTACTTTACGAAAGCTGGGGGTGGCGGCGAGGGTGGCCGGCCAGCAGGCTGGGCGCAGCCGCACGTTCAGCGCGGTGATGAGCGGTGTCAGGACCGCCGGTCGATCGTTCGGGCGCGCCGCACACCAGTTGTGGCTGGAGGTTACAGGAGTGATTTTCCTCATCCTGGCCCTCAGTTTTGCCGGGGCCTCAGTGAAGGAGTATGAAAAGTATCATGCCGCAGGCAGTGGCGGGGGTCGCTTGGCGGTTGCAATTTGCTTCACCCTGACCTTCGGCTGGTTCGGGCTGAGTTCGTTTTGGAGAGCGCGGAGGAAGAGCCAGCGACCGTGAGACCAGCATTAGGTTCCTAAGAAGGGCTAGTCAGGTGGCATCATGACGGAAAAGCTGAAGACCCGCCCAGACTCCATCGAAATTGATACTTCCTCACATATTGCGGTAAACCCGCTCTACACCCCGGCCGATCTGAAAGGCTCCGACTACGAAAGCGAAGTTGGCTATCCCGGGGAATATCCCTTCACCCGCGGCGTGCAGGCCACCATGTACCGCGGGCGGCTCTGGACCATGCGGCAGTATGCGGGTATGGGCGATGCCGAGGAATCGAACAAACGCTACAAGTATCTGCTGGCCAATGGCACTACGGGGCTGTCGGTGGCGTTCGATTTGCCGACGCAGATTGGCTTGGATTCGGATCATCCGCTGGCCGCGGGCGAAGTCGGCAAGGTCGGCGTAGCCATCGACTCCATCGAAGACATGCAGCGTCTATTCGAGGGCATCGAACTGACCAAGATTTCTACCTCGATGACCATCAATGCGACCGCGTCCATCCTGCTCGCCTTGTATGTAGCGGTGGCGCGGCGCCAGGGCGGGGACATCCGGAAGCTGTCCGGCACGGTACAGAACGATGTGCTCAAGGAGTACATCGCTCGCGGGACTTACATTTATCCGCCGCAACAGGCCATGCGGGTGATCACCGACATGTTTGCCTGGGCCAATGAGAACGTGCCCGACTGGAACACGATTTCGATTTCCGGCTATCACATGCGCGAGGCAGGATCGACCGCGGTGCAGGAAGTGGCGTTTACGCTGGGCAATGGCATGGCCTATGTGGAAGCCGCGGTCAAGGCCGGACTGGATGTCGATCAATTCGCGCCGCGACTCTCTTTCTTTTTTAACGCCCACAACAACTTTCTGGAAGAAGTGGCAAAATTCCGCGCCGCGCGCCGGATGTGGGCGCGTATCATGCGCGAGCACTTCAAGGCGAAGAGTCCGCGCTCCTGGATGCTGCGCTTCCATACCCAGACGGCAGGCTCGACGCTCACCGCACAGCAACCGGAGAACAATATTGTGCGCACGGCGATTCAGGCAATGGCAGCCGTGTTGGGCGGAACGCAATCGTTGCACACCAACTCTTATGATGAGGCGTTGGCCTTACCCACTGAGCAGGCGGCGCGCATCGCGCTGCGCACGCAGCAGGTGATTGCCTACGAGTCGGGTGCTCCGCAGACCATCGATCCACTGGCAGGATCGTATTACGTGGAGTCGCTGACCAATGAGATTGAGAAGCGCGCCGCCGAATATTTGGGAAAGATCGAGGTTCTCGGCGGGATGCTGAAAGCCGTGGAGCGGGGCTTCGTACAGCATGAAATTCAGAATGCAGCCTATGAGTACCAGCAGGCGGTGGATGAGCAGCGAGCGATCGTGGTGGGAGTGAACCGGTTCGAAGTCGAAGAGGAGAAGCCGATTCCGATTCAGCGAATCAATCCGGCGCTGGAACCAAAGCAGGTCGAGCGCCTGCGGGCGTTGCGCGCGAAGCGCGATGCGGACCCGTGGAAGGCGGCGCTGGCAGGCGTGGAAGACGCTGCGCGCTCCGGCGCCAATGTCATGCCGCGTATTCTGGCCGCGGTCGAGGCCTGCGCAACCGTGGGCGAAATTTCCGACGCGATGCGGCGGGTATTCGGAGAATACAAGGAAGCGGTGGTGATTTAATTTCGAGGTGCTGCTCGCAGTTCGCGGGCGGGGCGCCCGCGCCACATTTAGGCCGGTTGGGCTTGCGTCTCAGTCACTACTGCATCGAGGTGGGCCAGAGTTTCTGCCACCGTCAGCGAGTACATTTCGCGCCCCAAGCCTTCGCCTGCCTCAAGCGCACTTTTCAGGTAATGCCCGGCAATCTCTACTGCCAGGGAATCTGTGATCGCCTTCCCACTCCGCTTCTTGTATTCCACCCACGCGGGATGCGGCAGGGCCACCCAGACTGTCCGGCCGTCCACCAGAAATTTGATATCGACCGCGTCCGCGTGCCGGGTGGCAATGGCGACGATCATCGCCTGATAGACGCAGTGCACCTGCTTCTTGGTCCAGCGATCCGTGGCAGTGAAGTTGTCGAACATGCATAAAACTATAGCGGAGCCCGGGGACGCGAGCAAACCGCGAGACTTCCTTTATCATACCTAGGTGCCAACCCGGGCCCCGAACAAAACCAAGCTTACGATCCTTCGCGCGCGGCATCTAAGCCGACTTCCCTGGCTTGTGCATGGCTTCTCGACGCGGGTGGGTGGATCTTCCCGCGCTTACGGCAAAGACGATCTCAATCTTGGCTTCACCAAGGACGATGCCCTGGCCGCCGTCGAGAGGAACCGCGCCACCTTTCTCCGTGAGATTGGAGCCATCACGCGCCAGCGCCGTGGTTCGCGGAAAGCTGTCAAATCGCTCTGGCCGCTGATTACGCTCCGCCAGGTCCACTCCGACATCATTCGCCGCACGGATTCGATTCCTGATTCGCCAAGTAAAGAGCCCCTCACCGGCGATGGGTTGATCACCGCAAGTCCCGGGCTGCTGCTCGCGATCCAGACCGCCGACTGCTTGCCCGTCATTGTGGTGGACGCCAAGCGGAAAGTGGTCGGTGTGTTTCATGCCGGCTGGCGCGGCACGGTGAAGCGTATTGTCGAAAAAGGTGTAGGCGAAATGCACCGCTGCTTCGGAACGAATCCTCGCGACCTCAAGGCCGCGATCGGTCCAGGCATTCAGGGCTGCTGCTATGAAGTCGGCGAAGAGGTTCGCATCAAGTTCGAATCGCAATTTGAATATGGAGCCAGCCTGTTCCGCGAGGTCAAAGAATCCGATCCGGTGCGCGAGAAGTATCCGCTTCTTTTCTTAAGCGCTCGCGCTCCCGGACATAGCGAACTGCCGAAGAAGATTTTTCTCGATCTCGTGGAAGCGAACCGCCGGCAGTTGCTGGCGGTGGGCGTGCTGAAGACAAATATCGAAGCGTCACCCCTCTGCACCAACTGTCATCCGGAATTGCTGTTTTCCTATCGCGCCGAGAGCGGCAAGACCGGCCGGATGATGGCGGTGGCGGGAATTCGGGAGTAACGTTCCGAGGACTTGCTTTGAAAACAAGACTAACAAGCGCATTGCTCTTAACGCTCACCTTTTCAGCAGTATCAGGGTCAGCCCAAGTTTCCTCCTCCCAAATCGATGCCATCTTCGCGTCGCTGAAATCCCGCAACGCTCCCGGCGCGGCCGGCCTCGTCGTCCGCAATGGACAGCCTGTCTTTCGCCGCGGATACGGCGTTACCGATCTCCGCTCGCTGCATCCCATCGACTCGAAAACGAATTTTCGCCTGGCCTCGTTTACCAAGCAGTTCACGGCTGCCTCCATCATGCTGCTGGTGCGCGACGGCAAGTTGCATTACGACGACCACCTTACCGACATCTTTCCTGAATTTCCGGCCTACGGAAAATCCATCACCGTCCGCAACTTGCTCAACCACACTTCCGGATTGCCGGACTATGAAGACCTCCTAATGAAGCAATATCCCGACACTCCGGAAGAAAAGATCCCGCAGATCCTCGACGCCGGTGTGCTGAAACTGCTCGAGCAGCAAACCAGCGGCAAGTTTGCGCCGGGCTCGAAGTGGGAGTACAGCAACTCGGGTTACGCAGTGCTGGCGATGATCTTGGAAAAAGTTTCAGGCAAGAATTTCGGTCAGTTTCTTCAAGAGCGCATCTTCACTCCTCTGAAGATGACCAACACACTGGCCTATGAGAAGGGTAAGAACGAAGTGCCGCACCGCGCCTACGGCCACAACAAGATTGACGGTGTCTGGCACCAAACCGACCAGAGTCCTACGTCAGCCGTGCTGGGCGACGGCGGCATTTATTCGTCGCTCGACGATCTGGCTAAATGGGACCGCGCCCTGCGCGAGCACACGCTTCTCAGCGAGGAGGAAATGCGGCCGGCGCTCACTCCCGTCCAACCGAGGGACGGTCCGGCAAAGTTTGCCGATGGCAACCCCGTAAGCTACGGTTTCGGATGGTTTGTTGATCCCTACCACGGGCATAAGCGGATGTTCCACGGCGGCGAGACGATTGGATTCCGCACCACTATCCAGCGATTTCCCAACGACCAATTGACTGTTATTGTGCTGGCGAATCGCTCTGACGTGGATCCGCAAGCGCTCGCGCTGAAGGTTGCCGATCTATATTTCTCGACTAAGCCGTAACCGGTTTATGTGGGGACAGCCGCCCTCGGCTGTCGGTTGCGCGAAGCGCGACGACCTATACGGCAGATCGGCCTCTCAAAGGAAAAAGAGACGCTCTTAACAGAGAAGAGCCGTTGCCATCAACGTCTCTACAATGGAATGAGATTACACCGTTGGCGGCACAGAAGTCGTTGGCGGCGCGGGAGTTGCGGCGGCCCTGCCGTCGCCTTCATTGACCAAATCTTTCAGTTCCTTGCTGGGCTTGAAGAACGGAATTTTCTTCGCGGGCACTTCTACGCGCTCCCCGGTCTTGGGATTGCGGCCGACCCGGGGCTTGCGCTGGCGGGTGCGGAAGCTGCCAAAGCCGCGAATCTCGATTTTGTCGCCGGCGCGCAGAGAGCGCACCACGCTGTCAAAAATAGTCTCCACGATCACTTCACTATCTTTGCGCGTAAGTTCTGCTAAACGCGAGACTTCATCGATCAAATCGGCTTTGGTCATACGCCCCTCTTGTGCCCTGGCTAAACTCGAATCGAGAATCGGTCGGGCGATAGCATTTTGCGTGGACGCTCCCGGAAGCCCGGAACGCAGCCCGCCAGCAATGCATAACCTTCTCAAATTTCAGGGGTTGTACGCAAGTGGGAACCTGGAGTCACAAGTACCACGCGCGCAGCGATCGGCCGCATCATTTCCAAAGATAGTAAAACCCCACCTGCTGCTCCAGCATTTTTTCGCGCCCCGGCAGGAACTGGGAAACGTCGCCCAGCAGCAGATCCATCAACGTCTTACGATCTCTCTCCGGCCGCACCAGCGTCGGCTCACCTTTAATTCCCACCGACTTCGCCGTGTCCGCAACCGCAGCCTCGAAGTCACCGACGCCGTCGATTAGCTTCATGGACGCGGCCTGTTCCCCGGTCCAGACCTTGCCGTCCGCAATCGACTTCACTTGTTCGAACTTCATGCCCCGCCCTTCGCTCACCGCCTTGACGAATTGTGCAAACATGTTATCGATGAGCGACTGCATGTAAGCCTGTTCAGCGGGAGTGAGATCACGGGCCGGGTTTCCGGTATCTTTGAATTCCCCGGTCTTGAGCACGACATCTTTGAGCTTGGCCCACTTCAGCAGGTCGCCATAATTTACCCACTGCGCGATCACGCCGATCGACCCGACGATGCTGCCCTGGTCGGCATAAATCTTGTCGGAAGCTGAGGCCACGTAGTAGGCGCCGCTGGCGCCCACGGTTTCAATGGAAACCACGATGCGCTTCTTCTTCTCGCTGCGAATGCGTTTGACTTCGCGATAAATCTCCTCAGACGCCGCCACGCCGCCGCCGGGGGAATTCACGTGCAAAATGATGGCCTTGATCGACGAGTCGTCGGCGAACTTCTTGAGTTGGCCCACAACTGGTTGCGGGGAGAGAATCACGCCGTCGAGATCGACCACGCCGATGCGGTCGCCGAAGGCGGTGATGCCGGCATCCGCGCCGCCTGCGTGGAGCGTGAGGTAAACCAGCGTGAACACGGCCAGCACGAAGAGGAAAAAAGCTCCTCCGCCAATCAGAATCCAGAGTAAGGTGCGCGAGCGTCCTTCAGACATGCAGAAAGTTTAGCACTTACTCGGGATGGGCAACGACCCAAGGGAGGCTTGCCTACGGAGCAACGATCTTCAGGGCAGCGCGATGCACGCCTACCTCAACCGGCGTGCGACAGACATATTCCCCGTCCGCATAAACATCGAGGGGAGGTTCGGTCTCCACCCGCACCCGGCTGGCTTGGAAGTATTCCACTTCCGGGAGGCTCAGATGATGACCGCTGTAAACGCTCGGGAACAAACGAAGGAGCCGCAAAGGGGAGACGGCTCCGACGATGCAGATATCGAGCAGGCCATCGTCCATTTTGGCCCGAGGCGCGATCTTCATCCCGCCGCCGAAACTAGGAGCATTGGCGAACGCAGCTAGCAGGGAAGGCTGATCGCTGCGCACAGTCCATGATTCATCTTTGCCCTCGGAGGACGTCAGAATTTTCATCGGCAACGGTGCAAAGCTGAAAATCGTCGGAACCACGGTGAGCACGTAGCCGCCATGCCCCCGCAGCCACCGGGGCAGACGATTGGCACGCCGCGCTACTTCGCCGTCAAGCCCGACGCCCGCAACACAACAAAAGTATCGCGTCCCCTGTGGCGCGGGCGCCCCGCCCGTGTTCTCGATAGCAGCAATTATTCCCAGATCAACGCAGCGCATATTGGCCTCGCCGGCGCAGAATTTCCTCCAGGTGGTGAGTGAATCGCGCACCCGACCCAATCCGAGTGAATGAGCGAAATCGTTTCCACTTCCCGCAGCCACCACCAGTACCGGCAAACCGAGCCGCACCAATTGTCCCAGATGTCGGTGAATCGTCCCATCCCCGCCGAACAGCAGGATCACATCGGATTGATCGCCCGATGCCGGCATGCCCATGCGCCATTCGACACCCGGATCCGACTGAAAAGGCTTCAGGTTTTTCGCAGAACATCCCAGCCCGAGAATGGCAGCCGCCCGCATGTGCGCGGATGAGGTTAGCAGAATTCACCACGGAGACACAGAGGCACGCAGAAGCCTGTGCCAGAGATACGCTAGAGACTCATCCGGAAAGGCCCCCACGGGAAGGATGTTCCAATCAGTCTGACGGCTTTCCCAAGAAAAACAGGCGGGCCCGAAGATCGGAGCGATCCTTCCGGTAGTAGAAAGTTGCCGTAGGTTGAAAGTCCCGGTGCGCGAGTATCTGCGCGCTCCCTATATGGATCCAACTCCTTCGACCAAGAGCCACGGGACACATTGAGTTCTCCGCCAGGTCAAACTCAACTCCAGTTCCGGATATTCCAGGAATCGCGTGAGCTTGTCCCACAGGGTAAGCACGTAGTTGCAGGCCTTGGCCAGCACGCTCTCAGGCAGTGCCGTCGAGCGTGCGCCTTCGACCTGCTTCCTTATCTCCTCCAAGAGCGGTCGTGATTGTTGCTAAGGCGGAGCATGGTGTGCCTCCAGGCTCAGTGCTTTGGGACGGGCTTCGGCGTCGATGGCAAAGAGTTCATCGATCCGCGTTACGATCGCGGTCGCCACCCACCTCTGCTCCAGCGGTTGCACACCTTGTCGGCTGTTTTCGTGTGTGATCCGAGCGCAAACCGGGTGGGCAGCACCTGTGCCCACGTCATATCAGGCTCCGCAGCATCTTTTCCACTTCTTGCCACTGCCGCAAGGGCAGGGGTCGTTGCGACCAATTTTGGGCGTCGCGATCGGAAGCGTCTGCCTTTTCACGGTACGGCCACACAACCGCCTGAGCAATCCCTGCCGCTTGGCAAGCAGCGAATCTAAGTCGGGACGGGCATTCTTCAACGATTGCAACAAGTCCTGTTCGGAACACCGAGGGTTCTTTTCTGGATCGACCACCTTGCCCTCGCGATATCGGTAAGCGAGCGACAGGGTCGGCCGCAGGGGTTCCCGTCCCGCTCGCTGGGAAAGGCGAATAAACGAGAGAACGGCTTCCTGGCACAGGCATTTCGGACTGCAGCAGTATTGGTCGTCGCCCAGCCAAGGTTCCTGCGCATGAGTGAACTCCAGCCGCCTGGCAAACGGAAAAACGTCTGGATATCCGACCATGGCGCCCGTCAGAGCTTCTGGTGGAAACGAGATCTCGACCTGCTCCAGGTCCGTGTGTTCCGTCCAATACTGTTTGAGTTCCCAGTAGAGGCGTTTGAGCTGACTCCATTCTTGTTCGCCACTTTCAGCCGCAACCGCGGTCGCCAGAGCCCGGGCCGTGGGATCGGCCTTTAGTTCCTGTAAATTGGTAATCTCCTGTCGTTCGAGATCCATCTCCAGGCGTACGACGATGGGAGTACGAAGGCTCGCTTCGGGCATCTCAGTGAAGCACTTGAGGGTAACGTGGTCGCACCGGCAGGTGGGGTTCTCGCAAACGATGGCTTCAAACCGATACCTGCGCCCCGCCAGCTCGCCTTGCTGGATGAGCAGTTCGCCTCTGCTACTGGGGGTCGTCGATAACATAGAGCACATTATAATTTCGACTCAAATTAACATCTAAGCTATTACATAGACATGCAGATCTTGAAAATCATTACGTCACCCGTTTACAAGGCATCCGGCGCCAGGGTGGGACGGTGCAAGTGTATGCCAACCTCCCCCTGCCCTTGGCTTCCGCCTTGGATCTAGAGTCGGGCGAAACCGTGACCTGGAAAGTGCTCGACCGCACCCATTTGCTGTTAGTGATTTTGCCGGAACGGAAGCAGCTAGGCGATCATGACACTCTTCATCGATCTGCCAGCTCGCACAATTAGAGGTCGCGAGGGGCGAGGAACGGCAAGCTTTGGCTTGTCCACGAGCTGTCCGTCGATTTCGACCGCTTTCTGCTTTATCTTGCGGCTACCGTCCGAGGCTGATTCTGCAAGAGACGCTTCGACCAGCAGCTTGTCGATGCGAACTGGAACTGCGGTGTCGAGCTTCTGGTCAGCGGTCAGAACCATTAGATCTGGAGGAGCCGGCTTTAGCCCAACCGATTCTCCCGTTCCCACTGAAATCTTGGCAAAGGACACGGTGACCTGCTCCAGCACGTCTGGCGTTTGATTTTTCTGAAACTGCTTCGCCCAGTCTTCTGCTGCTTTCATGGCGGCATCCACGGAATGGAAGTCGGCCACGATGCGGTGCGCGAGATCCTTCTTCGCGGCCATGGGGTGCGCATCAACTTTCATCTTCTCGATGTCCGACACCTGCACGTCCGTCAGCAACTCGTAGTAACGCCACATCATCTGGTCGGAGATGCTCATGATCTTGCCGTACATCTCCAGCGGCGGTTCGTGGATGCCGATCGCGTTCCCCAGCGACTTCGACATTTTCTGCACGCCGTCGAGCCCTTCCAAAATCGGCGTGGTCAGCACCACCTGCGATTCCTGCCCGTAGGCGCGCTGCAGTTCTCGGCCTACCAGCAGATTGAACTTCTGGTCGGTACCGCCGAGTTCCACGTCGGCCTCGAGCGCAACCGAGTCGTATCCCTGCACCAGCGGATACAGCAACTCGTGCACGGAAATCGGCTTCTCTTCCTGAAAGCGTTTGTGGAACTCTTCACGTTCGAGCATCTGAGAGACTGTGTACTTCGCCGTCAGGCGCACGAAATCGTCCGAAGTGAACGCGCCCATCCAGCGGCGATTAAAGTCGACTACGGTCTTTTTTGGATCGAGAATCTTGAAGACCTGCGCCTTGTAGGTTTCCGCATTTTGCTCAATTTGTTCGCGGCTGAGCGGCGGACGTGTGGCCGAACGTCCCGTCGGGTCGCCGATCATGCCGGTGAAATCGCCAATGAGAAAGATGGCGGTATGCCCCAGATCCTGAAAATGTTTAAGCTTGCGCAGCACAACCGTGTGCCCCAGATGCAAGTCGGGCGCAGTCGGGTCCATGCCCAGCTTCACCCGCAAAGGTTTGCCTGATGCGCGCGACTTCTCCAACTTGGTGCGGAGTTCGGACTCGCGAATAATTTCCGCCGAGCCCTTCTTGAGATAGGTGATCTGTTCGTCGACGGGTGCAAAGGTTGACATGAGAAAGCACATTATAAGGAATGCGCCGGGAAAGGCCGAATCGGGACGCTAGAATGTTGGACTGCTGAATTGGGCTACTAAAGACGTTTGTGAATAAAACTCGATGAATGTGCACCTCCGAAAAGCGATTGCCGATGATATTCCGCGCCTGCGGGAAGTGATTGAAGCGTCGGTGCGAGGACTGCAGGCTGAAGACTATTCTCCGGCACAGATTGATGGGGCCCTGAAATCAGTGTACGGCGTGGATAGCCAACTCATCGCGGACGGAACGTACCTGGTCGCCGAGAGAAGCGTCGCACTCGGGCCCGGTGATTGTCGGTTGCGGTGGATGGAGCCAACGAAAGACTCTGTATGGCGGCGATCAATATTCCGCCCGCGAAGACGCCCTACTCGACCCCTCACTGGACGCGGCTAAGATCCGCGCTTTCTTCGTTCGTCCCGAATATGCACGGCGAGGTATCGGCGGAATGATTCTCCAAGCCTGTGAAGATGCTGCCAGGGCTGCCGGCTTCAGGCGCCTGGAGATGGGAGCGACGCTAAGTGGAGTGGCCTTCTACAAAGCAAGGGGATATGTGGAAGTTGAGAATCAGGCAGTCCCGCTAGGAAATGGGGAGGCACTGCCAATTGTGAAGATGTCGAAGAGGTCGGGCGTCGTAACCGAACTGCGGCGACCGACTCCCCCCGCCAAAGCTGCCGGAACAAACGGCAGGAGGCATGGGTACTACTTTTTATGTTTCTTTGAACTTTCGACCTACAACCTCAAATTTCCCACTCAGAACAATCCTAATCGCTTCGCTGTAAGCGATGTGTTCTTGTTCGAGGATACGCGCCGCCAACCTATGCTCGTCATCGCTATCGAGCACAGGTACTGCCTTCTGCACAATGATTGGCCCGTGATCCAGTTCTTCGTCCACGAAATGCACCGTGCAGCCGGAAACCTTTACTCCGTAGGCGGAAGCCTGCTCCTGCGCTTCCAGCCCGGGAAACGCGGGCAGCAGCGACGGATGAATGTTCAGAATCTGGTGCGGAAATTGCCGCACGAACCACGGTGAGAGCAACCGCATATATCCGGCAAGGCAGACCAGATCCACTGCCTGCTGTTTCAGTGCACCGACGATTTCGCGGTCGTGTTCCTCGCGCGACCTGCCCTTGGAAGGAATGATCAGCGCGGTCAGTCCGCGCTGACGGGCAGTCGCGATCCCTGCCGCGTCCGGCTTATTAGAGATGACCACGGCAATCCGCGCATCCGGAATGCGTCCCGCGTCAATGCTGTCTGCGATGGCCACGAAGTTCGAGCCGCGTCCGGAAAGAAGAATGCCGAGAGATTTCATGGAGGTCAGGAGAACATCATAATTCACCACGGAGACACTGAATCACGGACCAGGACAGAGTCGAACTGTAACCGCCATCACAGACGGCTCGCCAGCGCATGCGGTACCTTCCTGGCGAGGTCATTTGCCATGAAGAAATGGATTCAACGATCCGCTCTCACCCTTCTGACAGTTCTGGTTCTTGCCGGAATGGTTTACCACCTCGGCCTGCGCAACTGGTGTATGCGCTGGGGCACTACTCCGGCGGAGGTCCACGCGACGTTACCCGGCGACGACTTGTTCCCGGTCTATATGGGACAGGCCACGCATGCCATTACGATTCACGCGTCCCCGCAGCAGGTTGGCCCTGGCTGATGCAGATCGGCCAGGATCGCGGCGGCTTCTACAGTTACACCATCTTCGAGAATGATTTCGGGGCTGATATGCCGAAAGTCGAGCATCTGGTACCCGATTGGAAGCCCCGCGCAGTCGGAGAAACCGTCTGGTTTGCCACGCCGAAGCGTTTCGGCGGACAGGGCAAAATGATTCCTGCGATTGTAGAACCGAACCGAGCGTTCGCGATGGTCTCGCCGAACGACTGGCAGAGACTGCAAGCCGGAGGCCGCGCCCAGGAAGGAATGTGGACCTTCACCTCTCGAACCGCTGGGAGACGGCCAGACTCGCCTGATCGCTCGCGTGCGCGGAGGCACACCTCCGACGCTCACATCCCGATTAGTAGGCAGACTTTTCTGGGAACCCGCTCATTTCGTGATGGAGCAGAAGATGCTTCGCACGATTCGAGACTTGTCGGAGCAGCGCGTTAGGGCTCAGCTGTAGGCGACCTTGCGCTCGCCCTTGACGATGCGGCCGATGGTGTAGGCTTTCTCGCCCACGCGCTCCAGTACCGATTGAGCCTTCTTGAATTTCGCCGAAGGCACTACTAGCAGCATCCCCAGCCCCATGTTGAACGTCCGCAGCATCTCTTCCTGGGACACGTTCCCGAGTTGCTGCAGGTGTTCGAAAATCGGAAGCACCGGCCAGGTCCCCATTTCGATGACGGCGGCCGTCCCGCGCGGCAACACCCGCGGCAGGTTTTCTGTAATTCCGCCGCCGGTGATGTGCGCCAACGCCGAGACGCATTGGCCGTCGATCAACTTCCTCAACGCGGGCCAGTAGCTCTTGTGGGTGCGCATCAACTCGTTGCCGACTTTATTCTTGACCTCGTTGACGTAGGTATCCGCCGAATAATGCGCCACCTCGAACAGCAGCTTGCGGGCCAGGGAATATCCGTTGGTGTGCAATCCGTTCGAAGGCAGGCCCAGGATGATGTCACCGATCTGCACGTCCTTGCCGCTGATGATCTTTTCGCGTTCCACCACGCCGACAATGAAGCCCGCCAGATCGTATTCTCCGTCGGGATAAAAGCCCGGCATCTCGGCAGTCTCGCCGCCGATCAGCGCGCAACCATTATGCTTGCAGGCGTCCGCGATGCCCTCCACCACCTTCTCCGCAATCGAAGGATCGAGCGTGCCCGTAGCCAGATAGTCCATGAAGAACAGCGGCGCCGCTCCTTGCACTGCAATGTCGTTGACGCAGTGATTGACCAGGTCGGCGCCGACGGTGGAGTGCAGGTCCATTTCGAACGCGATCTTCAGCTTGGTGCCGACTCCGTCGACGCTCGACACCAGCACCGGGTCGGTGTACTTCGCCTTATCGACGACGAACAGGCCGCCGAAGCCGCCGATTTCGCTCAACACGCCCCGGGTAAAGGTCTTGTGCGCCAGATACTTGATGCGCTGCTTAGTACGATTTGCGCGAGTGATGTCCACCCCGGCGTCGGCGTAGGTGATCGGCGTCGGACTGGTTGGGGGAGTTTTTGCCACAGATTTCTCCGTGAATTCTGCAATCCTTACGTGGGGTTAGTGCCGGGTGCCGAAACGACAACCGAGGCCGCTCATTGTAGCACGTTCAAGACGTCGCCTAGACAGACCGGCGTATCAGCAGCGGGTACACTTCTACTCCTGCCGCGGGCGCGCAAGCCCGTTCGCCACTGCGGGCCCGGACTAATGGGAGATGAAGTCCGAGAAAAAGTAAGCCAGAACTCCGAACAACGCTAGCCCGGAGATGCCGTAGGCTGTGAGAACCCACGCTCCGCGGCCTTCGTGTTGCCGGCTGATGGAAGTGGAACTGGAGGACTGCTCGGTTGAAGAAACGACAGGGGCCCGATCTTCCATGCAAAAACCCTCCGACGGAAAGATCGTGGCGCAAGAACGTTATGCGTCACGCCTGCCTAGCGTGGCCAGGCAAGACTATCTGAGCGGAATTTTACCCCGGATTGAGGCAGGCGGACGACAAAATTGTGATCGAAATCACGGGATTATTATGAACAATCTTTTTAATAGCATGATAACAGCCGGAGCCGAATGGTTGGACACCTGCCTCTTTTCTCAGCGTTCTCTGCGGGGTTCTCGGCGATCTCTGCGGTTTAAGATTTGCTCTTGATTCGATGCGCATCTCCCACCGTGGCGTACGCTCCCGATTTGACCTCTACGTGGGATAATGACTAGGGCCTTTCAAACTAAACTATGCGTGACCGTCTCCTCACATTGTTGTTTTCTTGCCTGCTGATCGGCAGCGCCGATTCCCAGCAGCCTGCCGCGCCATCGGGTTCCGTGTCCCCCGCTCAGAACTCGAGCCAGCCGACTCCGGCTCCGTCGAAGCAAGCCGAGCAGGCGCCTTCGGGAACGGCCGCAGAAAAAGCTGCCAAAGCGCTGAATCCCGATGCGAAGCCTTCTAAGTATTTGGAGGAATCTTTCGTCATCGAGCAGATGCACTCCTACTACCGCTTTGAATCCGATGGCACCGGGAGGAAAGAGACCAAGGCCCGCATTCGCGTACAAAGCGAAGCCGGTGTGCAGCAGTGGGGACAGTTGCAGGAGGGATACAACTCCGCCAACGAGCGCGTTGAAATTCCCTACGTGCGCGTGCTCAAACAGGATGGCAGCGTGGTGAAAGCCGGCGACGATGCGGTGCAGGATCTGAGCGCTCCCATCGAGCGCGAAGCTCCCGTCTACACCGATTATCGTCAGAAGCACATCACTGTCCCTGGCCTGCGTCCCGGCGAGGTGTTGGAATACGACATGGTCACGGTGATTCACACGCCGCTGGCCGCCGGACAATTCTGGGCTGACTACGAATTCGACAAAAGCAACATTACTCTCGACGAAACCGTCGACGTGGATGTTCCCGCCAGCCGTCCCTTGAAACTCAAGTGCAAGCCGGGAATGGATCCCAAGATCACGGATGAGAACGGCCGCCGCATCTATCACTGGTCGGGATCTCATCTGGAACGTGAGGACGAGACGGCGAAAGCAAAAGACAAAAAGAAAAAGAAGCACCGTCCCGACGATGATCGCCCCGATATTCAACTCACCACCTTTGAAAGCTGGGAGCAGGTTGGCCGCTGGTACGCCAGCCTCGAGAAAGACCGCCGCATGCCCTCACCCGAAGTTCGCAGCAAGGCGCAAGAGTTGACCAAGGGCATGAACGGCGACATGGAAAAGATCGAGGCGCTTTACGATTACGTTGCGAAAAACTTCCGCTATGTCAGCCTCTCGCTCGGAGTCGGCCGTTACCAGCCGCATGCGGCCTCCGACGTGCTTCACGACCAGTACGGCGACTGCAAAGACAAGCACACGCTGCTGGCGTCGTTGCTGGAGGCCGAAGGCCTGCACGCCTCGTCCGTGCTCATCAATTCGACACGCAAACTCGATCCCGACGTTCCTTCCCCTTCGCAGTTCGACCATGTCATCACGCTGCTGCCCCTGGGAAACCAGGAAATCTGGATGGACACGACCAGCGAGGTCGCGCCCTTTCGCCTGCTCGCCTACTCGCTGCGCAATAAGCAGGCGCTGGTGATTCCTCCGGCTCAGCCGCCGTCGTCGGTCGCGCCTCATCTCGAAGAGACGCCGGCGGATACCCCCATGCCCGATACCGAGTTTTCGAAGATCGATGGGAAGATCAACGAGATCGGAAAGCTCGAAGCCCACGTGCACTACGAATTCCGCGGTGATGAAGAGCTGCTGCTCCGTTCCGTGTTCCGCCGTGTGCCGCAGGCGAACTGGCAACGCGTGGTGGAGAACGTGAACGCCGGCCTCGGCGGAGACGTTAGCAATGTCAAGATTAGCGACCCAGCGGCGACCACCGAACCGTTCAGCATGTCCTACGACGTCTCCAGAGTGAACTTCCTCGACTGGTCGAAAAAGAAGACAGAAATTGTTTTGCCGCTGGTGCAGTTCAATCTGCCAGACGTGGATGGCAACGACAGCGACAGCGACGCCGAACCTCTGAAGCTCGGTCCGAAGGCGGAGTATTCCTATGAGATCAAACTGGAGTTGCCTGCCAAGTACACCGGCCATGCGCCCCTGGCTTTCTCGCTGAAACGCGACTACGCGGAATACGAGGCTACCTACAAGGTGGAGGGTGGCGTCTTTGCCGCGGGACGCAAGCTAATTCTGCGCAAGGATGAACTGCCAGTCGAGCGTGCTGCCGATTACGACTCGTTCCGCCGCGCTGTGAGCGCCGATCTCGCCCAGCAGCTTTCGGTCGAGAGCACCATGGCCGGAGCGCCGGTTCCTCCCGCGGACATGAAGGCCGAAGATCTGGTCGACAGTGCCAAGGCCGCTGCCGACAGTGGCAATTTACCGGTGGCGATCGCGCTCCTGAAGCGGGCGACCGAAGTCGATCCTAAAAACAAATTCGCGTGGAACAATCTCGGTCTCATCTATTTCGCGATGCGCCAGGACGATCAGGCGATCACCAATTTTCAGAAACAGCTTGAAGTGAATCCCTATGACGAGTTCGCTTACAACAACCTCGGTCGCGTGTATTGGAATGAGCGCAAATACGACGACGCGGTAAAGTCCTTCAACAAACAACTCGAAAACAATCCGCTCGACAAGTACGCCCACGCCAATCTGGGCGCGATGTACGAGGAGTGGCATAAATATGACCGGCCGTCGCAGAACTGGAGAAGGCGGCATCGCTGACTCCCGACAGTCCCGATCTGCAGGTGAGTCTCGGGAATGCCTATCTGAATCTTGGGCAGGACGACAAAGCGCTCGCCGCCTTCGATCACGCCGTCGAACTTGCCGCCACGCCCCTGGTGTGGAACAACATCGCGTATCAGCTTTCGCTCAAGGACTCCCATCTCGACCGGGCGCAGCAGTACGCTGAATCTGCGGTGTCGGCCACCGCTGCCGCACTGCGCAACGTCTCGCTCGACCGGCTTTCGCAAAAAGATTTGACCTTAGTTTCCTCGCTGGTCGCCTATTGGGACACGCTGGGCTGGGTCCATTTCGCGGAAGGTGATTTCAACAAAGCGGAAAAGTATGTCGCTGCTGCCTGGGAACTGGGCCACCACGCCGAGGTAGGCGATCATCTCGGACAGATCTACGAAAAGCGTGGCGACAAGGATCGCGCAATGCGCACCTACGCGCTGTCGATGAATGGATTGCGCCCCACTCCCGAGACGCGGGTCCGGCTGGCCTCGCTCGCCGGCGGCGACGCCAAGGCCGACGCCGCCGTTGCCCGCTATAAAGAAGAGCTTCCGCACCTCAGCACCATCGACCTGGGTAAGGCCACGCAAACCGGCAACGCCGATTTCTTCATTCTCTTGAGCGGCGGCGGAGGCTCAGCCGCCAGAGTCGACTCGGTGAAATTCGTCAGCGGGGACGAGAAGCTGAAATCGTTTACTGAAGCCCTGCGCACCGCGGACTACCACATCACCTTCCCCGACGACACCCCAGTAAAGGTCTTCCGCCGCGGCACGCTCTCCTGTTCGATGACCACGCGTAGCTGCACGTTCGTGCTGATGCTGCCGGATGATGTGCGGACGGTAGACTGATTATCCACCTTTCCTGATCTTGATCTGGGGGTGACGCGGTAGGCGGTGGTTGAGGCAGTCATCGGCGGGCACGGGCATCGAGGACCAGAGGTAAACTAGGGTATGCGCAAGCGCCTAATCACCCCGAGTCCGCAGGACGCTGCGGCTCACCATGAAGGCTGGCTGGACCTTGACCGTTTCGCAATGGTCGAGGTCTCATCGGAAGATAAGGATTACCCGGTGGAGTCTGCGTTGGCTGGAGAGAAAGTGCGAGGCTGGCGTGCCGCCGATTCTGGCACTCAAACCATCCGGTTAATCTTCGATCGGCCACAACGACTCACACGCATCGCGCTTGTGTTCGAAGAAACCGAAACATCGCGTACCCAAGAGTTTGTCTTGCGATGTTCAGGGGATGACGGACGCTCGTTTCGAGATATTGTGCGCCAGCAGTGGAATTTCAGTCCCCCGAACGCAACACGCGAGGTCGAGGAATTTCAGGTTGCACTATCCGATGTAGCTGTTCTTGAACTGGTCATTGTGCCTGACATCAGTCGAGGATCGGCTCGCGCTTCGCTCACGAGTCTGCGGCTGTCTTGACTTTGAAAACCAACCCTGAAATGATTCCACTGAGCAGCTAGCCGTTTTCCTGCCGGCTGGATGTTCTTCTCGCCCTTTTTCCGCATTCATTCATCTTTGTCACAGGAACTTGCCTTCGGAACCCTTCCGAGAATGAGGCGAATCATGACACCCGCGGTATCGGCCAGGAAACTCAGCAAATTCGACCCCCAGATATTTCTTTCGAACATCGACGGCGGTAGAAAGATCGAAGCCGTTCCCAAGAAGCAGACCATCTTTGCTCAGGGCGACTCATCCGATGCTGTGTTTTATATCAGGGAAGGAAAAGTAAGACTCACCGTTGTATCGAAGATCGGAAAGGAAGCCACCATCGGCATTCTGAACAAGGGCGATTTCTTCGGAGAAGGGTGCCTTACAGGACAGCTTCGCCGACTCTGCTCCGCAACCGCCATGAGCGATTGCTCTGTGATGCGAATCGACAAGAAGTCCATGATGGAAGCGATTCACCGCGAACCTGCGTTCTCCGATATGTTCGTGGCATATTTGCTGACACGGAACATTCGATACGAAGAGGATTTGGTCGACCAGCTTTTCAATTCCAGTGAGAAAAGGCTGGCCCGAACATTGCTATTGCTGGCTCATTTCGGCAAGGACGGAAAGCCCGAGACTCTAATCCCCAAGATAAGTCAAGAAACCCTTGCAGAAATGGTCGGCACAACTCGCTCGCGGGTCAGCTTTTTCATGAACCGGTTCAGAAAATTGGGATTCATTGATTATCACGCTGGCGATGAATTACAAGTTCACAGTTCACTTCTTAACATCGTTCTCCACGACTAGGTTCTGCGCCGAAATCCCGAATCACGGCATGATGTTCCCGGCTCTGCGATCTGTAACTGGCGTTGAATCTTCTCAGGACTGAGCAGTTTGGATCAGCCCAACCATGCTTTTAAGCCTATGCTCTAGTTAACGAGAAGATAAACAGGCGAAGCGAGCCACTCGGATAATGAATATGAGCCGTATCAATAAACTCACACCAAAATTGCGCAAAGCTCCGCAACCGCCTCTGTCACACGCTGGAGCGACTGCTGACGCAGACCGAGCCAAGAGGCCGCCGCTCGTCCAGCCCCCCGCTCCCGACTCCGAATTGAATCCCGGAGATCGCGTCGAGGGTTTGGCTAATTTTGGAAATCCGACCGGAGAATTCGGAACAGTTGAGCAAACAAACGAAGACGACGCGCTGGTAAAGTGGGATGACGACGGTCGTGTGAGACTGCACCAACCTTGGCTTAAGAAAGTCTGCGATAAGGTTCGTGTCCGTGGCAAGTCAGCGAGTGCATAGATGTCCGCTGTGTTACGGCATCCACCAGCCGAAGAGCATGATTATGATCTACACGATGACCAGACCCTGCCCAATCTGCAAACAGCAATTAACCAAGCAAAGACCCACAGAGACCGTGTTGTGCGTCTGCGGTCAACATGTTTGGCCGGGATAGCATCGTGAGTGGCGTCCAAACAGCTAAGAAACCTCGGCGCCGAATACCTCCGCAGTCGATATTTTTAATCGGACGTACCTGAAGCTACGCATCGCCGCTTGTACCACGCCGTCGCCTGCTCGTAGGCGTGAGCCAACTGCAAAACCAAATCCTCCCGCCAGTGCGGGCCCGCAATCTGCAGGCCGATTGGCAGCCCGCTCTGCGTAAATCCGCAAGGGACGGAAATCGCCGGCAACCCCCAAACATTGAACGGCCGCGTGTTGCGGAGTAGTTTGAGTTCGGCCGGCCGCAGCGCCTCCGGATTGGCTTTCAGATCCGCAATCGCCGGGGCCGGCATTGGCATAGTCGGTGTCACTAGCACATCCACATCGGCAAAGACTTCGCTAATGCCCCGGCGAGCCTGCCCCAGTTCGCGACGCCGTTCGATGTACTCGGCCGCAGAAACCCTCTCTCCCGACCGGATGCGACGCACGGTTTCAGGCTGATAGAGTTCGGGACTCTTCGCGACCTTCTCCGCGTGATACGTATACGACTCGGCGGCTTGCAACGTGCGGTCCGTGGGCACCTCCAACTGCACTTCCCTCACCTCGGCCACGAGCGTTGAGATTCCGCGCAGCGCGTGCTCCATTGCCGAAGCCACCTCCGAATCAAGATCTTCGAAAAAATAAGCGCGCGGCACGCCCACGCGCAACGACTTTCCTCCCCGCGCAGCGCAGAAACATAATCCGCCGCGGGCATATCCACGGTGGTGATGTCGGCCCCATCGTATCCTGCAATCGCCTGCAGCACGATCGCCACGTCCTCCACCGTCGTCGCCAGCGGGCCCACGTGATCCAGAGACAACGAAAGCGGAATCACTCCCTGGCTCGACACCCGCCCGTACGTCGGCTTCAGCCCGACGCAGCCGCAGAGAGCGGCCGGTTGGCGAATCGAGCCTGCGGTGTCGGTTCCGATCGCAGCGTAAGCCAGACCCGCGACGACCGCAGCCGCCGACCCGCCGGACGATCCGCCCGCAATCCGGCCGACGTCCCACGGGTTGTGAACGTCGCCAAAATAGCTGACCAGTGAACTCCCGCCATAAGCGAACTCATGCAGATTATTCTTCCCGACGATGACCGCCCCCGCCTGCCGCAACCGCCGCACCACCTCCGCGTCCTGATCGGGAACCCGATCCTTATATAAGGCGCTGGCCGCAGTCGTTCGCACACCCGCCGTATCGATCAGGTCCTTGAGCGCCAGCGGGACGCCATGCAGCGGCCCACGCCACTCCCCGCGCAGAATCTCAGCTTCCGCTCTCCGCGCCTCAGCCAGAGCAGACTCAGCCGTGACCGTGATGAACGCGTTGAGCGAGGGATTCAGCCGATCGATGCGCCCCAGGCACTCCAGGGTAATCTCAACGGGAGAAACTTCCCGCCGCCGTAAGCGTTGTGCAAGCTCGGCAATCGTCGTGGCAGTGGTCATCAAGCCGAGCCCATTGTAAAGGCTTGCTCTGTGCCCCTCTTTGCCCTCGGTGGTTAAGAATCTTTTTTCAAAACCTTCCGTCGCATCCCAGTCATCCAAAAGGTCCTATAATCGTCCCAGCCGTTTTACTGGGGAAAGAGAAAAAATCATGGCAGAGATGACGATCGCGCCGGTTGCGACGCACGGTTTCTTTGTGGATGGCCGGTGGCGAGACGATGGGGACGTCGTCGAGATTCGCGCACCCTACGACGGCACAGTAATCGCGCGCGTCGTGCAGGGCCGGCGGGAGCACGCCGAGGCCGCTATTGCCGCCGCCGTCAAGGCTTTCGGCACCACGCGGCGCCTGCCCGCCTTCGAGCGCCAGCGCGTGCTGCGTCGGATTTCCGCCTCCATATTAGAGCGCAAGGAAGAATTCGCCCGTACCCTCGCGCAGGAAGCAGGCAAGCCCATCAAGGCCGCGCGCATTGAAGTCGAGCGCGCCATCTTCACCTTTAACGTCGCGGCGGAAGAGAGCACCCGCATCTACGGCGAATTTCTTCCCCTCGACTGGCAGGAATTCACTGCCGGACGTTGGGGCATTGTGCGCCGCTTTCCGCTCGGCCCGATCGCCGGGATCACGCCCTTTAACTTCCCCATCAACCTTGTCGCTCATAAAGTCGCACCTGCGATCGCCGCCGGTTGCTCCATGGTCCTGAAGCCCGCGCCGCAAACACCGCTCTGCTCGCTGCTTCTCGCGGAGTGCGTACAACAGGCAGGCTGGCCCGACGGCGGACTCAATGTGCTTCCGCTCTCGAATGAAGACGCCGGCGTGCTGGTCACCGACGACCGCATCAAGCTCATCAGTTTCACCGGCAGCGTGCCCGTCGGTTGGGACATCAAGCGCCGCGCCGGAAAGAAGAAGGTGGTGCTCGAACTGGGCGGCAATGCCGCGGTCATCGTACACAGCGACGCCGATCTGGGCTACGCCGCCGAGCGCTGTGTCACCGGAGGATTCGCCTACGCCGGACAGACTTGCATTTCCGTGCAACGCATTCTAGTGGAGCAGTCCGTCTATGGAAAATTCACCGATCTTTTGGTCGAAGGTGCGAAGAAACTGAAACTCGGCGATCCCCTCGATGAGTCTACGGATGTCGGCCCACTCATCCGCGAGAGCGACGCGATCCGCACGGTGACCTGGATCGAGGAGGCGGTTCGCGCCGGGGCGCGCCTGCTCTGTGGCGGCGGCCGCAAGAATCTCATCGTCGAACCCACGGTGCTCACCGCCACCAAGCCGGACATGAAAGTAAACTGCCAAGAAATTTTTGGCCCGGTCGTTTCGATCGAGCCGTACAAGGATTTCGAGCAGGCCCTGCGCCAGGTCAATAACACCGCCTATGGCATGCAGGCCGGCGTATTTACGCGCGATGCGAAGTTGCTCTTTCAGGCCTACGAAGAACTGGAAGTCGGCGGTCTGATCGCCGGAGACGTTCCTTCCTTCCGCGTCGATCAAATGCCCTACGGCGGCGTCAAAGATTCCGGCTTCGGCCGCGAAGGTCTACGCTATGCCATCGAAGAGATGACGGAACCCAAACTGATGGTGATGAATCTGCGATAGCGCGCGACAACGCAGAGTGAGAAAAATCAAGAACCACAACGGACACGAAGTATCACGAAGGGATTGATCTGTAGGGACTTTGCTTCGTGTGACTTCGTGTCCTTCGTGCCTACGTTGAAAAACTCAACCTTTATAGAGAAATGTGCCGGTGAAAAAATTTTCTTTTGCGACCGCCAAAACGCGCGACAAACTCCAGCGAAATATTTATAATTTCTCGTTTCGCAGACAACGCAGGAAACCAGTGGGTGGGTTCTTTTCGCCGTACGAAATCAGTTCAACCGCATCGCGGGCGATCCGCCGGGTCTCTTAAGCCAGATCTCATAAGGGAATGTCGCAGATTTTTCATCGCAGTACGAATACATTGTCTCGCGCCACCATCTTTGGCGCGGTCTTTGTAATCGCAGCGCTCGGCTGGATGGCGATGGAGATTCAGCGTTCGCCCTACGTTACCTACGCTGGAGTCCGCAAGCCGCAACCGGTTCCGTTCAGCCATCAGCATCACGTCACCGGCCTCGGCATCGACTGCCGCTATTGTCACACCTCGGTCGAGACGTCGAGCTTTGCCGGCATTCCTCCAACCAAAACGTGCATGAACTGTCATTCGCAGATCTGGACCAATGCCAATCTGCTCGAACCGGTGCGCGCCAGCTACCGGTCGGGCGACTCGCTCGAGTGGACGCGCGTGAACCAGCTCCCCGACTTCGTCTACTTCAATCACAGCATTCATATCAACAAAGGAGTCGGCTGCAACACCTGTCACGGTCCGGTCGACCTGATGCCGCTGATGTATCAGCAAGAATCGTTGCAAATGGAGTGGTGCCTGGGCTGCCATCGCGCGCCGGAGAATCATCTGCGCCCGCGCGACCAGGTGTTCAACATGCGCTACCAGCCGCCCACCGGAGCGACGCCAGTGGTGGTCGACGGCCACAGCTACACCGATCAGGTCGAATTGGGTACAGCCCTGATCAAAAAGTACAACGTCCGCAGCGTGCCAGATATTACGAATTGCAGCACCTGTCATCGCTAGGCGAATTCAGAATGAAAGTGAGAAGTAAGAATTCAGAAGTAAGAATTCAAAACTAGGAATTTAGAAGTAGGAAGTCAGCAGACAGAAACAAAGACGCGAAGCGGCCGAAGATTGCAGCCCACGACGCAAGCCGTAGGGTAGAACGCGAAATCCAGAACAAGCCCCGTAAGGGCGAAAGAATCGTTACTCGCGGTCGGCAATGAAAATGGAAGAGCAAAAGAAACCCAGGCGCGAAGACATTTGCCCCAGCCAAAAAGGCAAACTGGACTTGAACTCCGTCCGCGCGCGCATCGACCAGGCCGCGGCCCACGACGCCGCCGAAAAGACGGGTCCCGAATACTGGCGGAGCCTGGAAGAACTCGCTGGCAGCCAGGACTTCCAGGAAGCCCTGCACCGCGAATTCCCCAAGGGCGCCGCGGATTGGGTCGATTCCGTCTCGCGCCGCGGCTTCCTCAAGGTGATGGGCGCATCGCTCGGCCTGGCGGGCATGACCGGATGCGTGCGCCTGCCGCTCGAACCCATCGTGCCCTACGTCCGTCAGCCCGAAAATGTAATCCCCGGCCGCCCCATGTTTTACGCCACGGCGATGACGCTGGGCGGCTACGCCAACCCACTGCTGGTCGAAAGCCATCTCGGCCGCCCGACAAAAGTCGAAGGCAACGATCAGCATCCCGCCTCAATGGGCGGCACCGATATTTTTGCGCAGGCTTCGATCCTCGGCCTCTACGACCCCGACCGCTCGCAGAGCGTGATGTCGATGGGCGACCAGCGCTCCTGGCAGGCATTCCTCAGCGCCATCCGCGGCCCGCTCAGCGCCCAGAAAGCGCTGCAAGGCGCGGGCATCCGCATTCTGACGCCGACAATTTCTTCGCCCACGCTCGCCGACCAGCTGCGCAATTTCCTGAAGATTTATCCGCAAGCCAAGTGGCACGTCTACGAGCCAGTCAATCGCGACAACGTCCTCGAAGGCGCGAAGATGGCTTTCGGCCAACCGGTTGAGACGCGCTACGATTTCTCCAAAGCGGACGTCATCGTTTCGCTCGACGCCGACTTCCTCTACGCCGGCTTCCCCGGCAACACCCGCTACATCCGCGACTTCGCCAGCCGCCGCAATCCAGATCGCGGCAACATGAACCGTCTTTACGTCATCGAGAGCACGCCGAGTTCAACGGGAGCGAATGCGGATCATCGAGTGCCGGTAAGAGCGGCCGAGATCGTGAGCGTGGCTCAAAGACTCTTGGCGAGAGTCTCGGGGGCCGATTCCGCGGACGTGCCGATGCAGCGCGGTTTGCCATCGGTGTCGACGGACGAATTGACTCGATCTGCTGACATAATCCATACGGATTTAGCTCGACACATGGGCGCTGGCCTAGTGGTTGTTGGCGAACACCAGCCTCCGGCAGTTCATGCTCTCGCCCACAAGCTGAATCAGGACTTGGGCAACGTCGGCAAGACCGTCTTCTACACCGATCCCGTCGACGCGAACCCGATCAACCAGA
Organism: uncultured Acidobacteriaceae bacterium; assembly: GCA_963774565.1. Classification (GTDB taxonomy): domain Bacteria; phylum Acidobacteriota; class Terriglobia; order Terriglobales; family Acidobacteriaceae; genus Sulfotelmatobacter. The sequence continues at coordinate 99,163 of CAVZFP010000005.1, read as the reverse complement.
CTGACTCGATCAAAGACCTCGTCGACGACATGCGCGGCGGCAAAGTAGATCTACTGATCATCTTCGGCGGCAATCCCGCGTACGATGCCCCCGCCGACCTCAACTTCGCGGATGTCCTCACGAGCGGCAAGGTTCCGTTGCGTGTGCATCACGGTCTCTATCAAAACGAAACTGCCGAACTCTGCCAATGGCACGTGAATCAGTCGCACGAGCTAGAAGCCTGGGGCGATGCTCGCGCTTATGACGGAACTGTCAGCATCATTCAACCGTTGATCGCGCCTCTTTACAACGGCAAAAGCACATTGGAATTTGTAGCGCTGCTTTCAGGACAATCCGACGCGACCGGCTACGATTTGGTTCGCGCTTATTGGCAAAAGCAACACATCGGCGCGGACTTCGAGCAGTTCTGGCACAAGTCGCTGCACGACGGCTGGCTCGAAAGCACGGCCTTCGCTCCGAAATCTGAGACCGCAAAATCGGCAGCTGCGCCGTCGGAATCCAAACCTGCGGACGCCAACGCCATCGAGCTCAACATCCGCCGCGATCCCACCATCTACGACGGCCAGTTCTCCAACAACGGCTGGCTGCAGGAACTGCCCAAGCCGATGTCGAAGCTCACCTGGGACAACGCCGTGCTGATCGGTCCCAAGATGGCCAACCGCCTCGGCATCAAAGTCGAAGACGTCGTCGAACTCGAACTGAACGGCAAAAAGGTCGCCGGCCCCGTGTGGATTCAAGCCGGCCATCCCGACAACTCCGTCACCATTACGCTCGGCTACGGCCGCAAGCGCGCTGGCCGCGTCGGCACTGCGCAAGGCTTCGACGCCTACGCCCTGCGCACCGCCGCGAATCCGTGGATCGCCACCGGCCTGCAAATGCGCAAAACCGGAGCAACCTACAAACTCGCCTCCACACAGGGCATGCAAAGCATGGACACGCCCGACGGCGGCCATCGTCCGTTGGTCCGCGAAACCACGCTTGAGGAATATCGCAAAGAGCCCAACTTCGCCAAAGAAGAAGAGACGCCCTACGAACTCTCGCTCTACAAGCCCTATCCCTACAAAGAAGAAGACTACGCCTGGGGCATGACCATCGATCTGAACTCCTGCGTGGGCTGCAACAACTGCGTCCTCGCCTGCCAGTCGGAGAACAACATCGCCGTAGTCGGCAAGGAGCAGACCCAACTCGGCCGCCACATGCACTGGATTCGCGTCGACGCCTACTATCAGGGCGACCGCGACAATCCTCGGGCGTTCTTCCAGCCCGTGCCTTGCATGCAGTGCGAGAACGCGCCTTGCGAAGTAGTCTGCCCGGTCGGCGCCACCAACCACACCACCGAGGGCCTGAACGACATGGTCTACAACCGGTGCGTGGGCACGCGCTACTGTTCGAACAACTGTCCTTATAAAGTGCGACGCTTCAATTTCCTGCTGTTCCAGGACTGGGAGACGCCGCAATACAAGATGATGCGCAATCCCGACGTCAGTGTGCGCAGCCGCGGCGTCATGGAAAAGTGTACTTACTGCGTGCAGCGCATCAGCGAGCGCCGTATCGATGCCGAACGCGAAGATCGAAAGATTAACGACACGGAATTGCAGACGGCCTGCCAGCAGTCGTGTCCCGCGGGCGCCATCATCTTCGGCAACATCAATGACCCGAACAGCAAAGTTTCAAAGCTGAAAGCGCAGGCGCGCAACTACAGCCTGCTGGGCGAATTAAACACCCGCCCACGCACAACCTATTTAGCCGAGGTCCGCAACCCGAACCCGGAGTTAGAAAGATCCACGTAGCGACGGACGCATTCGTCCGTCGGGCCGACGCGAAGCGCGGCCGGCGGGATTCAAAGCTCCACAGCGATAAGGGGCCGAACGAAGGTTCTTGGGAAGGGCACGCCTTCAGCCGTACCGTTAGGGCGAAAAAAATCGGGCTTTAGCCCCTGAGGTTAGCTGGCACGAGCAAATGAACGAGCATTACAAATCGTCGACCGATCTCGAGCGCGCTCCCGTAATCGAGCCGGGCCACACCTTCGGCACGGTCACGGAAAAAATCAGCGCCATCGTGTTGACCCGTCCCGCTTCCAACGGATGGTTCCTCGGCTTCGGCATCGCCTTCATGCTCACGATGATGATGCTGTTCGCCATCGGATATCTGTTCCTCAAGGGCATCGGCATCTGGGGCGTGACCATCCCTATCGGCTGGGGCTTCGCCATCGTCAATTTCGTGTGGTGGATCGGGATCGGCCACGCCGGAACTTTGATCTCCGCCATCCTCTTATTGCTGCGCCAGTCGTGGCGGAATTCCATCAACCGGTTCGCCGAAGCCATGACACTTTTTGCCGTGGCCGCGGCCGGAATTTTCCCCGCGATCCACGTCGGCCGCCCCTGGCTGGCGTATTGGCTCTTCCCATATCCCAGCACCATGGGCGTGTGGCCGCAGTTCCGCAGTCCGCTGATGTGGGATGTGTTCGCCGTCTCCACGTATGCCACGATTTCCGCGCTGTTCTGGTTTATGGGTCTGATCCCAGACTTCGCGACACTGCGCGACCGCTCTGACAAGCCGGCGCTCAAAATCATTTACGGCATGCTCTCATTCGGATGGCGCGGATCGGCCCGCCACTGGCACCGCTACGAAACCGCGTACCTGCTGCTGGCGGGCTTAGCGACGCCGCTGGTCCTCTCGGTCCACACGGTTGTGAGCTTTGACTTCGCCATCGGTATCGTCCCCGGATGGCACACCACCATCTTTCCACCCTACTTCGTTGCCGGCGCCATCTACTCCGGTTTTGCCATGGTCCTGATGTTGGCCATTCCGATCCGCAAGATCTACGGCCTCGAGGATTTCATCACCGAGCGCCACCTGCAGAATTCCGCCAAGGTCATGCTGGCGACGGGACTGATCGTCGCCTACGGTTACGGCATCGAGGCCTTCATGGGCTGGTACAGCGGCGATCGCTACGACGCCTTCACGCTGTGGAACCGGCTGCACGGTCCCTATGCAGTTCCCTACTGGATGTTGCTGATCTGCAACATTTTTATTCCGCAGGTGCTGTGGATTCGCCGGCTGCGCACCAGTCCGGTCGCGCTGTTTTTCATCTCCGGCGTCATTCTTGTCGGCATGTGGCTCGAGCGTTTCATCATCGTGGTCGTCAGCCTGCATCGCGACTTCCTGACTTCTTCCTGGGGTATGTACTACCCCACGCGTTGGGACTGGATGACCTACATCGGCACCATCGGCATGTTCCTGGCCGCGATGTTCCTGTTCCTGCGCATTCTGCCTGCGATTTCGATCTTCGAAATGCGCACCCTTCTGCCGGAAGCGGAGGTGAAGGAATAAGCCATGAAGCGTGATCCCATCTACGGCATCATGGCCGAGTTCGACTCGGCCCAGGCGCTTGTCGACGCGGCGCACACCACGCACCAGGCTGGCTACAAAAAGATCGATGCCTACAGCCCCTTTCCCATCGAAGGCCTGGCGGAAGAGATTGGTTTTCATCGTGACGAAGTTCCGCTGGTCGTGCTGATCGGCGGCATCGTCGGTGGCCTCACGGGATACCTGATGCAGTACTGGATGGCCGCAGTCGACTATCCCCTGAATATCGGCGGCAAGCCGCCGCATTCCTGGCCCGCGTTCATCGTTATCACTTTCGAGATGACGATTCTGTTCGCCGGCATCTCGGCGGTGTTCGGCATGCTGGCTCTGAATGGCCTGCCGATGCCGTACCATCCGGTATTTAACGTGCCACGCTTCTCTTCTGCCTCAAAAGATCGCTTTTTCCTGATCGTGTTTTCCTCCGACAAGAAGTACGATCCCGCGGACACACGCAAATTCCTGGAAGCCCTTCATCCGCGTTCGGTCTCGGAGGTGCCCAGCTAATGCCGCGCCTCCGCAAACAAGGCCACGTAGGGACGGGCGCATTCGCCCGTCCGGTCGAGCGAAGCTCCGTCCAGGCGAATTTCGGGGACGCAAACCAGCCATGTGGGGACAACCGCCCTCGGCTGTCCAGTCGAGCCAAACTCGACCGTGCGTCTGCCGTAATGTTGATGTTGGCAATCGCGATGTGCTCCGCCTGCCGCATCGACATGCACGTCCAGCCCCGCCAGAATCCGCTCTCCCGCAGCGATTTCTTCTCCGACCAGCGCTCGGCGCGGCCGCCGGTCGAGGGCACGGTTGCCCGCGGCCAACTGCACGAGGATTCTTATTTCTATACCGGCAAGATCGGAAACAATCCCGGCGACCTGATGCCTTTCCCCGTGACCAAGGAAGTGCTGGAACGTGGCCGCGAGCGCTTCAATATTTTCTGCGCGCCCTGCCACTCGCGCCTGGGAGACGGCAACGGCTTCGTGCCATCGCGCGGATTCGCCCGCAAGCCGCCGTCGTTCCACATCGCGCGCCTGCAGAAAGCGCCCCTCGGATATTTCTATGACGTCATGACCGAAGGTTTCGGGATCATGCCCGACTACGCGTCGCAGATTCCGCCGCAGGATCGCTGGGACATTGTGGCCTATGTTCGTGCCTTGCAGTTGAGCCAGAACGCGACCATGGAGGATGTAGCGCCTGGGCAAAAGATTCCGTCCGAGCCACCGAGATTCCGCGAACCCGGCACGGGTGCGAGTCAGCCCACCGTTCTGCCCGAAAACAATTTGAAACCTGAGGAACAGAAATGAGCACGGCGCCCGTTAAACATCTCGATCTGATGCCCCCGCCTGTGGTGAAAACCATTGAGCGACGGTCGTGGATGGTCGGCGTCGTCTTCGGCGTTATCGCCCTTATCCTCGCGTTTGTAAGGCCGGAGCAGTTTTATCGCGCCTACTTGCTCGGCTTCATGTGCTGGCTGGGCGTGGCCCTGGGTTCAATGGCAATCCTCATGATCCGCCACCTGACCGGCGGCGGCTGGGGCATGGTCATCCGCCGAATTCTTGGCGCCGCAATGCGCACGGTGCCGTTGCTGGCTCTTCTGTTCATCCCGGTGATTCTCGGGGTGCACAAGCTCTACATCTGGGCCCAACCGCTGGATCAGATCGCCGACAAGCATCTACGCGAGCATCTCGAAAACATCACCAAAACCTATCTCACGACGAGCGGTTTCATCCTGCGCGCGATCTTCTACTTCGCCATCTGGAATCTGCTCTCATTCTTGCTCTCACATTGGTCGAAGCAAACCGACCGCGCCGGAGCCCCCGACAACACGCCGCGCTTCAAAGCGGTCGCCGGTCCCGGACTCATCCTTTACGGCTTCACCATTTCCTTCGCCGCGATTGACTGGGTCATGTCGCTCGATCCCAGCTGGATTTCCACCATCTTTGGCCTGGTCATTCTGATCGGAGAAGTCCTGTCGGCCATGTGCTTCGCCGTGGTCGTCGAGCGCATTCTCTTCAACTACAAGCCGATGTCGGAAATGTTGCGGCCCGACTTCGTTCACGACCATGGCAAATGGATGCTTACCTTCATCATGGTCTGGGCCTACTTCAACTACTCGCAGTGGCTCATCATCTGGGCGGGCAACTTGCCTTCGGAGATCACTTATTACCTACGGCGCTTGAACGGCGGTTGGGGATACGTCGGCCTGTTCATCGTGATCTTCCACTTTGCCATTCCGTTCGCAACCCTTCTGTCGCGCCCTTTCAAGCGCAACATCCGCAAACTGGTCTGGCTGGCGGTGTGGCTCATGCTGATGCGCTACGTGGATTTGTTCTGGATCATCGAACCAAATTTTTCGAAGACTTTCGCCGTAACTGTGGCGGACATAGTCGTGCCCGTTGCCATCGGCGGTTTCTGGCTGGCCTACTTCTTCCGCAACCTGGGCTCGCTCCCGCTGCTGCCCGCCTATGATCCGTCCGCCGTAGAAGTTCTGGCGCCGCATCCGCACCACGTGCCCGGAGTGCCGGAGAACGCATGAGCAACCAAACTCATCCCGTGAATTCGACCGGCAACGGCGGCTACGAGCGCCAAGACATCGGTGCTGCCCCGGTTCTCTATTTCCTGCTGGGCTTGGCGATCGCCGGGCTCCTGGTGTACTTCGTGGTCGACGGCGTCTACTCATATCTGGAAAAAGGGTCTGAGGCGCAGCAAACGCCGGTCAGTCCGCTGATCACCAAAGCTCCCGCAGATACGCGCAAGCTTCCAACAGATTACAGAGACTATCTCAAGCAAAGTTTTCCCAGCCCGCAGCTGGAAATTGACGAGCGCAGTCAACTGGACAAGATCCGCATCGACGAAGAGCAAATGCTGAGCACCTACGATTGGGTCGACCAGAAGGCCGGTACCGTCCGCATACCGATTGACCGCGCCATGGACCTGCTTGCGCAACGTGGACTGCCCGTGCGCACGCAAACTGGAACCGATGCAGCAGCACAGCCCTCGAAGCCCGCAGCGGAACAGAAGAAGGAAAAGAAGTGAGCAAGAATCACAAGCCCATCTCCGGATTTGCTTATGTGCGGCGACAGCCCGGCGCGTACCGCATCTTACTGTCGGTGACGCTGCTACTCCTGACCTGCTCCCAAGCCTGGAGCCAGGCCATGACCAAGGGCATCATGTCCCCGCCATCGAACGTTCGACCACCGTATTTGCAGAACGTTGGCATCGAGCAGCACCTCAACGGGCAAGTTCCTCCGGATCTCGGCTTCGTCGATGACACCGGACGCGCCGTCAAGCTCGGCAGATTACTTTGGCAAAAAGCCACTGATTCTGAACCTCGTCTACTACAACTGCACCATGCTCTGCGGAGAAGCTTTGGCCGGCCTTACCGGCGCCATGAAGATGGTGAAGTTTGATGTGGGCAACGAGTTCGATGTGATCACGGTAAGCTTCAATCCGCAGGAGACGCCCGCCATCGCGGCCGCCAAGAAACTGGATTACTTGAAGCGCTACGGACGTCCCGGCGCCGCTTCCGGCTGGCATTTCCTGACCGGACCCGCGGAGTCAATCAACGCGCTGACCAGCGCTGTTGGCTTTCAATATCAGTACGATCCCAAGCTGAATCAATACGCGCATGTCACTGCCATTATGGTTTTGACGCCGCAGGGCCGCATCTCGCGCTACTTCTACGGCGTCGATTTCCCGCCCAAAGATCTCCGCATGGGGTTGGTGGAAGCCTCCCAGGGCAAGATCGGCAACGCTGTCGATCAGGTACTTTTGTATTGCTATCACTACGACCCCGCGACCGGAAAATACGGCGCGATCGTGAGCAACCTGCTGCGGCTGGGAGCTGGCCTCACCATTTTGATGCTGGGGCTCCTCTTATTCATTCTGTTCCGCCTGGAGAAATTCGCGCCGCGAAAAGTCGCAGTTCAAGCAAAACCGGGTCAAGCACGATATGTTCAATAACTTTCCACTTTGGCCGGATCGGGCCTCCACAGCGGCGGGCAACGTCGACGCGCTCTTCATCTTCTTGCTCATTGTGTCAGGACTGATGACGCTGCTGATTTTCACCGCATTGATTTACTTCGCCGCCCGCTACCGCCACCGCCGCGGCGTTCCGGCCGAGCAGATCGAAGGGTCCATTCCGCTCGAATTGACCTGGTCCATCATTCCACTGTTCGTATTTATGGTGATCTTCGCCTGGGGCGCGGTGGTCTACTTCAAGAGCCGTACCCCACCTCGCGACTCAACCGAAGTTTACGTCGTCGCCAAGCAATGGATGTGGAAACTGGAACACGCCGAAGGCCAGCGCGAGATTAACGAACTACACGTTCCTGTCGGCCGCGACGTCAAACTGATCATGACTTCGCAGGATGTGATCCACAGCTTCTTCGTTCCGGCCTTCCGCATGAAGCAGGACGTGCTCCCCGGCCGCTACACCGTGGCTTGGTTCCGCGCGACTAAAGCGGGCACCTACCACCTGTTCTGCGCCGAATATTGCGGCACACAACACTCCGGCATGATCGGCTCGATCGTCGTACAGGAACCGGCGCAATATGAAGCTTGGATGAACGGCGGCACATCGGGCCCGCTCTCCGCTACCGGCGAAAAGATTTTCGCGGAACTCGGTTGCGTCACCTGTCATCGTATGGACACGCAAGGCCGCGGTCCGAACCTGCAGCGAGTTTTCGGCAAGCCCGTGCTCCTCGCCGACGGACGCACCGTCACCGCCGACGAAAACTACATTCGCGAGTCCATCCTCGATCCCGGCGCGAAGATCGTCAACGGGTTCAAGCCCGTAATGCCCACGTTCCAGGGCCTGGTGAGCGAAGAGCAATTGAACGCACTTGTCGCATACGTGAAATCCTTGTCACAACCGATCGCAACTCCGATTAAGACGGCGGCCGCTGCGGACCAAAACAACCCAGGAAGTCAGGTGCAATGAGTATGGCTACCACGATAGTTCAACCGGTTGAGCGCGAGAATTATCTGAACAAGGAGTATGGCGTCGGCTCGTGGCTTCTCACCACAGACCACAAACGCATCGCGCTTCTTTATCTGATCTCGATCACCTTCTTCTTTTTCATCGGCGGGTTTTTTGCACTGCTCATTCGCCTCGAATTGTTAACTCCGGCTAGCGACCTGGTTCAGCCTGACACTTATAACAAGCTCTTCACCATGCACGGCCAGGTCATGGTATTTTTCTTCCTCATTCCGTCGATTCCTGCCGTGTTGGGCAACTTCCTCGTCCCCCTGATGATCGGCGCGAAAGACTTGGCCTTCCCGCGCGTCAACCTGCTGAGTTGGTATCTCTACATCATTGGCGGCGTCATGATGCTGCACTGCATGCTGACCGGCGGCGTCGACACCGGCTGGACTTTCTACACCCCCTTCAGCACGGCGTTTAGCAACACGAAAGTGATCGAAGCCGGATTGGCAATCTTTGTCGCCGGATTCTCATCCATTCTTACCGGTCTGAATTTCGTAGTCACCATCCATCGCATGCGTGCACCGGGCATGACCTGGTCTCGCCTCCCCCTGTTCATCTGGGCACACTATGCCACCAGCATCATTCAGATTCTGGGAACGCCAGTCATCGCCATCACGCTGGTGCTGGTTGTCGCCGAACGCGCGTTGCACCTCGGCATCTTCGATCCCAAGCTGGGCGGCGATCCCCTCCTTTTCCAGCACCTGTTTTGGTTTTATTCCCATCCAGCCGTTTACATTATGATTCTGCCGTCGATGGGCGTGGTAACCGAGATCATTGCCTGCTTTGCCCGTAAGCGCATATTCGGCTACAGCTTCGTCGCGCTTTCCTCGATCGCCATCGCCGTTTTCGGCTTCCTGGTTTGGGCTCACCACATGTTCGTCGCTGGAATTTCCGTTTACGCGGCGCTCGTGTTCTCGTTGCTCAGTTATGCGGTCGCGGTCCCGTCCGCAGTCAAAGTGTTTAACTGGACTGCAACTCTTTACAAAGGTTCCATCCATTACGACGCGCCCATGCTGTACGCCTTCGGTTTTATCGGCCTGTTTACCATGGGTGGCCTTACCGGACTCTTTCTTGCCGCCCTCGGCATCGACGTCCACGTCACCGACACATATTTTGTCATCGCCCACTTCCACTACATCATGGTCGGAGGCGCGCTCATGGGCTATTTGGGAGGAATGCATTTCTGGTGGCCTAAGATTTCCGGCAAACTCTATCCCGAAGGCTGGGCTCGCCTGGCAGCATTAATTGTTTTCATCGGATTTAACCTGACCTTCTTCCCGCAGTTTGTTCTCGGTTATCTTGGCATGCCGCGGCGCTATGCCGATTACAGCCACATGCCAGAATTCCAGGTGCTCAACGTACTTTCCACCGCGGGCGCCACCGTACTCGGTGTGGGCTATCTCTTGCCCATGCTCTACTTCCTGTGGTCGATGCGCTACGGCAAGCCCGCGCCCGACAACCCGTGGAACGCGGCTGGCCTGGAGTGGATGACGTCTTCGCCGCCCACGACTTTCAATTTTGAAAAAGAGCCGATCGTGACCTGGGAAGCCTACAACTACGACGAGATAGACAAGGGGCATAAAGAGGAGGTCAAAGTTGCCGGATAGCACCGTCGTCGGCCTTCATCACGAAGAGCAGCACCATCCGGAACTGCTGCACCACTTCTCCGAACCGCAGCAGCAGCGCGATGCCGCCAGCCTCGGCATGTGGATCTTCCTCGCCACCGAAGTCATGTTCTTTGGCGGATTGTTCTGCGCCTATTTGATTTATCGCCGCCTGTACTTTGGAGATTTCGGAGCCGCTAGCTCATCGATTAAGGCCGGCCTTGGTGCTGCGAACACGGCGGTCCTTATCTGCAGCAGCTTGACTGTGGTGCTCGCCATATGGGGCGCGCAAATCGGCCGGCGCACCCTGATGATCGGCAGCCTTGTCCTGACCATGCTTTTCGGTCTCACCTTCCTCGGCATCAAGGGCGTCGAATACAAAGAGAAATTCGACGAGCATCATGTTCCGGGCGCATCCTTCAGCTTCGATCACGTGCCGATTCCGGGACATCCGGACCAATACGCCAACCCGCGCCACGCCCAGATTTTCTTCTCTCTGTACTTCATCATGACCGGTCTGCACGCGCTGCACATGATCATTGGACTGGGGATTTTTTCCTGGCTCTTGTTCATGGCGTGGAAGGGCCGCTTCACGCCCGAATATTACACGCCCCTCGACGTCGGGGGATTGTACTGGCACTTCGTCGATATTGTCTGGATCTACCTGTTCCCGTTGCTCTACCTGATCGACCGGCACCCATGAGGCGAACGAGAGATACAATTCGATGTCATCCTGAGCGCAGCCGCTTTTCAGGCGGAGCGAAGGATCTCGCGTGGAGCGACCTCAACGCCAAGCCGAACTCTGAGGTTCGTTATGTCTGACCACTCACAATCCTCCCCACTGAAAACGTACCTTGCCGTCTGGGCCACGCTGCTGCTGGGCACGTTCATCACGTACGAGGTAGCCTTCATTGATCTCGGCCGCTTCAATGCCGCCGTCGCTCTCACCATCGCCACGATCAAAGCCCTTCTCGTCGCTCTCTTCTTTATGCACATCAAGGGCGCTCACGAAAGACTGCTCAAGCTGGTCGTCATCTCGACGGTCTTCTTCCTCTTCATTCTTCTAGTCCTCTCCATGGCCGACTACGGCACGCGCACCTGGAGTTGATTCCTGCAGGAACAACACCTCAGAAGCTTTTTGTGGGGACAGCCGCCCTCGGCTGTCCGCCGGGCGCAGCCCGGCTTTTGCAACGCTCAACGCTCTGCCGCGAAGAGAAAAATCACGAACCACGAAGGACACGAAGTGTCACGAAGGAATGATTTGTAGTTGCTTCCTTCGTGTACCTTAGAGCCTGTAACAAAACCTTCGTCTGCGAGCGATCCGAACACGATCTCTGGGGAATTCGAAGCTAAGGTTCGTTGCGGAGTTGATGACGGGCACTAGGGGCTAAGCCTCGAGTTCTCTTGCTCAGTTCATCTCTTGCTCAGTTCATTGACGTTCCAGGCCAAGGGGCCTAAACATTCCCGCTCAATGGCTTCTGTCGACAAACTTGCAGTCCGGACCCTTAGCCGGCGGTTCGTGCTCTTGCTTTTCCTGGGTCTCCTACTTGCGCTGCTGATCTCAACCCTCTCGATTGCTCAGACCACAACCTCTGGCGAGTTGACGGGAGTCGTGACTGATCCGAGCGGCGCAATCGTCCCCGGTGCCGAGGTCGCGATCAAGAACACCTCCAAAGGCACGAATCAATCATTGAAGACGGATCGTGGTGGAGCTTACCAGTTTTCCTTCCTCGTCGCCGGCGAGGTATGCGCTCCCTGTGGCCCATGCAGGCTTCCAAACCGAAAACCGCGAGGTGGCCGCTACTTCCAATTCTCGATCATCATCAGGTCGCTCGACAGGCCATCGAGTTGGGGGTAGAGCAGCCATTTTCCGTCCTTCGAAACAGACACCCCGCCGCTCCAGCCTGGCTGGAACTTATCCAGAGTAAAGATCGTCCTTATCTTCCGACTGTTGAAATCAAAGAAAGCAACATCGGTCTGATGTTTTGCGCTGTCTGTCTGCTGGTTTACGTCGGCCATGAAGTAGATGCCGGATGCCGTCGGCGCCCAGGTATCCTCGTTGTCTTGCAACTCCGGCATTCCTGCCATTGGTTGTTCCGCGGAACCGTCAGGGTTAGCGCGCCACAACCGTTTTTTTCGGGCAAAATACAGATATTGGCCATCAGATGATTCCTGGGGATAGGTGGCCTCAGTGGCCGCAATTCTTACAGCTCGGCCGCCCTCGGAAGATACCTTCCAGATTGTCGGAGCGCGGGCATCCTCTCCGTTGACGAAGTAAATGTGGTGGCCATCGTGAGACCAGCTCGGCAAGTTGTTGCCATGGATGTCGATACTTAACTTGTGCGCAACGCCAGTGTTCGGGTCAAGGATGTATATATTGGATTCGCCGCCAACTCTCGAATCAAAAGCAATAAGCTTGCCATCGGGAGACCAGCGCGGCATGCCGGTGGCCGAAATCCCGTAAGAGGTTAACTGCACATCATTGGAGCCATCGGAGTTGCAAACCCACACCTCGGAGGCTCCAGACCGGTTCGCCGAAAAGGCGATCTTGTTCCCGTCCGGCGAGAAATTGGGCGCTATCTGCTCGCGAGATGATCCGATGAGTTTTTGCGCCCGCGGCGGCGACCCCGACAAGTCCAGGCGCCATATATTTACGCTCCTCACTCCTTGTACGTACGCCAGTCGATGCCCCGCCCGGCTCACGGTGACATCCGTGGCATCGTGGCCAAAGAGCAACTTCTCTTTGTATCCCGGTCGAGACAGAGACGTCTCCCAGAGGTCGCCATTCCACGGCGAACTGAACACGATTCGACGTCCGTCCTCCGACCACGCAATTCCGTGGATACCGTCCAGGCCCTGCAACACCCTTTCGTCGTGACCGTCGCTCATTCGGGACACGTGTAATGAAACGCTGCTCCATGTATCCACACAAACCCACGCGAGCAGATCCCCGTGTGGTGAAAACGCCGGCGTCGCCATTAATTTGCAGTCTGCGTTGACGGGTTTCCGTTCCAATGTGTCCAGAGACAACAGGAAGAGCAGTTGAGTCCTGCGAGGCGACGCAGGTTCGTCATCGCTGAATGCGAGCTGTTTTCCATCTGGGGACCAACTGATATCGTTGCCGTACCAACTGCTCAAGGATTTGGTAGCGACTTTGCGCTCAGGTCCACCGGCCGCCGGTACCAGATACACACCGGTATCGCTTTTCCCTGCCACTCGGGAAATCGCAATATTAAGTCCGTCCGGGGACCAGGTTGCCGAAAGCCGGGACGCCGGATGATTTGTCAGGCGCACGGGCTTATCCGTTCCGATCTCTTTGACGTAGAGGTCGCCTCCTGCGGTCATGTCACTGTTCCATCCGAACGCGACTTGCTTGCCATCCGGCGAAAACGCAGGCGCAGTGACGTTACCCGCCAACGATGTGAGTGGCCGCAAAGTAGGCTGCTGAGGTGAAGGAGCGAGATCGGAAAGGGCCATGGTGTGCATCCCCACGATCCCACCTGAGCGCCAATAGAGCCCGACTGCGACAACTGCGATGAGGGCCACCAGGGCTGCCACACCGAATCGCTTCCACCGTCGACTCACGAGCGGTGCAGTTCTAACCGCCTCCAGAACGGTGCGCATCTCCGCCGCCGACTGGTACCGCTTCTGGCAGTCCTTGTCGAGCGCCTTGGTGATGATCTGTTCTAGCTTGGAAGGAACCGTGGAATTCAGATCGTGCGCCGCGGCCGGTGTGCGATTCAGGATCGCATCGTGGAGGATCGGCGCCGTTTCTCCACTGAAGGCGCGCTGGCCCGTCGCCATTTCGTAGAGCACCAATCCGAAAGAAAACAGGTCCGTCCGAGCGTCGAGCTTCTCGCCCCGCACCTGCTCCGGCGACATATAACCGGCCGTTCCCATCGCCACTCCCGTCAGGCTGAGGAGCAAGTTGGGGCTCGCTGCGGGCAAGGCCTCTCGCGGCGCTCCGAGTGCGTCGTCGTCCCGTCGGTCAGGTCCCTGGGCAGGCTCAGCACTAGTCATAGCAGGAACAAGCTTGGCCAATCCGAAATCCAGAATCTTCGCTTCGCCTCGCTCGGTAATAAAAATGTTTGCCGGTTTGATGTCGCGATGGATGATCCCCTTCTGGTGCGCCGCGTCTAATCCGTCGGCGATTTGAATGGCGATGTCGAGCAGCGTACCGATGGGTACAGGGGCCTCTTCGGCGATACGGTCTCGCAGCGTTTTCCCTTTCAGCAATGGCATCACTAGGAAAGGCTGGCCCTCGTGCTCTCCGAATTCAAAGATCGCGCATATATTGGGATGGTCCAGAGCGGAAGCGGCGCGGGCTTCCAGCTCAAATCGCTCCAAAGCCTTGGGATCGTTTCCCAGCTCTTCAGGAAGAAACTTGATGGCTACGCGACGGCCCAGCTTGAGGTCCTCGGCCCTGTACACCAATCCCATGCCCCCGCCGCCGACCATTTCCAGAACCCGATAATGGGAGATCCTCTTCCCGATCAGATTTCCCCCGGCGGAAGCACGCGATTGCGGGGCGACCTCGGCGTGAGTCACCTCATTGACCGGCGCTACAAACCGGTAACCCCGTTTGGGGACGGTCTCGATGTACTCCCGCCCGCCGTGCCAATGTCCCAGGAGTTTGCGCAAAACGAAGATGTTCTTGTTGAGGTTTCCTTCCTCAACAAAGGCATCAGGCCAGACCCGCTTTATCAGTTCGTCTTTGTCCACCAGGCGTCCGGCGCTTTCGACTAGCAAGAGAAGTGTCTCCGCCACCTTGGGAGCAAGGGGTACCGGCAGCCCGTCGCGCACCAGGACCCGCTTCTCGGAGTCGAGGCGAAACGGACCAAACGCGTAGAAGTGCTTTGTCTGCCTGCTCATAGGAGCTGCAAAACTTTCCCCAGAACTTTTCCAGAAATTCGGAAGGACTTCAAAATCGCAATCCGGCTATGGTGCGCCAAGAAGTAGGGACGGATGCGATCGGAAACACGCCCGACGCAAATTCTAGTGCGCTCCGGAGTTCCAGGCAATGCCCATGTTGTCAAGGGGGCTGTCGGGGTTGCAAGGGAAGGTTTGCGGGGTCAGACAAACTCCGGCGGTGTTTCGGCCAAGCGTGCAGTTTTGCGGTAGCTGCTTTGCATGCAGTCGCAGAGCAAACAATCTCGGGCGCAGAAACAACGCAGGGCCAGGGAGAGACTATGAAAACCGCAAAGCAGACGTTCTTTACTGCGATCGCGTTGGCTGTCGTTCTGGGAGCGGTCACAATTCAGTCCGCTCATACGCAGACGTTTACCTTGCTGCACGTATTCGCGGGCGCGCCGGACGGAGCGTATCCCTTGGCCGGTTTTGCTCAGGATACTGCGGGCAATCTCTACGGCACCACTCAGCTGGGCGGAAGCACAGCCGGCGTATGCGCAACGATTACCGGCTTTAACAACATCAACGGCTGCGGGACGGTATTTGAAATAGACACGACCGGCGTTGAGAGCATCCTTTACCGGTTCACCGGCGGCACTGACGGAGAATTCCCTGCTTCCGGCCTGGTGATCGATGGCACAGACAATCTATACGGCACCACCTCCGCCGCGGTGTTCAAACTGGATAAGGCAGGAAAACTTACCACGCTGCACAGCCCAGGAGCATACGCAGGCTTGGCGATGGATTCCGCGGGCATCCTCTTTGGCAGCTCGGCGGACGGGATATTCAGTCTGGATCCGTCGTCCGGCAAATATACGGTGCTGGCTCCCGGCGTCGGATCAAACGCACCTTTGGCTCTCGACGCAGCGGGGAATCTCTACGGGACTACCGGATCTGCGTCGTGCCAGACTCCGTGCGGAACTGTGTTTGAGCTGGATACGCAGGGTACCTACACAACGCTGTACACCTTCCCGCAACGCGCGTTAGATGGGTTCGATCCGGTGTCAGGTGTAATTGTGGACGCGACCGGCAATCTCTACGGCACCACGCTCTCTGGGGGCGCCTTAAATTGTACGGGCGGCCAACACAACGCGGTAGGATGCGGCACTGTGTTCAAGCTGAGCGCAGCCCACGTCGAGTCGGTCTTCAGTCTTCAAGGCGGGGATTATCCCAACGTTGGTTTGGTCCAGGATAGGGCGGGCAACCTCTACGGTTCCGCAGAGTGGTCAGGTCCCACAGCCGGCACGCCCGCCGTGCTGTTCAAGATGACACCGAGCGGAGCGGAAACGGTTCTGTTCACCTTCACAGGTGGGGGACTTGACCGGTCATATCCCACGGGGAGTTTGGCTCTGGACGCATCAGGCAATCTCTACGGCACTACGCAGTATGGAGGCGCCGTCGGCGCCGGTACGGCGTTCAAGCTCAACCCAACCGGAGCGGCAACTTTCCCTCTCACGATTGCGCCTTCCGGCACCGGCAGTGGAACAGTCACAGGCAACGTTCCGGGCATCGCTTGCCCAAGCGTGTGTGCGGCCTATTACGAACCGGGGACTGTTGTCACGCTCACGGCCACCGCAGCTACCGGTTCCGCCTTCACCACCTGGGACGTCGCCGGTTGCTCCGGTACCGGCACTTGTACCGTGACCATGGGTTCAGCCGAGACCGTCGTCTTCCCAACGTTTGTCCTGGACTTCTCGCTTTCCGCTTCCGCGCTCACGCCGGCTTCGGTGAGTCCCGGTGGTTCAGCCACTTCGACGGTGAGTGTGACGGCAGCGAACGGATTCACCGGGTCGGTTTCGTTCACCTGCGCAGTAACGCCGACACCGGCGCTGGCCCCAACCTGCTTGATCAGCCCCAGTTCCGTCGCTCCAGGCACGCCGGCCACCTTGACCGTGAACACTACCGGAACGACCGCTGCCGCGATGTCTTCCAGCGCCGGTTCTGGACTGTTTATCGCACTCTGTCTGCCTCTGTTTGGATTAGTGGCGACGCGGATTGGCCTCGGCTCGTACCTCAAAAGGACGAAGGGAAAGTTTACGGCCGCGCCGTTGGTTGGCATGATATTCGCAGGCCTGATCTTGCAAATTGCTTGCGGCGGCAGCCCCAGTACTCCTGGCACTAAGGGCACGCCGCCGGGCACATACACGATCACCGTCACAGGCACGGATTCGACAGGTGCCTTGGTGCATGTGACGCCGACGACCCTCAAGGTGCAGTGAGGCGGGAAAAGCTAGTCGGCGGGGCACTCTGCCCAGCAAGATTGAAAATTCGTGCTGTACTCGGCCTGGTAGGCAAGAAGTTGCTATCAAATGTGCCACCAGGTGCCAGACCCGCTTTATCAGTTCGCCTTTGTCCACCAGGCGTCCGGCGCTTTCGACGAGAAGTGTCTCCGCCACCTTGGGAGCAAGGGGTATGCACCTTGGGCTGACGGCGCGTTCCCACCACCCCCCATGGGCGAACTGCTGGTTGTGAATATGCTGCCCTGAGGCTTCCCGCGCGAAGGCCCGCGGGTGGTCAGAGGAAACATACTGACAGCGATCCGTTTAATATGCAGACCCAGTGGCGCGTTGCTTTTCAGGGCTGGGATCGTCGTGAAAGGGCGTAGAGCTTTGTAAGAAACACCGATTTCTAGCCCCTCAGAAACGTTCGGCAGATCAGAATGAGACCTATTGGCTAGGCAACTGCGTTGATCGATCGCGCGGATTGGCCGTCCAGAAACCTCCAGCAGATCAGAATGCAGCCGAGAGCTAGGAACGCTTCATGGATGTCAGCTCGTTTCTCATAACGGATGCGTAGTCGGCGAAACTGATTGAGCCCAGGCGAACGTGCGCTCTAGGACCCAGCGCCATCGGCCTAGCCCGCTGCCATGTTCGGTGTTGCGCTTGGCAAGAAAAGGTATGATGTGGCGGGCACGCAGACCTTGGCGGATTGCCTCGGCGTCATAACCACGGTCGCCTAATAGGCAATCAGGACGATGGCGCGGTCGTCCGCGTTCTCCCTGCAGAATTGGGATGGCATCAACAAGTGTGATGGCGTGCTGCGAGTCGTTACGATTGGCCCCCGTGAGTTGGATAGCTAGCGGAACGCCCTGACCATCGCAGATCAGATGACGCTTGCTGCCGAGCTTCGCTCGGTCGGTGGGGTTGGGACCCGTTTGAGGCCCCCAAAAACGGCTCGTACGGAACTGCCATCCACGACTGCACGTGACCAGTCGATCTGTCCGTAGCGCGCGAGCCAGTCTAGCAAGACGAAGTGGATCAGTTGCCAGATACCCGCTTCTTGCCAGTCGCGCAATCTTCGCCAGCAGCTCATCCCCGAACCGCAGTTCATCTCCTGTGGCAGCATTCGCCAAGGGATCCCGCTTCGCAAAACGAACAGGACACCCTGAAGGCAAGCGCGATCTGACAAGCGTGGTCTTCCACCTTGAGGTTTGGTCTTTGGAGTCGGGAGAAACGGTTCGATCAGATTCCACAAATCGTCGGGAAGAAGAGGCGTGGCCATGGAAACTCCGTGCGAGTAACAACGCGATGTTCTAGGCTACCACGCAGCATGCAACAGGGGAGGTTCTGTTACAGCTTCTTAGTGTCCTTCGTGTTAGTGACTTTCAAATTGAGCCCCACTCTGCAGCCTGAGAACTCTGATTTCCGCTCAATCTGCGGTATACTCGCGCCGTCGATTTTTCGCACCACCGGCCACGAGGTGACTATGGCATTCTGCAATTCTTGCGGCGCAACTCTGAATCCGGGAACGAAGTTCTGCAACAAATGCGGCGCCGCCGTTGCCCCCGGTGAATCGGCTCCCGGCGTGACTTCGACCGCTCCCGTGCCTGCTCCGGCTCCCACAGGCGGCAGCAGCGCTCTCAAAGTCGTCCTCATCGTCGTCGCCGTGCTCGTCGGCGTGTGTATCCTCGGGGTTGCCACCGTCGGCATCATCGGCTATCACATCGCCAGAACCTCTCGCGTGTCGCAGAACGGCGATCACGTGAAAGTGGACACTCCCTTCGGATCGGTCGAAACTTCCAAGGATCCGGATCAGGCCGCCAAAGACTTAGGTATTGAACTCTATCCCGGAGCGGAAGTCCAGCGGAACGGCGCATCCTCCGCGGCCTTTGGCGGCATTCGCACCGTCACGGCCGTGTTCGAAACCGGCGACGCACCCGACAAGGTCTGCACCTTCTACAAATCCAAGTTCCCCGGTGCCATGGTGACGACCTCTGAACGAAATCACTGTACCATCGTTTCCAACGACAGAAGGAATATGATCACCATCAACGTCGAGGGCAATGGCAGCAACACCAAACTTCAGATCACAAACGTAAGCAAGAAGTCCTCCGACTAAGAAACCCTGGCCCATGCAACAGAGAGTGGTAGACTCCATACCGGTCCCGAAGTCCTCACGAACTGACGCCTCGGGGCTGGCGGAAGCTTTGCACCTGCGCGTTCGCGGCGACGTTCGTTTTGACGACGGTAGCCGCGCGCTCTACGCCACTGACGGCTCCAACTACCGTCAGGTCCCGATCGGCGTGGTTCTTCCGCACGATGCCGACGATGTCCTCGCCGCAATTTCTGTTTGCCGCGAATTCGCTGCGCCCTTGCTCTGCCGTGGGGGCGGCACATCGCTCGCCGGGCAGTGCTGCAACGTGGCTGTCGTGCTGGATTTCTCCAAGTACATGGCAAGTATTCTCGAGATCGATCCGGCTCGCCGCATCGCTCGCGTGCAGCCCGGCGTCGTGCTCGATCACCTCCGCAACGTCGCCGAAAAACATCACCTCACCTTCGCTCCCGATCCTGCCAGCCATGACCGCTGCACCATTGGCGGCATGATCGGAAACAATTCCTGCGGCGTCCATTCCGTAATGGCGGGCAAGACCGACGACAATATCGAAGAACTCGAAATCGTCACCTACGATGGCGTGCGCATGACAGTCGGCCAGAACCACGTAGGGACGGACGCATTCTTCCGTCCAGGTTCACAAGGGCGTAGCGACTCGGACCGCGCCGCTCAGATCTACACGTCGCTGAAGCAAATCGCCGCCGACTATGCCGACCTCATCCGCCAGAAATTTCCCAACATCCCGCGCCGCGTCTCCGGTTACAACCTGAATTACCTGTTGCCGGAAAATGGTTTTCACATCGCCCGAGCGTTAGTCGGTTCAGAAGGAACCTGCGCCACGGTTCTCGAAGCCGCCTGTCGCTTAGTCGAGAGCCCTCCGGCGCGCGTGCTTCTCGTCGTGGCCTATCCCGACATTTATCAGTGTGCCGACCACGTTCCGGAAGTTATGGCGCACAAGCCCATCGGCCTCGAAGGCTTCGACGATCTGCTTGTCTACTACAATCGCATGAAGGGCATGAACGCCGAGGGTCTCGCTCTCCTGCCCGAAGGTGAAGGCTGGCTCATCGTCGAGTTCGGTGGCCAAACGGCGCGGGAGGCCGAGTCTCAGGCGCAAGGCCTAGTCGAAGCGCTCAACCGCAGCGGCACTCCTCCGAACGTTCGTCTTTTCTCCGGCGCGCAAGCCAAGCGCATTTGGGACGTTCGCGAGGCCAGTCTCGGCGCGACCTCGCACGTCCCCGGCGAGCCGCTGAACTGGGAAGGCTGGGAAGACGCCGCCGTCGCTCCCGAAAAACTCGGCGGATATCTTCGCGACCTGCGCAAGATGATGGCCACGTTCGGCTACAAAGGCTCGCTCTACGGCCACTTCGGCCACGCCTGTGTGCACACGCGCCTCAACTTCGATTTGCAATCGAAAGAAGGCATCGCCAAGTTCCGCAAGTTCGTCGAAGAAGCTGCCGATCTCGTCGTCAGCTACGGCGGCTCCCTCTCCGGCGAACACGGCGATGGACAGGCCCGCGCCGAACTCCTGCCGAAAATGTTTGGCCCGGAATTGATGCAGGCCTTCCGCAAATTCAAGTCTGCCTGGGATCCCGATTGGAAGATGAATCCCGGCAAGGTCATCGATCCTTATAAGCTCGACGAAAATCTTCGCCTCGGCGCGAACTACGCACCGTGGGAGCCGCAGACCCGCTTCCAGTTTCCCGCCGATCATGGCAGCCTGTCGCACGCCGCCCTGCGCTGCGTCGGCGTGGGCAAATGCCGTCGCGAAGAAGGTGGCGTGATGTGTCCCAGCTATCGCGCCACCCACGAAGAAGAGCACTCCACGCGCGGCCGCGCTCACCTACTCTGGGAGATGACCCAGGGTGAAGTTATTCGCGACGGCTGGCGCAGCGAAGAAGTCAAACACTCGCTCGACCTCTGCCTCGCTTGCAAGGGATGTAAAAGCGACTGTCCCGTGAGCGTCGACGTCGCGACCTACAAAGCCGAATTCCTCTCTCATTATTATGAAGGCCGCGTCCGCCCACGCAGCGCCTACGCTTTCGGGAACATCGATGTGTGGGCGCGCCTCGCCTCGAATGTTCCCGGCCTCGTCAATCTGTCCACGCAGTTGCCGTTTCTGCGCGATATCGCAAAGCTGGTTGCAGGCATTCCCCAGGAGCGCAGCATTCCCGCCTTCGCACCCGAAACCTTCAAAGCGTGGTTCCACCGTACACGCTCACGTAGCGGCGGACGCATTCGTCCGCCCCACATTGCGAAGCAAGCGGACTCGAAGGGCAAGGCTTCAGCCCCTGAGGTCCGCTCTTCAGTTCTTCTCTGGCCCGACACCTTCAACAACTACTTCTTGCCCTCGACTGCCCGCGCCGCGGTCGACGTCCTCGAAGCCGCCGGATATCACGTCATCCTTCCGCAAGCCAATCTGTGTTGCGGCCGTCCACTCTACGACTTCGGCATGCTCGACCGCGCGCAAACTCTGCTCCTCGAAATTCTCGACCAACTGGAGCCCGAGATCGAAGCAGGAATCCCGGTCGTCGGCCTCGAGCCCAGCTGCGTCGCAGTCTTCCGCGACGAACTGCTCAACCTCTTCCCGCACGACGAGCGCGCCCAAGCTCTGTCACGCCAAACGTTTCTGCTCAGCGAGTTCCTGGAAAACAACTCCCGCAATTCTTCCCTTCCGCAATTCAATCGCAAGGCCCTGCTCCACGGACACTGCCATCACAAGTCCGTCATGAAGATGACCGCCGAAGAGTCGCTGCTGCGCCGCATTGGCATCGATTTCCAGGCTCCGGCTCCGGGATGCTGCGGCATGGCCGGCTCCTTCGGCTTCGAGCACGACAAGTACGAAATCTCCGCGGCCATTGGCGAACTCGAACTTCTCCCCGCCGTCCGCAAAGCGCCTCCCGACTGGCTCATCATCGCCGACGGATTCAGTTGCCGCGAGCAGATCGCGCAGGGCACAGGCCGTCACGCGCTTCATCTAGCCGAAGTCCTGCAGATGGCGCTCGATCCCTCGCAGCCCGCAGCCGATCCGTTCCCCGAATCGGCAATCGTGAACCAGCGCGATGCCGACGTCCGCGCCTCCATGAAACGCGCTGGACTGGGCCTGGGAGCGTTAGCCGCGGGCGCCTTCGTCCTCGGGCGCCTTGTGCGCAAACATTGAGAATGCTACGCCTTGCTCCGCGTCCTCTGCGATCCTCAGCGTTCTCAGCGGTTCAGTGCTTCGGTTTCCTGCTTTAACCAAGCCTAGCCCAATCCCCCGAATTTCTGGGACAATAGACTCTGCCTCTTCGTTGGGCATCTTTCCTCAGAGTTTAGTCATTCCGTTCCTGAGCAGCGCGAAGGGGAGGAATCTGCGGTTCGCAGCACCGTGTAGCGGCACTCTTATGGATCGTGAACTCACAACCATGGTCGGCAGCGAAGTAGCCCATGACCTGGCCACGCAGTTTCAGACGGGCAGGCGATCTCCCGCGTCTGCGCCCTTGCGCGGATCGGTCCTGGTGCTGATTCAGTACGACGTCTGCGAAGAGATCCGTCTCGACGAACTTCGCAAGATCTTCCCCGCGCGCAAAGCCGAAGCCAGCTTCAAGAAGGCTCCCGCGTATGTCCGCTACCAGCGCACTCCCGTGGAAGAAACTCTCGAGCCGCTGATCCTCGAATCCGGCGAGCGCCTTGCCGGAGAGATCAAGTACTACGATTACGGCGTCGTTAGCCTGGAGTTCGAGCTACCCTTTTCCGGCGACTGGGACACGCTCATCCAACTTTCCTGCCGCTGGACCTCCGACACCAACTTCGAGGAGCTCGCCTCGCGCGTCGCCCGTCAGAAGCTGGAACGCGCCGCTCCCGCTCTGGTCAAGCCCTATAAAGGCGAGTGGCTGCAAGAGGACTACTTCATCTTCCACGTGCGCGAGATCGAAGGCGCTCCCTCGGCCGACGAACTGCTCGCCTCGCAGCGCGATCGCATCGCGCAGGTCGTGCGGGGAGAGATGAGTATGCTCTCCGAAGGCGAGCGCCAGGAGATTCTGCAATCGCGCATCTCGTATTATCCGAGCGATCTGGCAGTCATCGGATGGGATGCGGCCTTCATCTACGACACGGCCGCGGGGGCGGAGACCGCGATCCAGCTTCTGCAGTACGCCAACTCGCAGTTGCTCGAGTTCCGCCACTACGACGAACTGCTCACCAAGGAACTCGAGAACGTCTACGACTTCCTCGAATCCGGCGGCACAGGATGGTGGTCGCGCTGGCGGACGGCGCGGGCCGCCTCCAAGCTGCACACCGTCCTGCTCGACGTCAACGAACTCACCGAACGCGCCGACAACGCCATCAAGTTCCTCAGCGACATGTTCTCGGCCAGGCTCTACAAGCTGTGTGCGTCGAGGGTCGGAGTGCCTGACTACAAAGACCTGGTCCAAGAAAAGCTGCAAACCGCTGAAGACCTCTACCGCTTCATGGTCGACCAGTTCAACCAAAGCCGCGCCTTCGTGCTGGAACTGATGGTGGTCGTCATCCTGATCATCGAACTGGTCTACTTTTTCCGCGGAAAGCCTATCTAATAATCTAGGTTTTGCGTTTGCCTGTGTGTGGGGACGGGCGCATTCGCCCGTCCGGCCGAGCGGAGCTCGGCAGGTTTTCGCCGGCCGCTATCCCTAAATTTCCGCATGGAGGAAATCCCCCTTTCCGCAGCGCAAAGAAAGGGGCAGCATCTGAGTTTCTATCGATGCTGCCCCGCAACCAGCTTGCTGTGCCGCAATTTTTTATCGCGACGCGGTTTCTTTCGCGTTCTGGATGGCGTTCACGAAGTCATGGGTTTCGCCGCTGGCAAAGACGTTCCCACGCCTCCGTGCGGTCGGTTTTCACAGTAGACTATTGCGACGGAGGACCGCATGACTCGACAGCTCCTCGCATTGCTGATCTGGTTGTCGTCACTGAATGCCCTCTCCCAGCAGAATCAATCTCCGGTTACATGTCGGACCACAGAACAAGCGATGCGCGAGGTCGAACGCCAGTTATGGTCCGCCGCTCGCAGTCGCGATGTAGCGGCACTCGATAAGCAGATAGACGATAGCTTTATCTCCACTGACGATGGCGGCGTGCGCAAGGGGAAGCAGGAATTCCTTGGTGACTTCGAGAAACCGGAGGGCAATATACATAATGAGACCGACGAGCAGCCTGCAGAGATTCGGCTGGTGTTCACAGGCAGCGTTGCAATTCTGAACTTCACGAAGCACTGGACCGACTACGACAAGAAAGCAGGGATCAGTTTTGGGGGCACCTCTGTAATGACGCGGGTATTCACGTGCAAGGATGGCGAGTGGAAGCTGGTTGCGTTCCACCAAACCGGCATACCAAACCGGAGCCGGCAACCCGTTATCAGCGCTATCGCTCATTTGGACGACTACGTAGGACACTACTACCGACTCGATGTGGGCGGCGAGAGAGGCGAGATCGTCGTCATTCGTACCGGCGATAAACTGTTCGAGACCTGGCCAGACGAGGTACCCGTCGAAATCCTTCCTGGCAAGTACGACACATTCTTTAGCCGACAAGACGGTTGGGTGGAGAGGTTCGTTCGAGACAAATCCGGCAAGCTCACCGGGATCCTCTACACGCATGCCGACGGAGAGCTCGAAGCGAAGCGAATACCGTAGAGGCAAAGACTCGGATCAGTGCTGAACGAATGGACGACGTTTTGGTTTTCACATCGCAGAGACGAGAACAGATTCGTGGGGAACTGGTTGCGGCCGCGCAGGCAGACTCACGTATCGGTGGCGCCGCACATTTGGGTTCAGCGGCGCTGGGGCAACTGGACCGCTGGTCTGACATCGATCTCGCACTGTGTTTGGCTCCCGATGCGGATCTGAACCAGGTATTAGTTGATTGGACCACACGTATGTATCGTGACCATGCAGCGGTTGCGAACTATGACGTTAGGAGTGGCGACATTTTGTACCGTGTATTCCTCCTCGATAACACTCTGCAAGTTGACCTTTCATTCTGGCCCACCAACGAATTGCGTGCGGTTGGCCCCAAATTCAGTCGGATCTTTGGCGCTGCTGGAGAGCCGATTTCAGCGCCAGTTCCCGATTCAAAGGACCTGATTGGAATGGCGTGGCTGTATGCGCTGCACGTGCGGTCGAGTATCGCGCGCTCTCGACTGTTACAGGCAGAATATATGTTGAGCGGAATGCGAGATAACGTGCTTGCGCTGATGTGCAAGCGCCACGGTGTAGCTGCCGTCCAGGGCAGAGGCCTTGACGACCTTACCGAAGAGCAAAGGGTGCGGGCTGCAGACTGTTTGGCTCGCTCCTTGGAGCCGGTTGAACTCAAACGCGCTTTTCGGCTCACTGTGGGCGCTCTGCTCGAGGAAGTGCGGTGCACTGACTCAGGCCTCGCGACGAAGCTAGAGGGTACTTTAAACAGTATCGTGAATTGTTTGGCTTTGACTGAGTAGACAAATACCGTTTGGCACTATCGGTCAACCGTTGCAAAATGTCGTGGTTGTTGAAAAACTCCTTAGCCCGAAATCGCAAAAATGAAATTGCGCTAGGATGCCGTTTCTCCTGAGCCTTTTGGTTGGTTAGCACCACCAAGTTTACTCGGGGCTCGGGAGCCGACATTCTTATGGAATCAATTGCGCTCAATTAGGTGCACTGCCCCCCCTCCGGACGCCCCGAAAATACACCATTCCATAGAAGCATCCCAAATCTCCCGTTTCATGTATCCCTGACATTCCAAGCCACTTCATATGGTTTTGTACGTACATTTCTGTACGTTACAATGTTCCTGCAGGGACATATCTCCACTTTTAACGCCTACGTTTCTTCCCCACAACCTTGCGCGGCTTGGACGCTTTGTTCTGCCCGAAGACGCGGGCGAAGATCTTGTCCACATTCTTCAGTTGGCGTGGAAGATCGAAGGCGTATTCGATCTGCTGGCGCGGGACACGGCTCGTGACCTCTTTATCGGCCAGCACGAGTTGGTGGAAGTCGAGACCTTCTGTCCAGGCGCGCATGGCGTGCGATTGCACCAGGCGATACGCGTCCTCCCGAGACACGCCATGCTCGACCAGGTCGAGCAGCAACTGTCCGCTGAAGATGAGGCCGCGCGTGCTCTCCAGGTTGGCGCGCATGCGCTCGGGATAGACGAACAGGGTGTCGATCAGGTTGGTGGTCTTGCTCAGGAGATAGTCGGCGAGTGTGGTCGAGTCCGGGAGGATGACGCGCTCCGCTGACGAGTGCGAGATGTCACGCTCGTGCCAGAGCGCAACGTTTTCCAGACCAGCCTGCGCGTTGCCGCGAACCACGCGCGCGAGCCCGCTGATCTGCTCGGCGGTCACGGGATTGCGCTTGTGCGGCATGGCCGACGATCCCTTTTGCTTCTCGCTGAAGTACTCCTCAGCCTCGCGCACTTCCGTGCGCTGCAAATGGCGAATTTCCGTGGCGATCTTGTCTAGCGTGGACGCGATGACCGCGAGCGTGCCGAGATAGTGCGCGTGGCGATCGCGCTGGATCACCTGCGACGAAACGGCGGCGGCTTTCAATCCCAGGCGCGCGCAGATCTTCTCTTCAAGTTCAGGCGTGAGATGGGCGAAGATGCCGACCGCGCCCGAGAACTTGCCGACGCGCATGTCTTCCGCGGCAACCATGAAGCGTGCGATGTTGCGCTGCGTCTCGGAATACCAGTTGGCAATTTTGAACCCGAAGGTGATGGGCTCGGCGTGAATGCCATGGGTGCGGCCGACCATGGGAGTGTCTTTAAATTCCCACGCGCGGCGTTCGAGAACTTCGGCGAGGCGCTCGAGGTCTTGCGCGATGACTTGCGACGCTTGGCGAATAAGCAGGGCCTGCGCGGTGTCGACGACATCGTTGGAGGTGAGGCCATAGTGAAACCAGCGAGCGTGCGGGCCGACGATTTCGGCGACGGCAGTGGTGAAGGCGATGACGTCGTGACGGACCTCGGCTTCGATCTCGTGGATGCGTTCGACACGGAAGTCGGCGCGTTCGCGGATGGCGTGGGCGGCGTCTTTGGGGACGAGGCCGGCTTCGGCGAGCGTCTCGGTGGCGGCGACTTCAACAGCGAGCCAGGTGCGGAAGCGGTTTTCATCGCTCCAGATGCGGCCCATCTCGGGGCGGGTGTAGCGCGGGATCAACGGGCCTCCTGTCGTGGCGGCGAAATTGTGGGACTAAGGATTCTAAATGGCGGGCGGGAAAGAGGCTAGGGCTCCGGCTGATGAGTGGCGCCACGAAGTGTCGAGCTGCGCTTGACGGACGGCCGAGCGCGGCTGCCCCCACATGGGTATTGCGGGGATTTAACTATATATCGCTTCGCGATACAATATTTAGGTACTATCGCGGCACGATACAATCGGCGGGATGAAGAAGCTGACCTTGTCGGATTACCAGGCTCTGGCCGAGTTCCGTTTTCAGATTCGGGGGTTTTTGCGTTTCAGCGAGCAGGCGGTGAGAAACGCGGGCGTGGAACCAGGGCAGTATCAACTCATGCTGGCCATTAAGGGGATGCCGGAGGGAGTGCGGCCACGAATCCGGGAGTTGGCCAGCCGGATGCAGATTCAGCATCACAGCGCGGTGGAATTGATTAACCGGCTTGAGCGGGGAGGATACGTGCGGCGGGAACGGGCGCAGGACGACCGGCGTGAGGTGCTGCTGGCGCTTACCGGGAAGGGCGAGCGCGTGCTGGAAGAGTTGGCGCTGCATCATCACGAGGAGTTGCGAAGCGCGGCGCCGGGGTTGGTGGCGGCGCTGCAGCGACTGATGCCGCGGGAGAAACACGGGGCGCGGTAAGCGGCCGGTTTGAACGAAAGTCGACCATGAACCACCGTATCTCCAGACAACCTATCGCGTCCCTCGCGTGGTGTCCAAGCTTTTCTTCCGCCCCTCCGGGGCTTGGTCAATTTTCGTGCTCCTACCGACAGCTGGCGCTGTGGGCTGCATTCTTCCGCTGCTTCGCGGCTGGAGTTCAGCCGATTTCGCTTCACGGTTCGTTAAAGCCAGCGATGGCTTGGACGCAAGCAAGAAGAGCAAGTAAACCATGAGTTCGATCCCCAGTGCAGGACAAGGCCAGAGGAATGGAGCCGGCGCTGCGGGTTCCCCTCCATTATTTCTGGGGACGCAGCCGGCGCAGTTTCGGATTGTGTTGGTTTCGTTTCTGGCCGCAGCCATTGGGCTGGTGGCGGGCGTCGTGGCTTACGCGCTTTATAAGCTCATCGGGCTGTTTACCAATCTTTTCTTTTTTCATCGCTGGTCGACGGAGTTCACCAGTGTGAGATTCCATCACCTTGGGCCGTGGGTGATTCTCGTTCCGGTGATTGGCGGGCTGGTCGTTGGCGTGATGGCCAAATATGGGTCCTCGAAGATTAAGGGGCACGGGATTCCGGAGGCGATGGAAGCGGTGTTGACGAACCGCAGCCGGATTGAGCCTAAGGTCGCGATTCTGAAGCCGATTTCTGCGGCCATTGCGATTGGCACCGGTGGGCCGTTTGGCGCCGAAGGGCCGATCATTCAGACGGGCGGAGCGATCGGTTCGCTGGTGGGGCAGGTGCTGCACACGACTGCGGTCGAACGGAAGGTGCTGCTGGCGTGCGGAGCTGCGGCGGGAATGTCGGCGACGTTTAACACACCGATTGCAGGAGTGATCCTCGCGATTGAGTTGCTGTTGTTCGAATTCAAGTCGCGGTCGTTTATTCCGCTGGTGATCGCGAGCACGCTGGCGACCGCAGTGCACATGCAGCTTCTGGGTCCGGGCCCCATGTTTCAGGTGGGAGCGATGGACTTCGGGATTCCGCATGCGCTGCCGTTTTATCTGGTCCTAGGCCCGCTATGCGGGCTGGCGGCGGTGGGATTGAGCAAGGCGCTTTATTGGGTTGAGGATTTCTTTGAAAAGCTTCCGGTGGACGAATTGTGGTGGCCGGCGATTGGGGCACTGGCGCTGGGGATCATTGGGTTCTTTGTGCCGCGCGTGTTTGGCGTGGGATATGACACGATCGGGGACATTCTCAATGGGCAGCTGGTTTGGAAACTGCTGCTGATAGTGATGATTGCAAAGTTCGCTGCTTTGGTGATTTCGCTGGGATCGGGAACATCGGGTGGGCTTCTGGCGCCGACGTTTTTGTGGAGTGCGGCAATGGGTGGGCTGTTTGCGATGTTGGCGAATCATGTGTTCCCTGCCGCCCATCTCTCTCCCGGCGCGTTTGCCCTGGTGGCGATGGGAGCGGTGTTTGGTGCGGCGTCGCGAGCGGCGTTCTCGTTCATCATTTTCGCGTTTGAGATTACGCGGGACTATAACTCGGTGTTGCCCCTGATGCTGGTGGCGGTGATTGCGGACGGGATCGCAATGCTGTTCATGCCAACAAGTTCGATCATGACGGAGAAGTTGGCGCGGCGCGGGTTGCGGGTGCACCAGGATTATGAAGCGGACGCACTGACGCAGGCGACCGTGGGCGAGACGATGGAGAAGGAGGCACCGGTAGTAGCAGCGGACACGAAAGTGGGCGCGCTCGCGGAGCGAATTGCACGACATGACCCGGCGGTGGCGCGGCATGAGGCGCTGCTCATTCTGGACGACGCGGGCAAACTCGTCGGGATCATTACGCGGGGCGACATTTTGCGGGCGCTGGATAAGGATTCTTCCGGGGCGGCGACGGTGCAGGAGGCGGGCAGCACAAAACTGGTGGTGACGTATCCGGATGAACTGGTTTCCGAGGCGGCGGCGAAACTGCTGCGCTATGACGTGGGGCGCTTGCCGGTGGTGGATCGCGGCGATGAGCGCAAGGTGGTGGGGTACTTAGGACGAGCGGCGATTCTGGCTGCGCGCCTGCTGCGGTTTCACGACGAACATGTGCGCGAGCCGGGCTGGCTGCCGTCCCGAGGTAGGATCCGCACGTGAAGCAGAGCGCCTGAAGGCGCGGGTTCGTCCACCCGAATTCGACCTGCGCGAGATCCTTCACGCCTGAAACACGGCTGCCTTCAGGATGACTCCCGAATAAGCAACCGCCCTCTACTCTATCCCGTGGTTTGCAAATCCGCTCGACATTTCCGCATAGTATCGATAGATGGTCGAAACGCAAGAAGCTAAGACGGGCGCAGCCAAACGGTTGGATCTCCGGCTTTATATCAAGCAACAGCCGGTGATGCTGGCTCTGCTGGCCGTGTTCGGAGTGTTATTTTTCCTGGGCGCGGCCGGGTTATCGCGCGCCTATCATGCGCAGCGGGAGGCTCTGGGCAACCGGTGGTTCAATCGCGGAGTCGAGAACCTGCAGGCGCGGCGCTATGACAGGGCGGTTACCGAATTTCGTTCTGCGCTGCTCTACTCGCGTGACAACTACGTTTACCAACTCAACCTGGCCGAGGCTTTGATTGGTCTGGGGCAAACCAATGAGTCATATTCCTACCTGGTAAACCTGTGGGAACGGGAACCGGAAAATGGTTTGGTGAACCTGGAGCTGGCCCGGATCGCGGCGCAGCGAGGGCAAACCGAACAGGCTCAGCGTTACTACCACAATGCGATCTATGCAGTCTGGCCCGGCGATCAGGAAGCGAAAAGGCGCGAGACGCGACTGGAGTTGATCGAATATCTGCTGAGTATTAACGCCAAGGCGCAGGCACAGGCTGAGTTGATTGCCTTGGAAGAAAATCTGGGAGAGGACCCAGCCCTGCAGAGGCGCGTGGGCGATCTTTTTCTGCGCGCGCAGGACTACGAGCACGCGCTGGCCGCGTACCGTGTGAGCTTGAAGTTCGACCGGCACAACGCAGCGGCGCTCACGGGAGCAGGATGGGCGGCGTTCCAGTTCGGCCGTTATGCGCTGGCGGAGCGCTACCTGCAAGCGGCAGTTGCCGAGAATCGCGACGATACGCAGAGTGCGGAGCGACTCAAAACCACTCAACTGGTATTGCGAATGGATCCATTTCGGCGGCAGATCTCTGGGCCGGAGCGCGCCAGGATCGCAGTCGAGGCTTTCGCCTCCGCAGGACGACGCTTGAGTTCCTGTGCCACGTCGAAACCCTCCTCAGCACCGACTTCGTCGCAACCGAGTTTGGCGGACGACTGGGCAAAAATAAAGCCGCGGATCTCGGAGCAAGAACTCCGACGAAATCCAGCCTTAGTGGAACAGGCCATGGACCTGGTATTTGAAATCGAGCGTCAAACCAGCGCCACATGCGGAACTCCTACCGGGGAGGATCTGGCATTGCTTCTGATCTCTAAATTGCACGAGGGAAACTAGAGTGGAGCCGGAGTTGAACTCGCAAGCCGGGATCGCGGCCGATGTCGCGATGACCACCGACCGACCCGGGGCTAGAACGATCAACGGGCGCTCGCCGAAAGCACTGTTGAAGTCGGTATTCAGGGAAGATCGTTTCTTTCTGATCCTTTCTGTATTCATCGGAATTTATTCGGGGCTGGCGGTGGTGTGCTTCCGGTTTGCCATTGGATGGTGCCGGCTTTATTTGTTGGGAACGGGAGCGGTGCTGTCGCCGACGCGCCTTCTGCTGGCGCCTACGCTGACGGGACTCGTCATCGCGGTGCTGGTGATTCATGTCTTCCCGCTGGCCCGCGGCAGCGGCGTGAATCAGACGAAGGCAGCGCTGTATATCTACAACGGGTTCATTCCATTTCGAACAGCGATCGGCAAGTTTATAACGGCGGCGCTGGCGATTGGATCGGGACACTCGTTGGGGCCGGAAGATCCGTCCCTGCAAATTGGAGCATGCATAGCGTCGGTGATGGGGCGACAGATGCGATTGTCGCGGGATCGCATGCGGCTGATTGCTCCGGTGGGCGCGGCGGCCGGACTGGCGGCAGCCTTCAACGCGCCGATCTCCGCGGTGCTGTTCGTGATCGAAGAAGTCATTGGAAGATGGAGTGCGGGCATTCTTGGTTCGGTGGTGCTCTCGGCGGTATCGAGCGTGGTGGTGATGCGGTGGTTTCTGGGATCGGAATCGCTCTTCAGAATTCCGGCGGTGCAGACTGGAACGTCCTTCGGAGCTGATCGCCTATGCCATCCTGGGAATTGTGGGCGGTGTGGCGTCGGTGGTGTTTTCGATGGGCATCGCCACGTTGCGGCCGAGGTTCAAGGCACTGCCGCTGGGGACGCAGTATTTTCAACCGGCGGTGGCGGGACTGCTTATCGGGATCATTGCTTGGCTGGGCGCGCCACAGGTGATGGGAGCTGGCTACGAGGCGATGGACGAGGCCATGCACGGGCGGTTTACATGGCAATTTCTGGCCGTGCTGGCGGGACTGAAGATTGTCGCCACGCTGTTTTCTTTTGTGAGCGGGACACCGGGGGGAATGTTCGCGCCGACGTTGTTTATTGGGGCAATGTTGGGGGCGGCGGTGGGCGGAGCGGAGCATGCCGTCGCTGCCGCATCTCAGCGGATCGCCCGGGACTTACGCTCTGGTGGGGATGGGAGTGCTGTTTGCCGGATTTCTGCGCGCGCCGATGACATCGGTGTTCATGGTGCTGGAGGTGAGCGGCAACTACTCGATCATTCTGCCGGTTATTGTGGCGAATACGATCGCGTATGTTATCTCGCGCGGACTGCAGCCGCTTGCGATTTTCGATGTGCTGACGCGGCAAGACGGCCTGGAATTGCCGTCGATGGAGGAACAGCGGGAAGAGGGCATCCTGCGGGTGGAAGATGCGATGCATCCGGTGGAAGGTCCGGTGCTGGATGCGCAGGAGACAGTGGATCAGGCGGTTCAAGTCGCCGAGGCTTCCAGTGCCGAGGGTTTTCTGGTTCGGCTGAGTGCGAGCGGTTGGAACAGTCGTGACCAAGCAGCAACTTCGGAAGATGGACGAAGAGGGGAAAGGCGAGGCCAGCCTGGGTTCGCAATTGCCGGTCTTGCAGATTCCGGCTTTGCATCCTGATCATCCCTTGGAGATGGCGTTGCGGTACGTGGAACGCTGGCCGCTTGTGCCGGTGGTGAGCCGTGCCGATTTCCGGCAACTCGAGGGCGTGATTTCAGAGCGCGACGTTCTGGAGCGCTACCGGGAATTTGGGGAGAGCTAGAGGGGCGGTCGAGTCAAGACCACGTCAAAGCAAGTCAACAAAGGAGTCAGACCCCAAAGTCAAAAACCCCACCCTCTCGCACGGAACGCGAGAAAGGTGGGGCACCCGCGCGACCCGTTACTTTGGTGCAACTTCTTCTTGAAAACTGCGGCTCCCTTTCTGTAAGCTTGCGAAATTCCACACAATGTGTTTTCAGGCGGAGCTGTATTCAGATAGCGCTGGTGTCGTGAATTCTTGATTCTTCGCTAAACAAAATCAGGTTCGAGTTTCAGGGAGAGAAGCATGTCGAGTCGGTCGATCAGGGTGGTTGTTCTCAGTCTCATGGCGTTGGCGGTCAGCCTCCAGGTCTTCGCGCAGGGCGGGGCGACCGGGGCCGTTACGGGGACGGTGCAGGATCCGAGCGGGGCATTCATTGCCAACGCCGAGGTGCGCATAACGAACCAGGATACCGGCGTGATGGAGCGCTCGGTGCAGACGGGCGCGGATGGGACATTTACGGCTCCGCTGCTGCCGGTGGGAACCTATACCGTCAGCATTCAGAGCAAAGGTTTCACGGAAGGAAGATTCGCGGGCATCGTGGTGCGCGTGACCGAGACGACGCGCATGATCGCCAAGCTGACAACGCAAGCGGTGCAGCAGAAGATTGACGTGCAGGCGGAAGTGCAGGCGGTGGATACGACAGACGCGACTACGGGGCAGGCGATTGAGAGCGATACGATCCGCGCGCTGCCGCTGGCCACGCAGAACTTCCAGCAGTTGTTGACGCTGTCGACGGGAGCGCAGAGCGAATTGAATGCGGCCGCCCAGCTGGGACGCGGGCAGGTGCGCATCGAGGTGAACGGGCAGCGCGAAGACAATAACAACTACCTGATTGAAGGCATCAGCGCCACCGACTACAACGTGGCGGAATTGACCAACACGCCGCTGCCGAATCCGGACGTGGTGCAGCAATTCAAGGTGCAGACCTCGCTCTACGATGCCAGCCAGGGACGCAACGGTGGGGGAAACATCAACGCGATTCTGAAATCGGGGACGAACTCCGTACATGGCGATGCTTACGAGTTTTTCCGTAACACGGTGCTCGACGCGAATGAATATTTTTTGAAGGGGAGCGGATCGCCGAGGCCTGTCATCCAACAAAACATTTTTGGCGGGAGCTTGGGCGGACCGGTTGGGAGCGGAGGTAAGGCGGGATTCTTTTTCGTGAACTACCAGGGAACGCGGCAGAGGAGCGGCGATTCTCCGGGGACGCTGATCAGCACGTTTATTCCGTACGTGCCGGCGGCGGACCGAGGCACGGCGGGGGCGGCGCAACTGGCGAAGGACTTTGGGGTGAGCAGCGCGGATCCGGTGGCAGTGAGTCTGCTGGCGTTTAAGAGCAGTCAGTTTGGGGCTCCGGCGAACAGCTACTTGTTCCCGCTTCCCAGCAATGTCCCGGCCGGAACCACGCCGGGATCGCTGGTGCAATTTACCGTGAGCAAGCCGGGCAAATTTACCGACGACCAATTTACCGCGAACTGGGACAAAGAGTTTCACGATTCCAGGGATACGGTGGCGGCGCGTTTCTTTTTTTCCAATTCCGAGCAGGACATTCCGTTTGGCGCAGGAGGCTTGCAAGCCTCGCTGGGCGCGGCGGCCAGCGGAACGGATTTGAACTTTCCTTACCAGCTTCCGATTCATGACCGGTTGTTTATTGTTTCGGAGACGCACGTATTTTCTCCGCGGCTGGTCAATGATTTTCGCTTTGGCCTGGTGCACATCAATAACAGCGCGATCAACGTGAATCCGGTGACGGTGACTGACGCGGGGATCGACCGGCCCACGAGCAATCTCACCAGCAGTATTTATAAATTTACATTTCTCACCT
Organism: uncultured Acidobacteriaceae bacterium; assembly: GCA_963774565.1. GTDB lineage: Bacteria > Acidobacteriota > Terriglobia > Terriglobales > Acidobacteriaceae > Sulfotelmatobacter. The sequence goes on along the minus strand of CAVZFP010000005.1, from coordinate 64,081 downwards.
CGGGATTTCAGTTCGGGCCGACTCCGCAGGCGAACCAGTACCAGACGCAGAACAATTACAACTTCGTGGAAAACTTGAGTTGGGTGCGGGGAGCGCACACGCTGACGTTTGGCGGGCAGTACATTCGAGCCAGGCTGGACAAACAATTCCCTCAGGTATTTAACGGACAGCTTTTCTTCACGAACACGAACCCGGCACCCAAACGACCCTCAGCGATTTTGGGAACTTTGTAGGCGGGACACCAGAGTTCAGCTTCGGCGGCGGTGGGGTTTACAACCACGCGTACCGGCAGAGCAATTCGGCGGTCTTCGCGCAGGACGACTGGAAGGCTACATCGAATCTGACGTTGAACCTGGGACTGCGCACGGAGTTTCTGGGCGCCTGGACCGATGGGGATTGTCACATTGGCAACATCGAGTCGGACCTGACCAAGTCGGGGACTTACCCGTTCATTTATCCGAAGTGCGTCGACAAACTGGGAGTATCGGGATTGACGGGGAACGCGGCAGGATCGACGTTCAAGAATAGCGTTTCGACCGGGTGGGGACCGCGAGTGGGATTTGCGTGGGACATGCTCGGGCGGCACACAACGACTCTGCGCGGCGGCTACGGGATCTATTACGTGCGCGAGGACGTGGGAGCGGTAGACCAGTTAAGTTTCCAGTCACCGTTTATTCCGATTGTGTTTTTCGGACAAACTCCGGGGTTCACCATGTCGGACTTCTTCACTGGGACGCCCGCCACGAATCCGAATGCGGTGCCTCCGGCGGGACAACTGTCGGCGGCGTGGTTGCCTTGTCTGGCGCAGTTGACCAGTTTCCCGGACCCGAATGGGGCGGCGACCTATGGCGGATGCACAGGACCTGGGGTGAACAGCACGCAGAATTTGTTTGTATTGGAAGTGCCGCGGCATTTCGTGGTTCCGAATACGCAGCAGTGGAACCTGACGGTGCAGCGTGAACTGGGCAGACACTGGGTCTGGGAAATCGGATACGTGGGCACTCGCGGAATTCATTTACGCGAAACCCGCGATGCCATTCAATCGGTGGACGCCGCCAAACACCCGTTCACCGTGACGGATACCAATGGCAAGAGTTACACGATCACTACCGACACACTGGCGAACGGTATCGCGCGAACACCGACGCCGGGATTGAATGGCTACAGCGGCTACCAGATTTTTGCCAACGACGCGTACTCGATCTACCACGCGCTGCAGACGACGGTGTCGCGACGATGGGGACAGGGATATTTTCAGGCGGCATATACATTCGCAAAGAACATTGACGCCACGTCGACCGGAAACACCGCCTTCAATACGGCGTACAACGATCAGAGCAACATCAATGCTTCGCGCGGGATCTCGGACTTCAACCGGCCGCACCGGCTCGCGGTCAGCTATGCGTACGATCTGCCAATCTTTACGCACTCCAGCGGACTCAGGAAAGCCGCGCTCGGGGGCTGGCAGATCAGCGGGGTGACAATTTTCCAGACGGGCCTGCCCTTCTCGATTTACGATTCCAGTGCGGGCACAGGCTTCCTGGGACAAGGCAGCACTCCTCTGCTAGGTGCAAGTCTGGCTCCTGGCGCGACTATTGCCAGCGGATTGGCAAGCGGCGACCTTCGCCAACGCGTGGCCCACGGATATTTGAACCCGGCAGCGTTCACGCCGGCGCCACACCTCTATCCGACGCAGTGCGTTTCCGATTCCAATTTCTGCACTACGGGCTTCGGGGACCTGGGGCGCAATCTCTATCACGGGCCGTTCCAGCAAAACTGGGACGTGTCGTTCCTGAAGCATTTCAAGATCGGGGAGCGGCAGGAAGTTCGCTTTGCCGCCGACTTCTTTAACTTGTGGAACCACACCAATTTTGGGGATCCATCGGTGACGGACATCGAGGTAGCGAGTTCGATGAACAGTCCATTCGGAAAAATCGCGCAGACCACGGGTAATCCGCGGCTGATTCAATTCTCGCTGCGATGGGCGTTCTGAGGGGAATTGCTGATTGCGTAGGCAAGTTGGGGCTTCGCCGGACCTCTATGGACGTTCCACCATCCAAACATTGGCACTGCCGCTACTGACGAGTAGCGCCAAATGACGGCGATCCGGCGAGGGAATGGCCCAGCCTACGCTTTTCTTCCTGGGACGCCAGACCAGACGAGCGCGGCCTTCCAGATCGATATGCAGGAGGGCATTCTCTTCTTCGCCCACTGAGGTCGCCCACAACCCTTTGCTGTCGGCGTCCCAATCCAGCGATGCGAGTCCGGACCAGCCTGAGATAGTCAGCCAACGATCGGCGCCACCATGGACGGGCACGAGATGAATTCGAGGTTCTTCGTCTCCCCACTTTCCCTTCGCGATTGCTAAGATCTTTCCATCCGGTGACAAGCTCCAGTTGTATAGTTGCGGAAGCTCAACTTTGATCTGGAAGACTTGGGAGCCTTGCCCGCGGAAGGGATCGAAGGTAAAGAATGTGAGATCCCCTTGTCCGATAACGCTGTAAATGCAGACCGAAGGCGTGCTGCGCGAACATTGATGATTGGTAATCCAGGTTGCACTCAGAACCTCTTGAGGAGTGCCTCCGGCGATGGGCACGCGCATCAGCGGAACTGCGTAAGGGGATTTCTCGTCCTTGGATTCTCCCCAAGGCTGATACACGACGTAGAGCAGTTGGGTGCCGTCGGAGCTCAAGCGCGGCTGTGCGACGGGCTTGTTGCCCCCGACCAGGACGTCGGGAATGGACTGGTCCACACCTTGTATATAGATATTGAAGTTTCCAGTCCGGTCGGAAATGAAGATCACAGCTTTGCCGTCTGCGGTCCAGTCGAACGGCAAATCCTGGCGATCGTCGAGGGTCAGCCGTTGTGGTTCTCCGATGATGGTCGAACCTTCCAGCTTGGCGACGTAAACATCGGGTTGCGGAACTCCTTTCAGGTACACAATGCGCTTGCTGTCCCCTGAAGCGCTGATGCTAAGCACGGCCCCGGAATCGTTGGTCAAGCGAACGGCGGGGAGGATTGGCTTGTTCTGACCATGGAGGGCGACCGACCAAAGGTTGGAGTCGAGTTGCCGGGGACGAGGCTCTAACACTGAGTAAATCAGGCGCCCATCGGAAGTCCAGTACAACGGGCCGTCTAAACCGGCAAGCGATAGCACGCTGATGACAGGTAGCACCACGCTGCTCGCATGCTGGCCGTTCACATCGACGATTTCGATGAGGCCTTTCGCCCCGAAACCGTAGACGAATCTTGCTCGGGTGTAGGCGATCTTTGCTCCATTGGGCGACCAAGCCAATGCGCCGAATAAGTCGCCGTCGTCCCCGACGAGCTTGCGAGGCGCTGTCCCGTCAGCCCCAACCAGCCAGAGTTGTTCGCGCAATTTTTTGCCGGTGAGGTAGGCGATTTGCTTGCCATCAGGCGACACCGCGGGAGAACGACCGTCGTCAATCAGCTTGCGGGCGCTTCCTCCCAGTGCTGAAATTTCCCAAAGATCCGATAGCTGACCCGGTCCGTTCAAGGCAACGACCAGGTGCATATTGTCGGGAAACCAGCCGACGGAACTCGCAGTCATACCTTGAGGCAGCACGATGGGATGCGTTTCTCCGGTGTCAATCTGCCGAACATAGAAACCGGTTTCATCGGAAAAGGCGAGGTACTTGCCATCGCGCGAAATGGCCGCTGCCCGGACGCGATCATCGGCAGGGTTGGCCGTCAACTGAGAAGTGCGGATGACATCTGGACTATGCTGCTGCGCCAGGTAGAGGCCGAACTTGATCCCAAGAAGAATGAGAACGATTGCGCTTGCACCGGCAAGTATCCACCAGATGTGAAATCGCTTTGCCGAGGTCGGAGTGGGCTCGACTGCTGATGGCTGTGCGTGGATTGCGCCGTTACCGTTTCCTGAACTCACGGGAGCGAGGAAGCGATAACCTCGGCGGGCCACGGTTTCGACGAACCTGGGATTCTCGGCCGAATCCCCAAGGGCATCCCGCAGACGGCGGATGGCGGCGTTGAGGCTGTGATCGAAATCGACGAAAGTGTCGGCCGGCCAGAGGCGATTGCGAAGCTCCTCGCGGGTGATGACCTCGCCGGGCTTTTCCAGGAGCTGAGCGAGCAGCTGGAAGGGCTGCTCCTGCAGCTTGATCTTCATCCCCTGGCGGCGCAGTTCGCCGGCACGCAGGTCGAGTTCGAAGACGCCAAACCGGCGTGTGCCATCACCCACAGATCCGTTAGAGCTCTCCACAATCCCGGAGTTTAGCACTTTCACTCTTGTGCCCTCATGTCAGCGAATGCAGTAACCATTTGACGGTTTTGAGCTTAGCTCGTTACCCACATTTCATCGGGAGGTCACCGACGGAGCCTTGAGGCACGCAGCGATCTGAACCACCTTGCGATAGATGCGGAGGGCAAGGCAATGGGGTTCGACTGGAGACGCTGCGTAGGAATGTTAGGGATTGTTTTGTTAGGGGGAAATCTGGCGGCCGGAAGAGCGGGTGGAGGCGGCGCGGAGATCACAGTCTTGGTGAACAACAGCGCCGGAGTGTCTCAAGCGGTCCTGAAGCAGGCCGAGAGTGAGGCGGCGCGAATCTTTCGCGCCGCAGATATCGATATCGTATGGGTCGATTGCGTCCAAGGGACGGACCTGGTCGACGATGCTTGTCGTCGCGTTCCGGGACTCAATAACTTTGTCTTGCACCTCGTTCCAGAAGGAAGAACTTCGTCCGACTGGGTCTTCGGATTGGCCTTCCTAGGGGAGGATGGAGCTGGCAAATACAGCGACGTCTTTTACGATCGCGTACAGCAACTTCAGAGAGAGTTCGGCACGCCATCGCCACGGCTTCTGGGAGCGGTAGCTGCCCACGAACTCGGCCATCTGCTGCTAGGCAGCCATGCTCATTCGTATGCGGGCATCATGGCGGCGGTGTGGGAAAAGGAAATCGTGCGCCACATGGAAATGGGAGGGCTGCTATTCAGTCGGGACCAAGCAACTCGAATGAGGGCACGAGTGCGCCGTGCCGAGAGAACACTAGGCAGCGTAGGACCAGGTGCCGGAAAGTAAATTTATGCCTTTGGAGTGGAGTCGGGCGCAGAGCGCAGGCAGGCGGGCAGCTCGCGAATGGCGTAACCGGCAAGGGCCGACATGATCGAACCGGTGATGGTCAGGAAGAGCGAAGACGCGTAGCGTGATAACCATGAAAAGCTGGAGGCGGTCTCGACCGGGGCGCTGCCGGTTCCCTGCCAGGATAGGGCGAGCCCGTTTTTGCGGGCGGAGACGGAGAGGTCACGCTCGGAGTTGCTGGCAAAGTCGCCGGTGATGCTGTCTTCCTGCGGAGCGGCATCTTCTGGCTGGATGCGCACACGGATAGTGCGCTGGCCGGAACGAACCGCAATGATTTGCGACAAGCTACCTTGCTGCGCGTCGGTGGGAATCAATCCGAATCTCTTTTTTGCGGAGCCTAGGATTTTGCCGGAGAAGTCGAGGTCGTTATCCACCCAAACCGAGAGCTGGGCGCTGCGAAAGCCATGCTGAAGTTTCAGGTGCAGGCTCGCGTCTTTAGCTGTGAGCGCGGTGTGGATGGCCATCAGGACGGCCGCCAACAAAAACAATCCCAGCAAAATGCGGGCCTTGACCGGGACGCGTTTGATCCACTGCATCGCCTGTTGGTCGAGCAACGCCGCTTTGGCGCGAAGCTGGGCTATACGCTCGGTGTTCATGGGAATAATTCATTTTCGCTCTGGGCAGGCGGGAAGCTCCAGTTACCAAGGTGCAGGAGAGTTGGAGAATTCCAATTTTTGTTTCACCTATACCGCGCGCGAGATCCTTCCCTCCGCCTGTAAAGCGGCTGCGGTCAGGATGACTCCGGGAAAAGGGAAGGCTGAAAGGACTCTCGACTCGATTAGCGCTGACGGCGAGGGCGCCATCAGGACAGCCGTTGGGACGGCGCTACTTTGGGGACAGCGCTACTTTTGCGAAGACGGATTCTCGGCTTCTTGCAGCAGGGGGCGGAGGGAGTCGACGGAGACTCCGATTGTGCCTCCGGAGAACCCATCCATGTAGGCGGAATTGACGCCGATGACTTCGCCCTTGGTGTTGAAAACCGGACCGCCGCTGCCGCCGTGGGCAGTAGGGGCATCGTAGATGAGCTTTTCGCCGACAACATCGCCGAGATGTCCGCACGTGGCGGAGGGACGGATCAGCGACAATGCCGCCAATTCGCTGGCGGCGCTGATGTCATTGTGCCGATAGGCTAGGCGTTCGTAAATGGAGGATGGGGACTTGGCGACCATGCCGGCGATGCCCATGGGATAGCCAATTACAGTGACCAGTTGTCCTGGAGCCCCGGCGGACTGAGCCAGGGGCAGCACCGGAAGGTTGCGGACAGCATCGGAATCTTCCACGCGCAAGACAGCCAGATCGGAAGTTTTCGAGACCGATGCTGGCGACAAGGTCACGGGCGTCGGCGAGCCGGGGAAAAAGACGACCAGATTCTCAAGCATCGCGGTGGCGCCCAGATCGATCAGCTTTTGGGCTTCCGAGTCTCCGTACCAGGGCTCGGCCACGTGGCGGTTGGTGGCCATTAGGCCTTTGCCGACGAGAAATCCTGTGCCCGAAACACGCGCGCGAACTGTGGGACGCTGGTTCCGGAAGCCTACCTGATAGACCCCGTAGATGTAGCCGACGGAATTGCGATACCGGTTCAGAACGACCGCGGGCATGGCTTGGTCTTGCTTGAGCTGCTCAATCTGCGCAGTCAGTTCATGAACCTGCTTTTGGAGGTCGTTGGGCGGCTCGGCCAGCGTTGCTTTGGGGGAGTAATAGTGAACCATGGCAAAGGCCCCCAAAAGCATTACAACGCCCAGGACAGCCTGCACGGTCTGCTGCCAGCTATCGCTGATGATGGTAGATTCCTGCGAAGGCGGGGCTTCAGAAACCGGGGGCTCGTTGATCTCGGATTCGGCGATCTGGGATTCGGCCATAAGCAACGCAGGTCCTCTGCCTATCAAGCCCTTATTTTTCAGTCGCTTATCGTGATGTACTAAGCGGAGCGAGGACTTGGAGTGCTTATCTTCTGCCGGGCAGGGGGTTTTGACTACGGTACTGAAGATGATGGCCGGGCGTTTCTATTTTGGGGTCGTGGGTGGAGCAAAAACCCTTAACCACTAAGGATACTAAGGTCACGAAGGAAATCTAGGGGAGGATTATGCCCAGGCGCTTCGACATGGCTTCGTAGAGGAATCCTTCGCCTGGGCGATAAGGCAGGACCCACTCACCGTCGATGACGAACTGGGGGATGGCGCGCCTGCCGGTGCGCTTGACGATCTCGTCGATGGCGCCGGGGGTGGTTTGGACGTCGATGTCTTTGTAAGGGATGTTGTGCTTGGCGAGAAAGCGCTTAGCCTCCCGGCAGTCGGGACACCAAACGGAAGAATAGACAATGAGCTCCACGGACTCATTTTACAGGATGCAATGGGCTTCGCGGTTGCTCCTATACCCGCTCCAGGTTGGGTTGGGTAAGTTCGTTGAGGACGTTTCCGGTGTTTAGGGTTGACGCGGGTTCGAACAAGATGAGCCAGCACTCTTCGTCGGCAACGGGACGGTGCTCGACGCCGCGCGGCACCACGATGAATTCACCTTCTTCAATCCACTGGTGGTGGTCGCGAAGGTCTTCGTCCCGGTAATCCATGCGGAAACGGCCTTTGACCACCAGAAACATTTCGTCTTCGTGCTCGTGATGATGGAAGACAAATTCACCCTTCAGCTTGTCGAGCTTGACGTGCTGGCCATTGAGTTCGGCGGCGATATAGGGCTTCCAGTATTCGGAGATCTTGGAGAACTTTTCGGCGAGATTAACTTTATGCATCACGACCATCCTTCGTGGAAATGAGCAGGGCCTCCTCTAGGATGAGCTTTCCCACCTGGAAGTCGCAAATCACGGCAAAGGCTTTAACCACAGAGGTCACTGAGGTTCACAGGGGAAGACGCGCGTCACCTTCTCTAGCGCAGCCGCTACCTAGCGCAAGCGTGGGGAGAAATCGGTCAGGGCGAGATAAGTGGAGTCTATTTTTTCGGTGAGTTTGCCGGCCGCTTCGGATTTTTCCTTAACACTCTTCCACTCGGGGTCGTCCTGAAAGGATTTCCAGTTGGCGGCCGCCGCTTCGCGGCTGGGATGATAAAGGATATAGACGAGGGTATTGCTCTTCTCCGGCTCATCGACGGGTGTCCAGTACGCGATGCTCTTCATTCCATGCCGGTCAAACAGCTTGTCGGTGTGGTCCCGGAAGCGCGCCAACAGTTCTGGCAATTTCCCTGGAGGGGCGTGATAGATGCGGAGTTCGTAGACACCTGTCGAGGCTTGCATAGGATTGCCCTCGTCTGGCTGCGAAGCGGCCCACAGCGATGCGGAAAGGAAGGGAGCCGCAGGAAGTGCCTGGAGCATGGTTCGTCTTTTCACGGCAGGCATTCTAGCAGAAGATGCAGCAATAACAATTACTGCGGTTACGCGCACAAGGCGAGCGCTGTGGAATTGCTAGTGCAAACGCGATTTGCGTCAACACTACGAGTCGTTCGTTTCCAGGATGACTGTGCCGAAGGTGGCTTGGTCTCAACCAGCCCTGAGGGGCCTCTCAGGCGGCGATTACCGGCCGTGAAGCCCGATAAAGCTGGGCGGCAAAAGCTCCCATACCCAAGCAAACCACACCGAAATGGACCAGCCCGCCAAGATAAGGGATGAATCGGACGACGGTGAGGATGAGCAGGCCCAGCAGGAGTCCCAGAAACCAATCGCCCTTCGTTGATCCCGAGGGCTTCAGAAGGATCCTACCCAAGAAGGCTCCAACCCAAATCTTCGCCAGGTAGATCGCAGTCAGATAGAGCGTGAGCAACATGAGCGAGATCGGGAAACCAACCAGCGTGACGGCTGCCACGATCATCGCCACTGGCGCACCTGCCAGAACCGCGACCCCAAGTCCGAGGCTGAGCCAGCCTGAGCCCACCGACTGAGTCGCGGCCTGGAAGAACGTGGGAAACAGAAGCAGGCCCAGCCATCCCACCAGCAGAGCGCCAGCGAACCAGACGGCTTGATGAAAGTAGAATCTGGGCCGGACGAACTGGTTCTCCCTCGCTCGCATCTGGATGTCACGCGTGCCCGCAATGGTGGCTCCGTCGGCGATGTGCGCCTGGTTCATCTGGCGCAAGCGAGCGCTCAGGTTGCCGCCGATCCGGGCAGTGTTGGTCAGCGTAAGGCTGACTCCCGACATGGTCAGATCGCGGCCGATCGTGCCGCTCACATCGGTGTGGCCGCTGGCCAGAATGTTGACACTGCGCTTCACCTCGCCCTCGATGGTGACATCGCCGGCGGCAGCCACGACACCTTCCCCCACATGGCCTCGGTCATTCACACGCAAGGATTGCGCAAATCCGTAAAGGTTGTGAGCCAGTAGGCCGTCCAAGTCGAGCGACTCCGAGAATGTGTAGATGCGGCCTTCCACCTTCCCGCTGACCACAGTTCTCTTGGAGAGACTGACTAGGTCGCCCTTGACGGTGCCGAGCACTTCGACGCTGCGGCCAAAAGCGATGAGGTCGCCATTGACCACGCCTTCGATGCGCACCGTGTTGCCCGTGGCCACCAGGGTGTCGTCCACAGTCTCGTTCGCCGCAACGGTGACGTAGTCAGCATGACGCCGCTCCAGGGCAAAGCTGGGCAAAGACAACGCAAGCAGCACGATCAGCAGACGCAGGCCAGGCTGGCGTAGTCGCCCTCGTCCCAACAGCAGCGCACCGCTGACCAACAGCAACAGAAGAGAAACAAATCCCACGACAGCAGCATAGTCAGTCAGCATGGCCGTACCTCCGCTTGCAAATTGGTCAAAAAGAGTAAAGAGCAGGTTCGCGCGGCCGCTTGCGCTGAAGGGATTGAACCATTCCAGCGCTGCCGGAATACTCAGCGCATCGAACCAAATGGAAGTGATCGACCCCAGCGCCAGCACCCCGGCCAACACCGCCAGATCGCCCCACACCCAGGACCGATGCAGATGCGAGAAGCCCGCAGGGCTGGGTGCTTCTTCCGGAAGCTCCTGGAGACTTTCGCTCAGAAGGCGGTTCTCCGCGCGCAATGCGTCCACCAGCTCGCGGCAGCGCCGGCAAGTGAGCAGGTGGGTTCGCAGGCGCTGGGCCTCGTCCGGCGCGAGTTCGCCGTCGACCGCAAGGGCGCAAGTCTGTTCCGAATAACATTCCATGATCACGTGCTCCTCGGGGCCAGTCTCCGGCGCAGTTCCTGCTTGGCCCGAAATATCAGCCCTGCCACGTTGTTCCTCTCCAGGCCCAACTCCTGCGCGATTTCGTCATAACTCAGCTCGCCGTAATAGCGCAGGACCAGCGGAACGCGATAGTTCTCCGCCAGGCGTTCGATGGCCTCCCGCACCTGCTCTCTCTCTTGCGTGCGGATGAAAGCACCTAGCGGCGACGGCTCCGAACTGGCGGGCTCGATGATGGCGGCTCCGTCTTCAACTTCCATAAATACCTTCTGTCCACGCTGCCTGCGCCGCAACGCGTCAATACATTGGTTCCCAGCCACGCGTAGCAGCCACCTGGGGAAGGGTATCGAGCCGTCGTAACTCTCGATGGAGCGCTGCAGTTTGAGGAAGATTTCGCTGGTGGCATCTTCCGCGCCCTCCCGTGAGTTCAGCATGTAACGACACAATCCGAATACGCGCCGGACGTAGCGGCGATAAATCTCCCCCAGGGCCTCGACATCGTGGCCCCGGGCGCGCTGTATTACGCTCTCCAAACCGAGCCCCTCCATCTGCCTGGTTTCGCCCTTGCGGGGCTGCGGTTCTTTCGCCATGTTTCTTTTGGCGTCCATAAAGCAGTACGCTCGAGGTCGAAGGAAGTTACATACATTTTAGGGAAAGAGGGAGAACTCAAGCTTGTTAGGGAAAGAGGGAAACCCAAGCTTGGACACCTGGCTCTTGCCGGCATGAAAAAAAAGGCCGCCAACTTGCGCGGGCGGCCGTTTTCGGATTCACGATTGAGGCGGTTAGAACCCGGGTGCGTCCTGGGTCGTGTGGCTGGCATGCAGTGAGAGCCGCACACCGCGTTTTTCATTGACGCGAGTGGTTGTCGTCCAGTCCACATCGCTGGAATTGATCACTCCATTGCCCCCCCCGACCAAGGAGTAGGTGATGCGACTGTCCTGGTAGCCGTAGCCGCTAACTGCCAGGACGGTGCCGGTGTTCAGAACGAAGACCGGCATGCCGGGAGCAACGTCGGGAGCCGGCGTCACATCTCGCGTAACGTAGGTCGCGTAGGAAACCTGCGGGACCTGATTCGAGAGCGGGCCGGTTCGGTCCGCCGCCGCAATGCTCCGGCGCGCGAGTTGTGGCTTGGCGTCGTCGTACACCGAAGGTTGGTACGACTGGCTTTGATCGGGGCTAAAGAAATGCCAATTGGGACCGAAGGTCTTCGCCACCTGCGGGATTTGAACGTCATCCATCAGGCGCAGGCTGAGCACGGTCTCCCCTTTTAGCTTGGGACGGGGACCGCGCGCGGGTAGCATGACTACCTTCCAGGGCCACAGCGGAGGGATCATCCATTCGATGACGTCTCTCCTGGGATGTCCTTTGCCATCGATCTTGCCCTGTTTATCGACTTTGTAGCCGCGGGTGGAGATGACCTTGGCCTCCAGAGGAAGGTCGCCCGTGGGCAGGCCGATGCGATCAAACTGCAGCTTTAAATACCCCTTGCCCCAGAAGTGGCCGGGATCTTTGGCGGAATCCAGATGTCCCACCAGGTAGCTCCCGCGCGGAAAAGCCTGCTGGCCGAACTCGGTGACGCCGCGCAGATGACAAAGCACGGGGTCGCCGACGTCGACCGTGGAGGTGGACAAATTGGGTTCGTTGAGAGTGCATTGCAGAAGAGTACCGGCGGGCAGGACGACATCCCGTGCGCTGGCGCTCAAGGAGAAAAAGGATAGACCTAGCACAGAGACAGCCAGGCCCGCTTGCCACAAACGGCACTTCATAGGCTTAACCTCGGTCGCGTACTGATTTGCAGGCCGGCGGGTTCGGCCCACGGAGTGTTCCGCGAATCTAATCACAGAATTTAGGGCTGGGTCAATAAGGTTTTGGGCTGAAGTGGGCTTCTGAACAGGGAATGGCCGGTTTTGGCACGCGAAAAAAAGGCCGCCAGTGGTTGGGCTGGCGGCTTTAAACCTGGCCGAGCTGCGCTCGGCGGACAGCCGAGGGCGGCTGTCCCCACATGAATCATTTCTCGTACAACAGGACGCCTTCCGCCTTTTCGGCATCGACTGGGCGGTAGAACAGCTTGTTGTCTTCCAGGAAGACCTCGATGAAGGCTGGACGCGTGGTGATAGTGCCTTGGATCAGCGCCTCCGACAGCGGGTCTTCGATGTACTTCTGCAGGGCGCGGCGGAGCGGACGCGCCCCGTAGCTACGATCGGTCAGGGTCTGGTTGAGGATCCACTTCTTAGCATCGTCGGCCACCGTGACGGTGATGGCTTTCTGCGCCAGGTTCGCGTTGAGCTGCGTGACCATGAGTTCGAGAATCTGGATCAGGTCAGACTCGCCCAGAGCCAGGAACAGGATGATCTCATCCAGGCGGTTCAGGAACTCCGGGTTGAAGGTGCGTTTGACCTCGCCCTTCACCAGTTCTTCCACTTTGTCGGAAATCATGTCTTCCTTCGACGACTGGAAGCCCAGACCTTCGCGCTTCTGCAAATGCCGCGCGCCGATGTTCGAGGTCATGATGATGATCGTGTTCTTGAAGTCAACTGTGTTGCCGAGTCCGTCGGTCAACTGGCCGTCTTCAAAAACCTGCAGCAGGATGTTAAAGACGTCCGGATGCGCCTTCTCGATTTCGTCGAGCAGGACGACCGAGTACGGGGCACGCTTCACACGTTCGGTGAGCTGGCCGCCTTCTTCGTAACCCACGTATCCCGGAGGCGAACCGATCAGCTTCGAGACCGAGTGCTTCTCCATGAATTCGGACATATCGAAGCGGACCAAAGCCTTTTCGGTACCGAACATGAACTGCGCCAGAGTACGCGCAACTTCGGTTTTGCCGACGCCCGTGGGGCCCAGGAACAGGAAGGAGCCGATGGGGCGGTTGGGATTCTTCAACCCGGCGCGAGAACGGCGGATGGCTCGGGCCAACGCGCTGATGGACTTGTCCTGCGAGATGATGCGCTTGTGCAGCTCTTCCTCGATGCGCAGCAGTTTCTGCGTTTCTTCTTCCTTGATCGAGGTGATGGGCACGCCAGTCCAGCGCGAGACGACGTCTTCGATATCCTCGCGGTTGACCACGCCGGTGGAGGACTCGTCAAGATGATATTTTTCGCGAAGAGCGCGCAGGTTCTCGCGCTCTTTGCGTTCCTCATCCGAATAGAAACGAGCCTTCTCGAACTCGTGGTTCGCGATGGCGTTTTCCATGCGATGGACGATGAACTTGATGCGCTTCTGGACTTCAGTCAGCTCTTCCGGCAACGAAGTCTGGCGCAGTTTAACGCGGGCTCCAGCTTCGTCGACTAAGTCGATGGCCTTATCAGGCAAGAAGCGGTCGGGGATGTAGCGGTTGGAATGCGACACCGCGAAATTGATGGCTTCGTCGGTGTAGGTAACCGCGTGAAATTTTTCGTAGCGATCTTTAATGCCGAACAGAATCTTGATTGCGTCGGTCTCGTTCGGCGGCGGAACTTTCACCGCCTGGAAACGGCGCTCGAGGGAACGGTCTTTCTCGATGGACTTGCGATATTCGCCGGGGGTGGTGGCGCCGATGCACTGAATTTCGCCGCGCGATAGCGCCGGCTTCAGAATGTTCGCGGCGTCGAGCGAGCCTTCCGCGGATCCGGCTCCGACCAGGGTATGCAACTCGTCGATGAAGATGATGGAATTCTGCGACTCCATCAGCTCCTTCATGATGGTCTTAAGGCGCTCTTCGAACTGACCGCGGTACTTGGTGCCAGCGACGATGAGCGACAGGTCCAAGGCGAGGATGCGCTTGTCGGCGAGGAACGATGGAACTTCGCCATCGGCGATGCGCTGGGCCAGCCCTTCGACGATGGCGGTTTTGCCGACGCCGGGCTCGCCGATCAGCACCGGGTTGTTCTTGGTGCGGCGGCAGAGGATTTGGATGACGCGGTCGACTTCACCTTCACGGCCGACCAGGGGATCCAGTTGGCTGTCCATGGCGGCCTGGGTCAAATCGCGCGAAAACTCCGCCAACAGCGAACTTTCACGCTGGCGCTGGGGCTGAGCCTTTTCCTGAGTGCTGCGGGCCAGCTCTTCGCGAATGGTCGAGAGGCGCAGACCGCGCTCGTGCAGGATCTCAGCGGCAAAGCACTTCTCTTCCCTCAGCAAGCCCAAAAGTAGATGTTCGGTACCGATATGGCGGTGCGAAAGGCGCTCGGCTTCCTCCGCGGCATAAGCAAGAACCCGTTTGCATTCATTGCTTAGCGGAAGATCGACCGACGTCGAAACCTTCTCGCGAATGGTGGTATGTCCCTCGATCTGCTTGCGGATCGATTCGACCGAAGCATGGGATCGCAGGAAACGATTGGTCAGGGCCTTGTCTTCGCGCAGGAGTCCGAGAAGAAGGTGCTCCGTCTCGATATAGGGAGACCCGAACTGGCTGGCTTCGTAGCGTGCGAAAAAGATGACGCGCCTGGCTTTCTCCGTATAGCGTTCAAACATAATGCCTTCCCCCTGACTTTTCCGTCGGGAAAATCTTGCTCGCCCGAGCTACCAAACCCAACCCTGCCTCTACTCACCTTATTCTATCGCCATTATGCAAGCAAAGGGCCGCAAAACCAAAGTACTGAAACGATTTTTACAACCCTTTGATCACGTTACCGAAGGAACGGTTGCCGCCGCCTTCGCTGCCGGCTTCTGAAACCAAGTTCATGCACTTTGTCTAACTAATCTCTTCCGGACCCAGCCCTTTGAATCCAGATCTCTGAATCCTTTCCCCTCCTCACGCCGGCAACGATTCCGGCGGAATCTCTTCCATACGCCCCCGCTGCAGTCGTAATACTCGATGGCAGCGCCGGGCGAATGACAAATTATGCGTAGCGATGAGGGAGGTAAGTTGATGCTCGCGATGTAATCGCGCAATCAAAGCGAAAACGGCTTCCGCGGTCTGTCCGTCCAGATCGCCCGTGGGTTCATCCGCCAGCAACAGCTTGGGACCTGTGATGAGCGCGCGGGCCAGAGCCACCCGCTGCTGCTCTCCGCCCGAGAGTTCGCCTGAGCGATGATGCGCGCGTTTGTCCAGTCCGACCTCACACAGCCAGCGTGAAGCTTCTGGCTCGACCTGCTGCCATGTCTGCCCCCGCAGCAGCAGCGGCATGGCAACGTTTTCTGCCGCCGTGAATTCCGGCAACAGATAGTGGAATTGCCATACGAAGCCGGTTTCGCGGTTGCGAAAATTCGCGGCTTCGTCGGGGGATAGCGAATTCAATCGCAAGTGGGCGCAGTATACGTCACCTGCGGAAGCACGATCAAGAGCGCTCAGGATGTGCAACAAGGTACTCTTCCCCGACCCTGACTCTCCCACAATCGCAAGCATCTCTCCTTGCTTTACATCAAACGACAGATTTTCAAAGAGCAGCAGATCCGATTCGCCGGATCGAAAAACCTTCTTCAGGCCTTCCACCCGCAGCATCGATTCTTGTTGAGTTAGATGCAAGTCGTGTCTCTTTCGTTCCAAGGGCTAAAGTGGAAAGGACCATAACCTAAGGTATAGGCAGTATTCGCACTTCGCGGCTGAAGATTGGCACGGCAATTTAAACCTTTAACCACAAAGGGCACAGGGGGCACGGGGAAACTTGAAGGAAGTCTTGTTTTGGCTTTCATTTCCTCTGTGCCCTCAGTGCCTTCTGTGTTTAAAACCGCTCTTCCAGGACGATTGCTCCCATCCATTCTCATTTCCTGGTGATAGCGCTTACTCATAGCGGAGCGCCTCCGCTGGGAGAATGCGGGACGCGGACCATGACGGATAGAGCGTTGCAATAAACGAGATGCTAACCGCTACGAAGGCAACCAGCACGCCGTCGATCGCACGCGGAACGAAGGGCACATAGTCAATCGAGTACACCTCTGGCGATAGCGCCAGCACGTGGTAATGTCCTCCCGCATAGGAGATGGCATATCCCAGCACCAGGCCGATGGCGGTACCGACCGTGCCAATGAGGACGCCTTGGGCAATGAAAAGGTTGCGCACCTGGGCCCGGCGGGTGCCCATCGACATAAGCACGGCAATGTCTTTGGTCTTTTCCATGACCATCATAATGAGGGAGATCAAGATGTTCAGGGCGGCGACGAAGACGATGAGGCCAATGGTGATGAAGGTGACTAGACGCTCCAGGCGAAGGGCGTGAAACAGGGCCTTGTTCTGCTCCTCCCAGTTGGTGGCCATGAAACCTTTGCCGGCAGCTTCATCAAGTTCTCGAGAGATCGGGGCGGCCTGATAGATGTCGTCGACCTTGAATTCGAGTACGGAAATCAGGTCTCCGAGGCCGAACAACTTCTGCGCATCCGACAGCCGAACGAATGCCCAATTGGAATCGTAATCGAAGAAGCCCGAATTAAAAATTCCCACCACGTGGAAGCGAGTGTATTTGGGGACGGTGCCGAAAGGAGTCAACTCGCCTTGGGGACTGACCACCATGACCACAGAACCGACGGTCGCGCCAAGGTTATCGGCCATGTCTTTGCCCAAGACGATGGGAGGCATGCCCGAGACGCGCTGCTGGACACCGGCGAGGAAGTCGGGAGATTGGGCGGCATCCGGTTCTGCAAGTTTTGATTGTGTGGAGCGGACACTCTTGTCCGCTGCCTTTGACTCCGGTTGTGACTCTGTCTCGGTGGAGCTTGTGTCTTCCAGCGGAGCGGCGGAGCCCTCCTTCACGGAGTTGAGCAGATCGCCCACTTTGCGCTCGTAGCGCGGGATCATCCCTTTGAGCACGGCCCCTCGGGCCCGCGGACCGCGCGCGATCAATACTTGTTCGAAGATTGCCGGAGCGGCCGCGACGACATGCGGCTGCTTCGAAAGACGCTCCATGAGCGCGGGCCAGTCTTTGATGCCGTCGTCGGCAACGCGCTGCAGGCTGATGTGGGAAGTGGAACCCAGCAGGCGCTGCTGCAGGTCCTGGCGGAAGCCATTGGTGATGGCCATGGCGACGACTAGAGACGCGACTCCGGCAGCGACGCCGGCGATGGAAATGCCGGTGATGATGCCGATGAAGGCCTGGCGGCGCTTGGCGCGCAGGTAGCGGGTCGCGATGAAGAGTTCGAAGCGCATGGGGAGCGATCAGCTGTCAGCTCTCAGCTTTTCAGCCAAGACTGGATTATAACGATAGCTTTCGAGATGGCCGCGGCGATTGGGTCATGAGTGCAGCTTCGGTACCACGGCGTGGACTCTCCGACGATAGGCAATGTACTGTTCCCCGAAGCGCTTCTCCAGTTCGGCGTCCTCCATGCGAATCATCACGGCGCCGGTTGCGACCGCCAGGCCGGTCAGGGCCCAGCAGACGACCAGGCCCGTTCCGACGCTCCAGGCCAGCATCTCGCAGAGATGGCCGAGATAGACAGGATGGCGAACGCGAGAGCGAATGCCGGTGATTACGAGCCGGTCGTCCTGGTGACCGGCGCGAACTTCTGGCAAGCCGCCCAATTGTGCCCAACTGAAGTGTGCTCCCGCAGTGGAATACAGAAAGATGCCTGTCGCAAATAACAGAGCGGATGGAACCCAAGTCCAAGGCGTCGAACTGAACGTTGCGTCCCGCCATGGACCTGTCAGCGCAGCCATTCCAATCCACATGACGATCCAGGCGGGAACCAGAACGCGGAAGGGAGATGCCTCGCTTGCTCGCCAGCGATGCGCCCGCGGATGAACCATCAGCCAGAACAGTGGGATCGTCGAATAGACGACGCAGGCCAGCCATCCCAGGGTTCGCAACCAGCGCATGGAGTGATTCTACAGGCGGAGTTGGCGTGGACCAATCACGTAGACCCGGACGCATTCGTCCGGGGCCGCTTGCCTCCGCCTCGCGAGGCGGACGAATGCGTCCGCCGCTACGTGATTTCCTCAAGGGAGGCACGTCGGTCATCTACCGGATTCCAGCGGGCGGAAAGATAATGTGAAAATGGTGCGTGCTTTCCTGGATGATCGTTGGCTTCCGAAGTCGGTCCTCTGCCTTAAAGATTATGACCGGCACAAATTTCTGCTGGATCTGATTGCCGGAGTCACGATAGGACTCGTGGCTTTGCCCCTGGCGATGGCATTTGCCATTGCTTCGGGACTGACGCCGCAGGCCGGAATTTACTGTGCGATCGTCACCGGGTTTCTGATTTCCGCGCTGGGTGGATCGAAGATGCAGATCGGCGGGCGTCATCGGCGAAGAAAATATTTGCGACAACGTGCAGGATGCGCTGCGGCGGGCAGAGGAAGTGTACGAGGGGTTGCAACAGAAGTTCGTGGGGGCGAAGGCCTAAGCGCGGACAGTTTCATATAGGGACAGCCGCCCTCGGCTGTCCAGCCTGGCCGCAGGCAGTGACAGTCGAGCTTCGCTCGACCGGACAGCCGAGGGCGGCTGTCCCCGCATGTTTCTAAGACAGAACATCCCTTATCCTCTAGACTGTCGTCTTCTGGACCATCTCTTCTAAACTGTTAGTGAGGGCCGCTCTCCTCTGATGATCGTCAACTTCGCAGAACGCGCGCACAACCACAACTGGGAACTCGATCCGGTCATCCGGTCATTGCTCGACACGGATTTTTACAAGCTGCTGATGCTGCAGTTCATCTGGAAGCATTTTCCCAAGACGCGCGTGGAGTTCTCGCTCTTCAATCGCCATCCTTCGGTGCGAATGGCGGAAATCATCAACATCGAGGAACTCAAGGTACAACTGCAGCACGTGCGCGGCGAACGGTTTCGCAGGTCGGAACTGGTTTGGCTGGCCGGCAACACTTTCTATGGGCGCCGCGGAATTTTCGAGCCCGCGTTTCTGGAGTGGCTGGATCGCGACTTTCATTTATCGGATTATCGTTTGTCGGTGCGGGACGGTCAGATCCATCTGACCTTCGAAGGCGCGTGGACTGAGACCACAATGTGGGAACTATACGCGCTGGCCATTCTGGATGAGTTGAAGACGCGGGCCAATCTAAAAACGCTCAGCGAATTTGGGCTCGACATTCTGTATGCGCGGGCCAAGACCAAGTTGTGGAGCAAGATCGAGCGGCTGCGCGGCGTTCCCGGACTGAGCGTTGCCGACTTTGGAACGCGCCGCCGGCATAGCTTCTTGTGGCAGGAATATGTGGTGGAGGCCATGGCCGCCAACCTGAGAAACAATTTCATTGGGACCTCGAACGCCTTCTTGGCGCACAAGCACGATCTGGAAGCGATTGGAACCAATGCTCATGAAATTCCGATGGTGATGGCCGCGCTAGCGCCTGACGATATCGCTCTGAAGGAATCGCAGTACCGCATGCTGGAGCTATGGCAGCAGAGCTATGAAGGGGCGCTGCGTGTGCTTCTGCCAGACACATTTGGGACGACGCAGTTTCTAACAGGGGCGCCCGACTGGGTGGCGGAGTGGACCGGACAGCGCGTAGACAGCAAAGATCCGTACGTTGCAGGGGACGAATACATCGCGTGGCTTAAGGCGAAAGGAAAAGATCCTGCGGAGAAACTTCTAATTGCGTCAGACACCCTGGATGTGGACCAGATCCTCGGACTGCATGCTTATTTTGGCGGGAGCGTGGCGAATGGCGTGGCGCCGAGCGATTTTTCCAGTGCGGCGGATTTTGATGATCGCAAGAAATGGATGCCGGGACGGCGCATCCGGTTCAGCGCTGGCTGGGGCACTCTGCTGACCAATGATTTTCGAGGATGCAATCCCAACACCGGTGGAGGATTCGATCCCATTAGCCTGATCTGCAAGGTCTCGTGCGTCGAAGGACGTCCGGCCGTGAAACTATCAGACAATTATTCCAAGGCGCTGGGGCCGGCTGCTGAGATTGAGCGCTATCGGCAGGTGTTCGGGACTGCGGGAATTGCGAATGCTCCGCTCGTGGCGTAGATGTGGGAACTGGACCAGCGGACAGCAGCGACAACATTAAGATCAAAATCAAAGGCGCACGGACAAGAGTGCCGTCCCATACAGAGTCCCCACTAGTCCCACACTCCACATCCTGAGCTTTCTATGGAATAGTAAGTAGTTCATGCCCGCATCCTCCGACGCCAGAGCCGGACGCGCCGCTTTCACGCATCCCGGGTTCGTGCTGTTCCAGGTCGCACGATTTCTGATTGTGGCGGCGGTAGAGATGCAGGCGGTTGCCGTCGGCTGGCAGGTGTATGAGATCACGAAGCGGCCGCTCGATCTTGGCTATGTGGGTCTGGCACAGTTTCTGCCGGGAATTCTGCTCTTCCCGATCTCCGGCCACGCCTCTGATCATTTCGAACGCCGCCACGTGCTCTCGGCCTGTTATGGCGGTTACGCGGTCTGCTTCGCTTTGCTGCTCGCTTTAACCCGGGGCGGTATGCACTCCGTGCGTTCGATCTACGGGGTATTGATCCTGATCGGCGTGGTGCGATCATTTAACAGCACGGCGAGTCGTTCCATTTTGCCGCAGCTCGTTCCCGAAGAACACTTCCCCAACGCTGTAGCGTGGAATGCGAGCATCTTCCAGGCGGCAACGATTCTCGGACCCTCGTTCGGTGGCATTCTGTACGCGGCGTTTCGCGGTCCTTCCGCCGTTTATGTGGTTGCAATGCTGACAGCGATCGGCGCGACGGTGTCCTCGTTCCGCATCAAGCCGGAGGTCAAGGCGCGGCCGCCACGGGAGCCGATGTCATTGAAGACCGTTTTCGCAGGTCTGCACTACATCTGGAGGAAGAAACTCATCCTGGGAGCGATTTCGCTGGATCTGTTTGCGGTGCTTCTGGGCGGAGCGGTCGCGCTGCTTCCAGTGTATGCGCGCGAAATTCTGCACACCGGACCGTGGGGGCTAGGACTGCTGCGAACCGCTCCCGGGGTCGGCGCGGCGCTGATGGCCGTGCTGCTGGCCCACCGTCCGCTGCGCGGGCGGTCAGGACCTACACTGCTCTGGTCGGTGGCCGGATTCGGAATCTTCACGATTATCTTCGGGATCTCGCGCAGCCTCACGATCTCGTTGATCGCGCTGCTGCTGCTCGGAGCCAGCGATATGGTGAGCGTGATTATCCGCGCCACGCTCACCCAGCTCGCCACGCCGGATGAAATGCGCGGACGCGTGACCGCGGTGGACATGATTTTTATTGGAACCTCCAATGAGTTCGGGCAGTTCGAATCCGGAGTGACGGCACAATGGTTTGGCACTGTGCCGGCCGTCGTGCTGGGAGGAATTGGGACGCTGGTCGTCATCGCAGTGTGGGCTTGGCTGTTTCCGGAATTGCGGCAAGCCGGCGAGTTGACTGCAATCCGCAGCGAAGAGTTGGAGGCGACGGACGATACCGCGGGCCGGCACTGAGAACCGCAAAACATTGGACGGACGAATGCGTCCGTCCCCACACGTTCAAGCGGAATTCTTGCAGGGCGGGCCGCCGAGGCGGCTGTCGCCAGGTGTGTGTAGAATGGCGGTTTCATTTCACGACCTACAAACCGAACCATCAAGGATCAGGATTGATTGAACGCTACTTTCGTCTTGCGGAAAACCACACTACGGTGCGCCGGGAATTTCTCGGTGGGCTGACCACGTTCATCACGATGGCCTACATCGTCGTCGTGAATCCTCAAATCCTGGGACAGGCGGGCATGCCGGTCGAGGGCGTGGTGTTTGCCACCTGCGTCTCTGCGGCCGCTGCGACGCTGGTGATGGGGCTCTACGCGAACTATCCCATCGCGCTGGCGCCGGGAATGTCGTTGAACGCCTACTTCACGTATGTGGTTTGTCAGAGCATGCATGTTCCCTGGCGCACCGCCCTGGGCGTCATCTTTTTTTCTGGCGTGTTCTTTCTGATTCTCACGGTCACGCGCGTGCGGGAACAGATCGTGAACGGAATTCCGGAATGCCTGAAGTATTCCACTGCCGGGGGCATTGGGATGTTCATCGCCTTTGTCGGGCTGCGCAATGCCAAGCTGGTGGTGGCGAATCCGGCGACGTTTGTCGGCCTGGGCAGCTTTGCCAATCACGAAGCGCAACTCGCGTGCATAGGGCTTGCGATCATGTTGGTTCTGATGACGCGCAAGATCAATGGAGCGATCCTGATCGGCATCTTCGCCACGACAGTGCTGGGAATCCTGCGCGGGATGGAGAGTTGGCCGACCGCAATTTTCTCCTGGCCGCATCCGGCTTCGACCTGGTTGAACTCGACCTGCGCGGCGCACTTCATCTCGGCCTGCTGGAAATTGTTTTTGTTTTCCTGTTTGTCGATCTTTTCGACAATGTGGGCACGCTCGTCGGAGTCTGCGAACAGGGCGGCTTCGTGAAGGACGGCAAGATTCCGCGGGTGGGACGAGCGCTTGTGTCGGACGCCGTGGGAACTATTTTTGGCGCGTTGACTGGAACGTCTACCGTGACCAGTTACATCGAAAGCGCGGCTGGGGTGGCGGCAGGGGCGCGGACCGGACTCAGCAACATCTTTGTCGCGGGACTTTTTCTGCTGGCGGCATTCTGCTCGCCGCTGGCGGCGGCGATTCCGGGATATGCGACAGCGCCTGCGCTGATCCTTGTCGGCGCGCTGATGACGGAGTCGATTGCCCGAGTGGAGTGGCGGGAATTTACGGAGGCGATTCCGGCATTCGTAACCCTGGTGGCCACGCCTCTGACTTTCAGTATTGCGACCGGCCTGAGCCTGGGGTTGATTTCGTACACGCTAGTGAAGGTGGCGGCGGGGAAGTTTCGAGAGGTGAGCGTCGTGATCTGGATTCTGACGGCGCTGTTTATTTTGCGATACGTTTATCTCGCAGCGGGGTGAGGCTGCGCCAGCTTTATTTTTTCCGAACTGCGTTGTAGGATTCTTTCGGGTCTACGGGGCTGCTCTGGTCGATCTCGCCTACCCACGGCTTGCGCCGTGGGCTGCACTCTTTGGCCGCTTCGCCGCTGGCTCTGTTGTCGCTTCGCGGCTTCGAGTCCTGCGGATACAAGTAATGCCTGAGTTGGCTTATTTTGCTTTCAATAGCGTCTTAGCCGCGCCCATGTTTTCGTATTTGTCGTAGACCCTCACGACCACCACGTGCTCGGACTCGGCGTCCTTCGCCGCCTCCAAGGGGACCATGAAGTCATACTCTTCGATCTTTGTATCGGAGAGTTGGCCGACGGGCTCGACATATTTCCAGTCTCCCGCGTCCACGGAAAATTCTGCGCGCTTAATGTTGGAGAATCCGTCTTCCGCCCGGAAGCGCACGTGAATCTGCGTACCTTCGACCGACGCAATCAAGTTCTCGACCCGCGGAGGGGTGGTATCGACCTCGAAGCGGCGGCTCTGCTTGGTCGCGGTCAGCGCCTCGCCCGGCGAATGCGACGGCGCGTCCGAAGCGACAACCTTGATGGTGTAGCCCCCGTCGGGCAGCAGGCTGGCGTCGAACGAATAGGCCTTGTCGGTTAAGTCATCTTTCAACAGCAGCCAGCGGGTCTCGCCATCGCCGCGGTAGTAAACGGAATAGACCAGCTGATCGTCATTGTCGTCGTGCGCATTCCACTTGACGCCGATGGCATCGCGGTCGTGAGTGCTCGGGACCGGCGACTCGAAATGACTGCCGGAAGATCCACTCACGTCGGTACCCAAACCGAGCCCAGCCGATTTCGGGAGCGGCTGATAGCGAACGCCTACCTGCACGGATACGTCATCGATTTCGGGCGCCACATTTTTCGGCAGGTAATTCAGGGTGACGGTGTTTACCGCTGGCTTGGTGTTCCCCGCATGCAGCACGGCTTTCCACTGGGCATAGCGCGCGGGAGGAACTCCCGATTTCAGAGTCTTTGTTGAGATCCACTTGCTTCCAGGGACTCCAGTTGCGGTCGGGATTGTCGACGTTGCCGCTGCGTGCCAGCAGGTCCACATTGCCGGTACCGCGAAACTCGGCCCGTCCCCAGCGCGAAAAAACCTTGGCGTCGGAAACATCGCTCTCATAAGTGCCTTCGCTCTCCGGACCCGGGCCCAGAAGAAAAATCTTTCCCAAGTTGCTGCTGGCGGCGTAGAGACCGCCGCCGGGAGCCTTGGCAAAACCCGTGACCTGCGAGGCCGGAGCCTTCAGCAGGTCGGAAAATTCATCCTGCCCGTCGATGGCAAAAACATGTCCGCGGTTTCCGGTTCCGGCGAGCAGTCTGTCATGCGAATCGAACGCGAGGGCATAGACGATATCGTCATGCGAAGTCCAGATACGCGATGGGGAGCCGTCGGCGGCAATGCGGTACACATCGGACCCGCCGCTCGAACTGCCACCAGGAAATGGGAACGAACCCAAACGAGGAGTGCTGGGCGTCGGGGTGAGAACCATCCCAGGCGTTGACTGACCTGCCCCTTCGCTGGCCCCGGGGCCCATGGATACGATCGAAGAACCTCCGCCGGACAACGAAGCACCTGAGCGCCTCTCGCCGACGCCGGCTGCATAGATGTTGCCTTCGCGATCGAGCGCCAGCGCTGTGATCTCCTTCTTGGGTGCGCTGTAGAGCACGAATCCATCGCCCGCGGGAGAAATACGGTACACCAGGCCACTCCCATCCGTACCGGCAATCAGGTTGCCCTTGGCATCGAGCGCGAGCACGCGGATGTGGGTGTCGTCGCTTTTGAAGAAAAGCGAGTGTTCTCCTTTGGGAGTGACTTTGTAGATCTCGCCGTGATCTCCGGTGGCGACATAGAGGTTGCCCGCCTTGTCGAGAACCAGGTCCCAGATATATTTCGTGCCCGGAGCAAAATATTCGGACGAAGTCCACGACGCATCCAACGCCGGTTTCGCTGGATCTTTCGGCAAATCTTTGGAGGCATCTTTCTCGGAAGTCTTGCTGCCCTTGCGTGTGTCGGATTTTTCTTGTGCTTTGTGCTCGATCTTATAAACCTTGCCGTCCGGCGCCGTCGCGGCATAGATCACGCCGTGTGGTCCCGCCTCCAGAGTCTGGACTTGCAATTCCTGCGGCTCAAAAATAATAGTCGCGGTGCCATCGGGAGTGACCCGATATACGCGGGCGGGAGATCCGGTCGCGGCATAGACATTTCCGGATTCGTCGGCGACCACGGCCCAGATGTAAGTCGACGGGGTCGCATAGAGCAGTTTGAAGGAGGGAGCCAGTTCGAGGCCGCCGGCACTGCGGATCGCCACTCCGGTAGCCGAACCTTTGGCGAGGTCTTCAAATTTCGATTGCTCCCAAGTGCGGGTGCCGTCGGCGAGAACCGAAGGCGCCTGCACGCTAATCGCGACTATGGAAAGAAGAATGCCGGCAAAAACAGGAAAGGCAACTCTGTGCAAACTCTGCAATGTCACACCTCGATTCAAGGTCCTGCCCAAACAAGGGTCTTTTACCATGACTGGAAGATTTCAGAGTAACACGCAGAGTGGGTCCATCGCGCGCTTCCGAGACTCTCTCATTTGTGAACTTTCGCGCCGCCGGCTCTTCCCTGCTCCAGCGGTTCCGATCAGGAGTTTACTGGCATGTTATTGTAGATTTTCATGCATCCTGCGCGTCAGAAACTACTGAGCACGCTGGCTCAGAAGTCCTTCCGGCTGGGAGAGTTCAAACTTTCTTCCGGCGGGACCAGCGACTACTACATCGACTGCCGCACGACCACTTTGGACGCCAAGGGTTCGCGGCTGACCGGAGAAGTATTTCTGGAAGAGATTCAGCAGCGCGGATGGAAGCCTCGAGCGATCGGTGGATTGACCATGGGCGCCGACCCAATTGTGGTGGCCGTCTCCGTGGTAAGCGGCGAAGTGGACGGCTTTTTAGTGCGCAAAGCCGAGAAGCAGCACGGCACCGGACAGCGCATTGAAGGTTTCCGCGAGAAAGGCGCGCGGGTCGTAATTGTGGATGACGTTTGCACCACAGGCGCATCGACGGTGCAGGCGATTGAAGCGGCGCGCGAGTTCGGCTTTGAAATTGTCGGCGTAATGTGCCTGGTGGAGCGGGAAGAGGCCAAAGGGCGTCCGAATGTGGAGAAGGCGGCGGGGGCGGTGCCGTTCGTCTCGATCTTCACTGCGAACGAGGTGCGCAAGGAACACATTCTGCAGAATGATGACACGCAGCCCAGCGTTTTTGCGGTGGCGGCCACGTGCGAGGTGTGCGGACGTCCGGCGGTTACGAATAATCCGCGCAACCGCTGCGAGGCGCATAAAGGGTAGGTATATCCAGCGACTAACGACAAGCGACCAACGACGGACTCATGATTCAAACTCTCGAGTGGACTGACCAAGGCGTACGTTTCATCGACCAGACGAAGCTGCCTACGGAAGAAGTGTATGTCACCTGCACAACGCACCAGCAGGTGGCCGACGTTATCCGCAACATGGTGGTGCGCGGGGCGCCGGCGATCGGCGTTGCGGCGGCGATGGGCATTGCCCTCGGCGTGAATAATTCCAAAGCCGAGTCGACAGGCGATCTCAAAAGCGATCTCGACCAGATTTGCGACCTCATCGGCAAAACTCGTCCCACTGCCGTCAATCTGTTCTGGGCGATTCGCCGAATGCAGGAGAAATTCGAGCGCATACGCATCCGGCCCATTCCGCAGATCAAGCAAGCTCTGGTTGAAGAGGCGAAGCGCATGCACGCCGAAGACATCGCCGCGAACCAGGCCATGGGACGCCACGGCGCCACCCTGATGCCGAGCGCGGGCGGAGTGCTTACGCACTGCAACGCCGGCGCGCTCGCTACGGCGGGATACGGCACCGCGCTCGGGGTCATCCGCGCCGCTGTCGAACAAGGCAAGAAGATCCACGTGTATGCGGATGAAACCCGGCCGTTCCTGCAAGGCTCGCGGCTGACTGCATGGGAACTGATGAAAGACGGCATCCCGACGACGGTCATCTCCGACAACATGGCGGGCGCGATGATGGAGCAGCGCAAGATTGGAGCGATTGTTGTGGGAGCCGACCGCATCGCGGCCAACGGTGACGTCGCCAATAAGATTGGGACCTACACGGTTGCGATTCTGGCGAAGGAGCACAACATTCCGTTCTATGTGGCCGCGCCTATTTCGACCGTAGATCTGGCTTGTCCCGATGGCAGCCAGATTCCCATCGAGCAGCGGAACGCCCGGGAGGTCACCCACATCGCCGGAAAACAGATGGTTCCCACAGGCGTGGGCGTCGAGAATCCAGCATTCGACGTAACTCCTGCGAAGTACGTGACCGCGATCATCACAGAAAAAGGAATTGCGCGCGCGCCCTACGAAGAATCGTTGCGCGGGCTTGCGGTGCAAGAGGCTGAGGTGCATCCGTAGTCGATTCTCACATCCTGCGAGCACCTCGGCCAGTTGCACGGTCCTTCGCGGCCAAGAACGCCGCTCAGGATGACATCGCTTTGTCTTTGCCGGAAGGACGCTTTGCGCACCGAGTTTGGGCCCAACGTAAAGAGATGTAAAGTTTCGAAATTCTCCTCTTTTGCGCTACTTTTTGTCGGGGTTCGGGTTGAATCTAGCGGCTAATCAACCGTACTAAGTTTGGAAGAATCAACTCTGCGCCAAGACCTCGGGGGACGTTATGTCGCTATGCAATCGTCTGGTTTTGCCAATTCTTCTTTCCGCGCTTGCAGTTCTGGCGGGCTGCAGCAGCAATAGTTCTAATCCCGCGACTCCGCCGCCGAGCGGGAGCTTTAGTAACAGCAGTTTCAACGGGAGCTATGCATTTTCTGCGGCCGGCACAGGTTCCTCGGGCGCTCCCTTTTCGCTGGCGGGCAGTCTGCAGGCCAGCGGCTCCGGCACCATCACGGGAGGCACTCTGGACCTGAATGATGCCGGCTCCTCGACTCCACTTTCCGGCGTTGCGATCACCGGCGGCACTTATCTCGTAACTTCCGATGGGCGCGGTCAGGCCACCTTGAATACCGCGCCAGGCCCGGTCGGTCTGGATTTTGTTTTGCTGAGTAGTTCGCACGCTATGGTGACGCGCTACGACAATAATGGGACGGGCGGCGGGTCCATGGACCTTCAGAAGTCCGTGACTCAAGCGCAACTGGCCGGTTCCTATGCGTTTAACCTTGGCGGCATCGACGCTAACGGCAACTCTTTTGCTACACTCGGATCCTTCACGCTCGATTCCTCAGGAAACATCTCTTCCGGAGTTGAGGATTTCAATGACGCGGGCCTTGCCTCCACGGGTCTGACGCTAACGGGTAGCGTGACGTTGGGTACGGGAACTGCGCCAGGCACAGCCACCCTGACGGCGACGAACTCGTCCAGTGCCACTCCATTCGGGGCGCTCACCTTTGATGTCTACGCTGTGGATGCTACGCACTTGAAGTTTGTGGAAAAAGACACCGCGGCCCTGCTTGGCGGCGATGCTTTCACGCAACAGGGCGCGGCTTTGCCTTCGACCTCGACAGTGCTTGCGTATACCATGGCGGGCGGGATCACCAGTCCTCTCTCCGTCGGCGGTTTCCTGACGGTCGACGGCGTGAGCGCAGTCAGCAGCGGATCGGAAGATGTCAACAACAACGGCATCGTGCCAGCGTCTCCGCTGGGCTTCACGGGTACGTATGCAGCATCCGGTTCCGTGGGTGGACGAACGTCGTTTACTCTGTCGGGCTTCTCCGGAGCCACGCAACTCATCGCGTATCCCACAGCCAGCGCGGGAGTGCAACTCCTGGAAATCGATAACAGCGGACTGCTTAGCGGCGTTGCCTTTGCCCAAACGGCGGGAGCAACTCTCGCCGCGTCGCAAGGGTATGGATTGGGTGTCACCGCCATCAATATCGGAGGCCTCAATGGTTCTTTCGAGGAGGACGATATTGCAGAGTTCACCACGACCAGCGCCGGATTCAGCGGCCTGATCGATATCAACGATGAAGGGACGTTGAGTTCTGATCAGAACTTCACGGGAACCTACACCGCAGATTCCCCGGCAACGGGTCGGGGCGTGCTTACAAGCAACGTCGTGAATGGGCTCTACTACGCGGTGGACAGTTCCACGGCGCTCTTCCTTGAAACCGATAACAACCAGGTGGGCAGTGGAAGCCTTCTGTTACAGACTCCGGGCGCCAAGTCGAGCGCGGCAGCGGCGCATATGGTCGTTTTGCCCGTAACGCCGGTCGCACACAAAGCTGTCAAACGCAAATAAGACGACTTGTTGCTGGTCGAATCAGCTTGGGCGCGAGCGTTGTTGCTTAACGACCGCGCCCATTTTGTTTGACGCCAGCGTGAAATGCTGGGGGCGAGCGCTTCTCGAAGCAATTTTGCGGTGGAAGGCAGCCGCATGATCGGGTCAGCGGCGAGAGCGGGTGTGACGTCCGCTCGACAGCCGGCGGGACGCCGGCGCTACCCTTCTGAGGCACTCACCTTCGGTACTGCTGGAGTGCGCGATGCGATCCATACGATCAGCCGGTAGAGGATCAACAGGGCCAGCACGAAGGCGTATTCCAGAGGCTTCTTCAAGTCGGCTTTTACCAGCCAGATGTAGTGGATCACTCCAGCGGCGGCGCTGAAATAAATCAGGCGGTGCAGCGCCTGCCAGCGCCGGCCACCAAGTTTTCGAATCGACCACTTGGTCGAAGTCAGTGCCAGGGGAATCATGAAAGCGAAGGCGGTCATCCCCGCGGTGATGAAGCGGCGCTTGGCGATGTCGGCCAGCATTTCGTGGAGATCGAAAAACTTGTCGAGCCAGACGTAGGTCATCAGGTGCAACGTGCCATAGAAAAACGCGAAGAGACCGAACATCCGGCGCAGGCCGATGAGCCAGTATTGCCGGGTCAGTTTGCGCAGAGGCGTCACCGACAACGTAATCAGCAGGAACGTCAGAGTACAATCGCCGGTGCTGTGGGTGATGGCTTCAATGGGATTGGCGCCCAATGCGGAGTGCAAGCCTCTCCAGATGAGATAGCCCAGCGGCGTGAGGCACGCCAGAAAGATCACGGGTTTGAGCCAGCGGGGCATCGGAAACGGCGAGCGATCAGTGGCCAGCGGTTAGTGGTCGGCTCCTGCACCTGACCACTGGTCACTGGCCACCAACCACTGCTTTAAAAATTCTTCTTCAGATCCATGCCGCTGTACAGGCTGGCGACTTGATCTCCGTAGCCGTTGAACATCAGAGTTGGGCGCTTGAAGAATTCGCCGAGCCTGCGTTCCTTTGCCTGACTCCAGCGGGGATGATCCACATTGGGATTCACGTTGGAATAAAAACCGTACTCGTTGGGGGCGGAAATATTCCACGTATTGAGCGGCTGCTTGTCGGTAAAGCGGATTTTCACTATCGCCTTCGCGCTCTTGAAACCGTACTTCCAGGGCACGACGATGCGGATCGGCGCTCCATCCTGGTTAGGAAGGTCCTCGCCATACATGCCAAAACACAACAGCGCGAGCGGATGCATGGCTTCGTCCATGCGCAGACCCTCGACATAGGGCCACTCCAGCACCTGGCGCTGCTGGCCGGGCATCTGTTTGGGATCGAGAATCGTGGTGAACTCGACAAACTTCGCCTTGCTGGTGGGATTGACGCGCTTGATCAATTCGCTCAGCGAGAAGCCAATCCAAGGGACGACGATCGACCATCCTTCCACGCATCGATGGCGGTAGATGCGCTCTTCAGGGGGCGCCATTTTGAGGATCGCGTCGACATCGAGTTCCTGTTTCTTCTCGACCTGGCCATCGATCTTGACCTTCCAGGGGCGCGTGCGGAAATCTTTGGCGAGCTTTGCGGGTCCGTCCTTGTCTGTGGAAAATTCGTAATAGTTGTTGTAGTTGGTGACGTCTTTGTAGGGAGTGATGGTCTCCGTCGTGCTGAACGGGCTTTTCTGGATGCCGTCAATTTTGTTTCCAGCCAGCGCCGTAGTCGAAGGCGAGACGATCTCGCGCATCCCAAAGCCCGTGGCCGCTGCGGCTCCGGCGATTGCCGCACTCGCGAGAAACCTGCGCCGGTTGAGATACAAACTCTCTGGGTGTAATTTCCGAGGAACGAATGTCTTCCGCTTTTTTGATAAGCATGAGAACCCCTATAACCGGCAGCCGGATTCGGCCTGCCTCTATCTTCCACTAGATAGGACGCCGGTGCGGAGAAAAAGTTGCACGGACTTGGTCGTTCCGGAGCTGACTGAGGTCTGAGGTCTGAAGAACCTACTACCCTAACACTTCCCTAACCTTGCGCGACAGGTTCTGCAGTGTGAAAGGCTTCTGCAAGAAAGCGGCGCCGCTCTCGATGGTGCCTTCACTGACAATCGCGTCTTCCGTATATCCGGAAAGATAAAGCACCTTGGTTTCCGGGCGCGTCTGCGCAAGTTGCTTGACCAATTCGCGCCCGCCCATTCCGGGCATGACCACGTCGGTGATGACTAAGTCGATCTTGCCGTCGTGCCGGGCCGCAACGGCCACGCCCGATTCGCCATTTTGCGCTTCCATCACGCGATATCCCTTGGCCGCAAGCGTTTCCCGCACCAGTTGACGCACGGATTCTTCGTCTTCGACTAACAATACAGTTTCGGTGCCACCTAAGGCTGTGGGCGCCACGGGTGCCGTGTGCTTCTCGGCCGTGCCTTCGACGCGAGGCAGATAAATATGAAACGTGGTGCCGCGTCCTTCTTCGCTTTGCACCATTACGTATCCGCCAGTCTGCTTGACGATGCCGTATACGGTCGACAGGCCCAGCCCAGTGCCCTTGCCTTTTTCCTTGGTCGTAAAGAACGGCTCAAAGATTCGCGACTGGGTTTCTTTATCCATGCCCATGCCGGTATCGTTGACCGAGAGCATGACGTATTCGCCGGGGCGGATGAAGGTGGGGCCGCTGCGATGGCTCTCATCCATCACAATCTTCTGCGTTTGGATGGTGAGCGTTCCACCGCTCGGCATCGCGTCCTTGGCATTCACCACCAGATTCATCAGCACCTGTTCTAGCTGGCCCGCGTCAGCCCGCGTGTGAGCTGCCTCGGGAGTCAGGCTGGTGATGAACTCCACATTTTCGCCAATCAAGGGCCGGAGCAGGCGCTCCATGTCCTGCCACAATTGCGTTGACGTCGACGACTTTCAATTCCAGCAACTGCTTGCGGCTAAAGGCCAGCAACTGCCGGGTCAAGGTCGTGGCGCGGTCCGAAGCCTGCTGGATGGCAACCGCTTTTTCGCGCATGGTATGGTCCGGCTCCAGAGCAGCCAGCATGACTTCCGCATACCCACTGATGACCATCAGCAGATTGTTGAAGTCGTGCGCTACCCCTCCGGCGAGCCGTCCGACGGCTTCCATCTTCTGCGCCTGACGGAACTGATCCTCAAGTACGCGGCGATCGGTGACATCCTCGGCAATCGCTTCCAATACATCGGCCGGCTCGTCGGCGCTGCTCACCGCGCGGCCGCTGATGCGCACGGTGATGGTCTTGCCGTCATTGCGCTTCCACTTCACTTCGATCCCATCTAATCGTCCGGTGCGCCGGAATTCATCGATCAGCCGAGTGTGCTCAGCCTCTTGGGCAAACACATCTTTCTGGGGATCGAGCAACAGCACTTCTTCCGCCGATCCATATCCCAGCATCATGATCAGCGCGGGATTCACGTCCAGGAACCGTCCTTCGAGACTGGAGCGGTAAATTCCGTACACCGAGCTTTGCACCAGAGATCGATAGCGAGCTTCAGAACGGCGCAATGCCTGTTCGTTTCTCTTAATCTCAACCGCGCTTGCCAGTTGCCGCGCCACGAAGGTCAAAACTTCCTTGTCGCGCTCGCCATATCGGATGTTTTTGGAGTACGTCTGAACGACCAGAGCTCCGAAGGTGTGATTGTTCACTTTCAGAGGAACGCCCATCCAGTCGAGGGAACGCGATCCGTTCCGGGCTACCTCGCCGCGATCTTCCATGGCCTGCAGCACCTCGGGCGTGGCCAGCAGCGGCTGTCCCGAGCGAATGAGATAGTCGGTAAGTCCGCGGCCCAATTTCTTGGGCGGTGGCGCGGAGTCCTGTTCATCGACGAAATAAGGGAACGTGAGCAGGTCGGAGGCGGGATCATAGAGCGCGATGTAGAAGTTCCGCGCGTACATCAGCTCATCCACAATGCCGTGCACGGCGGCAAAAAACTGTTGCAGATCGTGAGCGCTGCTGCTCTTCTCGGCGACGCGGTAGAGTGCAGAGCTCAACGCCTCTACGCGCTTGCGATCGGAAATGTCGTGGTATCCGGCGTAGAAACCCGCCATCTTTCCATCCAGCAGCAGAGGCGCGCAGGAAACGGAAACGTCGAGCAGGGTTCCATCTTTCTTTCTCCGCTGCGTTTCCAGGATAATGCGCTGGCCTTTGGCGAGCGCTTCGGTGACCCACCGAGACTCGGTCAGGCGATCGGGGGGCACCACCAGATTCTCCAGAAGTTGTCCGACCACCTCTGAAGCTTCGTACTCGAACATACGCACGAAAGTTTCATTGGCCAGGAGTATTCGCTGGTCGCTATCCGCGATGCTTAGTCCGTCGGGCGATGCCTGAAACATCTGCTCCAGAAATTGCAGGCGGATTTCAGCGCTTTGTTGATCCTTACTTAAGGGGTCGGGAGGTGGAGGCAGAGGACAAGATGGCTCGGAACAGGCACCATTCGAGGGCGAGGCGCCGTCGCCAGGCTTGACGAATGCCGGCGGAGCTCCGCTCTCCAGCGCTTTCTTCAGCCGGCTAGCGTGGGCAAGGTCCGCCCGTCTTGATGGGGTGACACGTTCACCCATCCGCGAATTCCCCCTCTGAAATTCGTCGTCCAAGGGCATGGTAGAACGCGGGGTAGAGGGTCGAAAGGTTACTGGGGTAATCCCACAACGCGAGGGTCCGAACTGGACGCATTCCAAAGTCCGTCGTAACCCAACGAGCAGCCTGAATTTTGAAGCTGCGCGCTATTTGGGTGGAAGTTCCGAATGGCGTGCGTCCGCGGCCGAGCCAATCCATCCTGATCGGGGCCGTAAGGTGCGCGGAGCAATGCCAGCCTCTTCCGCTACTTTCTACAAACACTTCCCGATATGAAAAGTTGCTGTGCCGTGTGGCGCCGCACCTAGTCAGTGGAACTATCAACGCATGCATCTTGGCCCAGGAGTTTCGCATCGAATGAATTAACCGGATAGTTAATTCGTAAAGAATTGTCAAAGGGTCGGAGGTGATTCTATGAAATTGGTAAGAAAGATGAGCTTAGTGAGAATGGTGGGAACGTTGATGGCGGTTGGGCTCTTGGGCGCAACCCTGATGGCCGAGACCAGCACCGCTTCCCGATACGACAATCAGATTCAGACGACGGTGACGCAGAAGCTGGCGGCGAAGAGCGAGTTCAGCAATGTGAAGGCCAGTGTGGCAGATGGCATCGTGACTTTAACGGGCACGGTCGATCTTTATCAAGGCAAACTGGACGCGGCGAAGCTGGCTCGCAAAGCTGGGCACGCGCAAGGCGTGCGCAATCTCGTGAGCGTGGCCGGTCCGAATGTGCCGGACGCGCAACTTGAGCAGAAACTGGCCAAGAAGCTGCGTTACGTGCGCTCGGGCTATGACATCACGTTCGACTACTTCGCGCTGGGAGTGAAGGACGGGGTGGTCACGGTCGAGGGCCAGGATCGAACTGGCTTGGGCCGCGATGAAGCTTTGTACGACATCGCAAACATGCCTGGGGTGAAGGATGTTATCGACAACATTTCGATCGAACCGGTTTCGCAGTTCGACGACGGGTTGCGCTTGCGGGCGCTACGGGTCATCTATGGTGACACGGTGTTGAGCAGGTACGCGATAGATCCGGCGCGTCCGATTCGGATTATCGTGGACAATGGACACCTCACGCTTTACGGCTCGGTCGATAACAAGATGGACAAAGAGGTTGCCGGAATCAGAGCCAACCAGCTCTTCGGCGCCTTCGGCGTAGACAACAAGCTGCAGGTCGAAGGCCAGGGCCAGCAGGGATTGTAAGCTTGATGTAGCGGTGGCAGAAAGGGCGCGGCGAGGAGTCGCGCCTTTTCTTTTTCTTTTGCTCCTGTTTCGTAGTGACTCAGCTATTTCGGCGGCGTGTGTTCGAACGGAAGTTTAGTGTAACGCGCCTTCTCTACTTCGATGATCAAAGCGACTCGTCCTTCTGGAGCGCGAAACGGGAACGGCTTCCCAGTGTATTTGTGCGAGATGGGATCCATTGTTTCCAAGTCGGGGTCGGGACGGCGCTCGATAACGCGCCCGCGGATCTGGACTTCTTCATAGGGATTGGTGAAGCCGACGATCGATAGCGCCACTCGCGGATCGCCACGTGTGTTTTTCGCCTTGAGCGAGTTCTCTCCGGTGCAGATCACAATGTGCTCTCCCTCGCGCCCAACCCACACCGGCACAGACTGCGGAGAACCGTCGGACATGAGCGTAGCCAGGTGGGCGAAGTTGGGACGGTCGATTAAATTCTTGGCCTCGGGCGTCAGTACGGGCATGGGAACTCCTTAAGAGGTGACAGAATCAGGGAAGCCGGTTAATCAGGGACGCAACGTATCCGGCACCGAAACCATTATCGATGTTTACCACGCTGACGTTCGACGCACACGAGTTGAGCATGCCAAGCAGCGCGGCCATTCCTTTGAACGACGCGCCATAGCCGACGCTGGTGGGCACGGCGATGACGGGAACGCCGACTAGGCCTCCGACGACGCTGGGCAGGGCGCCTTCCATGCCGGCGCAGACGATGACTACGCGCGCCCGGGTGAGGGCTTCGCGGTTGGCCAGCAGGCGGTGGATGCCGGCGACGCCGACGTCGTAAAAATGCTCGACTTCGTTGCCCATGATTTCAGCAGTGACCACGGCCTCTTCCGCCACGGGAATGTCGCTGGTTCCCGCGGAGACGACGGCGACGATTCCCTTGCCATATTTCGTGGGATCGCGCTGCAGAACGATGGCCCGCGCCAAGTCGCGATATTCGACGGTGCGAACTTTCTTCTTTACGGCGGCAAATTGCTTTTCATTGGCGCGCGTAGCCAGGATGTTGCCGCCTTGTTCGGCGAGACGGGCAAAGATTCCTGCCACCTGCGCCGGAGTCTTGCCTTCTCCGAGGATGACTTCGGGCATACCATTTCGCAAAGCGCGGTGGTGATCGACCTTGGCGAATCCGAGATCCTCGAAGGGCAGATGGCGGAGGCGGGCGACGGCGTCGTCGGGCGTCAGTTTGCCTTTGCGGACTTGCTCGAAAAGCTTGCGGATAGATTCGGCGTTCAAGAAGCACTCAGCATTCGGCAGTCAGCATTCAGCCGGGCCGGAGTCTAGATTAGCATCTTGCGAATGATCTCGAAGGAAAGGACGGGGCCGATGTGATCAGGAGATTGCGCGAAGCTTCGCGATTACGGTCGCGCAAACTTTGCGGGCCAGGCCGGGCTCATTGAGATGGGCCAGAAATAGGCGGCGCAGGCCACTGGGCGCGACTTTGCCGGCGAGATAGGCGTCGTAGATCTGACTTCCCATGCGATAGCCCAAATCGCGCGCGGCGGAGTCGCACTTGCTCTTGTCGGCGCGAAGGGCTGCCTGTGCCAATCTCTCACAGGCGGTTCGAGAAAGTTGAGACGAGTCTTCTGGTGCAGGTCGCGCCGGGTAGAGCACCCTTGAGCCGAAGTAGGCTACCGCGTGCTCGATTACGCGAGCGTAGAAGTCGTCGATCGGATTCTTGCGGTTGCCACTGCCATCTGCGTCGAGATGGCCATTCAGTCGCTGCGGCAAACCCTGGCACGCCTGATGCAAGAAGCGGGTGGCGTCTTCGGCCGCCTGAATCATCTGGAATTCCCGAACGTAAAAAGCGTTCACCTGCGGCAGATAGGCGCTGCCGCGATCTTCCACGTGGGTCAGCATGGCTTCGCGCTCGGCTTCGTCAATGCCCTTGCGCGACAACAGGCGGCGCAGCATCGCTTCGGAGGAACCGCCATAGACCTCCGGCAGCATATCCACCAGAAATTTTGGTTGCGTGCTGTTGTGCGGCGAGTAGCGGTTGATCTCGAGGAAGCGGACCAGACTGTCGATCAGGTTGTAGATGGTGGGGGCGAAGTCGGGACCATCGTCCGAACGGCTCCACTGGTCGAGAAACAGGCGGTAGCTTTCATATTTCTCGAGCGGAGTAGCGTTGAAGACGCACAGCACTTCGTCGTTGACGCGAACCGCCTCCACGTTGGGTGTGGGTTCTCCGGCGGCGCGCCAGTAGAGCGCGTCGACGTTCTGCAATACCGTAAGAATTTTTGCTCCGGGCATGACCTGGTGCAACTCACGCGGCAGGTGACTGGGAGCGAGATGCGATTCGCCGAACAAAACAAAGATCACCGCATCGGGATGGCGGAGGCGGGCTTCAGCGATCTTGGCGGCGGCGTGACGGTCGCGTGCGCCGATTTTGCGAAGATCTTCGCGCGGCATGCAGTCGAGACCGTAGAGGGCTTCGGCGTGATCGCGCGCGGTGACCAGTAAATGGTAAAAAGGAGTCCAGTCATATCCCCAGTCAAGGTCAAAGCGAATGCGCTGGCGCAGTTCGTTCTCGTCAATTTCGCGCCGCCACCATTCGTCGAGGATGTGCTGGTCGCGAGCGTAAATCGTCTCGACCCCCAGCACCACGGGACGGTCCCCGGCCAGGGCACGTTGCTCGATCAGGGATGCGGCGTGGCGTTGCGCGGCGGGCAGCGCGTGGTAGTCGCCGATGAGGACCACGTCTGCTGAGTGCAATGTGCTTTGCATTTCCGCCGCATCGAGCAGCGAATCGTAACTGCGAAAGGCCTGATTGAACTCGCGAAGATATTTCCGGCGATGGTGCGAGTCCTGGGCGCGAATCTCGCGCTCTACGCCCTCCAGCGCGTGCAACTGGGCGGCGCTGCGGCGAGAACGAAGATTGGCGGTGCTGGCCATGATCGGCTTAGCTCCTAGCTCCTAGCCCGTTCATCTTGACTTCCACTTCATTGACTCCCTATGCTCCGGTGTCGGGGCAATGCTCCAATTGCCTCGCCCGGAGGCTTCTTGCCCAACCCTGCGCCGCAGAATCTGACCATCGCGACTACCGGGGCCAGCGGGGCCATTTTTCTGCGGCAGTTGCTGCTTACCGTTGAAGGCGACCGGCGCGTCGAAGACGGTAAACTTCATCGCGTCTGACAGCGCACTGCGAGTCATGGCCGAAGAGTTGGGCCTGAAAGGCCGGTCCAACCTGGTCGGCCGTATTCTCGGCGGCCGTTCCTCGCGCAAAATCAAAGTTCAATCGAACGCTGATATCGGGGCGAATGTGGCGAGCGGTTCTTATCCCGCCGAAGCCATGATCGTCCTGCCATGCAGCGTGGGCACATTGGCCCGTATCGCCAACGGCGTCGCCTCGCATCTGATCGAGCGCGCCGCTGACGTCACCCTCAAAGAGAAGCGTCCGCTGGTGCTATGCGTGCGCGAGACGCCACTCAATAAAATCCACATCCGCAACCTGTACCGGGCCGCCGATGCCGGAGCCACCATCTTTCCTCTGATCCCGGCCTTCTATTACGGTCCTGCTTCCTTAGATGAATTGGCCCGCGAATTTGCCTATCGCGTGCTGGCTCATCTGGGCCTTCCCCAAGCCGAAGCCTTTCGCTGGAAAGGCTGATGTTTGAATAACTTGGCGGCATCGGGAAAAATTCCCGCTCTCCTCAGTAATATCGGTCTGCTGAGGCTAGGAATTTCAGTGTAGAGAGCCAAAGGTGCAGGCGGCAGATGCCCGCCGGTCATGTACGGGCGGGGAAATTTGTTACCTGCAGGAGGCTTCTCCAGGGCGACGCGATTTCCAAAGCTGCAATCTCTAGTCAATGGCGTAGAATGCGGCCAATTCCGGGAAGGGGAGTTCATGTTCAGACGATCGCGGATGGGGTGCATCGTGTTGTTGGTGCTGGGGATTTCGGCTCGCGCTGCCGACGATCGCAATCCTTTAGCGGGCAGTGCCAAGGCGGCAAAGGCGGGAGAGTATGAGTTCCGCATCAACTGCGCCCTATGTCACGGACTGGGCGCGCGCGGTGGAGGGCGTGGGCCGGATCTGACGCGGGCGGTCAAGAAACATACCCACAACGACGCGGAGATGTTTCAGGTGATCAGCAACGGGATTCCCGGGACTGCGATGCCGGCCAATGGGACCAACGGGCAGGGGGTTGGGATGACTGGTGAGGAGATATGGCAGATCATTACTTACATTCGCAGCCAGGAGGTGAAGGCTCCGACCAAGTCGGCGGGCAACGCGGCACATGGCAAAGAGCTGTTTTACGGCGACGCAAATTGTTCGCTGTGCCACATGATTGAGGGCAAGGGCGGGCGCCTCGGGCCCGAGTTGACGGGAGTGGGCGGGTCGCGCACGCGCGAAGCGATCATGGATTCGGTGCGCGACCCCAGCCGGAGGCTGGCCTGGGGATTAACCGAGGCAACCAAGGAATTTCCGCAGGAATACGAGAGCGTCACGGCAGTCACGGCTGACGGAAAGGAAATCAAGGGTGTGACGTTGAATGAAGACAGCTTCAGCGTGCAGATCATGGACACGAGCGAGCAGATTCACCTGCTGGAGAAAGACAAGCTGAAATCATTTCAAAAGAGCCGGCAGTCGGAGATGCCGAAGTACGGGGTCGACCTTTTGAGCGACAAAGATCTGGCAGGACATCGTGACCTACCTGACCAGCGTGGGGGCGAAATGATGAGGCGCGGCATGGGGACGGGAAGAGCTTCAAACCGCGGAGAACGCCGAGGAATGCCGCGGAGGTCGCTGAGGAAAATTCGGGACCTGCTGGCCATCTGCATGGCTTGCGGAGTCCTCGCGTCCGTGGCCCACGCGCAGGTCACATTTGAGCGGCTGGTGAATTCTGCCAAGGAACCGCAGAACTGGATGACTTATTCCGGCGATTACTCCGGAAAGCGATTCAGCGCGCTCGATCAGATCAATCGGACGAATGCGCACAGCCTGGTTCCAAAGTGGGTGTATCAGACGGGAGCGACCGGGAAAGCTGGAGACTTCGCCGCTGGTGGTCGATGGAATTCTCTATGCGACCGCGCAGGATGACCGCGCCTTTGCGCTGGATGCGCGCACCGGGCGGCCCATCTGGATGTACCAGCGGCAACTGCCGGGGGACATTCGTCCATGCTGCGGGCGAGTGAATCGCGGACTGGCGATTCTGGGCGACAAAGTTTTTCTGGGAACGCTGGACGCACACGTGATCGC
The DNA here is from genome assembly GCA_963774565.1 of uncultured Acidobacteriaceae bacterium. Lineage (GTDB taxonomy): Bacteria > Acidobacteriota > Terriglobia > Terriglobales > Acidobacteriaceae > Sulfotelmatobacter. The sequence goes on along the minus strand of CAVZFP010000005.1, from coordinate 23,819 downwards.
GCTCGACGCGAAGACCGGAAACGTCGTGTGGGACAAGGTCGCGGCGGACTATCGCACCGGGCACAGTTTCACGGTGGCGCCGCTGGCGGTGAAGAACCTGGTCGTGATCGGCATTTCGGGCGGGGAATATGGCGTACGCGGGTTCATTGATGCTTATGACGCGGCGACCGGCGAGCGCAAGTGGCGCTTCTATACCGTTCCGGGGCCGGGCGAGCCCGGGCATGAAAGTTGGGAAGGCAATTCGTGGAAAGTGGGCGGCGCGCCGGCGTGGAACACGGGAACCTACGACCCGGCCACGAATCAGATTTTCTGGCCCACGGGCAATCCTGTCGCCGTCGAATCGCGGCGAAGGGTCGCGCGGGCGACAACCTCTACAGCAATTCCCTGCTGGCGCTGAATGCCGACACCGGCAAGATGAATTGGTATTTCCAGTTCACCAAGCACGACGAGCATGACTGGGATGCGACCCAGATTCCGGTCATGATCGAGGCGGGCGGCAAGCATCTGATCGCGCAGGCCGACCGCAACGGATTCTTCTATGTCATCGATCGCACCAGCGGCAAACTCTTTCGGCGAATGCCTACGGCAAAACTACGTGGAGCGACACTAAAGATGCCGAGGGGCGTCCGGTGGAGAACAAGCAATCGTCGCCGACGCTGGAGGGACGTACGGTGTGTCCGGGCGCGCTGGGAACCACGAACTTCATGGCTCCGACCTACGATCCGCAGACCGGCGCTGTTTTATGTGACGGCGCGCGATCAATGCGACATTTTCAGCACGGCCCCGCAGCCTTATGAAGCGGGCCACGCATATTACGGCAGCGCGTATTTTCCGTCGGAAGAGGCCCGGCCGTATCGCGGATTCCTGAAGGCGATCGATCCGGCGACCGGGCAGGTGAAGTGGGCGTTCGAGCACACGTCGCCGACGTGGTCGGGAGTGTTTTCGACGGCTGGAGGCCTGGTTTTCAGCGGCGACGCCGAAGGAAATTTCATTGCCTTCGACGCGGCATCGGGCAAGCCTGCGTGGCATTTCCAGATGGGAGGCGCGGTCTATGCGCCGCCCATAGCGTTTGCGGTCGATGGGAAAGAGTATGTGGCGATTGCCGCAGGCAGCGCGGTGTATGCGTTCGGGCTACCGTAGCCAGTTTGACCATTTAGATCGACTATGATCTAATCAATTAGTCATGAAGGAAGTCGCTATCTCAGAATTCAAAGCAAAGTGCTTGGCTCTGCTCGCCCAGGTGGAAAAGACGAAGAAGCCGATTCGGGTAACGCGCCGGGGCCGTCCAGTGGCGGAAGTTGTGCCGGCCAACCCGGTTCGCTCGGCCGACTGGATGGGTTCTATGAAGGACCGCATCCAGATTCTGGGGGATATTGTTTCCCCTGCCGGCGACGAGAGCGACTGGGAGGTACTGCGCGATTGAAACTCCTGCTGGATACTCACATCTGGCTGTGGAGTTTGCAGGAGATCGGACGCCTTGGTGTGGGAGTACGGCATGCGATGCGTAACCCAGAAAATGAGCTGTGGCTTTCGCCGATCAGTACGTGGGAGGCGTTGATTCTGAACGAAAGGGGACGCATCCATCTGGTCGGAGACTTGGATGACTGGGTAACCAAGTCTACTGCACCGTTTCTGGAAGCTCCCCTGACACACGAAATCGTCAGGATCTCCCGGACGCTCGCGCTGCCTCAACGAGATCCTGCAGACCGCTTTCTGGCGGCGACGGCGAAGGTGCTCGATCTTACCCTGGTTACGGCGGATGCCAACCTGCTGGGCCTCGGAGAGATTGCCACTTTGGGAAATCGCTAGAGGGGCAACGTCGTCTGTTGCTTTCACCGATACCCACTTTCGTGCCGATTGACGCCGGCGCGCGTTTCGTAATAATCTGCACTCAACACCGGAAAGGAGGTGGTCGGATGACAAGTTCAGATGGCAGTAGTTGGGATGTTCAAAGACCAGGTGAGGTGGCTGAGACTTAGAGCGGGTTGCTCTAAGCGGGGCTTCGGGCGCAGTAAGAGAACGAGCGCCGGAAGCTACAGCCCGCACACTACCGGTGAATAAGGATTGGATCCGCCTGACGCAGGTCGGTCAGGATCCCGGAGTTGCCGTAGAGGCCACGTAGAGTGACCACCTCTTGGTCAATCCCAAACAGTCCACCGGGCGGCCCGTAGGCCTTGCGCCTGCGGGCCGTTCTATTTTCTAAGGAAGTCATCGCGGAATTTTCGCGGAGTGGGACAGGAGTATGATTCCCTGCCATGTCAAGAATTGATCCCGCGCAGGAACGACAGAGGCTCATGGCTTTCTACTCCGGCCAACTGGATGGGGAGTTGGAAAAAGTCGCCGGGCAGGCGGCCGAACTTACCGAGATTGCGCGAGAGGTGCTGCGAGCTGAGCTCAGCCGCAGAGGTCTCAATATCGAAGCTCTCGACCGCACCCTCGCCCCGACTCCCGTTCCAGTCAAACCTCCGACTCCACCGCCTCGGATCAAAACGCCGTCGGCGGAGCTGCCGGCATGGCTCGACGCTGACCTCGCCCTGAGGGAGTTGGTGACTCTTCGCAAATTCAGAGACATGCCCGAAGCCTTGCTGGCGAAAGGATGTCTCGAATCGGCGGGGATCGACTCCTGTCTCGTGGACGACAACCTGGTGCGGCTGGATTGGTTCTGGTCGAATCTGATCGGCGGCATCAAACTGCAGGTGGATCCGAAGGACTTTGATGTCGCCCAGCAAATCCTGGACCAGCCTATTCCCGAGGGATTCGAGGTACCGGGCATTGGCGAATATCAACAACCTCATTGCCCGAAGTGCCAGTCGCTGGATGTCACGTTCCAGGAGCTCGATCGGCCCGTTTCGTACGTTACAGCCTGGCTTCATATGCCAATTCCGGTCTATCGCCGAGCTTGGCGCTGCCACTCTTGCTACTCGGAATGGGAAGACGATGGAGTCCCGGAAACACCCGAGTCGACAGCGTAAAGCTTGCGAGTCACATCGGCTGTATTTTGGAGTTTGGACTCACGCGCCGCCATTTTTGGGTGCCCTCTATCCGCTGCAATAGTCAACCTAGTTCCCACCCGAATCGCCCACAACTGCGGTGCGGTAATCCGGTGCAGGGTTGTCTGTGGACCTCAATGGTAGGAAGGGCGGAAGCATCGCGTCTTCATCGCTCATTGGGCCAAGTCATTTGGAAGGAGGTATGATTTCCTACGATGGAGATGATGGATCCTAAGCAGGAGAAACGGCGCCTGGCGGCCAACTACGCCGGCATGACTGACGGCGAGTTACAGCGACTGGCGCAGAATGCCGACTCGCTGACCGAATGGGCATGGGATGCGCTCGAGGATGAGATGGACCGCAGACTCCTGAAATATCCGGAGGAACCGGCGCCCGAACACCGGCAGGAAATGGAATTACAGGAACTGGTAACGGTGCGGCAGTTTCGTGATCTGCCGGAAGCCTTGCTGGCCAAGGGCTGCCTCGAGTCGTTGGGGATTGGATGCTTTCTCGGTGATGACAACCTGGTCCGACTCGACTGGTTCATTTCGAACTTCATTGGTGGGATCAAGCTCAAAGTGAAAGCGGCGGATGTAGAGGATGCTCGACAAGTCCTCGACGAGCCGATTCTCGAAGGTCTATACGTGCAAGGCGTCGGACTCTACGAGCAGCCACGGTGTCCAAAGTGCCAGTCGCTCGATGTGAACTTCAAAGAACTGGATCGGCCCATCGCCTATATGAGCGCCTTCCTGCGCGTACCGCTGCCCCTGCAACGTCGGGCATGGCGTTGCCATTCGTGCGGTGTGGAGTGGGAGGACGATGGACACCCGGACGCGTGAGCGTCAGGGGTCTAATTTCGCAAAGCCCTTGCGAATTACGTCGAGCGTATCCTCGGCAAGCCTGAGGGCGGCCAGTTCTTCCCAACGAAACCAGCGGACTTCGGTAGCGTCGCTGGCGGCGGCGAGATCTCCCGCAACCCGGCGGCACAGAAAATCAACCAAAACGTAGTGATATTGCACGCGCTGCTCGGAATTGCGCAGGATGCGGTCGTAGACTCCGAGAAGCTCGCCAGGCTCGACGGTAAGTCCGGTTTCTTCGCGAGCCTCGCGGATAGCGGCGTCGCGCACCAGTTCGCCGACTTCGAGGGCGCCTCCTGGAATGGACCACTGCGCCTGCAGCGGCGGGTGCGCGCGTTTGACGAGGAGCACGCTGGGAATCTTCGATGATGATGGCGCCAACGCCAACCAGCGGGACTTCGGGAAATTCACGTTGCATGGTGCGAGGATTCTAAAGCATCGAGTATTTTGTTCACGAATGCGGCGTCATGCTGAGCGCAGCCGTTTTTCAGGCGGAGCGAAGCATCTGGCGCGGATCGTCGACGCTGCACGCGAGATCCCTCGCCCCGGCGGTGAAGACGCGGGACTTCGGGATGACGCCTCCTCTGTGTGGAACGCTCTAACTCTGTGGTTAAATAGTGTTCTCTATGGCGCTCGAAGAATACAAACGGAAACGGCGATTTGAAGAAACGCCGGAGCCTCCGCCCAAGGTGGCGACGAAGGGCGGAAACCGTTTTGTGGTGCAGAAGCACGATGCCACTCGGCTGCACTACGATTTTCGGCTGGAGATGGAAGGCGTACTGAAGTCGTGGGCTGTACCGAAGGGACCATCGCTCGATCCGGCCGATAAGCGGTTGGCGATGCAGGTCGAAGATCATCCGGTTTCCTATTTCGATTTTGAAGGGAACATTCCCGAGGGCAACTACGGCGCCGGCAGCGTAATGGTGTGGGACGTGGGCACATGGACGCCGCTGTCTCCAGTCCCGGTGAATGGAAAATATGTGCCGGGAACCGAAGCGGAAGCGGCGGCGATGCTGGCCAAGGGGGATCTGAAGTTCCGATTGAAGGGAAAGCGGCTGAAGGGAGATTTCGCGCTTATTAAAATGCGCGGCCGGCGTCCTGGAAGCAAGGGCAACGAATGGTTGCTAATCAAGAAGCACGATGATCAGGTTGTCGAAGGATACGATGCGGGTGAGATCGATCAATCCGTGCTGAGCAAACGGAGTATGGACGACATTGCCGGAGATGCTGGATCGAGAGAATGGAAAAGTAGCCGGCCAGCCGGTCGCGGAAAATTGAAGGCGGCGTGGCTGGCCGATGCCGTGGCGAAACTCGACCAGAAGAGAGCGGCGGAGAGCGGGCAAAAAAAAAAGCCAACCGCCGAGAACGCAAAGAACAAAACGCAAAGAACACGGAGAAAAGTAACGGGCGGGCATTAGCGTCTGCCGAAAAACCTTCTTCCACTACCACCCTGCAAGCTCCTGTCATCAAGAAATCAAGTTCCTCAGTGCCCTCTGCGGATTTCTCCGCGCCCTCTGCGGATTTCTCCGCGCCCTCTGCGGCTCAAGCTTCTTCGGCCGCTCAAGAGTGCTCGGGCACCCCGGTGAAGCGGCCGATGCCGACCGCGATTTATCCCATGCTGGCCGAGTCAATTGCCGAGCCGTTTGACGGGCCGCAGTGGTTGTTTGAGATCAAGTGGGATGGCTATCGCGCGATCGCATTCATCGAAAACGGTAAGGTGCGCCTGGTTTCGCGGAATCAGAACGATCTGACGGCGCGTTATCCCGAGTTGAAGGACATGGCAAAACTCATCAAGGCGAAAACTGCGATTCTGGACGGCGAAGTGGTGGCTTTGGATGAGGAGGGAAAGGCATCGTTCAGTTTGATGCAGCAGCGCACCGGATTTCGTCCGGGAAGGCATCGGGCGGCCGGGAACGCCGATGTGCAGGTACTGTATTACGCCTTCGATCTGCTGTATCTCGATGGCCACGACTGGCGGCGCGTGCCCCTTGAAGAACGTAAGCGCAAACTGGCGTCGGTGGTGGTGGCGGGCGACGGCGTGCGCTATTCCGATCACTATGAGGAGCGCGGCAAAGCGTTGTTCGAGATGGCGCGGAAGGCCGGGCTGGAAGGCATTGTCGCGAAACTGCGCACCAGTTGCTACGAGGAACGCCGCAGCAGCGAGTGGCTCAAGATCAAGATTCGCCATCGCCTGGAAGCCGTGATCGGCGGATATACGGAAACCAAGGGCAGCCGCACGCACTTCGGTTCCCTGGTGCTTGGACTCTATGACAAGCAAGGGCGGCTGATTCATGTGGGGCAGGCTGGGAGTGGGTTCAATCAGAAATCGCTGGGCGAGATTTTCGCTGTTCTGAAGAAGCTGGAGACGAATAAAAATCCCTTTTTTGGCGATGTCGACGCGCTTCGAAAAGTCAGCTTCGTGAAACCGGAGTTGGTGGCCGAGATTGAGTTTGCAGAGTGGACCGGCGGGACCAATGCGGGCAGCGGGCCCAAGCTCCGTGCTCCGGTGTTTCTCGGACTGCGCGACGACAAGCGTCCGAAAGAGTGCAGGTTAGAGCAAAGCGACGCGCAGCTGACTGAGAACTAACAACTGAGAACTGAGGACCGGGGTCCCCTATTTGATATCCTTCATCGCCAGCAGCGTGCCATAGTCACGGCCAGTGGGGTCCACGGCGCGGGCCACGATGGCGGCGAAGGCATCTCGCACCTCGGGATACTTTGTTGTGAGCGCCTTCATGACGGCTACATTGCTTGCGTATATCTGGTTCGTATTCGAAATATCGGCGGCCTGATACTTTACGATCAGGTCTAGATCGTTGCCCACGGGTTGCGGAAAGATCGAGATGAGCTTGTAAGTCGCAGTGCCAGCCGGAAGGTCGACAGTTTTTCCAACCGGAAGGTCTGCGGGTTGCACGCTTTGCATTTCGTCAGCCATCTTATCGGTGGCCAATGTGCCCATGAAAGGCAGGGGGGATATCAGCAGGCGGGCCTGAGTAGAGTAAAACCACGCATTATGCATCTGGCCTTTTGTCTTGTACTCCCGGGCGCGCGCCAGGAACCATTCGCTATCGTGTCCGGCAACTTGAGCGGACTTGACGTAAAGGCCGCCTATTTTCCAGTCCGTTCCCGCCTGCTGAAGAATCAAGGAGAACAGGGTTCGCCCTTGCGGTGAATTCGCGTCGAAAAGAACTACGCCATATTTTCCGGCTGGAAGGTTATCTAGATAGAAAACGGCGCTGTTGGCGGTTTGACCGCTCTTGCCGAACACACCGCAGTAAAACTCGGCGTGCGGGGAGGGAGTGCTCCCGTCGAGTAGAAAGACGCCCTTCACCGTCGCCTGAGCGGCCGCGAGATCCCGCTCATGGTCTTTGATCGTGCCCTCAATCCCAGAAAAATCAGAGGCGAGGCTCGGGATGGCATTCTGGCGCATCGATGCCACGTCGCCCTTGGTAGCCATGCCGAAATAGCGCTGTCCAGCCGCCGTAATGGCGGTGCGGGTGGCGTCATCAAGATCGCTCGAGGTCTGACAGCTCTGCGCACGGGCGCTCCAGGGCGACAATGCCAGGGCAATCCACAGAGCGGGGGTGAGGCTGCGGGCCAGATTCATGTTGAACTCCGCCTTTGCTTTGATAGAGTTGGAGAAGGCTGGGTTCAGTTTACGCTGCTTCAGCCTTACGCTGTTAAGATTTAGCGGCGGCGGAAATGGTTGACTACAATCCACTTGTGCGTTTCCCGGCGGGTGAAAATGGCACCCAAGCAGTGCAAGATCTCTCTGTTACGACGTTCCATCTGGGTGACATGGCCGGGTTCTTCGAGCTTACCAGTGATAAAATTGAACTAAGCAGGCCTGCGGTGTCCCCCGAATCGGCTTTCTGGGAGAAATAGCATGAGCACAGGACGGAAATTCAATACGGTTGCGACGGTCCTCCTCCTGTGCCTTAATGCGTTCTGTATCGGGATGGATAGCCAAACGAATGCCCCGACTTCACAGACCCACCGGAAGTCGACAAAGAAGCCGAAGGCACATTTGACTCCACTGCCATCGGGACCGACCGGGCCGGTACAGCAGGTTCCCCTAGATTCGATGGCGCCTGTTCCCCCGCAAGTCAGCTATCAGAACTCGCAATTAACGATTGTTGCATCCAACTCAACGCTAAGCGACATTTTGCGGGCAGTCCGCAAACAGACCGGGGCAGAGATTGAGGTTCCGGTGGCGCCGGAGCGAGTCGTGACCCATCTGGGCCCAGGCTCGGCGCGGGATGTCATCGCTCAACTCCTGAATGGCTCGCGATTTAACTATGTGTTGCTGGGGTCTCCGGAAGACAGCGCGTCGCTGACGCGCGTGGTCTTGGTCGCTAAGACTGGACAGGACAGCACGCCCCCAAATAATCCCAATAATCCACAGATCGCAGAACAACCCGGAGTGGGACCACATACCGGCAATCCTGGGGCGCCGCTTCCCGACGCTGACGCGAATGCAGTCGAAACCCCAGAAGACGCTCCCGACGAAGCCGCCGACCAGGCAGCCGCGGAGGCGGAACAGCCGCCTGCCTCCTCGGATCAGCCCGCCGTGAAGACGCCCCAGCAAATGCTGCAGGAGATGCAGCAGCGACAGATGCAACTGCAACAGCAGCAACAACCGGGGCAGCCGCCGGTTCCGAACCCAGGGATACCGCCGCAGCAGCAACCACCACAGCAACATTGAGGGATAGAGGCTCCATTGCGCGTTAGTTGAGACCAAGTTCTCTGAACTTCGCATTAGCTCGCAATCAGGGTCTTAGCAACTCAGAACCTAAACGACCGTACAGTGATGTTCACCGGCTATTCCCACAGCACCCTTCCCACCAATGCGGGAACGCTCGAGAAGGATTGGTTGCCTCGGTAAAGCTTGGATTAACACTTTACCGCACTTGTTTTCTACTACCACTCCGTGGTTCAACACGGCTCGAAGCGGAACACTTCTAGTTCATTTTCTCGCCTCGACTTTCCCGTACTTTTTATAGCGCGACCGTCCACAAGCCCAAAACCAGAGATCACGCAGCATTGCTGCTCATGCGGGACCGGGAAAACTGCGGTTCCATCCCAGCCTGTGATCGTGCCATAGCAGGATTACCAATCGCCCCATTCCCCAGCAAAAGTCCGATGCTCTGTCTCTTTAACGTATCCCCGTTGCGACCGTTAACGAGCTTAATGATGATTTGCTGCGCGGTTGCCGACTGGGACACCCGCCGATTGTTCGGTATCATCGTGGCGAAAACGCGCACGGTCTCTATAGAAATGGCTGCTGAGGCGGGAACCGAACTGGTGAAGAATTGAGTTGTCCGTTCGAAATGGTTTGCGTACCCGCTTGCGCGCCCGCGTGAAACCGATCTTCCTCCAATTGACACTCTGTCTTGGACGGCACATGGCCCGCATTCGAGTTGTTTCTTGAGGATCCCCGGAAGTACGTCAGGCGACCATGCCGCGTTTGCAGTCCTGGGAGGATGGAGATGGCACGATCCCATGCGTTTCGTTGAGTTGTTCACGAACTCTTCGTTCAGCCTCCGCCACCTGTGCCGGATTCATTGCCGTCCTGACGCTATTTTTGGTACGCGTGATCTGGTCAAGCGCAACGCAGAACCACTTGTAGGAACGAATCAGGTCCCTATCACTTGCCTGTCCTTTCGAAGCGGCGTGTGCCACCAACAACTGGGCTGCCAGAATTCCGTGCTCTGCTGCGGTTTCACATAAGGCTAGAGTCGCTTCGTCGTAATTGCCAACTGGATTCCTGAGCAGAGATTGCAGCAACGGGGGCGGGGTTGCTGTGTTTTGACTGAGTGTCATAAACATCAATTCGACGCGGTTGGAAACACCCAGTTTGTCGAAAATGCGAAACATGTGATTCTTGATCGTATGCTGGCTGAGGCCCAACCGTTCCGCGATTTCGCGATTGGTGAGGCCCTCGGCCAGACAGCCCACGACCTCCGCTTCGCGCTTAGACAGCAAATTCAGGCCGTTTCCACTGACCGCACGGATTTTTGGCGCCGATGCCAAGGCGTCCAACACGATAGACACTTGCTCGTTGTTTGCCCACACCTCGCCCTCATGTACTTTGTGGATACATTGACAGAGCATGTCGGAAGACTCTCGATGATCGAAAACGCCCCGGGCTCCGGCTCGAAAGGCTTCGAGAACGGCGTCAGGTTTCGATGCGTTCAACATCATTACGGCGCGGGCGTCAGGGCTCGTTTTGCGAAGCTCTTGTAGAATTGCGAATCCGCATTGAGCGTCCTCATTACCTAAGGCGCTGAGAACGAACACGTCGATCTTCTCCCTAGTTGAAGCTCCTACCAGACTTGCGCCATTCAAATCCGAACTAACCGCCTGCAAATCAGGATCGCGATTAAGAACCGCGACCAGCATTTCGGTATGCAACCGGGAGCTGTCAGCAACGATTACTCGGATCGTACAAGGTTCTTTCTTATGACCGTGCTCCACTGGTACCTCCTAACATCTATGAGGCTGAAATATTGGATTCGACTCACCAGACTGAGTTCCGGTTTGAACGCCACCGATCTCCGTCCGAGTTCTCATAGAAGACATGAGAAACGACTCGGCAACAATTCCGTGTGGCCGAAACTGGGGGGAACTTTGGAATTCACTGAACAAGTGAAGTGTACGCTCCACAGCATCCACATAAATGGCCCGTTGGTGCGCTCCTCGGCTCGAACGTGCTGAAAGCTGGGGGCCAAAAGAACCGACTCCTGCGTTAGCGAGATCCGGCTCCCGCCTGGACGTTTGTAACGAAAACTGAGCGATCCTCACAGTGCCTAGAACCGGTTACAAATTAAAGGCATGACATGCACGCGAAACCCGGGGGATGGGTCAAATTCGGAATGTCGCCTTCAGCCTCTTGAAAAGGTTGTGCAAATCGGCCAGCGCGTCCGCCAGACGCGCTTGAACGGAATCAGTTTCGGATTCGGAATTCAAAAGCCCAGAACCATTAAAACCCTAATTGAGTTTAGCTGACGTAAAAAACTTGTAATCCCATTGTAAAATTTTCGTATATTTGCGTGTTGAGCGTCTTCGATACGCTCGTTGAAGGAAGGGCTTCATAGACGGTTGCGGAGCATCCAACTCGGAAGTCTTCGATATTCCTCACGGTGAAACGATCCTCTTGGCTCTGACCGTGCTGGTCAACCACCAGTCGCTTGAGATCCTGCTCGAGTTCTGGCATTAAGCCAATCGACGTGGACCTCCACGGTGTGTCTAGCTACCGTCTTGGTATCCCAAACCTCTTGCAGAAGGTCATCCCGAGAAAGCGTGGTCCCAGGATGCTCCATGAGATGCCGCAAGAGCTGGAATTCGCGAGTGGCTAATCGGAAGAACTTACCGGGTTTCGGTCTCTTCAGGAACGATTCCCAGCTCATATCGAGGGTCCGTCGAAGCGCCCGCCGGGCTTAGCGTGCGCTAAGGATCAGACCGCCCTTCAAGCGCGTCATTCGGTGGTGACCTTACGGCGGCAAGCCTATGTACCTTTGAAACCTTGTTCTTAGCCTGGGTTCTGGCAGAGACTTATGTCATCACCTAATCGAACTGGAAAGACTAGACGCTGTCGTTTTTCCGAAATATCTATGAAATGCTTTCAGACAATTGGAGACGTGAAGGGTAACAGGGCAGGCAAGCTTGCGATGGTTCTTCTTTGCCTAGCGACTATGGTTGCCTGCCAAGGGGTCAGCACAAGCAAGTCTGCTAGCGTGCAACCGACGTCTGGCGGCACGTTGTCATTGAGCGGAACCAGCCTGGATTTTGGCTCAGTCACGGCGGGCACCAGCAAGACGCTCAGCATGACTGTGACGAATACAGGTGCTGCCTCCATTACCGTGAGCAGCGCAACGTTTTCCAGCCAATATTTCTCGTTGAGTGCACCGACTCTGCCAGTTCGGTTCTCGCCGGCCAGAGTACGCCGGTCACTCTCGTCTTTAGTCCCAACGCGGTTGGGACATTTAATGCGACGGTTTCCATTATCAGCAACGCCACCAACACTCCCGCGACCTTCTCGCTGACAGGAACGGGAATCGCGGGCAGTCAGTTGGTGACCAGTCCGGGCAATGAAAGTTACGGCAGCGTAACTGTGGGAACCACGAGCAACCAGACAGTCACGCTGACGAACAACACGTCATCAACGGTGAATATCTCGGCGGCAACGGTAAGCGGCACCGGTTTCAAACTGAGCGGAATCACAACTCCCCTTGCGCTCAGCGCCGCTCAAAGCACCACGTTTACCGTCACGTTTGCACCGCAAACAGCAGGAAGCGCGAGCGGTACGGTGACGATCACCTCGAATGCTCCCAATCCGTCGCTTACGATGGCGCTGACCGGTACGGGAGAGGCACTGGGAGCGCTGGGATCTAGCCCTGCGAGTTTAAGCTTCGGAACAGTGACTACGGGCACCAAACTGCCGTTAGCCGAAACGTTGACCAACACGGGTGGCACGAGCGTCACGATTTCTCAGGTGGCCATCAGCGGTACAGGATTCACTCTCAGTGGGATCACTGCCCCGGTGACGCTTGGAGCCGGGCAAAGCGCCGGCTTCACGGTGACTTTTGCTCCAACGACGGCTGGTGCGGCCAATGGCAGCGTAACGGTGACATCGAACGGATCCAATCCAAGTTTGACCATCGCTTTGTCTGGTTCGGGTTCGACCGTGGCTGGGCAGCTGAGCGTGAGTCCGTCACCCGTTGCAGTGGGAAGTGTGTTTGACGGAACAAGCGGATCGGCCACGGGAAGTCTGACTGCGACGGGAGCGAACGTCACCATTACGGCCGCAATCTCGAGCAACTCTCGTTTTGCAATCAGCGGCCTGTCACTGCCAGCGATCATTCCGGCCGGACAGAGTGCATCATTCACCGTGACCTATAGTCCGCTCGTAGCTGGTGCGGACAGCTCCACTCTGACCTTTACCAGCAATGCCCAAGTCGCCTCGACGACTGATTCGGCTACGGGAACCGGCACCGCGCCTCCGGTTCATTCGGTTACTTTGTCGTGGTCGGCGAGCACCTCGTCGAATATCTCCGGTTACAACATTTATCGCGCAGTTTACACAACCGCCTGCGGTGGTTTCTCGAAAATCAATGGGAGCACGCTGGACACCCTCTTGACGTATAGGGATTCTGCACTGACCGATGGCACAAACTACTGCTACGCCACGACGGCTGTGGATTCCAGCAACGTGGAAAGCGGCTACTCGAACATCGTGTCGGATGTTCAGATACCTGCTCCGTAGATGTCAGAGTCGTATTCAGGACTGGAGCGGTCCCCGAGTTCTGGGGACCGTTTGCTTTAGTGCAGATAGTCATTCGGCGCGCCCTGGAATCGCGAGCCGTCGGTCACGATTCCATTTCGATTAGGAGTGCGCGAATCTTATCCGCTTCGGGGAAGTTCGGATTTAATTTGTAAGGTTCGAAGCAGTTGTTTCTTCGCCGCCGCGGTGTTCTTCTGTTTCTGATACTCCATGTTGATATGGTAGTGGTAAGTAGCATTGTCGGGAGATCTTCCGACGGCTTCCTGCAGTAGATCGGCGGTAACCCCGTACAAACCTTTTTGGTAGTACGCCCAAGCCCGTTTCGGCCGACACAATTGTAGCCCTCGAATGTTCTCATTGTGGCCACGGGATTCTCGCGCGGCGAGGGGCAGCCGCAAACGGTCCTTCTTCTTTCTTCGTTCAAGCTGTCTCAGCCAACCTCCAGTCGCGGGCGGACGTCGATTGCTATGTCTGAGTGCGAAGGTAACTTCGGTCACCTTCCGGCGCTTCCTAACGACTGTTTCGTAGCACGGAGGGGCCATTCTCCATGGCCGGGCATTGCGTTAGTACTAGTACGAGTGGCCATGTACGGCCCTCACTAACGTTATGCTGACAACTTGGCTGGGCTCAATTCTTAAACCGCAAAGCAGTCGTTCTGCTTGTACTTTTGGGTCTTTGCGGGCCAGCGATGGCGCAGCAAGTCTCTTTGGCACTGCTGCAGCCCGAGTCGATAGAACCGAACCCGAGCTCCATGGTGAAGTCTGTCGAACCGGTGACGCTGCCTGAAACTCCGCAGCCATCGGTTTTGGGATCGTGAAAACAGCCTTCTGTTCGCGACCAATGCTGCGTTCAGCACGGCCGACTTTATCGTGACTCGAAACAACCTGCGCAACGGCGGGCAGGAATTAAATCCGGTTACGCGTGTTTTTGCCGGGAGCACCGCAGGTCTCGCGGTGAACTTTGCCGGGGAGACTGTCGGTGTCGTCGGATTGAGTTACTTGTTCCACAAGACCGGGCATCACAAACTGGAACGCGCCGTCTCCCTTGTGAACATCGGAGCCTCAGCTGCGGCTGTGACATTTGATGTGGTTCCTCACTAGTCTCTCTGAGAGCCAATGCGCTCCCGGGCAGACTGTGGAATTTCTTCTTTTTCCCTATTTCCTCTGACGAATCTGCGGTCCAAGTCTGTTCGACGAAATCTCTGTGCCGCTCCGGGTAGGCCGTTCGGCCCCAATTCTGCTAAGCTGAGCAACGGCAACATCGAAAAAAGAGGACAAAGACCGTGGAAGTAGTAGCTGGCGTGGATCTTGGCGGAACCGCCATTAACTATACGTTGGTGAATCGGGAAGAACAGTTTCTCATCGAGGGGCTGTGCGAGCATCCCGCGCTTTCGAAGCAGGGACCAGAGGTCTGTCTGCAGCAGATCGCGGATGGTCTCAAGATCGCCACCGATCTGGCGGGCATTGCCTTTGACGACGTAGTCGCCATCGGCCTCGACACTCCCGGTCCGTCCAGTGCCGCGGGCCAACTCAGCGCGCGAGGTTCCACCAACTTCGTGCATCCCCAGTGGGCGGGATTCGATATTCGCGAGGGTCTGGCGCACAAATTAGGCAAGCCCGTCTCCTACTTGAACGATGCCAACGCCGCTGCGCTGTGGGGACACTATGCGATCTTCGGAGCCGACAGCCGCGAAACCTCGATTTCCGACGTCGTCGGTACGGGCAACGGCGGCGGCATCATCCTCGATGGCAACGTCGTGAAGGGCAAGAACGGATTCGGCGGAGAACTCGGCCACGTGCTGATTCCGTACCAGAGCATCGCCGGAATCGCGGGCATCAAGCCGCACTGCAATTGCGGACGAATCGGCGATCTGGAGTCGCTCTGCTCGCTAACCGCGATCGAAAAGACTCTCCTACCGTATTATTCTGCAGCGTTATCCGAACCACGAACTGGCGAAGCAGGACCCGCACCAGGCGGCGAAAGCTGTCCGCGGCCTGGCGGATCAAGGGCGATCCCATGTGCAAAGAGATCTTCCGAGTGCAGGCCCACGCGTTGGGACTGTTCTTCGACGAAATGATTAATACGTTCGACCCCGATGCCCTGATCGTCGGCGGCGGAGTCCTGGAGACGAGTCAAGGATTCCAGCGTGGTTTCTGTCTGAGATCCGCGCTGGGATGCCGAACCAGCGGGAGGAGCAAGCCGAAATTCCCATCCACGTGATGCCGAATGGCGATACGGCTGGGGCGCGAGGCGCTGCTTTGGAAGCGCTAAAACTGGCAAGACAAAGCGGCCTGGCTTAGCTCATTTATTTCATTGCGGAACATTTTCTGCGCGGCAGCGAGGATAGGTTCCGGTGACGGTGGCGCCGGTCGCGGCGGAATTAGGCGGGATATTCGCGGGAGTGTCGGTCGAGAGCACGCTGGGATCGCCGTAAATATTGACTGCCGTTGCCACGTAATAATACTTCGCGCCGTCCTGGACCCGGTCGTCGACGCAGGCAGTGCCGGGGATCGGTTTCTGGTTGACCTGCTCGCAGGAATTGCACTTTGGATCTTTGGCAGCAATATTCTGCGTGCGGCTGCGATATAAACAATATCCCACCGGTGACGCACAGGATCGGGGAAGTCGGGGCTGGCGTTCCAGGTTAAAAATACTTTATGGTGGCCGGGTCGGGGCGACGCGGACAGTATAGCGGCCGCTCGATTTGGGACAAGGCTTCAGTTGAGGCGATACGGCCGCCTTTAGGAGCTTTTCCTCGGCCTGCGACGCGCTCCTAGCCGTCAAGCCTGCGTGAGCCGTAGCATGGCTTGCGCTCACCAGCCAGATTCCGTAGCCAGTAATCGATATCAGTGCGCAAAGGCCCAAGAAGAATATGAAGTATCGCGCACGCATGCAACTCTCCCAGATCCTCCGTTTTCACGTTGCCTGGAAACAGATTTTGCAATGGCCGACAAGGGGGAGAGAGTGGGGGATAATCGGCGATTCATTGCAGCAACGCTGGGTTGATCTTAACACTGCTGGCAATGAGGTGAATAAACCGAGTCCCTTTTCACTTTTCTAGTGCCCATCGAAGGTCAATGGAGCACGTCGCGTCTCAGCCAGTTCTGGGGGGACTGGCCGCCGAGGATCTCGATTTCCCTTCTGAGCGGTGGGCAATCCAAATCAAAGAAATAATCACTCCCAGAGCGATGAGAAAGTAGATGATTCCGCCCTGATGATGAAGTCTGCCGGTGATGAAGCTGCGATCGACTCGCGTTGTCAGCATGGCCAGGACGAATATGCGCAGGCCGTTTTTCGCGACCGACAGAGGGATGGCTACGGCGGCCGCCAAGGTTTTTCGCCAGGCGGAGCGCAAGCTCACTTGCGCGAGCACCATGGTGGTGACGACCAACATCAGGCTGGAGCGGATGCTGCTGCACTCCGGTGCGACTTCAACGGTCAAACCCGGGATTGTGATGCGCGTACCGTCCTGAGCCACGGGCGTGCCAACCGCTGCGAATAGCGCCCGGGCCGACGCCACCGAGCCCTGCTGCAATAACTTTACAAGTGGGTTCAGCACGAACTCTGGAATAGGCACAAGCCACAAGAGGAAACAAAGAGGGAAGAGGGCGCGCCAAAAGGCGCGAGTGCCAAAGGAAACGATGAAAGCCCCAACCCACCAAACCACAAGCCCTAACATGTTCACCGCGAGTTGTTCATCAGAGTGAAATGCGAAACCCGGCAATCTTGTGGCGATCATCAAAAGAAGGGCTGCGACTAGTAAGGCCAAACCAGCACTCGGAACTGATTCCGCATGAAGGTCGGATGATTTCCACTCCAGATAGATTAAAGACATGGTTACAGGAAGAATCAGCAATAGGTGGGTGTAACGATCATCGCGCACGGCCAGTGCCAACGTGGAGACGAGGGGCTTCCAGCTAAAAAGTAAAGAAATCGCAGCTAGAACAGAAAAACGGAGGAATGGCGCGAATTTGGAAGCGGATTCTCGAGTTGTGCTAGTCAGCGCCATGTAATCGAGTCACGAAATCGGAATGTAAATCATCCGCGACGGTGAAAGGGACCGCGGAGTCGTGCCTCAACACGATTGAATCAAGACTTCAACTCCGCCAGCTGCCTCTTTGCATCTTCTGCGTCGGGAGTTAGGATTGAGTTTCAATGCTTGCTGTAATTGCTGTCGAGCGAGCGCCGTTTGTCCGCTCTTTACGTAGGCCATTCCCAAGTGGTAATGAAGGGTGGGATTGTCCGGTGAATTACTGTCCTGCGCTAACTTTACCGCTTCGCGCAGCGAATCGACCGCCGAGCGGTAAGCGCCTTTCTGATAGTAGATCCAGCCCAACGTATCAGCGACACCTTGGAGAGATCTGGCATGCCGCGGCGGGCGGTTTGCGCCAGCGAAAGGGCCACGTCGAGGTTGCCGCCCGATTCGAGCATGACGGAGGCAAGCTCAGTCGATGCCATGGGATTTTGCGGCTTGATCGCGAGCGCTTTCTGATATGCCTCGGTCGGCACCATTCCAGTCCCGCCGCGACTGCAATAGCTGGCCGAGCAATATGTAGTAAGTAGCTTCTTGTGGGTTGTCCTTGAGCGCTTGCTGATAGGTGGCGATGGCGTCGTCGATGTGGCCCTCGGCCGCCTGCACTTGACCGAGCTTAATTCGCGCATCGGTGTTGTTCTTGTCGAATTCACGGCTTTTGTCAAGCGCGGCCGCGGCGCCGTTCAGATCCTTTTTTTGCAGTAATAGTACGGTTCCCAGCAGGTCATAAAACCCGCTGTTGTCCGGCACTTTCGCGATCTGGAGTTTGGCCGCCGCAATGGCCGATCAGATTTGTTCTGAGCGACATAAGTATTCATTAAGCCGCGGAGAGAATCGTTCGATTTGGGGTCGTGATGAAGAGCCTGTCGGTATCCGGTCTCCGCCTCTTTGAAACGTTTCTGCGCGAAGTTCAAGTTTCCCAGTTGAACATAACCGGCAGATTGCCGGGGGCGACTTCAGTAGCCTTACGCGCGTCGCCCTCGGCGGCAGGAACTGCTTACGATTGATCTCGGCAACCGCGCGAAGAGCATATCCGTCAACCAGGGCCGGTCGCAGATCGATGATCTGGGTGGCCGTCTGCTCAAGCGTGGCTCATGTCTCCCCTGCGCATCGCCAGTATGCTCAAATCGCGCTGCGCATCCGTGAGATCGGGCCGGAGATGGACTGCGACCCGCCATTCACTCTCCGCCCCTTCCAGATTCCCATCTTTTGGATCGCAACGCCTAAGTGATAGTGGGCCAGTCCATTGTTGGGATCATTCTTGACGACGGTTTGGAGCGAGTCCACGGCTGACCAGATCCCCCGCTCGAATTTGTAGTTCCCCTCGATCAATCAGAGCATCGTTGTCATTGGGATCGGCCTTCAGAATTTCTTCGTCGATTTCGCGCGCCTGATGCAATTGGGCGTAAGAATCAGAAGTTTGTGTAATTTTTCTGGACTTGAAGATCTTTAGGGTGCCTTGATAGAGTGCTCTGTATTCGATCGTGGCTTTGTCCAACTTCATTCAGGGACCAGATAGAAATCGCCGAGCAGACGATAGCCGTCGGAATTATCTGGAAAATCTTGTTTCGCCTGTTTCAAGACTTCCTCCGCCTCGGTCGTCTTGCCCTGAGCCAGATACAAGCGCGCCAGCGCGGCCACCGGTTCGGGATTTTTGGGCTCCGCCTGAATCCCGTCGCGCACCTGCTCCTCAGCGTCGGCAAATCGGCGACGCATCTGATAAAAGTTCGCCAGCATCAAGCGCGCATCGATTGCTCTAGGATTCAGCTGAATTGCCTTTCTGAAATTTACTTCTGCTGCCTCGCTTTGATCGCTTCGCAACTCCATGAGGGCGAGGTTGAGATAAAAATCCCAGTCGTTCGGATCCAGGGACAGAGCTTTCTCCATCTCCTGAATTGCCGCCGTGAAATGAGACTGTGCAGCCAAGAGATTGGCGGCAACGAAATGGGACTTGGCATCGTCGGGGCGTTCTTTTAGCAGGGTGTCGGTCTGTTCTTGCGCCTGCTGAAGGTTCCCGCTGGCGATCAGTAACTTGGCCATCTCAAAGCGGGCCGGATAGTTACGGGGCTCCAATTCAATTGTGCGGAGAAGTTCCTGATTGGCCCGTGGCCACTGCTGGGTCTTTAGATAGGTTTTAGCCAACTCGAAATGAGCATCCGCATAGGCGGCGTCTGATAGCGATGGCGTTGCGGAACTCGATCGCGGCCTCGTCAAACTTTCCCTTCGCGAAATAGCTTTGCCCTCTTTCAAGGTATTTTTGTTTGCGAACGTTGGGATCACCGGAACAACCTGTAAGAAGGACAGCAAGCAGAGCCAGGAGTGACGTCAGACGAAAAGCAGTCAAAGTCCTCACGATGGAGCCTCCCTCTACAGGTCACGGAGTGCGGTCCGGTCTCGTACAAACTATAAGGGAGCAATTGGAGTGCCACAAGAAACTCTCGTACCGTATCGACATGGGAAAGAATTATGTACCTGCCTCTTCAAGGACTTTGGACCCGAGGTTGCTGTGATGGGGGACCGAACGGAACGCGGGCAGGGGCGGATTGGGCGATCTGGCGAGGGGTTGCAAACGGTTGCAAACGGTTGCAAAAATTATCAGGCTTGACACCTGTGGAAATCGAGGTAAAGTGACCTTGGTGCGCAGTGTGTATGACTCACACCAATAGGATCCCCCACCTATCAAAGAAGGAGTTGGGGATGTCAATCAAGAGAGCAATTCGAGTTTGTCTGTGGGTAGGTATTGCGGGCTTCTGTCTGGCACCGTGGGTGGCGGCCCAAAACGTCACTCTCACCAGTGCGGGCAATAATGTCTATGACGGAGTCTATGTCAGCCCGTATTACGCCACTGTCGGCGGCGTTACGAACACCCCGATTGTGTGCGATGACTTTAAGGACGACAGCTATCTCAACACGCCGTTTACGGCCAATGTTCAATCATTTTCGAGTTTGGGCGGCGGCAGTCTGGGAAATACCGCATGGGGCGGCGTTCCGGGCGCCTTGAAAATGTACGAGGAAGCGGCCTGGCTTACTCTGACGTTGCTTCACGCAAGCAAGTGGATCCGCCGGCCAAGAGAGCTATTCCTATGCTGTGTGGGCGGTGTTTGATGCTGCCGGGGTCATTAATCAGCTGAAGCTATACGGAGATACCGCGATGTGTAATGCGATCTTCGGTGCCGGAAACAACTGCTTGAGTACCAAGGTGACCGGGGGGTTGCTGGGCGGCGCCCAGGGCCAGTCGTATAGCCTGGGCGAGTTCTCCAACGTGCTGATTCTCACCCCCACCGTCAACGGTCAGACGTGCACTGCTGGCGGTTGCCCGGAACAAGAATTTTTCGAAGTGGTTCCGGAGGGCGGAGCGGCTTTGGCATACCTTCTCTTGGCCGGTATTTGCTGCTTTGGAGCCGTGATCCTTCGATCTCGGCAGACAAGACGATTTCCGCTGCCTAGCTACGAACAGTCACCCTTCCCTATTTTCAATACCAAAGGCGTGCCGAACTTGGCACGCCTTTGTTTATGAAAGACGCCTTGTGGCTAGCCTTTAGCGGAACGATCGTCTCGGCTCCACTCCAATCGGCGCTGTTTTCTCCCTCGATGAGAGAGAGCTTTGCCCTTGCCATTTTGTTGGCCTCTGCGATCTGCTCGGGAGTTAGCATCTTGGTGAGGAGATCCTTAGCTTGGGATGTTCTTTTCAGGGCGACAAGGTACCAGGTATATGCATGAACGGCATTACGGGGATCCGTTCTCCGCGCCAAGATAGGCTTGCGCCAGGCCGAGTTCAGCAACCGGCAGCCCTCGCTCCGCTGCCTTCTGAAGAAGAGCGAATTCATTGCGGAATCCAGATGGCGTCGAATCTTCCGCAGTCAATCGTCCAGCGCGGCTCTGGGTCAGCGTCATATTAAGGAGCTCGACGCGGCTGGAAACCCCTAGCTTTTCAAAGATTCGAAACAAGTGATTCTTCACTGTGTGCTGGCTCAGTTCGAGCCGATGAGCAATTTCGCGATTGCTCAGACCCTGGGCTAGCAAACGGACCACTTCGATCTCACGCTTCGAAAGCAAGCTCAGCCCTCGGGCGTTGACCTTCCGGACTGTAGGAGAGTTGGCCAATGCTTCCACAGCCAACGACATCTCGCGAGTGTCTGCCCATATTTGTCCCTCGTGTACACAGCGAATACATTTGCGAAGTTCTTCGACCGGCTGGCTTTTGCCAAAAATGCCTCTAGCGCCAGCGCGAAATGCATGTAAGACCATTTCGTCGTTTAGGGAATCCAGGAGAACGACTGAGCGCACCTTAGGACTTGCTGTGCGCAATTCCGCGACGATCTCAAGACCACTGGAAGGTTGCTCATCGAGATTAGCGCTCACCACAAGGACATCCGTATCCACCGCAATCACGGCCGGAAGCAAATCGCGGGATTCTGTATCAAAGGAATAAAGGAATTACTTCGAACTCCGAGTCGCACTTCAAGGCTTCCGCCAGCAGCTTGGTGTGAATGCGCGAACTGTCAGCAACCACAACTCGAGTTTTGAGGTTTCCTGCGTTTGAACCGCGTGCAATCGTAGTCATAGACTTGGCTATCCTGCTTTACGAATCCAGTGTCAAC
Organism: uncultured Acidobacteriaceae bacterium; assembly: GCA_963774565.1. Lineage (GTDB taxonomy): Bacteria > Acidobacteriota > Terriglobia > Terriglobales > Acidobacteriaceae > Sulfotelmatobacter. The sequence continues at coordinate 2,055 of CAVZFP010000005.1, read as the reverse complement.
GTTGTCGCTCGTCTTGTCGGACGGGGGGTAGGTTCACGATGTATGCAAGGCTTTTCACACCGCTTGGGGGAGTGTCGCTACTACTATTGAGGCAACAGGCTGAAGGGGGAATTTTTCTGCGCAGTCGTGTTGAGGGTTTTTGCCTCTTTAGCTATCTCAGCTTGGGATCAATGTGCTAAAGCTAAACATCGAATACTCCACTGAGATTTTATCTCATCGCAGATTCGATGTCAACGACGTGTTCTCAGAGTGTTCTCAGAGGCTTTTAGCCCTGTGTATTGGGATGATCGGGCTAAAAGCCACTGAGAAAAAGACCCTTGGGTACTTGTAGCCATTGCAGCACTCTGCAACGTCATGTATGTTATGATTGCCTTGTGGCAGACGCGTTCTTCACCCGGAAATTCTCCCCCAGGCAGGCGTTCAAAAGGCACGACAACAATCACAGAACATGTTACTTGTGTCACGCTTGGTCGTCGCCTTTCACGATTGGATATGACATCTTGAGAGCTAGTCCTTCCCCGACGTAGCTAGGAACTACGCATGACACGTATGGCGCGTAAATGGTCTAGGAAACTCTCACAGCGATGGTTAGTAGTGAATAGCGATTCGAAACATAAGGTATTTGAGTTAGACAGCGAGCCCGCATTCCCCGGCTTACTGATCGTTGCTCCGATGCTCCCCCTCGAAGATCTCTTCGCTGAGATTTCGAATATTGCCTAAACAAGAATTTCTTAGGGTCATTCCGAGAGGCGTGACCTAGAGGGCGAAGCTATGGCCGTCAGCACCGTGGCGTTGGATTTTTCGCAGCCGCTTCCACAAGTCGAGTCCGAGGTTGAGAGCTGGTATGCACTGCACACCCGGCACGCGGCACGAGAAAATCGTTGCGCATCGTCTTGCAGGAAAGCGGCGTCACCACTTTCTGCCGCTGATGAGGAAGTCCATCGCTGGAGCGACCGTAAGAAGATACGTGCAGGTGCCCCTGTTCAGTTGCTATGTCTTTGCCAAATTCGCCGCGACCTATCGGAGCGCCTACGCGTGCTTCGCGTCGAAGGAGTGTTCGGTCTGGTGGGCGTGGCAGGGAAGGAACGCCCATCCCCGATAGCGAGATTGAGTCCGTTCGCATCCTGCTGGAGAGCGACTGCCGTGGAGTTCGCTCCTTTCCTGAAAATCGGACAACGCGTGCGCATCCGCAGCGGAGCTCTCGACGGCATGGAGGGAGTTCTGGTGTCGCGCAACGGAGATCGCACGCTGGTGATCAGCGTGATGCGATTCAGCGATCTCTGGCGGTCCGCGTGGAAGGTTACGAAGTCGAAGCCGCCTGACTCCTCGTTTTCCTTTTCCTGCTGGCTCTAAAGAAGTCACAGACCCCGTGGTAGAAAACACAATCGAAACCGTACGCTTGCTGGTCGTGAGCCGCGATTCCGCCGTGCTGCGGCCCTTATGGGCGATTGGAGAGGCCAACTCCTGGCGGCTGGAGACAGCTGTCAGTGCGTGGGAGGCCATGGAACGATCCACTGGGCCTGGCGCCGCACATGCTGGTGTTGGATCTGCCTCGCGGCGATGGCGACAGTGCGCACGTGGACGCTGGCTGCAGCGGCTTCGGCCCGATCTGCCCATTATTTTGCTGTGCGACTCAGACGACGTCGGCCAAACGATCAAAACCATACGTCTGGGCGCCGAAGATGTTCTTGTGCGACCCGTCGACCCGGACCAACTTGAAATTATGATCCACGGCATCTCGGCGCGGCTGCCATGTGCACAACTCGGCAGTGTCGAGCGAGGATATTGAGCAGCTGGGAGAGGATAGTTCTTTCTCAGCGCCAGCCCGGCTACGCAAAAGCTTCGCACCCAGGCCAAGTTGCTCGCTGAAGCCGACGTTCCCGTGTTGATTCTCGGAGAACCAGGAAGTGGAAAAGACACTGTTGCCCGCCTGATTCACAAGTTCTCGGTGCGTTCGGGCTTCGACTTTCTGAAAGTGAGTTGCGCGGCAATGCCGGGTGACCTGTTTGAAAATCAGTTGAATGGCAGATCCGGAGGCAACGACCCGACGAACCT
>CAVZFP010000004.1:0-145727 GCA_963774565.1 uncultured Acidobacteriaceae bacterium | reverse complement strand
GGAACCTGGCCCAAAGGCGAGAAGCGGCCCTTCACCTTTGATAAGCCGGGCGTCGTGCCGTTGCTCTGCAATGTGCACCCGGAAATGGCGGGATATGTGGTCGTCGCCCGACTCCCTACTTCGCCGAAACCGACGACAGCGGCAATTACAAGATCAAAGACGTTCCCGATGGCAGCTACAACGTGACCGTCTGGCACGAGGGCGCCAAGAATCAGTCCAAACCGGTGACCGTTGCGGGCGGGGGCAAAGCGGATTTCACCCTGAGCAAGTAAGGAGCAACTGCGTGAGCGCGGGGAGCGGCGCGCGTGACTTCGCTCCCCGCTCTTTCTTCCATCTGCGCTGCAAGAAATCGGATGACGTTCAGCCACTTCTCGGACTAAGAAGCGCCGCAATGCTGAAGCGATTCAAAAACAAGAAGGTCGACGGGGATTGGCTGCATACGAACTTTCCCTGCATGATGGCCTGCCCGGCGCACACCAACGCCGGACGCTATGTCGGCCTGATTGCCGAGGGCCGCTTCGAAGAGGCCTATCGCCTGGCGCGCGAGCCCAATCCCCTGGCCAGCATCTGCGGACGCGTCTGCGCGCATCCCTGCGAGACTGCCTGCCGCCGCGGCGAAATCGACCAGCCCATTTCCATTCGCGCGCTGAAACGTTTTCTGACCGAGCAGTACGGGCCGGAGTCGAAGCATCCCATCAACGTGAACGAAGGACGCGGACAGAAGAAACTTCCTTACAAGGTCGCGATCGTTGGCGGAGGCCCGGTGGGACTGTCGGCCGCGCATGACCTCGCGCTGATGGGATATGCAGTCACGATCTTCGAAGCCGCTCCGGTTGCCGGCGGAATGTTGTATCTGGGAATTCCCGAATACCGCCTGCCGCGCGACGTGGTCGAAGCGCAAGTCCGCGAGATTCTCGAGACCGGCGACATCACTCTCAAACTGAATCACGCCGCGGGGCGCGACTTCGCCATCTCCGATCTTCGACGCCAGGGCTTCGACGCGGTGCTGGTCGCGGTCGGCGCGCATCGCAGCCGCGATCTCAGCATTCCCGGAGTCGATCTCGACGGCGTTTACAAGGGCATCGATTTTCTGCTCAATGTGAATCTCGGCTACAAGTTCACCATCGGCAAGAAAGTGATCGTGATCGGCGGCGGCAACGTCGCCATGGACGTCGCCCGCTCCGCCGCCCGCGAAGTCGTCAAGCAGCATGCCGGCGGCGTGGAGGATCTCGAGCCCTCGGACGAAAATGTCTCTGCCGTCGCCACCAAGGAAATGGTGGACATCTCGCTTTCCGCGCTGCGCATGGGCGCGCGCGAAGTAAATCTGGTCTGCCTGGAGCGCCGCGAAGAAATGCCCGCCGCCCTCGAAGAAATCGTCGAGGCTGAAGAAGAAGGCATCATTATGCATCCCGGCCTCGGCCCCAAGCGCATCCTGGGCAAAGACGGCAAAGTCACCGCGCTCGAAACTCTGAAGACGAAGTGGGTCTTCGATCAGAACAAGCGCTTCAATCCCGCGTTCTACGAAAACAGCGAGACGCCAGATCGAGTGCGACACCATCATCATGGCGATCGGGCAGGCGCCGCGGCTCGACTTCCTCACGCCCGAAGATAAAGTTGAACTCTCGCCGCGCGGGCTGATCGCGGTCAATCCGCAGACGCTGATGACTTCCGCTGCCGGAATTTTTGCCGGCGGCGATTGCGTCTTCGGTCCGCGCCTCATTATTGATAGCGTCGGCGACGGCAAGCGCGCCGCCGTGGGCATCGACGAATTCCTGCGCGGCGGAAAGCATCCCGAGCCGATCATCGAAGTCGAAGTGCTCAAGCGGCATGCCATGCCGCTCGACTATCTCGACATCGATCGCCAGCCCGTGCCCATGCTGCCGCTCGAACGCCGCACTGGCGTGACCGAAGTCGAAATCGGCTACGACGCGCCGGCCGCAATGGCCGAAGCGCAGCGCTGCCTGCACTGCTGGGTCAACACGATCTTCGAAGGCATCCCCGAAGACGGCAGCATGTGCATCCTGTGCGGCGGGTGCGTGGATGTTTGTCCGGAGAAATGTCTGGAACTGGTTTCGCTCGATCGCATCGCGTTCGAGCCGGAAACGGTGCAGCACATCCGCGACAACCAGGAATTGTTCGGCGTGGAGTTCGACGAGGTGGCCGCCGACGAGCTGGGCGTCGTCACCGGCGCCGCCATGTTGAAGGACGAAACGCGCTGCATCCGCTGCGGCCTGTGCGCCATGCGCTGTCCGGTGGGCACGATCACGATGGAGTCGTACAACCTGATTCCCGCCGAGCCGACCGGCTTGATTTCGATTGCGTCAATCGGCGCGGGACTGCAGAAGTAGGCACGAGGCACACAATGGCAGACGAAAACAAAACACGAACCAGAACGATCGTCAACCGCCGGCAATTTTTCGCGAAGCTCGGCCTTGGCTCGCTGAGCATCGCCGCCGCCGGCACGGCGGCCTTCTCGTATCAATATCTCGAGCCCAATGTGCTCTTCGAGCCTTCGCCCGTGGTCAATGCCGGCAAGCCCGACCGCTATCCGCTGGGCACGGTCACGCTCGATGTGAATTCCGGCATTTACGTCATCCATTCGGACGAAGGCTACTTTTCGCTCAGCGCCGTCTGCACTCATCTGGGCTGCATGACCGCGTGGAAGCCGGAGTTGAACATCATTGCCTGCCCCTGCCACGGCAGCAAGTTCGAGCAGAACGGCAAGAAAATCGAAGGGCCCGCGCCCAAGCCGCTGCCGTGGAAACGCATCTGGCTGAACGATGACGGCGATCTGCTGGTGGATCGCTCCACCGACGTTCCGCCGCTGGCGCGGGATTCCTTTGTGAGGGTCTGAAGGAAACGAGCATGGCAAAAACAGTAGACCAATATTTCGACGACTTGCGCGGAACGCGGGTGTGGCGCTCGATCTTCCGCAGCGGCACCGGGTCGAGCACGCTGAAGCGCGCGCTCGCCATTCAGCAGAATGTGTTCCTGCACTTGTTCTCGACCAAGGTGCGCACGCGCATGCTGAGCTTCAGCGCGACCTGGTACCTGGGCACGCTGACGCTGGGCACATTTCTTCATCCTGGTCGCGACCGGCATTCCGCTGATGTTCTACTACCACCCGTCGGCGCCGCAGGCCTACGCCGACACCAAAGATCTGCAGTTCGTCGTCTCCTCCGGATTTTTCTGCGCAACCTGCATCGCTGGTCGGCGCACGCCATGGTGTTTCTGGTGTTCGCGCACATGTTCAAAGTGTTCTATCGCGGCGCTTACCGCACGCCGCGCGAATTCAACTGGGTGATCGGCGTCGTCCTTCTTCTGATCACGCTGCTGCTCAGCTACACCGGCTACCTGCTGCCCTGGGATCAACTGGCCTACTGGGCGATCACCGTCGGATCGAACATCGCGTCCGCCGTTCCGGTGATGGGAGAAAAGATTCACTTCCTGCTGCTGGGCGGCAATGCGGTCAACGCCAACGCGCTGCTTCGCTTCTATGTGCTGCACTGCATGATTCTTCCGCTGGCGGCGATGTTCTTTGTGGCGATTCATTTCTGGCGAATCCGCAAGGATGGCGGCCTGTACTCGCATGCCAGCGAACCGGCGACTCGTGCGAGGCCGACGCCGACAGCTAGCGCTGCCGCTCGCGAAGGAGGCGCAATAGTCATGGCCGACTCCAAAGACTTCATCGCCGGCGTCGACTCCAACGCGAAAAAATCTCCGCGCCGCATCGTCTTCATCACGCGCCGCACTTCGGCGCAGGTGAAGGCCGAGACCGAAGATCAGCTCCAGACTTTTCCCGAAGTCCTGTTCCGCGCGGCGGTCGCGGTCATGTCGCTGGCCGTCGTGCTGGTGTGGATCGCGCTGATTTTCAACGCTCCGCTCGAAGGCCTGGCCGATCCTTCGCACACGCCGAATCCCGCGAAGGCGCCCTGGTACTTCCTCGGACTGCAGGAGATGCTGCACTACTTTCCGCCGGTCGTTGCGGGCGTGCTGGTGCCGGGATTGGTCGTCATGGCGCTGATCGTCATTCCGTACTTCAAAGTCAACATCGAAGCGGACGGACTGTTTCTGAAAGATCGCCAGCAGCGCCTGCGGATTTTCTATGTGGTCGCGAGCGCGCTCTCGCTGTTCCTGCTTTTCTTCAAAGTCTATGCGGCGCTGGTGCCCACGCTGATCATGGCGGGCATCATGCTGCTGGCGGCGCAGAGTTCTCCGCAGTCGCCTTCGGCCTTCCGCCGCTATCTGGCGGCGAGGCCGCTTTCGTACTGGGTCATGACCTGGTTCTTATTCGAACTGGTGGTGCTCACCGCCATCGGCACATTTTTCCGCGGGCCGGGCTGGGCTTGGGTCTGGCCGTGGCAGGGTTCATAACGATGCATAGATTCATAAGGATGCGGCGCTCATGAAAGAAAAACTTACGTCGCTCTGGCAAAGGCTGTTCGGCGATAGCGTGCGCGCGTTCGGCGTGGTCAGCCTGATCTTCCTGGCTTCGCTGGCGATCGCTCCGGCGAAGAATTTCTTCAGCGAGTGGCGGCACTACCAGCACGGCTATCTCAGGATGATCCGCAACCGCAGCGACGCCAACACGCTGCAGCGGCACTTTCAGGGCGGCATCCAGCAGATCTGGCTGCCCGAACTCGGCGTGGTCGACCGCTGCACCAGCTGCCACGTCGGACTGAAAGAACCCAGCCTTACCGATGTCCCCACCCAGCCTTTCCGCACGCATCCCGTCGATCCCGCACAAGCTCGATCAATTCGGATGCACGGTCTGCCATCGCGGACAGGGCGCGGCCACCACCGTCGCCGAGGCGCACAACAGCACGCTGGCCTGGGAGCAGCCGATTCTCCCGGCGAAGTACATCGAGTCTTCCTGCGGCCAGTGCCACCGCGGGCCGCTGCCCGGCACGCCGCAACTGAATCAGGGACGCAATCTGCTTTCCCGCGAAGGCTGCGTGCATTGCCACACCGTGAAGTTGCCCGACGGCAGCACGATGAAGGCCACCGACGATCCGCCGTCGCTCTCGCACATCGCCGACAAGACTACGCGCGAATGGATTTTCGCCTGGCTCAAAGATCCGCAAGCCTACGCCTCCACGTCGACCATGCCGAACTTCAAGCTGAGCGACGACGACGCGCGCGACATGTCCGCATTCCTGATCGCCAACAGCACGCCGCTGCCGGGAGACACGGCTACGCTCGCGGCGAAGGCTCCGCCGATCCCGCCGCCGGCGCCAGCCTCTACGGAGAATCGTTCTGCGCCTCGTGCCACGCCGTGCAGAATGCCGCTGGAAACATGGTCGGCGGCGACGTTGGCCCCGAATTGACCCGCGTCGGAAGCAAGGTCAAGCCGGAATGGCTGCAGGCCTGGCTGCGAAACCCGCGTGCCTACGATCCGGGCACGGCAATGCCGCACTATCGCTTCAACGATTCGCAAGTCGCGACGCTCTCCGGATTCCTTCAAGCCAAAGCCGATTCCGATCTGCTCGCCAACGTTCACCTCGATGCCGCAACGCCCGAGCAGATCGCTCACGGCAAGCGCCTGGTCTCCGACTACGGCTGCGCTTCGTGCCACGAAATTGCGGGCATCAAGAAGCCCGAGAACTTCGCGCCCGAACTCAGCCGCATCGGCAGCAAGCCGGTCACGCAACTCGTTTTCCTGCCGGGCATGCAGCACACGCTTGCCCGACTACATCGCCACCAAGATCAAGCAGCCGCGCTCCTTTGGGCAGGGCCTGAAGATGCCGCAATACACCTTCACGCCGGCGCAGATCGATTCGCTGACCACTGCGCTGCTCTCGTTGAACGATCGCTCGTACACTCTGCCGCCGTCGCTTGCGGTAGCCGCCACGCCCGAGTCGGACTATCAGCCTGCCGGCAAAGCCGGAAAGCTGATGACCGATCTCGCCTGCTTCAGTTGCCATCGCATCAACGGCCACGGCGGCGACATGGCGCCCGACCTCACATGGGAAGGCAGTTCGGTGCAGCGCGAGTGGCTGGTGCAGTTCCTCAAGAATCCCGGAACGCTGCGTCCCTCGCTGATTCGCCGCATGCCGCGATTCAACCTGACCGATGGCGAAGTCAACGAGCTCACCGACTACATCATGACCGTCTATCAGAATCCTGCAGTCGATCGCGACTCCATGCCGTTGAGCGGCTACTCGCAAGGCCAAGTCGAACTCGGCAAGCAGCTGTTCTACGGCAAGTATTCCTGCCAGGGTTGCCACATCGTCGACACCAAGACTGACAAAGGCTACATCGGCCCAACTCTGACGCAGGTTGGTTCGCGCCTGACCGCGGCCTGGATTTATCAGTGGATGAAAAATCCGCAGGCTCTGCGGCCCGGAACGGTCGAACCGAATCGCGCCATGAGCGACGAAGATGCGCGCGCCCTGACCGCATTCCTGATCTCGCAGAAAGGCGGAGCAAACAGGAGGTCGCCAAGAAATGACCCGCTACTCAGCACGACCCGTGTATGGGGCAGGCTCACCTGGGGACGGCCGCCCTCGGCTGTCCGGCCGAGCAAAGCTCGGCAATGTCTCCTTCATCTGCGCGCTGTCTGCTTGGCCATCCTACTGGCGACATCCTGTTCGCGCACAGAGCGCGATCCGCGCCATTGCCCAAGCCCACCGCTTTCGGCGCCGCCATCGTCGAATCCAGCGGCGGAAAGCAGTCTGCTCAGACCGGCAGCCTGCTGCCGCAACCCGTCGTCGTCCAGGTGAACGATGAGCAGGGAACTGCCGTCGCCGGAGCGCTCGTCGAATTTGCCGCCGCGCCCGGAGTCGCCTTCGATCCCCCGAACGGCCTCACCGATTCCAGCGGCCAAGTCACGACCAACGTTTCTCTCGGCGGCATGGCCGGCCGCTACCAGACTCGCCGCCTCCACGACTCGACAAGTCGCATAAGAAGGTCGAACTGAAGATCGAAGAAATCGCCCTCGGCTACCAGCAAACCCTCGGCCGCCATCTCAACGATCAATACTGCGAGCGCTGCCACAACCCGGAGTCGACGGTCGAGCGCGTTTCGAATTACGACAACCTCGAAGTCAAGCCGCATCCCTTTACCGAAGGCGACACGCTGAATAAAATCAGCGACGCCGATCTCACCGCCATCATCAGCCACGGCGGTCCAGCTCTCAGCAAATCGGCGCTCATGCCGGCCTGGGGAAACACGCTCAGCAAGTCCGATATCCAGGCGCTGATTTCTTATATTCGCGCCGTTTCCGATCCGCCCTCTCGCAGTGCTGGGCCCGTCTTTGCGAAAGATTAATCTGCTAGCTGACTGATGCAGGACCAGTCCTGATCAATCGGCGAGCGAGACCAGCCAATCGACCGCAGTTGCCGTCGGCGCACGGCGACGTCGTTTCGACTGATCTCGCGAACGGTTCAAATCACGCCTCATTGTGATTCCAATCACACCGCCCATTTCTGTGAATCTTCCAAAATTGGGGCAAATTCCAGCCGGTTGACACCCGTCTGCGTCCTCCGAGTGTGACCCCAATCACTAATCCTCGTGACCGAATGCACGGAGTTTCCCGACCGCCTCTGGCATCCTACCTCCAATCGAGGTGCCCTATGGCTCAAGACAATCGCGACATTCTGGACATTCTCCGGTTCGAACTGAGCTTTCTGCAAGACGGAGGCTACGGACGCTCTCCGCAAGCGCCCTGGCGGGCGCCGGCGATTTTTGAGGATTCGCCCATCTGCCCGAATTTCTGCGATCCGGCGCGGCCGCATCCCTGCGAGAGCTGCCTGCTGGAGCAGTTTGTTCCCGCAGACCAGCGCACCGAGGCATACCCTGCCGCTTCATCCAACTCACCGAAGCAGGGCAGACCGGTCGACGATTTCTATCGCACCGGAACCCAGGCCGAGATGGAAGAGGCTCTGGCCGTCTGGCTGCGCGCGCAGATCGAGAGGATCGAGCGGGAGCGCGGCATTTCGCCGAAAGAAGGGAGTGGCGTAGACGCGCAGTCCGCGACGCACGACGGTACGACAGCGCTTCGCCAGTTCAACGTCGCAATCGAAGTTCGCAGAATCTCTCCCAAGGAGACGTAAGATCATGAGTGAAGAGCACGCATATCGAGTCGCAGCATGGTGGACTTCCGGCCGCACCGGTCTGGCCAAATCGGATTCCGCGCCCAACGCGATCCATTTCACCGCGCCCACCGAATTTGGCGGGCTGGAAGGCCGCTGGACGCCCGAGGAACTTCTGCTCGCCGCCGTCGCCGGTTGCTATACCACGACCTTGCGGGCGATTGCCGGCAGCGCGCAGTTCGATTTTACCGACCTGCAGGTGGAAGCCAGCGGCACGGTGCGCAAGGCCGAGTCCGGCTACAGCTTCACGCAGATCGTGGTTCGTCCAAATCTCAAGATCGCGTCCGCCGACGAACGTGATCGAGCGCTCGATCTGCTGAAGCGCGCCGAGAAACTGTGCCTGGTCTCGCGCGCCCTGGGAACCAACGTTGAAGTTCGAGCCGCAACTCGAGATCGCCAAGCCTGCTGCACCGATCGGGTGGAGCGCAAAGCATTCCGGCCAAGGACGTTCGGCCTACAACTTCTTACAGTTCCAGCACGGCCGAAACCGACGATGGATCGTCCATCGCGCGCAGCCGGAATCCCACCTTCTTGAAGATGGCCTGCGTGGCCAGATTGTCGCGCAGAATTTCTCCCGAGAGCCTCTGAAACTTCTCTTCGCGGGCCACGCGGGCCACGCCGGCGAGCAGTTCGGTCCCCAGCCCGCGTCCCTGCCAGCGATCGGAAACCAGCACGGCCGCCTCGGCCTCCGCGCGATTGATGGCGCTGAACCGGCCCACTCCCAGCATTTCGTGTTGCCCGGTCTCGGGATTCTTGCGATCCGCCACCAGCGCAAATCCGCGATCGTAGCTGCCGAAACAAATGCGCACCAGCCGCTCATGCTCCACTCGCGTGCTCAGGCTCAGCGAACAAAAATAGCGCAGGTAGACGCTGCGCTCGGAAAGCGTGGTGTGGAACTGCACCATCAGCGGCTCATCCTCGGGACGAATCGGACGGATCGTCACCGGGGTTCCGTCCTTCAATGCGCCACTCCCGCACATACTGCGACGGATAGGGCCGGATCGTGGGGCGCGGCAGTTGCTCCGCCTGCACGCTGGAATCATGCACGACCACGCGCGCATCGAGCGCCAGCAATTGTTCCGGAGTCGCCAGCAGCGGATTGATGTCGATCTCCTTGATCCACGGCTGCTCCATCACCAGCTGGCTGAAGCGCACCAGCAAGCTCTTCAAGCGCAGTCAGGTTCACGGGTTTGCGTCCGCGCACCCCTTGCAGCGCCGAGTAAGATTTTCGTCTGCTCCATCAACCGCTGCGCCAGCGTCGTGTTCAGCGGCGGCAGCGCCAGCGCGCGGTCGCGGTAGACCTCGACCATCACGCCGCCCGATCCAAACAGAATCACCGGTCCGAACTGCGGATCGATGGTACTGCCCAGGATCAGTTCGTATCCATCGCGCCGCACCATGGGCTGCACGGTGACTCCGGCGAAATGCTCGGCGCCCGCTTTCTCGGTGACCGAAGTCTGAATCGCGCGGATATGCGCCGCGCACCTGCTCCGGCGTCTGCAGCCTCAGGCGCACTCCATCCACGTCCGTCTTGTGCGCGATGGTGTTGGACAGCAGTTTCAACACCACCGGATAGCCGATCTCCGCGGCACAAGCGACCGCCTGCTCCTTCGTCTTCTGCCGCGCGCGTTTCGACCGACCGGAATTCCGTAGCTCGCGAGCAGTTGCTTGGCTTCAAATTCGTTGAGCATGGTGCGGCCGCTCGCGCCGCGACTCTGCTGCACGAATTCGCTGCACTTTGACGCGCCCGCTCGGCGGCCTCCGCCGATCCTTCCACCAGCGCCGGAGTTTCATACAGCCCGCGCAGGTTGTAGGTGTAGCGCCACATGTAGGTGAAAGCGCGCGCCGCGGTGTCGGGATAGGAAAATGTCGGAATGCCGGCGGCGTTGAGAATCGCAGTTCCTTCCGCCACGCCATCGCCGCCCATCCAACTGGCCAGCAGCGGCTTGCGTGGAGGCGTGGGCAAGCGGCTTCATCTCTCCGCCACTTGCGTCGGATCGGCCAGTCCCTGCGGCGCGATGATGGCCAGCAATCCATCGCTCGCCGGATCTTTCGACGCGATTTCGACCGCCTTCACGAAGCGCTCCGCATCGGCGTCCGCCAGCACATCCACGGGATTGCTGTGGCTCCAGTGCGGCGAGAGAAAGCTGTCGAGCTCGTGCACGAGATTCGGCAGACAGCACGGTGAGCTCTCCGCCGGTCGCGATGAGCGAGTCGGTCGCCAGCACTCCCGGCCCGCCGGCATTGGTGACGATGCGTGAGCCGGGGACCGCGCGGCCGCGGCTGCTTGCTCAACACCTCCGCCATATAAAAAAGATCCGCGATGCTCTGCACGCGCAACACGCCGCAGCGGCGGAACGCCGCTTCCAGCACATCGTCACTTCCGGTCAACGCTCCGGTGTGCGACGCGGCCGCGCGCGAGGCGGCCTCGGAGCGTCCGGCCTTGATGACGATGATCGGCTTGCTCAGCGCGATTTCGCGCGCCGCGGAAAGAAACGAGCGCGCGTCTCCCACCGACTCCATGTAGAGCAGAATGCTCTTGGTGTGCGGATCGTCGCCGAAGTGATAGATGAGATCGCCCCAGCCGACGTCGAGCATCGAGCCCGTCGAAACGATGGCGCTGAATCCCACTTGCTCGCGCTGGCTCCAATCGAGAATCGCCGTCTGCAGCGCCCCGCTCTGGCTCAGAAATGCGACGCTGCCTTTCTGCGGCATCGACTTCGCGAACGTCGCGTTCAATCCGATCGTCGGATTCATGAAGCCCATGCAGTTCGGGCCCAGATCAGGCGCAACGATCCCGCGCTGCAGATGTTTCTGAATTTCTTCTTCCAGCCGGCGCCATCGTGTCCCTGCTCGCGGAACCCGGCGGAGATCACGACCGCCGATCTCACCCCCGCGTCGACACACTCTCCGATAATTTTGCGGCACGGTTTGCGCCGGCGTGACCACCAGCGCCAGGTCGACTCCGCCTGCGATCTCTCCGATATGCTTGTGCGTTTTGATCCCGAGCACTTCGCCGTGGCTGGGATTCACTGCATGTACTTTGATGGAGATCTTGCTTTCCAGCAGATTCGAAATCACGCTGCGGCCGACGGTTCCCGGCCGATCCGTGGCTCCGATCACAGCGACCGAACGAGGAAGGAACAGCGATTCCAATCCCGCGCGCGCCGGAGGCGGGCAGTATAGATCTTGCCGACGGGCGACGGTGCCGAGGGGCTGGATACTTCACTCACAGATTTCCTCCCGCGAAACGGGACGCAGTCATTTTTTCACAACTTTCAGCGAGCTGCAGAAGCAGAGATGATCCGCGCACACCTCACCCATAATGGCACAGTTTCCTACGTGTCGTCTGTGATCGCAATATGCCCCAGATCACAGGCGCTCGTGATGGTGATCACAAGCGAAATGCGGTGCTACAATTTTGTTGAAAGGAGGTGCTGCAGTGCGCGCCCCTTACGGCCTCAATATTCTTGATAATTGCCTCACCTGTCCGGTGAGGGAAGAACATCTTTTCTGCAATCTTTCGGTCCATGCCGGACAAACGCCTCAACGAAATAAAATCCACCGCCGTTTATCCCAAGGGCGCGATGCTCTTCATCGAAGGGCAACAACCCCGTGGCGTATTTGTGCTGTGCGCCGGGAAAGCAAAACTCTCGACTTCGTCGCGCGAAGGCAAGACCATCATCACCAAACTTTCCGAAGTCGGGCGATGTTCTCGGTCTCAATTCGGTCGTTTCCAACCGTCCCTATGAAGTCACGGCGGAGATGATGGAGCCGGGCCAGGCCAACTTCATTCCCCGCGAATCACTGATGCAATTCCTGAAAGACCACGGGGAAGTTGCCTTGCGCGTCGCCGAACAGTTGAGCCGCAACTATTACACCGCGTACGAGGAGATCCGCACGCTGGGTCTCGCACTTCGCCGTCGGAAAAGTTCGCCAAGCTGTTGCTTTCCTGGTCGACGAAAACGACGCAGAGCGACGGATCCACGCAGGTGAAGCTCACGCTGACCCACGAGGAGATTGCGGAGATCATCGGGACCACGCGCGAAACTGTCAGCCGGCTGTTTTCTGAATTCAAGAAAAAACAGTTGCTGCAGCTCAAAGGATCAACGCTGGTGATCCGCAACCGCCCGGCGCTGGAAAAGATCGTTCAGTCGTGATCGTATGCGTAGGGACAGCCGCCTTGGCTGTCCCGCAGTGAGGCGGGACGCAACGTCGCCGAGAAAGCCACTCTCCGCGGCGCGAACGCTCTTCTATCCCGCAACCGTCAAGACCGGGCAAGGCGCGTGCCGTACGACTTCATGTACCGCTGCCCAGGGAACGTGAGCCGCCACTTGCGCCGAGGCAGTCTGGTTCGCTCCCATCACGATCAAGTCGGCTTTGTACTTCGCTGCTTGCCGTCAGCACTCCTTCCGGCAGGAAATCTGTTCCCACAATATATTCTGGTTCCTGAGTCAAGCCAGTCTCCGCGGGCAACCATTGCTTCAATTCTGGAATGCGCGTTTTCGGGAGGTTCTTTCCCATTGTCCATCTCATCTGCGGCAGCTGTCGCCGGCGCATAGGCCGATAGACTAGGGAAGTCGCAGGGATGGGAGAAATCATGTGCAACAGGATCAGTTGCGCCTGCTGCGCTCGGCCAGAGCCAGCGCGAGGGGCATAGCCTTCGCGGATCCTTTACCGAAATCAGTCGCGAAGAGAATCGTGTGAAATCCGGCCCCACGCGTGAACGCCGCATTCTCCACCTTCGGGCCGATCGTCATCACCGGGCAGGGCGCGACGCGCAGCAGTTCCTCGGCCACCGAACCTAGAGCCAGTTTCCGAACACCTCCGCGCCCTCGCGTGCCGATGACCAGCAGGTCGATTGCCTTCTCCTCGATCATCGACAGCACCTGCACCGCTACGTGACCGTGTTTTACTAAAGTTCCAATCTTCTGCTGCGGCTTCAATTCGACCAGCAATGTTTCGATCTGTTTCTCCGCAGCAACGCGCTCTAGGTCGAGTTCGGGCGGATTATCGAAAGTCGCCTTCAGTCGCTCGGGAGGCAAAACATGGATTATCGATAATTGCGCATTGTTTTCCGTCGCCAGCGTCAGCGCTTCCAGCAATGCTCGCCGGGAAGGCTCCGAAAAATCTGTTGCCACGAGAATGTTTCGGAAAGCTACATTGGTTGACGATTTCAATGGAGTGTTCAGTTCTGCGACTGTCATACATACCTCCTTTGCCACACCGACTTCATCTGTCTTCACGGTGGGCTGGCGGCCGTTGCTCGCTGTCTGCCTCTCTTCTTTGGCAAGGGCACGAGCTTCACTTGCGTTCCACCCCAGACCAAAGTCATTTCTTGCGAGCACTGTTCACACAGCCAGAATCGCTCCGCCAGCGCCGGAAGCATTCCGGTCACGGTCTGTACTTCAGGGGTAGGTGCCAGAGAGAAGATCTTCCCTTGGTGGAGATAGCGAAGAGTCTCGGAACACTCGGGATTGGCGCACTTCGACAGCATGGCGCACTCCTGCCAGCCGTACACTCAAAATGCTATTCCGCCTCCGCCAGAAATGAGGTGATGGTAGATACTAAATCTGGTGACCTTCGTCACTCATGGTTTTACACGCCCGCCGTCCAGATTTGGTCACCCACTGCTTTACAATCGCAATACGAACTGGGTGGCCGACGAATCTGGCACTGACCCTATGACCCAAATTCATTGCGCCGCTCTCCTGTTCGACATGGACGGAGTCCTTATAACTCCACTCCCGCCGTTGCCCGCGTTTGGCGACGCTGGGCCATCGAGCACGGTTTCGACCCCGAAGAAGTTGTAGCCCACGCTCACGGACGTCCCAGCCTCACGACCGTGCGCGAGTATCTTCCGCATGCCGATCACGCCGCAGAGAACCGCGAAGTCGAACGCCGCGAAATCGAAGATCTCGAAGGTGTCGTCCCGCTGCCCGGTGCGCTCGAGTTGCTGGTCAGCCTTCCCAGCGACCGCTGGACCATCGTTACCTCCTGTACGCGTCCCCTTGCCGAGGTCCGCATCCAGGCCGCCGGCCTGCCCCTGCCGAAAAGATTGATTACTTCCAACGACATCAACCACGGCAAGCCGCATCCCGAGCCTTATCTGAAAGGGGCCTCCGTCCTGGGATTCCCCTCGACGGAATGTATCGTTCTCGAAGACGTTCCCGCCGGAGTACGCGCCGGCAAAGCGGCTGGGGCGAAAGTCATCGCCTTCACGACAACGGTAAGGGAATCGACGCTGCGGGATGCCGGGGCGGATTGGATCTTGAACAATTGCTCCGACATTCGCGTTCTCGATGTCGGCAACGGCGTGAAACTAGAGCTTGCGAAACGCTAGGCCCGCCGTCAGGAGCCGGCCATTCCTCGGTGATCTCTGTGTACTCTGTGCCTGCTTTTTCTGACTCGCAATACCACATACCCTGTATCGTAAAACGACCTTCTCCGGGGGTAAACTTGGCCGTTGTAACCCAAGGAACTACGTTCGAAAGAGAGAACACACCATGAAACACAAGCTCTTGATTTTGTTTGCCGGTTTGCTCGCACTCGCCACCCTCGGCACAGCGCAAGACGCTCAACTTTCCGCTAAGTCGCAGGAGCGGATTGTCAAAGAGGTCCGCCACGAGCTCCTGATGCTCCCCTACTTCGGCGTCTTTGACTACATCGCGTATAAAGTAACGGGTCCCACCGTCACCTTGCTCGGTCAAGTCGTACGGCCCACCCTCAAGTCCGATGCGGAGAATGTCGTGAAGCGCATTGAAGGGGTAGAGAAAGTCGACAATCAGATCGAAGTCCTTCCCGCCTCTCCCATGGATGACCGCCTTCGCCTGCAGCTCTTCCGAGCGATCTACCAATATCCGGCGCTGCAAAAGTATGAACTCGGCGTGCAGAAGCCCATCCGCATCATCGTTAAGAATGGCCGCGTGACCCTGGAGGGCGTGGTGGACAACGAAGCCGACAAGAATCTCGCGGGGATGCGGGCCAACGGCGTCCCCGGCATCTTCTCGGTGACCAACAATCTGCAAGTTTCGAAATCGTAGAGTAAGCCCCAATTTGCAAAGAGGACGCATGCGAGCGTCCTGTTTTTTTAACCAAGAATGCAACCACGTGGGGACAGCCGCGGCTGTCCACTCGAGGGCCGCATGTGGGACAGCCGCCCTCGGCTGTCCGGTCGAGCGAAGCTCGACAGCCCTCTGTTCCCGCGTATAATGCTTCCGGGATTCGACTTCCGCGCTCAGCGGAGCCATCGGAGGAACGCAATCATGAGTCTGCATGCCATGAACCGCCGCACGTTTCTTGAAACCGCAGCCACTGCCGCCGCCGCAACCTTATTGACCAGCCGCTTGGGCTGGGCCGCCGCCGAGCACAAAATCGAAAAAATCGGCGTGCAACTCTACACCGTGCGCGACCTGATGAAAGCCGACTTCGACGGCACCATCGCCAAGGTCGCGCAGATCGGCTACAAAGAAGTGGAATTTGCCGGATACTTCGGCCACACCGGCCAGCAAGTGCGAGCAGCGTGTGATAAGAACGGTCTCTCGCCGGTCTCTACCCACGTTCAGTACGACGAACTCGACGACAAGTTTCCCTCCGTCATCGAGACCTCCAAGACCATCGGCTTGAAGTACATTGTCTGCCCCTGGATTCCCGAGGATCTCCGCAAGTCTCCCGACATCTGGAAGCAGGCTTCCGAGAAATTCAACCACTGCGGCGAGCAGACCAAGAAGGCCGGCATGCAGTTCGCCTATCACAATCACTGGTTCGAATTTCTTCCCGTCAATGGCAAGCTTCCCTACGACGAACTTCTCAAATTATGCGACGCCAAGCTGGTCAAGATGGAAATGGATTTGTGCTGGATCACCGCTGCCGGCTCCGATCCCGTTGAAGTATTTCAAGCTTTATCCCGGACGATTCCCGCTGGTCCACGTCAAGGACCTCAAGAAACTTCCCAAGGTCAGCGCCGGGGGAGGGCAGAACTTTGGCGACACGGTGGACCTGACTCGAGTCGGCGAGCGGCATTATCGACTGGAAGAGAATCTTCGCGCACTCCGAAGAAGCCGGGATCAAGCACTACATCGTCGAGCACGACAAGCCTCAAGACCCATTCGAGAGCATCACAAAAAGCTACGAGTACCTGAGCAAGCTGCGCTGGTGAGGTTAGCGGGTAATGACATCGGTCATCGTACCCCCGGCCGCGAGCCGGCGAGCCTGCGTCTTGCTATTGGTGGCTTTCGTCCTGCTAAGCATGTCCTGTGCGAAGAAAGCGGCGCTCATGTCTAGCCCAACGGCGCTTTCAAGCTACAACGACAGCAGAGAGCGGCGGTGGTGGAGGCGGCAGGGAGAGCCTTCATAAGTACCCACAGAGTGTCGCGCTCGCGTCTTCAGGAAAACCCGACACTCTGGATGCCCGCAAGATCATCCGCAACGGATCTCTCGAGCTGCTGGTCAATGACGTCGGGCAATCGATTGACAAAATCGGGTTCATCGTCACCGGCGTGGGTGGATTCGTCGAGAAGTCGACTCAGACCAACAGCGGCGGGCATTCAGCATCCGTCACTGTGCGCGTTCCAGCCGCTCGCCTCGACCAAGCCGTAGCCCAGATTAAAGGCTTGGCTACAAGCGTTGACCGCGAGAGCGTAGAAGTGCGCGACGTCACGCGTGAATACATCGATCTGGACGCCCGTCTGCGGAACGCTCAGGCCGAAGAAGCGCAATACCTGCAGATTCTGAAACACGCCACGACCATCAAAGACACGCTCGACGTCACCGAAAAACTTAGTGATGTGCGCGGGCGGATCGAACAAATGCAAGGCGAAATGAAGTTCCTCACCGCGCAGATCGACATGTCGACTCTGGAGATTTCTCTTCGAGCCGAGGCCGACGCGACGGTAGCCGGAATCCGTTGGCGGCCACTGCGTCAGGCTAAGATTGCCATGAGTGACATGGTCGCGGGACTTGCGGACTGGGTCGACTCGGTGATCGCATTCTTCATCAATCTGCCATTAATCGCCGTTTGGTTCTTATCGATTGTTGCGCTGATCGTGGTCGCAGTTCGCCTCCTGCGGTTTTTGTGGCGGCGGTTCGGGCCGAAGAACAGTTGGCGACTGCCTTGGAAGCGCCCGGCACCAACTGTCTCTACGCCGGGTACGGGCTAAGAAACTATGTTATAAAGCTCAAACGAGGCAGGCAGTGCTTGTTGACCAGAGTGCATCGTGACGCAAACTGCTCGTCTAAGTGCAACGTATTCTCTGCTGTTCGAGGTTTAACCACTTGTCACATGGGAGATCCATGCAAGTTCGGCGCACGCCCAAGACCTATGACGTTTGCATCATCGGCTCCGGCGCCTCGGGTGGCACGGCGGCCAAGGTGCTCACCGAAGGCGGTCTGAGTGTTGCGCTGCTCGAGGCCGGCCCTCCCGTTGTTCCCGAAACGAGACTACAAGGAGCACGTCTGGCCGTACGACCTGCCGCATCGCGGCGCGGGAGTCGGCGGCCGGGCGCGCCAGGGCCTGGAAGACGAATTCCTTGCCCCCAACGGCGCTTGGGAAATCGAAGGCGAGCCGTACGTCTCCGCTCCCGGCTCCAGGTTTCGTTGGTTCCGTTCGCGCATTGTCGGCGGCCGCACCAACCATTGGGGGCGCATCGCCCTGCGCATGGCGCCAGTAGATTTCAAAGTCCGCTCGCACGACGGCATGGGCGACGACTGGCCCCTCAGCTACGAAGATGTAGCGCCGTACTACGACAAGGTCGAGTCCTACATCGGAGTCTTCGGGACGAAAGAGAATATTCCCAGCGCTCCCGACGGAATTTTCCTCCCGCCTCCCAAGCCCCGCTGCACGGAAACCATTATCAAGAAGGCCTGCGACCAGCTGCACATTCTCTGCGTGCCTTCGCGGCTGGCGATCTTGACCCAGCCCCATAATGGGCGCGCCGCCTGCCATTACTGCGCGCAATGCGGCCGCGGATGCATCACTGCGTCGAATTTCAGTTCGAGCCAGGTGATGATTCCGCCCGCGCAAAAGACTGGACGCTTGACGCTGGTGACCGGCGCAATGGCGCGGGAACTTGTCGTGAACAAAGACGGCAAGGTGGAAGCGGTCTCTTACATCGATAAGGCGACTCGCGAAGAGAAGCGCATCCACGCGCGGGCTTTCATCGTCGCCGCCAGCACCTGCGAATCCGCACGCCTGCTGTTGAACTCCAAGTCGGCTCTGTTTCCTGACGGGCTGGCCAATTCCTCCGGCATCGTCGGCCGCAATCTGATGGACACTGTCGGCAGCGATGGCGGCGGATACTTTCCCAGCCTTGGAAAAGATGCCGGCGCACAATCACGACGGCGTCGGCGGCATGCACATGTATTTGCCCTGGTGGAAGTTCGATCGCAAGAACGAATTCCTTCGCGGCTATCACACCGAGTTCGGGGGTGGACGCGGCATGCCCGGCGTCGGCGAGTACGATGACCTGTGCGATGAATTTGAAGGTTACGGTTCCGCCCTGAAGCAGGAGTGCAAGAAGAAGTACGGTACCTACATCGGATTCGCCGGTCGCGGCGAAATGATCCCCAACGAAAACTGCTATTGCGAAATCGATCCCTCGGCGGTGGATCAGTGGGGAATTCCCGTGCTTCGCTTCCACTGGAAGTGGGGCGACAACGAAATCAAGATGGCGAAGGACATGCAGGAAACCTACCGCGAAATCGTAGAAGCAGCGGGTGGAGTCTACGTGACCCCCACGACGCCAGATGGACCAAATCCTTACGGGATCGCCGATGGCGGCGTGATCATCCACGAAGTGGGCACGGTTCGCATGGGGCAACATGCCACGACGTCCGCCTTGAACCAGTACTGCCAGGCGCATGACGTGAAGAATTTATTTGTGACCGACGGGGCCTGCTTTGTCACCAACGCCGACAAAAATCCTACGCTGACGATTATGGCGCTGACCTGGCGTGCTTCAGAGTACTTGCTCGATCAGGCGAAGAAAGGAAATCTCTAACCCGCGCAGCCTATGTCCATTTCGCGACGCGACATTCTCAAATCGCTCACGCTCACCGCCATGACCGGCTCGGTACTGCGCGTGATTCCGCTGGAAGCGGCCGAATACGCTCACCGCATGGTGCGTGCGGAGAAGGCCGCGGCCGAGAACCAAACGTATGCGCCCAAGTTTTTTTCTGCCCACGCTTACAAGACTCTGCAGGCGCTCTGCCAGGCGATCATTCCGTCCGATGAACAAGCCAAGGGAGCGATCGAAGCCGGCGCGCCCGAGTTTATCGACCTGATCACCGGCGAAAATAAGGAGTACCAGGTCGCTCTGGGCGGAGGAATCATGTGGCTCGACAATACCTGCATCGATCGCTACGGCAAACCCTATCTCGATTGCACAGCAGCGCAGCAGAAAGAGACTCTTGACCTCATCGCCTTCCGCAAGAATGCGAAACAAGATCCCAGCCTGGGGCAAGGCATCGAATTCTTCGCATTTTTGCGGAAACTCACCGCCGACGGTTATTTCACCAGCGAAATCGGGATCGAATATCTAGGCTACATCGGCAACACATTCGTGAAGGATTTTCCTGGTTGCCCACCTGTGCCGGGCGCGTAAGCGCGCATTCAGATCTCACGCCTTTGCGAACGGCTCTTCCAGCGAGCGCGGCTGCGGGGTAAACAGTTCCGCGCCGTTCTCCGTGATGTGCATGTCGTCTTCGATGCGAATGCCGAATTCGCCGCGAATATAAATTCCCGGTTCATTGCTGGTAGTCATATTGGCCTGCAGCTTGGTGGGGTTGCCGCGGACCAGGTAAGGCCACTCGTGCCCGTCCATGCCCATGCCGTGCCCGAGGCGGTGGGTGAAGTACTTGTAGTCGGGACCATATCCCCCATCGGTAACGGCTTTCCGGGCCGCCGCATCGATCGCGCCACACTCGACGCCCGGACGCGCCGCCGCCAGCGCTGCTGACTGCGCATGGAGCACAATGTCGAACACTTTATTCATCTTGTCAGAGGCCTTGCCCAAAACGTAGGTGCGGGTGATGTCGGACTGATATCCTTCCACGGCGCATCCGCCATCCATGAGTACGATGGTGCCTTCGTGCACCACCTGCGGCGTGACCGAGCCGTGGGGAAACGCCGAAAATTCGCCCACCTGCGCATCCGCGCCGCCGGTGAAGCCCAGCTGTTCGTGAGCTTTCTTCACCAGATCTTCCAGTTGCGGTTGCGTCATTCCGTCTTTTACCGCCAAATACGCTGCGTGGTAGGCGGCCAGGGTCACTTCCGCGGCCAGTCGCATCAGGGCGACTTCATGAGCGCTCTTGATCATGCGGCAGCCGGCGGTCACGGGAGTGGCGCTAGCGATGGTCGTCTGAGGTGCAGCCTTGGCAATGCCATCGGCAAAGACGAAACGCACCGTCTCCTCGATTCCCAGCTTGCCGCTGGCGGTGCCGCGCTCTTTGAGTCCCTGCGCAATCCGCTGGTACGGACTCTCATCTTCCTGCCACACGCGGACATCGGGGCTTTCGCCATCCGGCGCATTTTTGATTTGCTCGCGCGCCCGTCCTTCTTCAAAAGCCGGGCAAACATAAAACGCCTCGCCCTTCGCCGGAAGTACCAATGCGAACGTGCGTTCCCCACCCCACCAGCGGATGCCGGTGAAATATCGCAACGAGGTGCCTTCCATGAGCAAGATGGCGTCGAGGGCGTTCTCGCTCATCAGTTGGCGGGCGCGCTCCTGGCGCTGGTGGCGCTCTTCGAGAGAGATTGGAGTGGCCTCGCTCTTCCGCGACGTCAACTTCGCCAGCGATGGCGGCAGGGAAGTATCCGCATCCTGCGCAGAGGCTGCGTTCACCAGGGAACAGGACGCCGCCGCCATGCCAGCCGTCACACTGCTCACTTCCAGAAATCGTCGCCGCGAGATCATGAATCCTCCGAGGGCAAGAATCGAGTCTGGACATTATAGGGGAAGTACGATTTTTGGATTGCAGATTGCAGATTGCAGATTGCAGATTACAGATTGCGGACCTCAGACCTCGGACTGCGGACAACAACTATCGGCTACCGACTCGCGAGGTGGCGGGCAAGCCCATTTTTTCTTTGAAGATAGCTCTCATTTACGTATATGTGTGTACGTACAACTAAGTACAACTATGCGAAGTTGATGGATTACCTGAAAACCGATGTCACCCCTCGCCCAGGACGCCCTTTGCGGGGCCGGAAACGGCACTAGCGGTGACGATCGATGCCGGGGCCGGGGAAAACCCTGTCCGACAGAGCTGCGCATCCCTGTGGCCTGCAAAGACCGTTCTACGACTTGTCAATCCCCCCAGCAAGACTCAACAACTCAAGAAGAAGAGGTTTTCGCCTGCGTAGATTTCAAGTAGTGGGCAAGATTGAACTTAATTCACGAACGGCTCTAGCGTAATCAGTCGCCTTCTTTAACTCAGTTACGGTGGTTGGGGTCTTGCGCACCGGCCTTCTTGAGGGCTTCCGGAACCTCTTGCAGTTTCTTCTCGGCTTCTGTTATTTGCTCAATGGCTGACATGGCTATGCCGCTCTTTCCCCTCGGCTCTTCGATCAAAATCGCACGCGACCTATTTTTGCTGAATCGACTCCATGTGCTTGGTGATTGCGGCCAACCGTACTTCTCCCCAGTCTTGGTCCGATTCGACCTCATGGAAGATTGGTCCCCAACTTGGCATCTCTCGATCGCCGTGGGCGAGCAGTCCAGGTTCTTTTCCTTCGATGATTTCCTTTACGCGCTGGTACGGGAACCTTCCGCCACTTTTTTGCGAAATTAAAGTCAAGTCAGGAACGGGATGATTCAGGACAACTGCGTCTGGTCCATGCCCTCGTCCATCAGCTCCATGACACATGACGCAGTGGTATTGAAAAATCTTGGCTCCCTCGACGCTGTTACGCGGGGACGGGGTCGTCTTATCCTGCTTCTGAGCGGCCGTCAACAGAACTGCCGGTAGAAGAACCAGGCACAGAAGCAACATTGACCATCGTTCTTGCCGGTGCATACGTACCTCCGTGGACAACAGCTTTTCGGGTTAAACGTAGCGAGAAATCCTAAGGTCGCCTACGGGGGTGCTGCATCCCAATGGTGGGAACTGCTCTTCGGGGAGGCGAGACTTATTCCAGACGCATTAATGCTGCGCGGATGAAGACTGTCATGTCAGTGACGTGGGTCACATCCGTTGCGCAGTGAGTGCCAAGAGCTTACAACGAGTTCAACTGCGATTTCACTCATCAGCTGGAGGTGACTGTTGCCGCTGCCAATAGAAGGCTACCCGTTGCGGCGCGCGATAGGCACAATTGCGGCGGGAAAATCCGCGTGTTCGCCAAGGGCGACAGAAACTTCGCGCAGCACCGACTCAATACGGACAACCTCGGCGTTGACTTGTTGAATCGCCCGCTCGTTCCGCTCAGCTACATTGTGGTAGGCGATGACCTGGAGGGCATTGCGAATGTGGTGGTTCAACTCCGCAATCCGCCGCAACCGGTCCAGCATCGCTTGGTAGCGTTCCTGGATGTCAGTCAGAATCTGGAACACCAACAAGCCTAGAGCCAAGGCCACTGCAGCTCCAGCCAATATCAATGATATTCGGGGAAGATATTGACGTGTCACGAACCAATCGAGCACACCGCCGCTCAAGAATATGAAGGCTCCGACTGCGAGGCCGATTAGCATTAGTGCCCTCTGCACTCGGGATATGATTGCAAACCACGGTTGTTGGACGGAGATCTGGAGCCCAGGTTGCCCGGAGGAAGACATGCGGAGAACCAACGCGTAAGAGTATTAGCCAATCAGATGAGGGATGGCTATGACAACAATCACACAGGGGAGGACGGTCTCAGGCTCCAACTCAACATGGTAAATCGGCGACCGTCGCCACATTGTTGACCGAACGTCGCCGTTACACTCATTGCGGTAAGCTTTTTCCATTTTGGAATCCGGCTTCCAATGCGCGGCTTGCGGAGAATGGAACACAACTTCGGTGGACGAATCTGCCGGACGCAGGCAGAGCTATGTGGAAGACTGCCAGGTCTGCTGCAAACCGAATGTGCTGCGGGTTGAGTACGACAATTCGTCGCAGGAATTCTTTATCACCGCGGAGCTGGAGTGAAAAAGGCAAAGACGACTTCGGACCTATGACCTCTGCCTTCTGACCTCACACTTCTGACTTTGCCTTCACCCTTATCGAATTTCGCTCGACCGGACAGCCGAGGGCGGCTGTCCCCACATAAACAACTTTGGCCTTCAGCGAGGTCCGAGGCCCGGTGTCCGCGGTCTGAGGTCTGGCGTCGAGGTCCGAGGTCCGAAGTCTGCGTTATATTTACTGGCGTACGGAAAGGACCTACCGCAATGGCGACCGGCTATAGCGCTGGCAGAATGGTGGCTCACAACATGGTGACCACGCAGTTTGAACTCGATGGCTTCCGGGTGACGCGCACGCTCGGCGTGGTGCGCGGCATCGTGGTGCGCTCGCGTTCCATCTTCGGAACCATTGGAGCGGGCCTGCAGACGCTGATTGGTGGCAACATCACGCTGCTCACCAACCTGTGTGAGAAAACGCGCGCGGAAGCTTTCGACCTGATGCTGATGCATGCCGCCGAGTTGGGAGGTAACGCCGTGGTGGGCGCACGCTATGACGCGACCGAGGTCATGCAGGGCGTCACCGAAGTGCTTGCGTACGGCACGGCAGTGTTCGTGGAGCCGGCGAAGTAAGAAGAACCTTTACTTGGTCACTCCATATCTGAAGGGAAAGTTCGGACTAGTGCGCTCGCCTAGCCGCAAACAAACTTAATATGGCACCAGGTAGCATCGAAACTGCCCTTTTCAACGCTGCCATCCTTGAAGTGAAGTTCAAATTCCCCGGCGGAAATCTTCTCGTCGATGAACTTGTCGAGATGCAGGCTGCCAGAAGTCGCGGCCTCGCATGCTCCCGGTTCCAGGCAACGAATCGCGCCAACCTCGGTTGCACGCACATCGACGGAATAGGGCGCAGACTTCGGAAGATTTTTCCAGATAGAAATTTTGACGAAAGGCTCGCCGATCTTGCCGCACTCGCTCTGCTTGGCGGTGAAATAAAAATCGAGGGCAAGGGCATCGGTCGGTGCGCAGCCGTATTGCGCATAAGCGAAGGGGAAGCGCAGGGGAGAATCTGCTTGCCGGTTCGCAGTCGCGGAATCGGTGAGAAGGATCATGCCCAGAAGGCAGGCGGTCGCGGTCCCTTTCAGCAGCCACGGCATGACTTTCGTTCCTCCCGGAGGCCGCAGTTCATTCCTTGTACAGCCAGCCTGCAACCAGCGCGGCCAGGATGGCGCCCAGCCACATCTCCACCATCTGGCCAAACGGAAGTCCGCGACCGCCGGGGAACCACGTGGCCTCCGCGAAGTTGCTCGGAAAGCCCGCGAAGAACCCGGCCAGAAAGCCGACCTTCAGCGCCGCGCCCGGACCCGGTCCCAGACTCTGCCGCGACCATGCATACAGATGCGCGACCGCGATCGCCAGGATAAACAGCAGCACGATCCATTGCCCAGTAAAGAAGGGATAGCGTGGCGTTTTCAGGAACAGACCGGCATTCTGTGAGGCCACGTAGCGACCACTGGTGATGAAGTGGTAAATAAAGAAACTCCAGGCGTTCCAGACGACGCCTCCCGCCAAACCGCCTAACCAGATTCTGCCTCTGTTGAATGCCATGCAGCGCCTCCTCACAATGGATTTGCGAACAGGACCCGGGACGAGATGCGCGCAGTGTACACCAAATCAATCGAGAGCGAGGTGACGGTCTGAATACGGGTGCGACAGCCGAGGCGCCTGTCTCTACGTGAGTCGCTACGACAGGAGCTTCGGAAGGACTTCTTGCCGCTGCACGAACGTATCTTCCATCTGACGGCGCACGAAGAGTGCGTTGGCGATCGCGCCGAGAAATCCGAAGCCGACTTCGTATTCGATCACGTCGCTGACAATGGTTCCGGCAACGCCTTCGCGCGTGTCCACGCGGAATTCATGGCGGTGATGCCAACGCTTGAACGGCCCCTTGTCCTGCACATCGGCGAAGTGATGGTTCCACTCGAACTCGGTGATGCGCGCGATCCACCGCGCGCGAATCGGCAGAAAAGGGAAGACGCGGAACGTCGTTACGGTGGTGGAACCGACGCCCGCCGCCGAGTCCGCCGCCGCGCCCGCGGATGGCGACGGCGGAGCCACATGCTTGAGCCCGAGAATCTTCGTGCCGCTGGCGGCCGGCATGAGGCGAGGCAGATTCTCCGGGTTCGAGAAGAAGGCGAAGACGCGCTCGACGGGGAAGGGAACCCATTGCTCGAATTCGAGACGATGAGACATAAAGCATCATCTCTGACGCAACAGATTCTGTCATCCTGAGGTCCGCGCCTTCTGCGGGCCGAAGGACCTGTGCACTCCGGGCGAGTTGCATAGGTGCTTCGCTTCGCTCAGCATGACACTACCGATTGACGGGCTAGGCTGCGTCCGACCAGCCGCTTCGTGCCAACGGCCGCAATTTCCACAAGAAAATCCGCGCCGGTCGCGGCAATCAAGGGAAATCGTAGCGAATGAATAGCGAAGGAACCAAGGCCGTAAACGCAATCCCTTGTGGTCGCCCGATCGATTGACCACAAGCCTTCGTACTTTCCCAAAATGGTGCTCAAGTGGGGCATGCACCCTCAAGTTTCTGCTTGACAATAAACGACTTACAGCTAAGATGTGGTACAAAGTGGTATGAAGTGGTAGAGACAGTAAGGATCGTGGGAAGCACGAGCTGAAAACGAGGAGCCGGTGGAAAACCGACCCAAAAGCAATACGGACAGCCCGAATCGCCCGACCTTTACCGAACTCTGCACGGCTTTGACCTCCCTCGTTGCTGTGGTAGCGGCTCACAGAAGCACCCCGATAAGGGGAACTGGCCTGCGTAGGGGCCTTAACTATGTTTCGCGGCAATCATCCAACCCGGGTCGACGAAAAGGGACGCCTCAAGGTCCCGGCCGAGTTCAAGCGGGTGATCGACGAGAAATACGGACAGCAATTCTACATCACAAGTTTGGATGGCAAGGTTGCTCAAGTGTATCCCTTCGAGGAATGGGAGCGGATCGAGCAGAAGCTGGCGGGGCTCTCCAATTTCAATCCTACGAAGAAAAAATTTCTGGACCGGACGAACTACTACGGGCAGCAAGTGGAGATGGATGGGCAGGGACGGTTGTTGCTGCCTCAGTTGCTGCGCGAGACGGGGCAGATCAAGGGCGAGGTAGCGGTTCTGGGGAATTTAACCTATCTCGTGGTCAGGAACCTGGAGCTGTTCAAACGGGAGATCGAGGAAGAAAAGTTTACGCCTGACGATGAGAAGACGCTCGACGAACTGGGCATCTAGTGGGCGAGGGATCAACAGACACCCCTCAGGGGGTTGGGCATGGTGGGGGAAGAGCGAGCCATGTTCCGGTTCTTTTAAAAGAAGCGATCGACTTTTTAGCCGTGCGGCGCGGTGGGACCTATATCGACGCCACGGTGGGTTTAGGCGGACACAGCTACGAAATCGCAAAACGCCTCGGCGCACCGGGACATTTGATTGGGCTCGATAAGGATCCGGCAGCGCTCAGAATTGCGAGCGAGACGCTGACACCGGTCGTAGGTGTTAGGTCTTCGGTCTTAGGGGAGGCTGACGATCAAGAGCCTAAGACCCACGACCTAAGACCCGATTGGCCAGAGATCGCGCTGCTGCATCGCTCTTTCGCAGAGATCGCGAAAGGGCAGAAGCCCAGCAGTGTGGATGGAATCCTGGCCGACATCGGCGTGAGCAGCCTGCAGTTGGACGATGCGGCGCGCGGATTTAGTTTTCAGGCGGAGGGACCGCTCGACATGCGGATGGACCCGCGGTCGGAGCGTACCGCCGAACAAGTGGTAAACCACCTCGACGAGCGACAGCTTGCCGATGTGATTTACGAATTCGGAGAGGAAAGGAGGTCGCGGAGAATCGCCAGAGCCATTGTCCGGTCGCGGCCGATACGATCTACCGCGCATCTTGCGGATGTCATATCAGCCGCGGCCCGGTCAATGAAACCCGAGCGCATTCATCCAGCGACGCGTACCTTTCAGGCTCTTCGAATCTTCGTAAACCACGAACTGGACGATCTGAAGGCGCTGCTGGAAGCGGCGCCCCGGATTCTGAAGCTAGGAGGAAGAGTGGTGGTGATCAGTTTTCACTCGTTGGAGGATCGCATGGTAAAGGATGCCTTCCGCGAGGGCGCGATAAAGGACAAGCACTTTCGAGTGCTAACCAAGAAGCCGGTAACGGCCACTGAATTAGAAAGCGATCGCAACCCGCGGGCCCGCAGCGCGAAATTGCGGGCGGCGGAAAGGGTTTAGCAGAAGGCTTCCGGCTCTTGGCGTCCGGTTTCCGGAAAAGACGAGGCGGGACGGAGATATGCGGAAGCCAAAAGCCAGCTTCAAAGTTTGGCTCCGGAAAACCAGCCGGAGTTCCCGGCACAGCTGTAATGGCGTGCCGGGCTCTAGAGATTGAGGTCAAAGGCGGACAGCGGACAAAGATCCGCCGGGAAGAAAAGAGCTGACGGCTGAAAGCTGAAGCTGCTTTACGGGTTCCGTGGTAGGAATCCAAATTGAGGCAACGGGCAATGCACACAGGCACATTGATCAGCGATTTGATGGCGACGGTAGAGCGGGTGGGGCTGGCGGCACAACGGCAGGAAGCCGCCGACCAGCAGGAGTTGCATTCGATCTTCGCCATGCAGATTCCGGTAATAGAGGGTGACCAGGTTTTCATGGGGGCAGCATAATGGCAGCAGCGGCGGCAACATTTCGCAGCGCGGTTCCGGTGACAGGGCGTCGTTCGTTTTGGACAGGTACACCCGAGATCTACTTCTCCAAGGCGATCGACAATTCCCGTCTGATCAAGGTGGAAGATCCGCGGCGCAACCGCGAGATGAAGCAGTTTGGCACCGCGCTGGCTTGCCTGTTCCTGCTGGTCTTTACGTATGCCTGGCAGCATTTCAAGGCGATCGAGTACGGCTACCAGATCGAATCGGCCAAGCGGGAACTGAGCGAGCGGACGGAGATGAATCACGCGCTGCGCCTGGAAGATGCTTCGTTGCGCGATCCGGAACGCATTGACGTGTTGGCGCGCCGCATTGGCCTGGTGCCGCCGGAACCGGGACAAGTCATCCGCATGGATGGTGCGTCCGCCGAGGCTCAAGCCGCAGTGATGGCGAGCGCTATTCCGGTGACGGTGATCCCGGGTCAGTAGGTTCTTGCGTAGCGGCGGACGCATTCGTCCGCCCGCCGAGCGAAGCTCGGCTGCATCTCGGCGGCGGCCTGTCGGTAAGTAGGCCGCCGGATTTGTCTGAGGTAGTTTAAACGTTGTCATCATGGGCACAGCGCCTGTCATCCTGAGCGAAGCGAAGGATCTATGCATTCCGCCGGCAGTTCTCGGATGCCGAAAAGTACATAGGTCCTTCGGTCCGCCAAAAACGCGGCGCTCAGGATGACAAGGCACTAGATGACAAGGCACTAATAACGCGTCTATGGTCTCGGGTCCCATCTCCGGTAAGAATTCCCGCCTCTACCTGCTGAGCGCCATACTCGTGTTCTGGTGCGTCGCCATCTGCGGCCGCCTGGTTTTCCTGCAGATTTTCAGCTACGGCAAGTTCGTCAAGCAGGCTGGACATCAGCAGCAGCGTGCCATTCCGCTGGCGGCCAAGCGCGGAGTCATCTACGACCGCGCCGGCCATGAGTTGGCGATGTCGGTGCTCGTCGATTCCGCATTTGCCGTGCCTACGGAAGTGAAAGATCTTCCCACCGCGGTTTCTTTAATCACGCGCATCACGGGCGATGACTACAACGTCGTGCTCGCGGACTGCCGGGCTCACAAAACTTTCTGCTGGGTGGCGCGCAAGGCTAACGACGAGACCATCCAACGCATCAATTCCCTGAAGCTGCAGGGCATCCACTTTCAGAAGGAGCCGAAGCGCTTTTATCCCGCCCGCGACCTGGCGGCGCAGGTGCTCGGCTCGGTCGGCATGGAAGACTCCGGCCAGAGCGGCATCGAGCACGAGTTCGACGATGAACTCAAAGGACGCGCGGGAAAGATGTTCATCTCGGTCGATGCGCGGCGACAGTGGTTCGCCGATGTCGAAACGCAACCTGATCCCGGTGACAACCTTGTCCTGACCATCGACAAAAATATCCAGTACATCGCCGAGAAAGAGCTGGACCAGGCCATTCACGATACGCAGGCCATCGCCGGCACGGTGATTGTCGAGAACCCGCACACCGGAGAAATCCTGGCGCTGGCCAACCGGCCGACGTTCAATCCGAATCTGCGCAAGCAGATCACGCCCAGCGCGCTCACCAACCGCGCGGTGAGCTACGTCTACGAGCCCGGCTCGACGTTCAAACTGGTAACCATCTCGGCGGCACTCGAAGAAAAAGTTACGAATCCCAATGAACTCTTCGACTGCCAGATGGGGGCGATCGTTTATAACGGCATGCGCATCCGCGACTCGAAGCCGCATGGAATTTTGCCAGTGTGGGGCGTGCTCGCCGAATCGAGTGACGTGGGTGCGATCAAAATTGCGTTGCGCCTGGGCGAAGATCGTTTCTACAAATACATTCGGGCCTACGGCTTCGGGCAGCAGACAGGAATTGAACTGCCGGGCGAGACTCGCGGCCTGACGAAGCCTCCCAGTCGCTGGTCGAAAGTTTCGATCGCTGCTATCTCGATGGGGCAGGAGATCGGTATTTCGCCGCTTCAGCTAACCGGGCTGATCTCGACCTTTGCTAATGACGGTGTATGGCTGGCTCCGCGCATCGTCACCGGAACCGTGCAGCCGCGAGGCACGCCGCAGACGGTTGCGTTTCATCCTGGGGCTTCGCACCGCGTGATTTCGTCGTTCACCGCTGCCGAGATGCGCTCGATGATGCAGAAAGTTGTGCTCGAGGGCACCGGCCGCAAGGCCATTCTCGAAGGCTACTCGTCGGCGGGGAAAACGGGTACCGCGCAAAAAGTCGATCCGGCGACGGGAGTTTATTCGAAGACCAAGTACATCGGATCGTTCGCCGGATTTGCTCCCGTGAACAATCCGCAGATTGTAGTCGCAGTGATTCTGGATTCGGCGGTCGGGCTGCACCAGGGCGGCCAGGTGTCAGCGCCCGTGTTCCGGCGCATCTCGCAGCAGGTACTGGAATATCTGCATGTGCCGCATGATCTGCCGCTGGCCCCGCAGCATCAGTTGCTGCTCGCGAAGATGAAAGACAAAGATTTGGAAGAGGGAACTCCGGATCATCCCGGCGAGACGCTGGAGACCGCGGAAGTGAACGGCGATTCCTCCGATGCGGCGAACCCAACTGTGGCACCCAGTGTGGCCCGGGCTCCCTCGCCCGCGAATGCCGGAGCCAGCGGCGACATCGTGCAAGCGGCAGTACGTGAGCCTTTGTCACCGACGTCCACCGGATCGTCGATCCAGGAAGTTCCGGCAAAAGCCTCAGACTTAGGAAGCACAGCCCAAGCGAAATTGCCATCCACCGGAACCGTAGTGCTGGACGTAGAGCAAGGTGGAATCGAAGTGCCGTCGTTTGTAGGCAAGACGGTGCGCGGCGCCGTGGAAGCTGCCCAGGACATCGGCCTGGAACTGGATGCGGTAGGCAGCGGCGTCGCCCGCCAGCAAACCCCGGCCCCCGGAACGCATGTGGCTGCGGGAGCGCGCGTGACGGTGCAGTTCGGGCGATAAAAATCTCACCCACAGAGGACACAGGGAACACAGAGGAAAGGAATCCTCCGTGCGCCTAGTGTCCTCTGCGGTAAAGCCTCTTCCGGTTTGACCCGCAGAAAAAGCGCGTGATACGGTAGTCAGTCACACCTATCCCAGCAGGCCAGCCACTGCCTGCTGATTGAGGCCTATTTTGTCTTCTGTGGAGGCGACGCCCGCCGGCGTCATAAGCAACATCCGCAAAACTGCGCTGAACGCCGTCCATCGCCAGATGGGCGCGAAGATGGTGGAGTTCAACGGCTGGGACATGCCTGTGGAGTATCCCGCGTCGTTGGGCGGTGGCATCATCGCCGAGCACATGGCCGTTCGCACCGGAGTCGGCATCTTCGACGTCAGCCACATGGGCGACATTCGGCTTGCCGGACTTCATGCGCTGGCGGCGGTGCAGCACATTTCCATGAATGACGCGTCGCGGCTGGCCGTAGGTCAGGCGCAATATTCCGCGCTGCTGTATCCCCAGGGAACGTTTGTCGACGATGTGATCGTCCATCGCCTCGGCGAAGACGAATATCTTCTGGTTATCAACGCGGGGACGCGCGAAAAAGATTTCAGCTGGGTGCTCGACAACACGCGCCAGTTCGACTGCGCGGTCGAAGATCTGTCCGACGACTTTACGCAGATTGCGATCCAAGGACCGAAAGGCGTGAACCTGCTGCAGAAACTCACCGACGCAGACCTGAGCGCGGTGAAGTTTTACTGGGTGACGCGCGGCAGGCTCTGCGGCCTGAACAATATTCTGATGGGCCGCACGGGGTACACGGCCGAAGATGGCTTCGAAATTTACATCCCGGCCGATGAAGCCACCAGCGCGCGGGTGTGGAAAGAGATCCTGGCGGCGGGCAAGGAATTCGGCGTCGTGCCATGCGGTCTCGGAGCGCGCAACACGCTGCGACTCGAAGGCAAGCTCCCGCTCTACGGACACGAAATTTCCGATACCATTAATGTCTGGGAGGCGGGACTCGATCGCTTCTGCAAAATGGAGAAGCCGGAGTTCATCGGGCGGGCCGCTCTGGAGAAAGCGAAAGCCTCCGGCGTAAAGCGAACTCTGGTGGGCCTGGAAATGACCGAACGCGGCATCGCCCGCGATGGGTACAAGGTGCTCGATGCCGGAGGGCGCGAAATTGGATATGTCACGAGCGGGTCTCCCGCGCCGTTCCTGAAAAAGAATATTGCGCTGGCCTATGTGCCGCCGGAGTTGGCAGAAGTGGGCACGGCGGTGAAAGTGGAAATTCGCGGGCAGGGCGTGGGAGCAGTAGTGGTGCCAACGCCTTTTTATAAGCGGCCTAAGAAAAAGTAAGGTGTAGCGCCGGCATCTTGCCGGTTGCCGCAAGGGCGTCTCGCCCTAGGCGGTGGCGGCGAGGACGCCGCCACGACAGCCGCCGGGACAGCGGCGCTACAAAGATCGGAGCTAGACGCAATCATGGCTTACCCTGCAGATCGCAAATATACCAAAGAGCACGAGTGGATTCAGGCGAACGGAAGCGCCGCCACGATCGGCATCACCGACTACGCGCAACAGTCGCTAGGGGACATCGTGTTTGTCGAGACTCCTAAAGTGGGAGCCGAGTTGACCGCCGGCAAACCGTTTGGCACGGTCGAGTCGGTGAAGGCGGTGTCGGATCTGTTTGCTCCTGCATCGGGTACGGTGACTGAGGTCAACGGAGACCTGGCCACATCGCCCGAGAACGTGAACAAAGATCCGCATGGCTCCTGGATGGTGAAGATCACGTTGAAGAATCCAAGCGAACTGGATCGCCTGCTTTCTTCAGCGGATTATGAAAAGTTTGTCGCAGAGGAGGCAGGACACTGAAGAACCTGACCTCAGCCGTCGGACCTCAGACCGCTGCCGACACCTGCCGAGGTCTGAAGTCCGAGGTCCGAGGCCGCTTTTGCGCCGTTGCCAGACCCCTCAATCCAACTGACCTCAAGTCTCATCTAAAGAATTTCTATGCGCTATTTACCTAAATCTCCCGCCGACCGCCAAGCAATGCTAAAGGCAATTGGCTTGCGTTCGGTCGACGATCTGTTTGCGCCGATTCCTGCGGAATACCGGCTGAACCGCGACCTGAACATTCCGCGCCAAATGGCCGAGTCGGAAATTGTCGACTTCTTTCGCCAGCGCTCGCGCGAGAACGGCGACGGTTACACCAGCTTTCTGGGTGCGGGGGCTTATTTCCATTACCGGCCTGTCATTATCGATTCGCTGATTTCGCGTGGTGAGTTTCTGACCGCGTATACGCCCTACCAGGCGGAGATTTCCCAGGGCACGCTGCAATCCATCTTCGAATTTCAGACGATGATCTGCGAGTTGACTGCCATGGAAGTGGCGAACGCCTCCATGTATGACGGTTCGACCGCTACCGCGGAAGCCGTCATGATGGCCGTGCGCCTGACTGGCCGCCGGTCGGTGGTAGTGGCGCGCAGTCTGCACCCTGAGTATCGCGAGGTCCTGGCGACCTACGCGACCCATCAGGGGATGCCGCTATCGATCGCGGGCTTCAACGACGATGGCCGGCTCGACCTCAAAGAACTGGAGAAGTCGATCACTCCGGAAACTGCGTGTGTGTTGGTCCAGTCGCCGAATTTCTTCGGCGCCATTGAAGACGTCGAAGCGATTGGCGAAATCGCTCACAGGCATGGGGCGATGCTGGTGGTCTCGATCGCCGAAGCAGTCTCGCTCGGAATCGTGGAACCTCCGCGGCAGGCGGACGTCATCGCGATGGAAGCGCAGTCGTTCGGCGTGCCTCTCGGATTCGGCGGACCTTACTGCGGCGTCATCGCCACGCGCGAGAAATATGTGCGGCAGATGCCCGGGCGGTTGGTGGGACAGACGGTCGACAAGCAGGGCAAGCGCGGATTCGTTCTGACGCTCGCCACCCGTGAACAACACATACGCCGCGAAAAAGCGACCTCGAACATTTGCACCAACCAAGCCCTGGTCGCGCTCATGGTCAACATCTTTATGACCGTGTACGGCAAAGTTGGTCTGAGAGAATTGGCCAAACAAAATCTGGCGAAGACGGCTTACGCGGCGGGCCAGTTCGCGAAGCACGGTAACGTTCTGTTCGGCGGCGCGCCACGCTTCAATGAGTTCGTGGTGCAGACCAGCGAAGATCCCTATGCGATCAACAGCCGCCTGCTAGGGCACAAGATGGTCGGCGGTTTGCCACTGAAGAAGTTTTATCCCGAACTGGGGAACGCTGCCTTGTGGTGCTGTACCGAACTGACCACGCGCAGCGCGATCGACACTGCCGTAGGTTTGGTCGCCGAAAGCGAACGTTCGGTGCGATCCGCCAAAGAAGAAGTGGAAGAGGTGGCGCGATGAAGCACATGACTCGCAAAGCCACGCGTCACGTCAATCAGAACGAAGGCCTCATCTTCGAGAAATCCTCGGCAGGGAAGGCCGCGTGGAAATTGCCGCCGCTGGACGTGCCGGAAGTCGACGGCGCCAAGCTGCTTGGCGCGTCCGAACGAAAAGATCTGGGCAACATGCCCGAAGTGAGCGAGATCGAGATCATCCGCCATTTCACGCGAATGTCTACGTGGAACTACGCCATCGACCTCGGCATGTACCCGCTTGGCTCCTGCACCATGAAGTACAACCCGCGCGTGAACGAGGCCGTGGTGCGGGTGGAGGGAATCGCGAACGGGCATCCCTACCAGCCCGAGAAGATTTCGCAGGGCGCGCTCCACATCATCAAGACGCTGAGCGAGCAACTGATCGAAATCACGGGCATGGACGCGATCACGATGCAGCCCGCAGCCGGTGCGCATGGCGAGATGACCGGTCTGCTGATGGTTCGCGCGTATCACCAGTCCAAGGGCAACGCGCGCAAGAAAATCTTGATTCCCGATTCCGCCCATGGAACGAATCCGGCCACAGCCGCGATGGTGAACTATGCGGTCGAGAATCTGAAGTCGGACTCGCGGGGCATGGTCGACATCGCCGCCCTCGAAGCACAAATGAACGAGGACGTCGCCGCTTTGATGTTGACAAATCCCAACACCCTGGGCGTATTCGAACAACAGATTCACAAGATTGCCGACATCCTGCACGCCAAAGGCGGCCTGCTCTACATGGACGGCGCCAACATGAACGCACTGGTCGGCAAGGTGCGCCCTGGTGACTTCGGTGTCGACGTCATGCATCTGAACTTGCACAAGACCTTCTCGACCCCGCACGGCGGAGGCGGGCCCGGCTCAGGACCGGTCGCCATCAAGAAAGCGCTGGAACCTTTCTTGCCGGCGCCCGTGGTGATCACGCACTCGGATGGCACATTGGGTTTCGACTACAACCGCCCGCAATCGGTGGGGCGCGTGCGTGCTTTCTACGGTAACTTCGGAATGTTTGTGCGCGCGCTGGCTTACATTCAGGCGAACGGCCCCGATGGCCTGCGCCAGACTACCGAGGACGCGGTGCTCAACGCCAACTACATTCGCAAAGGCCTCGAAGGCACCTACGATCTGCCTTATTCCACGCCCACGATGCACGAGGTAGTCTTCAGCGACAAGCTGCAGTTGAAAAAGGGCGTGCGCACCATGGACATTGCCAAGCGCCTGATCGATTACGGATTCCATCCTTACACGACGGCGTTTCCGCTGATCGTGCCGGGCGCGCTCATGATTGAGCCGACCGAGAGCGAATCGAAAGAGGAGATGGATCTGTTTATCGA
The DNA here is from genome assembly GCA_963774565.1 of uncultured Acidobacteriaceae bacterium. GTDB lineage: Bacteria > Acidobacteriota > Terriglobia > Terriglobales > Acidobacteriaceae > Sulfotelmatobacter. The sequence continues at coordinate 110,172 of CAVZFP010000004.1, read as the reverse complement.
GGCGATGAAGGCGATTGCGGAAGAGGTCGAAGAAGATCCGCAGACCGTGCTCGATGCGCCGCATTCGACTCGGGTTTCGCGGCTGGACGAGACCGCGGCAGCCCGCAAGCCTGTCTTGCGCTGGAAGCCGGCGAACTGAGTTTGGGTTTGAGATTGCAGATTTCAGGTTGACCGGACGGCTCAATCTGAAATCTCCTCTGTGTCCCGCAGTGCCCTCTGTGGTTAATTTTTGGTTCTGCCGGACGAGGCACCCCCCTAAGGCCGCACTGCAGCCGGCAACCGTCCCTGACCAATTTTCTTCGGTATCAGCTTTTTCTTGAAGTCACCGCGAAAAATGCGGCGGCTTCCTGCTCCACATTCTTACTGCCACAATGCGGGCACTTGGGATTTTCATGATCGTGCTCGTTCAGGGTGAGGACCGTTTCGAAGGGTTTATGGCAATCCAGGCAAACATAATCATAAACGGGCATGGGAACCTCCCGTGGGGAATGCTGCTGGGAGAATTGTAACGCCGCGGTGAAGTGTTGATTGCTGATTTTTGATTGTTGATTGAAAAACGCCGAACCTGCGATCGACGGTCCAAACAAGAATCAGCAATCAATCATCAGCAATCAATCTCAATTATTTTGGGGTGATGTCCACGGTCGCTCGCGTAGTTTCCCAGTCGACGCGCAGAGTGCAACCGTTTCCAGATTTGTCATATGCGATGGTGAAGTTTTCCACCGGTGCGGGCAATTTCGAGACCTGCATCTCGACGCGCGCCAGTTCGTCGCTCTCATACTTGTAGGGGATTCCCCATTCTCCAGTTTTCTTGTTGATGATGAGAGTCCACTTGTCGGCAGTGGGGATGGTGAAGAGCGTGTAGCTGCCGGCGGGCACGGTCTTGCCGCCAACCGCTACGTCGCCGGTGGTTACGAAGGTCGTCGCTTCATTCGCACCCGTGCGCCAGACCTCGCCGAGCGGTACCAGACCTCCATAAATCTTGCGTCCCTTCGCGCGGGGACTGGAATAGCCGGTCTTAATCGTCTTGCCTCCGCCCAGATCACAGGACGCGGAAGCGGCTGGACTCGGTTTCTGGCCGGCGGCGAAGACGGTGAGAGTGAAAATCAGTCCGATGACAAAGGCGATTTGTTTTTGCATGGTTTCTCCTTGGAGTAGCTGGTCGTACTAAGAGCTTTGGACGTGTGAATTCGGTTTATGTCAGCGGGCTCATTATGCCCTAGGTGGCGCCACGGTTACAATCGATGCATGCCAGTATTCGATGAGAAGCAGGAAGAACTGGAACATTACGAGACCATGATGGGCGTGCCCCGTGGCCGTCTCGCCGTCACCATGGACGCGATCACCGACGCCATGGCGCTGGTCGGCCAACACGGCGTCTATTGCCAGAGTCAGCGCTGGCCCGGCAAGCCGGTCATGGACATTCAGATCATCATGAAGAGCCTGACCGACGCGAAAGAGCTGATCCAGAGCGTGATGGAAGAGCTGAAAAAGAATTCGTGACCCGTGTCACCACGGAGAGACAGAGGCACGGAAATCAAAGCCAGTCTTGGTGTTTCTCTGCGCTCTCTGTGACCTCTGCGGTTAAGGTCTTAGGGTGTTATCGTGACCATCACGACGCCATGCGATGCCACTGGCGCTGAGAACTTGCCCGTAAATTTTCCCAGATCCTTGTGCTGCCACAAATCGCGAACGGAGGCGTTGAGAGAATTGGGATAAACGAGATCCTGCCAGCTCGCGGAGACTTCCTGTTCGGCCGCACCGCGATTCAACAGCACCACCGCGCGGCTGCCGTCCTTTAGTTGCTTCGCCCAAACCTCGAGGTCGCCATTTTTGGCGACGCGTTCGCCCTGGCGTCCGAGAGCATCCTGATCGACGGCAATCACTTCTTTGTTGGTGAGAATGTCGCGGATTTCCGTTGGCATATTGCGCAGGTCGTTGCCCGCGATCAGCGGCGCGGCAAGGATCGCCCACAAACTGAAATGCGAGCGGTACTCCACGCCGGTCATTCCGCCGTTGCCGACTTCGAGCATGTCGGGATCGTTCCAGTGGCCTGGGCCGGCGTAGGAATACAGAGGCGCTTCCTGATCGATAATTGCCGTCACGCCGTTGGAGCAGCAACTGCCGTCCTTCCATTTCTCCCGGCCTCCCCACCGGTCGTTAATATCTCCCGTAGCTCGCCAGAGGTTGCCGCCGACTTCTTTGCCCCAGAGCCAAGGCTGGGCCTTTCCCCATTCGCAGATGCTCAGTACGATGGGCCGGCCGGAAGCGTCGAGAGCAGCGCGAATGTTGGCGTACGATGCCTTGGCATCTTGCGTGGTAGTGTTGCACCAGTCGTATTTCAAGTAGTCGACGCCCCACGCCGCATATTGGATGGCATCTTGATACTCATGTCCGAGGCCGCCGGGCCGCCCCGCGCAGGTCTTCGATCCGGCGTCGGAATAGACGCCAAACTTGAGCCCGAGGGAATGGATGTAATCGCCCACAGCTTTCATGCCGTGTGGAAAGTGCTGCGGATCGGCGACGATGTTGCCGCTCGCGTCGCGGCTTACTTGCCAGCAGTCGTCAATATTGACGTACACGTATCCGGCTTCTTTCATGCCCGACTTCACCACAGCGTCGGCCATGCCCTTGATCAGATCCTCGCTGACATTGCAGGCAAACTTGTTCCACGAATTCCATCCCATGGGAGGTGTCAGCGCCAGATTTGCGGAGGGAGAACTGTTCTCTTGGGCCGCTAGAACCGTGGCGAAAAGCAGCGTGCAGACAAAGAAGAAAGCGGTAGAAACGACGAGGCCGATTTTCATGCAGACGTTTTACCAGAAGCGTGGACGGATTGGTACTGGAGAATAGCTACCAAGCGGCGTCATTCTGACGGGAGCCGTTTTCAGGCGGACGACAGGATCTACTGCGAAAGCCTTTCTCCGCGATCTTTGCGGTCTTCCCTCAGCGACCTCTGCGGTTCAAGCTTTTTTCGGACGCGCAGAAAAGACTCTAACCGCTGTGTTTTCTGAGAAATACCTCGCCGAGATCGCAGAGAAAAACCTCTTGCTGGGATCGAGACCTTCCACGATAGGCCACCAAAATTCAAACTGCAGACACGCGGTTCGCTGATCCATTTACAATTCCGGCAAGTCATGCACTGACGGAGGCGTTCCATGTGCAGTCTTCACAAGCTCGGTCCCTGTACTGTACTAATGCTTGCACTCATGAGTGGTACTCATACTTTGATCCCCATTTCTGCCTCCGCGCAAGACGCCGTCGCGCCCGCCGGAATCTTCGAAGGTCACAGCGATGTAGGCAAAGTGTTGCACACAGGCTCCGTCGCTTACGACGCTTCGAAGCGAACTTATACGATTAGCGGCAGCGGCGAAAACATGTGGTTCGCGGCGGACGCCTTCCAATTCGCATGGAAAAAGATTTCCGGCGACGTGACGTTGACCGCCGACATTTCTTTCCTGACCACCACGGGAAACGAACACAAGAAAGCGGCGCTGATCCTGCGACAGAGTCTCGACGCCGATTCCGCCTATGCCGACGTAGCTCTGCACGCGAGCGGCCTCACCTCGCTGCAGTTTCGGGATGAGAAGGGCGCGATCACGCGCGAAATTCAATCGAACCTATCCGCTCCGAAGCGCCTGCGCATCGCCAAGCGCGGCGATTACGTTTACCTGTCCCTGGCAGCGGATGGCGGCGAACCCAAAGTCGCCGGCGGATGGTTGCGCATTCCGCTGCAGGGGCCGTTCTACGTGGGACTGGCCGTGTGCTCCCACGATAAGGATGTGATCGAGAAGGCAGTATTCTCGAACGTCGAGCTAACGCAGCCTGCTGCCGCGACAGGCAGTCCGACGCTCTACAGTACGCTTGAAACCGTCGCCATCGACTCTGCGGACCGGCGCGTGGCCTATCTCGCTCCCGGACGCTTCGAGGCTCCCAACTGGATGCATGACGGCAGCGCGTTTCTCTTCAATCGTGATGGGCACATCGAACGCCTCGCAGTGGGCAGCGATAAACCGGTCACCATCGATACGGGCTTCGCGACCCGGTGCAATAACGATCACGGCATTTCGCCGGACGCCACGCAGATTGCCATCAGCGACAACTCGCAGGGCGACCACAATTCGCTGGTTTATATCGTACCCATCGCCGGTGGCGCGCCGCGACGCATCACGCAGAAATCTCCCTCGTACTGGCATGGCTGGTCGCCCGACGGTAAGACGCTCGCTTTTGTCGGCCAGCGCAACGGCGACTTTGATATCTATGCGATCCCGGCAGCGGGCGGCGAAGAGACGCGTTTAACCACTGCGAAAGGCCTCGATGACGGTCCGGAATACTCGCCCGATGGAAACTACATTTATTTCAACTCCGAGCGCACCGGCCACATGCAAATCTGGCGCATGAAGCCGGATGGCAGCGAGCAGGAGCAGGTCTTTTCCGACGATCTCAACAACTGGTTCCCGCACATTTCCCCAGACGGCCAGTGGATGTTCTTTCTCACCTACGGAGCGGACGTGACCGGACATCCCGAAAACAAAGACGTGATGCTGCGCCTGATGTCGCTGGCGGACAAGAAGATCACGGTACTGGCGAAACTGTTCGGCGGGCAGGGCACGATCAACGTGCCGTCGTGGTCGCCGGACAGCAAGCAAGTAGCGTTCGTGAGTTATCTGCTCGTGCCGGAGGAGGGTTTGGGTCCTGGCAAATAGTCTCTGTGCGCGAAACGGAGGCTTTTCACTGTTTGAATGTGGTCAGTGAGGTCATCATGAGAGTTCTGAGTGCTAGGGCCTGTGGGTGTTGAAAAACTCGATTTCCGAAAATAGTCAGAAAAATTTTGCGTCAGGATGCCCTACAAACGACTTTCTCGTTTTCCTAGCTAGACATTTTCTATTCCCCAAATTTTCGCTGTTTTGAGCAAAATGGACTTTTTCAACACCCACGCCTGATTTAAACAGTTAGTTGGCACAAGGGGGCAGCTATTGCAGCTTCGCGTACTCGGCCTTGGCCTGCTTCAAGAGTGGGATGTCGGGGTCGGCGTCTTTCCAGAGGGTGAAGAAGTCCTGATAGGCGGTGCGGGCTTTGGCGGTGTCGCCCTTCATAATGTAGGCGCGTGCGAGGCCGAGAGGGGCGAGCGCGCCGATAGGTTCAGTCTGTACAATTCCTCGATGGGCGAGAATGTTTTGAAATTCCGTGGCGGCCTCTGTACCTCGCCTGGCTGACAGATATGCGAGCCCACGAACATAAACGGGATACAGGCTAAGGCTCATCGAAATATTGCTAGGGGAACCGAGTTCATAAGGCCGTGCCGCTTCCATAATCTCGATAGCCTTGGCAGGATTTCCGAGGTTTATCTCCACCAGAGCTTTCATCGTGGGAAGGTAATTGAACTGAACCACGGTATCCTCTGGAAAACGGTGAGCCAGATCGTCCATCAGTTTCGTTACTTGCGCTTGCGAACTCTGGTTTGGGTCTGTTAAAGCCAGCGCGAGGGCGATTCCATACTCCACATCCCGGGCAGTGGCGAGCGCCAAAGCCGCGGCTGCGCGTTGTCGTGCTTCGGCTGGATTACGAAAGAGAGCTTCGCGAAGAGCGGCATCAGCTTCATATCCCGATGCGGTTTCCTTTTCATCCGCTTTCAGCGCGGAGGCCACTGCCTGGCGCGAAAATTCGCGCGCTTTGCTCAGTTGTCCAAAATACGCCGTCGCGTCCGACTCGGCGGCCAGAAATATATCCTCAATTCCAGGTTGGTCCTTGGCCCAATTTACCTGCTTGGCCATCTCTGCTGTGTCGTTCTGGAGAAACCCGACCTGGTACAACCCGAGCCGTAAGGGCGGTGAATCGAGTTTCTTCGTTCGCGCCTCCTCGGCCAAACTCCGGGCATCCTCAAAGCGATTCATTTCCGTGTAAGCTGCAAAAAGGTTGGTAAGGACCAGCGCGCTGCCTGGGTCCATTCGCGCGGCTGCCTCTGTCGCCTCCAAACCCTTTTCATATTGTCCCAGGGTGCCGTAATTGGCTCCCAGGTCATTGAGTGCGACCAATTCACGTGGATAAGTTTGGGACCATAGTTCCATAACCTGACGCGCTTTTTCTAAATCGCCGGTCGCAAACAAATGGTAACGAGACTCGATGCCGAATCTTTCTCGTTCGCTCACCCGATCGCGCAGTTCGTATGCCTTCTTTGCATAGTCTGCGGCTTTGGCGGACTCTCCCAGGTCGTAGTAACAGGTCGCGAGCGCCGCATAGGCGAGGGCGAAGTTAGGATCTAGCCGCACCGCCCGCTCTAACTGCGGAATTGCCGCGGTGAAATCGCTTTTCCCCATCATGCTAATCCTGCCCCGGCTGTAGGCCTGCAAAGCATCCAGGGAAGGCGTCGTGACCTGATCGAGCGGCGTATCAAATTTCTCGGCTGTGGCGATAGATTCGCCCAGCTTTTCGCGCATCGTGCCGGCTGCCTGGCTGAGTGCTCTCAGTACCTGCTCCTTGTCCTCAGCCGTAGCTTCCTCCCGCGCCATGGTGTCGCCTGTATGGCAATTCACGGCTCGCAGCTCCAGCACATATTGTTTGCCCAAACTGGCAATGGAGCCGTCGAGAGAAGCGACACTCCCGGCGCGCTGGCAGAGGTCTCGCGCAATGTCGGGCGTAAGGCTCTTATCGGGAGGCTGGCCCATGAGTCGAAGCGTCTGTTGGATGCGTTGTTCGGAGACAAGGCTCAAGAATGGCGACTGTTCGAGTTGGACCGCCAAACCTTGCCGCAGCGTTTCGTCAAACACAGGATCACCGGTCCTATTCGCAAAATCGGCGAGAACAACGGTGTCCTTCTCGGTCAAGCGCTTGCTTTGCTGATGCGACCGATAGTAAAACCCGCCCGCCACGAGCAAGGCGACAAGCAGGACGGGAATCCCTGTCTTCCAGAGCTTCGCGACCCAACCCGCAGGAGCTTCTGGCGCGGCCACCGTTCCCGAGCTTGCCGCAGAACTGCGTCCGCTCTCGGAGTCCCGCTTCAGCCGTTGCAGGTCCGTTCGCATATCGGCTGCGTGCTGATAGCGCAGGTTGCGGTCTTTCTCCAGAGCCTTGCCGATGATCCGTTCCAGTTCGGCTGGCACGTCGGGATTCAGCCGCACCGGAGGAACCGGAGCACGGTTCATGATCCCGTCGAAGATCACCCCTGTACTCTCACCACGAAACGGCAATGCGCCTGCCGCCATCTCGTATAAGACGACTCCGAACGAGAACAAATCCGTGCGTGCGTCCAGTTCCTTGGCCCTCACCTGCTCCGGCGACATGTAGGCGACGGTTCCCAAGGTAGAACCAGGGCTGGTCAGATGCTCCGCGTCCACCGAAACCGTCTGCGTGTTAAGAGACGCAATCTTGCTTGAAGAACTGCCTGCAAGACTGACCTTCGCCAGCCCGAAGTCGAGAATCTTGGCGTGTCCGCGCTTAGTCACAAAGATATTCGCGGGTTTGATGTCGCGGTGGACTATGCCTTCTGAGTGTGCGGCGTCAAGGGCGTCCGCAATCTCGATAGCGAGAGACAGGATGAGTTCGGTGTCCAGTGGCCGACCAGCGATGCGATGCTTCAGGGTCAATCCATCCAGAAACTCCATGGCGATGAAGTGTTGACCTTCGCGCTCGTCAACCTCGAATACCATGCAGATATTGGGATGGTTTAGGGCGGAGGCAGCCTGCGCTTCCCGTTGGAAGCGGGCCAGAGCTGGCGCATCTTTAGCAATGTCGTCAGGCAGGAACTTCAAGGCGACAAAGCGATGCAGCTTTACGTCCTCAGCTTTGTAGACCACGCCCATGCCGCCGCCGCCGAGCTTCTCGATGACGCGGTAGTGCGAGATGGTTTGGCCGATCACTGGCGCAGAATCTTACGTCCGCGAAACGGGCAAGTCAATGAATGCGCGGGGTTTGGTGGTGCCTCAAGAGGACGGTTGGCGATAAACCCCCATATCGCTCATGCATTGAGACCACTGGCGCGGTCTTGAGTTCCAAAAACGCAAACTATGGACTATTTTTTTAAGAAATCACTCAGAGCCTGATTTTGCGCCGGGTAGGCGTTTTCTGAGGAATGCGATTTGTCCCGTGTGATGCGCCTCGTGCTCGCAGACGTGGAACCACTTGCAATAATTGTTGGTCGGACCCCAGGGCCAGTCTTTGTCGATAGCCATGAGCCACGCGTCATCGCGCTTGCTGAATTCCGCCAATGATTTCGCACGGGTCTCCTGAAGTATGCTCAGGTAGTCTCCCGGTCGTGGCCCTTGATCGCTTTTCGACCCGCATCTCCCAGATTCATCGCCGCGTCCCACTGCTGCTTCACAGAATCGGACCAGCTGTCCCACTTTTTACCTTCGAAGGTATTAAGCTGATAGTAAGTCTCAGTTGCGGCGAGGTGAAGCATCAGGGCGCCGATGGTGTTGGCCTTTGCGTCAGCGAGGTAATCCAAGTCTGCCATCGTCAGACCCTTAGTTGCAGAGATCACGCCGTTGGCTTCGCGCATCCAGGTGAGCATTGAGACGAACACTCCCACCTGCGGCGCGTATCCGGGTCTCGGGCCAAGGATGTTAAGCTTCGAGTCATCTGCCCGCCCGGTTTCTGGAAGCAAGACCGCTCCAAATACGGGGGAGAATGCGGCGGTAAGTGCCGCTGATCCCTTCAGAAAAGTTCTACGATTGGGGAAACCGCCAGCGTGGGAATCGCGTTCACTGGTTGTCATGGCAGTATCCTTACAATACTGATATCTGAGCAGACAGTTAGATACATCCGAACAAATGACCTGGCTAGGTCAAATTTGACGGATGAATGGCGTAAACGTCGTGATTTCATTTATTGATCACAGTCATGAGTGTAATGGCTGGGTTCGCGACGCAATTTCACAGCTGAATTATTTCTACCGTCCGACTCGTTCGTCGAAAAACTTTGCCATCAGTTCCAGAGCTTCTTTGGTTTCGGGCAACTGGAAGTGATACCAGAAGGCGTGCGGCAGGGCTTCGAAAACGACGAGGTGCGCATCGACGCCCGCCTGCAGCAGCGCGCGGTGGAACGTGGCCGTATCGCTCAACAAAATGTCGCGCGTGCTGGTGACGAGCAGGCTGGGCGGCATCCCGTGCAGATCGGCGAATAGCGGCGACAGCACAGGATCTTTACGATCTGTTTTGCCGACATACTGATCGTCGGGCAAATGGTTGGGATCGACTGGCTGCATCTCGCCCGGAAGGCCGTTCAGGGTAAACAGTTGCCGTGAGTCGCCGACGCGGCTGAAGTCTCCGAGGCCGGAGAAAATGCCCAGCGCTGCGGGAAGCGGCAGTCCCAACTGCTTGAACCGGACACCAACCTCCGCGGTCAGGATCGCGCCCGCCGAGGTTCCGAAGATGCCGATGCTGCCTGGCTTGTAGGTCTTGAGAAGCTCTTTGTAAACCGCGACCACATCATCGACTGCGGCCGGGAAGGGGTTTTCCGGCGCAAGGCGGTAGTAGACGGAAACAACTTTTGTTTTGGCCAGGTTCGCGATCGGAATGCCTTCGATCAAAGAACCCGAATCGGAATTGAATCCGCCCCCGTGAAGGTTGATCAGCACGCGGTTGCGATTGGCTTCAGGCATGGTGAGCGGCGTGATGATGTCGGTGCGAACGCCCGCCGTCGTCGTTTTTTCCACATTCGCGGGATAGTATTTGCGCGCTTCTCCAGAGCCGAACTTACGCCATTCATCGGTACGCGCCCGGCGCTCGGCGAGCGTCTGTTCTCCGCCTTTTTGTTGTGTGAGCGATGACAGCCATTGCTGCGCCTCAGGACTGATCGTCGACGGCATCGGCACGACCCGTGTGATGTGGGCGGTGCCATTGGCGTCGAAGGTCGCGGAGTCCTGCGGCGGTGTCGAGTTCGATGGGGCAGCTAAGGATGGAGCAAGCGCGATCGCGGCGAGGATGAGTAGCGCTGGGATTTTCATTGTGACATTTCTACCAGAGGGGCAGGCAGAAGCAAATCTTAACCACAGAGGGCACAGAGCAACACAGCGGTTTCTCACTTCCTCGGTGAAACTCTGTGCCCTCTGTGGTTAAGATTTTCGGTTTGAGACTTAGGCCAGCGTGTACTTTCCCCGCTCGATCATCTTCTGCGCGATCTGCTGGCGCAGTTCGATGGTGTTGAACGGTTCATACTTCGCCAGCCGCCGCAGGATCGCCAGTTGCGTGCGCATCATATCGCCGTCGGCCACGGCGGCGATCACTTTCCGAGCGGCGGATTCGACTTTCTCTATCGCCTGCGACAGATACACTCGCGTCATGGCAATCGGCAACGCAGCGCCCGGCTCGCCTTTGGTCTGGGCGATCTTCTGCGCGCGCAGGACCGCTGACTCCATGGCGTACGTCTCGATGGTCATGTCGGCGATCGCGCCCATGATTTCCTGCTGATCCTGAATCGCCTGCATATATTTCTGAGTCGCCGCACCCGCGGCAAACAGTCCCAGCTTCTTGGCCTGGCCCACTAGTTTCCGTTCTTCTGCCAGCGAACCTTCCAGTTCTTCGGCCGTCGATGGACCCGAGAGCACTTCGTCCATGAGTTTCTTGATCGCCGGCATGAGCGGCAACTGCCCTGTCGTCGCGCGCTTCAGCAGGAAGCCGGTGATGATCAGCCGGTTAATCTCATTGGTTCCTTCGAAGATGCGATTGATGCGGGCATCGCGATAGGCGCGTTCGGCGGGATACTCCTCGACAAATCCGTAGCCTGCATAAATCTGCACCGTCTCGTCGACGACGTAGTCGATCATCTCCGAGCCCCAGACTTTAATAATGGAACACTCGACCGCATACTCCTCAATCGCCTTCAAGGTCTGCTTGCCTGCGTCGGCGGCCGCTTTGTCGACGTCGCCGAGGGCAACGTCCATCATCCCGACAGTGCGGTAGACCAACGATTCGCCCACGTAAAGCAGCGTCGCCATGTTGGCAATCTTTTCGCGCACCAGGCCGAAGTCGGCGATCACTTTGTTAAAAGCCTTGCGCTGCTTGGCGTATCCGATGGCGTTCTCCAGTGAGACGCGGCCTCCGCCCACGCACATCGCGCCCAGCTTGAAGCGGCCCACGTTCAAAATGTTGAAGGCGATCACGTGGCCCTTGCCGATCTCGCCTAGCAGGTTTTCCACGGGCACCTTGCAGTCGTTGAGAATGATGGGGCAGGTGGAAGAGCCGCGAATGCCCATCTTGTGCTCTTCGGCGCCGACCGAGAAACCGGGGAAACTTCTCTCGACCAGAAACGCGCTGAACTTTTCGCCGTTGACTTTGGCGAAGACGGTGAACAGGTCGGCGAAGCCAGCGTTGGTGATCCACATCTTTTCGCCGTTGAGGATGTAGTGCTTGCCGTCGGATGAGAGTTCGGCGCGAGCCCGGCAGTTAAGAGCGTCGGAACCAGAGGAAGCTTCCGACAAGGCATAGGCGCCCACAATTTCGCCGGAGGCCAGGCGCGGCAGATATTTGTTCTTCTGATTTTCCGTGCCGAAATAGACGATAGGCAACATGCCGATACCACTGTGCGCACCCCAAGTCGTGGCGAAGCCGGCGTACTTGGCGATGTGGTCGGCGATAACCGCGGCGGTCACCTTGTCCATCTCGAGGCCGCCGTAGGCTTCGGGGATCTCGACCGCGCTCAGCCCGAGTTCGCCAGCTTTCTTCAGAAGATCGCGAGAAACTGAGAAATCCTTGTGCTCAATTTTCTCGACTTTCGGGAGGATCTCATTGACTGCAAACTCCTCCGCCGTCTGCCCGATGAGTTGGTGTTGCTCGGTGAAATCTTCTGGCGTGAATACTTCTTCTGGCTGTCTGGACTCCAGTAAAAAGCTGCCGCCAGAAATCCTGTTCTTCGGAACCGCGGTGGTCGTCGCCATGTTTCCCCCTGATAGAAACCGCCGAATCCACGAAGGACGCGGCGGAAAACACTTTGTAATTCTAATGCGGGAAGGGAGAGTAAGGATAGGCCGGAAATCGCCGTTGTTTATAGGAGTTTTCTGCCGGATTTCCGGGAATTCTGAAATATCCGCTTCGCGAACTGGCTGATGACACTGCTCCGGCGAAGACTCTTTCCGCCGAAGCGCCAGGCAAGAAATGCTCAACGTTCCAACTGAACCGGTCGTTGTTCCGTGGTCTTCAGGCGATATTTGGAAGCTCTTTGGCAGGTCGAATAGCCCGTCAGGTGCGTGGATTCGGACTCCTTAGAATCACGCGCCACCACATAACTTCGCATCGTGTAGCAGGTCGCCTCGTCATCCATCCGTCCGTCCAGGCCCAAGGCCAGCGTGCGGGTCTTGGACTCTGACTTGGACTTACCAGTGAGGAGATCAACCTGTCCCTGATCGAGACTGAACTGGTCCACACGAATGCGGTCCGCCGAATCCATACTTAGGGCCGAAGGACTATTCAGGATGATCTTCCAAGGCTCGGAGGGCGTGACCGCAGCGTCCTTGTTCGTCACATACGAAGAGATTTCGTTGCCCGGCATCGGCGCTGTGTCGATTTTCTGGTCTTGGGAAAAGGCAGAGGTAGAGCAGAGCAGCAGCGAAGCGAGGAGAAGACGGATGAGAGTCATAAGGAACCCTCCTGAGGCGAATTATAGCCCTTGCGCGAGCCCAGGTCACCCGTCACATTTCAGGGAAAACAAAAACCCAAAGCGGGAACCACGAGGGACACCAAGGTTCACAAAGGAAATCTATGTCCTGTGTTCCTTCGTGAACCTTCGTGTCCTTTGTGGTTAAAGATTAGTTGTTAAAGATTTTCGAAAATTCCAGCGGCGCCCATGCCTCCACCTACGCACATGGTTACCATGCCGTATCGACCCTTGCGCCGCTTCAGTTCGCGGATCACGGTGGCCGTCAGCTTGGCTCCGGTGCATCCCAGCGGATGTCCTAATGCAATGGCACCGCCATTTGGGTTGACCTTCTCCGGATCCAGTCCCGCTTCTTTTATCACCGCAAGCGATTGCGCCGCGAAGGCCTCGTTCAACTCGATTACGTCGATGTCGGAGAGCTTCAGTCCGGCCAACTTCAGTGCCTTTGGAATCGCGAACACCGGGCCCAGGCCCATTTCCTCCGGCTTGTAGCCCGCCGTCGCGAATGAGACGTAACGAGCCAGCGGTTGGATGCCCAGCGCCTTTGCGCGCTCGGTCGACATGACCACGGCAGCCGCCGCGCCGTCCGACATCTGCGACGAGTTTCCGGCAGTCACCGTGCCCTTCCTGTGAAAGGCTGGCTTCAGGGCGAGCAGCGCTTCGAGCGAAGTGTCCCCCCGCGGTCCTTCGTCGGTTTTGAACGTGATCTCCTGACGTTTCGGCTTCGAGCCATTGGGCGTGCTGAAACTCACCGGCACGGGCACGACTTCGTCGTCGAACTTTCCCGCATGAATCGCGGCCAGCGCTTTCTGATGGCTGCGCAGCGAGAACTCATCCGCTGCCTGACGCGTGATGCCCACGCGCTGCCCGACACGCTCGGCGGTGAGTCCCATGGAAAGATATGCGTCGGGATAGTGATCGACGAGCCACGGGTTGGGCGAGATCTTGTGACCGCCCATGGGAATCATCGACATGGATTCGGTTCCGCCGGCGACGATTACGTCCGCGCCGCCACTCATGATGCGCTCGGCAGCCATGGCAATCGCCTGCAGTCCCGAGGAACAGAACCGGTTGATGGTGAGCGCCGAGACCTCTACTGGAAGTCCCGCGCGCAGCGAGGCAATGCGGGCTACGTTCATCCCCTGCTCGGCTTCGGGCATGGCGCAACCCACGATGACGTCTTCGATTTCTTTGGGATCAATTTGTGGTACGCGGTCAAGCGCGCCTTTGATGGCGACGGCCGCGAGTTCATCGGGACGAGTGGCGCGGAGCGTGCCTTTGTAGGCGCGTCCCACAGGAGTTCTGACAGATGATGCGATAATGACTTCCCGCATAATATTTCTCCGTTCTCGGCAAGCTATCCTTTAGATGCCTACTGTTCTGCTCCGGCTTCAAGAGCACGGTCTTCACTTCGCAGGCGCGTAAAAGTAATAGTCGGCGGTGTATGCGCTCTTCGTTTCCGCGCCTTTGTGCGACTCATCGCAGGCGTCGTTGCCGGGCTTGCCGCCGTGCGTGTGTACGCGTTGAATGGTCGTGACGTTGGTCAGCAAACCAGTTTTTCCGGCATGGCTTTCCACATTCACCAGCAGCCAGGGAATCGAATCCGGATCAAGCGATTCGACATGCCCGACCGCTTTGCCGGTGGCTTCGCTGCCATCTTTCAGCTTCCAAGTTGGGCCAGCGGAATGCTGCCCGATCACTTTATCTTTCCGGTCTTTCAACTCCGCTTCGGGACCTTTCAGCGTCCAACTGAACTTGCCGTCCGCTCCAGCTTGGCAGGTGTAGATCTGCGATCCCTTGGCACGGACGAAGAGCACAGGCTCAAGGCCTGCAGGGACGGCGATCGCATCTGGAACGTCCGGGGCGGATTCCTTCGCGGGACCGTCGTTTTGGGCGCTCGCGGATTCCAGAATGACAAGGACGACAAAGCACCCGAGCGTGGCCGCGATAGTTTTCCCAAATTTCTGCATATCGTGAATGTCCTCGTCGTTAGTGTCGATCTAGTTCCGCAGCGTCTTTCCTGTCTTCAGGGTGAACTGAATTCTTTCCTGCGTTTTCTTCTCGCCGCAGAGCGATTTGAAGCCTTCGCGCTCGAGGTCGAGGATGTACTGCTCGCTCACCGGCGTGCCCGGGGTGATGTTGCCGCCGCAGATCACTTCGGCGATCTTGCCTCCTAGTTTTACTTCGTAGTCGGTGACGAAGTCGCCTTGCCGCATGAGGTGGACGCCCATTTTCAGCGCGGCCAGTAGACTTTCGCCCGGTACGGGAATATCGGTGCGCGGCACGGGCGGCTCGTACCCGGCGCGCACCAGTTCGAGGGCACGCGCTTTGGCGTCGGAGAGAACGCGCTCGCGGTTCATGGTGATGCGGTCGGAATCGGACAGGAAGCCGAGGCCGCGCGCCTCATGCGCGGACGTGGCGACCTTGGCGGTGGCGATGGCCTCGAAGGCTTTCTTCATCGCCTCCATCATTTCGACGGAGCCGGCGAGAGCTTCGCTGGAAACTTTTCTGTGCGAGGCCGCTGCGCTATCGACGGCGCGCAGCAGCATCTCCTTGCAGCCTCCGCCGCCTGGCAGCAAACCGACACCCACTTCGACCAAGCCGGTGTACAGCTCCGCATGCGGTTGCCTGGCTGCAGCGTGCAAAGAAATTTCCGTGCCCCCGCCCAGGCACAGTCCGAACGGAGCGGAGACGACTGGCTTGGGTGAGAACTTGATGGCCTGCGTCATCCCCTGGAATTGGCGGATGGCGAGGTCCACGTCGTCCCATTCTTCCTCCTGCACGCTCATGAGCAGCAGCATGAGATTCGCGCCCACGGAGAAGTTGGTCGCGTCGTTAGTGACGACAAACGCGTCGAAGCCGTCGCCCGGACCCCCGGGCTTCAGAGATTGCGTAATCAGGGTGATGATATCGGCGCCCAGCGAGTTCATCTTGCTGTGGAACTCGATGCAGGCCACGCCGTCGCCGAGATCCACGAGAGAGGCACCAGAATTCTTTTTCACTACGCCGTTGGATTTTTTTGCGACCGTGACGGACCATACTCCGGTGGGGACTTGCACCGACTCCCAGCTTTCGGTTCCCAGTTCCCAGAATTTGCGTCCTGCGGGCGACGTCGCGTCGTCGATGTACCAGGACTTTTGTCCGGAGGCCAGCAGCCTTTCGACATTGGCGGGCACCGGCTTGCCTTCCTTCTTCATGCGGGCAACCGTGGCCTCGACTCCGGCGGCGTCCCATAATTCGAAGGGCCCGAGTTCCCAGTTAAAGCCGAGCCGCATAGCGCGGTCGATTTCAACGACTGAGTTGGAAATTTCAGGTACGCGGTTGGCGGAGTAAGTCCAGAGATCGGAGAGTGCAGACCAAAGAAACGTGCCGGCTTTGTCGCCCTTTTGCGGGCCAGCGCCATCTAAGCCAAGCAGCGTGCGCAGTCGCGTTCCTGTGTCCTCGATATTTTTCGCCATATCGAGTGCGGCAAATTTCGGTTTTTGGCGGGGATGATATTCCAGCGTCTTCCAGTCCAGGGCTAGCCGTTCCTCGTCCTTCCCCGGACCTCCCTTCGCCTTCTTATAAAAGCCGCCCTTGGTTTTATCGCCCAGCCATTTGTGCTCCAGCATTTTGCCGAAGAATTCGGGGAGGCGAAGATCACTGCGCTCGTCGCGGACATTCTTCGTCATGTTGCCGACTACATGGCCAAGAATGTCGAGCCCGACCAGATCGATGGTGCGGAAGGTGGCGGACTTGGGCCATCCCACGGCCTGTCCGGTGAGCGCGTCGACTTCTTCAACGGTCAAGCTCATTTCCTGCATCAGCCGAATCACGTTCAGCACCGAGAAAGTGCCGATGCGGTTGCCAATGAAGTTGGGCGTGTCTTTGGCGATGACGACACCCTTACCCAGGCGCACATCGCAGAAGTGAGCGACGGCATCGATCGCAGCGCGATCTGCCTCGGGCGTAGGAATGATTTCCAGCAAGCGCATATAACGAGGAGGATTGAAGAAGTGCGTGCCAAACCACGCCCAGCGGAAGTCGTCGGAGAATCCTTCGGCAATCTTGCCGACGGGCAGGCCGCTGGTGTTGGTGGTGACGATCGTCCCGGGCTTGCGGACGGCTTCCACCTTCCTCAACAACGCGCGCTTGATGTCGAGATTCTCGACCACGGCTTCGATGATCCAGTCGACGTCGGCGAGCTTCTTGATGTCGTCTTCGAAATTGCCCACCGTGACGAGCCGGGCGAGCGATGGTTCCATGAAGGCGGCAGGCTTGGATATTTTGGCGGCGTCGAGCCCGGCGGCTGAGATCTTGTTTCGCGCCGGCCCGTCGGCGTCCGGAGGAACAATGTCGAACAGATAACTGGGAACGCCGGCATTGGCAAAATGCGCGGCGATGCGAGCGCCCATGGTTCCGGCGCCGAGGATCGCGACTTTGTTGATGCGCTTCATAATGAGGGCCTCGGAATGAAAAGTCGAAAAGTCGAAAAGTCGAAAAGATCTTTAACCCCAGAGGACACGGGGAACACAGAGAATTGAGTTGTGAACAGGTAATGGTAATCGCTTCGGGGAAAAATTATCTAGGGCCCCAATCAAAGCTCGGAATGGGCCTCGACATACTCGAGCGCTTTGCGCGCCATTTGTCGCTCGCCTCCGTAGGCCAGGAGCTTGGGCGCATCTTCCAGAGGGACCCACTTGGCGCGCCCCACTTCGATCCGCATCTCCTCGGTGATGTTGTCAATTTCTCCCGATTCGTAGCGCAGCAGGTAAAAGCTGACGATCTTGAACACGCGCTTGCCATCGCCCCAGGAGCGTACGTACACATATTTGATGTCTCCGAGTTTGGTAATCGGAACCGCGGCAATTCCTGTTTCTTCGCGGACTTCGCGCAGAGCCGCGTCGAGCACCTTCTCGCCGGAATCGATCAGGCCCTTGGGAAGGCACAAAACTGCCTTCGGTTTCGAGCGAACCGCTGGCTTGCTCGGGTCCAAGACCGCGTCGGAAGCCAAGGGGAGTTCAATGGCGGCCATCCGCCAGACACCGTCTACCTTCCGAAGGACCACGCCGCCGGCTGAAATCTCGCGCATCATACTGTCCGCAAGTTAGCAGGAATACAGGGATTTCGTCACCTGACTGCTGGCGCCAAGGTAACCAGTTACTGTATCGATTGGGTTCCCCTAGCGTAATTCCAAGTAGCACCCTCGTGCCCTTACAGGCATCTAAGGAACTGTGGCATTCTAAATGCCAGGGGTTGTAGTTGATCGGTCGGAAGCGTGGGGTTGGCTGTGAATAGTCTGGGGAAGATTATTCGGTCAGTGCAGGCCTTCGGGCGGGAACTCTCCCGTCAAGCCGCACCCGTTTTGCCGTCCCGGATTCCAGCCATTGGCTTGGCATTAGGCGGCGGTTTTGCCCGCGGGATCGCTCACGTTGGAGTTCTGAAAGTCCTCGAACAAGAGGGCATTGCGGTTCGCCTGGTCGCCGGGACTAGCGTGGGGGCGCTGATTGGCGCGGCGTATTGCAGCGGCGTCTCGGTCGAGGAACTTCACGAGATGGCGCGCAATGTGCGTTTCACCACCTTCGCCCGCTGGACGCTCTCGCGCTGCGGCTTCGCCTCCAACGATCGCATGATTTCATTTCTGACCCGCTTTTTGAAGGTGAAGACTTTCGAAGAGCTGCGCATTCCCCTGGGTGTGACCGCAACCGATTTCAATACTGGCGAAGGCGTGGTGTTTCATTCCGGTTCGATCATTGATCCGGTACGGGCCAGTTGCGCTTATCCGGGGATGTTTCTGCCGGTGCAGATGCGAGGCCGGTATCTGGTCGATGGCATGCTTTCGCATCCGGTGCCCACACGGCCTCTGCGGGAAATGGGCGCCGAGCGCGTGCTGGCCGTACATTTGAAAGGGACGTGGGCCAATGGCGGAGCGCCGCGCCATCTGTTTGACGTGATTGGACAATCGTTCGCGATCGCGCAGGACGCCATGTCCACCGTTTGGCGCGAAGCCGCGGACCTAGTCATCGAACCCGATGTCGCGGGATTCGCCTACGACGACTTCAAGCGTGCGGACGATTTGGTTCGCGTCGGCGAAGCGGCCATGCAGAATGCCCTTCCAGAAGTGCGCAAGTGGCTGGCGACAACGGAGGAGACCGCAGTGAATGCGAAGACAAGCCTCGCTGTGGCGCGCCCGGCGCCCATGCCGGCGGACTGAGGAAACCTAATCAACCGTTTCGCTTCAGTCGTGGATTTAGCTTCGGTCTTTGGTTTCAGCGAATTGTCGCGCTTCTTCTCGAATTCTTTTCCACGCATTCTGTACGTGCTGCGTCTGAGTGTTGGTTTGTCCCACGCATAGCCGCAATGTCAGCTTGCCGTTCAGCTTGGTGTGAGTCAGGAACAGATCGCCGCTGCGGTTCAGACGTTCCAGAATTGTCTGATTTACTGCATCGCCATCTTTGTGGCGGAAGCACACCAGATTCAACGGCACTGGCGCGGCTAACTCGAAACGCTCATCTTTCCGCACCCATTCCGCGAACTGCTGCGCCAGCTTCACATGCTGGCGAATGTGATGCTGCAGACCTTCCACGCCGTAATGCCGGATCACGAACCACAACTTCAGCGACCGGAAGCGGCGTCCCAGTTGAATGTGCCAGTCGCGGTAGTCAATGACTGCCCCCGATTCCGTGGCCTGATTCCGCAGATATTCCGGCAGAATGCTCAGGGTTTGAATCAGCGCCTTGCGGTCGGCGACCCAGAAGCAATTGCAATCGAAGTTGGTGAACATCCATTTATGGGGATTGAAGTTGTAGCTGTCGGCGAGCTCGACCCCGTTCTGCAGGTGGCGGAACTCAGGGCAGAGCATGGCGGTGCCCGACATGGCGGCATCCACGTGCAGCCAGAGATTGTGCTGGCGGCAGACTTCGCCGATCGCGCTGATGGGATCCATGGCGTTTGAAGACGTCGTGCCCACGGTGGCGCACACAAAGAATGGAGTCAAACCAGCGCGCCGGTCCGCGTCCACTTGGCGGGCCAGCGCGTCTGGCCGCATCGCGAGATTCAGGTCAACCTCGATCAGCCGCAGATTGTCCATGCCGATGCCGGCAATCATCGCCGCCTTTTCCAGGGAGGAATGGGTTTGCGTCGAAGCGTAGGCGACTAGCCGACCGTCGCACCCTTTCTTATTGCTGACATAATTGGTGGCGCGCTCGCGCGCGGCCAGTAGGGCGCACAGCGCGGCGCTCGAAGCCGTGTCTTGAATGACGCCACCGCCGGTGTTTGACGAAAGGAATTTTTCGGGCAGACCGAGCATGGCCACGAGCCAATCCATCACATGCGTTTCCAGTTCGGTGCAGGCGGGACTGGTCGACCACAGCATTCCCTGCACGCCGAGGCCGGACGAAAGCAGATCGCCCAGAATACCCGGGCCCGAAGCGTTGCAAGGGAAATAAGCGAAGAAATTCGGTGATTGCCAGTGGGTGACGCCGGGCAGAATTAACTGCTCCACATCTTTCAGCAGAGCGTCAAACGGCTCGCCTTGTACGGGAGGATTCGCAGGAAGACCAGCGCGGATCTCTCCCGGCTTCACCTGTGAAAGGACGGGGAACGATTCGATGCGGGCGTGATAGTCGGCGATCCAATCCACCACGGCGTGCCCATAGCGGCGGAATTCGGCGGGCGTCATGTGAAAAGATTTTTCGTCGGACATTGCTCTCCAGGTGACGTCACTTCAATCGTCCAAAGTACAATCGGGTTTTGTAGTCGAAGTTTACCCGCCCGGACTCGGCATGCGTCTCGAAGATACGCCGCAGTTCACGCAGCATGGGCGCGTGATTCGCATGCTCCGGGCCGGGCGCATACGACGACGACAGCAGTCGGCCTTCGAGTCCCGCGTAGTCGAACTCCTGTCGCATCGGAAACACGTGCGCTTGATAAGGGGCGGGATCGAAGAATTCGTTCACCGCGTCGGTGGTGCGCTCATGGCGCACATCTTGGTAGTCCGTACCGAAGGCCAGTAACAACTCTTCGTAGTCACGCAAGAACGCAGTGGAATCGGTGAGGCGCTCGTTCCACAAAAGCACCAGCCGCCCGCCGGGCTTTAGAACGCGCACAAACTCACGGCGCGCCCGTTCGCGATCAAACCAGTGTGCCGCCTGCGCCGCCGTGACGAAGTCGACGCTTTTGTCGGGGAGCGTAGTTGCTTCCGCCGTACCCGCAACGCTGGTGAACTTCGGGAATCCCGCCAGCAGGCGCTCGCCGGCCTGCCGCATCTCGGCATTGGGTTCGACTCCGAAGACAAGGTTGCCGTTCTCCAGTACCATGCGGCTCCAGATCCCCGTGCCCGAAGCGATGTCGGCGATGACGTGGTCGGGCGCGAGGCCGCAGGCATTTTCCAAGACTCGCAAGACGTCGCAGGGATATCCCGGCCGGTAACGGACATAATTCTCTACCCGGTCGGAAAAGCGGCTGGTGGCGTTGGCAGCAGGCATAGAGATGGAATCTGGCAGGATTTATCACCTTGCCAGAAAGCCATTCTAACGGCAGGATAGAGATGTTGTCCCTCCCCTCTGAGGTCGCCGGGTTCTCCGAGCCGGAGTTTCGCGGCAGCGAAAACGATTGCACGGGCCTGGCCTGCAGCTCATAACAACTATGCGAGTGGTCGTAAAAGTCGGCACTAGTCTCATCGCTCCCGGCGGGCACATCGACGTCAACCTGCTGCGCGGCATGATTGATCAGTTCGATCTCTGGAACAATGAATATCTGATCGTTACGTCCGGTGCGATTGCCGCGGGTATGTCAGGCCTGTCGCTGGAGAAGCG
Source organism: uncultured Acidobacteriaceae bacterium (assembly GCA_963774565.1). Classification (GTDB taxonomy): domain Bacteria; phylum Acidobacteriota; class Terriglobia; order Terriglobales; family Acidobacteriaceae; genus Sulfotelmatobacter. The sequence goes on along the minus strand of CAVZFP010000004.1, from coordinate 88,789 downwards.
GCCGGGCAACGTTCCGGCGATGCAGGCCTGCGCCGCCATCGGGCAGAGCAAGCTGATGCATACCTATGAGCGGCTGTTCTTCGGCAAGAAAGTAGTGGCGCAACTACTCCTCTCCAGCGACGACTTCACTTCGCCGGTACGCTATCGCAATCTGCAGAATGCGATAGCCGAATTGCTCGCGCTGGGCGTGGTGCCCATCGTGAACGAGAATGACAGCGTCTCGGTGCGCGAACTGGAAGGCGCCTTCGGCGACAATGACGAGTTGAGTTCGCTGCTGGCGAGGGCGGTAAAGGCGGACTGGTTGCTGCTGCTGACCAATGTCGATGGACTTCTGGTTCCCAACGGCCGCAAGAAGCCGCGTCTGCAGCGGGTGATACGGAAGTTGACGCCGGCCCTGGAAGCGCAATGCAACGGCAAGAGTTCGCTGGGGCGCGGCGGCATGATTTCGAAACTGCGCGCCGCTAAACTGGCGAGTGAAGGAGGCGTCCACGTTGCCATTGTGAATGGGCGGCATCCGCAGGCGATCACGCAGGGCTTGAAACGCAAGATCGGCACGTATTTTCCGCCGCACAAGGATAGATAAAGACCGAATGGCCGCCACGCTCAGCACAGCCGCTTCGACGCAAGACAAATTGCTGCGCGCCCGCGCCGCGTCCGCCAAGCTGGCGTTGCTGTCCACGGAAGAGAAAAACGCCCTGCTGCTGGCGATCGCCGGTGCGATCGAAGCGAACGAGAAGAGCATTCTGGACGCCAACCGCGAGGATGTGGAGAATTCCGGACTCGACGGCGCGATGCGCGACCGCCTGCTGCTGACCGGGTCGCGCATCCAGGAGATGGCTCGCGGCGTACGCGAAGTTGCGGCTCTTCCTGATCCCATCGGCAAGACCCTGGCGGAATGGACGAAGTCGAATGGCCTGCGCATTCGGAAAGTGCGCGTACCGCTCGGCGTCATCGGAATCATCTACGAGGCGCGTCCGAACGTGACAGTCGATACCGCGGTCCTGGCGCTCAAAAGCGGCAACGCTATCGTTCTGCGCGGTGGGAGAGAGGCGGTGCGGAGCAGCCAGCGCTTGGTCGAGATCATGACCGCAATTCCTGGCTTGCCCCAAGGCGCAATCGAACTGCTCGATTCGAGTACGCGGCAGTCCGTGCAAGAACTGATCAAGGCTCGTGGACTGGTCGATGTCATCATTCCTCGCGGCGGGTCCGAGCTCATCACGTTCGTGACGGAAAATTCCGCCGTACCTGTGATCGAGACCGGAGCGGGGAACTGCCACATCTTTGTGGACGAGTCGGCCGATTTCGAAATGGCTGACCGCATCGTCATCAATGCCAAGACGCAGCGTCCGTCGGTATGCAACGCTGCGGAAAAGTTGCTGGTGCATGAGCACATAGCGTCGGCATACGTGCCGCGCGTTGTGAAGAAATTAATCGAAGCCGGCGTCGAGGTGCGGGGCGATAGCAAAGCTCGTACGCTATCTGCGGGAATGCAGGTTAGCCTCGCAGCCGAACAGGACTGGTACGAAGAGTACCTGCGGCTGTGTATGGCGGTGGCTGTCGTCACCAACCTCGACGACGCAATCGCTCACATCAACCGTTACTCCACCAAGCACAGCGATTCCATCATTACTCACGATGAGGCAAATGCCCGGAAATTCCTGCGCGGAGTGGATTCGGCCGCCATTTACTGGAATGCCTCCACGCGGTTCACCGACGGCGCCGAGTTCGGCTTCGGCGCCGAAATGGGCATCAGCACCCAGAAACTTCACTGCCGCGGGCCGTTCGCCCTCGAGGAGTTGACTTCCTCAAAGTATGAAGTTATCGGGACCGGGCAGGTGCGATAGCTGCGCGACTGGGTTTTCGCTTCTTTGGCAAAAGGCCGGTCAGGTAAAGGTCGTGCTTCTAGCTGACGTCACGGTAACCACTGCCTTTTTTCACCGGCGTAATTTTCAGGTGCTTAAAAGCACGCTTCATGGGGTTCAAGGTGTAATGCTCGGTCACACCTATGCTACCTTACTACTCTTGACCTCAGGAACTCGATGAAACTTCTCTCATCCCTAATTCTGTCATTCGCACTCTTCCTTTCCGGATCATCTTCGACAGCAGGCGGAAGCGCTTCCGCATCTTCCGCTGCAGCCCCGACCATCTTCGGTTTTCGGGATGCGGCTGCGGAGCAGGCCGCGGAATCGCGCTTCCTGGCAGTGCCCGATTCCAAGCTTGCCGAAGAGCATCTGCGCATTCTCACAAAAGATCCCCACATGGCGGGCACCATCGAGGACAAAGCGACCGCCGACTATGTCGCGCAGAAATTTCGCGATGCAGGGCTCGATACTCAGATTGTCGAGTACAAAGTCTGGATGAACTATCCCGCGGAGATCAGTGTCGATATGACTGCGCCTGCCGGGATCGAAATGCATGGGCCCACGCGTGAGCGTGTCGAAGGCGATCCTTATCAAGACGATCCGCGAGTGGTCATGCCCTTCAATGGCATGTCGCCCTCTGGCGACGTCGAGGCCGATGTGGTCTATGCCAATTACGGGACGCCGGAGGACTTCGAGAAACTCGACAAGCTGAAGGTCGACGTCCGCGGCAAGATCGTGCTGGTGCGCTACGGACAGAATTTTCGGGGAGTCAAAGTGTTTGTGGCACAGGAACATGGGGCCGCAGGCGTGATCATCTACTCCGATCCCGCGGACGACGGCTGGAAGCGCGGCGATAAATATCCCGACGGGCCCTGGCGGCCGGACACCGGGGTGCAGCGCGGGTCGGTGGGATACATGTTCGAGTTCCCCGGAGATCCGACGACTCCGGGTGTGGCGTCGGTGCCGTCGCTGCCCGAGTCGCAGCGCATTTCTCCCCAGCAGTCGGCGCAGATCCCGAAGATTCCGGTGACTCCCCTGTCGTATCACGATGCTGTGGCCGGTGCTGCAACATTTAGGAGGACCGGACTCGCCGCGCGAATGGCAGGGCGCGCTGCCGTTTACTTACCACGTGGGTCCGGGACCGGCGAAACTGAAAATGCATCTGCGGCAGGATTATCAGTTCCGCACGCTATGGGATGTAATCGGCAGAGTACCGGGGCGCGAACTGCCGGACGAGTGGGTGGTGGCGGGCAACCATCGCGATGCGTGGGTGTATGGTGCAGTCGATCCCAACAGCGGCACCGCTGCGATGCTGGAGGCCGTACACGGTATCGGCGACTTGCTGAAATCGGGCTGGCGGCCGAAACGCTCCCTCATCTTCGCCAGTTGGGATGGTGAAGAAGAAGGCCTGATGGGTTCCACCGAGTGGGTGGAACAACACGAGTCGGAACTCGCGAATGCGGCGGCATATTTCAACATGGACGTCGCGGTTTCAGGGCCGAAGTTCGGCGCATCCGCGGTTCCCAGTCTCAAACAGTTTCTGCGCGACGTCACCAAAGTCGTGCCCAGCCCGAAAGGGGGCACTGTCTATGATGCGTGGCAAAAGGCGGCGCAACCGGAGGCGCCTGCTACGCAGTCTCCAAGCGAGGCGATTGGAGACAGCCGGCGACTTCCGGCAGCGCAGGTGAAGGGGGACGTTCCGGTGGGCGACTTAGGCAGTGGGTCCGACTACACCGCTTTCTTGCAGCATCTGGGAATTCCATCGAGCGACGTGAGTTCGACTGGCCCTTATGGCGTGTACCACTCCGTGTTCGACAACTTCGCATGGTTCAAGAAATTCGGCGACCCAGACTTTGTCTACGAGCAGCAGATGGCGCGCGTGTTTGGACTGGAAGCGGTGCGCATGGCGGATGCCGACGTTCTGCCGTATGACTACGAGGAATACGGGAAAGAGATTGCCGCATATTTGGATGCAGCCCGCAAGCGGACCGCGGATAAATTCGGGGAGCATGCGCTCGACTTTCGTGCGGTGGACACGGCGGCTCGCCGTTTTGAGACAGTAGGCGTGAAGATACTGGCGAAGCAAAAAGATCCGCCACAAGATGCCGCGCGGTTGAACCAGGCTTTGCGCGGAGCTGAGCGGGCGATGCTGGAGCCGCAGGGACTTCCACATCGTCCCTGGTTTCGCCACGTGATTTATGCGCCGGGAGAATATACCGGTTACGCGGCGGTGGTGATTCCTGGTGTGAATGAGGCTCTCGACAAGGGCGACAGCGAACGGGCGCGACGGCAATTGGCAACGCTTGCCGCGGCGCTCGAGCGCGCGGCGAAAGCACTGGAAGGATATCAGTAGAACTTGGGTCGACGAAGTGGAGAGCTCGGCGACTGTCTTGCCCAGGGATGGACGTTCTTTTCGCGAGATGGCGCGCATCATGGTGGGCAAGCAGGAGGAACTGTTTTACGACGTCATGATTGCATCGACCGCGCGCTTGCATGGGCTCACGGTGGCGACGCGGAATGAAACAGATTTCCGACATCTGGGAGTAGAGATCATCAATCCGTTCAAACTTGGTTAACGCATGACTTCCGCTCACGCCCTCGGACACTTCCTGCGCACACTGCCGGATTCGGCGGTGGCGACGTTCCTGGCGCTGTTTCCGATTGTCGATCCTTTCGGCGGCATTCCTATCTTCTTCACTATGACCTCCAGTTGGAGTCCGCGGGACAGGGTTCGCACGGCTTTCAAGACAGGGTTGTGGGTGTTCGTCATCCTGGTGACGTTCCTTTTCTTCGGGCGCTTCGTGCTGCACTTCTTCGGTATCTCACTGCCGGTGCTGAAGATCGCGGGCGGGCTGATCGTAGCGAATACAGCGTGGGGAATGGTGACTTCGACAGCGCGGATAACCCCGGCCGAAACTCACGAAGCCGAAAGCAAAGAGGACATCTCGCTCACTCCGCTGGCCATGCCCCTGATGTCGGGACCGGGCGCGATCGGTGTCGTCATGGCGCTGGCGGCTCATGTGGACAGCGCGGCCGCGTATCTGGGAATGGTCATCGGGGTCGCGGCAATCGCGCTTAGCGTTACTCTTTTTTTTGTCCTTGGCGGCCCGCTGGTACGGCGCCTTGGTCCCAGTGCGGTAGGCGCGATCAACAAAATCTTCGGCTTTCTGATTCTGGCCATTGCCGTCCAACTGGTGTGGGACGGAGTCGCTGACTTCGGGAATTGATCTCCCCTCGAAGTTTGCTGGAACTTTGATCGTTTCGAGCTCGTAGCATTGATAGGCGGCTTTGCGCCCGCGAGGTGCTTCATGGCCGGAAGCTCTGTTGTCCCTTTGAATCCTGCACACAAGACAGTTCTGATGTGCCTGTTTTTGTTTCCCTTTTTCGCAACGTCGATGTGCGCGGCGAGCAATTGGAACTATGAAGAAACGCATGACGACAGTCGCGACTTTGTTGTCGGCGGTTTCCTGCACGTGCGGTTGAGGGTGGGCGACGTGCATATCAGGCGCGGCGATTCCAACAAGATCAGCTTGCACTATACCGTCAAGTCGGGGCATGAGAGGAACGTCAAAGATGCGCGCGTCGATTTTGACATTCACGGCAGTGATGCCACGATCGAGTTTCACGCGCCGTCGGGGGACAACACGCAGTTCGATGCGGAACTCGAAGTGCCGCAGAAGACGAATCTGGATGTGCATAACAAAGTGGGCGACGTGACTGTGGAAGACGTTGAGGGCGACAAGGATCTCAGTCTCGGAGTCGGAGATATCCGTGTGGCCAACAAGCGCGCAGAATATCGGCTGGTCAATGCAAGTGCTGGCATTGGAGATGTAAATAGTGACAGCTACGGTGTGACCAGCGGTTGGTTAGGAAAAACTCTGAGGTACCACGGAGAGGGTAAATACGAACTGCGGGCGCATGTTGGGGTGGGAGATATTCGTCTGGAAGGGAAGTAGAGGCAGTGACTCAATTTGACAGCTCTTACCACGAAGATTCTCTCTTAGAGAGCAAGTTTTTTCTCTGGCGAGGTGCAGGAGAACCTCTCTTTTTAGAATCATGCCAGCTGGGCGAAGGTGGGGCAGAGCAGGAGGCCACAGTAGGGTTGTGGGTGACGGACCATGCCGAAGATGGCGTGCAGCAGTTTGCCCATGAGAGCGGTGAGGGCTTGACGTTTGGATTTGCCGCGAGCCAGCAGGTGCTGGTAGAAGGTGCGCAGCGCAGGGTCGAAGCGAGAGGCAACTAAAGCAGGCATGAACAAGGCACGGCGCAAGAAGCGGTTGCCGCATTTACTGATGTGGGGCTGGTGGCGGACCGACGATCCTGAGTCGTAGTGGCACACGTCGAGGCCGGCGCGCTTGGCCCATTGCCGGACTTTGCGATTCCCCAGCAGGCTGATTTCCGCCAGCAGTTGCAAGGCGCTAAGTTCAGCGATGCCGGGTACGGTGAGAAGCAGTTGGAACAGGATTAGAGCCCGGCATCCTGGGCCACGAGACGGCGGGCCGGACGCTGCAGACGGAGCAAGGCAGTGGCGAGTTGGCGCAGGCTGCGTTCCAGTTCGTGGCGCACGCACAGGGGGGTGGAATGGGTACTGCGCGCGGCATGCAGCCGGTTGCGGGTGCGGTGCGCGACAAGGACCAGCATGTGGCGCGTGATTTCGCGCAATGCCAACTGCTGGGGCGTGGGTGGGTACCAGCGGCGGAAGGGCATGCGGACGCTATATTCCAGCAGGATGCGAGCGTCGCGAGGATTGTCTTTGCTGCGCTCATCGAGGGAATGGGCAAAGCGGCGGATGAGTTTGGGATTGACCACGGCCAACTCGATGCCCTCTGCCGCCGCTAGGAACACAGCCAGGTCCAGACTGTACATGCCGGTGGCTTCCAGCGTGACTCGAATCCCGGCGCCCGTTCGGCCCAGCCAGGTCAGCAAACGACGATGGCCAGCCGCACTGTTAGGAAACTTTAGAGAGGAAGATCGCGGCCCGCCGAACGCAAGGCCACGACCAGCTCTGCAGCGCTGACGTCGATCCCGCAGAAGTTCATATTGTCGACTCCTATGCTGATGGGCTAGGCTGAGAGCGGCTTCCCGCCCCACAATCGACTTCTGCCGCCGACCTTGAATATGCAGGCTGCGAGCCTCGGGTTCTTCGCGACGTTGCAGAAGGGAGACGGGAGGCCAATCTTCGTGACAGGCTTCCGCTCCCCAAGGAGCGGGCCTCGGACACGTTCGGCCTTCCCGCCGCCACTCAGTCCGCTAGCTCAGCCTTATCACGCTTCTTCACGGCCGAGTAGCAGCTAGGAAGATACAAGGACACGAAGTTACACGAAGGACAGCACGCACAAATCAATCCCGTCGTGACACTTCGTGTTCTTTGTGGTCCATGATTTTCTTCCAACGTCAACCTGGTCCACTACCGAAGTAGAGTAGCAATTGCACCGGCTGCGTCTTACGAAACGGCAGGGGAAATAGACGTCGGGATAACGGATGCCTTGGATGCAGCCACAGGCGCCGGGAGTTGGGCCGAGATTGGCTGGACTGACGGTATTGCCGGCTTCGCACGCGCAGTGTCGGTGGCCGGCGCCGCATTCACCTCCTGAACGCGAGTGCCGGTCGGGATAGTGACCTCGACCAGGGCGCCAGGATTACAATTTTCCAGGCGTAGGTCTCCGCCAAATTCCTTTACCCGTTGGCGCATGCCACCGATGCCGACACCGATGCTGTCGGGGCGACACTCTAGAACGCTCGCACTGATTCCCTTTCCGTTGTCGCGCACGGTGACGATCAACTGTCCATCCTGCTGTCGCAGCGCGACCCAGGTGCTACGCGCTCCCGAGTGTCGGAACACGTTATTCAAGGCTTCCTGGACGATGCGAAACACTGCCGTCTCCAAATCCGGGACGAACCTGGGGAATTCGGTGGGTTGCAGATCGAGAGAGGTTCCGATGCCGCTGCGCTTGGTGAAGCCTTCCAGGAACCAGGCGATGGCCGAACTGAGGCCGACCTCATCGAGCAGCGGAGGATGCAGGAGATGCGAAATGCTGCGGACCTGCTGGAGAGCCCGCTCAATCATGCCACTAGCATCTGCGGCGACGGCCAACGTTTTCGGAAGGTCTGCCGGCTCATCGTGAGAAAAGAGTCCATCCAAAACCATCTTGGCGGCACTGAGTTCCTGGCCCAAGCCATCGTGCATGGCACGGGCGATACGGCGGCGTTCGTGATCCTGGGCTGCGATCAGATTATTAGAAAGACGAAGGAGTTCTTGATTGAGGGTTTCGAGTTGCTGAGCCCGGCGGTGCAATTCGGCAAAAACCGAGACTTTGGCGCGCAATAATTCAGGGATCACTGGCACAGAAATATAATCCACGGCGCCGGTTTGATAGCCCTTGAGCCGATCGAACTCGGTGAGACAGACCGCCGAAATAAAAATGATCGGCAGTTGTTGGAAGCGGGGATGCTGGCGGATGGTGTCGGCTAACTCAAAACCATCCATTCCGGGCATGCTGACGTCGGTGAGGACGACAGCCACGTCATTTTTCAGGAGCAGTTCGAGCGCCTCGCTGCCGGATTTGGCCTTGATGAGGTTTTCGCCCAGGTCAGCGAGGATGGCTTCGTAAGTGAGGAGCTTGGCGGGCTGATCGTCCACCATCAGCACATTCACTTTATCTTTCACGCGCGTGGGTCGTTCTTCCATCTCGGGTGGTGGCATCTCGATTTAGGGTATTCGTCGGTTGCAGCGTTCGGAGTTTTTCGGCCTGAACTCCTTAATCCAAGCTTTTCGAGAGCGATTGGAGAGCGAACACTGAGCGACTTTTTATCACGAGAGGTTTGAGAATTCCGTACGGTATTTGCTGTAGAACCCGACCAAACGCTTTGGAATGTGGGCTTCCGCCGAAAATGGGCTGAATTCGAGGACTCGTAAACGAGTGTTCCGCCCCTCGCGTTTCCCGAGGCAGCCGAGTTTGGCTCTGGGGCCGGACGGCGAGGCGTCTCCTGCAGTTGGGCGCCGTCAAGCAATTTTCCGGTGAAGATGAAGAGTTCTGCACACATACTGCATTTACGGGGCTAAGAAACGCGCGCCGCCTTGATGTAATGCTTGCAGGTTTGGCCCGCTACGTGCACAATCTGTGTGTTACGGAAAGAGGGCCATCCGGCTGGAATGGAGCGTCCGATGGGCCACTCGGAAGAAGGTCAAAAATGAAACTTCACATATTCCTACCGCTGCTCTTGTCCAGCGCAGTCGCGCTTCCGGGGCTGGCGCAGCAAACCAACTCAACTTCAAGCGGACAAACGGATCAAGCCGCATCGCAGAGCGTGAGCAGCGGCGCCAGGGAGCCGATTCCACCTCAGACCTCAAAAGATTTTTGGGACGGCGACGATCCCAACTTGGTGAATCTGGTCATACACCCATTTGCCAACAAGAAGTACGTGGAACGGCATGTGGGCCCCATTCGGGATCGCATTAACGAACTGGATCAGCTGACCTCGGAAAACGGCAGGACCATCAAGGACGTGGATACCCGCGCCACGCAGGGCATTCAGCTCGCGTCGGAGAAGGTCAGTTTGGCCGACCAGCATGCTTCGGATGCAAATAGCAAGGCACAGATGGCGCAGACCAGCGCCACGGAGGCCTCGACTAAGGTTTCCACCGTCGAACAGATGGTGGGAAACCTGGATCAATACAAAGGGGACGCCCAGACTGAAATTCGCTTCCGAACCGGCCAAACCGTTTTGAGTAAGTCGGCGAAGGATGCGCTGGATGAGATGGCATCTAAGCTGAAGGGGCAGCGCAGCTACATCATCGAAGTACGCGGGTTTGCCCCAGGTCGCGGATCGGCTGCGATCGCAAACTCGCGGAAAATGGCAGATTCGGTCGTGCGGTACCTGGTACTGAACCATGACATTCCGGTCTACCGTGTTTATGTGATGAGCCTGGGAAATCCTCCCGCGGAGGGCGGCGAGGGAACCATGGCGAAGCACAGCAGCGGTGGACGGGTCGAAGTCAATGTCATGAAGAATGAGGTGGCGGGTTCGGTGCAACACTGAAGGTGCTATCAAAACTGCAGGCAGAGACCTAACGAGTTGTCTCTAAGGGATTGGGCGAGTCGATGGCGACTCGCCTTTTTCTTTTCCGCTTCCGGCTCTCGGCTTCCGGGTACATTCAGCAAGCACAAAAAAACTTTAGCCCGCGATCGAAGCCGAGCGCCGGAAGCCAGGCGCCGGAAGCCGGTCCTTGCCTTACCTTCTTTCTGCTGGCGAGGTAACTGTTCCTGAAGTGCACATTCGTAATTTGAAAGTGTGGGAAGCCGCGGGCAGAATGAAGTTGCCCACCACTTCGCAGTCCAGCACTTGTAGCTTGCGGTCTGGAGTTACGATGCTGAACCACATAAACCTGGCCGGATCGGATGTTGAAGAGTCATGTCTCGCGCAAAGGCAACCATTCTCTGTATTGACGACCACTGGAACGGGCTTATTCGGCGGAAGATGCTGCTGGAACAGAGCGGCTACGAGGTTTTAGAAGCTAGCGGCGGGGACGAAGGGTTGAAGTTGTTTCGCTCGCGCCCGGTGGATGCGGTGGTCCTCGACTACCAAATGCCCGGGATGAACGGGGACGTGGTGGCCGCGAAGATGAAGAGCATTAATTCGCAGGTTCCGATCATGCTTCTGTCGGCCTATGGACCCCTGCCGAAGAACAAACTGACTTCGGTGGACTCGTTTCTCTCGAAGTCGCAACCGCCAAATATTCTTCTGACTGCGCTCCAGGAAATGCTGGGCGACCGTCCCAAACCATTCTTTTCCCGTTGGCTCGATCACTGGAAGAGCCGAAACCAGGTGGACCCATTGAATTTCTTAAAGAATCTTCTCGCACGTGGATGTCCGCACCGGTTTTCATGGCCGCGGGTTGACGGCGACGGCCGTTATTACCAGATCTGCCTGGCATGTGGCAGGGCCTATGAGTACGACTGGAAACAGATGCGACGAACCGACCGGCTGCTGACCGCAGTCATTGAGCGTGGGTTGCAGGGCGATTCCTGCTCCCATGTTCGCGGTCTGTGGTCTTAAGGAATCTGGATTATTTATGACTCGCTTGCCCCAAAGGCGGCCAACACGCGCCCCTCGCGTAAATCTGCGCGGGACGGTTTCAGTTCTCGTTCAACTGGAGAACCTCCGGCGTATTCCAGGCAAACTCCATCAACTTTCCGTCACGGGAGGATTGCTGGAACTCGTGACGTGTCTGGACGAGCGAACCAGGGTTGGCCTGACGATTCCCGTGGGTTCCGGTACTTTGCGCCCCAAAGCGGAAATGCTGTTTCCGATGCGAGGGGCGGGAGGGTATTTACAGCCGTTTCGGTTCACTTCTCTTTGGGCGGAGGAGCGTCAAGTACTGGAAGCGGAAATCACGAAACTCCTCAAGGAAACCATGTCATCCGCGACGGGAAACCATGGGCCAGGCTTCCGCCCGCCCCGCTTCTATTTGGAGTCTTTTTAAAGCGGTCCCAACTCCACCCGTCTTTCTAACATTCTATTCCGTTTTGCTCAGTCTTTCCCGACGAGAAAAGCGTACCTTGAGTGGCTCGACAGGAGGGTGTTGCCTCAACGGTGGGCGGGAAGTCCCGTTTTGGGAAGCGGGGTTGATTTGTGATTTGAATCACAGACTGGAAATCCGGCCTCGGTGATGATGCGAGGCATTGGTCGCGCCTCCCCCGAATGCGGCCGAACCGCATCATCGTTTTGGACGATTTGTTGGGCGGGATGCTCCGATGCGGACGCAGGGTTGCCGCAGTCTATTGCGCTTCGCAGAAATCAGTTCCACTTTGCGAAGGCGCAGAACCAGGGATTCCCATGAAGTGAGAGGTTGGCTATGAGTGTTGCCGATCGAAGGGAAACTATTGGGGCGTCCGCATACTGGCTGAACAACTGGCCACGGCGGTACGGGTTTGCACTGATCGCCGTGGCCGCAGAAGCCCTGCTGCGGTACGGTGGATGAGGCTCTTGGGTCTACGAAGTCCTTTACCTTGTTTGATCCCACCATCATGCTGATCGCGCTGCTCGGCGGATTCGGCCCAGGCGTGTTCGCAGCTCTTTTTTCGGCAGTACTTGCCGCATATCTTTTCCAGGAACCGCTGACTTCATTTGGGTTCAAAAATCCGCATGACGTCGTCGGCTTGGTGGTGTTCGGGGTGCGGGAATCGCGATGAGTGGGTTGGGCGACCTGTTTCGGCGACGAACGAAAAGATTGCAGGAGTTCGAAAACGCCGTCGAAGGTGTGGAGGAAATGATTACGGTGATCGATCGCGATTACCGCTATGTGCTGGTAAACCGCGCCTTCCTGAATTATCGAGGCATGAAAAGAGCAGAACTGCTGGGTAGAAACAAAAGTCAAAATCCCCACCTTCTCGCACAAAACGCGAGAATGGTGAGGACACGCCAATGCTTTTACTTTACTAAACGATTGTATTTTTTCAGGGCTTCGCGGAGGCGGTCGTGGGGCAGTGCAATCACGGTGTGATTGTTGATGCCGGTCATGGTTTCGGCGGCAACCATGGCGTTGACTACTGCTTCTTCGGTGGCCTGGACGGTTGCCAGGAAAATTGGATTGAGGGAATCGTTGGGCAGCATGGTGAGTTGGTGCAGTCCCTTGGTTCCCACAGCGCCAGGATTGGCCGTGGAGAAGGCGATGAAAATGTCGCCGGAGCCGTCGCCGGAATAACTGCCGTCGCGGCCCAGGCCGAGAGAGATCTTTCTGGCGACGCGCTTAAGTTGCGTCGGAATCAGGGGTGCGTCGGTGGCGAGGACCACAATGATGGAGCCGACGTCGTCCTGAAATACGGTGTGCTCCGGGATTTCTCGGCCAACGTTTATCCCCGCAATGCGGAGTTGCTCGCGCGAGCCGTAGTTGCATTGCACGAGCACGCCGATGATGTAGCCTCCAGATTTCGAGTCGAGCACCCGCGAACTCGTTCCGATCCCACCCTTGAATTCGTTGCAGACCATGCCCGTGCCGCCGCCCACATTGCCTTCTTCTACGGGGCCCGAGTGGGCGGAGTCGAGAGCGTGGAAAGCGTCTTCGGGCTTCACATGGAATCCGTTGATGTCGTTGAGATAGCCATCCCAGGTCTCGGCGACCACGGGAAGGGACCACCAGTAGCCTTCCATGTCGGGAGTGCCGCGCTTTACCTTCCAGTCGATGACGGCATCGCGGACCACTCCCACACTGTGCGTATTGGTGATCATGACGGGACCGTTGAGAAAGCCCGAGTCGTCAACCCAGGTGGTGCCCGTCATCTCGCCGTTGCCGTTAAGGGTGAACCATGCGGCGAAGACGGCGTCGTTGCTGGCCTTGCCTCGAGGATGAATGGCGGTTACGCCGGTACGCACTGGGCCTTTGCCGATCTCGAGTTTGCCTTCACCCGAGATGAGCGTGGTGTGGCCCACCTCGACTCCTTTCACGTCGGTGATGGCGTTGTTCGGCCCGGGAGTGCCATCGAAAGGAACTCCCAAATCGCGGGCGCGCGGCTTGGCTTGGCCAGCCGCGGTGGTTGCTAGAGCAAGATTAAGGAAAAATGCGGTCAGGCGAAGCGGCGACGAGGACATGCGAGCCTCCAGCGAAGGAGGAAGTATAAAGGATCGGAACGGGGCGAAGGTTGCGGGGTTTGGTGCGAGTTGGGTGACGGGCCGCTGCGGTACAATCGCAGCAATGTAGGAGCGGAGGGAGATTATGGACTCATGGAAGAAAGCAGTGGTGCTCGGTGCGATCGGCGCGGCAGCCATCTTCTTTATGAAGAAAAGATATCCAGCCGGGGTCTTGGCCACTGGGGTTAGTCTGGCGGTGCTGGCATCGGAATATCCGGAGCAGTTCGAGAGAGTACGGCGATCGTTGCCGGATTATTTCGAGCGTGGCATGCGCGTGATGGAGATGGCAGGGCAAGCCGGCAAGCGCATCACCGACGCGGCGGGGAGGAGCGCGGTCGATGCCTGGGAGGGGATTGGGGGATAGCGGACGTCGGAAAGCCTTTCCAAGCTGCTTTCTGGCGTCGGTTGTCCCTGAGAAGCAATTGGGGGATCGCAGATGTGGAAAAGCCCCTGACCGCCGAGATCGCGGAGAAAGGCCGAAGGACGCGAACGGAAGCACAGTAATATTACTTCGTTCTCTGCGTACTCTTGGGTTTTCTCAGCGATCTTTGCGATTAAAAGCTTTCTTACTCGATTCCAAGTTGTTTTCTTGCATCTGGGCTGAGACGTTCGGGAGTCCACGGCGGAGTCCAAACGACATTCACGGTGCAGTTACCGACGCCGGGCAACTGTTCGACGCGGGATTTAACCTGGGCGCTGATGTTGACGTGCTCGGGGCAGCCTTGCGCGGTGAGGGTCATTTCGACGGTGACATCCTGCTTCGGAGCATCTGGATTCTCAGCGGGCGCGACGGCAAAATCCACCTTGTAGATGAGGCCAAGGTCGACGATGTTGACCGGAATCTCGGGATCGTAGCAACTTTTGAGAGCGCTCAGGACGTCTTGTTCGGTAATGGCCGGCATGAAGCGATACCTCTGTCTTCCAGTTTACCTTATGGCTGCGGTCTGACGGGTTGACGCGGTACTGCGAGCTGGAAACTTGGTACAGTTCTTTCATGATAAGTCCAGAGGCGAGGCAGAAGTTACAACTGGCACTGCTACTCGCGATGGTGGTTGCGGGAGTGCGCGCCGGTTACATTCTGTACCAGCGGTACGAAGATAGAGTCGCCGCCGACAAGCAGAAGCAGGCGGCGAACGTTGGTTACTCGAATCCCGATTACTATGTCAATCCCAAGAAGCTTTATCCCTACGACCTGAAGAGCGCGAAGCAGCTTACACAGCAGCCGGTTTGGGTGAAAGAGGGCTATCGCTATACATACTATCCCTACAACCCGGCGACCAAGCAGGTGGACTTCGCGCACGAAGCGGGGCTGCTGTTGCCGATCGACAAACTGGAGATCAAGGATGTCGTCACGGCGAAGCCTCCGGGCGCGGGACAGAGGCTGCAGGTGATGGCCGTTTTTCAGAAGGAAGGGAAGACGTATGCAGTGCCGGTTGGATTTGAGGCGGATCAGCAATACAAGATTTATTCCGACGAAATGTTTTTCGTGGAGGATCCGCACGACTTGTACAAGCATTGGCCGGCCGACGTCTGGCAGGCGGTGGAGCAGCACCAGGTAAAGGCCGGAATGAACGAGATGCAGGCAGATTTTGCAATCGGCATGGGCGTGCCAGATGCGGGAAGCAGTTCGGACGTGAAGACGGTTCACTATCCGAATGGGGGAAAGCCGCTGGTGATCGTCTATCATGACGGCAAGGCGGCAGAGATCAAGGCGGGAGCGCCGGGATCGTGAACGCGGCCGACACCGCGCCGGTGTTGAGTCCCGTGCATTCTCGACATGAGTACGGACTGTCTTGAGCGAAGCGAAAGATCACCGCACGATGCGCCGTCAAGTACAGAGGCTCACGATGACAAGGTGAGTTTAAGGGATGGCAATGCCAAGACTGGCTCCGAATCCTATCAGGCCTGGTCACGGCATCCTAGGCGGGCATGCGAAATTCTAATCGGTAGCATTTAAAAAATAGTTAGGACTACGTGTTTAAAATTATTGACCCGGGCGGATGGCTTCTCGTACCGTAGGGAGGTATGTTGTCTCATTTCCATCATCGCCATCACCATCACGCGCATAGCGCGACGGCGGCGATGTGCACCTGAGATTGCAGACTTGATCTGACAGCACTTTTCAGGAGTTTCGGCCCGCTGACGCGATAAACGCTCAGCGGGCTTTTTGTTTCTCGGAAAGAGGAATTACGAAGATGAATGCAGAATTCGATTTCGAAAAGATGAGCGGGCTGCTTCCCGCCGTGGTGCAGGACTCAACCGACGGTGAAGTTCTGATGGTCGGGTTTATGAATCGCGAGGCGCTGGAGCGCACGCTGGAAGCGGGATATGTGACGTTTTACAGCCGAACGCGCCGCAATTTGTGGATGAAGGGCGAGAGTTCGGGGAATCGTCTGCGGGTCGTCTCCGCTTTCACCGATTGTGACCGCGACACTCTGCTGTTTCGCGTCGAGGTGGAGGGAGCGGGCGTAGTCTGCCACCGCGGTACGCGGTCGTGTTTCACAGAACCCGTTTCCCTAACCGCGTCGGAAACGGCGGCGGCGGTTCGGAAGGAGACTCAATGAAGCTGCGCATCGGAATTCCCAAGGGCAGTCTGCAAGAGGCGACCTTGCAGCTATTCGCGCGGGCCGGGCTGCCGGCGTACACGAATGGACGGTCGTACTTTGCCAGCACCGCGGATCCGGAGATTGATTGCATGTTGATTCGGGCGCAAGAGATGGCCCGCTATGTGGAGCACGGCGCTATTGATGCGGGCCTGACTGGCCTTGACTGGGTGGTCGAGAGCGGGCTGGAGGTCGTCACGGTGAGTGACTTGATTTATGCCAAGCGTAGCCGGGGAAAAGTGAGATGGGTGCTGGCGGTGCCGGAGGATTCTTCGGTTCAGCGAGCAGAGGATCTCTCGGGAAAGATCGTTGCCACGGAACTCGTGAAAGTTACGCGCGATTACTTCGGCAAGAAAGGCGTTGAGGTGCGGGTGGAGTTTTCCTGGGGAGCCACGGAAGTTAAGCCTCCGATGCTGGCGGACGCCATTGTCGAGGTGACGGAGACCGGCAGTTCGCTTAAAGCGAACCGGCTTCGCATTCTGGAGACCGTGCTGGAGTCGAACACGCAGTTGATCGCGAATAAGTGCTCGTACCGCGATCGGGATCGACGACGAAAGATCGACAACCTTGCGCTCATGCTTCAGGGGGCGATGGAAGCGCAGGACCGCGTGGGATTGATGCTCAATGTCCGGAAAGAAAATCTGGCGGCAGTGCTGGCGGTGTTGCCCGCACTGCAGAAGCCCACGATCTCTCACCTGAGCGACGAAGACTGGCTCGCGGTGAACACGGTGATCGACGAGGGGGCAGCGTGGAGTGTGATACCTCGGCTCAAAGAGGCACAGGCGCAGGGCATCGTGGAGTATCCGCTGAATAAGGTGGTGCTCTAATGCGGATCGTCTCCGGCCGTGGGGCTGATGTGCTGGTGGAACGTCTGGCTGAGCGAGGGTCGCGGCTCAGCGGTTTGGAGCCCCAGGTGCGGAGGATCGTTGATAGCGTTCGCCGTGGTGGAGACCGATCGCTTCGGCGTTATGCGGCGCGCTGGGATGGGCTGGCTGCAAAACAATCTCTGCGAGTGCCCGAGGAGCAGATGGCGGCGGCCTGGAGCACGGTTCCTCGACCGTTGCGCAAGGCTCTTCGCCAGGCGGCTCACAACATCCGTCGTTTTTGCGAATGGCAGAAGCCCAGCAGTTGGATGCGAACGCGCGACGGAATTTCTCTTGGGCAAATGGTGCGCCCCTTGGAATCTGTGGGCTGCTATGTGCCGGGCGGACGGTATCCGTTAGTTTCGACGTTGCTGATGACCGTGATTCCGGCGCAGGTCGCGGGGGTGAAAAATATCCGTGTGGTGTCACCCAAGCCGTCCACAGAAGTACTGGCTGCGGCCGCAATGCTGGGCGTACGCGAGTTTTATCGCGTGGGCGGAGCGCAGGCCATCGCGGCGCTGGCGTATGGGACCAGCAGTATCCCTCCGGTGGACAAGATCGTTGGCCCCGGAAACGCTTATGTCACGGTTGCGAAGAAGCTGGTGTCGTTCGACTGCGCGATTGATTTTCTCGCCGGGCCTACGGAAGCCGTGGTTCTGAGCGACTCCGGAGTTCCCGAATTCATTGCGGGCGACTTGGTCGCGCAGGCCGAGCACGATCCAGAGACACTCGCGGTGCTGATCACGACTTCTCGGGAGTTGGCGCGATCCGTGAGGGTTGCCGTGACGCAGGCCGCGAAAGGGAACCCGATCGCGCAGAAGTCTTTGCGAGCACGGGGAGCAATTCTTCTCGCATCTTCGCGCGAACAAGCGCGGGAGTGGGCCAATCGCATTGCGGCTGAACATATTGCTGTGGAAGCAGAGGACTTGCCGTTTATCCAGAATGCGGGCTCGGTGTTCGTGGGAGACTACTCGGCCCAGGCAGCAGGGGATTACGCTTCCGGGCCCAACCATGTGCTGCCAACTTCGGGGCAGGCCCGATTTCGAGGAGGTTTGAGCGCGATGGATTTTGTGAAGGTCATAACGGTGCAGCAACTTTCTGCCGCAGGACTGAAGCGGATTGCTCCTGCGATCGAATGTCTTGCCGGCGCGGAAGGATTGCCGGGACATGCAGGATCGATCAGGGTCAGGTGCGAACATGCTTAGTCCAAGGGAAGCGGTGCGCAAGTTGCCGTCGTACCACCCTCCGCTGGCGGGACGGAATGGTCTGCCTCTGGATTTCAACGAGAATACGGTCGGGTGCTCGCCGCGAGTGCTGGAATGCTTGCGGCAGTTGGGTCCGGAACAACTTGCCCGTTATCCCGAGCGCGGGCCTGTGGAAGCGAAGGTGGCTGAGTTCCTAGGGATCGCGGCGCCGGAACTACTGTTGACGAATGGTGTGGATGAAGCGATCCATCTGCTTTGTGAGACTTACCTTGAAGCTGGCGACGAAGCGTTGATTGTCGTGCCGACGTATTCCATGTACCGGATTTATGCGATGGCGGCGGGAGCGCCGCTGGTTCCAGTTCCGGCGGGCAAGGAGTTTCGTTTCCCGACCGACGAAGTGTGTAGGCGCATCTCGCCGCGCACGCGGTTGATCGCCATCGCCAATCCAAACAATCCGACGGGAACGGTTGCGCCACTGGAAGATCTGGGGCAAATCGCCCGGTCGGCGCCGAACGCGGCAGTGCTGGTGGATGAAGCGTATTTCGAGTTCTACGGGCAAAGCATGCTGGCTGCGCGCAACGGATACGGCAACCTGTTTGTGGCCCGCACTTTTTCCAAGGCATACGGGCTGGCCGGGCTGCGCATTGGGGCATTGGTTGGTGATGCAGAACAAATGCGTGCGATGCGGCGGGTCTCTTCGCCCTACAACGTGAACGCTGTGGCCCTGGCTTGCTTGCCGGAGGCCCTCCGCGATCAGGCTTACATTGAGCAATATGTAGGGGAAATTCGCGCGGCGCGGACGCGATTGGAGCAAGCGCTCGAAAGTCTTGGAATTCACTTCTGGCCGAGCCAGGCGAACTTCGTGCTGGCGCGCGTGGGAGCCGCGACTTCCTTTGTCGAGCACATGCGGCGGTGCGGGATTCTGGTCCGCGATCGTTCGAGTGATCACGGTTGTGAAGGATGCGTACGCATCACGCTGGGCCCGCGCGAGCACGCAGATCGTTTGCTCATCGCACTCCAGGAAACGTGCGATGAGCTTGGCATTGCACAAGGAGCGACGCGACGATGAGAAAAGGAAGCATCAAGCGCGCCAGCAAAGAGACCCAGATTCAGATCTCGCTCACCATTGAGGGGCACGGGCGCTACCAGGTGTCCACGGGCATTCGATTCTTTGACCACATGCTGGAACTCTTCGCGCATCATGGGGGCTTCGATCTGAAGCTGAAGGCGCACGGCGATCTTGACGTGGATCAGCATCACACGGTGGAGGATGTCGGCATCGTGCTCGGGCAGGCGTTTGATAAGGCACTGGGCAGCAAGCGCGGCATCCTCCGAGCCGGATATTTTCTGATGCCGATGGACGAAACCATGGGAATGGCCGCGGTGGATTTTTGCGGCCGCACCGCCGCCGTGGTGGATACCAAGGTGCGCACGCGGCTGGTGGGAGACCTGCAGGCGGAACTGGTGTACGACTTCTTTGAAGGTTTTGCCCGGGGCGCGCGGGCCAATGTTCATGCGCGCGTGCTTTACGGGCGATCGAATCACCACAAGATTGAGGCGCTGTTCAAAGCGTTTGCGCGGGCGCTACGCGCGGCTTGCTGGCGGGATCAGCGCATGGTTCGCCTGCTTCCGAGCACGAAGGGAGTGCTGTGATGATTGCGATCGTCGACTACGGCGCCGGCAATTTAGTTTCGGTAAAGAAAGCACTGGACTGGTTGGGACAAGAGTGTGCGATTACGTCCGATCCTGGGCAAGTTGCAAGGTCGACGAAGGTTGTGCTTCCCGGCGTGGGCCACTTTGCCTCAACGGCGGCGCTCGGGCGCTCGGGTTTGCAGGAAGCCATTTCGAACGCCATGGACGGGGGAATTCCATTTCTCGGCATCTGCGTCGGGATGCAGTGGATGTTTCAGGGAAGTCTGGAATCACCGGAGACGTTGGGACTCGGCGTGTTGAGCGGCGAATGCGAACGCTTTCCGGCGAGTGTGAAATCTCCGCACGTGGGGTGGAACCAGATTGACGTTGCTCCGTCTTCGCGGCTATTGCGTGGCGTTCCTTCGTCCTCGTTTGTGTACTTCACGCACTCTTTTCGTGCGCCAGTGAGCGACACGACGGTGGCATGCTGCGAATACGGCGGGCAATTCTCAGCGGCAGTGGAACGGGATCATCTGTTTGGGGTGCAGTTTCATCCCGAAAAATCCGGAGAGACGGGATTGAAGATACTGAGTAACTTTTGCGGGCTGTGACATGCTGACGAAACGCATCATCGCTTGCCTGGACGTGGACGGCGGACGCGTCGTGAAGGGCGTGCAGTTTGAAAACCTTCGCGACGCAGGCGACCCGGCTGAGTTGGCGAAGGCGCATAGCGCGTCGGGGGCGGACGAGATCGTTCTGCTGGATATTTCGGCGGCGCACGAGCGGCGCGCCACATTGCTTGATACCGTGCGCCGGGCCGCACGACAACTGTTTATTCCCTTCACGGTGGGAGGAGGAATTCGAACGCTGGAAGATGCGGCTGCAGTCTTTTCGGCAGGCGCGGACAAGATCAGCATTAATTCCGCGGCTCTTGCGGATCCCACTTTAATCATCCAGATCGCAGAACGCTTTGGGTCGCAGGCAGTGGTGGTTGCCATTGACGCCAAGCGATCCGAAGATAGATCGCGTTGGGAGGCGTTCACGCATGGAGGACGAGGGGGAACCGGGCGTGACGCAGTTGCGTGGGCCAAGGAAGCCGAGGTGCGAGGGGCCGGGGAAATCCTGCTGACTTCCATGGACCGCGACGGTACGGGCTCGGGCTTTGATTGCGAACTAACGCGAGCGGTGGCCCATTCGGTTCGCATTCCGGTGATTGCTTCTGGTGGCGCCGGCGGCACCGGCCATTTTGTCGAAGTATTCCGCGAGGGGCACGCCGACGCAGCGTTGGCAGCATCCATTTTTCATTACGGTTTCAGCCGGCTCGGGGAGCTCAAGCAAGAAATCGCTTCGCAGGGAATTGCGGTGAGGTGGCCATGCTGATTCCCTCAATCGATTTGATGGGCGGCAAGATCGTGCAGCTGGTTCAAGGGAAGAGGAAGGCGCTGGAGTTCGACGATTTCGATGCGTGGGTGAAGCGTTTCTCGAAGTATCCGCTGGTGCAACTGATTGATCTCGATGCTGCCGTCGGGACGGGCAACAACGTCGAACTGGTTCGCGAAATGGCTCGGCGGTTGCCGTGCCAAGTGGGCGGAGGCATTCGCTCGGTCGCGGCTGCTGAGACTGCTCTCGCGGCCGGCGCTCAGCGAGTAATCATCGGCTCGGCGCTGTTCGCGGAGGACGAACTGGACAAGGGTTTCGCAGAAAGCATGGCCGGCGCGGTTGGATCCAGCCGGCTGGTATTCGCACTCGATGCGATTGGAGGGAGAGTGGCGATCCACGGATGGCGCAAGGTGACCGTCGTGAGCCCATTGCGGATGATCCAGGCACTCGAGCCTTGGTGCGGTGCGTTTCTCTACACACACGTGGAGACGGAAGGTTTGTTGCAGGGATTTCCGCAGGAGGTGATTCAGCCGTTACGCGCGGCGACGGCCAGACAACTCATTGCGGCGGGCGGGATACGATCGCAAAAGGAAATCGATGAACTGCATGCGATCGGCGTGGATGCTGTTGTCGGAATGGCGATCTACAAGGGGCTGCTGCCGGGGTTCGTCATTTCTGGGAAATAACGGCTTCGGCTCTGCGAATCGCCTTTTCGTGCAGGTCCCAGGAGTGGATCGCTTTTCGGCAGCCTTCGCGCGCGAGGCTGGTGCTAAGTTGCTTTTCTGCCTTGTCGAAAGTCTCTTCCGCGTCCATTCTGGCTCGATAAGCTTCGTCATCGGATTCCTGGAGCTTTTTCGCGATGAGCATTGCCTCTGGATTGCAGACCGGCAGCGGCGGCTCTGTTGCCGATGCGCCGCCGCCGCGGGCCCCGTTGCCTGTGCTGCAAGCGCCTCATAAGTGGTCTTTATACGATCCGGCCAAGCCTGTCGCATTGCCTCGCTCAACTGATCAAGAGCGGCATTCGCCAGGTCGGCGGTCTTCCGCACTCTTTTCTTTTCGCGCAGCCACTTCATCACCGACCAAGTCATCGCCTCGGTCATTAGCGTCCGCGCAGTTTCGACTTCGAGAAGCTTTTCCATCGTATTGCTCCAAGGGTGGCAGATCGCACGAACCGCCCCAAAGAAACAGGTTGCTTTGAGGCCCCATTTATTCCAGTGATGGAAATCACGGTTTGTAGTGACGCGACGCAATCCTGCGCTGGTTGCTATTGACTCCCTGCCCCGCGAATACTAGAGTGTTGTTATGCTGCGATGCAGCAATCGGAGGCAATCTATGCCAACCCACAGTAAGCCCCACGATGACAACTCACCCCTGGCAATTCTCACCGAACTGGCCGTCGAGGGAACATCGAGTCTCGTGGAAGCACAGCGAACGTTTCTTAACCTGGTGCAGCAAGAAAATGACATTCTTTTTAACGGAGTCAAAGAACGGATCGGCAGCTTCGTCCCAGCAGTTGCGGTGACAGATCTTGCACAGCACGGCTTGGATACTTTCATCGAGATGCAGCAAGAATTGCTGACGAACACAAGCAAGCAGACGCTGCAATGGCTGGAGTCAGCGAAAGCAGGGAAGGGCGATCGCGCGGCGCACCTGGTTGACTTTGCCCGCGAGGGCGTGGAGACCTTCACGCGCGCGCAGAAAAAGTTCCTCGAGTTGGTGGCGCACGAAGCGGCGACGGCAACCAGCAGGAAGAGGCACGACAACAAGCCAGTGAAAAAGACCGAACTAGCGCAGCTGGCGCGCGAAGCAGCGAGCGCGTTTATCGAGGCGCAGAAGCGACTGCTGGACGTTATGGGTCAGCAGATGAACGTGAACCTGGACGCTGCGACTCGGACCATCGGAATAATGTCGCCTTCCCAGATATTACCGATGGCGAACCTGACCGGCGAGGGCGTGAAGAATTTCTTCAAGACGGAAAAGTCATTGATCGGCTCGCTCGTCATGCCAGGCAAGAAGGGCGTCAGTCGCGCAAATCATGGCAAGGCGCGCACAGGTCGTCGGCATAAGGTCGTACCCGCTTAAGGCCAGGCAAGTCTGGTTCTAGCGGCCGACTCAGGTTCAGGATGACCGCACTTCCATTTGCGTGGCCGCAGGCGCTGCTGTCGACTTGGGCATCAGGAATCGGTTCAGTAGCGCCTGCTCCCAACCTACCCATAAACGACCGGTAAAGAGCAGGGCGCTGCACTGAAGCGCAATCCAGTCCCGGGTCATGAGTGGCGAGCGGAACGCAGAGCGATTGGCAATCCAGTGCTGGGCCACGTGACGCGCGAGGGTGAAGCCCATTCCCGTGTCGGACCCAACGATGTCGCCCAGAATCCCCTCCAGTGTGAACATCACCTTTGACAGCATGATCAGCGAACTGGGGAACTTCACGCCCTCGATTGCCACGCGCTCCAGAAGTCGCATGGCGTCGGCCCCGCTCGGCATGCGGGAGGCGGGCATCCCGTCAAGAAACTTGGTTACCGTCGCGCGAACTCTCTGGCCGCGGGGTGAAGTCATTCGAATGCGATGTTGACTGAGTGCCAGGACTTCGCTGGTGGTGCCCACGGGATCGCGCAAGCTGACCATAAGAAACAAGAGCGCGAGATGACGGCGCTGCTCGCGGCTTAGTCGCTCCCGAAGCGCCCAATCAAGGATCACAAGTTCACCGGTTTTGTTGTTGTAAAGCAAGTTGCCGGCATGGGGGTCGCCGTGAAAGATCGCATCGTGCGTCGAGGAAAAGAGAGGCACTGCGATCAGAGCCTCCACCATTTGCTCGGCGACTTTTCTACGTCGCACGACCGGTAAGCGAGCTGCAGCGCTTGTCACCTTAATTCCTTGTTCCTCGGTCATCGCGGTAATCGCAGGCGTGCATAGGGGTTGAATCACGCGTGGAATGCGGACTCCAGAAAAAGAGCGGTAGAGAGCGGCTGCTTCGATCAAGGTTTTTTGTTCGCGGGCGAAGTTGACCTCGTGGCGAAGCAATCGGCGAACTTTCCGGAAAGTATCGGGAATGAGATGAGCTGCAAATCCGTAGGTGTGATGCTGGTCCCCAAAGTACTGGGCCAGCCCTTGCAGGTAGTCCATGTCTTCGGCGAAGTATTCCGGGATGTGAGGTTTCAAAACTTTGAAAACTCCGCGCTCGCGCCGCCCGGTGTCGGGATTCCGCCAAGTGAAGCGCACGACGGCACTGACGCTGGCTTCCTTAAGTATCGTGGAGGAAATTTCTATCGTGAAAGTTTCGACTCGGGGCCCCAGCGCTTTCTGGATCATTGCCCGAATATCCTCCGGCTGAACGTCGCGGATCCCGTTTTCCAGTTTGGCCAGCGCAGTGCGGAGAGCAGGGCGCAGATGCTGGTTGCGGGCAATGACCTGGCCCAGTTTCTGCAGGCCTGGCACTTTCGCAATGAGCCGCAGCAAGCGGACTTCGGCCGAGGTTCGGGGCGGAAGTTCGATTTGCTCTAGGAGCTTTGGCGCGAGACGCGCGGGTGAGAGTCGCGTAACTACAAACATCATCGCGTCGCGGACGGGCGGCCGCCACTGTTTGTAAGCTTTCGGAACGAGCGCCTCAACGGGTACGATCTCGTCGACAACCCATCGCGCCATCGCATCGCGAACCGACTGTCCGGCGGGGCTTCGTAGGCCTGCCTCAATGACGCTTATTTTCTCAGCGGGCGTGGCGCCTGGGGGCAGAAAATTCTGCAGGGCGATGCCCAGTTGATCGGGTGGGAGCAGGCAAAGGCCCGCTGCGATTGCGGACGCATCCAGCATGGAGGGGGACCTACCGGTTCACACTATGGGCGGATGCGCACGATTGTGCAGTGACCGGCGTCACTGGATCGTCAGAAGCCTTGTGAGATAGTTTGGGGGAGAAGTCTCTAAAATTCGCGACAAAGTTGAGCTGTCTTCTTGAGCGAAGCGAAAGACCTCTGCAACCTGCTCAGCCAACTACATAGGTCCTTCGCTTCGCCCAGCTCAGGATGACAGAGTGGATTTATGGCGGAGAATTTGCGGGACCAGCATCGGAGCAGAAATTCTTGGCCACTCTGAACGAAGTGTTTTCCGGATTATCGGTGCGGCGCCGTTACGAAGTATGGTTTCTCCGTGTGGGCTTGTCGGACGGGAGCGGGGCGTGGTGGTTCCGCTATTTGCTGATGAACCCTGGGCGCGGCGGCGGCGCCGGAGAACCGCAAGGACTGCCCACTCAGGTTTGGGCCACTTGGTTTCCGGCGGGCGGAACGCCGAAGAGCTTCATTCAGGGATTTCCGCTGCAGGGATTGGACATCAGCCGCAGAGGGAAGAGCCCATTTTATTTTCGAATTGGCGACAACGGCATCGAAGAAAATTCTTGCAGTGGATCTTTGAAGGTGGAGGGACACGCCATCTCATGGAAGCTGCGCTACCGTTCCACGTTTCGCGTGACGCTAAGCGACAAGGGGTGGATTGGTTTCTCGCGCACGCCGCACTCCGACGCGGTTTTCTCTGGAGAAATCACGCTCGATGGGCGCACGTTCGCGGGAGACCTGCTGGGTTTCGGAGTACAGGGACATAACTGCGGATACCGGCATCGCAATTTCTGGATATGGACACATGCGTATTTTCCTCGACCGGGTCAGGCTGCAAGCACCTTGGAAGCACTCGTCTACGAGATGCCTTTTGGACTTATCTTTCGCAAAGGTGTGCTCTGGCATGATGGGCAGGAGTATTCGCTGCGAAGCTTGAAGGAAACCGTCCGCGACCGAGAAAGCTTGCAGTGGAATGTTCGCTGCATCGCGCAAAATGGATTGCGGCTGGAAGCCGCGATCGATGGACGAGGCCCGAGCGTGCATCGTCTTCCTTATATAAAGACCGACTGCACGGGCAGCTTTGAGGTAATGAATAACAGTCTGGCGT
Source organism: uncultured Acidobacteriaceae bacterium (assembly GCA_963774565.1). Taxonomy (GTDB): domain Bacteria; phylum Acidobacteriota; class Terriglobia; order Terriglobales; family Acidobacteriaceae; genus Sulfotelmatobacter. The sequence continues at coordinate 62,684 of CAVZFP010000004.1, read as the reverse complement.
CGGCTTCAGTTCTTATTCAGAGTGCGGGCGGAGAGGCCGAGAGATTAGAGACGGCCACCGGCGCCGTGCTGGAGATGGTGGGCTGAATTATTCTGAGCTTTGCGCTCGGGCCAGGCGCTCGGCGACAACCGTGTAGGCCGCGGGATTGAACGCCATTCCGATGTGAGTGCCAGGAACTTCGACATCCTTCTCCGGATCCATCGTCATGCAATAGCGCCAGTCCACAATGCCGTCCTGCCGTGTGTAAATCGCAGTCTCGAACATCGCGTTGGAAACCCTACGACGAAGCGTATCTATAAAGTTGCAGGTGCAACGTCCGGTGTAGCAATCGGGCAGTACGCCGCGGCCGTGTTCCTCGAGAATACGCAGACGAACCGCTTCGGCGGCGCGCAGGACTGCGCGATTCGCCACCGTGCCGCGGATGGGAGCGGCCAGCGTGATGACAGAAGCCACGTCTCTCGGACGTGCTCCGGCCACGGAACGGGCGATCACTCCTCCCAGGCTATGCCCGATCAGATGGACCTTGCGTCCCGTCTCCGCTAATGCTTTTTCGATAGTTTGATTCAGACGGCGCTCGATGAGCAGGTTGGGACATTCCGCATTAATGCCGATGCCGGAAAAGTACGGCGTGTAGCCGATCCGCCGCAGCCACGCGTGAAGCTCTGTCAGGTAGAGATCGGTGCCGAGAAAACCGGGAATGATGATGACCGCGGAGCCATCCCCTCGCGGTACCCCCAGGCCGTAGTAAACCGGAGTGGCGTGCAGAAGCAGAATCTCGGCGCCGAACAGCGCTTCGGTCCAGAGACTGGAAGCGGTAGCTTTCGGATAAGGCCGCGGGGTCGGCCTGCGCCGCGTGGTCGTGGAAGGACGCGCTGCTGCCTTTTTCTGTTTACGCCGCAAGTTCGTCCCTGGGTCTGCCCGATCTCCATCTGAAAGTCGCGGAGAGTGCGAATGCTGCACTGCAAAATTATACCGCGAGTCTCATGCCGGTTCAAGAAACATTTCCAGCACCGCTCAATGCCTCTTACGGACTGGGCGTTTCTTGCCTCTGGACTTTCCCGCTCGACCTTCAAGTTCCGCCACCCGCTTGCGCAGCGCTTCCACCTCGGTCTCTTCTTTCGTCTCGGCGGGGGAGGACGCGGTGGTGCTCAAAAACCGTTTCATCAGATCAACGGGTGACAGGATTGCGGACTGGACTTCGCTCAAGCGATTCTGCACGGTATCTTGGAGTTTCTGATATGTATCAAACGCAGATTTCAAGTACCACATCAAGAATTCTTGCCGCACTTCATCGGAGGCAATGATCAATTGGCGCAGCAACTCGAGCGGTAGCCCGGTGGGCTTATCCTTGGCATCCTCGGTGATGATCTGCGTCAAAATGACGCGCGTCAGGTCTTGACCGGTCTTAGCGTCGACCACCTGCAGCTCGCGGCCCGCACGAATATGCCCGGCGAGATCGTCGAGGTTCACATAGCGACTGCTGGTGGTGTCGTATAAACGGCGATTGCCGTACTTCTTGATGAGGACTACGGAGGGCTTCATAAATTGTTCTCGATGCTGCTCTGCATCAGTATGCAGGAATATCTTGACACAAGTCCTTTGGGCTCGTATATTTTAGTTGATGCTGCAATGCAGCAATCGGAGGCAACTTTATGGCAGCGGCAACAAAGCATGAATCCACTCATTCGAAACAATCCTCGACCGTCGCCCTGCTCTCGGGTTGGGCCCAGCAAGGCGTACAAACTCTATTTGCAACCCAACGGATCCTGATCGATCTTGCCATGCGGCAGAATGCGAGCGTGATGCACGCCGTACGGCAACAACTGTCCGATCCGCGTCATTCTCCCACCGCCATCCTCAGCGAGATCGCAGAGGAAGGCCTTACCAATTTCATGGAAGGACAGAAGGTTCTCCTCGAACTGGGTAAACAGCAGAATGAAATCCTGATGGCGGGCGTGAGAGAACGCGTGGGAGACTGGCCCGCGGCGCATGCCATGACGGATCTGCTGCGACGCAGCGTCGAGACTTTCATCGAACTGCAGGAAGAATATTTGAAGATCGCCAGCAAGCAGACGCACACGTGGTTGGAGTCAGCCAAGGCCGGCAAGCCCTACCAGCCGGAGCACGTGGTGGACCTGGCCCGTGAGAGCATGGAAAGCTTCGTCAAGGCACAGAAGCGGTTCATGGACGTCCTTGCCGAGGAAACCGCGAAAGCCACCGGTGGCAAACATACCAACGGGGCGGGAAAGAAAACCAAGCAGACGGAGTTGACCGAACTGGCGAGGAAGGCCACCGATTCGCTGATGGAAGCGCAAAAGCGGCTAGTCGACGTGGCAGGCCGCCAGATGCATGCCGGCGTGAAAACCGCAGGCAAGGCTCTGGAAATCCTGAAGCCCTTCCCGTTTCTTCCCGTGAGTGAACTCACGCGGGAGGCAGTGAAGAGCTACGTCGATGCCCAGAAGGCATTGATGGATGTGATGGTGAAGGCACCGAATGGGGCGAAAGCTGTAAAGACAGAGCGCCACATACGGAAGCCGGTGAAGAAGGCAAAGGTGACAGCGGCGGTTGCCTAGCTGAATCATTGCAGAACGTCAGTGCGACCCGTTGCGCGACGTGCTTTGTTCTGCTGCGAGGATACAGGTGCGTCCCCGGACGAAAAAGATACTTTCGTCCGGGGACGCCATTTCGCTTGATCACGGGAAGGCTGGCCTCGGTGTAGCGACGCTGTGAACCCGGGGATGAGTCTGCTTACTCCTTCGGTGTTTTAGCTGAAGCGGAATGCACGAGTCAATGTGAGGAGAGGAATATGGCTACGGTTACCGCAGTACCGGCTAGCAAGATCCGTGGTGGCGGCTTCCTGATCGAGGAACGCGCGCCGGAAGAGGTTTTTACTCCAGAAGACTTCAGCGAACAGCATTTGCTCATTGCGCATACCGCGGAAGAATTTGCCAACAAGGAAATCGTTCCCAACATTGAGAACATGGAGCACAAGAATTTCGCCATCACCCGGGAACTGGTGAAAAAGGCCGGAGAACTCGGGTTGAGTGGCGTGGATGTTCCCGAACAATACGGCGGCATGCAGATGGATAAAGTCACTTCCGCCATCATTGCCGATCGTCTGGCGAAGTACGGCGGCTTCAGCACGACTTGGGGAGCTCACACCTGCATCGGCACCCTTCCCATCGTGTACTTCGGCACGGAAGAGCAGAAGAAGAAATATCTGCCCGGACTGGCCAGCGGGGAAGTCGTTGGTGCGTATGCGCTGTCGGAGTCGTCGTCCGGATCGGATGCTCTCAATTGCCGTACCCAGGCTAAGCTTTCGGCCGACGGAAAACGCTACATTTTGAACGGCGAAAAAATGTGGATTACGAATGCAGGATTCGCCGGTCTGTTCATCGTGTTTGCGAAAGTGGACGGAGACAAGTTCACCGCGTTCATCATCGAGCGCGGTTTCCCTGGTTTCTCAGTGGGCGCAGAGGAACACAAGATGGGAATTCGCGGCTCCTCCACCTGCCCGTTGATTCTCAGCGACTGCCAGGTTCCCGTGCAGAACGTGCTCGGCGAGATCGGCAAGGGGCACCACATCGCCTTCAATGTTCTGAACGTAGGCCGGTTCAAACTGGGCGCTGGATGCGTGGGCTCGGCTCGCAACTGCATCGAGGGGGCTATCGCCTATGCCAAGCAACGCAAGGCATTCGGCAAGGTGATCGCGGATTTCGGATTGATTCGCGAGAAGCTGGCCAACATGGCAGCTGGCATCTTCACCGGCGAGGCCATGGCGTATCGCACGGTCGGTATGATGGATGCGGCCATAGCGCAGTTGGGCGAAGGGCACGAAGACATGGCGCAGGTGCGCAAGGTGATCGATGAATACGCCGTGGAGTGTTCGATCCTCAAGGTGTGGGGATCGGAGTTCATCGACTATGTTGTCGACGAGTCGGTGCAGATCTACGGTGGGTACGGATTTGTCGAGGAATATCCTGCGGAACGCAATTACCGCGATGTTCGTGTGAATCGAATCTTCGAAGGCACGAACGAAATCAACCGGCTACTCATCACCGGGTTTCTGCTGAAACGGGCCATGACTGGGCAACTCCCATTGATGGCCGCGATCAAGAAACTCATGGATGAGGTGCTCTCGGGAACGGCCGACGAGGGCGAGGAAGGTCCCCTGGCCCAGGAGCGGAAACTGGTTGCGACAGCTAAAAAGATTGGGCTGTTCGCTGCCGGCATCGCCACGCAGAAATATATGCAGGCGATCCAGGATCAGCAGGAGATTATGGGCGCGATCGCCAACATGACGATCGAAACTTATGCCATGGAGTCAGCCGTACTGCGCGCGCAAAAACTGGCCGCGCGGGACGGGGAAGCGGGTTGTGCGCATCCCGTTGGCATGACCCGCGTTTATATCTCTGGCGCGATGGAGAAAATCGAAAGCGCGGCGAGGATGGTTATTGCGGCGTGCAACGAGGGAGACATGCTGCGGTCGCAACTGGCAATCCTGCGTCGGCTGTGCAAATACGAACCATTCAATACTGTGGCGCTGCGGCAGTCTATTGCTCAGAGAGTCATTGAAGCGGGGAAATACCTGGTCGCATAGCGTCGCGTCAGTCGGGCGAGAGCGCGAGGACGGTGCTGTATGGGAGCCCGCAGCTCCAAATTCGATTTCGACTTCATCGTGATCGGATCCGGCTTCGGCGGTAGTGTTTCCGCGCTTCGACTGGTAGAGAAGGGTTACCGGGTTGCCGTCATCGAGATGGGGCGCCGCTGGGCGCCCCTATCTTTTCCACGCACGAGTTGGTCCATTCATCGCTGGTTCTGGCGGCCGAACCTCGGTCTGCGCGGTTTTTTCAACATGCGTTTCTTCCGCCATGCCACCATCTTCCACGGATGTGCCGTCGGCGGCGGATCGATCACTTACGCCGGCACTCTTTTACCTCCCCCGGATAAAGTCTGGCAGAACGGATCGTGGGCGTGCTTGACTGACTGGAAAGCGGAGATGCCGCGCCACTATCAGACCGCCTCGCTCATGCTGGGCGTGACACAGAATAAGATTCTCGGTGCGGCGGATCACCTCCTGCAAAGAACAAGCGAAATAGCGGGGTCCGGCCATACGTTTTGCCGCACCCGTGTTGGCATCTTCCAAGCCGCAGAAGGTGGATCGACCAACCAAACTTTTTCCGATCCATTCTTCGGTGGCGAAGGCCCGCCGCGAACCACGTGCACCGGTTGCGGCGGTTGCATGATGGGCTGCCGCTATGGCGCCAAGAATACGCTTGATCTCAACTACCTGTACCTGGCGGAAAAGTATGGAGCTGTGGTGTTTCCGGAAACGAAGGTGATCGACGTCAAGCCCCTGGATGGCGTGAGCGATGGCGCAGCCGGGTACGAAATTCGCACGGTGAACTCGATGGCGTGGATTCGAAAGCAACCGGGCAGGCTCACCTGCCGCGCCGTGGTCTTCTCCGCATCGTCGCTAGGCACCATGGAACTTCTTTTCCGCCTCAAGGAGAACGGCTCGTTGCCCAGCATCAGCAACCGCTTGGGCAAACACGTGCGAACGAATTCTGAATCGATCATCGGGGCGCGCGTACCCCGCTGCACCGACGATTTGTCACAAGGTATTGCCATCGGCTCCGGCATCTACATCGACGAACACACACACATTGAGGCCGTGCGCTACCCGAGCGGCTCCGACACTATGGGTCTTCTTACCACCATGTTGACCGATGGCCGCCCCGGTCCCCTGCGCATCGGGCTGTGGCTGAAAAATGTCCTAAGCTCTCTACTGATTCACCCAGTCAAGACTCTGTCCCTGTTTCGGCCTTGGGGCTGGGCACGCGAGTTCACCGTTCTCCTCTGCATGCAAGCGCTCGAAGGGCATATCGAGATGCGATGGCAACGGCCGTGGTTCTGGCCCTTTTCCAAAATGCTGGTCAGCCGCGGGGACAAGGTACCGACCTACATTCCGAAGGCGAATGAATTCGCCAGACAATTTGCGCAAGTGGCGGGTGGCACCGCCATGAGTATGCTTCCCGAGATATTGTTCGATATTCCGGGCACGGCCCACTGCATCGGAGGATGTGTGATTGCTGCTTCACCCGAGCAGGGCGTGGTCGACGAGCGTCACCGCGTCTTTGGCTATCGCAACATGTACATCTGCGACGGATCTGTTCTGGCGGCCAATCTCGGTGTTAATCCGAGTCTGACGATCACGGCTCTGGCTGAGCGCGCGATGAGTCTGATCCCTTCCGCGAGAGAGACGGTGTGGAATGACGAGGCAGCCACTCGCTCGGTGGCATGACTGTAACGCGGGACCCATTTCGATCTCTTGCCAGCCGATGATCCTGCTGTGAAACAGGTGTGACGTTCGTCACAACACCACGTGACAGCAGTTGTAGACCGAGCCTTCCCTAGGAGTTCTACTTTGGGAACGAGGGTAACCGACAGTGCCCGCCGGATCCCAGACAGCTGATACCTCGGAACTCTTACTCCCACCGTGCGCGAATCCCACGATCGTTCGCTTCGCGAATCCATCGAGAGAATTGCGCGGGCGGGAGCATCAGTAGGCTTCGACGCAGAACTCATCCGGCTAATCGTTTTCGGTGGTGGAATCGTTTGCTTGAACAATCCCGGTAGGGCCAACGGAGGTAGCGATGGTGGCGACTCAAAAATTGCAGGAGCGGGTTCAGATTCCGCTTGCCGTAGAAGTCCTGAGTGCGGAGCGCATCGCTTACCTCGAAGGGCTGGTCAGGCAGGCGAAAACGGCCGCCGCTGTCTTTACCCAATTCAACCAAGAAGAGGTCGATCGCATAGTGAAGGCGATGGTGCTGGCGGGATTGGAACAAGCGCAGCATCTCGCGCGGTTGGCGGTAGAGGAAACCAAACTCGGGGTGATGGAAGACAAAGTCTTAAAGAACATGGTGGCGACCGAGTTTGTCTACAACTACATCAAGGACAAGCGGACGGTCGGCATCATCCGCGAGTTTCCTGAGCGCAACCTGGTGGAGATGGCGGAGCCGATCGGGGTCATCTTCTCGCTCACACCGATTACGAACCCCACTTCCACGGTCTTATTCAAATGCATTATGGCCATCAAGACGCGGAACGCGGTCATTTTCAGTCCGCACCCCAAGGCCTGGCATTGCTGCTCCGAGGCCGTAAGGATCATGTATGAGATCGCGGTGAAGCATGGCGCGCCCGAAGGAGTCTTTATCTGCCTGGAAACACCCACGCTGCTGGACAACGCTTTTCTGATGAAGCACAAAGACGTGGGATTGATTGATGCCACCGGAGGGCCGGGCGTGGTGAAAGCTGCCTACAGTTCGGGCAAGCCGGCGTTGGGTGTGGGGGCAGGGAACACGCCAGTTTACCTCGAGAAAACTGCGGACCTGAATACCGCGGTGGTGGACATCATCGTCTCGAAGACCTTTGACAACGGCACCATCTGCGCGTCAGAGCAAACGGTGGTGATCGACGACGAGATTTATGAACTGGCGCTGAAGAAATTCGCAGACTTGGGTGCGCACATCTGCAGTGAAAAAGAGACAAAGCTGCTGGAGCGCACGGTGATTGATCCGCAGACCGGATTCATGCAGCCCATGGCCGTCGGCCAGAAGGCCACTGATATCGCCCGCTTTGCCGGTCTTGCGGTGAAGCCCAACACCAAGTTGCTGATTGCGCCGATTCAGGGGGTCGGCCGCGAACATCCGCTGTCGGTAGAGAAACTGTTCCCGGTACTCGCTGTCTATCGTGCGACGTCCGTTGCGGAGGCGCTCCGGGTATGTGTGGATGTGAACCACGCCGGAGGGATCGGACATACGGCGGTCATTTTCTCGCGCAACGACGAGATCATTCGCAAATTTGGTGATGTGATCAATGCGGGGCGAATTATCGTGAATTCCCCGGGATCGGTCGGTGCGCTGGGTGCGGTTTACAACGATCTGGTGCCCACATTCTCCTTTGGATGTGGAACCGGCGGAGGCAACAGCACTACCGATAACGTAAACATTTTTCATTACCTCAACATCAAGCGTCTGGCTCGGAGGACACAAACTCATATGTGGTTCCGAGTTCCCAATCAGATTTACTTCAACATGAACGCCGTGGAGAATCTGCGACAGTTTCCGTCGCTCTCGACCATCATCGTGACTAGTCCACTCCTAGAGCAGATGGGACACGTGGATCTTGTGCGGCGCCACATCTGTCCTAAGACTCACGTTCACGTGCAGGTCATTCCGGATGCGGAGCCTGAGGTGAAGGTCATCACGCAGGGAGTGGAGGCTCTCAATTTCTATAAGGCGGATCAGATCATTGCCCTCGGGGGAGGGTCGGTGATCGATGCGGCGAAGATCATGAAGCTGAAGTACGAATCGCCGGAGGCAGACCTGGAATATCTGGCGGCGCCTTTCCTGGATTTGCGCAAACGCGTGGTGCAATATCCCACGAAGAAGTTGAACCGGGCGCGGCTGATTGCTATTTCCACGACCAGCGGGACGGGGAGCGAGGTCACTCCCTTTGCCGTCCTGACCGATAAAGCTAGCGGGCGCAAGGTGACGCTTGCAGATTACTCCCTGACTCCGGATGTCGCCATCGTCGATCCGCAGTTTGTGATGTCGATGCCGAAGGGCTTGACTGCAGATACCGGGATTGATTGTTTGACCCACGCATTGGAGGCCGGAGTGTCCAATTACGCTTCGCCCTACACTGACTCCAGCGCCATGCAGGCGATTCGGCTGGTCTTCAAGTATTTGCCGATCGCCTATGAGCATCCGCAAGATGAAGAAGCTCGATGCATGATGCACAATGCCGCATGCATTGCGGCGATGGCGTTCTCCAACGCGTCTGTCGGAGTGAATCACGCGCTGGCCCATGCTTTCGGCGCACGCTTTGGAGTGGCGCACGGCCGTGCTAACGCGCTCATGCTGCCGCACGTGATCGCGTATAACGCCGCGGTGCCGACTAAGTTCATGCCGTCGCCCTATACGAAAGGGTATGTGGCCCACAAGAAGTACGCTACGGTTGCGGACTTGCTCGGTCTAGGCGGTCACACGGTTGAAGAGAAAGTGAGAAACCTGATTCAAGCGACGGAACAACTGCTCGACCAATTGGGATTTCCGAAGTCGATCGCCGAACTGGGGATCTCTCGCGAAGAATTTCAACGCGCGGTGCCTGAACTGGCGAGTATTGCCTTTGACGATCCCTCCTGGCGATCGAACCCTCGCATGCCGCTGATGACGGAGCTGGTCGAACTGTTTTGGAAAGCTTACGAGGGACGTGGCGTGGCAAAGGTCGGTGGCGCGTCTCAGAAACAACCTGTGTAGAGAATGGCGGAGCGTATGGCGATGAATGCTGTGTTTCTAAATATCGAGGAAACGCGGGTGGTTCCGGCCCTGCGAGAGGCAGGCGAAAAGCTGGACGGTACGGAAGGCGAGGTCGTTCTCGATTTCTCCTCCGTGCGCCGGATTGATTCGAACGCGCTGCCAGCGATCGAAGAGCTAGCGCGCATCGCCGACGAGAGATCGGTGAAGGTCGTCCTGCGCGGAGTCAACATCGACGTTTACAAAGTGCTCAAACTGGTTAAGCTGTCGCGGCGATTTTCTTTTGTGAACTGAGATGCGCCATCGCCCTGCGGGGGATGAGGAGAATTGTGATGCAGAACCATCAACAGAGTGATCGTCTTTCCTGGGGAGACACGGTCTTCCTGCATCTCGAACGGGAAGGCATGCCGCTCAATGTGGCAAGCGTTTGCATCTTTGAGGGTGAAATTGGGTTCAAGGATTTCGTCCAGTTCATCGAGTCGAAACTTCCCCTACTTCCTCGCTACCTCAAGCGTGTGGTGCCTGCGCCGTTTGGTCTTGGCCTTCCCAGTTGGGAATATGACCCGGGGTTCGACCTCGGCCGCCATGTCCGCGAAGTGCAATTCAAACACGGTACCGAGACTGATCTGAGAGCTTTGGCTGGAAAGCTTTTCAGCACGGTGATGGACCGGCAGCACCCGTTGTGGGATATGACGGTGATTCGCGGGCTGAAAGGCGATCGCACCGCGGTTATCTTGCGCATGCATCATTGTCTGACTGACGGTATAGCGGGAGTAGGCATTCTGAATGCGTTGCTGGATACGAACCCGGAAGCGCCACGTCTGCCCAGGAAAAAGATAAAGTTCCGTGTTCCGCCGCCGCGAGATCCGTTGACCGCGCTTACGGCTGGGTTCGTCGATTCGTATTCTGATTTCGTGAAACGCATTCTTTCCGCCATGGCCGATCTCCTGAGTATGACGGAGCGTGCGGCTGCGAACGGCAGCAGCACGCCCAGCGACGAGTTTGCAAATCTATTTCCAGAGATTACGGCCTTTACCGAGCGGCTTCGGTTCAACGTGGTCTACCAGGGACCGCAGAAATTCGCCTACACCGAGATTCCTCTGGCGGAAGTCAAAGCCATTCGCCACAAATCGGGGACCAGCATTAATGACGTCATTCTCACTCTCGTAACCGGGACGATTCGCCGCTACTGCGAACTGCACGGCGACCGCGTGAAAGGGAAGTTGCTGAGGATCATGGTGCCCGTCAATTTGCGCGGCGACGGCAACGCGTCGGACTTGGGAAACCGGATTTCGCTGGTGCCGGTCACGATTCCTCTGAATATCCGGCAACCGAGAAAGCTGCTGGCTGCGGTTCACCAGCGAACGGAATTTCTCAAGCGCATGCACGCCGCCGAGTTGGTCAGTCTGGCGGGAGGTTTAATCGGGATGTTCCCGACTTCGGTGCAGGGGATGGCCGGACCGATCGTCAGCCAGTTGCCGATTACGCCTTTTAACCTCGTCTGCACGAATGTGCCGGGACCGCAATTCCCGCTGTATCTTCTCGGTCACAAGATGTTGCATTGCTATCCGTACGTGCCAGTCGGAGGAGAGTTAGCGGTCAACTGCGCCATCCTAAGCTACAACGGCACAGTGTATTTCGGCTTCAGCGGAGATGTGCATGCTGCGCCCGATCTGCGACGGCTGGAAAAGTTACTGACGACAAGCTTTACGGAATTGCGGGCCGCCGTGGGAATCAAGCCGGTCGAGAGAAAGAAAGTGCGGAGAAATCGAAAAGTGAAAGCGGTCGCGTTCGTGCCTCCGAAGAACGTGCCTGTGGCGACTGCAACTCCCGACACCTTTTCGCCGGTTGAACCGAAACGAGTAGAGCCCGCACCCACCAGTGCCCGAGAAAATTTGCTGACACAGATGGTTGTCGCGTAGGGAACACGCCTTGGCGTGGATCTATATGGGAAGCCATTGGATATCTAGCGGAAGAGTGAATGGGCCCGCCGTTTGCCTACATACCGCATTCGAATCGTCTCCCCGTTGTATCAAAGCAAGACCTGCAAGACAGGCAGGGTGCAAAATTTATGAGACGTGTCATATTTTGTGGACTTCTTCTCTTAGTATGTCTGCCGGTGTTGGCGCAGGACACGGATATCAACCATTACACGCTGTTTACCGGGTTCGACTATATGGTCAGCCCGGCTCGCAACCTGACTGAGCGCGGATTCAAATCCGATTTCGGCGTAACCGTGAGGCCATGGCTCGGTCTGGGCGGCGATTTCGGCGCCCTGGTCAGTGGCGCGGGAACCATTAGCGGTGGCGAAACCGTTTACGCCCCGTTGCTAACCCAGGCCAACATTAATCCGAACGCGATTCATGTTGCATTCTCGTCAACCACTTACACCTTCGCCGCGGGCCCGCAGTTTTATTTGCGCAAATGGGAGAAGCTCACCTTTTTTGCGCGTCCGGGCTTCGGAGGAATTCATGAAACGGCAAACATCGCCTTTCCCCCGCAATTAGGGCTGATTTTAACAGCTCTGAGGGCACCGATCCCCAGCGCTCACCAGACGGATACGACGTACTTCGTAGGCCTGGGCGGCGGTTTCGATCTCAATGTGTCTCGCAAGGTTGGCGTGCGGTTCGCGGCGGACTGGGTGAATACTCACTTATTTTCAAATTTTCTGACAGGCCGGCAGAACTACGTCCGTTTGTCAGTCGGCCCGACGTTTCGTTGGGGCCGGTTGCAGTAGCGAAATTGCGGTTCAAAAAACCGGAGATCCCGTGGTTTTAGGGACAGCGAATGATCTTCCTTTCCTGGCGTTAGGAGGTACTCTGACATGAATCCTCAGACCCTTAACGATATTTTTTTCGCCATCGTCGAGCGCAAGCGCGTTGCGGTGATGCTGGTTCGCGACGCCTCCCAATGGGCCCCTGTCAGTTCGCAGCAGTTTTATCGCGACGTTGCCGGTATGGCCCGAGCTCTGAGCAAGTGGGGACTTCTCAAAGGAGATCGGCTAGCGATCCTGAGCGAAAATCGGCTCGAATGGGCAGTCACGGATTTCGCAGCTTTCTTATTAGGCCTAGTGGTTGTGCCTATTTACTCAACACTGACCGCGCAACAAACAGCCTACATTCTGTGCGATTCCGGAGCGAGGGTGGTGGTGGTTTCGACAGAGAAACAACTGGAAAAAGTCCTTTCCATCAAGAATCAGACGGCCGTCGAAAAAGTGGTGGTGATGGATTCCATCGAAACTGCCAATGCGGTCCAGATGCAACGCCTACTCGACAAAGGACCGGCTGGACGCGATATGGAACTGGAAGCTCGTGCGCGCGCGATCGCCCCGGACGATCTGGCATCCATCATTTACACGTCGGGAACCACGGGCACTTCAAAAGGCGTGCAACTGAGTCACGGAAACTTGACCTCGAACGTACTCAATTCGCTGCACGGATTTGACGTTCATCCCGGAGACATCAGTATTTCATTTTTGCCGTTATCGCACGTGACGGCGCGTCATGCTGATATCGCGTTGCTCCATCGTGGGGTCACGCTGGCTTATTGCCCGTTCTTCGAGCAGTTGCCTCAATTTCTTCTCGAGGTGATGCCGACAGTTTTCGTCGCGGTGCCACGCGTCTACGAGAAGATCTACAGCCAGGTGGAACAAAAAACTAAGGGATTCGCCAAGCGAACGATTTACCAGTGGGCTCTTTCGGTGGGCCGCTCCCATAGTCCGAAAATTCTGGCGGGCGAGGTGCCGAAATCTCTGGCTTGGAAGTTAGCCCACCGGCTGGTTTATTCGCAGGTGCGTGCCCGGATGGGCGGCCGAGTCCAATTCTTTGTGTCGGGGGGAGCGCCGCTCGGCAAGGAGTTAGCGGTGTGGTATGCGAGCATGGGGATTCGGATTCACGAAGGTTACGGTTTGACCGAAACCTCGCCGGTGATCGCGATTAATAGCCCGCGGGCCCACAAACTGGGCACAGTGGGCCGTCCCCTGGCTAACGTCGAAGTACAGATCGCCCACGATTTGGAAATTTTGGTCCGGGGCCCCTCGGTTTTCCGTGCCTACTGGAACCGGCCCGAGGAGACTAGAGACGCGTTTGTGGATGGCTGGTTTAAGACTGGGGACATCGGCAGCCTGGATGAGGACGGATTTTTGTCGGTTACCGATCGCAAGAAAGATCTACTTAAAACATCAGGCGGAAAGTTTATCGCGCCCCAGCCGGTGGAGAATTCTCTTAAGCTCAATCCCTTGATTGGAACCGCCGTGGTGCTGGGAGACCGGAGGAAATTTGCCTCCGTAATCATTTCGCCTGCGTTTCCTCTGCTGGAAGAATGGGCGCGCGCCAACCGCATATCGTTTTCATCCCGGGAACAGCTGGTTGCCGACCCGCAAGTCAAGGCGCTTTACGAAGGCATTGTCGGGGAGTTGAACCGGGGCTTAGCCCGCTACGAGACGCTAAAAAAAATCCTGCTGGTGCCCCACGAATTTACCGCAACCGACGGCACTCTCACTCCGACCATGAAGCTTCGGCGTAAGGCCATCGAAGAGCGTTATCGCGAACAGATCGATGACCTTTATAACGAAGCAGAAACTACCAGCGTGGCATAACACTGGCTCCCTAAAACTTCAGTCCGACGGCGCTGCTAAGGAAGGCGGCGAGCGGTGACATGGTGCGGCAAGCGCCTAGGAAAATCGACATAAACCTGGGCCCGCAGACTTGTTTGTCAGGGAATTCCACGGATGTTCCAAGATCGCGAAGCTTCAGGTCCTCCACGAATTCATGATCCGCAGGGAAGCCGCGGGGTGGACGTCGGAGTTTGCCTGCATCGTCCCAGTTGAGAAGTGGTCGCACCGCACGCCATTCCTTGGAACGCGCCACGATTGCGTTTCGGACCTTGAGCAAGGTCGGCGGCTCAGGGCGCCACAGGCCAGACGCGGCAAAACAGCCACCGGGCTCAAGATGAAGATAAAAGCCGGGCGAGTGAACGTCTTTGCCACGATGAGAAAAGCGCATAGCGACATGCGTCTTGTAGGGGCGCTTGTCAGCAGAAAATCGCACATCGCGATAAATCCGAAACAGGGAACCACGCGAGGGGCGCGGATCGGCATTGAGATGCGGCGCTATTTCGTATAAGGGCGCCGCAAAATCGGTGATAAAGCGCAGTGCTGGCTGGCGGACAGAAGTTTCGAATTCATCCTGGTGGGCCAGGAACCAGTTGCGATTGTTGTTGCGCTTGAGACGGGCAAGAAAGCGAAAGAGTTCAGGGGTAAAGTAAGCGGGCATTCAAAATAAGGTAAGAATGCTTGCAGAAAAAGTAAAGTGCCACTGCCCAAAAAAATGGCGATATTGACGGTAGTTGAAGCGCCGTGCTTCGATAGGAAGTGCTGAGTCGCAAAATCGCGCTGCCGGTGGACACAATTCTGCCGGAGATTATTGATTCCCTAAAACTTCATCGCGACCTTGTGATCGTAGCCTCTCCAGGTGCGGGGAAGACGACCCGCGTGCCGCCCGCGATTCTTGGACTTGTGAGCGGTGAAGTGGTTGTACTCGAACCGCGCCGAATTGCCGCCCGTCTGGCGGCGCGTCGAGTCGCCTGGGAACTAGGGGAACCGGTCGGCGAAACTGTCGGCTACCAAGTCCGGTTCGAAGAAGACCGTCGGCCCGCGAACGCGGCTGCGCTTTGTCACCGAGGGCATACTCACTCGGTGGCTGCTTTCTGACTCATCGCTGAAAAACGTGGAGGCCGTGGTACTCGATGAATTCCACGAGCGCCACCTTGAAAGCGATCTCGCGCTGGCATTGCTGAGACGCTTGCAGAGCACGAGGCCCGATCTGCGAATCGTGGTGATGTCGGCGACTCTCAATGCCGATCCCGTGGCGTGGTTTCTCGGGGATTGTCCGATCGTACAGTCCGCGGGAAAGCTTTTCGACCTGTCGATCCAACATCTGCCGTACTCACCAGAGCCGCTTAAAGCGCAGGTGAAGAATGCAGTGGAGTGGCTGACCGACACGGACCACTCCGGCGACACTCTGGTTTTTCTGCCTGGGGCGGCGGAGATTCGTAGCGCGATGCGGGAGTGCGACGCGCTCGCGCGACGGGCCGAGTTGCTAATGCTTCCCTTGCACGGCAGTCTGCCGCCCAAGGAGCAGGACCGCGCTCTCGCGCCCGCGTCGCAACGGAAACTTATTCTTGCCACCAATGTCGCAGAAAGCTCAGTTACGGTTGAAGGTGTAACCGCGGTGATTGATAGCGGCCTTGCACGCTTTGCGAGCTATTCCCCCTGGAATGGATTGCCGACGCTCCACATCGGCCGTGTGAGCAAGGCTTCGGCAAAGCAGAGAGCGGGTCGGGCGGGTCGAACTGCGCCTGGCAGAGTGCTGCGGCTTTACACAGAGGAGGATTATGCGCGCCGCCCGGAGCAGGATGCGCCGGAAATCCTGCGCACCGACCTCTCTCAACCTTGCCTCGCGTTACGAGCAATGGGGATTGCACACGTCAGCGACATAGCTTGGCTGGATGCTCCGACCGAAACGGCAGTGGAACGTGCCGAGTCGCTGCTTGATCGCCTGGGTGCCACGGGGGAAATGGCGAAGCGATTGGCGCGGTATCCCCTGCCTCCGCGGCTGTCACGAATTCTGGTGGAGGCCTTGGAACGCGGTGTGGGTGAGGATGGTTGCGCCGGCGCCGCACTGCTCGGGTCGGGAGTGCACGTCGACAAGAATGATCTTCTCGCAGCAATGGATTCGGAGCGGGACCCACGCTTGCTACAGCACATCGCGCAGCTGCGCAGAATTGCGCGGATCTCGGGACAGAAGAATCATAATGACGACGCTCTTCTCATGTCGGTACTGGCCGGGTTCCCGGACCGCGTCGCGCGCCTGCGAACGGGGAACCAGGTGCTGCTGTCGTCGGGCGCATCGGCGGAGTTGGCGGGCCCGCCTCCGCCGTACGAGTTCATGGTCGCGGTAGATGCCGAGGATCGCAAGGAAAAGCCGCTGCCGCTCATCCGAATGACTGCGCGAATCGAACCGGAATGGTTGATTGATCTCTTTCCGGATCGCGTGAAGGAGCATTCCACCCTGATCTGGAGTCGCGCTGCGGAGCGAGTGGATGCGGTGAGCAGGCTGTTATACGACGAACTGATTATTCAAGAATCACGAGGCGCGGCTCCCGACGCGCAACCCGCCGCCGAATTGCTGGCTCAACAGGCGTTGGAAGCCGGCATCGAGCGTTTCGTCGATTTAGATGCCTTGGATGAGTTCATCGGACGAATCGAGTTCGCCGGTTTCGAGATGCCGGACGTCCCGCGAGCTGTGCGGGAGTTGTGTGTGGGACTGCGAAGCTTTGCTGAGTTAAAAAAGGCGGCTGCAGAGTTTGTCCCCAGGCTCGAGCAGCAGATTGGCGCACGACGTTTGCGTGAAATCGCTCCGCCGATCATCCGGTTGCAGAAAGGTCGCCAGGCCAAGGTTCATTATCAGCGCGGCAAACCGCCTTGGATCGCGTCGCGCCTGCAAGATTTTTTCGGCATGCGCGATACGCCGCGGATTGGACCGAATAAAACTCCCGTGGTGGTCCACCTGCTGGCCCCGAATCAACAGGCCGTCCAGACAACAACAGATCTGGCGGGATTCTGGGAGCGGCTCTATCCCCAAGTACGCCGCGAGTTGATGCGCCGCTATCCAAAGCATGCATGGCCGGAGCGGCCGTAAGGTTCTAATCTTCCAACTTGAACACTCGTTCCATTAGCAGCCACTTTTCTCCCGTTGTGGCTTGGGGTAACGGTTTCTGAAACGTCCCCATCAGGCTCTCCCATTCTTGGACCCTTGGGTTGAGCTGATCGGCCTTGGTCTTGTCTTCAAACGAGAAAGACTCGTTCACTTCCATGATCATGAACATGCGCGTTCCGAGAAGATAGATTTCCATGTCTTCGATGCCGGCATCTTTGATACTTCGGGTAATCTCGGGCCATATCTTTTCGTGATAACGCTTGTATTCGTCGATCAGTTTGGGATCGTCTTGCAAGTCGAGGGTCAGGCAAAAGCGTCGTTTCATTCGGCCTCTGTAGCGGGAATAGACAAGGAGGCAGCCGCCTTCGCAACGAAGGCGGGGCGATATCCCCACATTGCGAAATAAAATACGTAGACATGACAGGCCAGTGGGACCGCGAATGCGCGCTGAATATTCCAGGCATCGGAAATCCTGCCCATGATCGCGGGGCAGACCGCGCCCCCGATAATGGACATGACCAGCAAGGACGATCCGAGCTTGGTATAGGGACCGAGGTTCTTCAGGCTCAGCGCAAAAATGGTCGGAAACATAATTGAATGGAAAAAACCGATCAACACGATCGCCCAGACGGGAGCGGCGCCGGAAGCGAACAGAACGATCAAGAGGCAAAGCAACGAGCCGCCAGCAAACAAGCTGAGCAGGCGGGGCGCCGCGACTTTTTGCATAATTGCTGAACCCGTGAAGCGTCCGATCATGAAGCCTGCCAAATGTGCTTGCAAAAAGTGAGCCGCGGTTTTTTCATGAGTGCCGGGAAGGGTGAACTCGGTGAATCGGATAATGAAACTCGCTACGCCCACCTGCGCGCCGACGTAGAAGAATTGAGCGATAACGCCCTTGATTAAATGTGGAAAGGCAAAAGTACCGCTAAGCTTTGCGTCCGAACCCTGTAGACCTTCAACCCCAGCTTCATGAATCTCCGGTAGCCTCGTCAGGAAGATGAGTAGCGCAACGAACAGGAAGACGCCGGTAATCACGAGATAAGGCGTCTTCACCAGGTTGGCTTCGGATACCCGATAGGCCAACAACTGCGCTGGGTTCATGGCAGCCAGTTCTGCCGGCGTGTGTTCAATGCCGGAAAGAATGAATCTGGATCCGATCAGAGCGATGAGCACAGCACCGGCAGCATTGAAAGACTGCGCGAGATTCAATCTTCGCTCTGAACTCTCGGCGGGTCCGAGCGTGGTTACGTAAGGGTTGGCGGCGACCTCCAGAACAGACTGTCCACAGGCCATGACAAAGAGGGCGAAGAGAAAAAATCCGTAGACTCGGACAGAAGCGGCTGGAATAAACAGAATTGTACCGGTAGCGCACACGAGCAACCCGATCAGAATTCCTCGCTTATATCCCAGTCGCTGCATCAGCCATCCGGCAGGCAGAGCGGCGAGAAAATAGCCACCAAAAAATGCTGACTGGATCAGCGATGACTGGAAATCGCTCAGGCCGAATGCCTTCTTGAGGTGCTGGATCAGGATGTCGTTGAGGTTGACGCCAATGGCCCACAGAAAAAACAAGCTGGTGACTAATCCCAGCGGCACTACGTAACGGCGCTCCGTGATGGGCGTGGATACAATCACTCGATCATCCTCATGTCAGCGCTCGATCCAGGTGAACGTAGCCACCGTCGACGAATAGATGCTGGCCCGTGGTGTGGCTCGACTTGGGAGAAAGCAGAAATACAACCATCGCAGCGATCTCTTCCGAAGTGGTCATGCGCTGCTCGAGTGGGATCTTGGTGAGAATGGTCTTCAGTTTTTCTTCGGGATTCGGGAATGTGTCGAGCCAGCTGCGGTAGAGCGGCGTCATGACCTCGGCCGGAATCACCGTATTGACGCGAATGCCGTAGGGCAGCAGTTCCGCCGCCCATTCGCGCGTCAGCGCCATGATTGCGCCTTTTGAGGACGCATACCCCGAAGTGCTGCCTTGGCCCGTGACCGCGGTCTTGGAGCCGACATTAACGATGGCGCCGCGCGAGCGCTTCAAATGGGACAGAGCGTAGTGGGCCATGCCGTAGTAGTGAACCAGATTACGTTGCAGCGAAGCCACATATTCGGCGGGGCTGCCGTGCTCCAAGCCAACTTTGTCATTGCGCCCTGCATTGTTCACGAGCGCGTCGATACGTCCAAAGTTCTTCAGCGTCTGCTCGACCGATTGCGAACAGCTTTCCGGAGTGGCGAGATCGACGGTGATGAGTCCGCAGACGGCGCCTTTCTTTTTTAGTTCGCTTTGCAGGTGCTTGCCAGCCTCCTCGTCACGGCCCACGATCACAGGAAGCGCACCCTCGGCAGCACAGGCGTGGACAATCGCGGCACCGATTCCTTTGGCTCCGCCGGTGACAATAACGACTTTGTCTTTTAGTTGCAGGTCCATGCCTAGCCTCGCAGATTGAAGAAGCCACCGTCGATGGGATAGTCCACGCCTGAGATGAAGGCGGCCTCATCCGAGCACAGGAATAATGCAAGTGACGCGACCTCCGCGGGCTCCGCCATTCGTCCAATCGGTTGCGACTTTGCCAGCTTTTCGAACATTTCGCTCTCGCGTCCGGCATAGTTCTTCTGTAGATAGTCGTCGACAAATGGCGTGTGGACCCGTGCCGGTGATATGCAATTGCAGCGAATGTTGTGCGCGAGATAGTCTCTGGCAACGGAATAGGTCATCGCGACGACCGCTCCTTTGCTCATGGAATAGGCGAAGCGGTCGGGAAGACCTGAGGATCCGGCGATCGAGGCCATATTCAAAATTACGCCACCCCCAAAGTTCTTCATGTGGCCAACGACGGCATGCATGCAGTTGTAGAAGCCCTTAATGTTGACTCGAACCACGCGGTCAAAGTCTTCTTCAGTCGTACTTTCCACCGTGCCGATATGCGAGATGCCGGCGTTATTGACAAGGATGTGAATGCGCTCGCGGCGGAACAGTTCTTCGAATCTGGCTATCACTTCCCCCTGGTTGGTCACATCACAACGGCGAGCAGAGGCAACGCCGTCAGTGGCGGTGATTTGTTGGGCGGTTGCGGTTGCGGTGGACTCATTCATGTCCAGAACGCGAATCACCGCGCCCTGCACCGCGAATTTCAGAGCAATCGCCTGCCCAATACCGCTGCCTCCGCCCGTGATGACGGCGACTTTACCATCGAGTCGAAAAACGCCGGCGTTGCTGTCTCCTTTATTCAGAGCGAAACGCCTCGCTTCCATGGAATGAAATCTTCTTGCGCCTTCATCTCAGCTTTGGTTCGGACTTCGCCGCCGGCTACTTGGATCACGAGATGCAAAATCTCTTCGCCCATCTGCTCGATTGTCTTCTCGCCGGCAACAACCGCGCCGGTATCGAGATCGATGATATCGTGCATGCGCTGCGCCAGGTTCGAGTTGGTGGAAAGCTTCACGACAGGAGCGATCGGATTCCCGGTCGGCGTACCGAGGCCGGTTGTGAACAATACCACGCTCGCGCCTGCGCCGACCTGCGCTGTCACACACTCTACATCGTTGCCCGGCGTGCATTGAAGGTTGAGGCCTGGTTCGGTGGAATACTCCGGATAGTCGAGCACTGCAGTCACCGGCGACGTCCCACCCTTTTTTGCGGCTCCCGCGGATTTCATCGCATCCGTCAAAAGTCCATCCCGCATATTACCGGGAGAAGGATTCATGTCGAAGCCGGAGCGGACGGCGGCGGCGCGGGCGGCGTAGTCGCGCATCAGTTGAATGAAACGGTTGCCGACGGCTTTGCTCTTGCCCCGATCGATGAGTTCCTGTTCCACTCCGCACAACTCGGGGAATTCCGAGAGAATTGTTCTGCTGCCCAGAGCCGCCAATAAGTCGGCAGTGTGTCCGATAGCGGGATTCGCCGAGATGCCGGAGAAGCCGTCCGATCCTCCACACTTCAGACCCACACACAAATCGGAAAGAGGTGCGGGCGTGCGCTGAGCTTTGTTGGCTTCGACCAGACCGAGAAAAGTTTGCCGGATCGCCTCGGACATCATCGTGGCTTCCGAACCGCTGCGCTGCTGTTCCAAGATGAAGAGAGGCTTTTCGAACTCGGAATTACGCTTGCGAAGTTCTTCGCGAAGAATTGCGATTTGGGCGTGCTGGCATCCCAAGCTGAGCACCGTAGCTCCTGCGACGTTGGGATGGTGAATGTAGCCCGCGATGAGCCCGCAGAGATTGTTGGAGTCTTCGCGCGTTCCACCGCAGCCGCCTTCGTGGAGCAAGAAACGCACGCCATCGAGGCTCTCGAAAAGTCGGTTGCCCGGGACCGCAGCCGCATGTGTGCCGAGGGTAGGAGCATCGATCTTTTCGAACTTTCCTTCTCGATACAGCTCTGCCAGTTCGGCGACTTGGCGACGATA
Organism: uncultured Acidobacteriaceae bacterium; assembly: GCA_963774565.1. Lineage (GTDB taxonomy): Bacteria > Acidobacteriota > Terriglobia > Terriglobales > Acidobacteriaceae > Sulfotelmatobacter. The sequence goes on along the minus strand of CAVZFP010000004.1, from coordinate 41,243 downwards.
GGTTTGAGGCGAGGCGAATCCCAGCTCTTCTTCGAAGGCCTGTTTTAGCACCTGTATGTTTTTGTTCTCACAAAAAACGAGGGGAACGACGAGCCAATAGTTTCGTGTGCCCACTTGGCCGTCGGAGCGGCGATATCCCAGGAAGTGTTTCTGCCGCCATCGCGCAACATCGGGAAGCGACCAACGGAATTCCACCGCCTGTTCGCGAAAGGGCGCAGCCTGGTGTTGGATATTGTTAGTGGTCAGGAGTTCTCCCACTGCGATTGGCTTGACAGCTCTGCCAACCAGAACACCGTACATGGTGACATCGTCGCCGACGCCAAAATTTCGTAAGGCGAACTTGTGTTTGGCGGGAACGTTTTGGGCAAGAAGGTAGGTCCGCCCAGCGAATTCAATGCGGTCCCCCGCTTTCAAGTCAGTGAGAGCAATCAAAACGTTGTCGCGGGGGTCGAGCTGGAGGACATTGAGATGCATGGCGGTCGGAACGTCGCTTTCTTAATTCGTCCGGCTATTGTAGAACATCGGTCGTGGGAAGCCTCGGGATGTTGCCTGGGCTTCTGGGTTCTGATGGGCAGAGGCACGCTCGCCGGACAGCCGAGGGCGGCTGTCCCCACATTAACGCACTGGCAAGCGCCAAAATCGCTGCGCGTTGCCGCCAAGCACACGCTCTCGGCAGTCTGGTGTTTTCTGAAGGATGTAGTTCTTCACGACGCCGACGGCTCTTGCATACGAGGCCGCCACCAAGCACACGGGCCAGTCGGAGCCAATCATCAGTCGATCAGGCCCGAAGGATTCGAAGGCTGCATCCAGAAACGGGACGATCGGCTCTGGTTCCCAATGCTGCCAGTCGGCTTCCGTGACCAATCCCGATAGCTTGCAGAATACATTTGGAAACGCGGCCAGTCGCGCTATCCCGTGCGCCCATGAATCGATGTGGCCGCTCCTGATCGGCGGCTTGGCAAGATGATCGAGGACAAAGCGCTGGCGTGGGAACCGTTCTACAAATTCAGCGGCGACGGGAAGATGTTGGCTGTAAATCAGAATGTCGTAGGCCAGATCGAACTCTTCCAGCGCCGAAATGCCGCGCAGAAAATCGCTTTGCAGGAGAAAGCGATTATCGGGTTCGCTCTGTGCGATATGCCGGATCCCGACCAGTTTAGGATGCTGAGCCAGGATTTTCAGCTGCGACCGAACGTCCGGCGACCGCAAATCAACCCAGCCGACCACTCCGACAATCCATGGAGCCCGCTCGGCCAATTCGAGCAGCCAGCGGGTTTCGTCCAGAGTCTGGCGTGTCTGAACCACCACCGATCCGTCGAAGCCGCTGCTTTCCATTTCTGGTTTCAGGTGCTCGGGCAGAAAATCCCGCCGCAGCGCGGTCATCGAATCATCGATCCATTCGTACCCGGTAGGGCTGTATCTCCAAAAATGCTGGTGGGCATCGATATGCATGGGTTAGACCGACGTCTCATCGTAGCCGCACGTGCTCGATATGCACAGTTGTTTTTCGAATGAAGCAGTCTCAGTGAGATTGATTCGGGGGACAGGAAAACGGCCATCTACGAGCAGGACCTCACTGCCGGGGAACAGGGGGACTGTCGACAACTTTCGTGACTCTTGCAATAACCGGCAGGAGTTCCGTACTCAGATGATTTTTGTCGACGCAGGCATGGGCGCCCGCTTTGATGGCGCGCGACAGGAGGAGAGCGGGGTCATGTTGGCTCATGATCAGAATCTTTGTGGCAGGAACCTTTTCACGAAGAAGACGCGCTACATCCAGCCCATTTAGGCCAGGCATGCTTACGTCTAAAAGGACGAGATCGGGCAGGAGTTCCGTCGCTCTTTGAACTGCCTCAGTTCCATCTTTCGCCTCACCGCAGACCTCCCAATGGGGCACGGGAGCGAGAATGTTTATCACGCCTCGTCGTATCCACTCATTGTCGTCAGCAATTAGGATTCTCATCGACGGTTAGGGATCGCTCCCGTGCCAAGACTATCACGCGGCGACCTGAACCGGTTGGACAATGTGGTCTTGCTGAACGACACTCTCAATCTTTGAAGACGCGTTCCGGGTTGGAAACTTGAATGAGATTTTTGTTCCTTTATGATTCGATTCAATCAGCATGTGTCCTCCAAAGTGTCGCGCCCGTTCACGCATACCTCGGATGCCCACGCCCGAGCCTTGGGATTGAATTTCAGACAACTTCTCCGGCGATATCCCCTTGCCATGATCCTGAACTGCAAAGGGACACGCCACCTGCCTCACGTGCAATGCGAATCAGCGCGGAAGTTTGCAGTCGGGAGACCGGTTAGCGCACATTGGGGAAGGGAACGGCTACTCAGATGGTTTCTTACGACATTCGATCGTAGCGAGACGGCGAACGGATTGCATATACAGTGATCTCTGTAGGATCGCCAGCCACGGTGCGGGTCAGCTCTTTTGTAAGCATAAAATCATCGTGAAAGATGGCAAGCTGGCCGTCGTTGCTAAAAATCAGTGCGAGAGCAGTCTGAGCGGCCCATCGATGCATCCAAAACAGCTCAAACCGACCTCGGTTTGCGGGGGTAAGTCCTGTCTATTCCCATCGAAGATTACGCCATGATTGGCGACTGCCACACAGCAGCCCTCGTCTCAAAATTGGGTTCGATCGACTGGCTTTGTCTTCCGCATTTCGATTCCCCCGCCTGTTTTGCGGCTCTGCTCGGAACGGATAAAAACGGGCATTGGTCCATCTCGCCGGTGGAACCGATCCAGTCCGTTCGCCGCCGCTACCGGGAGGGGACTCTCATTCTCGAAACTGAGTTTGAGACTGAAAGCGGGTCGGCCACTTTGCTCGACTGCATGAGTATTCGCGAAGAAGCGCCTGAACTTCTGCGCGTTGTTGTCGGGACCAGAGGGCAGATTCGCATGAAATCGGAACTGGTGATTCGGTTCGACTACGGGTCGGTGGTGCCATGGGTCCGGCGGACGGACGGTGGAATTTCCGCCATTGCTGGTCCAGACATGATTAGGGTGCGCTCCGATGCTCCGTTGCGTGGCGAAGACATGAAGACTATGTCCGAGTTTACGGTCGCGAAGGGACAGCAGGTCGCGTTCAATCTGACTTGGTATCCCTCTCATCAGCAAGAGCCTGCGACGGTGGATGTTAGCTCCGCCATCCAGAAGACCGAGAAATGGTGGCGAGAGTGGTCGGGTCGCTGTTCGTATCAGGGGGAGTGGCGGGATGCGGTGGTGCGTTCGCTGATTACGCTCAAAGGTCTGACATTCCTGCCCACCGGCGGAATTGTGGCGGCGCCCACCACCTCGTTGCCCGAACTGATTGGCGGAGTACGGAACTGGGATTATCGTTTTTGCTGGGTGCGAGACGCGACCCTCACCCTTCAATCTCTGGTTCAAGCCGGATATCTGGATGAGGCGCGAGATTGGCGGGAGTGGCTTATGCGAGCCGTGGCCGGCAGCCCAGAGGAACTCAACATTGTTTACGGGCTTCGGGGCGAACGCAGGCTCACCGAACTGGAACTAACGTGGCTGCCCGGATATGAGAACTCGGCTCCGGTCCGAACCGGCAATGCCGCCTACAAACAATATCAGCTGGATATTTTTGGCGAGGTGGCGAATACGCTCTTCCAAGCGCGCCAGGCTGGCTTGGGACCATCGAAACATGGCCGCCATGACGTTGCCCAGGCGATGCTGGAATTTCTGGAGACAGGGTGGGAGCGGCCGGATGAGGGTATTTGGGAAATGCGTGGCCCGCGGCGCCATTTCGTCCACTCGAAGATGATGGCCTGGGTCGCGGTCGATCGCCTGATCCGATCGGCGGAACTGGGCCGCTTCGCCACAGACGTCCCGAGAGGGAAAAAGCTTCGCGATGCGATTCACGATCAGGTTTGCCGGGCGGGTTTTGACGCGGATCTGAACTCGTTTGTGCAGTTTTATGGATCGAAACACCTCGACGCCAGCCTCCTCATGATGCCGCTGGTCGGCTTTCTTCCCGCGGAGGATCCCCGCGTAATTGGGACCGTCAAAGCTGTCGAACAACATCTTATGCGGGATGGCTTCGTGGAACGATATACCCAGGACCCGACCGTCGATGGTATTCCGCATGGAGAGGGAGCTTTTCTGGCCTGCTCATTCTGGCTCGCAGACAATTACGAACTGCAGGGCCGCCATAAAGACGCAATACGAATGTTCGAACGCCTGATGGAAATTCGGAATGATGTGGGACTTCTTTCCGAGGAATATGATCCAGTGGAAAAACGTCAGTTAGGCAATTTTCCGCAGGCGTTCTCTCACGTTGGCCTGGTAAATACCGCATTCAACTTGACCGGTCGTTCGAAGGAGCTTTCTGCGGGCCCGAGCGCGGCGGTCGATTCGGGTTGAGCGTGGGGCGTTACTGCTGAACAATCTGGCCGGCTGTGGGATGAACCCGCTCATTCTGGATCGCGGACGCGTCCCAGCCTCCGCCCAAAGCTTTGACCAATAGAACGGACGTCACCATTTGCTGGCCGAGCAATTGGGTCGAGAGGCGCTGGTTCGACAGCAGCACGCGATTGCGCGGTGATGACATCGAGGAACGTAGTCAGCCCGCCCACATAGCGATCATTGGCGATGTCTAGCGCGCGGTGAGCATCGGCGACGGCCGCATTCTGGGTCTCGGCGGCGCGGGACAGAGAATCCAGCCCGGACAAGCTATCTTCCACTTGCTGGAACGCGGTCAGCGCAGACTCGCGGTAGTTGGCGACCGATTCCTGGTAAGCGGCTTGGGTGGCGGCGAGATTGGCGCGATTGCGTCCGCCATTGAAGATAGGCTGCAGCAGGTCGCCGCCCAGCGACCAGAATGCATTGGGAGCGCTAATTATTGAACCTAGGCTGATGCTCTGGAAGCCACCACCACCTGAAATGGTAAATTGCGGGTAGAACGCGGTTTGGGCTACGCCTACCAGAGCATTCTCCTGAGCCACGGCGCGTTCGGCGGTGGCTATATCGGGCCGGCGCTCCAGCAGATCCGAGGGCATGCCTAGCGGTACCGGCGGCGGGACTGCGCGCAGCGGTGCAACCGGAACGTTAAACGCGGAGGCCGGATTCCCGGTCAGGGCTGCAATGGCATGTTCAAATTGCGCACGCTGCTGCTGCAGCAGATAAAGCTGTGTCACGGTGGAGTCTAGCAGGGTTTGTTGTTGCGCCACGTCCAGGCCTGAGGCAATTCCGCCTTCGTGACGATGGTTCACCAAGACCATACCTTCCTGCTCGATCTTGACCGACTCCTGCACGACCTGACTTTCCGCATCGAGCTCGCGCAAGCTGAAGTAGTCGGCAGCGAGTTCCGCAGACAAGACCAGTTGAACGTTTTGCAGATCCGCCGCGGTGCCTTGCAGGTTGGCATTAGCGGCTTGTAGATTTTTCCGATTGCGTCCGAAAAGATCAACTTCGTAGTTCAAAGCGAAGGGAATCTCGTAAACGCCTTGCGTGAGTGTCGTCGTCGGAATCGAACTGCCGGGTCGATTCGCCGAGTAGCGAGTCCGGGATGCATTAGGATCGGCGCTCAGCGTAGGGAAGAGTGCGGCGGAGGTTACTCGCGCCAGGGAGCGAGCCTGGTCCAGACGATTCCGAGCAGCCGCGAGCGACTGGTTCGCCGCAAGTAATTGCTGCTCGTACCCGTTGAGCTCTTCGTCGTGGAAAATCTCCCACCACGCGCCCTTGGGAATGGCATCCTTCGGCGCGGCTTCGCGCCAAGGGCCTTCTGTTTTCCATGCCGCCGGCGCCGGGACTGGCGGAGGTTTATATTTGGGCCCCACGGCGCATCCCGCCCGCATATGCTGGCACCCAGCGCCGCGGCCACCAACCATTTCATGAATGCTTGCCTTCCTGCCTCTCAGGCGGCAACATTCACCGTCTGGCCGTTCTCCAGAGAATCGGCGGGATTAATAATGACGCGATCCTCCAGGCTCACCCCGCCCAGAATCTCCAGCGTGGTCCCATAGTCGCGGCCGATTGTGATAGGCCGCAATTGCACTTTGTTGTCTGCTCCCACCACCGCCACCTGCGGGCCCTCTTGACGAAAGAGCATCGCATTTACCGGCACGGTCACTTTTTGAGTGTTGATCTTGGGCGAGAAATGTACTTCGCCGAATGAGCCCCGCAACAATCGGCCGTCTTTGTTGGGAACGTCCACTTCGGTGAGCAGGGTGCGGGTCGTCGGATCAATCGCGTCGGCTGTGCGTGTCACCGTACCTGCGAATTTCTGCCCGGGAATCTCCGTCAGCGTGATATAGGCCGGCATGCCATTCCTGATCGCAGGGGAATAGGCTTGGGGAACGTTGGTGAATACGCGTAAGGGGTCGACCTTGGCAAGGATAAACAGTTCCACGCCTCCGGAACCGGCATTGATCAGCGCGCCGGGATCGACATTGCGCTTGACCAGAACACCGGAAAACGGAGCGTACACCCGCTTGAACGATTCCAACTGCTCGAGGCGACGGACACTGGCGTCCGCCGCAGCCAGATTAGCCAGGGCCTGCTGGTAGGAACTCGACTGAGTGTCGGCTTCCTGCTGGGAAACGGAGTCCGTCTTGCGCAGGTTCTGCCAACGATCGGCAGAAATTTTCGCTATATCCCGTTGTGCCGCAATTTGCTGGCGGGTAGCGCGGGCCTGCGACAATTCCTGATCGACTTCCGGAGTATCAATCTCTGCCAGCAGTTCGCCCTTATTCACGCGGCTGCCAATGTCCTTATACCAGCGCAGTAAGTATCCGCTGGTGCGAGCGTAGATGGGTGATTCTTCGTAGGCCTGCAAGGATGCGGGCAGCACCAGTTCCTCATCAGGTTTCTCTGCCGTGGGATGAACGACCGAAACGGTGGGGACGGAATCGATCTCGGTTTCCTTAGCCAATGCGTGTCCAGCGCGAATGCGGCTAAACATGCTCGCGGCACCACTCAAGGCGAGCACCACCAGCACCAGCACGACAATGATCACTGCCTTTCGCGGTGGCGCCGGTGGAAGTTCTGGCGGTGGCGTTACTTGCGGCGGAGTGTGGTGCAACTCCTCGGTCGAATGAATTGTTTCTGGTTGCGTCTGCATGATTGCTTGCTCGATTTCCTTAATACGTATCGGCCTTATTCATGACCGCTGAAGTCTCTCGCCCCCGCTTCTCGACGGCTGTGAACCATAGCAAAGACGCAGGGCACAAAGAATAATGTTGCCACAGTCGCGAACATCAAGCCTCCAATAACCGCCCTGCCCAGAGGCGCGTTCTGCTCGCCGCCTTCACCCAGGCCCAGCGACATGGGAAACATTCCGATCACCATGGCCAGTGCGGTCATCAAGACGGGACGCACACGAGTGTAACCCGCCTCCAGAGCGGCCTGCACGGCAGGCACGCCGGCCTGCATCCGATCGCGCGCAAACGACACCATCAGGATCGAATTGGCCGTTGCGACACCCATGCACATCACGGCTCCGGTTAGCGAGGGCACGCTCAGCGTGGTGTGGGTCAGCAGAAGAATCCACGCGATTCCCGCCAGTGCACCGGGAAGGGCTGTGATGATGACGAAGGGATCGAGCCACGACTGGAAGTTCACCACGATCAGGAAATAGACAAGCAGGATTGCGCCCATCAGCCCAATCCCCAAACCGATGAAAGAAGACTGCATGGTTTGCACTTGCCCGCGGACTTCGATCTGCGTACCGCGAGGAAGATGGTTCATGAACGGCTGCAGAACTTTCCTGGTCTCTTTGGCTACCGCTCCCAGATCGCGGCCTTGCGTGCTGGCGTATACGTCAATGACTGGCTGCACGTTGTAGTGCGAGACTACCGCAGGCCTGGACGTCGGAGCCAACCGCACCAGGTTGCCCAGCACCTGCGAGTTCGGGACCGAAGGATCATTTACCGGCATATTCATCAGGTCTTGCAGCGATGTCATGCGGTACTGTGGCGACTGCACCGCCACCGAATACGTAACGCCATTTTTCGGATTCAGCCAGAAGGCAGGCGCAGTCTGGAAGCTGCCGCTTAGAGAGACCAGCACGCTTTGGGCAACGTCCCGCGGATTCATGCCGACTTGGGTCACAAGATCGCGATCCATGTCGAGATGCAATGTTGGTAGGCCCAGCATCTGTTGCACGTGCACGTCTGCCGTACCGGGAACGCGGCGCAGTTGGTTGGCGATCTGCTGGGCGATCCCATAGTTGCTCTGTATATCCGCGCCGGTCACCTGGATATCAATCGGCGCAGGCAATCCGAAGTTCAGGATCTGGGTGACGATGTCCGCCGGCTGAAAAAAGAACTCCACGCCGGGAAAGCGCCGCGGCAATTCCTGACGCAAGTGTCGCACGGTCTCTTCGGTGGGACGGTGGTCCGCGCTCAGACCAACCAGAATCTCCGCATCGCTGGTGCCGATTACTCCCGAATTACTGTACGACAAATTGATGCCCGAGTTGGGTAGTCCAATGTTGTCGAGGACGTTCACGATCTCGCCCTTGGGGAGATCCTGATGCAGGAACTGCTCAACCTGATCGCAAAGTCGAGCTGTTTCTTCCACCCGCAGACCGGCGCGGCCGCGCAAGTGCAACCGGATGAGACCGGCGTCCACTGACGGGAAGAAATCCTGCCCAAGGAAAAACACCCAGTCCAGCGACAGCAGGCAGAACGCAAGAAACAAACTGGTGAACAGTCCGCGATGCTGGATTGTAGTTTCCAGAAGCTGATAGTAGCCACCGCGAAACTTGTCGAATCCCTTCTCAAATCCGCGTTGAAAGCGGCCCATGAATGTCTTCGGCCCGGCCGCTTTGTGCTCGTGTCCTCGCATGATGTACATCACGAGGGTGGGAATGAGGGTTCGCGAAAGGAAATAGGAGGCCAACATGGCGAAGACCACGGCCTCGGCTAGCGGCACGAACAGATACTTCGCCACTCCCGTCAGGAAAAACATGGGCACGAACACGATGCAGATACAAATCGTGGAAACAAAGGCCGGGACGGCGATTTGCGCTGCCCCATCGAGAATCGCCGTCTTCATCTCCTTGCCCTGGGCCAGGTTTCGCTCGATGTTTTCGATTTCTACCGTCGCATCGTCCACCAGGATCCCAACTGCCAGCGCCAGACCGCCCAGAGTCATGATATTGATGGTCTGCCCCAGCGCACTGAGCACGAGGATTGATACGAAGATGGAAAGCGGAATCGAGATGGAGATGACGATGGTGGGACGCCAGTCTCCAAGAAAAAGCAGGATCATGCAGGCGGTCAGGGCGGCAGCGGTCATCGCTTCAAGGACGACCCCCCGAATGGACGCGCGTACGAACAGCGATTGATCGAAGAGCGCGGTGATCTTCATCTCCGGCGGAAGAGATTGAGACGCAAGTTGAGCCATACGTTTCACGCCTTCGACGATGGTGATTGTGGACGCGCTGCCCACCTTCAACATCGACATCAGGGCGCCACGGACCCCGTCCATGTGCACGATGTTGGTTTGTGGCGCGAAGCCGTCTCGGATGTGCGCCACATCGCGCATGTAGATAGTCGAACCATTCACAGTCTTGACTGGAAGGTCGTTCAGTTCAGCGATGGTTTGCGGGTTGCCGTTCATTTCAACCTGATATTCCAGCGAGCCGATCTTGGCCGTGCCGGCAGGAAGGATCAGGCTTTGCGCATTGAGCGCGTTCACGATGTCATTGGGCGAAAGCCCATTGGCCTGAAGCCGGGGCAGATCGAGATCGACCTGGATCTGGCGTATTTTGCCACCGTAGGGATATGGTGTCGCCGCACCCGGCACTGTAGCCAACTGCGAGCGCAAGAAGTTGTTACCGAGATCGAAAAGTTGCTGCTCAGGCAGTGTTTTGCTGCTCAATCCAAGTTGCACAATCGGGGTCGAAGAGGCTGAGTAGGTGATAATCAGCGGCGGCGTGGTTCCGGGCGGCAAGCCGCGAAGGATGGTCTGCGCCATCGCGGTGGCCTGTGATAACGCCGTCTGGATGTTCACCGTCGGCTGGAAAAAAATCTTGATGACCCCAATGCCGTTCAGTGACTGGGATTCCATGTGTTCAATGTCGTTGACGGTGATGGTGAGGCCGCGCTCGGAGTTGGTAATAATTCGGTCGGCCATTTCGTCCGGAGCCAAGCCTGCGTAGCTCCACACCACGCTGATCACGGGAATGTTGATGTCGGGCAGGACATCAACCGGCATCCGCAGAATAACCAGCGGCGTCAGCAGGATCAGCACGATCGCCATCACCACAAACGTATAGGGACGCCTAAGGGCTAACGCAACAATCCACATTGATCGAACTACTCTCCAGCCCGGATAGGGCGAAAGTCGTACTGGCAATCATCCGCAGCTAGGTTTGATGACGCTAGAGACGACGCGGACTCCACAGTATATGAGAATTGACGGGCGATTCCGAGCGGAACACATTACTTTACAAATGTCAGATGTAGCAGTGGCTACTAATCCAGGACGTGGTCTGGCTTACCACTCAGTCGCCGGCGCCAATCTTCTCTCCGCGCTTTAGAGTTCGGTCAAAGAACTCGGCTGTCGCGGAGTAGGCCCGTACCCAGTCCTTCCACCTAAGGAAACCGTGGATTTCATCCGGCAGGATGAGTTGCTCGAAGGGGACGTGCTCCGACCTCAGCCGTTGCGCCAGGTCCACCGTTTGACGGAAGGGCACATTGCGATCGTCATCGCCATGGATGAGCAGCACCGGCGACTTCCAGGTGCTCACATAGGCGTCAGGCGAAGATTCCCAAGCCAGCTTTATGGCAGCATCTGCATCGGGTGGGCGCAGCGCCAGATTGCCGAAGTACGGCCGCTCTGTAAGAAAGACGCTCCAGTCATGTACCCCGTGAAAGTCTACCCCGGCCTTGAAAAGATCTGAATTCCGCGCCAGACCCATAGCGGTCAGAAAGCCACCGTACGAACCGCCCCACAATCCAATCTTCTGTGCGTCAACCTGCGGAAGATTTTGCAGATAGCGCCCGGCGGCCACCACGTCCTTGTACTCTGCGGCTCCGCGCCAGACGGTGTTGGGCGGTTTGCGGAAGGCGCGACCGTACATCACTCCAAGCCGGTAATTCACCGAAAGTACGGCGTAGCCGCGGCTGGCGAGGTATTGATTCTCGGCGTACGCATTGTGGTAGTAATCCATGTAGTGAAAGCCCGGCATCATCTGACGACTGGGGCCGCCGTGCATGAAGACCAGCCCAGGAATTTTGCCCTTGGCATCGCGTGGCAGAAAAAGCTGGCCGTGGAGCGTGATGCCATCGTCGCTCTGGAAGATTACTTGCTTTGGCGTCACCAGTGAGGCAGAAGGGAAGTCACTGGGAAGGACCTGCTGCGCGATCATTTCGCGGCCTTTCGCGGTGACTTCATATGGCATCGCAGGCGAGGTAGCCGTGGAGCCCAGGCAAACGATGCTCTTCCCATCTCCGGTTTGAAGGGGCGACCACTCGATGGCGTCGCCGGTAGTCAGCGCCTGAGGCGGAGCACCGCCGGCCGCCGCCACCCGCCACAGGTGTCGGCGATCAACGTCGGCTTGATTGGAGGAATAAATCACCCATGCTTTGTCCGCGCTGGGCGTGACATCTTCTACGTCAAAGTCGCCGGGCGTGAGCAGCGTAGCGGTGCCGCCGCCGCCGGCAATGGAATACAGGTGATTGCGTCCATCCTGTTCGGAAGCAAACACAACCCGTCCATCCGCAGCAAAGTCAAGCGAGCCATCTTCCGTAAGTCCGGGCAGGGAATCTTCTGGCTTCGCGCCACTTTGCCATAAGAGGCGCCCCCTGCCCGTGACGGCATCGGCAATCCACAGCGACCACGGCTCCGGGCGTTCGGGAATCAGCGGCAGCTTATCCTCCTTTCCCGCGGTGCGCACAAAGACAATTGACTTGCCATCGGGCGACCAGCGTGGCATGGAATCTTTGTCTACGCTCGGCGCCAGGTAGCGGACGGAATCGCCATCGAAGTCGTAAATGGCGATGAAGCTATGGCCGTCACGCTCGCTGACGAACGCGATATGTTTGCCATCTGGCGACCATTTGGGCTGAACCGCCGCTCCGTGAACCGAAGCGAGTTCCTTGGCCGGTTGTCTGCCATCCACGCTGGCGAGCCACAACTTCTTCTTTGCGGGCCATACTGCCCATTTGCCGTCGGGCGAAAGCTGGATGTCTTCGCAGCCCTCCTCCGGGCAACCCATTTCGCCCAATAGCCGAGGCGATGCTTTTTTGGCATCCGCGTCCAGCGCAAAGACCTGCTGTTTGGCCCCTTTCGTCGAACTGTCAGGGTTGGCGCTCTCCTGCGCTTCGTTCAGTTCGCTGCCCACCGCATAAAGCACCGTCTTGCCGTCGGGCGTCAGTCGCAGGCTCGCGATGGGCTGGCCGTCGTCTGCGCCGTAATGGGTCACCTGACGGGCGGTGTGGTCGAAGTCCGGGCCATCCGCGACCCACACGTTGCGGATTCCCTTTGCATCGAAGACCCACGCGACACGGCTGCCGTGCGTCGCGGCCACAAGCTCGCTGGGAAAAGGCGAACTCAGGATTTGTTCCACAGAGAAAGGAGATTGCGCCCATACCGCCGTCGCGTATCCGAACATCAGACCGAAAGCGAGGAGCAAGCGAGGTTTGCTGAATGGCATAAGCGGGTAGAGTAAGCTAAATTGCGCCGCCCTGCCAATAGGCCCGATAAAATTCGCTGCCTGAAGCGGGGATCGCGAGAAAACTTGATCGGAGAAGTGGTGTATGATCTTGCAACGTTTCGCTGCCTCTTGGGCCACCGGCATGGCTGAGAGCAGATTCCATTTCCATGAAACTTGATAGAGAAATGCTGCGCAGCTTTCCGAAAGTCCTTTTGCACGAGCATTTGGATGGTGTGCTGCGACCCCAAACTGTGATTGAGTTGGCAAGGGACACAAAGTACAAGGATCTTCCAACCGAATCTCCCCAAGAACTTTCCGAGTGGTTTTTTCGCGGAGCAAATCAAGGAAGCCTCACGAAATATTTGGAAGGCTTCGCCCACACCATCGCAGTGATGCAGACCGAAGACGCGCTGCAGCGCGTCGCCTACGAACAGGCCGAGGATTTAAGTCGAGATGGGATTGTATATTTTGAAACTCGCTTTGCTCCCGTCTTTCACACCCAGAAAGGACTGACCCATCAGCAGATTGTTTCCGCCGTGCTGAAAGGGTTGGAACGCGGACGAAAAGACTTTGGGATTTCCTCCGGCTTGATCATTTGCGCGATGCGAAACATGAATACTTCGCTCGAAATGGCGGAACTGGCCGTCGATTTTCGAGCGCGCGGAGTGGTCGGCTTCGACCTGGCGGGCGAAGAAGGCGGGTATCCCCCCAAAAAACATGTAGATGCTTTTCACTATATCCAGCGGGAGAATTTCAACATCACGATTCACGCCGGGGAGGGCTACGGAAAAGAATCGATCTGGCAGGCGATTCAGTATTGTGGGGCGCACCGCATCGGGCACGGGACGCGCTTGATTGATGACATTGCCGTGGTGGATGGCAAGGCAGTGAAGTTGGGCGATCTGGCCCAGTACGTTCTCGACAAGCGCATCCCATTGGAGATCTGCCTTCTCAGCAACGTCCACACCGGCGCTACACCCAGCTTGGCCGAGCATCCGTTCAAGATTCTTTATCAGGAGAAATTCCGGGTTACGCTCAACACCGACAACCGTCTGATGAGCAATACAACCATGAGCCAGGAATTTGAAGCGGCCGCAGAGACGTTTGGCTTGACGGTCGACGATTTTGAGAAGATCACAATTAATGCGATGAAGAGCGCGTTTCTTCCCTATAAAGAGCGCTTAAATTTCATCTATTCCGCAATCAAGCCTGGATACGCCAAGGTCCGGGAGTCGATCCGGGCGAACTGAGATGATGTCAGCCGGATTTCAAACAGTGCCAACTGGTTCATTGGGATAAGGCCGCGAGAGTCTCGGCCAGTACAAGCGTTCCGCGAGCGATATCATCAGGCGATGCGTACTCGTCGGGGCGGTGACTGTATCCGTTGCGGCAGGGGATGAATAGCATGGCGACCGGAGCGATGCGAGACATAAAAAGTGAGTCGTGATAAGCGCGACTGACCATAGGAAGGAAGTTCAGTTTATGCTGGCGGCAAGATTGAGAAAGCGCTTCGACAATTTCGGGAGCGCACTCCGCGGGCGCATCGGCGTTCACCAATTCGTTGTGAATCGATACCTGCCGCTTCTCTGAAATCGAATGACAACTGGCTTCAATCGTGCGCATCACCAGATCGCGCCGTTGAATATCTGTATCGCGGATGTCCACGCTAAGCCGGACCCGGGCTGGAATACTATTGACGGCGCCTGGAAACACCTCGCAGATGCCGACGGTTGCGACCGTGTCAATCGCTCCGCTGCTGCAGGCGCTGTTCTCAATCGCCAGAATCAGTTCAGCTGCTGCGCACAGAGCGTCTCGGCGATCGGGCATCAAAACGCCTCCGGCATGTCCGCTTGATCCCTCAATCAAAACGCGGAAACTCGCCGGCGCGGCAATTTTCGTAACAATGCCGAGCGGAATCTGCTGGCGCTCCAACAGCGGCCCCTGTTCAATGTGCAGTTCGAGGAATGCTCTGTAGCAATCATGCGGCAAGTTGACTTTTCCGAGCTCGCCTACAAAACCAGCTCGACGGCGAACTTCGTCGAGCGAGGCGCCTTCATTGTCTCTCAGTTTTCGCGCAGACTCCGCAGAAAGTGTGCCCGACAATAACCGGCTACCCAGACAGCCGATTCCAAAACGCGTCGGTTCTTCGGAGGTGAAAACAAGCAGCTCAATCGAATGCGTCGGGTGAAATCCACTCCGCTGTAACGCGCGGATAGCTTCCAAACCTCCCAGCACTCCCACGACCCCATCGTATTTTCCTGCATTCGGAATGGCATCGATGTGCGACCCAGTGCCCACCACAGGCGCGTCCGGGTCTGAACCCTTCCAGCGCGCGAAGGTATTGCCGACGGCGTCCTCGCGGACCGGGAGTCCGGCCTCTTCGCATCGCGCTTTCATCCAAGCGCGAGCCTTGAGATCCGTTGGCGTGAAAACAATTCGCGTCACCGCGGGTGCCTCAGCGTCGGAGAAAGAAGCCAGAGTTTCGATTTCGGAAAGCAGCCGATCTCGATCGACGGTGAGACTCATCGCGGCAAGCCGGCCAGGGGATGGCGGTTCCAATCTTTGTAGATGAGATACTTTGCAGGCACCTTGCCGATCGCTGCGAACCACTGCGGGCACCACGGTCCCATCCAAATGAAGTCTCCCGCGGTAACCGGATACCACGAATCACCGAGCCGATAAATCCCGCCACCTTCAAGCATGATGAGGCCGTGCTCCATCACGTGCATTTCGACCATGCTCAGCGCCGCGCCTGGCTGGTAGACCATCGTATTTACCGCGAAGTCAAAGCTCATCTCGTTGGGAAGGAGACATTTAACCTGCAAGGCGGGATCGTCTCCGAGCGGCTGCGACGAGATTGCATCTTCGCTCGAAATGATCAAACGCGGAGGTTGAGCCGAATCGAGCGCGCGATAATGCTTCTCGATGACTGCGACACGGCTCGCAGTTATGGCCGTGACTCGATGATGCAATCCTTCGGGCAGATAAGCGTAACCGCGCGCGCTTAATTCGCTCGATCTGCCTTCCGCCTCCAACTTCAGTCTGCCCTCCATCACAAAAATGAAGCGCTGCGCTAGCGTGCTGCCCAACTCTCCGCCGACTTCGAACTCAGCCGTATACTGTGTGAACTTCGCGGCCGAGGCAGGGCTGACGTGCACAACCGCGGAGCAGGCCTTCATTCCCGGCAGAACCGTACGCACAAAAGTATCTGGGGTCAACAGCGAGTGACTCGGTTGTTGTGAACTCCGCGTTTGGCCAAGATTATGCAAGGTTTTTCCTTTTGTAAAATTCTGGAGAAGAAGCAAGCTGATCGAGAAGATGCAAGCCACACTCGATCGCCTTCTCGACGTCTTCGCGTGCCACTGATTCTGCCGGATCGTGGCTGATTCCGCCGGGGGTTCGCAGAAAAATCATAGCGCTCGGAACCTTCTCGGCCAGGATCATGGCATCGTGTCCTGCACCGCTCGCCATGCGATGCGACTGGCATCCCGTTTTGACGATTGCTTTTTCGATCTCAGCGATAAGAAACGGGTCCATCGCGACTGCATGCTGGCTTAACAGTGTGCTCTCCCGGACCGATAATCCGCGGCGTGCAGCGACTTCTCGGGCTTGCCGAATGAGATCCTCCACGGCGCGAAGCCGAATTTCGTCGGTGCTGTGACGAACGTCGAGGGTCAGCCGCGTCTCTCCCGCGATCACGTTGGTCGCTCCGGGCTTGGCTTCGATCTTTCCGACAGTAGCTACCAAACCAGGGACTTTCTGCGCGAGGTGTTCTACGGCGACGATCCACTCTGCCGCTCCCGCCAGGGCGTCACCTCGAAGATGCATGGGAGTTGTGCCCGCATGGTTGGCGCGGCCCAAGAATGTGAACTGCAATCGGCTCTGTCCAGCAATAGCGTCGACCGCGGCGAGCGGCATATTAAGGCTCTCTAGAGCCGGTCCCTGTTCAATATGAAATTCCAGGTAGCCCAGCGTGTCCCGTGTCAACTCAGCATGCAACATTTGATCGGGATTCAACCCGAAGTTTTCGATCGCCTTTCGTACGGAGATGCCTCGTGCATCTTGAATACCGAGGAGTTGTTGATCGAGTCTGCCGACCAGCGCACGGCTGCCAATGAATGGAGTGCCGAAACGTACACCTTCCTCCTCTGAAAATCCAACCACTTCAATAGCAAAGGGAAGTCTGCGTCCCCGCAATTCTTGCAGCAGTCCCATGGCAAGCACAACTCCGAGGATGCCGTCATAAGCGCCGGCGTTAGGAACGGTATCGAGGTGTGAACCGATGAGCAGCCGTGGAGCGTTCGGTTGCAGCGCCGGATAGACTCCACGGAAATTTCCGGCGGCATCAATCCGCACCTCAGCACCCAGCGTTTTCAGCCATCGCGCAATTTCTTCGTGGCACTCCCGCATGGCTGGCGACAGAAACGTTCGCCGCGTGCTGCCGAGGTCTTCCGAAAACGATGCGAGCCTCAGGCATCGATCGATGACTTCTCCGGCGCGAGTTGTGATCTCAGTTGTCTGCACTAATTCTGCTCTGGTTTACAGAGACCGCTGCTTTGAAACTCAGTACTCTCGTATCACCTTCGCTGCCGCAAAGCCGAGAAGAACGAGAGCAACCAGAACCTCCCAGCCGTAATTGTTCCCATAGGTCGCGACCGGAAAGTGATTGCTGATCATGATAAAAACAACTGGAACCGCCAGGAAAGTATTGTGTTTGGATCGCAGCTTGGCTTGAGCGCCGAGCGAGGCATCAAATTCCCTCCCCGCCGCTGCTACCGCGATCATCTTGCGCTGCGATGGCAGTATCCGGAGCCAAACGTTGGCGGTCATAATCGTTCCGAAGAGTGCTCCGAGATGAATGTAGGCCGCGCGACCGCTGAATACGTGGGCTAGTCCCCAGGTGAGCATGGCGATGATTAGTACTGAGAATGCGGCGAACATGGCTTCCGACCGGCCGAGAGGCGACCGCAGCGCCAGATCGTAGACAATCCACCCCCCCATCAGCACAGCAAGTCCGATGGCAATCCCACGCGCCTGGGAGATGTCCGCAATGTCGGGATCAAGCAGTCCACTGCTGGAGTAATAGACAAGAAAAAGCAGCACCATTCCACTCAGCCACGTCATTAACGCTTCCCAGCGGAACCAGTTGACGTGCTCGGGCCCGACCTTCAAGGATTGCTGTCGATCAACCGTGTAGAAACCGCCGCTGTGCACCATCCATATGGATCGGCTTATATTGGCACCGGAATTCTTGGCGAGCTTGTTAAATCGTCCGTCGAGCCAGGTGAAATAGTAGGTTTGGCCGACCCACATGATCGCTGCAAACACGTGGAACCAGCGCACCAGCAGGTGAAGCCATTCGCGGACTGACGAGGTCACCGTATGCCCTCCATCTCACGAAACATTTGCGCCTCAGGTTCCGCGATATGTCGTGTATCCGTTCGGGCTCAGGAGCAGCGGAATGTGAAAATGCTTTTCGCCCTCTTGCACCTGGAAAATAACTTCCACGACTGGATACAGGGCGTCGATGTTCTGCAGTTCGAAGTATCTACCGGTGTCAAACGTCACACGATACGTCCCGGCAGAGAGGTCCTCGCCTTCCGGGAGCAACTGTGGACAACGCCCATCTTGATCGGTGCGCGCCGAAGTCAACAAACGCCAGTCTCCTGGGCTGTTCTGTTTTTGCAGCCGTACCGGGACATGCGCTGCAGGCTTGCCACGAACGAGGTCCAAAATGTGAGTCGAAATGCCTTTCATTCTTGGAGCCATTTCCTTAGCCGGATTTCTGTAATCTGGCGCTGCTGCTCGGCGGCTTCAAGCAGTTCAGTCTCTGGATCGTTCTTGAGGCGCCGTCGGAGAATTTCCAGAATCTCCGGCGCAGACTTGCCCGTGGCGCACACGATGAAAATGCGATTGAAACGCCGCTCGTATTCTCGATTGGCATCCGCGAGGGCTCTCTTCATCGCAGCGTTGGCGTCCGTAACTTCTCGCTGCTCCTGTGTGGACCAGGCTGCGGGTCGAGCTGACTGAGACTCGGCCGGCGGAGGCTCGGATGGGCGCGACTCCCCGATTCGCGGATGACTCTGAAACGCCTCCATCCAGTCTGATCGTGCCAGACTGCGGCATACATCATTCGACGCGGCGAAGAATGCACCCTCATTGGCAAGCGGTCTACGTGCAACCATACCTTGCGCCCAGGCCTTTGATCCGCAGCAGGGCAGAATCGCCTTTGTGGCTTCGTCGATCGGAAGACGATTCCAGCGCTGCAGAACGTCCAACGATTCGCCGGGTCCCACATCATTTTGCTCTGACTGCAGTCGATTCAAGAACTCAACTACGAGATTGCCCGCTACCGTTGCCCGATAGCGCGCGGTCGATCGAATGTCATCAATCGGACGGACCTCGGCAATCGCAGTTTCTCTTGCCAGAAGTAACAGAGCGGAATCCATGGGCCGTCCGGTGACGGCCTGCTCTGTTTCCCTCAGACGAAGCGGGATGGGTGCAATACTGCCAAGAGCGATGCGGATATCATCCACCACGTTGTTCGCGAGCCGGCCCAGCGCGGCGATGCATACTTTCGAAATTGCCTGCGCATTGCGCGCCCCGACTTTTCGGGCATGGCTGACATATCGCGAGAACCGCCGGGGCAGGCAGACAGTCTGGATCAGTTCGTCAGGCGCGAGCAGCGTTTTTTTGTAACCGGTGTGAAAGGTAACATAAGGTAGTCTTCGCTCGCCACGGACTGATACCAAAATCAATTCCGCTTCGTACACGAGCAGCGCCGGTAACGAATCCGCTGCGGGCGATGCATTCACGATGTTGCCACCGATCGTTCCACGATTCTGGTTCGCAATTCCTCCAGTCCATCGCGCGGCAGTTGCCAGGAGCGGGAACTCGCGTACAACAGTTTCGTGTTTGCTAAGATCGGTGTACGTACAGCCAGCCCCCATATGAATCTCGTCCTCGGTCGTCGCAATGCGCCGCAATTCAGGAAGGTTCCAAATACTGACCAGTTTTCGCGCCGGAAGGCTCCCGGCCGCATACTGGACCATCACGTCTGTTCCTCCGGCAATCGGAAGCCACACGCCCGGTTCCCTTGCTAACAGCGCAACCGTCGCCCGTAGGTTGCCGGGCGCCACCATTTCGTAATCACCAGGATTCGATCTCATGGCAGCGTCCTGCGGCGCGCCGCTTCCGACACGGCCTCAACAATCTGGGTGTAACCGGTGCAACGGCAGAGATTGCCGGATAGTCCTTCCCGTATTTCCTCGGTGGTGGGCTCAGGTTTTCCGCTCAACAAATTAAAAGCTGCGAGAATCATTCCTGGCGTGCAGATGCCGCATTGGGCACCGCCACATTCCAGAAACGCTTCCTGCAAGACGTGCAACTCATTTCCTGCCGCCAGTCCTTCGATCGTAACAATGGTTGTACCTTCCGCCTGAAGAACCGGGATAAGGCAGCTGCTCACAAGCATTCCATCCATCAATACTGAACACGAACCGCATTCGCCCTCACCGCAACCTTCTTTCGCGCCGGTTAATCCAAGGTCGATGCGCAACACGTCGATCAGGCGCTCCATCGGGTAAGCAAGTACCTTTTTAGGATCACCGTTGAGGGTGAATGAAATCTCAGTCTCGACATGGCTCGCGCGAGAATTCGTCATCGTCCTCCGGCTGCAGAGACGTTGCCATTCTGCTGTAACGATGCCGCCAGGCCATCCATAATATCTTCCGGAAGGAGCGGAATGGAATCGCACGGAATTCCGAGAGCGTCTTCGACCGCGTTTACGATCGCCGGGGCGGGTCCGTCCATCGGAAGTTCACCAATGCCCTTTGCACCGTACGCTCCGTAGACATTCCCTAACTCCTCAAAGAATACGCGGATGGGCGGCAGGTCGCTGGAAGTCGGCATGATGTAGTTCGTCATCTGGCCGTTCTGCATGCGTCCATTCTGCCAAAACACTTTCTCATAAAGGCTGAAGCCGATTCCTTGCGCAACCCCGCCGATGATTTGGCCTCTCGCCAGAAGCGGGTGCAGAACTTTGCCAACTTCCTGGAGAGCGACGAAATCGCCTACTGACACGCGATAGGTCGTCAGATCGACGGTGACTTCCGCGATGTAAACTGCCCAGGCAAATGCAGCGTAAGCTTCGCCTCGATATTTGTCATCGTCCCAGAAGATGTCAGGAGGAGCCTCGTAACGCGACCAGCAACGGAATTGGCCATTCGTAGCCACATGCTGCTGGCAAGCCGTACGAAACGCGTCCGCGGAATAACCTTCGCGCAACAAGTTGGACGAAATCAGAGTTTGTGCAATTCCAAGCGCCGCTGATTGCACCAGTTTTCCCACAACCATCGCGGTGCGCGACGCAACCGTGGGTCCGCTGTTAGGCACTTCCAGCGTATCCGGCTGCGCCATGCTGACGTACTCATACGGCAGACCGAGAGCCTCGGCTGCGATCTGACTCAGGACGGTGTTCGTTCCCTGGCCAAATTCCGTGCTCGACACCAGCACGCGAACCGTGCCATCGGCGCATCCCTCCACCCCAACCACCGAACTGAGATAACGCTCGCCCGATCCAGTAAATCCGGCACCGTGCAGAAAAGCGGCAATGCCCATGCCCTTTCTGAAAGTGCCAACCTGATTCTGTTTTGCGAAACGCTGTCTCTTGGCTTGATATCCCGAAACTTCCAGTGCGCGGTCCAGCAAATTCCCAAGGTTGATAGGCTCGCGTATCACCTGATCGGTGGTGGTGGCCTGGCCCGGTTGCAGAAAATTTCGACGGCGAATTTCAACTGGAGAAAGACCTACCGTGTGTGCGATCCGGTCCATGTGCCGCTCCATGGCAAACAGGCTCTGCGGCGCTCCAAAGCCGCGGAACGCTCCATGAGGCGGCGCGTTTGTTGCAACAGCCTTCGCCCGGATACGCACGTTCGGCCAATAATAAGGTCCGCCCGCATGAATTGCTCCGCGGGAAAGCACCACCGGCGATAAGGTGAGATACGCTCCGCCATCAATCGTGAAGTCGATCTCTCCGCCGAGAATCTTTCCATTCTGACTGACGGCCGTTCGGTGGCGAGTGCGCGAAGGATGCCGCTTCGTCGTGGCCACCATGTCTTCCAAACGGTCATAAATAATCTTCACTGGCCGTCCTGCCTTGATCGCGAGCAGCGCAGCATGCGCGGCGATCATCGACGGGTATTCCTCCTTGCCGCCGAAAGCGCCTCCAGTCTCCATCTGTACGACGCGAACTTTTTCCGCCGGCAAATTGCAGAGTGCCATCAGCGCCTTGTGAATGTAATAAGGACACTGCAGCGAGCCCCACACGGTGATTCCTCGCGCCGCGTCAAAGGCCGCGATCATCCCATTATTTTCGATGTAAAGCTGCTCTTGCGCACCCGTCGAATACTCGCCTTCCACGATGTAGTCGGCGTTGTCCCAAACGCCATCGAGATTGCCTTTTTCGATCAAGTAGGTTTTGAAGATGTTGTCCTCTCCCCACACGATTTCGGAACGGCGCTCACTCTCTTCAATCGTGAAGATGCTGGGCAAAACTTCGTATTCAATGGACACCGCCTTCACGGCTAGCGGCAGACAATGGCGGTCGGGATGAGCCAACAGAAGAATGGGTTCCTCGGGATGGTTGACGAATTCACTCGCCAGGCAGGGCTGATCGTCTCCGATCAACGAAATGCAATTTCTGCCGGGAATATCTTTTGCGGAAACGACCACGAATTCATCCCAGGGGATGCCGGGACCGAAGGTGATCTTCCTGATCCGGCCGCGGGGAATCTGGCTGCGCACCGTGGCGCCAAACAGCATGTTGGGCAGAACCAGGTCGTCGACGTACTGCGACCTTCCGGTTACCTTGTCGCGCCCTTCTTTGCGCGGAACCGACTTGCCGACGATGGGATCAGCGTTCATCTGCGAGTGTTCACGGCTCGACACTTTCGACCGAGTTCGCGGGCCGCCAAGAGCCGCGGATGGGATAGTGTATTCCAGACCGGGTGCCGATAGCGTGGAAGATAGATAGAAAAAGGTTATGGCACCGATCAATGGTTCGTGGTCGCCGTGTATTCCAGCCCTGCGGGTTCACCGGGAAATTTTCCGTCAGCGAAAACCGGATTCCCGCGCAGATAGGTGGCCTTGACCACACCGCGGAGCTTTTCTCCCAGATAAGGCGAGACTGGATGCCGGTAGTGTAATTTGTCTTCCGCCACAACAAATTCGCGATCGGGATCAAATATAACCAGATCCGCATCATAACCGGGGGCGATACGACCCTTGCGACTGTCACAACCGGCCAATCGAGCCGGTCCCGCCGCCATCCAGTACGCCAGATCAGGCAGCGTGAATCCTCGCCGGCTGGCTTCCGTCCACATCAGGGGCAGCGCCACGGAAAGACTCGCAATCCCACCCCATGCGGTCCGGAAATTCCCCTCGGGGAGCCTCTTCATCGCTGGCGGACAGGGCGAATGGTCGGTGACTACCATGTCGATCATTTTATCTCTCAGGCCTTGCCACAGCCTCTCGCGATTCTCACTGCTGCGAATGGGCGGCGCACACTTGTTCAGCGTCGCCCGGTCGGGAATCGTTTCGGCGGCGAGATGCAGGTAATGTGGACAGGTTTCGACGCTTACCGCGAGTCCTTCCGTGCGGGCGGCGCGGAGTTCCGCCAGTGCACGGCTGGTCGAGAGATGGACGATGTGCAAACGAAAACCGTATTCACGGCATAGCGAAAGCATCAGTCGGATAGCATCCAGTTCCGCCTCGTCTGGGCGCGACTGCAGATACGTTGAGTAGCGGCTCCATTCAGCGGTGGTCAAACCATTCGTTGCGCGATCGATTGCGCCCGGTAGTTCCGCATGCACTAGGAGCGGCAGGCCGGTCCGGGCCACGTGAGGCAGGGCCACTCGCAACTCCTGCTCCGTAACCATCGTGAAACTCTCAATCCCGGGATCAGTCAGAAAGCACTTGAAGCCTCGTACGCCTTCAGCCGCGAGCGCTTCGATGTCGGTCTGATTGTCGCGAACCACCCCACCCCACGCGGCCCAGTCGACGCGGCATCGGCCCTGCGCCGTCGCACGCTTGGCCCGCAGCCCCTCGACAGAAGTTGTTGCAGGAAGACAGTTCAGGGGCATGTCGACCAGCAGCGTGTATCCTCCCGCCGCCGCCGCCCGCGTCGCGGTTTCAAAACCTTCCCACTCCGCCCGCCCAGGATCGTTAATATGAACGTGGGAATCCACCAGTCCCGGAAGGATTGCAGCTTCGCCAACATCATGGATTTTGTAGCGATCCGATATTTGATCGGGAGAAACGACCGCTTGAATCCGTTCTGCTTCCACCAAGATGGCAGCCGGACGGATTCCTTCGGGAGTAACCACTCGTTGAGCGACAAAGGCCTGCAAACTCAAAACGTTGACTCCTTGGATAATTCGCGACTACAGACAAAGCACAGCGAAACCAATCCGCACCCGCCGTGAGCGAATCAGCGCGCTTGAGAAAGCATTTTACGAGATTCCGAATCCCGGCTTATACTCGCTTCTCAGCGGAGCCGCTGCGAAAGAATCCATGTCGACTGATTTGCGGTTCGCGGGTTGCTGACGCCGGCCGTCCTTGACGATTACGCCGGCATAGAGTCAACACATGGACAATCCTCTCATGGCGCGCGCCATTCAACTCTCGATCGAAAACGTCCATTCGGGACGCGGCGGGCCGTTTGGCGCGGTCGTCGCGAAAGACGGCATCATCATCGGCGAGGCCGCGAATCAGGTCACGTCGACAAACGATCCTACCGCTCATGCGGAAGTGATCGCCATCCGCGCCGCTTGCAAGAAACTTGGCGCGTTCGATCTGGAAGGCTGCGAAATCTATACTTCCTGTGAACCCTGCCCCATGTGCCTGGGGGCAATCTACTGGGCCCGGCTGTCCTGCGTTTACTTCGCGAATGTCGATGCCGACGCCTCCAGAATCGGGTTTGACGATTCTCTGATCTATCAAGAGATCGCGAAGCCGCATTCGCAACGCAAGATTCCGATGATTCAGATGATGCGCGAAGAGGCGCTGCAGGCGTTTCGCGCCTGGGAATGTAAGACTAACAAGATCGAGTACTAAGTTGTTTTGGGATCTCCTTTTGCAGCTTCAACACACTATGAAGATACTCGCCCCCCTGCTCCTATTACTCTTTTTCGTCGCGGTCTTCCTTGAAAATGGCACCGCACAATCCAGCTACGACTTGCGTTCGCCGGACGAGCGAATCGAAATCAGAATCCGCACCGCAGGAGAGATCCGTTACGACATTGTGCTGAAGGGTCGGGCAGTGCTCGAGAATTCCAGTCTTTCTCTCGATGTAGAACACAAGAAACTTGGCGTGCAACCGAAGGTGATGGATGCCAAGCCGCGTTCCACCGATCAGGTCGTCGTACCTGTGGTCCGCCAGAAGTTTGCCAAAATTCGCGATCACTACAACGAATTGAAGCTGAATATGGAAGGAGGTTACGCAGTCGTGTTCCGTGCCTACAACGAAGGTGCTGCGTACCGATTCGAGACTTCGATGCCCCAGGAGCAGGTGACGATCTACAGAGAAGACGCGAACTTTAATTTCCCCTCCAACTTTGTAGTTTATTATCCCCAGGAAGACAGCTTCTTCTCGCACAACGAACGAAAATACCTTCCCCAATACTTACGTGAAATTGACCCAGCTTTCCTCGCGACCCTGCCCGCGGTGGTGGACGTCGGAGAGGGAGCGAAGGTCGCGATTGCGGAATCAGACGTCGACTCCTATCCCGGCCTCTGGTTGCGCGGCACCGGCGGAAATGGCTTGGTCGCAACCTTTCCTCCCTACCCACTGAAGGAGAGTTTGACGGGAGATCGTGACTACCGGGTGACTGAGAGCGCCGACTACATTGCCGTGACGGCCGGGACACGCACTTTCCCCTGGCGCGTGATTGGCATCGCCGACCGAGACGGTGATCTACTCACCAACCAAATCGTCTATCTTCTTGAGAAACCCTCGCAGCTGCAGGACACGTCATGGATCAAGCCCGGGAAAGTGGCCTGGGACTGGTGGAACGCTAACAATGTGTACGGCGTGGATTTCAAGGCAGGAATCAACACAAAAACCTATAAGTACTACATTGACTTCGCAAATAAATACGGTCTGCCCTATATCATTCTCGACGAAGGTTGGTACAAACTCGGGCACCTGCTGGACGTCGTTCCGGAAATCAACATGGATGAACTGACGGCGTACGCCAAGCAGAAAAACGTCGGGATCATTCTATGGGTGGTATGGAAGACGTTAGACGACCAATTGATTCCCGCTCTCGATCAGTTTCAAAAATGGGGCGTGAAGGGAATCAAAGTTGATTTCATGCAGCGCAGCGATCAGGTCATGATCGACTACTATCACAAGATCTGCATGGAGTCCGCCAAGCGCAAGATGCTTGTCGACTTTCACGGGGACCAGAAGCCCGCCACGATGATCCGCACCTGGCCCAATCTGATCAGCACCGAAGGCGTACGTGGGATGGAATGGAGCAAATGGAGCGCAGATTCTGAACCGAAGCATAATGTGACGCTCCCTTTTACGCGAATGTTTCTCGGCCCAATGGATTACACCCCGGGGGCGATGCGGAACGCGACGAGGACGACGTTTGCGCCTATTCATGATCAGCCGATGGCGCTGGGAACGCGCTGCCACCAACTTGCCATGTACGTAGTTTTTGAAAGCCCCCTGCAGATGTTGTCCGACAGTCCATCAAACTATATGCGCGAACCGGAAATCATGGAGTTCCTCGCTCCCGTTCCAACCGAATGGGACGAAACCAAGGT
This sequence comes from uncultured Acidobacteriaceae bacterium, assembly GCA_963774565.1. GTDB lineage: Bacteria > Acidobacteriota > Terriglobia > Terriglobales > Acidobacteriaceae > Sulfotelmatobacter. The sequence goes on along the minus strand of CAVZFP010000004.1, from coordinate 14,787 downwards.
GCTCGATGCGCGTATCGGCGACTACGTGGTTGTCGCCAGAAGAAACGGTCGAGACTGGTACGTGGGAGCCATGACCGATTGGACGCCGCGCAATCTCGAAATTGATCTATCGTTCTTGCCCGATGGAGATTTCACGATGGAGGCTTATCAAGACGGCATGAATGCCGATCGCAACGCGAGCGACTATAAGAAGATGGCCACCATGGTCAACCGAACAACCAAGGTGAAACTTCCGCTCGCCAGTGGTGGTGGGTGGGTGGCAAGAATTCATCAGTAGGCGGGCAAGTATCGGTCAGCGAGCTTTCGGCCTCTTGCGTGGCTGACTCGAAAGCATTACGTTAATCGAGTGATCTTCCCTCGGTGCAGTGGAATCCTTCTTCACGTCACGTCTCTGCCCGGTGGCCATGGCATTGGTGATCTCGGAAATTCTGCTCACGAGTTTGTAGAGTTCCTGGCCGCCGCCGGACAGAAAATTTGGCAAGTATTGCCATTGAGTCCCACCGGCTACGGCGATTCCCCCTACCAATGTTTTTCGGCATTTGCCGGCAATCCTCTATTCATTGATTTGAAGGCTCTCCATGAGCAAGGACTTCTGTCCGCGAAAGACCTATCCAGTGCTCCGGCTTTCTCTCAGGACCGCGTCGAGTACGATCGCGTAACCGACTTCAAACAGGCGCTCGCTTCGCAAAGCCGCAAGCGCATTTCTTGCGGACAGTGCCCAGCCCGACCGGCGCGCTTTCGACAGATTTTTGCCAAAACAACATCGATTGGCTGGACGACTATGCCCTCTTCATGGCGTGCAAGCGAGTCTCACAAGGACGTGGCGTGGGTGCATTGGGATGCGGGAATACGACAGCGGGACTCCGCCGTGCTGAGGGAATGGCAAAGCAAATTATCCACAGAGACGAAGCTTCACAAGTTCGCGCAATTCGAGTTCTTCCGACAATGGGAAAACGCTTAAAGCTCATTGCAGTCGTCGCGGCATAAGCATCATGGGCGACATCCCCATCTACGTCGCTCACGACAGCGCGGACGTGTGGGCTCATCCTGAGTTGTTTCGACTGGACGCGCAAGGCAGACCCACCGCCGTTGCAGGCGTTCCGCCCGACTATTTCAGCGCGACCGGTCAACTTTGGGGAAATCCTCTGTATCAGTGGGACGTATCCGCCGCCTCCGGTCACCGCTGGTGGATCGATCGGGTCCGAGCATCGCTCAAACTCTTTGATCTTGTGCGACTGGATCATTTCCGCGGTTTCGAGGCTTACTGGGAGGTCCCGGCCGGCGCTTTGACGGCGGCAGAAGGCAAGTGGGTAAAGGGTCCCGGAGCAGAATTTTTCCGAACCCTGCAAACTGAGATCAAAGAACTGCCATTTGTTGCAGAAAATCTTGGGGTGATCACTCCCGAGGTAGAGGGCCTTCGCAAAGAGTTTGGATTCCCAGGCATGAGCCTGCTTCAGTTTGCCTTCGGAAACGATCCCCAGGGGCCCAGCTTCCGGCCTCACAATTATTCTCGGGAACTTGTGGCGTACACGGGCGGGCACGACAATGACACTACGGTTGGGTGGTGGACCAGTTCTGGAGTAGGCGAAAGCACTCGGACCGCAGAAGACATCAGCAAGGAACGCGATTTCACTCGGGCCTACTTAGGCTTTCAAAACGAGCCGATCAATTGGGCCTTCATTCGCACCGTCATGGCGTCCGTGGCAAACATCGCCATCATTCCCCTGCAAGATGTGTTGGGTCTTGGCAGTGATGCCCGAATGAATCTACCGGGCACCGTAAGTGGAAACTGGAAATGGCGTTACAAACCCAACGCTTTGACGAAGGCGGCTAGTGATCGGCTGCGTGAGTTGACGGTTCTATACGACCGTTGAATCTCACCTCTCTGCGAACTCTGCGTATTCCTCTGCGCTCTCCGCGGTCAAAAGTTTGAACTGCGACGGACGCAAACCTAACTCGAAGTACCGCCCTTTCCCCAGACTAGAGGGGCGACAACTCGTCTTCGTTCTCCTCTTTCTTTCCGCGAACAAATTTCTCCTCCAGGAAACGTTGCGCCAACTCTCGGCCGCCAATGCCGAATGCGATTGCCAACCCGAGCATAAGGGCTCCAAAAGCAATTCCAAAGGCGACCAGCATGGTCTGTTCCGCCAGACCTAGTTCTTCAAAGACAATTGAAAATACGAAAACAATAATGATGCTGCGGACGGCGTGGCCAATTATTCGAGCCGACGGCATATTCGCATTCACCGCGGCCAACAGAGCAGCACGAGAAAAGAAACTGGCTGCCAGCAGTCCAACAAAGAGGATAAACATCGCTACGAACAGGTGCGGCAGGAAAAGAAAAAATCGCGCGATTTGCTCCTGTAGGCCCAGGATTCCGAGCACACTCACTCCCATCAGGACGAAGCCGAGCCAAGTCACCCAGAAGACGAACCGGCTCACCATCTCCGTCGCTGTAGGGAGGGCAGCCTTTGAGAGTAGTTGAGAGGCTCCGGTGTTTTCTGAAAGCTTGTCGAACTTGATGAGCTGCAGAATGCTCCGCAGAATCACCTTTACAACGTACGCGATCACCCAGCCTATAAACGCTAGGATCAGCATGACGATTAGGCGAGGAAGGTAGTGTGCGAAACCTCTGGCAAGGTCGTGCAACGCCTGAGTCAGTTCGCTTACAATCATATCCCGCATGGTTGCCTCACTCTCTCAATTTCCACATCTCTATCAGATATGGCTTCAATCGCTCGAACTCAAGGCACAAGCCTTCGATATTGTTTTCGACCTCGTTCGCGGAAGCGTTACGGTTCTCGATCAGGAACGTGAACACTCTCCCTCGAAAAAGGGGTGCCAGAGCCTGAATAATATGGTCCCGGCTGATCACCGATTTTTGATAGGCCGCCGCAAACTCGTAAACCGTCCTGACCCACAATTCCGCAGAGTACTGAAACTCCTCTTCTCCCAGGCGGGCAATCCGCTGAAGTTCTCCCACAGTAGGAGGGCGAAAGAATCGAACGAAAGACCGACTCCAATTCGGCAACTCCGGTCGAGAACATCTCGCGCAGTCGTTTTCGATTTACCCGCATGGGACCCAGCAAGAGTTCGTGTTCGCTCCCGAGGGTAGGGACTGGCTTCGAACCAGTTACGGTACTCCATACGGGAAAGTCTGACTCGAGTGCGGAGAACAGAGCGCCCACAGTCTGTCGCAAGGTCGGTACCAGATCGGTCGCGCGGCGTTCGACGTGCTCCTTTTCTCCAAGGAAGGACTGGCAGACCCGGTATCCTCCCGTGATTGCGGTCAGTGCCAAACGGAGTTCGAGACCGGCCCCACCGCTTCCCCGCTCGTGCCAGCCATTTTGAGTCAGGAATCGGCTTCCGAGACGGTTCGAGAATCCGAATTCAGGCATGTAGGCCTCACGGATTCTCACCCCGTACACTGCCCGAACCATCGGGTACAGCAAATTCGTCATCAGCAGCCCATCAAACTTGTGGCGGCGATAGGTGGGAGTCACCAGATCGAAGCCGTCACGATAAACGGGGCGCAGAAGATTTGAAATCCATTCCGGCTCCATCTTCGCAGACTCGGGGGACATCACGACACAGGCCTTGGCGCGGAGCAGTTCGGCCGCAGCTAGGATCGTCCGCAGCGCAGCTCCGCTTCCTGTGCCGTTGGCATATGTCGTGCTGATGGCGTGCAGCGTACGCAGCGCGTTCAGATTGGAGGCTGGGCGCAAGTCATCGATCGAGACGCCCGTTACCAGTTCCGGGGTGCCATCGCGCGATCCCCCATCGGCATTGATGATTACGGCCCGCTCGCGTGGGAAACCGCGGAGAATGCCACTTCGAATCGTCTGGACGACCGACCCGACAGTCTTGGCGTTATTGTGCGTGGGCAGGCCCACAAGGATATCTACTTCGCCGACATTGATCAGCTGGCGAAGAAAATCATCCGTAAGAAAAGTTTCGTCTTCCAATGTTCAACTCTGTGCAAATGTCGCTTGGTATGAATATGAATGCAGGCGCGCCATGGACATCGTTTCCATTATCTACATTTGTTCATACCCGCCGCAGCCGGAACCAATAAAACTGGTAAGGTCCCAGCGTCAGCAGATAAGGCAGGTCGCCCACGCGCGGAAATATATTGTTGCCGAACATCTCGATCAGAATATTCCCTTTGTAGCGTCGCAAATCCAGTTCCACAGCCTGCGCCGTGCCCGAAAGATTGTTGACCACCAGCACGGTCTCTTTGCCCAGTCGCCGTAAATAGGCCAGTATTCTGTGATTGGCGGGATAGAGAAATTCAATCGATCCTCTCCCAAACACTCCAGTCGATCTTCGGATCGTTATGATCCGCTGCATCCAGCGAAGGAGCGAGTGTTCGCTTTCTTTTTGAGATACAACGTTTACGGCGGGATAGCCGTAGACAGGATCCTGAATCAGCGGAGCGTATAAGTGTTGTGGCTCCGCGATCGAAAAGCCGGCGTTCCATCCTCCGTTCCACTGCATCGGAGTCCTCACTCCGTTGCGGTCGCCTAAATTGATGTTGTCGCCCATTCCGATTTCATCCCCGTAATAAATGATGGGAGTGCCGGGCAACGACATCAGCATCCCGTTCATCAACTCGATGCGGCGGCGATCATTATTCAACAACGGCGCAAGCCGCCTGCGGATCCCGAGGTTCAGCCGCATCGGCTTGCTGGCGGCATACATGTCGTACATGTAGTCGCGCTCCATGTCGGTCACCATTTCGAGCGTCAATTCGTCATGGTTGCGCAGGAAGAGCGACCACTGGCACGAGGATGGAATTTCCGGAGTCTGCTGCAGGATTTCAGTGATCGGCTTGCGATCTTCCAACTTCAAACCCATGAACATCCGGGGCATCAGAGGAAAATGAAACGCCATATGGAATTCATTTCCGTCGCCGAAATAGGGGCGAAGATCGGCGGGCCACTGATTGGCCTCCGCCAGAAGCATCCTGCCGGTAAATTGTTCGTCGAGCTTTCGCCGTAGATCCTTCAGAATGATGTGGGTTTCCGGCAAGTTCTCACAATTTGTGTCCTCCCGTTCCACCAGGTACGGCACCGCGTCGAGCCGGAACGCATCCACACCCATATCCAGCCAGAACTTCATCACCTCCCACATCTGTTCCCGAACCGCGGGATTGTCGTAATTCAGATCGGGTTGGTGACTGAAGAATCGATGCCAATAGAACGACTTCGAAACCGGATCCCATGCCCAGTTCGACGGTTCTGTGTCGAGAAAAATAATGCGAGCTCCTTTGTACCGTTCATCGGTATCGCTCCAGACGTACCAATCGCGACGAGGATTGTCCCGTGAACTGCGCGCCTCTTGAAACCACGGGTGCTGATCGGAGGTGTGATTCAACACCATTTCGATGATGACCCGAATCCCGCGCTCGTGTGCCGCGTCGAGCAGCTTGCAAAAATCCTCTAACGTTCCGTAGCTGGGGTGAACGGAGTGGTAATCCGCTATGTCATAACCATCATCGCGCAGAGGCGAAGGAAAGAATGGCATCAGCCATATCGCATTGATCCCGAGTTCCTGCAGGTAATCGAGCCTCTGCGCAAGCCCCGGGAAATCCCCAATACCATCCCCGTTGCTGTCGTGAAAAGTGCGAACGTGCACTTGATAGATGATCGCGTCCTTGTACCAAAGGACGTCGGTATTCAGTGGCAACCGCTTTCTCCTGAGGGCACTCCCATTACTTTTCGTCGGAGCACGCCAATACGACAGTTTATATGAAATGACGACAGTCGAATCCTGGTGCTCTCTCACCTAAAAAAGCGAGGACTTGAGGCTGAGACCTGCGATCACGCACCATAAAATTGTGAAATGGAATCCAGCGGAATAAAACGTTAGAAAATGCGTTACCCAAGTGATGGTAAATCCTTTTCGATCTCAAGACGGCTCTTCCGGCGAAACACGCGCAACACGTGGTGCTGGTCCACTTTCCTATCGCCCTTTTTCTTGCAGCGGTGGCCTTCGACCTGATCGCACTCTGGACCAAGCACAGCGGCATTGCGGACGCCTCACATTTCAACCTGCTCGCGGCCGCGATTTCAACGCATCCGGTCTTAGCCACTGGCCCGCTTGCGTGGCACTTCCAACTCGAGGGGCAGAAGCTGAAAGGAACCCTATTACTGCACCTGGTGTTGTCTCTCAAGCGTGATGATCTGGCTGATGGGCTGTTGAAATTCTAGGGGTCGCTCTCGTTGCGTTGACAGAGGCCTAGATGCGAACCTCGTGTGGCCAAGGTCCGCAGATATCTGGTCTCGTCATAAGCCACGCGGTCTTGCCAGCAACGAAACACGAGGCGAATCCATTTGAAGGCCAGGGCTCGCACTACGCATGGCGGTCCTTATCACACGCTGGCGCTGCTCTGGTAATAGGCACGCGCCCAAACCGACTGCACAATCGAGTGTCCTGCCCATTCGTGAAAACTTTGCCCCAGAAACTTGGCACACGCCCAGCGAAAGTGCACCCATTTCTTCTTTCCACTGCGCTCCGGTCACTGGCGCAATCCCGCTGTACTTCTGCACCTCTTCGGCACTGGCATAACGATCGCGTTGCGACTCGCTGCCGGAGCTGGGGCAGCGTTGGCGCCGCGCTTGCCGGCCGACTGAAAGTCGTAAGGGGATCGACCGCAAGTACGACTATCGCTATTCGCAACTCACGCAGGTGTTCGGGAGACTCTTGTACGAAAAGCGACTCCGTGAGGAAGAGCTGCGCGGTTTGCGGGAGGACAAGCTAAAGTCGACCCGTTCTTTCGCCAAATTCCTGGCGGACGACACGGCAGCTTGAGACAGCCCGAAACCTGCGTGGCAGTGTATGCCATCAAAGTGACCCTCCTCGGCGCCAGACCGCCGGTCTGGAGTCGCATTTTAGTTCCTCTGGAGATCACGCTTCGCAATCTGCACCTGACCTTGCAGCCGGTGATGGGGTGGACCAATTCCCATCTTCATCAATTTTGTTTGCCAGTGACCCCTGTGAGTGGCTTGGCGATTTTGTCCCTGAATTCTTCTCTGCAGATGATGTTAACCGACGACTTTGCCGCAGGAAACACTGACACACACAACCTGATCGATGACCGCTAAGGCCTGATTTCCTGAACCAAGCTGGGAGTGACTTGGGTCCGCCTCAATGCGTAAGTTCGCCGATCTGTACCTGGTAAGGCTCCAATAGTTCGCCGGTGGCATGATCGACGGCCGCCACCGCGAGTTGATAGTTCACTTCAGCCTGGAGCACGCTTAGCTGGGCGCCAGCGAGTTCGGTTTGTGCCTCCAGCACAAAAAAGATCGTCTCTGAACCCAAGTCATATTTGCGCTGCTCCGCGGCCATGGTCTTCTTGGCCAAGTCCAATGCTTGCTTACCAGCGGCGATGCTCAGTTTTGCCTGCTCTAGTTCATGAATGGCGTTCCTGACATCCAGCGTGACTTGCTCGCGGATTTGTCGTTGGGTGTATAAATCGCTGCGCCGAGACACTAGCGCGGTCCCCATCTCCGCCGCCGCACTCCGATTCTTCAAAGGCAGGCTTAAAGATAACTGTGCATAATAAGTTGGATAGGTGAAGCCGAAGAGCTGGTTGATCGAGGAACTGGTCGTCTTCTGACCCGCGCCATTGAACTGAGTACCTCCCAGCCCATTGCTCGTGTAAGCGCCAGTCAGGTTAAGTTCGGGCAACAGATGATTGTGCGCCAAACGAATGCGGGTCTGGTCATTGGCCAGAGCGGCGCGGGCTGCGTCAAACTCGGGCCTCTTGGTCAGCGCCCGCTGCAAGGCGCCGCCCGCATCAATGGTGCGCAGGTCACCTTCTGGTTCCGGCTGTTCTGTGAGTACGAGATCCAAAGCTTGAACGTATGGATCCTGGTCCGCGCCAATAGTCATGCGAAACCTGTCCTCCGCCTGCTGCAGCGCGTATTCGCTCTGTATGACCTGCACTCGCCGAGATGCGACCTGCGATTCTGAACGATAGATGTCGAGGGGTGGCAAAGCGCCCAGTTCCAGCGCCCGTTTATCGCGCTTATACGTCGCCTCGGCGGCATCCATCGAACTGCGTGCCACTTCCAGGTTTCCGCGCGCTTCCACCACGGACCAGTACTGCGTTACGGCCTGCAACACGTTGTTATTCACCTCGGCAGCAAAAGTGCCTCGCGACTGTTCCAAATTGCGGCGCGCGATCATCAACGGCGCTCGATTGGCAAAGAACCACCCGTTTTTCAGCAGAGGCTGCGTAATCTGGAAACCCAGAGCAGAAGTAACGTAGGGGTTGTAAAGATAAAACGAGTTGTTGGTGTAATTATTGTTGGTGCCCAGAGACGCTTGGAAGTTAGTGCCGGTTTCAAAAGTTTGGACGTAATTGACCTGGACATTTTGCGCTGTAGAAATGAAGGTGGGCGCCGTTCCGGTTCCCTGCAATTCGCTAAAGGGCGCAGAAGAAGAACTGTTCACGTTGTAATAAGTCGTCACAGCCGGATCGAATGGCGCGTGTGTCGCCAGCAGCGCGAATTTCGAAGATTCGACCTGCGTCTCCTGCACCCTCACCGAGCTGTTGTTTTCAAGAGTGAGGACGACCGCATCCCGCAGGCTGAGTCTCAGCTTTCCATCCAACACGTAATTGCGTAAGTGCTCTAGAGCGTCCAGTTTGTCGGAGCGGACTTGCGGCGTGAGTAGATCGCGGTATCCCTCCCCCTTCTGTGCCCACGAGGCAGTAGACCTCAGGATGAAAAGCGAGATAAGACAAGTCGAAATCCCCAGACGAGAATACCTCATATCTCATTTCCTCCAGATTGTGCTGGCTTGAACATGTTCGCTGCGCCATCTATTCCCACCGAATTGCTTCGACTGGATCCAGACGTGCGGCTTTAACTGCTGGATAAATACCGAAAATCAAGCCGACCGTAATCGAGACGATGAATGCCAGCAGGATGGAACTCAGCGTGACAATCGTCGACCATCCTGCGAGCAACGCGATCAAACGCGACATTACGAACCCGAACATAATGCCAAAGCTTCCGCCCACAAAGGAAATCAGCATCGCCTCGACCACAAACTGGCGAATAATGTCCGACTGTCGTGCTCCAACCGCTCGACGAACACCAATCTCCCGCGTCCGCTCCAAAATGCTGGCCAGCATGATGTTCATGATCCCGATTCCGCCCACCAGCAGGGAGATGGACGCAATTGCAACCATGACGGCATTAAACAAGCGCTCTGTGCGTTTCTGTTCCGCAAGCAGTTCGGCGGGAACGATTACGCTGAAATCGCCGGCTGAATGATGCGACGAATCCAGAATTGCTCGAACCAGTTGCGCCACGGAAGGCATTGCGGCATTGTCCTGAATGCTCAGGTAGATTCCGTCGATCTCGTCGCGCACGTCGCTGTAGTTGTCCTCCAGTCGAAGAACGGCCGAGTTTAGCGGGACGTACATGATGTTGTTGAGGTCCTGCGTGGGTACACCCGCCACCTCGGTTTGCGAACTCAATTGCGGCGAAGCGACTCCGATCACGCGGAACCACGTTTCATTCGCCTTCACATATTGGCCGACCGGATCGGCGGACCCGAAGAGGCTTGACCGAGCGGCGGCGCCCAGCACGGCTACTGCCGCACCGCGCACATCTTCATCCTCACTAAAGAATCTTCCTTGCAGCATGTGCAGTCCCGCGATCTTCAGATATACGGGATTCACTCCGTATATGGTGGGAGGATCTTGCTGCGATTTCGGAATGGTCTTCGAGGGAGTCAGCCGCTTCCGCGGTGTGGCGGCGACAATATCGCTGACATCGTCGCGTATTACGCGATAGTCCTGGAAGGAGAGTCCCGGGGAAATCTTGCGAATTTTCTGGTGGGCTTGCCACTCGGTAGTCTCTTTCGCTTCGACAATCAGGTTATGCACTCCCATCTGCTCAATCAGTGCCATGACTTTCTGCCGCGCGCCCGCGCCGATCGAGAGCATCGATACCACGGCTGCGACTCCAAAGATCATCCCGAGCATGGTCAGCAGCGAGCGCAGGCGATGCAGCAGCAGATTCTGGAATCCTAATTCCAGATCGGGGAGCCATTGTTGATAGCTTTGTAGGAGGCGTTCAGACGGAGTAGGCGCAATTGTCGCCATTACGGGATACCTCCAAGGCCGGGCGACAGCGAGCTTGAATTCCCAGTCTTCCGCGGTGCCGTCGGGTCGATTAACGTAACTTCCGTGCCCGCCTTGATGCCTTCAATGGCGGCGCGACTCTCGTTCTGTGCTTGAATCGTTACTTCTCTCGGCTCAAAGGTATTGCCATTGTGCACGTACACCACGTGCTTGTTATCTTTCAAGAACACCGCCTGGCGGGGCGCGTAAATCACGTCTTTCCGCGGATCGCCGTTGATAAAGACTCGAGCTGTCAGACCCGGCCTCATCTGTGAGTCGGTAGTCGCGAGCGTGATGGACACTTCGAACTTACTACTGGAATCGTCCTCCCAGAATCTGTGGGAACTGTTGCCTCCGACGGTCTTTACCGTGCCATGAAACGTGATTCCCGGCAGCGCGTCGAGCTGGATCTCTACAGATTGTCCTTGCTTAATGCTGTTGCGCTCGAGTTCTCCAACCTTGGCAACCAGTTCCATCCCTTGGGGGTCGATCACCTGGCCAACGGTCCGGCCGGGTTCCACCTGATCGCCTTCGCGGTATTCCGGTAGCGACATCCCGCTAAAAAAGAACCCTCCCGCGGCACCCTCGTTTTTTTCCAGGGCGACCAGACCATCCATCGGAGCCGTAACGCGCATTTTGTTGATGTTGTCCCGGGCCTGGTCCATTGCCAGCTTTGCCTTGTTCCGTTTCTCCTCCGCCAGCGATATGGTGGCCTGACCCGACGCGCTGCGCGACTTTACGTCTTGCTCCAGTTCCGCCAGCACTCGTCTTGCCTGTTCCAGAGCGAGATCATTCTTCCGCGCGTCGATCGTGCTGACCAATTCGTTCTTCTGCACGTCCAGTTCCGCCCGCCTTACGTCAAACCGCCCCTTGAGCAATGCGACCTTGTCCTGGGCCGTAACCACCGCAGCATCGGCTCGAGCCTTGGTGATTTCCTGCTCAGACTGCAACAGTTCGGAGCGGTTCTGGTCGAGTTTGTAATGTTGCTCGCTGGGATCGAATTCCATCACCATATCGCCCTTTTTCACGGTGGTGCCGGTGTGCAACAAATGGGTAATTTGAAGAGCGCCCCCGCCGATTGCAGGCGCTGTCAGCATGTCTGAATGGCTCGCGCGCAATTCTCCTGTCACGTAGACCTTCATGTCGAGATCGCCCCGTTTCACGAGCCCGGTCGGGATCTCCTCTCCCGTGGCTGCCGGAGTGGCGTGGCGCACTGCAGCGACTCCACCCAATACAGCGCAGAGAATTGCTGCTACAACCGCCCACGTGATGGCACGCTGGCTTCTCATCTCAATACCGGTTACTCTTTCAAAGTGGGATCTCTCAGCGCCACTTGCTCTCCGGGACTCACGCCTTTCGCGACCAGGATCTGGTCGCCACTCCTTCTTGCGACGTCGATCCTCCGTTCTTCAAACTGCGTTCCTCGCCAAACATAAGCTACGTTCTGTCCAGACTTTTGAAACATGGCTTGTGTGGGTATGGTGATTGCGTTCGGCACTCGGTCCACGATCACTGTCACCTGTCCTGTGATCCCTGGCTTGAAGCGCGGATCTGTCTGGTCAAGAAGAATGTCGAGAATGAAGTTGCGAGTAATGGGCCAACCGCTGGAAAAATCCAGGCTCGCGATGGCGCTAATCTGCTCAATGTGCCCGGTGAATTGTCGGTCTGGGATCGCATTTAATTGGACCGTAACCGGTTGTTTCGTCGCCAATCGCCCGCGTTCGGTCTCGTCGACGCGCGCTGAAATGCGCAGCGTGGTTGCATCCGGCAATTCCGCGATCGGGGAACCCGGCCAGGCTCGGTCCCCCGGCCGGAACGAAGTCATATTCGAGCCCGACCAGTGTTGCAACAAGCTGATAGTCCCGGCCGAGGGCGCTCGCAAGATCATCTGCCCCAATGCTCGTTTAGCGCGCTCCACATCGTACTTGGCCTTCTTGCTGGCTTGTTCCTTGCTCTGAATCGTCACCTGGTGAAGAGTCTGATCCGATTTTTGTTTTGTCTGTGCTTCGCGCAGCTTTTGCTCGGCGTCAGCCAACTTCAGCTTCGCCTCTTCTCCTTCAATTCTGGAAACGATCTCTTGCTTGCTGGCTTCCAGTTTGGCGCCTTCCACGTCGTATCCGGCTTTCAATACCGCGGTCTTGTCTTCCTCTTCGCTGAGACGCGCCTGGGCGCGAGCCTGGCCGATCTCGGCCTCTGCCGATTTGAGGGCGGATTGGAACTGCGCCAGCTCCTGCTCCGTCTTTGTTTTGTCGAACTCGACCACAACATCGCCGGATTTCACGACAGTGCCTTCGGGAGAGATTTTGACGATCTGTAAGTCGCCTGCCTCGGCGGGTGCACTGAGCGTGATCGATTTCAGTGCCTTCACCTCGCCCCGAAATTGCGTTGAGTCAAGAAATTCGCCGCGCTTTACCTCGACGGTGGGAACGGTCGGTGATCGCTTCCCGAGGTGGGCCGCTCCCAACCCCGCAACGCTCCCCGCCAGCAACAGGACCGCGATGACCATCCCCTTGCCACGAATCGAAAGTCGATGGAAGCGCTGAATCATCACGAACCATTTCCTGCGCCCAAGGCAGCTTTGGATCCCGCATTCTCCTTCGCAACATCCACGTCCACTGCGGCAGAAAGGTCGGGCATTAGCTTGGGGTCATTTCCCTCAATGGCAACAATGACAACGAAGGAGCGAAGTTTACTGGAAAAATCTCCGCCTTCGCCGATGGGAGCCAACTGGTCTAACTTGGCTGCAAATACCAGATCCGGGTATGCATCCAGCCGGACCTTCGCCGTTTGCCCCACCTGCAAGCTAGGAAAGTCCTGCTGGTTCGCCAGCACACGGACCTGCATGATCGCCGGATTCACCACCTGCATAAACGGAGTACCCGGACGTATCTGATCGCCTTCCTGCACCTCACCCATGGTCCCTTGTTTCCAGATTGTGTTCAGCACCACGACGCCATCCAGGGTGGAACGGATCTGCATGAGGTCGGCGTTGGCCCGGGCGTGCAACATGGTCTGTTGGGTGCGATCGCGTTGAATTTCCAGAATGCGAATCGCCGCCCGTGCCGCCTTGCGCTTCAGGTCAAAGGTTTCGCGAAGTTGATCGAAAGTGGCTTTGGCTTCGTCCAGGTTCTCTTGATTTTTTTCGGCATCGATGCGCGAAACGATCTCCGCTTTTTGTATTTCCAGTTCCGTCTTGCGGAGATTGTCTTCTGCCGCCTTCAGTTCGGTCTCGTCTTTGGCGCGAGCGGCGTTCTCTTTGGCTTGCTCCTCTGCGACTTGGTCCACCAGCTTGGCGTACTCGGCCTCCTTGTCGATGAAATCTCGCATCTGGGCCTGGCGGTCAAACTCCACCAGCAGATCTCCATGCTTGACGCGCGTCCCCGCGGACGCCAAGCGGATAATCGTGAGCGTGGGGACCTGTTGTCCTGCGAGCAGAGGCGCGAGGATGGAACGCGATTGCACAGCCTCTGTGGTTCCCTTGAGACGTAAAACTTGAACTGGAATGTCCGCAGCGGAGTGCGCCGACTTGCCGACTGTAGGAATCCTACTCCGGGTCGCCACCAGAACGATGCCGATAACCAGCGCAACCGCGGCGACAACGATCCAACCGCGCATTCGCCTTGGTCGTGCGCTGCCGTCCTGGGGTTGTTCCGGTTGTATCCCCGGCTGGTCTGATAGGGACCCGGAGTCGGGGGTTACTTCCACAGAAGCGGAATGCATGGATGGGATACTCCCGCTGTAGGAACCGGGCTGTACAGCAAAAGTTGCCTGGGACTGCCTGGCACCTAACTTATCAGAGGCAGTTGCCACTGGCATCCGGGATTATACCGCCTCGCCCACTTCCACTTATAGACCACGTTCCATCACCGCATAAACCGTAAGCGGAGGCCCCACCCAGGGATTTGATGGTGCTTCAGGTTCAGAGGCATCTAACCGTCGAGAACTGTCGTTAAATCCCCATTACGGTGCGCCGGGATAAACCGGCATGAAGCAGAGGATGAAAGTTCCTTACGGGAAAGGAGTAGCGATCCGCTCGGCCTCGAGTCTTGCGCGGGGTATCGCGAGGTACTCAGCGAAGCGTAGACAGAGGATAGGCGGGCTGGGTATTCAGCTCCGAAAAGATGCAATCCAGACGCCGACGCCCTTGTAATGTGCGCTAGGCAACATGAGCAGGCGCGATAGCGCGAGCTCCTGCCCAGTCAGGCGTAGTCGAAGACCCCAGAACAAGCCTAGAAACTTCATGCACGAGAACCGGGAGACCTCGGAGATACCTGCGGCTCAACCAGGCCGCAGGTCGGCGGGCGAAGGCCAGAGCCACAAGGCCCGCATGTACGTCTCCGAGGAGTCACACAGCGGCATAGTGCGTGCTGAGCAGCACGTTGTTCAGGAGGGTTCAAGTCCCTCTGGCGCTCAAATGAGGGGCGCCATATCCAACAAGCGGGGGATAAAACCTCGTTGGCCGGAGAAGGCAGAAGGTATGCCAGACGTCTAAACGGGCACGAAGGCGAAAGCTGGATACAGCCAAGGCGGAGCTAGAGCCACTGCCGGCAGTACTCCGGAGGGCAGGGTGTCCATCAAGTGAGTATCGCAAGATGGAATCCGAAGGGCATGAGGAGAAGTACCGGGCCGTAATCGATGGGGAAACC
>CAVZFP010000003.1:0-172772 GCA_963774565.1 uncultured Acidobacteriaceae bacterium | reverse complement strand
GCAAACCCTTCTGCAAGACATCCGCTACGCTCTCCGGCAGCTGCGCCATGCTCCTGCGTTTACGTTGACAGCATTACTTACCCTGGCCATCGGCATCGGTGCGACCACCGCGATCTTCACCCTGACGCAGGCCATCATGCTGAAGTCGTTGCCGGTCGCCGATCCCGCCCAGCTGTATCGCATTGGCGATACCGAGGAGTGCTGTGTCGAGGGTTGGGAGGACGATGACTGGAGCCTGTTCTCTTATCCCCTCTACCAGCGTCTCGCGGCGGCGGCACCCGAGTTCGAGGAAACCACCGCTTTTCAGGCCGCGCCTGGGATCTACAGCATTCGGCAGGAAGCCAAAGACCGCGAGGCACGTCCCTTGCGGGCCGAATACGTGAGCGGGAATTACTTCCATGTTTTTGGCCTCGGGGCCTTTGCCGGACGGGTTATCAACAACTCGGACGATCAACAGTCGGCCTCACCGGTGGCGATGATCAGCTATCGCACCTGGCAGCAGGCTTACGGCTCAGACCCGGGGATTGTCGGGTCCACATTCTTCGTGCAAGGACAGCCGGTCACCTTGATTGGGATTACGCCTCCGGGATTTTTTGGCGAGACACTGCGTAGCGATCCGCCGGACTTTTGGCTGCCCCTGCAACAGGAGATTTTGTTCGACGGCCAGAATGCGCACATGAGAACGAATCATCCCCAGTGGCTGTATGCCATTGGCAGGTTGAAGCCGGGTGCGAGCGTGCAAGCACTTCCCGCCCGGCTAACGCCGGTGCTCCAACGGTGGCTCCGTGACGAAGATGAGATGCCCGCCGAATTCAAACCGCAGATTGAACCTACGATTCCTCAAAAATTTATCCGGCTGGCTCCGGCCGGAGCGGGTGTCACCTCCTTAAGGGAAGACTACGGCGCGAGTCTGCGTATTCTCCTGATGGTTTGTGGAACATTACTTCTCATCGCGTGCGCCAACCTCGCCAATCTTCTGCTGGCGCGCGGAGCCGCCCGCCGCGCCCAGACTGCGGTACGCCTGGCTCTGGGGGCTGCGCGAACAAGACTGATTCGCCAGCAGTTGACGGAGGCGGTACTGCTGTCGGTGCTAGGCGGCATCGCAGGATTAGGGGTTGCATACGTGGGAGCGCGTCTGATGCTGGCCCTGGCATTTCACAGCGCCACCTTTACGCCTATCAGTGCGACACCTTCGCTGCCGGTTCTGGGATTTGCGTTTGCGCTTTCACTCCTGACCGGTGTGATGTTTGGCGTAGTGCCGGCGTGGCTAGCTTCGCGTTCCGATCCGGCAGAGGCCCTGCACGGAGCAGGCCGCGGCACTCGCGCCGGGGCATCGTTGCCGCAAAAGATACTGGTGGTCAGCCAGGCGGCGCTTTCCCTGGTTCTGCTGGCCTGCGCCGGATTGCTGACGGTGAGCTTGCGGAATCTGGAGAGTCAGGACTTTGGTTTTGACACCCAAAATCGCATAAGTATTCAGATCAATCCGCCTCTGGACAGTTACACACCCGAACACCTCGACGCGCTTTATCGCGCAATCGAAGATGGACTGGTGCGGTTGCCGAATGTGCAGAGAGCAAGCCTGGCGGCCTGGAGTCCGCTCAGCGGCAATAACTGGGGAGAATTGATTGCCATAGAAGGGAGGGGCGATCCAGCGGCTAAGCAGACGGAGGGTGTGTCCTGGGACCGGGTGAGCCCTCAGTATTTTTCGACAATCGGACAGCGCATCGTGCGCGGGCGCGATTTCGCGGAGAGCGATTCCGGTACCTCGCGCCCAGTGGCAATTGTGAATGAATCGCTGGTCAGGAAATACTTCCCCAACGAAGATCCCATCGGCAAGCACTTTGGTATGGACAACTCCCGATATGCGAGCACGTTTGAGATCGTCGGCGTAGCGCGTGACGCCAAGTACAACGATCCGGACCAGCCCGCAAAGCCCATGTTTTTCGTACCGCTGGAGCAGAGTGTCCATTATCCCGACGTTCTGATGGAGCGTGGCGAAATACAAACGCATTTCGTGCGCAGTATCCAGCTGCTAGTACGCGGCGATACGCGCAATCTCGAGCCACAGCTTCGTAAAGCTCTCGCCGACATCGATCCCAACCTTACCATCATCACGGTGCAAAGCATGAACGAGCAGGTGGCCTCAAATTTTGACCAGCAGCGTATGGTCGCGAAGTTGGCCGGCGCATTCGGCCTCATCGCCATGCTGCTGGCAGCCATCGGCCTCTATGGCCTGACGGCCTACACAGTTGCCTGCCGAACCAGTGAGATCGGAGTTCGCATGGCTCTCGGAGCCGATCGGCTGAACATTGTGCGATTGGTCCTGCGGGGAGCATTTCTGCTAGTGGCTATCGGGTTATTGATTGGAATTCCTCTGGCCATCGGCGCGGGACGCCTCATGGCCGCGCAGCTATTCGAGATACGCAGCTGGGATCCGCATGTGTTCGGGTTTTCAATTCTTGCGCTCGGGGCTTGCGCCGCGGCCGCCAGTATTCTCCCGGCACATCGAGCTGCTTCGACGGATCCACTCAAGGCGCTGCGCACGGAGTGAGGTACGGAGTGAGGTGATGTGGCTTGTTTGTGGCGAACTAGCCGGTTGGTGTAATTGGCACTGACGCAACGCTCCCGACTGGATTGCTGGTCCTGCGGCGCAGAAAGCGATTCGCAGGCTCCGAATACAATTTTGCGACGCCAGCCCCTAACAATGCTGCAAACAGAATGGCGAAAACGAACAAAATAGGCACGCCGCGCATGGGTTTGCCGGCATGAAGAAACAGGTCAAAAAGGGTAAACACTACGAACATGTGCGTCAGGTAAATCTCGTAGCTGTATCGGCCCATCCGTACAAGCGGGCCGAACACGCGTGGACTTCTCCATTCCATTTGTGTCGTGGCAGCTATGAACATGCATGTTCCCACACCAAGTAGGCTGAAGTTCAGCCCTGTTTTGCCGAGCCAGCCTCTATAGGCCTGCCACGAAAAAATGAGACTTGCTGAGACGACGACGGTCCCCGCAATCCCCAATGCCCAGATCGCTCGCCGAGAGAAGCGTCTGCTCGAAACGACCAAGGCTGTGAGGCATCCCCACGAGATTCCTTCCATGCCTCCTAGATAGGAATAGTCTTCTGCGATCTCGTTGCCATGAGCGAATAGAGTTCGGCCAAAGGGACCAAGAATCACAAAAACCAAGAGTAGGGCGGGAAAGACTATGCTGCGACCGAAGAATCTCTTGCCGGCGAGTAGGAAGCAAGCCAAGGGAAAAAAGAGATAAAACATCTCCTCTATTGAAAGGGACCAGAGGATGTCCCAATTGCCAGGCAAATATCCCCGATGAATTTCCAACTCATTAAGGTGCAAAGTCAAAGCGGCGAGCAGAGCACGTCCAAGGCCTCCCGTCTCAGCCGTTACTACGTAGTGGTGCACGTCTGCGAAATGCAGTGTGCATAGAACCGCAAGCAGCAGAAACAGCAGGGGTGCGATACGCGCAAACCGAAATAGATAGAAGCCGCGCAGGGAAACCTGCGGAAGTGAACCCCAGCGCCGGATAGTGATCGAGGTGATGAGAAAACCCGAGATGGCAAAAAACATCTGCACACCGAGTTGGGCATTCCAGACGAGAATGTGGACCAACTGTGCCGGCAGAAGCTCTGTATATGGAACATCAGCACCGAGCAGTCGGATGTTGATGTGGTTCATCAAGACGAAAAAGATCGAAAGACCACGGAGCAGGTCTATGCCATCGAGACGCTTCCAGGTGAGAGCGCGAGGTGCGGATTCGGAAGGAGTCACATCTTCATTGTGCATGAACGCGGTCATGGTCAGATCTATCAACCATAAGATGGTAAGCCCGAGCTGCCAGCCATACCTCATGAATCGCCGAGATGACGACCTCGGGATGTTGGGTTGGCATTTCATGGCTGCTGTCTACGACGATCTGCTTGCCATGGGTCGAGAGCCGAGCCAATTCCGGTTGTAACTGGTGGACCCAAAGATCTTCCTCGGCCAGTGCGTCCTTCGGCGGGATCTCGGGAGGGATATCGTCCTGTCTGGTCGCCGTGAGCACAATCAGCGGGCGATTTCCAAGATTTCCGGCGGTTCGCACCTCTGCCGCGCTCAACGTGGGAAAAACTTGATCCTCATCGATTACGGCGAATTGATGTTTGGTCGGAAGCGTCAGGAACTCTTCTTCCTCGCGGAATGCTTTCGGCCAGAAGTCAGGCGCATCGCGGTCTGCTGTCAGGCGAGCCCAGCCAAGATGGAGCTGAAAGAAGTATTTCAGCTTCTCCCAACCGGGACGTTTACGCTGGGCCCGTTGGCTCTTGCGGATAGATTCCGGCGCTCTCAGTTCCTGATCCTCATGAGAGGCATCAACCAGCACCATTCCCGCAACATCTTTTGGATATTGACCGGTGTAAACCCTCATGTCGTATCCGCCCATAGAGTGTCCGACAAGAATGTACGGGCCTTTTTCACCAGCCGCATGGAGTAACTGGTTCAGTTCGTGAGCAATCTGCAGGCTGCTGCGCGGTTCCGCACCTGAGTCGCTCCACCCATATCCGGCACGGTCGTAGGAGCACACGCGGGCGAACTTTGCGACCTCAGGTTGCACCATGAGCCAATCAATGGAAGGGCCACCCGAACCGCTCTCCAGTATTACCGTTGGCGAACCCTGCCCGCTGCAGTCGATGTTCATACGGATCGCCCCAGCCCGGACTAGGTGACCACGATTTGGGAAACGTCGCGCATCACTCCACGTGCCTATCATCTGGTAGAGTGCGCCTGAGATCGCAAGGCACACTATAAGCTAAGCAGAGGCCGGCGAGCAGAGCGCGGGCGATTCGCTTCATTGGGCACCAATTGTAGTGGCACCTCTCGGAAGCCAGCGAACAAAAAGGTACAACCCTGTACTATTGCCTGATTTCGTTAGTGTGCAATTAAAAGGTGTATACAAACTTAAAGGCACAACGTGCGTGAGTACGACCTAATTGCGGAGTGGTATGCATCGGAACGCGACGATCAGACAGGAGTACCCGAAGCGACCACGCTAGCCTCATCCATCCCGATGCGGATCGCTTGTTGCTCGATGTTGGTTGTGGCAACGGTGTACCCATCTCAGTCGTGCCTTGCGGAGCGCCGGCCACCGAGTTGATCGGCCTAGATAGTTCGGGTGCGATGCTTGCACGCTTCTAGGCGCAATTGCCCGGACTCGCTTGCTGTCCGAGGAATCGTTCAGTCCTGCCCGTTCGCCGATTGCGTGTTCGATGCTGCGGTGGCGTTGGGCGTCATGTTCCATCTCAATCCTGAGGACGGGCTTCGGGCGATTGCGAATGTCTCGCGCATTCTTAGGCGCGGTGCGCTGTTCCTTTTCACATCCGGGGATGCAGACTGATTTTGATGGCACAGAGAGCAAGATGAACAGCGTGACTTTTCGGTATTTCTCGTACAGCGTCCAGAACTACCGACGCATCCTCGGCGATCATGGATTCACGTTGGTTGACGTCCACGCGGACAGCGGAAAGAATACCTATTACCTCGCAAACAAAAGTTGAACCGCCGAGCAGATTGTCGCGCTATCGAATGTTAGCGATGACTGACATTCAGTAGCAGTTCGGCATCATCGTGGCGGATCAAAGCGGCATTTCTCAGTCGTAGCGAAGCGTCTGGATTGGGTCGATTTGAGCTGCCCGGCGGGACGGAATGTATCCGGCAGCGAGCGCGGTGGAGGCAACCAGCAATACGCCCGCAGCGAAGGCCGCGGCATCGAAGCCGCGCATGAAGACCAGATTCGAAGCAAGCAGCCGCGACACACCGAGGGCCAGACCGACGCCCAGGACAATTCCGATCGCCGTCAAGCGCAGCGACTGCTTCAATACCAGACCGACGACGGTGCGCGTCGTCGCACCCAGGGCGACACGGATACCGATCTCCTTAGTCCTTTGCGTCACGAAATAGGAGACGTACGCCGTAAATGCCAGTCAAAGTCAGAAACAGCGCGAGTCCGCCGAGGGCGGCCCCGATCATCGATGCGGCGCGGAAGGCATACATGCCTCCGGCGCGGTATTGATCGAGGGAATGGATGTCGCCGATGGCGCCCGGAGCCAGCGCTGCCAGCCGCATGTCGAGCCGGTGGCGCTCTGCTTCGACTTCTCCACGAACGTGCACCAGCACAGTGGCACTCGTCGCAGGAGTCGTCGGCAGATATATCAGGGCGGGATCCTTGCCCCAGGGGATGCAGCAGGTAACGATGTCGGCCGCGACGCCGATCACACGGACGTCTCGGGCCGGATTTCCCGAGAGATGAAGGATCTGACCAACGGCATCCCGTCCCGCGAAAAGACTTTGAGCCGCCGCCGCGCTGAGAATCGCGACCGGCGTTTCCGAAGCCGACTCTTGCTTGGTGAAATTGCGGCCACGCAGAATCGGAATTCCGAGGATTCTCGAAATACTCCGGCGAGACATCGTTGTACGCAGTGCTGATGGTTGGACCATTCTCCGCGCGGATGGTCATGGACGGCACTGTGCCGTTGAGCGGAATTGAGGAAGCAGCCGCTATCGTGTCCACCTCGGGATCAGAGGCCAGAGCGTCCAGCACGCTGCCTCCGGCTGTTCTCGGCAACGTCCATCGCGATCACGTTGTTGGTTCTGAAACCGATATCGAATGCGCTTATCGCCATGGTCGTGCGAACCAGTACGCCACATGCGACCAGCAAAAGCGTGCAGACGGTGATCTGCGCTATGACCAGTGCATTGCGAACCCGCACCGGGCTGAGGTCCGAAGTCACCTCGCCGCGCACCGACGATATGACATTGGCGCGAGTGGCCTGGAATGCGGGCGCGAGACCGAAGAGCAACGCTGAGGCCAGAGCAGCGAAGACCATGAACGCAATCACCCGCCAGTCGACGGGACGCGGCACATCGTGGATCAGTTCGAGCATGTCCTTCGGAACGGTTGCGAACATCACCCGGATGGACTGCATCGATCGTGACTCGCGAAATGATGAATCCGAGGATGGCCGCCGGTATCGAGAGGAGAATGCTCTCGGTGAGAAGTTGGCGGATCAGGCGCCGGCGGAGAGCGCCGAGAGAGAGGCGGATTCCGATCTCGCGTTGCCGAGCGGCAGCACGAGCGAGCATCATGCTGGCCACGTTCGTGCATGCCAATACCAGCACAAGGCTGAAAGCGATCACCAGCGGGACTAAACACGACCAGCAGTTCGGGCGTCAGCGGAATCGAGGTCGCCTTCGAATGCAAGAGAATCCCTGCCGCTTTGCGGTCCTCCGGCAGTTGAGCGTCATGCGCTGGGACCAGGCAGTCAGAATCGCTTTGGCACTGGACGACACTCTGGCCACTGGGGAGTCGGCCGACGATGTCGAGGCGCTCGGGATGGTCAGCGCCGAAAAGTCAGGGCCATCTTGCAGCCGGCCAGCCATGGTCAGGGGAGCCCAGAAATCGCGCGGCACTTCACTGATATCTTGAAATCCCTTCCGCGCCACGCCAACCACTTCCATCGGAAAACCGCGGACCATGATTTCGTCCCGACTATGTCGGGACGGCCTCCGAACATGCTTTGCCACGCTTGGTAACTGAGAACAATCACGGCTTCGCGCCCGGGCGCGCTGGCATCTTCAGGGAGCAGGGGGCGGCCCAACTCCGAGCGACGCCGAGCATCTGAAAGTAATTCCCCGTGACCAGTTGTCCCTGAAAAACATGTCCGTCTACGCGGGTATAGATATACTGGACGGCCGCGACCTCGGAGAACGCAGGGTTGTCTTTTTCAAATTGCTGGTATTCATCCCAGGAGAACGCATGTCCGCGCCTTGACGGTCGGTCCACGTGAAGCCGTAGAGGCTGTAAGGATCGCGTATCGAGATAGGGCGCAGCACATACGCGTTGAAGAGAGTAAAGAGCGCCAGATTGAGTCCGAGGCCAAGAGCGATCGTTCCTGCGACCGTAAGCACGAACCCCGGGTTGCGCCGGAAACTCCTGAGCGCATATCGAATGTCTTGCAGCGCGGTCTCGAAAAGATCGATCCCGCGCACGCCCCGACAATCTTCCTTCACCGCATCCGACTCGGCCGAAATCGAGACGGGCCAGGCGGCTCGCTTCCTCCTCGGTGTGTCCGGCGTCGAGGTGCTTGCGGCATGCCATGGCCAAGTGGAACTCCACCTCATCTTCGAGTTCCTCTTCAACGCGCGCGCGGAACAACAGTGCACGAAGACGCAAAAGGAGATCACTCAGGGTCATGGCATTTTCCCTCAGGCCAGTTCCAGCACTTTACCGATGGCACCTGCCACCCGCGTCCAGTTATCGGCCTCCTGCTGGAGTTGCTTTCGCCCGGAAGCCGTCAATCGATAAAAGCGGGCACGACGCCCCAGTTCGGAGATTCCCCACTCGGCCTTGATCCAGCCCTGGTGTTCGAGGCGATGAAGAGCCGGATACAACGAACCTTGGTTCGCCTGGAGCACGTTCTCGGATACCTGGCGGATCCTCTCGGAAATCGCCCACCCATGCATAGCATCGCCGGACTGCAATGTGCGGAGAATGAGCAGGTCCAGGGTTCCCTGCAGAAGATCGAGGCGAGACGGCTTTCCCATTGGTGTCGTTCCTCTACACCAATAAATAGCGCGGCTTGTGTCGAATGTCAACACCAAAGATTGGATGGGCGCGAGATTGTGCAGTCAGCTCTGCTGGACGTGTTCGCAGAGGACATCATCCTCGAGACTCACCTTAAGCAAGCGAGGCGGCAAATCAAGCAAGAGTCCGATCCACTAGCTGAGTGTATGAAGTATGAGGAAAATGCCATTTCACCGATCGGGCGCATTGGTGTTAACCCCATTCTCGACGGTAATGTTTAAATGGTGCGATTTTCTTAGCTATAGTTCCGGCAGATAGCCGCGATGCGAAAACTACGAGCGTATTATCAATGGCTTCAGATCGCGTTCGCCTTGGCTTGGACGGGCGCGCTTTCTCTGTACTGGATACGTATAAAATGAGCGCGGCATTTCAATCTCTTCTCGCGCTCGGACTCGGAAAGCCCTTTCCGCTCTCGGTGATTTATGTGGCATTCATCTACGCCATTGCCATCACTGCCATTCTTTGTGCGGGGCTATGCTTTTACCTCGCGATGACCGGCAACCTTAATCTCCGAAGGCTGCGGCGTGGGGCATTGCTGATCTTGATTGCGGTTGTCCCTTCCCTCCATAAGCGGAATGTTCCTCAACAGAATCCCGCTTTCGCCTGCCGTCACATATCTAGCCGTGTGGATGCCGTTGGTTTTTGCTTTGTGAATGTCGATACGAGCGCAGCGTTACGAGCCCAGGGAATCGCTATCGTGAACGCTTGTTTGGAGTCAGTGCCACGCAACTATTGCAAATCCTTATCACCACTGTTCGTTCATTGTTCTCAGTGAGGCATAATGCTGGTCTATTTTCTGCATCATGATCGATTTGACGCCGAAATCCGCACACAATTGGCACTGCAGATTCGGAAAAGAGTAAGCAAAACGATCGTGCCCGTGTGTCCGACAGTCAGTCCGTCTAAATGCGGCGGGCGAGCCACCTCATGAAACGAATTTGAACCTTAAACCTACTGATTGCTAAGCAGTCAGCTAAGTGTTTTTTGTTTCGGCGGCTTCTCGAATCCCATAGTGGGCAAGAATGGGAAGTTTTAGACGTATTTGTTATAATTTGTTATGAGGTTTGTTATGAAGCTTGACCATTAAACATCGCGATACAAGATCATCTGTTCTCAGCCAAAAATCCGGGTAGCCAAAGGTTCGCCCTCACCTTTATTAACTGCCCCATTTTCTTGACAGCACCGAGCACTACGGGAACTTCCCTTGCGATCTTGAGCGACTTAAGGTTTCAGTAGAGACTCAGCGTACCCACGGGAGTGGCGAAATTCGATCCCCCGAATTCCCGCACCATCGCAAAGTTGATTCCTGTGACTCTTCCCTGCTCGTTAAAAAGCGGGCCGCCAGAGCCGCCGGACGTGGCCGTCAGGGCAGTTTTCTTGGGAAGGACCACATAAGAGGCGTGAGCAAAGCAGGTATTTCGATAAGCTTGATGGAGTGCCGTCCTCCAGTCCGTCAGTTTGGCCTCGAACGTGATTAGGTTCTCGTCCTCGGCAACGGCAACGACATCAGTCCGGCCGCGCGAATAGAAGAACTCGGGAGTGACGCGGACGGGGCCGCAAAAGGTGGACTGGCTTTGAAGCAGGGAAAGCAAGCGGTCCACAAGCATTTTTTCATTCGCGAAGGTCATCTGCGGATAAATTGACTCGCTCGTTACTCCTGACTCTACCGCGCTAGCGCCGTGCTAGCAAGCACGATGGATTGACTAGTAAGGATGCGCCATTAAACCGGCAATTTTCGCAGTCCGAGTGGAGCGGAACTGAGACAGAACACCGACATCGCAGCAAAATAGTCGTGAAAAATCAAGGCTTCGAGCGGTCAGCGATTAGCGTTCGGCGATTCAGCGTCGCTGTTCTGCGCCTCTGGTTTCTGTTGAGCTGAGCACGATCAGCGGCACAACAGTCGCACACTTGCGCGCCTCTATTGCGGAGTCGAACTCGGAATAAAGACTAATGGAATGTCAGTCGTGTCGAGAGTTTTTCGAGGCGTTAGTCGTCGGTGGTTGCGACGCTGGTCCTATCCCAACTTTCGAATTTGCCCGTCGGAGCTTATGCGAGTGAGACGTCGCGATGAAAGGCCCGAGCCACCAGGTGATTCAACCCGACACTACCCACGCTGGAATACCTCAGTTTAGTCAAGGAATGGTCAACCCCTCCAGAGTGTCGACCGGCCGATCCAAAATCTTGCGAAACGCGTGAATGATTTCTTGCTCGTCTTCGTCAGTGAGGGAGGATGGCACCGCGAGCAGGATGCTGCGTTCGAATAAACTGTCCGCAACTGGACAGCTTCCCTTGACGTAGTTCGGCTTGGAATGTGCATTTTCAGCTAGCTTCCAGGGAAATCCTTTCTTGTCGGAACTGGTTTGATTCACCAGACTGGTGATGTTGTAGTAGATGTGGAGTCCCCAATCGGTCATCACAACATTGTTGATTCCCTGCGAGTAGGTCGCGATGCCTTCGGCACGCAGTGCCTGGCAGATCACGTTCGCCGTCTTGGGGTCACGATACATAGAGATGAGAAAACACCCGGTGTCGCCGGCAGGATCGACAATCTTGCGCAGGCGCACTTCGGGATACAGTTCCAGCGTCTTTCGGATTCGGTACTTGCTGCCGTGCATGTGGGAGATCGTGCGCGGTAATTTCTTGAGTTGTACGCGCAGGATGGCAGCCCGCATCTCATCGATGCGGTATCCTCGTGCCCACAAACAGAGATCGAGATTGTCGAAGAGGGCCCGGCCATAAGCGTCGCGTGCGTAGCCGGTGTCGTGGCAGGCAAAGGCCCGCTGGTAGAGGCGGGCATCATTTGTGGCCACAGCGCCGCCTTCTCCGCTGGTCATGTTTTTATTCATTTGGAAACTAAAGATTCCCATGTCACCAAACGTTCCTACCTTTTTTCCCTCTACGCTGCCGCCGGCACACTGGGCGCAGTCCTCGAGCAGAAACAGGCCGTGTTTCCGAGCTATCTTAAGGAGCTCGACTATATTGGCGGGCGCTCCGCTCATGTGAACGACAATGATTCCACTCGTTCGCGGAGTGATTGCGCGCTCGACCGCCGTAGAATTCAAGCAAAAGGTCTCATCAATGTCGGCTAATACCGGAATGGCTCCGAGATTCACGACCGCTGCGACGACCGAAACCCACATGTACGCCGGAATAATGACTTCTTGTCCGGGACCGACTCCGAGCGCGGTAAGGGCGGCGTGCAGGGCCCCTGTTCCGCTGGTCACCGCGAGAGCATGGTTCACGCCGAGAAATGATGCAAACTCAGACTCGAACGTCTCCGCTTCTCTTTGCAGGTTGATGCCGTAGTGGCGGAAGGGGGAGCGGGCTTTCAGCACCCGCAACGCGGCATTGACCTCGTCGTCGTCCATGTGATGGACGCCGGGAAACTCCAGCGGCAGAGGCTTGGTTCGAGCAGGCTTGCCGCCCTCGATGGCGAGTTTCTCTTCGATCGCGGTCATCTTGCTCTCCGATGTTCTCATGACTATCCTCGATTAAATTAATAAGTCCAGCTTGACGCTGATCTGAGCAGTCTTGTAGCTTAGTTCAGTTACTGAAGCAATTACATGTTACGACGGGGCATCATTTCACCTCTTCATTTAAAAAGTCAATTATCCGTGATGCGTCGACCTGTCTACGGTTAGTTAGAGCGTGGAAAAGAAGGAAAGGAAGATGAGGTCTCCTGATGGAAAGCACCAAAAGCAAACGACGGGTTCGGACTCCCCGTTCTGGAAAGCCTGCTTTCTCAAGAGTCAAGTCCCTGCGGAACGAGTGGAATGTCCTAAAGCTCATTCACGCGAAGCCGAATATCTCAAGGATCGAACTTTCCAAACATATACGGCTCAGCGCGGCGCGTATTACGTTTATCGTTGACAGGCTGATGGGAAAAGGACTTGTCGTCGAGTCAGGGCAGAATGCGAGTACGACGATGGGTCGAAAGCCGGTTTCTCTCAGCATCCGAGACGACGTCGGATTCGTTGCTGGCATAGACCTTGGGTCATTCCATACGAGAGTGGTGATCACCGATCTACAAGGCCGCACGCTCTATAAGTTCAAGTCCGAGACCAGGTTGCCGGATGGCCGCGAGTTGGTGCTCTCGCGAGCTCTGCGGCTTGTTCACCAGGCGATTGCTGATTGCGGAAAATCCAAAAGCGCCCTGCGAGGAATTGGCGTTGGCCACTCCGGAGTGATCGATGTAAACGCAGGCGTAGTGCTCTCTTTTCCACGGCCGGGCCAGATGGAGGAATGGAAGAATGTTCCGCTCAGAAAAATCATCGAGAGCGAGTTCGGAGTGCCTTGCCTGCTCGAGGACAGTGTTCGCGGAAGCGCAACCGCAGAGCAGCATTTCGGCCTTGGCATAGGCCTGGATGATTTCATTTACGTGGATGCGGGAATGGGAATTGGAGCCGCAATTTTTCTCGATGGAAAGCTATACCGCGGGCCGGGAGGTAGCGCCGGCGAGTTCGGGCACATCACCGTCGACGAACATGGCCCGCTGTGTTGTTGCGGGAATTACGGATGCCTTGAAACGTTAGCCTCCTGTGCCGCGATCATTCAGTCGGTAAGAAGCGCAATCGAGAAGGGCGTGAATTCCAGGATTCAAGAGCTCACGAAAGGCGATCTCACCCGGATCAGTATCGAAATGATCGGTCAAGCGGCACTCGATAATGATGGCCTGTGCTTCCGCGTTCTGAACAATGCGATTTCGCAGATTGCGGTGGCCCTGGCAGATGTCGTGAATCTGCTCAATCCGCACGTGCTTATCTTCGGGGGAGCCCTTTTTCGTTCTGCGCCCGAACTGTTCCTGGATCCGTTGAGGCGTGCGATCAAGCAGCGGGCGCTGGAGAAATCAGCGAATGAGGTGCAGCTCAAGATTTCCAATCTCGGGGGCGAAGCGGCGGCACTTGGCGTGGCGAGGCTGATTTCCGAAACCGTGCTGGAAAGACTCCATCAGGAAGCTTGAGATCGCCGTCGCTTTCGAAGCGATTTAGGTTGAACAAATTTCTTGACAACGCTGAATAAAGGAGCTTAAGTATTCGGAGTCTGGGTCACATTATTTCATTTTGTGAAGTAAGTATTTGAAGCGTTTCACGCCGGCAGGGCAGCGGGGCTCTGCTTTCGGATCCTCATTAAGACCATCCACGACGAGTAGATATGCCGGCAAGGAGGACTCGTATGAAGCGCACATCTTTTCTACTCATGTTCACTGTGCTGCTGCTCTTCACGACAGCTTTTGCTGGCGTCACGGGCAGCATATCGGGGACGGTGACCGATCCCAGCGGCGGAGTTGTTGCCGGGGCGTCTGTGACTGCGCTCAACGTGGAAACGGGTGTTCAAAGCTCGACAAAAACAAATGCTGAGGGCTTCTATTCTTTTCCAAACCTGCCGATCGGCCGCTACAGCATCCAGGTCCATGCCACGGGCTTTGCGGAATTCCAGGAAACCAACCTGATATTAGATGTCAACACTGCTCTACGATTGGACGCCAAACTCAAAGTTGGCGCCGCCACTGAAAAAGTCGTGATTTCAGCGACCGCTGCCCAGGTAGATACGCAGAGTACTCAAATGGGTGAATTGATTGGGCGCAAGGAGATGGTCACGCTGCCGTTGAACGGGCGAGACTGGACCGAATTGATGGCACTCCAGCCCGGTGTGGCCCCGGACGTTTCGCTCGCACCGATCGATTCGGGTTACAGTCCCGGTACAAGTGAAGGTCAGAGATCCATTAGCGGTGGCCGGGAGAGTGCCAATGGTTTTATGGTGAACGGCGCCAATGTGGAAGAGCCGATGTTAAACGGTGTCTCGGTGATCCCCAGTCTCGACTCGATCGCGGAATTCCGGATTCTTACCAATAACTTCGACGCCGAATATGGCCACTACAGCGGCGGCATGGTCAATCTCGTCACCAAATCTGGCACCAACAGCTTCCACGGCGATGCCTTCGAATTCTTGCGCCTCACCGATTTGAACGCGCGCAACTACTACAATCCAGCTTCTGCCGGGCCTAAGAGTAAGTACGTTCGAAGTCAGTTCGGGGGCACGTTCGGCGGCCCTGTAATGAAAGACAAGCTTTTCTTTTTTTCGGACTACGAAGGCACACGCGCGACAATTGGCGGGAATACGATTTCCGGGACGGGGAGTAGTCTGGTTACGCCTGTCCCATCGCTTGCGGACAGGCAAGGGAACCTCATTGACCAGGCGAGTTCCTTGACAAGCCCCGTCACGGGCGGCGCGTTTGCCAGCACGCTTCAGACGGAATTGAAATATCCCGTCAGCGTAGGTGAGCCATTCTACTTTCCGGGCTGCACGAGTACTGCCGACTGCGTCTTTCCCAATGCTGTGATTCCAAAGTCCGCGATCAATCCGGTCGCTTCCAACTTCTTGAAGTACATTCCTCAACCCAATATTACCTGCCCCGGCGGGGGGGCCTGCTATTCCAACCCCGGTTCAGCCAGCAACGCGCCTTCCGGTGACAACAAAGGTGGTATCCGCGCCGACGACTACACCCGGTGGGGCATGGTGTCGGGCTATTACCATGTCGACGACTATTACAACACCACCCCCGATGCCTTCTCAGTTGGTGCCATTGGCAGCATTGCGGGTTTCGGGCGAACGCAGTTGATCGCTCTGGGCGACACCAAAGAACTTAGCAACTCCAGTTTGAATGAACTCCGCCTGAGCTATGCCCGCAATGCTGCTGTTTCCGGCGCTGCCGCGTCGGCCCCCATCGATCCAGCGTCAGTTGGCTTCACCGTGGGATGCAACACGCTCGGCATTTGTCCGGTAGGGCCGGCCGTAACCGTACCGCAAATTAATTTCAACAACTTCTCGGTCGGGTGGCCCGAAAGTGAATTCATCAATCACGAAAACACTTATCAGCTGTTCGATAATTTTTCGAAGGTCATGGGGACTCACAGCCTGAAGTTCGGAGGCATCGGTACGCTGTTCCAAATCAACATGCAGTCTTATTACGGCAACGCCGGCATTTTCTATTTCAATGGCAGCGCTGAAACAGGTTCAGACTTCGCCGACTTCCTGCTCGGTGCAGTCTATGGCAGCGGGTTCAATCAGGGACAGCAATTGGCTCTACACAACGTCGGCTGGTACTACGGTGCTTTCGCTCAAGACAGCTGGCGTGTAAAGAAAAATCTGACGCTGAACTATGGCCTGCGTTGGGATGTAACCGTACCCTGGGTCGAAAAGGACAATCGGATGGAAGCGCTTGTTCCCGGCATCCAATCGGCGACTTTCCCGACTGCTCCCGTGGGCTGGACAGTCCCGGGCGACCCCCATGTTCCGAGAACCGTCGCCCCCATCCGTTACGGCAATGTCGCTCCACGATTGGGGTTGGCCT
This sequence comes from uncultured Acidobacteriaceae bacterium, assembly GCA_963774565.1. Classification (GTDB taxonomy): domain Bacteria; phylum Acidobacteriota; class Terriglobia; order Terriglobales; family Acidobacteriaceae; genus Sulfotelmatobacter. The sequence continues at coordinate 156,787 of CAVZFP010000003.1, read as the reverse complement.
ACTCTCCGGATCCTGATGGCGGATTTTGGCAGAAGCTCACCGGCGGACCGGGCAACATGAGCATCCGCGCAGGCTTTGGGATGTTTTATACGTCTCTCGAAAACTGGATCAACGGGAACGGTAACGGGGATGCCCCGTACGGCAACTATTATGTGAATCCAACCGCGGCGCAGTTTGCCACACCCTACGTGGATCTTTATACAGGAATCTCAGAAGGCCAGCGTTTTCCCGTCGCATCGAGCATTGCGAGTGCCACTCCTTCTCACCCCGACTCAAGCGTCAACTGGGCACAATTCGTGCCGATCTCCAGTTCGCCGACCTTTTATTACCGCAACCAAATTCCTTACACGGAGAGCTACATGTTGTCCGTTCAGAGAGCTCTTGGCGGAGCCACGATACTGAATGTGAGTTATGTAGGAACCCAAGGTCATCACCTCATGGTGATCGATGAAGCCAATCCCAGTACTCCCGCTTTGTGCCTGGAAGCGATCAGCGTAGGTTGCGGTCCCGGTTCGGAAACGGGTACTTTCACCTTGCCATCAGGAAAAGTGATCATGCCGCGCCAGCAACTTGGTCCGAATGGAGGAGTCAATTTCGGGAGCATAGGGTGGTTTCGCACGATTGGTCATTCCAGCTACAACGCACTCGAAGTCAGCATGCGTCACACCACCGGCCGGCTCACGCTGCTGGGGGGCTACACGTACAGCAAGTCAATGGATAATTCATCGTCGCCCGCGGACCAGGTCTATCCTTTCAATCCTAACGTCAGCGACTCCCTGTCGGCTTGGGACACCACACACAATTTTGTGGTCAGCTATTCCTACGAATTGCCCTTTGACCGCGCATTCGGCGACAATCGCGCGACTCGCGGATGGATTATCTCAGGCATTACGCGCTTCGCCACAGGTACCCCCATAACTATCGTGGAACCAGACGATAATTCCCTGATTGGCGCCACTTCGCCAGGGCCGACTGGTGACCAGGATGAGCCCAATTACACTCCTGGTAAGCTTCTGCTCAATACCAATCCCCGCAAGGGTGGAACTTATTTCAATACCTCGCTCTTCAGCGCGGAAACCCTGGGACAATTTGGCAACTCGAGACATCGCTTCTTCCATGGACCAGGCTGGAATAATTGGGACATTGCCCTGCTCAAAGACTTGCGCATAACCGAATCGAAGTCTTTTGAATTCCGCATGGAATTGTTCAACGCCTTCAACCACGCCCAGTTCATGACCCCCGATGGCAACTTCCTTAACCTCGGTTCGACTTTCGGAACAATAACCCAGGCCCGGGATGCTCGCATCGGCCAACTCGCGTTCAAGTTTATTTTCTAAGCGCCGAGTCACTGAATTGCGCACGTGTGCCGATCTCAATGGTGATGCATCATTGGCGAGTCTCGTCAGTCTGGAGGAGGAGAATGAAACGGAAGAATCTACTGTTGTGTCTGACGATGGTGGTTTTCTGTTTATCCGCAGCGTTCACCTTATTCGCGCAATCTTCTACTGATACTCCGGTTTACCTCGACCCGAAGCGTACGATTGACGAGCGCGTTGATGACCTCATGGGTCGCATGACGCTGAAGGAAAAAATTGGGCAGCTTAATTTGCCATGTGTTTATGTAGACCAGCTGGGGAAGAGCATTCGCGAAAAGATGAACGCCTGCAGAAAATTCGCAGCCGGAACGTATACCGACGAAATCGGGCCCGGCAGCGGCTTCTTTACCCTCGCCGACACGATCCTGCATGAGGGGGTCGAGCAGCAGGTCGAATATTTGAATGAACTTCAGAAAATCGCGTTGACGCAAACGCGCCTTAAGATTCCTCTATTGGAAGACGAGGAGGGCACGCACGGTGGAATGTTTGCTGGAGCGACAGTCTTCCCCGAAGGAGTTGCCATCGGCAGCAGCTTTGACATGCCGCTGACCGAGTCGATCTACGCGGCTGCAGCGCAGGAAGCACGGGCCGTCGGGATTCATGTCCTTTCGACGTTGGTTCTGGAACTCGACCGTGATCCACGAATGGGGCGCAATGAAGAAGCCTATACCGAGGATCCCTACCTCGGTTCGCGAATTGCCGAAGCTATCGCGCGTGGGACGCAAGGCACGAATATCAATGCCCCCGACAGAGTGGTCGCCTTGATGACCGACTTCCCCACGCAGAGCGAACCTTTCGGTGGACTGGAGCGTGGGGCCATCACGTTATCCGAGCGCCTCCTGCGCCGCGACGTCTTGCCACCGTGGAGCGCAGCGATCACCAAGAATGGGGCCCTTGGAGTAATGGCCGGCTATCCCGATGTTGAGGATATTCCGGCGCACGGCTCCGAAAAGTGGATGAACGACGTCTTGCGGAACGAACTCGGTTTTAAGGGCATTGTTACCAGCGAAGGCGATGGTTTTGACACCTTGATATATGAAGGCATCGTTCCCACGCAAAAAGAGGCCGGAGCGCTGGCCCTTCGCGCCGGGGTGGATTTGAACATCACCTACGAACCCGCCTATATGGCGCCCCTGGTGGAGAGCGTGCAAGAAGGCAGAATTCCAATAGCGTTGGTGGATCGAGCTGTCCGGCGGGTGTTGGAATTGAAGTTCCGTCTCGGACTCTTCGAGCACCCTTATGTTGACCTGGACCACGCAAAGCAGGTCATGCATTCGAGCGAACATCAGAAATTGGCGCTTGATGCCGCTCATGAAGGCATCGTCCTACTCAGAAACGAAGGTAATCTTCTCCCATTGAAGAAAGACCTGAAATCGATTGCCGTCATCGGTCCTAATGCTGACAACTCGATGAATCTCTTTGGGGACTACTTCCCCCAAGTGGTGCCGCAACATGTGGCGACAATTCTCGACGCAATCAAAGCGAAAGTTTCCCCTTCGAGGCACGTAGCTTATACGAAGGGATGCGAGATTAATAATCAAGACAAGACTGGCTTCGAGCAGGCTGTCCAGGCTGCTAAGAATGCAGATGTAGCCATCGTCATCGTGGGCGAACAAGCCCGGCGCGAAGGTGGAAAGAACCTGCCATCGCCCACCGACGGTGAAGGCTACGATGTCGCGAGCTTGGATCTGACCGGTGTGCAGGAGGATCTCATCCAGGCCGTTCAGGCCACCGGCAAACCGACAATTCTGGTGCTGATCAACGGCCGGCCTCTGTCGACTCGTTGGGAAGCGGAGCATATCCCGGCAATCGTCGAAGCCTGGGAACCAGGAGAGCGAGGCGGCGAAGCAGTAGCTGACGTCCTGTTCGGCGACTATAACCCGAGCGGCCGTTTGGCCATAACGATTCCTCGGGGAGTTGGACAGTTGCCGTCGTACTACAACTATCCGCTATCGAAGTCGTACTGGGTCGACGGTGGCTGGACACATACCCGAGGCTATGTCGACATGCCGGGCACGCCTTTGTATCCCTTCGGCTATGGACTGAGCTACACGCAGTTTCAGTACAGCAATCTCCGCCTCGACCCGGCGCACATCTACACCGCGGGCAACACTCGCGTGAGTGTGGATGTCCAGAACACTGGAAAGCGTGCGGGAGTGGAGACGGTTCAGCTCTACGTTCGTGAGCATTTCACTCCCGTGGCAACTCCAGTAAAACAGCTACGTGGCTTTGAGCGAGTCGCGCTCGATCCCGGCCAGAAGAAGACCGTCAGCTTCACTCTCGGGCCTGAGGATCTGCAGTTGCTCGATCGCGACATGCGCTGGGTGGTGGTGCCCGGCGACTTCGAAATCATGGTAGGCAAATCCTCGGCTGACATTCCGCTCCATGGGACGTTGAATGTCACGCCGTAGCACGAACGCAAGGATGCAATCGGTTCCTCGTGAACGAATCGGGAGTCAAACTGGCATTTTCTTAACAAACCAGGAAGGAGGCTAGCGAGATGAATCCTTATCGGAATAGGTGGTTGGTGACGCTTGGATCGCATTGTATCGCGGGATTGTTGACCATTCTCACAGGTGTGCAGCCAGCACACGCGCAGGCGCCGGGCATTACTGTCTCCGGCAATCAACTCGTGACCACGAGCACAGGAACGCTGGAAGGGCATGTCTATAGCGCTGGCGCTTCCGTCGTCTTGCGGGGTGTCAACCTCTCTGGTGCAGAGTACGCCTGCGAGACCGGCACGGTTTGGGACACGCCACAGGGAAACCAGACCACAATTAACGAAATGATGAATAACTGGCATTCCAATGTCGTTCGCGTGCCTTTAAACGAGGACTGCTGGTTGGGCATCAATGGCGAACCTTCTGCTCCGCTAACCGTTGCCCAATATCAATCAGGCATCGTGACCTTCGCTAATCTCGCCAACGCATCCGGCATGATTGTCGAGGTGGATTTGCACTTCGGATCGGGAGGCAAATGCGTTCCCAAGTCGGACGATTACCCTGGGATGGACCAGGATCATGCGTCGGCTTTCTGGCAGTCCGTGGCCACCACCTTCAAAGGGAATCGTTCGGTGATCTTCAACCTCATCAACGAACCCCATAGCTCCAGCGACATTCGCCGACGGGTACTGTGAGGAAGCGGAATTGTCCCGATTCATCGGTCTGCGTCTGGTACACAAGGCCATTCCCGGGATTGCGAAGCGTGACCGTAACTCCTGGGACGAAAGCAGCGGAAGAGTCTGTCACCGTGCCCAGCACGGTTCCGGTATTTGACACTTGAGCGACGAGATACGCTTCGGAGCAGAAGACTGCCGAAATCAGGAATATGGAGGAAAGAACCAACGTCACTCTCTTGTTTTGCATAGCGGTATCCCTTTGCTTGTGGCCGCGTGAGCGGCCCGCGAATAACCGAGTTGGAGGACGACTTCATACGCTCACGGCAAGGGAGCTTCGGTAATCTCGAGTTCCCAGTGATCTGGCGCAGCTAAATGGCAATCGAAGCCATAGAAGCGGTGGTTGAACACGTGCTGGAAGAGACAGGCGCGCTGCCCGCGCAGAACAGGGTTTCCGGCGACGGGTTGAAAGTTACCGTCGGGAGAATCGCCTGAGAAGACTTTTACCTGCCATTCTCCTTCGGGACTATCGGTGTAGCGGTGGGGATAGATTTCAGTCGCTAGGTAGTAGATGCCCTTGTTTGTTTGTCCACCCGGAGCTTTCTCCAGATAAAGGAGGGTTGGCGCGGCGACGGTCTCGATGGTTTGCATCAGGAGTTTCTCGGGCGCCTTATCGAGATCCCGCACTTGCGCTGCGCTTTTGCTGATGATCTCGAAATGGTCGTGATCGTTGCCGCGATAAAAGGTGAGATAGAAACGTCCAGAACGCGGGTCGCGGAATAGATTTGGATTCTGGTTGCGCTGATTGGGCACGGCGGAGACGAGCGTTTTCACCTGAGTAAGGTGAATGCCGTCTTCAGAAGTTGCGAGCACGATGTAGCTGCTGGGCGTGTCGTAGCCGCGCGTGATCGCGAAGTAGAGCAGCTTGGGATGCTTGGGATCGGCATTCAGCAGCACGGTGGGCCAGCGAGCGTCCGTCCAAAGCGGGTTCTTCTCATACTTGGTCCAGGTCACGAGATCATTGCTTCGCGCGAGGCCAATTCCAGCCCCTTCATTCAGGCCGTACCATCCCCAATAGCGAAAGCCCCCGCGATTTAGTCCGAGGACCGAGAGAGTGTGAGGAAACTCCTGTCCTTCCCAGGGCTGTGCGTCGGGCAAGACGTGACGCGGTGTTGTCAGCTGCAGATAAGGAATGCCGGAATCCGTTGCTGAACCGAGCGTTTGAGTCCACGCGTAGGGAAGAACCACCAGAGAGAAGATGACTGCCAGAAGCACGCGAGAGTTGCGCATGAAGCCTCCGAATCGAGATTCAGGTTGTAGGTTCGGCCACCGCCTTCTTCAGGTTGAGCGTGGCGTTTATGATCAACGGCTTGGCCCAGAAGCCGACACTCAGGACACAACCAAAAGTCAGGTAGAGAACTGCGACGCCGGTGCGGAGGCCGAAACGGTCACCAATGCGCCCGATGATGAGCGGGACGACCGCGCCTCCCATGATCCCGGTGCTCAGGATTCCGGCAAACGGACCGTGATGCTCCGAGACAGAGTTCAATCCAAGGGAAACGAGGATCGGCCACATGACAGATGCGAAGAGGCCGATGAGGGGAAAAGCGACCAGGGAAACGTTGGCTGGACCAAAGAGTGCAGCGGTGAGACAAAGCAAGGCGCAGATGCTGGTTCCGATGAGAACTTTGCGGCTGTCAAACAGCTTCAACAGGCCCATGCCGATGAAGCAGCCAACCGTGAGCAGTCCCCAGAACCACGAGACGGCGGTTGCTCCGGTTGTGTGGGGATCGTAGCCATGGTACACAGACAGAAATTTCGAAGTCCAGTCAGCGGTGCCTTGTTCTGACCCGACATACGCGAATACGCAGAAGAAGAACATCCAGACCATGGGGCGGCGGAGGAGGTCTCCGTACATCGACCAGGACCCGGCCGATTCCTCGCTGGAGCGCTCGACACGAGGGAAAGTCGTGAAATAGAGGACGAGGATCATGGCGACCGTGAAAACGGCGAAGATCCAGTAGAGCGAAGCCCAAGGCAAGGCCGGCGGAGTAATGCGCGCAAGCGCGTTGAGCAACGGATCGGATTTAGAAGCGGGTTTCCCGAGGTTAAGAACCAAATAGGAGTACATGTACGGGCTCAAGAACGACGCGGAGCCGAAGATCAGCTGCGCAAATGCTGAATTGAACGCGAAGTGTTCCTCGCCTCCGGCGACGCGGAGCAGGGGATTGATGGCGGTCTGGAGCGTCGCCATGCCGGATCCCATGATGAAAAGCGACACGATTGCGACCTGGTACGTGGGGTGAAATGCAAAACTCAGAGACCCGATGGTGCCGGCGAGGAAGGCCGAAATCATGACAGGCTTTTCGCCAAAACGTTCCACCAGAAAGCCCGCAGGGATGGACATGACCCCGTACGCTATAAAAAATGAGAATGGCAAGAAGGCTGCGGCCGCAAGGCTTACCTGAAAGCTGCTGATGATGTCAGGAACGATGGGACCGAGAATGTTGGTCAACAACGACATTACGAAGAACGTCAAGAAGACCAAAGAGATCATGGAGCGGCTTCGTGCCATGGATCGACTACTCCGTTGTCGTAACTTTGGTGGCGCGCTCGAACTTTCCGGCTTCGCGATGGGCGAGCGCGGCCAAGGCGATCGTGATCATTTGCACCGGCAGAATTTCCAGAATCGGGCGAATGTCGTCGCCGTGATTGTCCAGGCGAAAAGGCGCGAGCGCGGAATCCTGGCCGACGAATTCGGCGCGGCCGCCACCCTGCTGAATATCGGCGAGCAGACGCTGGTTGAGATCGCGTGTCTTGTCGTCGCCGGAGAACACCACCACAAAGGTGTCCTGGCTCAACATCTCAAAGGGGCCATGACGGAACGCGGCGCTGCTCATTCCTTCGGCGTGGAAGTGATCGGATTCCTTGATGATGAGGGCGCCGGTGCCGACGGCGGCAAGAGATGCTCCGCGGCCGACGAAGAACAGATGCCGGATGCGGCGCAGGGTGTTCGCTAGGAGTTCCACATGTTCCTTCCACCGACTGAGGTATTCGGCAACGGATGGCGCTGTGATTTTCAGATCGCTGCGGCTTTGTTCGGGATCGTGCTGGCAGAGCACGTCGCCTAAGAACTTCAAGACCATCAGAGCCGTGACGTAGGTTTTGCAGGAGACCGAGAATTCGCGTCCAGCGTGGGTGAAGAGCGCGGCCGTCGAATGTTTGACGAGCGAGCTCTCCGGCGTGTTGGTCACGGCGATAACGGAGGAGCGTTGGCCATTCACTTCCGCCAGACGAACCATCTCGGCGCTTTGGCCGGATTGCGACACGGCGACGATCAGCGTCTTCGGATCGAAGAATCGAGATTGGTAGTGGATCAATTCCGAGGTCTCAACCATCAAGGCGGTGAATCCCTGGCTGATCAATTGCAGACTCAGAGGATGGAGTGCATGAAAAGAAGAGCCCATGCCGGTCAGAACAATGCGGTGGAACTTGCCTTCAGAGAGACGTCGAGATAGATCGGTGAGGGGCTGAGATAGTTCGAGACTGGCAAGCGTCGCGTCCAGAGCCCGCGGCTGGTCGAGAATGTCTTCAAGGTACTTGCCTTCGATGATTCGGAGATCGGGGGTGGCGATATCAGGATTCACCTTGAGCTCCATCATTCTGAAATCGGTGATACCAGACTCTGGCTGCACCGATGAGGTTTGCGTCTTCGCCCAGCGAAGCCAGCGTGAGTTCCGTCTTGTCGAATGGAACTAAAGAGCAGCTTTGGCGAATTATGTCTTTGATGCGGCCGAGGAACAGCGAAGCACTCTTCATCACGCTGCCGCCGAGCACGATGGCATCGGGGCAGAACATGGTGACGAGATTGGCCAAGCCGAGGCCGAGGTAGTAAGCCTCGCGATCGACGGCGCGCTTGGCCAGTTGGTCGCCGGCAGCAGATAACTTGCAGATTTGCTTGGCCGACAGATCGCGGCCGTGGGAAGACTCGGGCCCAGCTTGTTCGTTCATCCACGCGGTCATTGCTGGGCCCGCAGCCAGGGATTCCCAACATCCGCGAAAGCCGCAGACGCACGCCGGGCCGGAGGGATCGACGAGGTGATGCCCAATTTCGGGGTGGGAGTAATCGACACCGCGATATAGATGACCATCGATGATGAAACCGGTGCCAATACCGGTGCCGATGGTGACGTAGATCAGACGCTGCTTGTTTTTCCCGGCTCCCCAGCTTGCTTCGCCGAGTGCGGCGGCGTCGGCATCATTTTCCAACGCCACTTTGACTTGGAAAATATTCGATAGGTCCCTAACCAGGTTCTCGCCTCTCCAATTGGGAAAGAAATTGACGTCGCCGAACTCGCCGGTCAGCGGCAACACCGGACCGGTTGATCCGATGCCAATGCCCGAAATCTGATGTTTGGCCTCGCGCGCGGTCGCGTCGAGCATTCTGCGAATGTTGCCCAAGGCATTCGCATAACCGCGCGAGGGGTCCGTCGGGCACTCGCGCTGAGCGAGTACAGTGCCAGAATCGTCGACAATGCCGACAGCGATTTTCGTCCCGCCAATATCGACGGCTGCGATCAAGCGGCCTCCCTACGGACTTGCTTCATACCGATCACTCTTTCCATTCGAATACGGCGCCTTCGTAGGCGCTGAGATCGACCCTGAAAGTCGTTCGTGATAATTCCAACTGTGCTTTCCCTTGCGCAGTCACTCGAGAAACGGAATGCAGTGGCAAGGAAGCGGTGACAGTCACGGTTTGCTTCTGTCCGCTGTGGTTCGTGACAATCGCGTAGCCGCGGGAGGTGCCGTTAAGAGATAAAACCTCTACGGACGGCTGATCGGTGTGAAAGAGCGGCTTGGTGCCGGACTCCTCGCGGAAGGCCTGGTATATGCGGTAAGTCAGCTCAGGCTTGTCGAAGACCGCAGGCGAATTGGCGAGATAATTCTCGATTGGGTACGCGCTCAACAAGGTTTTGCCAGATCCCAATTTGTTCGCAACCAGGGCAGGACGGCCATCTTCATCGACCGCAACCACAGTTCCGCCCTTGATTTCCAGAATTGATCCCCAGGAGCGTGGGCCGGGATTGGGAACGGAGTAGTGAAAAGTGTCGCCGGGTTTGAGATCACCGAACGCGACGACGACTTTGATCGTGACATCATCTTTCGGAATGGCATCCACCATACGTGCGCCGAACAGAGATTCCATTTCAGGGATGGCCGCATCGGCGGCGACGGATGCGTAGAGTGCTCCGCCTTGCGCGACGTATTGGCGTGCCTTCTCCCAGAAATCCGAGTGCACGTGGACCATGAAGCTATCAGTGCTGGTCAAGGGCGAGGGCATCAGAATCAGTGGGCGTTTTTGCCAGTCTTCATATTCGCGCGGGAAGTCGGCTTTCAGGCCAGCGCGGTGCGCGAGGATGAAGGACGAAAGCCACGAGCCGGTGATCCTAGCGTTTTCCTCGCTGAAATTCGGCTGCGATTGACCAGAGACGTTGGCGCCTTCGTCGGTAGTGGTGTATGGGACGATTTCAGGTCCTGTCAGGCCGAAGTGGGAGAAATCTCCGTGCGGTTTGGACCACTCATAAGGAACGACGATGCCCGCTTCGGCTGGAGCCGGCTCGATCCCAGTGAGATCGAGTTGGGCGACGATCTTTTCGAAGTCTTCAAACATCTGCGCGGAAGGGCGATCCTTGCCATCCCAGGTGGTTAGTCCGAATTGCGTTTCGTGAGGAGAGCGCAGATACGGGACCTTGTGCCATTGTTCAGGCGCGGCATCGGTGTAGCACCAGATGAGGAAGCCGTTGGCTCCCGCTCCCAGGCCGGAGTAAAGACTGGCCCGCAGAAACTTTGCAATTTCTTCCGGATCGTACTGCGCCGAGGACGCACCAATTTCCTGAATCATGACGGGATGTCCAGCGCTGCCGGAGAGAGCGGTTTCGAATGCGGACCCATACGTGCCGCGCTCGGAGAGCATGGCGTCGGGAAACAGCTTGGGGGAGTAGATCGAGTACGGGTGGACGCTGAAGAAATCGACTTCCGCGCGGAGGTTGTCGGGGCGAAACGGGCCGCGGCCGACATCCTCCATGCTGGTCCCGACGACAATGGGATGAAGTTTGTCATAGCGGCGCATCGACCAGGAGAGCAAGCGCGTCCAGTTAATCGCCATGGCGTCGGTAGTCTCTCGGAGCAATCCAGAATGGAGGTTCGTCGGTCAGATCCCATCCGAGAATGGCTGGCTCGTTGGCGTAGCGGCGAGCCAACTCCGCCACGTGATCAGTCTCGATGCGAAGCATGTCGGGATCAGAATGGGGGTGACGCCCTTGCCGGTAAGGTACATCCCAGAAGGCCTCGCCGACCTCGCCACCGATCAGCAGCTCTGGATGCAGATAGATGTGATAGCGGTGCGCCAGGGAAATGAGGAAGTCGATAGCGCGGAATGCCTCTGGGTTGTAATCACCGGGACGCGGCTCGATCCACGCCCACACGAAATCCAAACGGATGGCGTTAAAGCCTAGTTCGTGCATGCGCGCGAAATCGGATTCAATTGCCTTCGGGTCCCATTGAGTCGGCCATTGCATAGCCGTTTTTGCCGGAACCCAGTTCGCTCCCACAGGAATGAATCGATGGCCGGCCTGGGAAAAATAATTTCCATCCAGTTTGACCGCGGGCAACCGTGATTCTTCAGCATTCGTATGTGCTGGCTGCTGGGCCGCGGCACCTGAGAGGCATGCACAAAGCAGGCAAAACAGCACTGTCAGAGCTCGGACGCTCTGCGCAGCTTTGATTCGCATGATCTTCGTCCTCGTCACATTCCCCCCGATCCTGGACATCATGGCGCGGGTGACTAGAAAGACAGTTTCAGTGCCAACTGCAACTCCCGTGAAGCGTGCACTGTGCTGGTGATGGAGCCAGAGAGGCTAGGCGTTCCGGGCGAACCGGCTTGGTCCACGGCGGCGTAGGGTAAGGCAAATTCCGGAGTGTTGAAGAGATTGAAAGCCTCTACCCGGAATTGCATTTTCAGGTGCTCGAACAGGTTCAGGTTCTTGAACAAGGAAGCATCCACGTTGTAGATTGCCGTCCCGCGCAGTGACCCCCGGCGGGCGTTTCCGTACTGACGGGCAAATGATTGTCCCGGAGCCAGTGCGGGGAGGGCGAACGCCCCCGGGTTATACCAGCACTGAAGGGTCTGCTTATTTGCAGGACATCCTTCACTGATCGCATTCGAGAACTCATACGGGTTGCCGACCAGATCGGGCCTGGGCGCTCCCGAATCCGTGTTGGTGTAATCCTGGGAAAGTAAGGGAGTGAATGCTTCGCCGGAATGCATGGCGATAATTCCGTTCAACTGCCAGCCTTCAGTCAGCCAATGCATAGGGCCGCTTCCGGTCCAGTATCTCTGCTTTGGGCCAATCGGCAACAGATAAGACAAGGCGGATGAGAATTGCTGACGGTAATCGGGAGCGTTGTCTCCACGCTCGGCTGCGAGGTTGTAGGTATTCTGGGGCTCCAGATATTCGTCTTCCTCGGTCTGTCCAATGCTGTGTTGCCAGGTGTAAGAGTTCAGCATGCTCCAGTTTTCGGAGAATCTTTTTTCCAGCTTTACCTGCAGGCCGTGCGAGACGGACCAGGCCCCATTGGCGAGGGTGCGGATTTCTCCGATATTGGGCACCGTGCTGAAGTAGAGCCGGCCAAAGCTTGTGGGTGCTCCGGTTAGACACGATGGATCGGTGGGGGTGGGGCAGGATTCGAAATTCGTGTCCAGCGGCTGGGTGGGCTGATTGCGATTGCTGAGGAATGCCAGCTTCACACCCCGCGTCCCCACATAAGCAACTTGCAACGCCATGCTCTTGCTGAGGGCCCGCTCGATGTTCAAATTCCATTCTTCAATATAGGTTGTGCGGTTGTTGAATAACGACGCGCTGGCTCGGCCTGCCGGATTGGAAATCGTTGAATAGACGGGAGTGGGATAGCCCGTAGAGACCCGCAGGCTCGGTGTCGCGTTGGCCGCAGGATTGTAGTTCTGACTGAAGATCAGCCCGCTGGGATTGTAGGCAAGTTCAGCGTCGTTCTGATCCGCCTGAACATCGTAGAAAATACCAAAACCTCCACGGATCACGGTCTTCTCGTTCCACGGAGTCCAGGCAAAGCCAATCCGCGGGGCAAAGTTGTTGCGATCAGTTTTCACATTGCCAGACCTACTCATGCCTGGCTGCTGGGGCGAAACAAATAGTCCGGTCGCGAAATCGAAATTGGCGAGTCGGTTGTACTGCTCGACGGGTGGCGTGAACAGGTCGTAGCGCACCCCCAGGTTCAGTGTGAGTTTGTCGTTCACACGAAAATCGTCCATCGCGTACGTGCTGAACTCGGTCCAGCGCATGCCGAATGATCCCTTTTGACCGTCGCGGTACGCTGAGACTGGATAGCCTATCAGGAAGGTTGCCAGGGCGCTCCCGCCGGTATCCGTGGTCAGGTCAGAAGTGAACAGCTCGTTGAAAGTCATATCGCCGCGCGCATTTTGCGTCTGGAAAAAACCGTGCAGCCGCCATCGCACGTCCGCGCCAAACTTGAATGAGTGGCGGCCGCGAACGTACGTGAATGCGTCCATAAATTGATAGTTGTTTTCGTTCAAGAACTCCGGAAACCAGTCGGTGGTTCCGAGTGAGCTAAGGTTCGAGAACTGAATGTAAGGCAATCCTCCGGTGGCGGTAGCGTTGTTCGGGTTGAAGATATTCGGAATGCCGAATTGCGACGCCAGGTCTTGCCCGGCAAAATTCTGTAGCGCCTTCACCACGTAGCGGGAATAACCGATCTTGAATTCGTTGATCTTGTTCGCCGCAAAGGTGTGAACATCGCTGATACCAGCCGACCTGGCCAGATTGGTGATGTGCCCGGTAAAGTTTCCTCCCCCGGCGTACCCGGGGAATGGATCTGGCGCAAAAGCGTTCACATTATTGAAACTGAAGGTGAGCGAGAGACTGTTCTTGCTGGTGAGTTGGTGATCTCCACGAACGTCAAAGGAATCCTGATCGTTTTGGCTCACCGGGTTCGATAAATAGTTGCCGGCGGAATTGGAGACGTTCGGGGCCGGGAACGAGCCCACGAGTTTCATGGCAGACGGATCGAGACAAGCCCCGTCGGTTGTGGAAGAACAAGACGGAATGATGTTGCCCGGAATCGGTTTTCTCAGGGTGATCGGTGTTCCGTCATTGCACGTGTACGAATAATTAGAAAACGGGTCGAAGATGGTTCCGGGATCGAATGCGGGACCGGAGCCATCGGAACATGGGTGAAAATATGTCGCCGGGTTACCGCTCAACAGGTCGCTGAAATTCCCGCCCACCTCCGAAGGTGATGGCACGATAGAGATGAATGTCTGCGCCTGCCGAATGCGCGTCCCCTGATAGTCCACGAAGAAGAACGTCTTATTTTTCCGGATCGGCCCCCCGAACGTTCCTCCGAATTGATTCTGTTTGAAGGGAGCAATCGGCTGGTTTGGGCTGTCGAAATAATTCTTCGCGTCAAATGCGGAGTTTCGCAGAAACTCAAAAACGCTGCCGTGAAACTGGTTCCCTCCGGATTTCAGAACTACGTTCACCACGGCGCCACCTCGGCCGATGTCAGCCCCGAAGTTGTTGGTTTGTACTTTGAATTCCTGAATGGCATCAATCGACGGCTGGATCACCTCGATCCCAATCTGCTGCTCATTGTTGTCAAATCCATTGAGCAGAAAATTGTTGTTGGTGGCGGTCAGGCCGTTTACCTGAATGGCTGCATTTCCGCGCTGATCTTCGGGAATTCCTCCCTGTTGCACGGTGTAGCCGGCGGTCGGGCCCTGGTTGACGCCGGGCGATAAATACGCCAGTTGCACGAAGTCGCGTCCATCCAGCGGGAGATCGTTAACCCGCGCCTGCTCGATCACCTGTCCGATCGAAGAGGTTTCGGATTCGACCAACGGTTCGGCCGCGGTGACCACCATCTCCTCATTCACTGTGCCGACAGCCAGAGTGAAATCGACGCGCACCACTTGGTTGACGTCGAGCTTGAACTCCATCTGCTTTGCTCTCTTAAATCCGGGGTGCTCAACCGATACGATGTAATTGCCGGACTTCAACGCGGTGATAACGTACTCGCCATTGCTGTTGGTCGCGCTCTTCTTCACAACATTCGTCTGGACCTCGGTGACCGTTGCTACCGCACCCGCCACTACTGCCCCCGATGGATCTTTGACAGAGCCCACGATCTTTCCGGTTTCGACTTGGGCGCGGAGATCGACCGAGGCGCAGACCATCATGAAGAACACGAGCAAACACGTGATCCGGCAAAGGACAAAATACTCGCCATTCCGGAATTCTGATCTGGAGATCATGACAGGCCTCCCGCTCATTTGCCGCATATAAATCTCGTATGTATATACGGTGTCAAGTAAAATGAGGCTGAGGAATGTCTAGATGGATCCAAAGTTACTATGTAAATATAGTGTTTTAAATGACTTAATGCGATAGGGATCGACGAATCAACGAGGCGAGAAAAGCTTCATTCCATAAACATAGTTACATTGTATACTATGAGTACATGTGGGAGAAAATATGGCTTCGATTACTTCATATCGAACCAAGTACGCCGTTGTTTGATTCATATATACGTTGTATACTATGTTTACTTGTCGAAGCGGAGTGCTTCCTCGTGGCGATCCCAAGTGAAATCCCGTCCGTTGCGATCGCAGAATTGCGGCTGAATATCGATGCCAACAGCTTCGTTCCTTATTACGTGCAGATCGTTGATCAGGTTCGTGAGTTGATCAAGAAGAACATGCTCAAGCAGGGCGAGACATTCTTTTCAGAGGGTGAGATCGCGCGTGCCTTGGCCATCAGCAAAATGCCGGTGCGGCAGGCGTTCCAGAAGTTGAAGTCGGAAGGACTGTTGGTGATCGCCAAAGGCAAACGCCCGGTAGTGGGCTCAGGACGAGTGCCGTGGAATTTTCAGCAACTGCGCGGTTTCAGTGAGGAGATGCGGCGGCGTGGACTCGTGCCTTCGGCGAGGGTGCTGAGCGTCAGCCTCGAGGAACCGGAGTTGGAAGCTGCGCAAGCTCTAAAACTCAGTCCAGGAGAACGCGTGTATCGAGTGAAACGGCTCCGCTCGATTGACGGTGAGCCGGTTGCGGTCGTGACGAGTCATCTGCCTGCCCGGATTTTTGCAGGCATCGATAAGCAGGACATGGAGAAACAGTCGCTGTATGCCATTTTCGAGCGCGTGTATAAGCGCAAACTGCAATGGGCGGAAGAGGTGATCGGGGCCATGGTCGCCGGCGAAGAAGAAGCTGCTGCACTACAAACTTCAGCGGGCAGCGCACTTCTGGTTATCCGGGAAACAACTTACGATATGCAAAACGTGGCCATCGAGTGCAGCGTCTCGTTACTACGCGGAGACCGCTACACAGCTTCCGTTATTTCTGTACGCAAGAACTAGTGCAAGTGCGCCTTCGGTGACGCGGCAGGTTAGACGACTTGGGATTTTCCGGTAGGCAGAGCGCGGCGGCCGTACCGCTCCGCGTTGGCCGTGCCTTTGCTGGCTGGCCTGGTTGTTCAGATCTGCGAAATGCGTCAACTTTAGCATATGCCCAACAAATATCATGTCACGCATAACCCCTTTGTCACGAATCGGAGGAAATCCGCACAAGAATACTACGGTTAAGACCTTGCAGGTACTAGCCTGCTTGACTCTGATCTTGTGTGCGGCTACAGCAATGCGAGGCGCTGCCCCAGTGCATATCTGGGAAAAGCAGGAGGTGACGCTAACCGCCGCCCACTCCTTTGCGAACCCGTACACGGACGTAACCGTTTGGGTGGACCTCAGTGGACCTGGCTTCCACAAGCGGGTATACGGCTTCTGGGATGGCGGGCAGGTCTTCCGTGTTCGGCTGTTGGCGATGGCACCCGGAACGTGGTCCTGGCGTAGCGGGTCCAACCCCGAGGACCCGGGCCTCACCGGGAAAACCGGCGGGTTCACGGCAATCGAGTGGACAGAAGACGAGAAACGAGCGAATCCGTTACGGCGCGGTTTTTTGCGGCCCACCGCCAACCACCACGCCCTCGAGCATGCTGACGGAACGCCGTTTTTCGTGATCGGCGACACCTGGTATTCAGCAGGGACCAACCGTTTCAAATGGTACGGCGACAACCAGGAGCGCCCGATTGGCCCTGGCGCTGGCTTCAAGGATTACGTCCGCTACCGCAAGCAGCAGGGCTACAACTGGGTCAATATCATTGCAGCATTCCCGAACTGGATGACAGACGGGAAGCCGTGGCATATTCGGATGCCCGACGGAACCCCGGTTCGCTCTGCCTGGCTGGAGTTCGGTACAGGCAGCGCGAAGAACATGGACAACGAAGGCGGACGGCCGTTCATGTTCCCGGGGAAAGTGCCGGGTTATGAATACATGTTCCCCGACGTGGACCGTGTGAACCCGGACTATTTCAAATACATCGATCGCAAAATCGACTACCTGAACGCACAGGGCTTCATACCTTTCATCGAAGTATCACGGCGCGATGCCAGCCTGCTCTGGAGCAAGTACTACAAATGGCCGGACTCGTACGCGCGATTCATCCAGTATGTCTGGTCGCGCTATCAGGCCAACAATACAGTGCTCAGTCCGATCCACCTCGATATCATCAGCGAAAGTGTCAGTCCCGAAGACTTCAAGAAAGCAATCAACCTGGTGAAGGAGAGGTATGGACCGCTGCCATTCGGCACCCTGCTCTCGGCGAATGCCAACCCTTCTACACTCGAGAACTGGGGCGAAGACTCCTGGGTAACCCTGCACCAGATCGGCAACATGCGCGAGCACAATAATTACTGGTATCTGACCGAGATCTATCGGGCCGTCAATCCGCAGCCCGCGCTTAATGGCGAGCCATATTACTCAGGCTACAAAGATGAGCGCGGCCTGGGAGCCGGCCAGGGTTACGAGTTCGGCGCGCCGGGCGGGACTCCGAAAGACGACCAGTTCGTGCGGTCCTCGATGTACGGCAGTTTCCTCTCGGGGGGACTCAGTGGTCACGTATACGGGGCCGAAGGCATTTGGGGGGCCGACATTGAACCCACAGCGCCAATCAAAATGTGGGACGCCTTCCAGTGGCACTCTGCGAGCCAGATGCAGTATCTGCGCACGTTTGCCATGTCGATAGGCAAACGCTACCAGGAGTTGGTTCCGGATGCTGACCTGGTCTCACCTGACAAAGACCACAACCTGGAAGCGTACGAAGGTTGGGCATATTCCGCTCGCACTCAGGACAAGGAGAACTTCCTGTTGTATTTCGAGAAGGGCTGCCCGACAAGCCAGGTTCGCGGCGCCAAGTTGTGGAGCGAGTACCGCGCGGACTGGTTCGATCCGCGCAACGGAACTTGGCAGCCTGTGGGGAAGGGATCACTGCGGTCGAACGAGATCGGAATCATCGTGCTGCCCCAGTTCCCTTCAGATATCGATTGGGGACTGCGGCTCACGTACACCGGGCCGATACCGGCCGCCGAGCGAAGGATTCCGGATGAATATTGAGAGCGTCACCTTGAGTCTGCGCGGTGCGCCAGTGCGGTGCATGCCTTCAGACTGAACGGTTCGGCAATGCGCGGCTATCCGTTTTCAGCCTTTCCAACGTATCACGGGCCAGTCGAGCGGCCTACTCCACCCAGGAGCACGCGGCGCCGGGAGTGTTTTCGCAGTAGAGCACACGCCAGGACTTCGGCTTGTGCGACGCCGTCCAGGCGCATCCCTGGATGAAGTAGGGCTTCGCCCAGACCTCGCTATCGATGGTGCGGGGCGCAATGACCGTCACTTGAACAGCGCTTTCGGCCGGAACTCCGCGGCGGGGATCCATGATGTGCGAGTAACGGTGTCCGCCGGCGCGGAATGATTTCTCGTAGGCTGCCCGAGGTGGAGAGAGACAGGTCCTTGAGGAACACCTGCGCCGCGTTCTTGCGGTGGTCCCAGGGGTCGGCAATGCTGATGGGCCAGCCGCGGGGCTCGTCTGGAGGATTGCCAAGGCCGAAAATACTGCTGCCGGATGCGGCGACGAGCGCGTTGCGAAAACCTCGTGCGCGGAGGATCTCGACCATGCGATCGACAGCATAGCCTTTGCCCACTCCGCCGGGATCGATCTCGACGCCGGGACGGTCGAAGTGCACCGTTCGGTTCCGTGCGTTCAGTTTAATGTGCTGATATCCGACGATTTCGAGTGCGTCGTGGAGTTGGTCGGGAGATGGAACGTGATGAGTTCCGCCGAAAAATCCCCAGGCGCGCATGAGCGGACCGACGGTGATATCGAAAGTGCCTTCGCTGGCGCGGCTGTATTCGAGGCAATCGGAGAGGAGTTGAAATAACTCCGGCGAGACTGTGACGGGGTGCGCCGCTGCATGGTGATTAATACGGCTCCACTCGCTCGCGGGCTTGTAGTTTGAGAGTAGCTGCGTCCAGGCGGTGGGCGTCGTCAAAGGCGGCATCGATCGCCTGGTTCATCGACGCCTGATCGGAGCCATAGAGGACGATGGAGAATGTCGCGCCCATCGCGTCGGTGCTTCGTTCCAGCCGCTGCGCTCCGGCTGAATGCACCAGCAGAAGCGCAGCGAACAGGACGAGACAAAAACGCATCAGGACTCTCCCTGGCCCTTCGGCATCTGGTTCTTCCAGAAGGATTCGTACTCGAACATTGCCTCTTTGATGGGAACGCCGCGGACGTCAATCTTGGTGAGGTCTGCGGAGCCGATGCCCACTGCTTCGGCGAGAAGCATCATGTTGTCGGCATACTGGAAGGTTTCATCGCCGGGGTGCAACTGGTCCGGAGGATGGTCCTTGGGATTCTTATAGACGCGGTATGGCGCCTCGTGACGTCCCGCGCGAGGGTTGTAGCCCATGCAAGCCGCGGCCACGGTATCGGTATTCACACAGTTCTTCCCGACGATGAGGATTCCCGGATGGACGGGCTTGGAACCCAGAACCCACGGACCTTCGCCGCCGACCATGGAGACGATGCCGTCGGCGATGGCGAGATCGACTGGGCGGGAGCCGAGAATATCGACCAGAACGCGAGGGAGCCGCCAGCCTTCATAGCGGGTGGATTTCGGATCGAGCTCGACGGGAGCGCCGGAGGGCGACTGCACATACCCGTAGTGAAAGACCTGCTCGCGATCGCGGTAGATGCCGAGCGGCGTGATGCCGAACAAATTCTTAATGCAGATGGTGAGCCCCATCTCTTCGTGGTTCTTCATCTTGCCCATGCTCACGAAGAAATCGCAATCCTCATAGGAGTGGTTCACCTGGAAGGCCGGGAAGACGTACGGTGTACTTTTCACTTTGAGCAGCGAGAACTGCTTGGCCTGACCCGGCTTGTCAGTGTCTTCGAACTCGACGATTGGGCGCCGCGTTGCGAATGGCGTTGACGTCCCATCCGCCGGAAAGCAACTTGTCTTCGAGTTTGTAGCCGGGTTTACGGCTCTCGGCACCTTCCAGAATGCGGACGCGCTTCGCGCCGAGCGCTCCGAATGCCGCAACTGCCGAGCCTACAACGCGCGGATGGACCCAATGCGTATCGCCCGTGGTGTAGCCGGGGAAGCGTCCATCGCCGGTGAGATTGACCTTGATGCCGACGGTCTTTCCCTTGACCTGGTTGTCGATTCCGCCGATCTGGTCGAACATCTTGCGGAATTGAGTAGTGAGGTCCTCGTCATAGCTGTGGACTTGGCGACGGATACGGGTTCTGCTGGAGCCGTCGATGTGCTCCGCGCGTCTTCTGCTGGGCGAGCTTGGGACGGCCGTGCTGCGGCCGTCGGCACTGCCATTGCGCCTGCAGCAAGACCAGAAAGTGCCAGCCAATCGCGCCGCGTCAGTCCTTTACACATAGTGTTGCCTCCTCTTTTTATTGCATTGAAACGGCACCCCATAACAAAAGCTTGGGAATCGTCACTTCGGTTCTTCCCTCGGCGTAATGCAGCGGGAGATCGACCGCCGCACCATCGGGACTTTCCATGCGAGCCGAACGGAACTTTCCGGCCACACGAAGCGTGATTGCCTCGACCGCATGATCGAAATAGTTGACCAATTGCACGAGCAGAGGTTGCACCGGGGCCGCCTCCACTTGCAAACGTGACTACCGACGGAACATTGAATGGGACCATGCCCAGATCGTCGTCCGAGAGCATTTCTTTAAGATCGTGCGCTACGGCTTCGGGATCGGGATCGGCGTAGACGACCACGCTGCCTTTACCGGCCGGGAGTTCGGCGAATGGCGCTGTCTTTGGGGCGCCGCCCCAGGAAGGACCAGCGATGACGAGCCCGCCGTTCTCGGCGAAATCCTGCAGCTGCTTGCGTTCGGCGTCAGATGGTGGATCGAGTTGGGTAGCCACTATCGCGCGGAACTTTGCCAGCGCGGTCGCATTGAGATGGGTGCGGGAAACTAACTTGTAAGGCACTTGGCGGCGGGTTGCGAGCTTCAGGTACTCATCGGAGCGATCTGGTTGCGTGCTTGCCGGATCGAGAACGAATCCCACATTTCCATACGGAGTAAGGGCACGCCAGGCGGCATGACTCTCAGCGAATTTCAGATAGCTCGAGAGATGGCGCCATGTTTCGAGGGCGGAGGGCTCCCGGGCGCGCAGCTTGGCGCGAAGAGCATCATCGAGCGAGACGATCCAACGGCCGCCGGCTGCGGCCGCATCGGCCACGGCCCGCGTGTAATCAATGGTCGAGGGGTTCTCGATTTGGCTACTGATCCATACTGGACGCGAGGGCGAGGGAATATCGAACGACCTCACCAGCCAGATGTTCGATTCGATCCATGGCTGGCTTGAGGGCGTAGCTCGGATACCCATTTCCGAGAGATTACGTCCGCTTGGAGATACGCCCTCCACGGCTACGATTGGTGCTGGCTTCCACCGCGATGCAGACGCGTCCTTTGCGATTTCGATGACCAACATGGAGCCGGCGGCTCTGTGTAAGGCGTCGGAAAACTCCGGAGGGAAGTCGCCATAGAGCACAAGTCCATCGAGCGAGGCCTTAGCGGCGTCCCCGGCGATTTTCGAGGCATCACCGGGCGCATAAATCAGTCCGAGCACGGCAAGGCCGCGCTTGTGGGCTGCCTGTGTATAGACCTTCACGAGTTGTTGCTGGTCGGCTTCAATAGCCCCGTCGACGGGCGCGCTCCAAGTGACCAGCAGGCAGTTTGCCGGCGAGTCATCAAGCAGATTGAGTGTGGCGGGATCGTACCAACGGGCGAGGGCTTCGCGAACGGCAGCGTCCGCGGGAAGAGTTTTCGTGCGAATTCGCCACGCAAGTTCCAACGGACCTCCAGTCCAGCGAATGGGGACCAACTGCTCCGGAGGCGGAGTAGCGGAAGCTGCGAGCGTGCACGACAGCAGGAAGAGCGCGAATATGCGGAACTTAGCAGTGGACCACAGCAAGATTGTGGTTCTCCTCGAAGGGCGAACCTCGAACACCTTATCTTTACGCGACCGGCTCGTGAAAATCTGTGATGCGAGTCACGATTCCCACAGGGTGAATTTTGATTTTGGCAATTTCTATTGCTTGCTGAGATCTGTGTTTATGACGTTCCAGATAGAGCCCGGCTTGGGATCGTAGGGGACAGCATCAGTTCCGAACTCCCAAAAGAACACACCGCCAACCCAGTTGGGCACGTCTGGATGAAAGCTATAGCCTTCGTTGAGCAACTCGGTGAGCTTAGTTTTACCCGGTTTGGCTTTGCTGTACCCCCACTCGCCCATTCCGAGTTTGGCGTTGGGAAAGACCTTGTGAAATTGGGTGAATAATGCTCCAAGATCGGGTTTGAAATTCAGACATTTGTCCCGGTAGTAGCTCAGCAGAACGTAGTCCAGGCCCGATTTCATATCATCAGGGATGTTCTGGCTAGCCCATGTGATCGGATCGTAGGCCGGCCCCATACTCGTGGTGCATGCTGGGTTGGGTTCGTAGTAAAGAGTGAGCGCAGCCGTTTTTCCGGCCTTCTTCACGATGTGGTAGGCGTTGATCATTTTCGTGATGACGTCTTTGTCGGTTGTGTTGGGAATTTTCCATGGGCAGGTTTGCCCTTTTATCGGGATCGGATCGGAGTTATCGAGCCAGTTGCCATTGATCTCGTTTCCGACTTCCCATATATCGACATAATCTCCGAGGGTGGAGACGTAGTCGTTCCAGCGCGCCTTGTGATCCGCCACATCGAAGCAGAACTCGTAGGCTGAATCGATGACCTCACCGAAGATATAGGCCTTCTTCGATATTTCTTGTGTCGCTGAAAGATAGGTGCTGGCTTTCGCACCCTTATTACTGTCTGAACCCTCAAGCTTGTACGTCAGGCGAACTGTGGGAGTCGAAGTCAGGTGGCTCACGGATTCGACTACTTCATTCAGGTATTTGTTCTTTCTGATGTCCCTATTGTCAGCGACCGTGACGCCGTGAATCGGTGTTGGAATTGTCGGAGATGACCGGTCGACAGTGTGGTTGCCTTGCTTGTCCGGTGTTTGGGCGCGAATTGGAAAAGACAAAAAAGAGAACAACAGGAGAATAAGAAGACATTGGTTTGTCATAAATGCCACCCGGTTTACTCGCTAGCGGCGCTCGCCAAAGCCAGCGACAAACTCCGATGCTACAGCGTCCCTCCGAGTCGGGAGATGATCTCCAGACAAGCGCGAGTTACGTGATAAGGAGCCTTCCACGGATCCACCTTGGTGTCATCAGTCCGTCCACCTTGATAAAGAGTGGTGTAGACCTCGCCGTACTGATGATCGACAAAGCGGTCCATGAAGAAGTGGGATTCCAGATTGAAGGCCTGCCAGTACTTGGGGTCCCCGGTGAGTTGGTAGGCGTTTTCAAATGCGACCATTGCTTCGCACTGCTGCCACCACTCCATGTTGCGGTTGCTTGCAGGTTCTGAGGCGGCACCAGTGCGATATATGCCCCCGTTCGCAGTATCGAAGCCGTACCTGAGAGCGTGATCGACTAATGCCAGGCTGGCACGGCGAATGCTCGCATCGTTTTGGCGTCCGACCCGCTGAGCTGCCTCAGTGATCAACCAGCTGGCCTCAAGATCCAGGCCATATTCGCACTGCATAGAATCGCCATCGCGGTCGGCGACACTCCAATCATCGTTGAAGTAGTAGCGGCCGTAACCGATCTGGCTGTCGATGATCTTGTTGGCAAAGATGTCGAGGAGTTCGTTCACCCGGCTCTTCACCTGCGAATCGCCGGTCACGTCGTATAGCGTAGCCAGCGCTTCGAGCAAGCCTAAGTGCCAATCGTAAGATTTTCGCCCGAATGATCCGGCGCCATTCGGGCCGTCTTTGTAGTTGGGAATGAATTGCCAATCGGCAGTAAACGCGATCCGATAGCCGCCATACTGAGTATCGTGAGCGTGCTGGTCGATCACGTGGAACAGATCTATCGCTTCCTGCACAGCTTTCTGGTCGTGAAAGGCTAGACCGTACTCGGCCAGTCCCTCCATGACATACGACATCGGATTCAGCTGCTTCGTCGAATCGACGATCTTTCCATCGCGGGTCACCATGAAGTAGTAGCCGCCATGCTCCTTGTCCCACATCTTGTCGCGCAGAAACTTCAAACACTCAGCCGCCATTCTCTGATACGCGGGATCCGGATAGCGCCGGTACGCCTCAGAGAACGACCACAATGACCGCGAAATGAGTACGACGGACTTATCGCTGTAATCGGTCGGCTTTCCCTGTCGATCAAGGCGACCGAGGATGCCGCCGTATTGTTTGTCGACAGCGTGGTCGATCCAGAATTGCAGCACGTTGTGCTGCAGCGTGTCGCGGAACACGACTGCCCAGTCCTGTGCAGCCTCGCCGTTCATTTGAGCCAAGGCAGTTCCCGGACAGCAACAGATTGAGAGCAGAGCCAAGACAAACGATTTCCTCAAGCCGAGGTTCAAAGGGCCTTTCGCGATCAATGGATCTTGTCAGCCGTCCGGGAGCTTCCGCCGGATGTTAGAAAGAAAGTTTTAGCGCCAGCTGGCCAATCCGCGGTGCCCGGGCGCTGGTTACTGCACCAAAGCTGCCAAGAATATCGCCGGTAACACCGCTGAACTGCGCGTGGTTAAAAACGTTGAAAAATTCCGCCCGGAATTCCAGATTCGTTTTTTCTGTAATCGCAGTGCTCTTGTGGAGAGAGAAGTCCCAGTTGTCTATGCCTGGACCGTGGAAGAAACGACGGTTCGAATTGCCAAACACGCCCGTGACTTCCGGGGAGAAGGGGGATGTATCGAACCATTGCCCAGTTTTCCGGATGTCCAGGAAATGGATTGGCTGGCCATTGTAATTGGGAACATCTGCTCCGCCACAGCCGCACAAGGAAGCATCGTCACTCTCACTGAGCGTCACCGGGAAACCGGTAGTGAAGCGAGTAATACCCGTGACCGTCCAACCTGAGAGCAATTTCCCCTGGAAGCCGTGGGCTGACTTGGCAAAGGGGAGGTCATAACTGTAGCTCAGCACAAAATTATGGGTTAGATCAAAAGTGGAAAGCGCTCGGCTGGCACGTGGATTATAGGGATTAGGCTCATCGTAGAAGCCGGAAGAATTGTCGAAGGACTTGGACCAGGTATAAGCGCCCAGAAAACGGAACCTGCCGACATCTTTTTGCACGCTGGCCTGTAAGGCATCGTATTCTGAATTAGCCTCCGTGGCCTCCCAAGGATTGCTCTGAAAGTCGAGTTGCGGAGGATTCAGCGCAAGCCCACGACCCGATGTCACCGAGTATGGCCGAGTTCCGTAGGCGACAATTTGGTTGGGATTGCTGGCACCGTAGTAGATGGTGTCTTCGCCGTACTGACCGCACTGCTGACCCGCCGGAACCAGCGGCGCCACAAGGCTGAGGCACTTGGCAGCGTTCCCAGGATTCAATTCGACCTCGTTGAGCAGATGCCGGCCGCGGGATCCCACGTAGCCAACGGTCAACACCGTCGTACGCGCAATCTCGCGTTGGATCGTGAGATTGAACTGCTCCGAATAGGGAAGCTTGTTGTTCGACGCGGTACGTGGGTGCCGTGGCAATGGGGAGATACTTTCCCCAGATTCCAGTAGCGCCGGGCGGCGGAATCGTAAAGGGGAAGCGCTGCCCGGGATCGGCACCGGTTCGAGACATATAGGGCTGCTCCAGATAAACAGGCACTGGACTGATGTAGAACAGTCCGAAAGGAGGATCGCCTACCTCGTTAAAGAGGGTCAGATCCTCGATCGCGGTGTAGTAGATTCCACCGCCCGCACGGATGCTTGTTTTGCCTGGACCGCCGAAGATTTTCCCCAGTGCACCTTCGCGAGCACTCGGCGAGTAGGCAATCCCGAGACGAGGCGCAAAACGGTTGTACTGCGTCGGAGCGAGTGTGCGAGGCACTCCCGGGTCGCCCGGAAACTCGAATCCCTCTGGAGCATCGGGATAGACTTTTGATTGCTTTCCGGGCACGAAAGTTTGAAGCCGGTTCTTCGTGTCATAGAAAGGCTGGCTGACGTCCCAGCGCAATCCGTAGTTGATGGTCAGATCGGATGTTGCTTTGTACGTGTCCTGCGCATAGAGGCCGAAGTACTTGGTACGCGAGTCGAGGAATTGAAGGCTGGTTTGATTGAAGAAATCGGAGCGCGCCTAACAGGTAATCCGCGAAGTCGTTGCCCGTTTCGCCACCCGAGAACGTGAACCAGCCATTCGGAGTATAAGTGTTGCGTTCGTTGACCTGGATGTAGCGTACGTCTCCACCAAACTTCAACGTGTGCCGCGCCTTAACTTTGGTGAAGTTGTCGGTAATCTGATACGTATTGTTGTACTGTCCAGTAATACCGTCCGGAAGACCGAACTGCAGACCGGTGTTGTTCAGACCAATCGAAGCCATCCCATCATATTTCGGATTCGAAGGTATGACCCCCAATCCACCTTCTACAAACCCGAAATCAGTGTTTTTTCCAAGGCCTCCCTGCGGTTCATTCTTTATAAAGGCGAATCGCGTGTAACCCACGTGAAACTCATTCACCGTGTCTGGATTGATGATCGACGTGTAGTTGATGCTAATCTGCTGGGCACGGGAAGGCGTCACTACAGGAAAGCCAGGCACATTCGACAGCGGGTTATAGGGACTCAGGAAATTAGCATCATCCCAGGTGTAATAGCCGGAAAGCGTTCCACCGTGTCCGGTGGTGACGTCAACCTTAAGTCCGTACTTGTCGTCCCGCAGATTGGACTTCTCCGCTGAACTCGAGAAGAAAGGCTGTCCTCCGTTCGTTCCAGTCGGCGTAGGAACAAACTGCAGCGTCTTCACAGCAACCGGCGACCACGCGGCTTGAGGAATCACGGGCCCATTCGCTCCCGGGAAAACGCATCCAGTCGTAGGATCGGTGCTCGTGCAACCGTCGAACCAATAGGACTCGTCCGGATTAACTTGATACCCCAAGCGATTCGAAAGCACAGCGGCGAAGTTGGTGGGACTGGCACCGCTACGAACCGCTCCGTTGACCGCGCCGAATCCGGTTGTTCCCAGATCCGAAAAGTCCCCGCCCCGCTCGGCCGTTGAGGGCACAGGGATCAGACCGGAAGAAACTCCCGCCACTTCTCTCGTCCCCTGATAATCACCGAAAAAGAAAAGCTTGTTCTTGATGACCGGCATGCCGATGGTGCCGCCGAACTGGTTTCGCTTTAACTCTCCTCGCGTCGGGTCAAAATAGCCGCGGGAATCGAAATCCTCGTTGCGCAGAAACTCATAGGCGGAGCCGTGAATCTCGTTGGTCCCGCTTTTCGTCACGACGTTTACAATTGCCCCTGAAAAACGACCGTATTCCGCATTGAAGGAACTGGTCAGCAGTCGAAATTCCTGGATGGAATCGAGCGTGGGAACGATGGAAGCACCGTTGTTGACACTTTCCTCGACATCCCCGCCGTTGACCAAAAACGAATTGGCCGATTCGCGTTGCCCGTTCACCGACATCTGTCCGGAATTTCCGTTCCCGGAGACCGGGCGATCGTTGACCGCTGCATCCGAGGCCACCGGGACGACGCCTGCCTGCAGCCCCATCAGGTCAATATAGCTGCGGCCATTCAACGGCAGGCTGGTCATCTTTTTGTCGCTGATGACATCCCCCAGTTGTGTACTGCTGGTATCAACTTGGGCGGCATTAGCGTTGACCGACACCGTCTCTTGGATGGAGCCGACTTTCAGAGCAAAGTCCGCGCGATAATTCTGGTTGACGTCGAGTTTAATGCCAGTTTGCGAGGTCTTCTGAAAACCGCCAGCTTCCACCTGCACCGCGTAGTTCTCGCCAACTGGAACACTGAGAAACTCGTAGGCCCCGCTGGAACTGGTTTTGACGGTGCGAACGAGTCCAGTGTCTAAATTGCGCAGGGTAACCGTGGCGCTGGCGACGGCGGCGCCGGTGGAATCCAGCACAGTCCCCTGTATCGTGCCTGTGACTTCGGCATAGAGTGGCAGTCCGGCAAGAACGAATGCGCTGGCAAGGAGACCGCGGAGAACCTTCCACAGCAGTCGACGCTTCATGCAGCACCTCCAGAGTGGCGTCCAGGAAAGAATCTCTGGGCTAGGTGAGAGGGTGCCTGATGCATTACCCAGTACATCCGCCCAGCCGATGTCGCTTCAATGCGTGCTACAAGCAGTCATGGTCCGCTCCTGTCTTTTCTTTATGAGCGAAATGAGCGGCACATGGGCATTTTGATTTCAGTTGTTCAGGCGCAACCACCAAACAGCATATTTAGGTGGGTTGTCAATGAAAAACTTTGAGCTGATCGCCGCTTGCCCCCCGAAGACTCTCCGGCCTCCCAATCTAAGGATCGTATTTTTCAAATATATGTGCGAGTTTCGAAAGGGCGGCTCTTTCGGTGGACCAATTGAAATAAATCTAGCAGACGGATGGCATATGATCCTTGTATACAATGTACATACGTTGGGCTTAGGAAACGGCCCCTAAGAATTTTGTCCTCCTGGGGATGTTCGTTCCTGACGGCGACGGCATTTGCTCGTGTTCTAAAACCTGAGCCTACGAACGGAAAGCTTTGAGAAAGCTGATCCGGAAACCGCGCTTCATTGTGCTTCTATTTCTTTCTTAGCGTCATCATCATGCGCCTGGTCGTCGCGGGGATCCTGTTGGTCCTGCTTGTGGAGGCGGTTAAATTCCGCAAGCATGTGCTTTGACTTTTCGGGTTCTCCCACTTTCGCGTAGATCCGGCCCAGCTGATAGTAGGCTGAGGTCAAACCCGGGTCGTACCGAATAGCCTGTTCCAATTCCTGTGCCGCTGGCCGCAAATGGCTGGAACTGGCCAACAGTTTTCCTAGTTCGTAGTGCGACAATGCGTATTGCGGCTTGAGTTGGATCGCTTTTTGGAAGAACCGTTCCGCCTCTGCATTACTGTCCTTGCGTTCCAGCAGAATTCCGAGATGGCAATAGAGACGAGCGTTTTTGGGTTGCAGGGCGATAGCGCGACGTAAAGACGTCTCAGCATCATCCAGTTTCCCCAAGTTCGCAAATGCAATGGACTGCACAAATAGCGCCCTCGCCGACTTGGGATTGAGTTCCACAGCTCGTGCCAAATTCTTCACAGCTTCTTCGTAGAGACGGATGAAATTCGAACTCACGCCCGCGAGGTAGTAGGGCTGATCCCAATTGGGGGCGAGTGTGATTGCTTTTTGCGCGGTCCGTAGTGCTTCATCCTGGTCCCCAGCACGCTGCAACAGACGCGTCCGCAACACCAAAATCTGCGGGCTATCAGGGGCGAGATCCAAGGCCTCTCCGGATTCCCTATCTGCTTCGGGGAACCGATGGGAAAGATAGTAAGCACTGGCGCGCAGGTAATAATCCTCTGATGTTCGCGGTTCCCCAATCGTAAGAAGGACTTCGTCTGGTTGGCCGGATTGCAGGTACGCGACCGCCAGTTGATGGCGAAGCTGGGCGTCATCCGGGCGACTGCGAAGGGCCCGCTGCAGGTAGGGAACAGCATCTTTAGGCTGGTCTTTCTGTAGGAAGAGCTGCCCGACGGCCGTGCACCATTGCGAGTCAATCCCGAACTGCTTGGCCGAATCCCTGGCCTCTGCTCGCGCTGTAGCGACTTGTCCGATCTCGAGTTCTGCTCGAACGACATTGAATGTTACATCGGGGCGCTTCGGATTGAGCGCTCTTGCTCGCTGCAATTTGATGAGCGCCTCAGCGGGATGGCCCAGTTCCTGAAGCACTATCCCGAGGTTGTACATCGCATCTGCTTGGCTGGGATCAAGCTTCACCGCTTCCTCGAGCTGCGTGCATGCCTCCTGGAGTTTTTGTTCTTTCAGGTAAGCCAGTGCCAGATCGTAGTGGCCGGAGTACGATCGGGGCTGCAGCAGGAGTGCTCTTCGGTAGTGCTGGATCGAATCGGCGGTCGCGCCGTTATCGAATTCAGTCAGACCGAGCAGCAGATATGCGTCCGCGCACCGGGGTGCGATCTGGACCGCCTGGTTGAGTTCCTGGACTGCCGTCACCGAATCCTTGGCATCGATCGCGGCCTGGGCGCTGCTCAGGTGGGAACGGGCCTTTGCACAACCTGGCGCTTTGTCTTGGGCCGTTGCGCCCGCCACGAACTGCGCCAAGAGGAGCAGCACAAACCAAGGACTGTTGCTATGTTGATTTGCCCTCCAGCCGGTGGCCCATCCGGAAAATCCTTTCAAGTGGAGGTTGGAAATCGCAAGCCGTTGCACGAGTCGAGAATATCACCCGCGGAAAATGGTTCCATGTTGACTGTCCAAAATCTTGGCCCGCCGGGGGGGAGCAAATCGTATGGACTGAGAAAAAGTCGCATGGCTGACGAATCGATAGCGGGCGACGCGAAGCAAACGTCAGAGGCGCTGACCGAGAATCTGAAGACTTTAAGAGTTTCGCACTAGCTTCTGATGCTCATGGGTCGGGAGAATGGCCCTCGCCCATCTGCCACAGCTGGTGAGGTCCACGCCGTCAACTTTTCCTCCCCGTGACGGCTAGTCCCGGCTCCAACCTTTGTTATTCACAATTCCTTTTCCTTCTCGTATCGTCACCAGTTGGTTGGCAGGTATAGCGTTGTGCCGTTCATGCAGGCCGTTTGGCCAGTAGATTTCCAGATCTACGACCTTGGACTCTCCGATGCCGAAATGCAGCCTAGGATCGCTTGTCGAGTAGTAACTGGACTGGCTCACTCTGGCTTGTGCCTGGATCTTATTCCCGTAGTGAGCCAAGACTCGGGCGCCGATGGCGCTACGATTGGATTTCACGCCTTCCAGTAGGATCTTGATCCAGTTCTGCTTGCCGGTGAGGTCGTTTCGCAGCAATGAAGGCGGTTCATTCATATTGACAATCAGAATGTCGATATCACCATCATTGTCGAAGTCCCCAAACGCACAACCGCGTCCTGAATGAGGTTCCGCGACGCCCGGACCCGCCTCCTCGCCCGAGTTCTTCAAACGTCCCGTTCCCTAGGTTCCGGAAAATGATGCGTTGCGTTTTGTAGGGGTAGTCTGGCAGCTTGCGCTCAACCTCCGGGTAAACGCTTCCGGTGACGATAAAGATATCCGGATATCCGTCATTATCGAGATCGGCAACTCCTGTTCCCCAACTTACGAACCTGGTTTCGACGCCGATTTTTGCGGCTCGAGTCCGGTCATCGAAGTTGCCCTTTCCATCGTTGCGGTAGATGCCGCAGGTATCACCCATGAAATGCGTCTTGAACAGATCCAAGTGCCCGTCCAAGTCGTAGTCGCCGATGCCGAGTCCCATTCCTGCCTGCTCCATGCCGTCGTCGCTCAATGCGACACCGCGAACCACACCCTCCTCACGGAACGTGCCGTTGTGATTGTTCATGAACAACAGACTCGGCGTGGAATCACATGCTACGAAGATGTCGGGCCATCCGTCCTCGTCAAAATCCGCAGCCACGACTGTCATTCCATAACTTTCAGTAGCTTTATCAATTCCTGCTTCCTTGCTGACGTCGGTGAACGTACCGTCGCCGTTGTTGCGGTACAGCAGGTGGCGTCCGGTTGGCAGCCCCATTGGTCCGCAATTCACCGGGATTCCTTTCCAATTGCAGGTCGCACCCTCGCCCGGCACTGGAGCCTTCTCCAGATCGAAGCGTACGTAGTTGGAAACAAACAGATCCAAGTGTCCATCCCGGTTGTAGTCGACGAAGCTGCAGCCGGCTCCCCAACGAGTTTCGGCGCTGAGCAGTCCCGCTTCTTTGGTAACATCGTTGAAGGTGCCGTTGCCATTGTTTCGATAGAGCCGGTTCTGTCCAAAGTAGGTACAAAAAATGTCTTCCAATCCGTCGTTGTTGTAGTCTCCGATGCAAACGCCGTTCGCCCATCCCACCGCATGCAGGCCAGCACTCTCGGTCAGGTCAGTAAAGGTACCGTTGCGATTGTTCTTGTAAAGGCGATTGCTGGCTTGTTCTGGCGCGCCCTCAAGGCGTGTTCCACAGAGCAGAAAGATGTCCATCCATCCATCATTGTCGTAGTCGATGAAGGCACATCCGCAACCGTTCGCCTCAAGGATGTATTTCTTGGATTCGGTCCCCCCATAAATCGTAGGTTCGTGTAACCCCGCCGACTTTGCGACATCAACGAAACGCGCGTTGAAGGGACGTCCCGAACTGGCAGGGCGAGCTTGAGGTTTCACGCCCCGCGAGGCAATGCCCCGCTGCTGGCCGAGGGCGAACTCGCTCGGAATCAGTAACGCACTCAGAGTGCCAGTAACAAAGGTGCGGCGCGTGATCTTCATATAGAGCAAAGATGGATTGGATGGTTATCGTGAACTGCTTGTACTTCGCTGATGCAGTTCACGCTGCCATTTTATCGTTCGGGCGGCACACCGGTTTCTAGTTTTTCAACGAGCCCCAGCCTATTCAGTCAGGGGCAGGGCGGAGCCTCCTCAGGCCGTATTTGTCGATAGCGAGGAGTTGCCCGGTGCGATCACTCCGAGTGGTACCTACATAGTTGTCGGTAAGAACATTGCGGTCAAGCTTCTTCTGAAACGAGAAGACCAAAAGAAGACGGCGGATATCGATGGTGATGCGGATGATATTCAGAAGTATCTATTGGCCGCAAGATCGCCAAAGGAATCATTGACCTCGCACGACAATTCTAGCGACCTTGCAACTCGTCCAGATTCCTGCTTGCCTCGCAGAGTGGCACACTTCTCGCACACTGCGCGGTCGCGAAGCTGGGGATCATCCAGTTGATCAGAGGAGAGACGGCTGATGGGCCGTCAGTCGGTGTCAAGCCGGACCATCCAGCCGATCCCGATCAGATCAACATGTTGTCGATACGAAAAAATTAACGCGTTGATCTAAAAAAGAGCGGACCATATGACCGCCTGCTGCAGGGTTGGGCTCGTGAATTGAGGTCGAAACAGAACCCCTAGTTTTACAAGTTCGGTCTGCAGGCGCAGTAAGTCGACACGGCGAGATGATCGGGACTATCGAAGAATATCCAACGAAAGCGGATGCTCTCAAAGCCTGCGAGCATCTGCAATTAGTGGCCAATTCTGAATACCCTACGTCTCGAATAATCACGTTCGGGGCTCTCTTGGATCGGTACATGGCGGAAGAAATGCCAGAGCGACACTCGACGAACTTAGCGTACCGGTCCTACATCAAAACTCACATCCGGACGAAGTGGGCGGACTGGCCCCTGAGCAAATTAGCGAGCAGGGGCGCAACGTTCACGATCGAGCAGTGGTTGAAATCGCTCGAGCTCGCGCCAAAAACCAGGGGTAATATCCGGAATGTCATGGCAGTGATCTTCAACTGTGCGATGCGCTGGGGTCTCTTGAACCTCGGCATTAACCCAGTCGCTCTGGTTCGGGTGAGAGGCATCAGCCGAAGGCTGGAGGAGCCCCGCAACTTGAACTGCGACGAGATTCAGGCGCTCATCTCTCGGTTGGCTGATCCTTGCCGAACCGCGGTGACCCTCGCCCTCAGCACTGGCTTACGATGCAGCGAGTTATTTGCACTCAAATGGCTCGATTTTGACTGGGAGCAAATGACGATGCTTGTGCGACGAGCGATTGTCAGCGGCGTGGTCGGAGACGTAAAGACCAAGTACTCGCAATCGGGCTTGCCGCTCGATCCGGCGCTCGCGGAGGTCCTGTTCGCATGGAAGCGCGAGTCGACGTTTAGGCAGGATGCCGATTGGGTCTTCGCCAGCCCTCAGAAAGCAGGGGAGCTTCCTTTGCGATCGAGCCGGATGCTTGTGCACCAGATCAAGCCGGCAGCGAGAGCGGCGGAACTGGGGGAAGGTATTGGCTGGCACACATTTCGCCACTATTCCGGAGCCGGAGTAGCCGGCACACGTACCGCTCATGGTTGGACGCAGTGTAAACCCGATTGCAGCTACAGCTTACGATGATGCCCTGGAAAGCTGTTCGGCTATTATCACGACCATCGACTGTACGGGACCTCATAACCGATGACGCACGGACACGATTTAAAAGTAGTCGTGATAATTTCCAGAACCGTGCCCAAGCTGACCGCGAATCGCAGTTAACCCCTTTAAAATTGGTCGGGGCGATAGGATTTGAACCTACGACCCCCTGCGCCCAAGGCAGGTGCGCTACCAGGCTGCGCTACGCCCCGACTGTTGTCATTATAAATGAGAGGACATGCGCACCCGTTTCGCCCTGCAATCCTCCGACTCAAGTGACGGGTCCCACAACGGCGGCATCTTCAAGATCACCGATCTTCGTGATTATCCAGTGTCCTGCTCTCGGCGGCGGGGTATAATTTTTCCTCAGGATGCAGAAGCCCCGTTATGCGCTGGTGGCGTATCTCAAAAATCCCGCGGGAGGGTTCGTGGAGAACCTCCGCCGCGAACTGCATCCCGACCTTCCGCACCTGGCCGCCCACCTGAGCATTCTGCCGCCGCGTCCTGTGCACGGCACCGAGAGTTCCGCGTTGCAAATTCTGGAGCGCATCTGCGGCAACGAGGAACCGTTCGAGGTGACCTTGGGCGATGTGGAGACCTTCATCCCGGTAACCCCAACGGTGTACATCCGAGTGCAGGTCGGAGCGACTCGTATGATCGAACTGCACAGCAAGCTGAATACCGAAGCCCTGGCGTTCAAAGAAGAGTGGCCTTACATCCCGCACCTGACCATCGCAAAAATGAGCACCGAACAGGCTGCCCGCACGGCCTTCGAGATCGCCCGCGAGCGTTGGGCCCAGTACTACGGGTAGCCGCCGCATCTTGTTGGAAAAGCTGACCTTTGTGCGCGAAGAGGTCGAGCAATGTTGGGTCGATCTGGCGCCCGTCCCCCTCGGTCGCCGCCTGGTTTCACGCTAGACTCCAGTAATCTTCGTCTCGTTACCTGCCTCAGTTACTCCTGTCTCGCGCGCACGGCTTTAGGTACATCTCCCTCCCGTGCGTTGAAAACCCCGGGGCGTGGCTGTAGATAAAGAGTAGATCAAGTATCCGCCAATCCCGTCCAACGCCAGTTCTGACACGGGTTTGCCAGCGAAACGGGGAGAAAACATGCAGATCGGAGTTTACGGTTCGGGGTACCTGGGAACAGTAATTTCGGCCTGCCTGGCGGATTTTGGCACTCCGGTTTCCTGCTGTCATCCCGACCGGTCGCGCATGGTCGAGATGGCCCAGGGCAACATTCCTTTCTTCGAAAAAAATCTGAAAGAAATCATTCGGCGTAACGTGCGGGCGGGCCGGTTGGCTTATTCCACCGACATCGAATCCTTTGCGCGCAGAACGCAAGTCATTTTTCTGGCCGAAGACAAAGCGGAGGGCTTGGCCGATGTAGCGATGCGCATTACTCGGCTCGCGTCCAAGCCTCCGATTCTGACGATCGTAACCCCAGTTCCCGTGGGTACGGCGAACAAGCTGGAAAAGAGCATAAAAGAGGCAGGACTGCAAGCCACCATTGTCTCGCAGCCGATGTTCTTCACCGATGGCTGCGCGGTCGAGGATTTCAATTGGCCGGACCGGATGATTCTGGGATCAACCTCGGTTGAAGCCGTGCACATGCTGAAACAGATTTTTCATCCCCTGGTGATGCGCGGCGTGCCCGGTCATCGTGACCAACCAGGCGACCGCGGAACTCGTGCGGGAAGCGGCGACCGCCTTCGTCGCGACAAAAATTTCCTTCATCAACGAAGTCGCTGCGCTCTGCGAACGGGTGGATGCCGATGCCGTGAGCCTGGCTCTGGCCCTGGGTCTGGACAAGAAAATTGCTCCGCGCTGCCTGCAGCCCGGAGCGGGTATGGGCGGCGTGTTCGCCGAATCGGACATGGATTCTCTGGTGGAACTGGCGCAGTCGCATGGGGTGCCGCTGAAAGTACTCAGCGCGGCGCGCGACGTAAACACCGACCTCGCCGATCGCCTGGTCGATAAAATTTCGCTGGTGCTGAATTCCGTTGAGAACAAGGAAGTCGGCATTCTCGGACTTGCCTTCAAGCCGAATACGAATTCAGTGGCGGGATCGTCGTCGATACGGCTGGCGGAAAATCTGGTTTCAAAAGGCGCGCACGTTCGCGCTTACGATCCGGTGGCGATCCCCGAAGCCAAGGCGCGCCTCAATGGATCGGTCCGCTATTGCGACTCGGCCTATGCGGCGGCGGAAGGTTCTGACGCGCTGGTCGTGGGTACCGGCTGGCCGGAGTTCCGCGCACTCGATTTCGAGCGAATCAAGCACCTGCTAAAAAAACCCGTCATCGTCGACACCAAGAATCTGCTCGATTCGACTCGGCTACGAGCTTTGGGATTCGAGTACGTGGGCGTGGGCCGAGGCTAGGCTCAGACCTCGGTCGTCAGACGTCGGACCTTCGGCTTCCAGGCTTCTGGCGCATCTTTCCATTAATTTCCACGCAAGCTCACAGTGCTAACGTCTGACGTCTGAGGTCCGACGCCGCTCTTCTGACAGCCCGGAAGCGCAATTGCTATAATCAGATTCGGTGGTGGGAATAGCTCAACTGGCAGAGCACCGGACTGTGGCTCCGACGGTTGCGGGTTCGATTCCCGTTTCCCACCCCAGATTTCCAACGATTTTCACTCCACGACACTACGATCGGCCCCGTAGCTCAATTGGATAGAGCATCAGTCTTCGGAACTGAGGGTTGGGGGTTCAAGTCCCTCCGGGGTCGCCATTCGACAAGGGTTGTGGGGAGACAGCCGCCCCCGGCTGTCCGGACCGCAGGCCCGAGTTTTTCGCAGAGTGGACTTCCTACCGGCTAACCTAGTCGAGCTTCGCTCGACCGGACAGCCGAGGGCGGCTGTCCCCACAGATGCATACACCTCTAGAAATTCACCCGCACTCCTAATTGCGCGGCGAAGGGAATTCCTACCGTGGTGCCCGGGCCGAAGAAATCTCCCAGGCCTCCGGCAGGAATCTCGAGTTGCTTGAAGCTTGTGATGGGCTGCAGTTGAGCGCAGGTAGGGAAGTCGAGGCAAATATTCGTGGCATTGCCCGACGCAACGTCGCTCTGCGGAAGCGGCAGCAGGCTGATATTCGCCACGTAATTCGCGCCAGGATTATTGCGGTTAAAGAGATTGAAAAATTCCGCGAAGGGACGAATTTCCCAACGGTCGCCGAGCTTGAACGGACGCGTTATTCGCAGATCCATCTGAACGTAGGGCGTGCCGCGAAAGGCGTCGAGAGCAGTGGGCTTTCCATTCACCGAGATGCGCTGGCTGTTGTCGGCCGTCGTGATGGTGAAAGGGCGGGCGGACTCGGCCTGCATCATCGTCGTCAGTTCAAAGCCGCCGGCGATGTAAACCGTGCCCGCCAGCACAAACCGGTGGCGAACATCTTCGCCCGAAGGCCCGTAATCGCCAGGCCCGAACGGGTTCAGCGGATTGCAAACTCCATTCACATAGTCGAACAGTTCGCCCAGCACGCATCCCCAGGTCTGCGCCTTAGACAAAGTGTAATTCGCGACCAAGTTGAAACGGTTCGACACGTTGCCTTGCAGGTGAAGCATCAACGCGTTGTAGCTGGAGCGATTGTCGGAGCGGAAAACTGTGGCGGCAAACGGATAGGCGCGATAAGAGTGATTCCCTTGTTCGTGGGCGTATTCCGCGCTCGCAATCCAGTTCGAGTTGAACGCATGCTGCACGCCGCCGGTCGCATGCAGCGCATAGGGAGTCTTGTAATCCGGATCGATCAGCGCGGCGGGAGGATTCAGCCCTCGGTTCACCGCTTGGAATGCCGTCGCCCAGCCGTTCTGAGCCAGATCGTTGTAGAAAAGCCCGAAGCCGGCGCGGAACACGGTGCGGCCGCTCGCGCCCGGTGAATATGCAACTCCCAGGCGCGGCCCGAATTGCTTGCGATCGTCGTGCGGGGCTCGCTCCGGAAGTCCCAATGACGGCAGCAGCGAAAATGACGGATTCGCCGTCTGGTCGCGCCCCTCCGCGATGAAGAGGCCGTAAGTCACTTGCCAGCGCAGTCCGTAGTCGACGGTGAAATGCCGCGAGACCCGCCACGAATCCTGCGCGTAAAGAGCGAGACGCTGCACGCTCTGGGAAAAGTTTCCATTGCTGGTGGGAGTGGTCGCGGCCCCGTTCGCGTAGTCGAGGGCAAACTGCGCCGGGTGCGCGATGTAGAAAGTCGGATCATCCGGGAACGAATACAGCGTCTCCTGATTGCCCGGGAACGCGCCGCCCAGCACGGGTTCGTGGATGAAGTTCACTCCGAACTTGAATGAATGGTCGCCGGTCACGTGCCCCAAGTCATAACGGAACTGATACTTCTGCTGATTGCGCAGCGACGGAAATAATGTAATCGGCGTGGCGAACTGGTTGTCGCCGTAAGTTTCGAAGCCCGACACGGTCAGCGTCGTGGAACTGAAGGGAAATGCCAGCGCGAAGCCCGAGCGTGGAATTGCGAGTCTGGGTCAGATGCAGCAGGCTGGCGTCGAACACGAATGTCCCGAGCCATGTCGAACTGAACGCGTAGGTGTTGCTGATGACGCTGTTCCAGTAGTTATTGTGCGTGGTCAGTCCAGTCGAAGGCAGCGTTGCCTGCTGCAGCAGCGCATTGCGCGTCAGATAACTGTCTTCTGAGGCGCGCAGGAACCATTGCGATTTCGTCGACTGCGCCCAGTCGAACCGCAGCGAACCGATGTAGTCGCGAAAGGGAATCGGCACGTTCTGCGGAACATCGATCGACTGCACGCCGGGAATAAGGCCGTCCGACGCCAGTTGTGCCAGGTCGTTGAACTGCGTGAGGCTGTTGGGGCTGTAAGCCATGCTCGCGTTCTCGTGCACGTACTCGAAAGAGGAGAAAAACCAGAGCTTGTCGTGCACGATTGGGCCGCCCAGCGTCGCCACGTAGTTCTGGCGTGACGAACGGCTGCTTGGGATTGGGCGCAGGATTCTCAATGGGAAATCGCGCGTTCAGTGCCGCCGCTCGCTCGTAGAACGCTCCGCTGCCGTGCCATTCGTTGGTTCCGCGCTTGGTGGTGATGACGACTGATCCGGCCGTGGTCCCACCCGTGTCGGCGTCTTCGTTCGCGGTGCGGACCGCGAATTCCTGAATCGCGTCCGGAGAAACATTCTGCAAAAATCCGCCAATCCAGTCGTCGGAGTTGTCGCCTCCGTCCACGGAAAGATCATTGTTCAGCCCCGAACTTCCGCCGGTGGAAACCGCAGTGATCCGCGCCTTCGTGGGATCGGAGGGCTCGACTGGCTCCGTCCCCGGAGCAAGGTATGCGATATTCGCAAAGCTGCGATTGGCCAGGGGAAGCGTCTGCAAATCCTGACTGCTGACTACTCCCTGATGCACCACGCTGACCAGGTCGATCGGCTGAGTTGTGATCGACGAATTCTGCGCCTGCACCTTCACCGTTTCCGATGGAGCCGCCAGTTTCAGAGTGACCGTCACTTCGCGCACCGAACTGACCGCAATGGATACATTCGCTTCAGCGGGAGCGAATCCGGACGCGGTCACGGTGATGCAGTAGGCGCCCGGGAGAAGATCGTCCAACCGAAACTCCCCGCGGTCTTCGCTGGTGGCCTCACGCCGCAGGGACCAATCGATCGACGTGACGACAATTTTGGCGCCAGGTATCCGGCCGCCGGTTGCATCCTGCACTGTGCCGCGCAGAGCTCCTCTTGGGTTCTGTGCCTGCAGAACGTTCGCCAGTACGGCTGTTGAAAATACGACGAAAAGCGATTTCCGGAACAAAACTTTCAACTTTCGAACGGAAGCGGTCCGCAGCCCAGGCATCATGCTTTCAACCTTTTTCCTACAGTTCCTTTCTGCGTGGCCGATGAACTCAAAGACCATTGCGCGAGGCGTCCCCTGTCGTGATGACCTTCGTTGGTGGTTCATTGCACGATTAAAAGCAGGGTCCTCTCCATACTACGGCAACACGTTCGCACTGCTTGTTCGTTGGAGAAATCAGCTATGAACAAAAATACAATCAGACCCGAAACCCAGGAAGAAAGTCTGAAACATCTAGGCCTGGACAACCTCGGGAAAACCTATTGGGACTTGCCCACATCGGCTTTATATCAAGAAGCCATTCGCCGGTATGAAGCAGCACTCGGTCATCTCGGGCCGACTCGTGGTCCGTACCGGCCAATACACCGCCCGCTTGCCCAAGGATAAATTTCTGGTCCGCGAGCCCTCCAGCGAAAACAAAATCGCGTGGGGCAAAATCAATCGCCCTCTCGATCCGGGAAAGTTTGACGCGTTGAAACATCGGCTGTGCGCCTATCTTCAAGGCAAAGATATTTTCATTGAGAACTGCTACGCGGGAGCGGACGAGCAGTATCGTGTCCCCATTCGAATTATCAGCGAGCGCGCCACCGCGGCCCTGTTTGCCCGCACCATGTTCATCCGCGAGTTGAATCTGGAAAAGCTGGCGGAACACGCCCCGGAATTCACCGTCGTGCACGCTCCCAGCTTTCACGCCGACGCGGAAATTGAGGGCACGCACTCCGAAGCCTTCGTCCTGTTGCACTTCGGGAAAAACTGATTTTGATCTTCGGCACCGCCTACGCCGGGGAAATCAAGAAGTCGATTTTCACGGTGATGAATTATCTCCTGCCCCAAAAGGGTGTGATGGCCATGCACTGTTCGGCGAATTACGGCAGCGATGAAGATGACGTGGCCATTTTCTTTGGCTTGTCGGGCACGGGAAAAACCACGCTGTCGCGAGCCCGAGATTTACGAAACCACGCGGCGTTTCGGCTCGATTCTGGAAAACGCCACCATGGACATGCGGACGCGGCACGTCGATCCGGACGACGCGTCGCTCACCGAAAATACACGCGCCGCCTATCCCATCACGCATATTCCGAATATGACGCGCTCCGGAAAAGCGGGACATCCCAAGCACATCATCATGCTTACTCGCGATGCTTTTGGCGTTCTTCCCCCGGTGACACGCCTGACTCCCGCACAGGCCATGTACCGTTTTCTTGCCGGTTATACTGCGAAGTCCGGGAGTGCCGGACGAAATGATGAATCCGCGAAACACATGGAATGATAAGACCGCCTACGACCGCAAGGCACGGGAATTAGCGGTCATGTTCAGAAGAATTTCGCGGAAAATGCTGCGGATGCTTCGGCAGAAATCAGGAGGCCGGCCCAAAACCGATCGGACTGACAGCCCCGAAGACTGCTGGGTCGCGGGGTTAGCAGGGAATGCGGTTTCCGCTCCGGCCAGCGAATCCTGACCGTCGTCGCATATGAGTTAGAATCCGGCACACCAGACGCTCGCTCTCGGAAGGCTCCGCCATGATCGACATCGCTCGCCTGTTTCAGGCATTCCTTGCTCCCGCTCTCTTCGTTTCGGCAACGGCCTTGCTGATTCTCTCAATCAACGTACGACTGATGGGCATCGTCAGCCGGTTGCGGCAGTATGTGCACGCGAAACATGATGCCGCCAAGAATAACCGTTTGCAGGAAGCCGAGGCCTACACGGCGCAGATCGGCTTGATCGAGCAACGGGCGGAGATGATCCGGCGCTCGTTTCTCC
The DNA here is from genome assembly GCA_963774565.1 of uncultured Acidobacteriaceae bacterium. Classification (GTDB taxonomy): domain Bacteria; phylum Acidobacteriota; class Terriglobia; order Terriglobales; family Acidobacteriaceae; genus Sulfotelmatobacter. The sequence goes on along the minus strand of CAVZFP010000003.1, from coordinate 115,302 downwards.
TGGCGCTGATCTCTCTTGCCGGGACGATCACGGCCTGCCTGCTTTTGGGCTTCGGTCTCTACTGGATCGATGCCGCGATCGCGGCCGTCGTTGTCTTTGTTCTAGCCATGATTTGCTTGCTGGCAGGAACCCTCTATTACATTCGCGAAGTCGTCGTCGCTCTGAGTTCGGTTCACAACGAAGCCTCCGATTCACGATTCATGGATCTCGGCACCCCGCCCGAAATCCGCGGCATAATCCGCCCGGAAGATATTTAAAGAATTAGTCCGACCACCGTTGCGGCGTGCGGTCCCAGCGATGCTTCTTCAGTTCTGCCAGCAGCGTTTTGTCGAGTGGCCCGGCGTCACTCGCCGCGATATTTTGCCGGACATGCTCCGGTTTGCGCATGCCTGCGATGGTCGTGCTCACGGCAGGATGCGACAGGATGAAGCGCAGCGCCATCTCCGGCAGCGTCATCCCGGCAGGAACAATTTCTTTCAGCTTATCCACCCGCTTGATCGTCTTGGCCAGATTTTCGGGACCGAAGTATCCTGCACGCCAGTCGCCTTTCGGGAAGCGGGTTTCCAGCGTCATCTTGCCGCCAAGACTGCCTTCATCCAGCGGCACGCGCGCAATGACACCGACGTTGAGTTCCTGGCAGACGGGGAAAAGCTCGTCCTCCGGCGCCTGGTCGAAGATGTTGTAAATCACTTGCACTACATCCACGAGCCCGGTACGCAAAGCCTTGATACCGTTCTCCGGCTGCCAGCGATTGATGCTCAGTCCGAAGAAGCGAATCCACTTGTCGCGTTTCAGCTTTTCGACGGTCGATCGAAACCCAGGCTCGCTCGTCCAGGTGTCGTCCCAAACATGAAATTGCAACAGATCGATCGTATCCACGCGCAACTGCTTGCGAATGAGGTCGGCATACTTGAAAACGTGCTTCGCGGAAAAGACATCGCTGTACTTGTATTCGGGCAGTGCCGGCCATCGCTCGTTACCCGGAGGAATTTTCGACGCAGCATACAGCCGCTTTTCCGAGTTGCGCTCCATGATCTCGCCCAGCAGGCCGTCGCTCTTGCCCTCGCCGTAAGCCCAGGCGGTGTCGAAAAAATTGCAGCCGAGATCGACGGCCAACTGCATGGCGGCCAGCGATTCCTGATTGTTCGAGCCGCTCCACCCGCTCATCCCCCAAAGCCCGTGAGCAATGTCGCTGACTTCGAAGCCCGTACGGCCCAGCTTGCGGTATTTCATGATGGCGTTCCTTTACGGAGTGGTATCCGTTCTCGGAAAAATGTTCATAAGCAGACTGACCAGCATAGCTGGAAGCCAGGATTTTCGCTTAGTAGCGCCGGCACCTGGTCGCCTGTCTGGAGGGCGTCCTCAGCGCCTTCAGCGACCACCCTGTGGCTCCTTCCAGCGCAAAACGGTTGTTCGCTGGTTTTTCGATAGCTGCTATCCAAATTTTGCGCCCCCAGGACCAGCCTTGGAGGTGTTTAATGAACTTAGATCATAAAGATGGAGGTCTTCCAATGAAATCCGAATATCCTTTTACTCCAACGCCCGGGAAGAATGACGATTTGATTGCACCGCCACCGTCCCGCTTTATCGACGAGAAAATCTCGGACGAATCGGGCACGGAAACGAAATCTGACAGCGCTCTCGCGCCCGCCGGTCTCAAGAATCCTTTCTGGAATTAATCACGGCTAGCGCCGGTCTTCGCAGCTCGACGACCGGCGCTATTTTTCCCCACAAAATTACCGCAGGATCGGCAAACACAGGCAGGGCCGGATCGAGAATTCCAGCCCTGACATCTCCTGCAGTGCCGGATGCAGAAGCGAATCGCAGCAGGGCTCCAGCGTAATGACGAACGGCAGCGAGGACTTTTCGAAGCCCGGCTTCTGCAGCAAGGAGTCGATGTTCAGATGATGCGCCGCCAGGATTTGAGCCAGTCGCGCCACGATTCCAGGCTGATCGCGCACGAAAAACCGTAAGTACCACGGCGTCTCAAAATCACTGCTGATCTGTGGCGTAGAGACGGAGCTTGGTGCGTTTCTCTTGCCCGCACCGGACAGGTTTTGCGCAACGAAAATCAAATCGGAAACAACAGCCACGGCCGTTGGATCTCCGCCGGCGCCCGCGCCGAGAAATGCCATGTCGCCGCCGTACAATCCTGAAGTAAGAACCAAATTAAGATTTCTCTGCACGCGGCCGAATGGCGAGTCGGTCGGAACCAGGCACGGGCCAACCTCCGCGAACAAAGTGTTGTCTTTCAGGTCAGCACGCGAAATCTGCCGAATGGTGCAGCCCAGTTCCGCGGCGTAGTCGAAATCGACTGCGTCGACCGCACGAATGGTGCGGGCCCGCACGGATTCGGGTACGACCTGGGTGTGCAATCCCGCGAGCGCGAGAATGGCCAGTTTGGCGCGCGCGTCGCCCCCATCCAAATCCTCGGAAGCATCAGCCTCCGCATAGCCTCGGGCCTGCGCTTCTTCCAGAGCTTCGCTGAAGGGAATTCGCGCGTTTTCAATCCGGCTCAAAATATAGTTGCACGTCCCGTTCAGAATTCCCGCGATGCCGTGCAGCTGGTCCCCACACAGCCCTGTGCGCAACGCCGGAAGAACAGGAACTCCTCCGGCCACCGAGGCCCCGAATTCAATCTGGCAACCTTTGCTGCGGGCCAGTTGCAGAAGATCGGAACCGTGACGCGCAATCAGTTGCTTGTTCGCCGTGACCACCGACTTCCCCAATTCCAGCGCGCTGCGCACAATCTGCCCCGCTGGGTTGAGGCCGCCGATCAGCTCGATCACGATATCGACATCCGATCTCAGAACTGACTCGACATCGTCGGTCCAGATCACGTCGCTCGCAACCCAGGGCTGCTTCTTTCTTTCCACGTTGCGATTGCAGATGTGGGTTAGGTGCAGAGAGTGGTCGCTGCTCTCGGACAGAATTTTTGCCACCGCGCGGCCCACGGTTCCGAAACCGATCAGGGCGACCCGGCAGGCGGAGCCTCGTTCCTCGCGCCGCTGTGTTGCCGTTTTCGCCTCAGGTTTTGAGTTGCGCTTCGGCAAGGAATCAATCTCGCTCAAAAAGGATGCCCTATCATACGTGTGACTTGCGCTTCCCGGAAACTGCAACCAAGACCTGCGGGCGGCTGCGGAGGCGAAGTCAGCATCAAAGTTGATAATATGGTGCCTGCCTGCTGCGAGTGCAATCCCGGCGGGAGCATCGCGGACATCTTCTTTCAGAAGCGAATCTCGTTGCCGAGGTCGGGCCGAGCGCTACGGTCCGCAACCACGCCCGGCAGCGGGAGGAGAATGAATGATTCGAAAGTTCGCGACGGTTTCCCGATTCAGGGTCGCTCTGACGTTGATCTCGATGACGATTCTGGTGGGAACCGCAACCGTGCATGCTCAGCAAACCCCGGCGGAACCAGCACCGCCAGCCCAGCAGCAACCGGAAAATCCGCAGTCCAGCAGCCAGCAAACCTCGCCCGAGGAGATAGGGCCGTCGCGCAAACCGAAGGTGAAAGACTATCAGAACTGGACCTTCAATGTCGGCGGCGGCGCGAGTCTGACCAATGGCAACACTAAGAATTTTGTGCGCGGCGGGGGCGGAATCGGGGCCGCCGGCGTCGCCCGCAACTACGGCAAGTACTTCGGGCTGCGCCTGGATTTCCAGTTTGATAACTTGCCTTTGCGCACCTCGGCCCTGCAACAGGCGCAGGCGACCAGCGCGACAAGCCAGGTTTACTCGTTGGCGCTCGATCCCATCATCAATATTCCGGTCACGAAAGTGTGGGGCGGATACGTTCTGGGCGGAGCTAGCTTTTTACATCGCACAGGAAAATTGAATTCTTCGACCGCCATTCCGGGGTCGGCTTGCAACCCGTTCTTCACCTGGTGGGGCAACTGCTTTAACGCGAGCCTACCTCTCAATCGGAGTTTCCTCTCCACCAGTCAAAACGAGTTCGGAGAGAACTTCGGTGGAGGCATCACGCGCAAGATCCGCTCGAATATCGAGATCTACGGCGAGTTCCGCTATATGCATGGCAAGCACAACAACATCACGACCGACTTCCGCCCGATTACCGTCGGAGTGCGTTGGTAGCGGGCCGGATCGATCGCACCTCGGCCGGCAGTGAATCGAAACTCCAGGCACTCAGTCTTCGACGAACGACTTCAGTCGGGAAAGTGCCTGATCCCACTGCTGCGAAACGAAGTCGAGGTATTCGCGGATTCCTTCGATAGGCTCGGGATTGAATTGGAACTGGCTCTCGCGCCCTCTACGAACGCACCTTACGATTCCGACATTCTCCAACACCCGGAGATGCTTGGTGATGGCCTGCCGGGTCAGGTTCGAGCCCTCCGTCAGTTGGGAAATCGACTGACGCTGCCCATCACAGAGCTTCGCAACCAACGTTAGCCGCGTCTCATCGCCCAGCGCAGCAAACACCGGTGAACGGCGATGGCGCGCGGCAATCCCTCTACGGTGCGTGTGTGACATGGGCCTCGATGTTCTTCATTTGCTCTGCCCAGCCACCATCATTCATGCGGAATGCTTCGGCGCGGCGATCACTCGGGATGTTGTCGAAGCCAGACTCGGTGAGCAGCAGCAGCGTGCCGTTTGGGGTCTTCTCTAATCTGAATTCAACGAGGGTGGGCGTTTCTTTGCGATAATCTTTTCTTGGATCGATGGCGTAGGGATGCCAGGTAAAGGAGAAGAGCCGCTCGGGCTCCATTTTCTGCACGACGGCCTCCCATTTCAGGTGCTCGTAGCCGGGATAAGTAATGTGTCCACGCGATACTTGACCGGGGACAAACGGGCCCTCCAGTTTCACCCGAAACCACTCGCCAAACTCCCGGTAATCCGTAAGCGCGCGCCAAACCCGCGACGCTGGCGCCTTGAGCTCAATGCATTTCTCAATCCGGTTTTCCATTTTAAGCAACCTCTAGGTTGCATATTATTCGAAAGATCAAAGAAGCGCAACCCCTCGGTTGCATAACAGTTGCATAAAAGGTGATGAACGTTTGCGGTGGGGGCTGTTGAGCGAATCCTACGTTAGCAGCTGCCTCGGTTCTCGAAGTGCATGCGCGAGGTCGCTAAGAAATAGCGCGGCTCGTGCGCCATCAGCAACGCGGTGATCGCAAGAGACCGTGAGCGTCATCATGGGCCGGACCGCAGGCTGGCCCTGCACGGCTACGACCCGGTCCGCGATACCGCCGACCGCGAGAATCGCAGCTTGCGGCGGGGTGATGATCGCGCTGAATTGATCGACCTGATACATGCCCAGATTACTGATGGTGAAGGTAGCGTCCGCAATGTCGGCGGGGCGCAACTTTCCGGCATGCGCGCGCTCGGACACATCACGCCGCTGCACGGAGATTTCCGCCAGGCTGGCGGTGTGCGCATTAGGAATCACTGCCGCCACCACGCCGTCACTCACTGCGATAGCGATTCCCATGTTCACGTGATCGTGCAGGCGAATGCCCTCGGCGCTCCAACTCGCATTCAGTCGCGGATGCTTCAATAGCACGCGGGCCGCTAGCGCTACCAAAAGATCGGTATGCGTGATGCGCACCGAATGCGAGCGCTCGATCTCAGCCACGATACGTTCGCGATATTGGTTGAGCGACGTCGCTTCGATTTCGCGGCTCACGAAGAAGTGCGGGACGGTCGTCCAACTCTGGGTCGTGCGCTCCGCCATGATCCGGCCAAGCGAATTGGGCACTTCGATGCTTCCGGATTTTTTCTCCGCATCGGATGCCGCGGGCGCTGACGCCGCCGCATGGACATCCGAAGCGAGAATCTCTCCTCCTGAACCGGAGCCACGCACGGTCACCAAATCGACGCCCAACTCTTTGGCGAGACGGCGAGCCTTGGGAGAAATCTTTGCGCTGGTTGTGGCCGCCGGCGTCGAGCTGCCTTTGGAAGCTGAGGCACTGTGAGTTAGCTCGGTTTTCGCGTGCGATCCCGCCCTCGGGTCCGACGCAGTCGACGCGCTTTCGACGGGAGGTGCTTCGCCGGCGGCGACGATCCACGCGATGGTCTGCCCCACGGGAATATCCGCGCCGATGGCGGCTTTGATCCCTGCAAGAATTCCGTCGGCGGGCGCCTCGACTTCGACTACAGCTTTATCAGTTTCTATTTCGAGGAGCGGTTCGCCCTTGGTGACGCGGTCCCCTTCGTTCTTCCGCCAGGCGAGGAGCTTTCCGGTTTCCTGCGCCATCTCGAGGGCGGGCATGACAACGCTGAAGGCCATAGTCTTTGAATGGGGGAAGGGCCCACGATGGCCTTCAGCCCGAAACTCCTACCCGCTCAGTTTTTGCGCTGGTCTCGATCATCTCGAGCACGCGCTCGCTGGGCGAAGCTTCGGATTCTCGTGTGGTCGGCAGCGGTCCGTTCACCGTGTAATAGTGCGCGCCCGCCACCAGAAGCTGTTCTGCGGGAAAGCGCGTGATGACTTCGTGCCCAGTCGCTGTAACCACGATCTCTTCTTCAATGCGCGCTGCGCTCCAGCCGTCGGTCGAAGGCCAGAAGGTTTCGAGCGCGAACACCATGTCCGGCTTGATTTCCACCGGATGCTCGAACGACACCAGCCGGCTGATCACGGGCTTCTCCCAGATCGCCAACCCGATGCCGTGGCCGTACTGCAGCGCGAAAGCGGCTTCTTCATTGGGAAAGCCGAACTCCTCAGCCTTCGGCCACACCGCAGCAATTTCAGCAGTTGTCCGACCGGGGCGCACAAGTTCAATCGCCGCGTCGAGATAATCGCGGCAGCGCTTATAAGCGTCGACCATCGCGTGCGACGCATAGCCGACCGTGAAGCAGCGGTAGTAGCAAGTGCGGTATCCCATGTAGGAATGCAAAATGTCGTAGTACACGGGATCGCCGGGGCGCAGCACGCGATCGGAAAAAACATGCGGATGCGGGTTGCATCGCTCGCCAGAAATCGCGTTCACCGCTTCGACATATTCGGAGCCCAGATCGTACAGCACTTTGCTGACCAGCCCAACCGCTTCGTTTTCGCGCAGGCCGGGCCTCATCGCGCGGTAGAGTTCGTCGTAGGCCGCGTCGACCATCATCGCCGAAGTGTTGAGCAGCGAGATTTCATCCTGCGTCTTGATGACGCGGGCCTCGGACATGAGTTGCTGCCCGTCGACCACCTCAAGCCCTTCCCGCTGCAGCGCGAACAGAACCGGCAGTTCAATGATGTCGATCCCGACCGGCTCCTTGTGCAGGCCGCGCATTTCCAGTTCGATACGAATTTTCTTGGCGACATCTTCGGCTCGGCCCATTTCCGGCGTCATCGCGCCCCGCAGCATCGAAATCCCCGGACGGGAGCGCTCCGGCCCAAGCCACGGGCAATTCAACTGATGATGCTTGGCGGCCGATCCGAAGTCCCACAGAATCGGCTCGTCATTCTGCGGCAGCAGCGTGAAGCGATTGGCCTTGTCCTGCGCCCAGGTGCCGATGTGCGTGGCCGTCAGGTAGCGCACGTTGTTCATGTCGAAGCAGAGCAACGAGCCCATCGACGACTTGGCCAGCAGGTCCTTGGCTTTTTGCAGGCGCTCGCGGCGCAGCCGGTCGAAATCGATCCGGTTCTCCCAATCCACCGCCATGGTTCCGTGAGTTTTTAATCCCATACAAAACTCCTTCATTGGCTTTTACCGCACAGTAACCGCGCGGCTTCGGAAACCGTTTCTTCCGTCGGCACGGTCACATCTTCGAGCGGCGGAGAGAAGGGAATGGGAACGTGCATCGCACCCATGCGCTTCACTGGCGCGTCGAGATCGTAGAAAGCGCCCTCGGCGATCACCGCCGCGAGTTCCGCCGTCACTCCGTACCGGCCGTAGCCCTCATCTAGCACGATCACGCGCGAAGTTTTCTTCGCCGATTCGATGATAGTCCTTTCATCCAATGGCCACGTTGTGCGCGGATCCACCACCTCCGCCCTGATGCCTTCTTTCTCCAGCAGGTTCGCCGCGCCCAGCGCAACCTGCACCATGCTGCTCGTAGCAACAAGCGTGATGTCCTCTCCCACGCGCTTCACATCAGCCACGCCCAGCGGGATCGTGTAATCCTCGGCGGGCACTGGCCCTTTCAGCTTGTACATCATCTTGTCTTCGAAGAATACGACCGGATTCTCGTCGCGGATCGCTGTCTTCAGCAAGCCCTTCGCGTCATAGGGAGTCGAAGGCAGCACGACTCTCAATCCCGGCACATGACTGAACCACGCGTGCAGCGACTGCGAATGCTGCGCCGCCGAGCGGCGGGTCGCGCCCAGTGTAGTGCGCATCACCATGGGCACTTTCCAGTGTCCGCCCGACATGTAGTGAGCTTTCGCGGCCTGGTTCACCATCTGATCCATGGTCAGCGTCAGGAAATCGCCGAACATGATGTCGACCACCGGACGCAAGCCCGTCATGGCGGCGCCCACTCCAACTCCCGTAAAGCCGGCTTCGGAAATCGGCGTGTCAACCACGCGCTCGGCGCCAAACTCATCCACCAAGCCAGACAGCACTTTGAACGGCGTCCCGGCTTCGGCCACATCTTCGCCGAAGATGCACACCCGGGAATCGCGGCGCATTTCTTCGGCGAGCGCTTCCCGCACCGCCTGCGCGAATGTGAGTTCGCGTTCAGGCATAGACGTCCTGCTCCACCTGATCGACGCTGGGATACGGAGACGCAACGGCGAATTTCACGGCGGCTTCCATCTCGGCGCGCGCCTCAGCCGTCATTTGATCGAGGACTGCGGCGTCGGCATGCCCCTGCGCCAGCAGCCAGTTCGCATGCAACTGGATGGGATCGCGCTCGGTCTTCCAGTGCTGCTCTTCCTGCTTCGTGCGGTAGTATTCGCGATTGATGTCGCCGACGTGATGCCCGCTGTAGCGGTAGGTATCGGCCTGCAGAAATGCCGGTCCTTGCCCGGCGCGCGCGCGCTTTACTAATCGCGTTGCGACTTCATTGACGGCGCGCACATCCTGACCGTCGACCGCAGCGGCTTCCAACCCGAAGGCTCCAGCGCGTCCTAGAATCGTTCCAGCCGTCGTCTCGGAGAAGTGCGTGTACTCGTTGTAGAGATTGTTTTCGCAGACGTAGATCACCGGCAACTTCCAGAGTTGCGCCAGATTCATTACTTCGTAGAGCGATCCCTGGCCGAGAGCGCCTTCGCCAAAAAAACAGATGGCCACTCTTCCATTCCCTAAGCGTTTCGCTGCAAAGGCCGCGCCGGTAGCGATGCCTACGCTGCCCCCAACAATTGCGTTTGCACCGAGGTTCCCCGTCGCCGGATCGGCAATGTGCATCGATCCGCCTTTGCCCCGGCAGTAGCCGGCCTCCTTGCCCAGTAACTCGGCGAACATGCGATCCGGCGATGCCCCTTTGGCCAAGCAGTGACCGTGGCCGCGGTGCGTGCTGGTTATGTAGTCATCGATGTTCAGGGCCTCGCAGATTCCGACTGCGACGGCCTCCTCGCCGCTGTAAAGATGTGCCAATCCAGGCATCAGCGCACGGGTGTAGAGTTCATTCACCTGCTCTTCAAACAGGCGAATCCTCACCATCTGCCGGTAGGCATGCAGCCACCGGTCTTTCTCGGTTCCAGTTTCGCGTCCGGCTTCCGACTTGGAAGCTGCATGGGTCACTTCTTTCCTCCTGTGGTGACGGGGGTGGATACGCCGGACATGACGGCCAGCACGTCGAACATGCAGGCGAAATCGTATTTCGTCCAGCCCATGCCACGCGCCGCGGTAAGAATCTCATTGCTCACTGCCGTCGTGGGCAGCGGCACGTCAAGTTGCCGTCCCAGGTCCATGGCCAGCACCATATCTTTCTGCATCATGTTCACGTCGAACCAGGCTTCTTCTGGCTGTTGCAGGACGAACGGACCGCGATACTGAATCATCGGCGAAGCCACAGCACTATGCGTGAGTACATCGACGGCAACTTCGCGGGCTATGCCGCTCTTTTCCGCCAGCAGCACGCCTTCCGAGAACGCCAGCATCTGCACCGCCAGACTCAGATTGGTTGCGATCTTCATGGAAAGCGCCAGGCCGTTGTCGCCGACGTAAGTGACCTTCGGGCCGATCTCGAGCAGTAGCGGCTTGATCGCCTCAAAGGTTTCTTTGCGCCCGCCGACCATCACCGACAACTTTCCTTCTTGCAGGGTGATCACGCTGCCCGACACCGGAGAATCCACCATGTCGGCGCCGAGAGCGCGCACTTTCGCAGCCAGAGCGCGGCTCACGGCCGGGCTCACCGTACTCATGTCGATGAAAATCTTCCCGATACTCAAGCCGGCCAACAGTCCAGCGGGACCTTCCGTAATGGCTTGGATCGCCGCGGCGTTGGTGACCATGGCAAATGTGTAGTCAGACGAGCTCGCAACCGCACGCGGTGAGTCTGCCCAATGCATGCCCTTCTTTACCAGCCACTCCGCCTTGGCGCGGGTGCGATTGTAGCCAGTCACGGTGTGCCCCTTGTCCAGCAGGCGATTCACCATCTGGCTGCCCATCACGCCGAGCCCGATAAATCCCAGTTTCGCCATCCGCTACTGCCTCCAGATGTTCGCGATAAATTTCTAATGTGGGCTGTGCTTGCCGGGGGCGCGTTTCGCCGGCGGCGCTTGGCTGTCTTCGCGCACCTGCGACAGATGCGCTCGCATGGCTTCGCGAGCCTTCTCCGAGTCCCGTCTCTCCACCGCGTCGAGAATCCTCTTGTGATAAATCTGGCCGCGCTCTGGCCCGCCCGGGACCCGGAAGATGCGGAGCCGCTGCTCTCGCAGAAGTGCCACGATGGAATCGAGCAGCGAAAGGATGAGCGGGTTGGCTGCGCCCTCCGCCAGCGCCAGATGGAAATCAAGGTCCGCTTCGATATAGGTTTGCGGGTCTTTTCCGGCGCGATCCATCGCGGCCACTGCCTCCCGCATCGTCGACAGTTCCGGTTCCTGGATCCGCACGGCGGCCAGCGCAGCAATCTCCGGCTCGAGAATGGCCCGCACCTCGGCAAGATGCGTGGAACCTTCCGGTTGCCCGATCTTCACCATCAGGTCGAGCGACTGGCGCACCGCCTGCGTCGTGCCATCGGTGATGAAGGTGCCGCGACCGGAGTACGCTTCCACCAGACCCTTTTCACGCAGCGCTTTCACCGCTTCTCGCACCGCAGTACGGCTCACGCCAAAGCGCTGGGCCAATTCGCGTTCCGCTGGAAGTTGATCGCCAGCTTTTAGAGTGCCCTTGACAATGGATTCTTCAATCTGCTGAACGATCTGCTCGTAGAGTCGCGACGTTCGAACTAGCTTGTACACAGCCTTGCCCCCCGCACCCGATGCGAAGCCCGCCGGTGGACTGGCGATGGTCTGGCTACTATACCGCATGTCCATTGGGGCTTGGCGGGCTTGTGAAATAGGAAGCAAGGATTTGGTATATATGTATGGTGGTATGACCACAAATCATACTATGAGCGGAGCTGAGTTGCAAGACTCCCGAAAAAGGCCATTTTCCAGAGTTCGCGGTTCCTTGGCGGAGACTTTCGCAACATCGCTGGTCGGTTTACGCTGCTAACTATCAAATCCAAAAAATGAATTTGCTTGACATGGTTTCTACGATAGTGGTATGGCTGTCGGACCAAAATACGGAGGGGGATTCCTAATGCTGTCGCCCATGGTGAGTACCAACTCGTCCCAAGGCGGACGAACGACTGCTGTCTCCCGGTTGCTGTTTGCCACCTTCACGCTGCTCCTGTTCCCAGTTTTTGGCCTGGCCCAGTCCACTACCGGACGCATCCTCGGCACAGTGACCGATCCCAGCGGCGCGGCCGTCGCCGGAGCCACCGTGGTCGTCACCGATGTACAGCGTGGTACCTCGCGCACCGTCACCACCGACCAGTCCGGCTCATACGCGGTAGCGGATCTGCAGCCCGGAACTTACGAGATCCGCGTGGAAGTGAAAGGCTTCAAGACGGTCGACCGCCCCGGCGTCCAGATTGAAGTTGCCACCGACGTACGCGCCGATTTCGCCCTGCAGACTGGGCAGGTGACGGAGACGGTCACCATTACGGAAGAAGTCCCGCTGGTCAACACCACCTCCGCCACTCTGGGCGGCACACTCAGCAATAAGGAGATCAATGACCTGCCGCTGAATGGCCGCAACTACGAAAACCTCTTGCAACTACGGCCCGGCGTGGTGCGGTATCCCGGCGGCGGCTTCTCAACCACCAGCACTAACGGCCTGCGCGCCGAGGACAACGCTTACTTTATCGAGGGCCTATTCAACAGCGAACCTTTTTCCGGTCAAGGCATCATCAACGGCGCAGGCATCGCTGGAGATTCCGCGACTATCCTGCCCATCGATGCGATCCAGGAATTCAACGTTCAGGAAAATCCCCCAGCGGAGTACGGCTGGAAGCCGGGCGCAATTATGAATGTTGGACTGAAGTCGGGAACGAATGCTCTGCACGGTTCTGCATTCGCGTTCGGCCGTGATGGCGCGATGGACGCGCGCAACTACTTCAACGCTTCGCCCGCTCCCAAGACTCCTCGAACCCTGGAACAGTTCGGTGACAGCTTCGGCGGGGCAATTATTAAAGACAAAGCGTTCTTCTTTGGCGCCTACGAGGGCCAGCGCTATGACGTGGGAAACTCCTATAGCGTCACAACGCCCTCGATGATGTCCCTACCCAACGCCGGGAACTGCACTTCTGTTTCGGGCGACTGCGGAAATAGTATTCCGGATGCCATCGCCGATCTTGTCGCCAACCATGTCCCGATCAGTGCAGCCAGTCAAAAGATTTCTGGTTGCACCGTGTCAGGGTCCACCGTCACTTGTGCCGGCACGGGCTTCCCGATCAACAACACCCAAGGCCCCAACATCGTCCAGGGATTCCCCAATTCGGTGGGCGTCGACAACGCGCTGGGCAAAGTGGACTACAGCTTCAATCAGCACAACAGCATCAACGGCATGTATTTCTATGGGAACAACTCCGGAACGGTGGAAGATTTCCCCGAGCTGCAGGCGAACTGGCGGTCAAAGATCCATACCCGCGCTCAGGTTGCAGGAGGAAGCTGGATATGGACGCCCGGCAGTCGCTGGGTGAACGAAGCCCGCTTCGGCTACAACCGGCTGTACCAACCCACGTTCCCCGGCGACATTGGCACACCCGCATCGGGTTATGGCCTCAACACAGGCGTAAGCGGCCCGTTCACAGGGGGATTACCGCGTATCGGCTTTGCCGGCGCGTTCGTTCCCGGCTTGGGAGCCTTCAAATGGCCAAAATTCCAAGGGCCGGACTATATCACCCAGTTCATAGACCACGTTTCGTACACTGCGGGCAAACATTCTCTGAAATTCGGCGGCGAACTTCACCGTAACGCCTTCAACGGCGGCGCTTTCGGCAACGCCAGAGGCAGCATCACGTTCCTGGGCGGCGTTGCGATCGGGACTGGCGCCGGCTCAACCGCGCTGGAAGACTTTTTTGCCGGAGATCCCTTCAAGGCGTCGGTCCAAGTTGGCGATCCCACACTCCACATTCACAACTGGGCCTACGGACTCTTCCTGCAGGATGACTGGCGCGCCAGCAGGAACCTCACACTCAACTTCGGAGTGCGCTACGAGTACTCTTCCGTCATAAAAGAATCTCGCAACCGGCTTGGCAATTTCGATCCCAACTCCGCCACCGGATTGATTCAGGCGGGAATCGGCGGCGTCAGCGGGCCCTACAATCCCGATCATAAGAACTTCGCGCCGCGCCTCGGCTTTGCCTGGGACGTGAACGGGAAAGGAAGGACTGTCTTACGAGGCGGAGGCGGCCTGGTCTACGAGACCGTCAATTGGGAAGCTCTCCTCGCCTTCAACAACGCGTTCGGACTCGGCAACGTTCCGACGGGCGCCATCATCGATGCTACCGGCAACACCGCCGGAGGCACAATCACCGCCGGCAATCTGTCGATCCCCCCGATCATGCCGCAGTGGGACAGTGGTGTTCCGATCTACGGAGCCAATGTCAGCACGGCCACGCTGAATTGCTTCAACAATCCGTGCCCCATCATGACCGTAAACCGCAACCTCACCACCCCCTACGTGTGGAACTGGACCCTGAACCTGCAGCACTCGTTTAATTCGGATCTGTCGATGGAAGTCGCGTACGTGGGAAATCACGGCTCGAACCTGACTGGCATTCGAGACATCAATCAGCCGGCTGTGGGATCGGGGTGGGATGCGGCAACTGTGAGTGGCTGTGTCACCTCCGGCTTTAACTCCAACAGCTGCGCCTCAAATGGTGCCGCGGAGCAGGCGAGCCAGCCGTATGCCACGAAATTCCCCTACCTGAGTAACGTCTTCCAGATGGGGAACGTGTACCGATCCAATTACAACGGTTTACAAGCCACGTTGAACGCGCGGAACTACCATGGTTTGAGTATGGTCGCGGGCTACACATTCTCTCACTCGCTGGACGCCGTAGGTGCGAACTGGGATTTCGGATATGGTGCCGGACTGCCGGTGGACTCCTACAGTCTTGGCCGCGAGTACGCCAACAGTGACTTCGATATGCGACACCGTCTGACGATGTCACTGACTTATGCCCTCCCAGGTCGGAGCGGCTACGGTCAGATGCTGGAGGGATGGGAAATTAACTCCATCGTGACCTTGGAGAGCGGCCAACCCTGGGGGCCGATCGATCTGGGAACGGATGCGTCCGGCACCGGTCCCTTGCCTGTAAGCCCGCCAGCCAATAGCCCGATTCGGTGGAACTTTTTCGGGAAGCCAGCTGACTTCAAGTCTCGTTCGGTACCAATTCCTTTCTTCTCGGGGAACCTCAACCAAGCTACTCCAACCAACAACGCCGCCTGTAACTCTGAAGCTCTGCGTCTAGATGGTGGCACCCCAGGTTTGGCTACGGACGCCTTGGCGCTGTTTGGCTGCTATGCCCAGGGGAGTTCGGTCATGATCCCACCAGCCTTGGGCCAGCTGGGAAACATGGGACGCAACCTCTTCCGTGACTCCGGATTCCGCAACTTCGATTTCTCGATTGCCAAGAACTGGCATTTTGGCGAGCGGCTTCATGCTCAGTTCCGCGCCGAGTTCTTCAACATCTTTAACCATCCCAATTTTGCGAACCCTTACGGAGGCCAGAATGGTTTCGGATTGAACGATCCTTCGGTGCAACCGTTCGGCTGCGGCTGCGCTACACCAGATGTGGCAGCGGCTAATCCCGTCATCGGTTCCGGCGGCAGCCGTGCGATTCAGTTGGGGCTGAAGTTAACGTTCTAGGCCGGACGAATTCTGTCCACCGCAGAGGCGTGGCTTGCTACGTCTCTTGCGGACACCATCGACGCTGCCAGCAAGACGACGCAAGCAACGTCTCTGGCACGCTTGATCAATCGACCACGCTCGGACGTCGCGAGCCACCCACGGGACAAAAAAATAATGAAGAAGAAATCTGCTTTCATTTTCTTAACGCTGTCGTTAGCAAGCACGATGTTCGCTGCGGGACAGGCCTCGGCCCCGGAACGCCGCGAGCGCACCATCGATGAAGTCAAAACCGAGGCCGCGCATCGCGCCGAAGTCGGACAATACCCGCTGATTGGTCTCGATCCCGCAAATGTCAAGGAAGCCTTCGAGAGCATCCACACTGCCGACAAAGATGAATGGGCCGCCGGCTTCATGCGCGTCGCCGATCGCTATTTCAACGAGGCGAAATCCCTGGAGAAGACCGATCCCGCTAAGGCCAACGCCGACTACATCCGCGCCTGGCGACTCTATTCCTTCGGACGCTGGCCGATCCCTTCCTCTCCCGGGAAGCAGCGCTCCTACGAAAAGGCCATCGAAGCATTTCTCGATCATGTGAAGTTTTACGATCCTCCGCTAGAAGTCGTCCGCATTCCTTTCGAAGGCAAAGAGATCATCGGGTACCTGCGCCTGCCGAAAAACGCCAAAGGCCCAGTGCCGCTGGTGATCGCGGTCAACGGCCTCGATAGTCGTAAAGAAGATCTCACCGAAAGCTTCAGTGCGATCCTTCCCTTTGGCATCGGCTACATGGCC
This sequence comes from uncultured Acidobacteriaceae bacterium, assembly GCA_963774565.1. Classification (GTDB taxonomy): domain Bacteria; phylum Acidobacteriota; class Terriglobia; order Terriglobales; family Acidobacteriaceae; genus Sulfotelmatobacter. Next base: position 99,283 of record CAVZFP010000003.1, on the reverse strand, counting down.
GTTGACGGGCCGGGCACCGGACAGGCACCAATCAAAGTCAGCGAAACTTCCGAGCGCATGCTCTCGAAGGTCATCGACTATGCGCAGTCCCGTCCCGAGATCGACAAGAACCGCATCGCCCTGCACGGCGTCAGTTGGGGAGCATACTGGGCCACCAAGATGGCGATCGTGGAACGCGCCCGCCTGCGCGGCTGTAGTGCTCAGTCGCCTCCCGTCGACAAATTTTTCCAGAAAGATTTCCTGATGAACTCGCTGCTGGGCAATCGCGAATATCTTTTCGATCAGGTGCCTGCGCTCATGAATATCCTGGAAGGCGTTCACTCGCTCGATGAAATGGGCGAGTACCTGCCGAAGATGTCGCTAGTTCACCAGGGCCTGCTGGGCAGGCCGATGGCGCCGATGCTGGTGATCGCCGGTGTCCTCGACACGCAGGTTCCCATCGAGGATGAATACCTGCTGCTGAGCAAAGGCGACGTCCCCAAAGACGCCTGGATCAATCCCCACGGCGGCCACTTGGGCCGGCAAGTAAGCGTCTGGCCCGATCCGTTGATCTTCAAGCAAGTAATCATCCCGTGGCTGGTAAAGACACTGGAGCGGCCAGCGAACTAGCCATGCTCACGTAGCGACAGCCGCCTCGGCTGATGTGGAGACAGCCGCCTTCGGCCGTCCCGCGCAGGCGAAGCCGAGCGGAAGTTGCACCGAGCGGACTAACGATCTGCCAGCAACTCTAGCCTTGTCAACCATTGCGACCCAATCCGCCTCGCCCGCCCCCGCGCGGCAGCAGCCTCTACATGACGCTGGCCATGCTGTTCGTGGCCCAGGCCACCAACACGCATTTGACCTTAATGCAACAGTTGACGATTTTCTCGGTCGCGGTCCCGACCTCGAAGGGCGCGAGCGGCGTGCAGGGCGCGGCGTTCATCGCACTGGTCGCAACCTTGAGTGTAATTCCCACGATTCCCGTGGCTGGCATGGCGCTCATCCTCGGCATCGACCGCTTCATGAGCATGTTCCGCGCCTTGGTCAACATAATCGGCAACGGCGTGGCCACGCTGGTGGTAGCGCGCTGGGAAAATGAACTGGACGGCGACACACTACAGCGGAATATGGCATAGAATTTCCACCCGACTTGTAAAGGAAACCTGTTGTCTGGGATAGGTTATGGAATGGCCTGATTCAGCACCTAACGCTGTAGCCTGTTCGTGCCCACGGAGAATACGGTCATGAGCATTGACGCTTCTAAGGTAGCCGCAATTAAAATCGTGTCGGCTTTCATCTGCCTATCCCTTGTTTTCTGGCTCGCAATGTATGTGTCTGCTCACCGGTGGTCCACCGACTGGCGTCCGATACTACCGTGGCTAAATATTCTGCGTTGGGTGGGTTGGGGATTCGGAGCAGCCCTGATCCTTTTGCACCTAGCTCGCAACAATTTTCCCATGGTTGACGGGCTGGCAATCACATCCTTCTCGCTAGGGATTTCGCTTCCAGAGAGTTGGGTAAAGCACCGATTTGCTCATGATCCAAATGAGCCCAATCCTGGCGACTCGTGGCTAAGCAATTGTAAATAGCCGATTGCTTGTCACTTTGGCGTATCGTTCTGGCCCAGGCTGAGGCTGCGTTTATGATTGGTCCGAGTGGGAGCTCAAACACTATGCCAGGAAAAACTGCCCTCGTTACCGGAGCCAACGGCGGCCTTGGAATCCACGTCACGCAAGCCTTTCTGGACGCCCGTTTCGCCGTGATTGGCCTCGCGCCGAAAATCCTGCAGTCCGACTTCAAAAGCCCAAGCTTCACCGCGCTCTCCGCCGCTCTCGATAGCCTCGCCACTGCGAAGAAGGCAGCCGACACGGTCATCGCACGCTTCGGAAAGATAGACGTCCTTGCTCACCTGGTCGGCGGCTTTACCGGAGGCCAGACTGTCGCCGACACCGACGATGCCACCTTCGAGCGCATGTTCGATATGAATCTCAACAGCGCCTTCCACATGTTGCGAGCAGTCATCCCACACATGCGCAAAGCCGGAACTGGGCGCATTATCGCCATCGGCAGCCGCGCTGCCGAAGCTCCTGGCCCCAACGTCGGCGCCTACAGCGCGTCCAAGGCAGCGCTGGTATCGCTCGTCCGCACCGTCGCGCTCGAAAACAAAGACGCCGGCATCACCGCAAATGTCATCCTGCCCGGCACCATGGACACGCCCGCCAACCGCCAAGCCATGCCCGGCGCCGACACCTCCACATGGGTGCAGCCCGCCTCGGTCGCCAGCCTGATCGTCTGGCTCGCTGGAGATGCCGGAAAAGACGTAACCGGCGCGGCAATCCCGGTATATGGCAGCGGACTGTAGTATGCCTTTGAGTCGCCGCATAAACACAGACTGTCATCTTGAGCGAAGCGAAAGACCCATGCACTCGCGCGGTCAACTACAGAGGTCCTTCGCTTCGGTCAGGATGACAATAGGTTCAGATGACATCGGAGATTTGTGCTTTCAATGCGATTTCGGAAGGACGGCGTAACTCTTTCGTAACCCTTTCGGGTGCACAATTATTGTTGCACTTTAACACGAATGAAATATCTTGCATGTAGCATTGAATCAGGAGGCCGCTGCCATGGGTTCAGCCCGCGTCGCGAAGTCGTTGCCGCTGCAGGTGGCTGCGATCTGTTATCGCAGGCGCGGCACGGCCATTGAGTTTCTCCTGGTTAATACCAACGGCGGCAACAAATGGACTTTCCCCAAGGGATCGACTGACCCTCGCCTGTCGCATAGCCAAGCCGCCGAACGCGAAGCCGCCGAAGAAGCTGGAGCCATTGGCACCATCGAGCCGCGCCACTTCCATCTCTACATTCATTCCAAGGGCGTGTTCTGGCAACCCGGAGGTGTGCAGGAGTTCGTGATCAAGGCCTTCCTGATGGAAATCCACCAGATGCGTCGTCCCGATGAAGGCAATCGCCGCCCCAGCTGGGTGAGCCCCGAGGAAGCCAAGCGCCGCCTAGCCAAAGGCCGCGAAGTAAAATATTCTCGTGAACTCGAAGCCGTGATCGACCGCGCCCTCGAGCGCATCCAGTACCACCACGAACTCTGGGGCACCTATCCCACCTCACGTAACGCCCGCCCCGCAGCCTCTGAGAAGGATCCCATCGCCACTGTAGTCTGGCCATAATTTGTTTTTGTATTCCTTCGTGAACCTTAGTGCCCTTCGTGGTTGAAGCTTCTGGCCACTAACCACGCGCCACTGCCCACTGTTTTTATGAGACGATAACTCCAGTCCCATGATCCAGCTTTCCGGCGCCGGAAAACGTTTCGGCCACAAACTCCTCTTCGAAAACGCGGATTGGCTCATCACGCCCCGCGACCGCATCGGCCTCGTCGGCGGAAACGGCACCGGCAAGTCCACGCTCATGAAGATCCTCGCCGGCATGGACACCTTCGACTACGGCACGCTCACCATCGCCAAAGGCACCTCCGCCGGATACCTTCCCCAAGACGGCCTCACACTCTCCGGCCGCTGCGTCTTCGCCGAGTGCATGTCGGTCTTCGATGACCTACGCGCCATGGAAACCGAACTAGAATCTCTGACCCACAGCATGGCGGAACTCGACCACACCAGCCCGGAATATTCCGCCGTCGCAGACCGCTACCACCGCGTCGAACACGAGTTCCGCACCCGCGACGGCTATTCGATCGAAGCCGAAGTGGGACGAGTTCTGATGGGCCTGGGTTTCACCAAAGAAGATTGGCCGCGCCTGACCGACGAATTCTCTGGCGGATGGCAGATGCGCCTCGCGCTCGCCAAGCTCCTGCTGCAGCAACCCAACCTTCTCCTGCTCGACGAACCCACCAACCATCTCGATCTCGAAGCCCGCAACTGGCTCGAAGAATATCTTCAGAACTATCCCCACGCGTTCGTGCTGATCTCGCATGACCGCTATTTCCTCGACGTCACGGTTAACAAGATCGCGGAAATCTGGAACAAGCGCTTCTGGTTCTACACCGGCAACTACGACAAGTTTCTCGCGCAGAAGACGCAGCGCAACGAGCAACTGCAGGCCGCGTACCGCAACCAGCGCGACCGCATCGAACAACTCGAAGTCTTCATCAACCGCTTCCGCTACCAGGCCACCAAGGCCAAGCAGGTACAGAGCCGCATCAAGGAACTGGAAAAGATCGAGCGCATCGAGATTCCGCCGGAAGAAAAGACCATCCACTTTTCGTTCCCGCAGCCCAAGTCCAGCGGACGCATCGTGGCTGAGTTTGAAGGCGTGGCCAAGCGCTATCCGGGCAGGTTTGATCAAGGAAAGACCGGCAGAGCCGACAAAGCCGTCTTCCGTAACGTCAGCTTCATGATCGAGCGCGGAGACCGCATCGCGCTGGTCGGCGTCAACGGCGCCGGCAAGTCCACGCTGATCAAACTGCTCGCCGGAACCGAACCGGTCACGCACGGCGAATTCCGCCTCGGTCACAACGTCCAGTCCGACTACTTCGCGCAGGACCAATACAAGGAACTCGATCCCGACGCCCGCATCATCGACGATCTCGGCGACGCCTCGCCCGGCTCCGGCGAGACCGAACTGCGCAGCCTGCTCGGCTGTTTCCTGTTTTCCGAAGACGACGTGTTCAAGAAGATTGGCGTGCTCTCCGGCGGCGAGCGCGGACGCTATGCCCTGCTGCGCTTGCTGCTGCATCCCGCGAACTTCCTGCTGCTCGACGAACCCACCAACCACCTCGACCTGCGCGCCAAAGACGTCCTGCTCAACGCACTCGTGGAATATACCGGCACAGTCGTCTTCGTCTCGCACGACCGCTACTTCATCGACAAGCTGGCCACGCGCGTCTTCGAAGTCGGCGACGGCAAAGTAGAAGTCTTCCCCGGCAACTACGAAGACTATCTCTGGCGCAAACAGGGCGGACAGAAAGTCGCGCCCACGCTCGACGACGTTCCCGGGGCAAAGAAGTCCGAGCCGTCGGGTGCCCCATTTCTCGCGTCCGTTGCGAGAAGTGGGTCTTTAGACAACGCATCGCATCCGCCCACCAACGGGAATCGAGGCACCGAGGCTGACGCCGAAGCTCCCAAGAAGCGGCTGAACCCCATCAAGCGCAAACAAATGGAAGACCGCATTCGCGAGTTGGAAGAAGAAATCGGCCGCGCGGAAGCGGCCATCACCAACCTGGAAACTGCGCTGCAGAATTTCGTCAGCGCCGAAGAAAGCCAGCGCCAATCCCAGGAACTCGACCTGCACAAAGCCACCCACGCCGCGCTGATGAAAGAGTGGGAAGAGTTCTCCGAGGAATTATCAAGCGCCGGGTAGCATCCGTGAACTGCTTTTCTCCGCGACTTCCGCGCAAGTTCAGAGTCCTCCGCGGTTACCTGCTTCGAAGCCTTTAACCGCAGAGTTCGCCGAGTTCCCGCAAAGAACGTAGAGAACACTTTCACTACTCAGCCTCCCCGCAGCCGTACACGATCTTCCGTAATCTCTCCCTCCCACTTACCTGTGTGCGATATTCAGATTGGCCATTAGGCCAGCAACTGCCGAAGGCCCAAATTTCAGATCACCCGCAATGACTAGGTGTCAGGTGCCAGCCAGGGCAAGGCGCCGCGCGGAGACCCAAGGAAGGTCACATGCTTCAATCGTCGGACTCCTTTAACCCCAAGGCCGGCACTCCGGCTTCCAATCCCAACGCTTACAATCCCATCAAAACCGTCACTGCTCCCGTGGACCAAGCCACCATCGGCCGCACTTTGGTCATCAAGGGCGAAATCAGCGGCTCCGAGGCGCTTTACATCGACGGCCGCATCGAAGGCAAAATCACCATGCCCGAGAGCCGCGTCACCATCGGCCGCAACGGCAAGGTCGACGCTAGCATCCAAGCCCGCGAAGTTGTCGTTATGGGCAAAGTCACCGGCAACATCGAGTGCAGCGATCGCGTCGATATCCGTGCTGAAGGCGCGGTCCATGGAGACATCTCCACCGCGCGCATCAGCGTCGAAGATGGTGCCTCGCTCAAGGGCGGAATCCAGGTCCGCAGCAGCGAAGCGAAACACAAAGACGGGCAGAACCAGTCCAAGTCAGCCGAGTCTCCCAAGGCCCTGGCTGCAACCGCCAGCGCTTAATTGGCGGGAAGATTCTCCGATAACAAATAAGGGACACGCTCGCGCGTGCCCCTGTCATTTTCTGTGAATCACTTTTTTTTGACGAATCGTACCCGCAAGGGGATGACTTCAGCCGTACCGTTGGATCCGAGAAGACGTCGGGTTCAGCCAGTGAGGCTCGCTTTTTACTTCTTCTCCGCCGCGCGGAAATCCAGCGCCGCAGAATTCATGCAATACCGCAGCCCCGTCGGCGCCGGACCATCCTCAAACACATGCCCCAGATGCGCGTCGCACTTGGCGCAGCGAACTTCCGTCCGCACCATGCCGTATTGCGTATCCCGATGCTCGACCACATTGCTGGCCTCCCCGGGCTTGTAGAAGCTCGGCCAGCCCGTCCCGGAATTAAACTTCGTCCGCGAATCGAACAGGGGCGTTCCGCAGCACACGCAGTGATACATCCCCGCATCTTTCGTGTTCCAATATTTCCCGGTAAACGCACACTCGGTCCCGGCCTCGCGGGCCACGTGATACTGCTCGGGCGTAAGCCTCTGCTTCCACTCTGCTTCAGTCTTTGTAATTTTCTCCGCCATCTTTTCGGCCATCACACAACTCCGTTCTGATCAATTTGTTTCGACAAGCATTAGATGTTTCAGCATGCTAAAAGTGACACCCTACTTCTCCACGTCCTTCCCTAGTTCCCGGTACTTTCCCCGAAAGAACAGCAACGGTTCGCCCTCCCGCACCACCACGTCCTCGACCTCGGCAATAAATATGGTATGGTCGCCGGCCTCTTCCGCCGAATGCAGCCGGCACTCCAGGTACGCCAGCGACCCCTGCAACATCGGGGTCCCGTGCCGGGTGCGTTCAAACCGGGCCCCGGCCTCTTCCTCGGCATGTTCGTGAGTACGTTCCGGACGCGCGTAATACTCCGAAATCGCCCGCTGACCCTCTCGGAGTACGTTGATTCCGAATCGTTTTTTCGCGTGCAGATGCGCGTGCGTCCGCGTCGTGTGATCCACGCAAACCAGCACCAGCGTGGGATCGAGCGACACCGAGGCGAACGCATTGGCCGTCATGCCATGCACTTCGCCATCAAGGTCCACGGTGACGATCGTCACCCCGGTGGCAAAGGTCCCCATCGCTTTGCGGAATTCAGAAGCAGTCAGGTTCATACGTGTAGGGGTGGACGCATTCGTCCGCCCCGCGAGCGAAGCGAGCGCCCAGCGATCAATCCAGCGGGCGAGCACCCATCGCCGGACGAATGCGTCCGGGGCGACGCAACCGCCTACATTACCACGCCCCGGCGTTGTATCATTCGGTCAACATGGCTGTCCTCTCCAACCCACCTGCACAGCGCGTCGCATGCGGCTCGGCGCTCGCCGACGTGCGCCCTGGTGTCGCCATCTCGCGGGAGGCGGCCCTCCACCTGATTCACTGCGCCGACGACGATCTCCCCGAACTCCTCGCCGCCGCCCGCACCGCCAAGGAGCGCTTCAAGCCCGGCGTCATCACCTATTCGCGCAAGGTCTTCCTGCCGCTGACCAATCTCTGCCGCGACTACTGCGGATACTGCACTTTCCGTCGTGATCCCGGTGATCCCGGCGCCCACACCATGGCTCCCGACGAAGTCCTCGCAGTCGCCCGCGCCGGTGAAAAACTCGGATGCACCGAAGCCCTATTCAGCCTCGGAGACAAGCCCGAACTGCTCTTCCCCGAAATGCGCGCAACCCTGCGCCACCTCGGCTACAAGTCCACGCTGCACTATCTCGAAGCCATGTGCCAGCTCGTGCTGCGCGAGACCGCTCTACTTCCGCACCCGAATCCCGGCCTGCTCAGCGCGGAGTGGATCGCGCGCCTCGCCGCCGTCTCCCCCAGCATGGGACTGATGCTCGAAACCACCAATGCCTCCCTGCTGGCCCCCGGCGCGGCGCACGACAACGCTCCCGACAAACTCCCGGCCAAACGCCTGCGCACCATCGAAGACGCCGGCAAGCAGAGTGTCCCGTTCACCACGGGCTTGCTCATCGGAATCGGCGAGACCCCTGAAGACCGCGTCGACACGCTTCTCGCGATCCGCGATTTGCACGACCGCTACGGCCACATCCAGGAAGTGATCGTGCAAAACTTCCGCGTGAAGCCTGCCATTCCTATGGCCCAATGGCCTGAGCCCTGCCGCGGCGAAATGCTCCGCAGCGTAGCAGTAGCTCGCTTGCTACTCCCTGAGCTTAATATTCAGGCCCCACCCAATCTCTCGGCGCCTTACTATGAGGACTTAGTCGATGCCGGCATCAACGATTGGGGAGGAATTTCGCCACTGACTCCCGACTACATCAATCCGGAAAAACCCTGGCCGCACCTGGAACAGCTGCGCTTGCGCACCGAGGCCAAAGGATTCGCCTTGCGCCAGCGCCTGCCGGTGTATCCGGAATTTCTTCCTGCCGTCATGGCCAAGCCCGGCCTGTTGTCCGACAAACTGCGCGCGGCCGCGAATGATCAGTGGCTGGCCGACACGAAGAGGGCCGCATGATCTGCGTCCTCAGCGGCGGCACCGGCGGCGCCAAGTTCATCGACGGACTCAAGCAGGTCATGCCCGCGGAAGAAATTACCGTGGTCGTCAACACCGGCGACGACTTGCTCTGGTGGGGCCTATACGTCTCCCCTGACATCGACTCCATCACCTATGTGCTCTCGGGCATGCTCAGCCGCGAGCGCGGATGGGGCGTGAAAGGCGACACCTTCCTCTGCCTGCAGGCCATGGGACAACTCGGCGAGCCCACGTGGTTCCACACCGGCGACCGCGACCTCGCGATGCACCTGCTGCGTTCGCGCCTGCTCGCCGAAGGAAAGACGCTCTCGGAAGCGACCGCCGTCATCTCTGAAAAACTGGGCGTGAAGGCGCGGGTTCTCCCCATGAGCGACTCGCGCGTCGAGACTCGCGTGGATACGCCCGTCGGTGAACTCAGCTTCGAAGAATATTTCGTCCAGCGCTGGTATCAGGACCCGGTAAACTCTGTCCGCTTTGCCGGAGCCTCTGACGCGGAACCCGCGCCGGGAGTGATTGATGCCATCGTCTCCGCCGATGCCGTGATAATCGCTCCGAGCAATCCCGTCACCAGCATCGGCCCGATTTTGGCCGTGCCTGGCATTCGGGAAGCGCTCCTGCGCTGTCCTGGAAAAGTTGCCGCGATCAGTCCCATCGTCGGCAACGCTCCCGTCGCGGGCCCGGCGGGAATTCTCATGGCCGCCCAAGGACTGCCCTGCTCGATTGTCGGCGTCGCCCATGCGTACGAGGAGTTCATCGACGTCCTGGTCTGCGACAACCGCGACACACGCGCCGCCGAACTGCTCCGCGCCAACGGCTTGAGCGTCGAGTGCGCCCAGACCGTCATGCGCACGCCCGAAGACAAAATGGCCCTCGCGCGCGAAGTGCTCTCCTTTGCCTCTACAGCTCCACGCCCCGGCGATGCCTCTCGGACTCAAGGCGCCGCCTTTCGACGCTGGGATCCACAACCGTGATTCTCGTTCCCGTAAAGAATCTGTCTTCGGCGAAGCAGCGCCTGGCGGCCGTTCTCGATCAGCCGTCCCGCACCGCGCTGGCGCAGGCTATGCTGCATGATGTGCTCACGGCACTGCGCCACTGGAAAAACCGCCCTCTGGTCGCCGTCGTCACCAGCGATCCATGCGCCGTAAAGTTGGCCGCCGAATATAAATTCGAAATCATTCCCGATCCCGACAATCCCGGAGAAACCGGAGCCATCGAAATGGCCACACAGATCTGCGTCAAGCGGGGCGCAGACAGCACGCTGGTGATCCCAGCCGACATTCCGTTGATTCAAGCCTGGGAACTCGAAGAAATCTTGAAACACGCGCCCGCCGAAGGCAGCGTGCTGGTCCCCGCCGCCGACGGACGCGGCACCAACGCAGCCTTCCGCCGTCCCGCTAATCTGTTCCCGCTGCGCTTCGGCAACGACAGCTTCAAACCGCATCACGCAGCTGCGAAAGCCACCGGCAAACCATGCATCGTGCTGACCCTTCCAGGAATCGCAGTCGACGTCGACAACCCCTCGGACGTTCAACAACTCATATCGCTCCCCGGCAAAACCCGCGCCCAATCCCTGGCCCGCAAATACGCTCACGTAGGGACAGCCGCCTCGGCTGTCCAGCCGCGCAGCGGCGCTGAATGATGCCAGCGCCGGACGGGCAATATTGGACGCATAATATCGATGGATGAGAAAGTCCGTTCGAGCCCGGAAGAAACCAGCCGCGAAGCGGCGTAACCATGCAGCCCACGGCGCAAGCCGTGGGTTAGCCGCGCCGGGTCCGTCAGCCCCGGAGAGGCGAAAGAAACTCCCGCGTACATCATCGAATGAACTCCGTCTGATTCCCATCCCGCTTCAAGACGAAATCCTCCCCGGCGACTCACTCCCCGACAAACTCCTTGAATCCCTCCGCCGAAACCGCCTCCGCCTCCAACTTGGCGACATTCTTGTCGTCAAACACAAAATCGTCTCCAAATCGGAAGGTCGCGTGATCGACCTCGCCACCATCCATCCCTCCAACGAATCCATCTCATGGGCCAAACAATATGCCCTCGATGCCCGCGTTATCGAGCTCGCCCTGCGCGAGAGCCGCGCCGTAATCCGCCGCAAAAACGGCGTCCTCATTACCGAAACGCCTCACGGCTTCCTCTGTGCCAACAGCGGGGTCGACGTCTCCAACGTCAACGGAGGTACTCACGCGCTGCTGCTTCCCGAACACCCCGACCGTTCCGCCGCCAACCTTCGCCGTGCTCTCAAGCGCCTCACCGGAATCTCCATCCCCGTCATCATCACCGACAGTTTCGGACGTCCGTGGCGCGAAGGCCTGACCGAGTTCGCCATTGGCATCGCTGGAATGAAACCTCTGCGCGACGATCGCGGCCGCAGTGACTCCCACGGTTACAAGCTTCGCGCCAGCGTCGAGGCCGTCGCCGACGAATTGGCCTGCGCCGCCGGACTCGTTTGCGGCAAACTCAACCGTGCCCCCGCCTGCATCGTCCGCGGATTCCGGTACGACCCCGGCCCGGGAGAAATCCGCGACCTGCTTCGCCCTGCATCCACCGACCTGTTCCGGTAGACTGTCTCGGACGATTCTTTCTTGCCGGAGTCCGGCACGATTTTCAGTTTGGCGCTGCGGAGATTGCAGCGCTGCAATTCAGGAGGAACCATGAGCAAGGAAATCTCTCGCAGACAGTTTCTTGAGAATCTCGGATTGGGAACCGCGGCCGGTACGAGTCTTTTGCTGCTGAAGGATGTTGCCGCCGCCCGGCCGAGCGCCGACGCTATTCCCTCGCGCACTCTTGGGCGCACCGGCGCAAAAGTCTCGATTCTTGCCTTCGGCTGCGGCAGCCGCTTCCTCATGTACAAGGACGAAGAGAGTGCCACAGCCATCCTCAATCACGCCATTGATCTCGGAATCACTTATCTGGACACGGCCTATGCCTACGGAGATGGCCAAAGCGAAACTCGTGTTGGCAAAGTGATGGCTTCGCGCCGCAAGGAAGTCTGGCTGGCAACAAAGATTCCCGATCGTACCCGCGACGAATTCCTGCGCCGCTTGGAGGCGAGCCTGAAACGGCTCCAGACAGACCACGTGGATCTGGTCCACATCCACAGTCTTGGCCAAGCCGACGATCTGGCGAAGATCGAGGCCCCAAACGGCGCTCTGAAGGGCTTGATGGAAGCGCGTGAGCAGAAAATGGCCCGCTTCGCCGGCATGACCAGCCATACCAACGGAGAGGTGATGGCCAAGGCCATCGAGCGACACGACCTCGACTGTGTGCAGATGGCGCTCAACGCTTCGCGGAACGGCCGATTTGAAGAGTTGGCCCTTCCCGCTGCCAATGCCAAGAAACTTGGCGTGATCGCAATGAAGGTGACCGGTCAGGAGTTTCTGGTGGGCGACGGTGCGGGGAAAGCAAACATGAGTTCTCTCCTGCGGTATTCCATGAGCCTGCCGGTGACGGCGGCAGTCGTGGGAATGCCGCGCCCCGAAATGCTTGCGCACAACGTCGAGACTGCGCGAAACTTTTCACCACTCAACGATCAGGAGAAGGAGCGTCTGAGGCAACAACTCCAGCCCTCGCGTGAGGGATTGGAGAAGCGACTAGTCGGGCATCTGGATGGACCGACCGCTAACCCAGATATGTTTCTTGCATAGCGGACTCGACTGACGACACAAATACCTTAAGCACACCCCGCGGTGCTAAACTTTGAATCCAGCCGGGGCAGAAGCGTTTTCTAAGACTTATTCAAAGCGTTTAGCCCCTGGGAGGAACTGGTGTTTCGCGAACTCATGCCTTCGGAATTGGAATCCTTCCCTTCGCTCGACTGGTCTGACATCTCCTCGCGCCTGACTCCCGCATTGCGCTCGTCTCTGGAAAAAGTGCTCGAAACGCAAAACGGCGCCGATCTCTCGCTGGAAGAATCCGACGCGCTCGCCAACTCCGAAGGCGACGACCTGCTGGGCCTTTTGGTCGCCGCCAATTTGCTCCGCGCCGAACTCGCTGGCAACATCGTGACCTACGTCCTCAACCGCAACATCAATTTCACCAACATCTGTTTTGTAGGATGCAAATTCTGCGCCTTCAGCCGCGGCCCGCGTGAGTCCGACTCCTATTTCCACCCCCTCGATGACATGGCACGAAAAGCTGTTGAAGCATGGCAACTTGGCGCGACCGAGGTCTGCATCCAGGGTGGCCTGCCCCGCGATCTCCCCAAGTTTTACTACCGTGACATTCTCCGCGCCGTGAAGAATGCCGTCCCGCGCATGCACATCCACGCGTTTTCCCCCATGGAGATTGTCTATGGAGTCGAACTCACCGGCATGCAGCTGGCCGATTATCTTTCCATGCTGCGCGACAACGGCCTGGGAACGCTCCCTGGCACGGCCGCTGAAATTCTTGACGACGAGATTCGCCACATCCTCTCGGCCAATAAACTTTCCACCGCGCAATGGGTCGAGGTCATCCGCACCGCCCACCGCTGCGGCATCCGCACCACTTCGACGCTCATGTATGGACACGCCGAGACTCCCGCGCATTGGGTCCGCCAAATGATACTGCTGCGCGAAATGCAATCCGACACCGGAGGCTTCACCGAATTCGTTCCTCTCGGCTTCGTCCATCAGAATACGCTCCTCTTCCGTCAGGGACTGGCGCGCACCGGCCCAACCTTGGCCGAGCATCTGAAGGTTCACGCGCTCGCCCGACTGCTGCTGGCCGGCTCTATCAACAACATTCAGGTCTCGTGGGTAAAGCTGAACCGCCGCCTCTCGCAACTCTGCCTGCACGCCGGCGCCAACGACTACGGCGGCACCTTGATGGAGGAAAATATTTCGCGCGAGGCCGGAGCGACCGCCGGACAGTACACCAGCCCGGAGGACTTTCAATCGCTGATTCTGGAAATCGGCCGTATCCCCGCCGAGCGCAACACGACCTACTCCCGCATCCACATCAAGGTCCCATTGCAGGAAGACGAATGCACCGCCGAACACGCCGTTGAGGCTGAATTCGCATGAGTTCCGATCCCGCAGGCATCCGCCCGATCGCAGTCATCGGGGGCACCGGTCCCGCCGGCATGGGACTGGCCCTGCGTTGGGCGCGCGCAGGAGAAACCGTCATCATTGGCTCACGGGACGAAAAGCGGGCGCAACAAGCAGCCGCATCGATCCAGCAACGACTGGGAAGCCAGGCCAAAATTTCGGGCATGGAAAACAGTGCTGCCTGCGCCGTCTCCGACATCCTCATGTTGACCGTTCCGTTCGAAGGCCAAGCCTCGCTTCTCAAGAAACTGAAAGCCGCGATCACGGCCGGCAGCATCCTCATAGACGCCACCGTGCCCCTGGCGAGCGGCATTGGCGGGCGCGCCTCGCGCACTCTCGGCGTCTGGCAAGGCTCCGCCGCCCAGCAGGCCGCCGAACTCGTGTCCGACGAAGTGAGCGTGGTCGCCGCCTTTCACAATGTTTCCGCTGAACTGCTTGGCACCGACACTCCACTCGACTGTGACGTCATCGTCTGCAGCGACGATCACGACGCCGCGCAACTTACCCGCGAATTGGCGGAAAAGATTCCTGGCGTTCGCGGCATCGATGGTGGCAAACTCGAAAACGCCCGCATTGTCGAACAGATCACCGCCTTGCTGATCGGCATGAACTTCCGCTACAAAGGCCATGCCGGAATCCGCATCACCGGCTTGCCACCCAGCGCCCACCGCTGAGCCACACTTCAAGGAGTGTTTTTTTGAGCGAGAACGAGCACCTCGACGCAGCCTTGCAGTATCACAGCGGCACGAAGCACACCTATCAGAGCCTGCGTATGCACCCGCACTCGCTGGACTGGGAGAACAAGCCTCTCCTATTCAAAATCTATCCCACGTTGGAAGTCACGCGTCTTCCCCGGGATTTCCAAGACACCGGACGTTCCGCGCTTTCCGCGATTGCGGATCTGGGGGCTCCGTCAAAAAAGGAAAGCATCCCCGATCTCGAAACCCTCGCGCAATTACTGTTCTTTTCTGCCGGCGTCATTCGCAGCAAGAAACATCCGCAGGGAGAGACTTTTTTTCGCGCCGCCGCCTGCACCGGAGCACTTTACGAAATCGAGCTCTACGTCGTCTGCAGCGATCTTCCCGGCAGAGCCGTGCCCGGCGTTAAGAATCCTCCAGGCCTGGCGGCGGGCGTCTATCACTTCGGCGCGGCCGAGTTCGGTCTGCGCCAACTCCGGTCTGGCGATTTTCGCCAAGCGCTCGTCGAAGCCACAGCCAGCGGCCCTTCGGTGGCCCACGCTCCGGTGACGATCATCTGCACTGGCACGTACTGGCGCAATGCCTGGAAATACCACTCCCGCACCTACCGCCATTTCGGCTGGGATAATGGCACGATCCTCGCGAATCTGCTCGCCATGTCCGCTGCCTCAAATCTTCCCGCCAAGATCGTCGCCGGTTTCATCGATTCTCAAATCACCGCCTTGCTCGGTCTGGACACAAATCGCGAAGTCGCATTCTCCCTGGTCTCCATCGGTCACAAAAAAGCAAAGCCCTCCCCTGCGCCCAAGATTTCGACTCTTCAATTGCCGCTTGTCGCCTACTCCGAGACCGAAGTTGAATACCCCGCCATGCGCAAAATGCACGACGCTTCCTCGCTCGATTCCGGCGCCGAAGTCACCGCCTGGCGTGGCAAGACGCCTCCCTCCCAACTTCCCACCCCAAAAGGAACAGTCACACCGCTGCAACCGCTGGACGATTCCGCTATTCCTTCCGACTCCATCGAACAGGTAATCTCGCGCCGCGGCTCTACGCGAAAGTTCTCGCGCGATTCCATCACTCTGCCGCAGCTTTCCACTATGCTCGACCGCGCCACGCGGGGGATTCCCGCCGACTTTCTCGAACCCCTCGGGAGTCATCTCAACGATCTCTATCTGATCGTGAACAACGTGCAAGGCCTAGCCGCCGGAGCCTACGTCTATCACTGGGAGAACAAGCTTCTCGAACTTTTGAAGCCCGGCGACTTCCGCGAGAAGGCCGGATACTTGGGACTCGAGCAACAGATCCCGCTTGAAGCAGCCGTCGACGTGTTCTTCCTGGCAGACCTGAAGACGATCTTGCAGCGCTTTGGGAACCGCGGCTATCGTGCCGTGCAACTCGAAGCCGGCATCATAGGCGGCAAACTCTATTTAGGTGCTTACGCGCAGCGCCTTGGCGCCAGCGGCCTGACCTTCTATGACGACGATGTAGTCAGTTTCTTCTCACCCCATGCCCGGGGAAAGAGCGCCATCTTCCTGGTCGCGCTCGGCCAGAGCGCGGCACGCTAGTAAAAACGAGCGAGGCCCCGAATTGTTCTCAATAGTACGTGGGCCTCACGGCAACCTCTGCGGGGGCTATAATTGCGTCGAACGATGGCTCTGATCTCTGGCACCAAAATCAGTCACTACGAAATTGTTTCCCCGCTCGGCGCGGGCAGCATGGGTGAGGTCTATCGCGCTCGCGATTCGCGGTTGGATCGCGACGTCGCGATCAAGGTTCTACCCCAACTCGTCTCCTCCGATCCCCAGCGCCTGCGGCGTTTCGAAGTAGAAGCCAAAGCCGCAGCGGCGCTGAATCATCCCAATATTCTTGCGGTCTACCAGATGGGGACCTATGCGGGCGTGCCCTATCTGGTTTCAGAGCTGCTCGAAGGCAAGACGCTCACCGAGACGATCCGGCGCGGTCCCCTGCCGTTGCGCAAAGTGATCGACTACGGAGTGCAGATCGCCCACGGGCTGGCAGCTGCGCACGAAAAGGGAATTACCCACCGCGACCTCAAGCCCGACAACCTTTTCGTCACCCGAGAAGGTCGGGTCAAGATTCTGGACTTCGGCCTGGCGAAAGTGGCTCAGCTGAAAGAATCGCCGAGCACTCTGGCGCCCACTGTTACCATACCCGGCCTTGCCATGGGGACCCTGGGCTACATGTCTCCAGAGCAACTGCGAGGGCTGGCAACCGACCAGCGTACCGACATCTTCGCATTCGGCGCCATCCTTTACGAAATGGTGATGGGCAAGCGATCCTTTTTCAAGCCGACGGAGGCCGACACCATCAGTGCGATTCTGAACGAAGAACCTCCGTCCATTTCGCAGTTTTCTCCGGACACTCCGCCGGCATTGGAGCGGCTTATCAGGCGCTGTCTCGAAAAGAATCCCGAACAGCGCTTTCATTCGGCCTCCGATCTGGCCTTCGCGTTGGAAGCTTTATCGCATCCTTCCGTATCGTCACCTACAGCCGCGAGCGCCGTTCCCAAAGTCGAGCCCACTCACCTGCGATTGCCGTGGCTCGCGACCGCGCTGCTGATCGCCATCGCCGTAGTGGTTCTTATTTATTTTTTGATCCAACCTCCACCGAGCCCCAGTGTCGCGAATTACACTCAACTCACGCATGACGGTCAGCCCAAGTCCCTGATCGGGACGGACGGCGCCAGGCTTTACCTGAGCTTGGGCACTGCAACCGAGGGCAACTTCTCCTCTCATGGCATCGCTGAGATGTCGGTCACCGGCGGGGAGCCGAGGAAGATCGCCGAAATGCCTTCCACCGACATGATTCCTGTCGACCTCTCGCCCAACAGCTCTGAGCTTCTGCTAGTCGACGGTCAGGGCGCACCTCCGAAAGGACCTCTTCGGACCTTCTCGATTTTGGGCGGGACGCTGCGCAGAGTCGGCGACATTGTGGGCGAAATTGCCGCATGGTCTCCCGATGGCAAGATGCTGG
This sequence comes from uncultured Acidobacteriaceae bacterium, assembly GCA_963774565.1. Lineage (GTDB taxonomy): Bacteria > Acidobacteriota > Terriglobia > Terriglobales > Acidobacteriaceae > Sulfotelmatobacter. Next base: position 81,927 of record CAVZFP010000003.1, on the reverse strand, counting down.
CCTATACCAACCTGGGCAACTTGCTCTTGGCCAAGGCGGATGGTTCAGATTCGCGCAAACTGCTCTCCGTAAAAGGAGACATCAAGAATATCTCCTGGACCCCAGACGGCAGCGGCTTACGATTCGACTCTTCCGAGACCGCAGGAACTCTCGGCCAGCAACTGGAGTGGGAAGTGGCGGCGGATGGGACAAAGCTGCATCGGCTGCTCGAGGGCTGGCATAACCCGCCCAACGAATGTTGCGGCAAGTGGACCGCCGACGGAAAATATTTCCTCTTCGTGTCCGGCAGTCAGATTTGGGCTCTTCCCAACAGCGGGGGCTTCCTGCGCTCTGAACCCAAGCCCATTCCGTTGACTGCCAGCCCATTGTCCTTGTCCAATCCCCTTCCCAGCAAGGATGGCAAGAAGCTGTTTGTCATCGGCGAGACCTACCGCGGCGAGCTGATGCGCTACGATTCAAAATCCGGACAGTTCGCTCCCTATCTCGGTGGCATCTCCGCAGAATACTTGGCTTTCTCGAAAGATGGCCAGTGGGTGACCTATGTTTCCTATCGCGATGGCGCACTTTGGCGGAGCAAACTGGACGGCAGCGAGCGCTTGCAACTCACCTACCCGCCGATGTATCCCGTCCTGCCGCGCTGGTCTCCTGATGGGAAGAAGATTCTCTTCTTCGAGTTCGCAGTAAGAGCAGATAAGCCAGGAAGAATCTATGAGATTTCCTCCGATGGCGGAAGTCCTCATCCACTGCTGCCCGACGATCCAAGCCAACAGCTCGATCCCAACTGGTCGCCGGATGGGACGAAGATCGTCTTCGCAGGCGAATCGAACAACCCGTCCTCTGCGATCCACATTCTGGATCTGTCTAGCCGCAAAATCTCCAGTCTGCCGGGATCGCAAAGTCTGTATTCGCCGCGATGGTCGCCGGATGGACGCTATATTTCTGCCTTCTCCGCCGACTCGAAAACTCTCCTCCTCTTCGATTTTCAAGGCCAGAAATGGACGGAGCTCGCCACCGGCTCTTTCAGTTGGCTCAATTGGTCGCACGATGGACAGTATGTCTACGCGCTGGATTTCGGGGGTAAGGATGCCGTAGTCAGAATTCGCATCAGCGACCACAAGATCGAACCAGTGGTCGATGTGAAGAATTTCGCAACCACCGGACGTTACGGCAGCTGCCTGACTCTCACCCCCGACGATTCGCCGGTGCTGCTGCGCGATACCGGAATCCAGGATGTTTACTCCGTTGACTGGAAAGCGCCTTAAATATCTTTCAGACGCTATTCCTCCACCACTGGAGTCGTCATCTCTTCCGCTGGTTCCCCGCCTGCCATGGCTTGCGCAATGATCAGCTTTCGCGCCTCCACGCGAATCTTCGGCAATTGCGCGGTGAACCACCACGCACCTAGCAAGCGACGCCAGCCCGCCGATGGCCACCGTAAGCGGCGCACCCAGCCGGTCTGACAACGCTCCGCCGAGCAGCGCTCCGACCGGCGCCATGCCCATGAACATCATCGAATAGACCGCCATGGTGCGCCCCGCAGCGCGTCGGGCACCATTACCTGGATTAATGTGTTCGACGATGCCATCTGCAGCATGATGAAATATCCCACCGGCAGCAGCAGCAGCACCGACAGCCAGAACGATTTCGAAAACGCAAACAGAATCAGGCTCACGCCGAATCCCGCGCAGCATACTGAAACCCATCTCCCCAGGCCCTTTACGCCCGAGCGCACGGCCAAAGTCAGCGCCCCCAGCAACGCTCCCACGCCTGCCGCGCCCATCAGATATCCCCAATCGCACCGCGCCCAGATCGTGCGATCCGATCAGCGAAGCGAATTCCTGCCCGCCGCCGTGCAGGATTTTGTCGGCGAAAATCGGCATCAGCACTACGTAGGGCATGCCCGTCACGCTCACGATCCCCAACAGCACCATTAGGGCTCGGATCGGCGCCGTGTGGTTCACGAATCGGAATCCCTCAAGCATGTGCTCCCACGGCGACGTCTGAGCCGAAACCCGCGCCGGGGCGTGCACCTTCATCATCATCAATCCGGCAATGACCGCAATGTAGCTGACGCCATTCGCGAAAAAACACCAGCCTTCGCCCAGCCTCGCCACCAACACGCCCGCGACCGCCGGCCCAATCACCCGGGCACCGTTGAACATGGAAGAATTCAGCGCGATGGCATTCATCAAATCTTCTTTGCCCACCATGTCCACCAGAAACGACTGGCGGCCCGGGATATCGAATGCGTTCACCACGCCCAGCAGCGCCGCCAGCACGAATATGTGCCACACTTGCACTCTGTTCGTGAGGGTCAGCGCCGCCAGCACGAACGCCAGCAGCATAGACGCGACCTGGCTCGCGATGACCACATGCTTGCGGTTGCTGCGATCCGCGACAATCCCCCCGAGGGGGGCGAACAGGAAGACCGGAATCTGGCTGGCGAATCCGACCGCCCCCAACTTCAACCCTGATCCGGTCAACCGGTAGACGAGCCACGACTGCGCCACGGTCTGCATCCACGTGCCGATCAGGGAAATCAGTTGTCCGCTGAAAAAAAGCTGGAAATTGCGGTGCCGCAGCGCTCGTCCCGGCCGCCTGCCAGCACAGTCTGCGGCTCTCGGCCGTCGGTTCGCCGTTGCTAGATGCGTCCTCTTGAATGGAAGTTTTCGGCTCAGCCACTTTCACTTTGGATGACGACACGCCATCTTGTGACCACTATATCTTGAACTCGGTACTCAGTTCTCAGCAGGGGCTCCCGGTGCAAGATCCGCGGCAAACCTCAAAACCTAGCCTACGGAGGATTGGGGGCGACCGAAATCGACGAAATTTCGCGCTTCTCTTCTGGCCCGCCGTGAGCTAAAGTAGCGCTGCGGCGATTCGGCAAAGGAAGTGACGCCACTATGACCACTCCTCCAGTTCGAGTTGAACGCCGTGTCGGGCAGCGGTTTCCCTATCTTCTTCCGCTCTCTCTCCGCCAACCCGCAGCCTCCCTCGAAGGCGTCGGATTCACCCAGGACCTCAGTTCGCGCGGAGTCTTCTTCTTCACCGACTCTCCGCTCATCGAAGGCACGGAAATCGAAATCACTCTCCGAATGCCCTCCGAGATCACGTTGGGCGAGAGCATGCCCGTTCGCTGCCGAGGACGCATCTTGCGCGTGGTCCGGTCTTCCGCCAAACTCAACTCGGATTCTTCCCACGGTGAAGCGAAAATCGGAGTTGCGGTTCGCCTCGATGGCTACGAATATCTCCCCGAGTCCTCCGACTCCGCCGCATTCCCGCGGTTTCGGCCCTTCATCCCCACCGCGACCGTGACCGCCCCATGGCTCAGTCTTCAGCCCGATCCATTCTGAGCTAATCCCTGGCTTCCACCTCCCGCGCCCAGTCCCGCGTCCACAACGATTTTCTTGCTATCCAAACTATTTTTGCAAAACCCAGGAAGTTCCTTTTCAACTGGACAGTCTTGACTTACAATGAAGCGTAAATTAAGGGGCGAACAAGGGTTGCTTTGTCCTACGTCGTGTTCTTCCTCCCAGACTTTGATCAAGCAGTTGCGCTGCCTCAGCCTTCGCGCGGATCGTGTCTCTTCACGGCTTCATTGTGTTACCTAGGTCACTTGGCGGAGAGCAGGTTCTCTTTCTAACATGCAGACACCGAGAGAAATCAGCGAGAACCGCGCTATGCATGGCATCGCCGTCGCCCTCCTTACCGAGGACCAGGACCACTTATCCGCGCTGCAGAATCGTTTGGAAGCCACGCGCTTGGGACAGGCAGTATTTAGCCATGTCGGGTTTCCCGCCGGCCCCACCGACGCGATCCTCCGCCAGTTGCAGGACTCGCGCGCCGAAGTAGTCATCGTCGATATACCTTCTCAGGACCCACTGCGCGCCGTCCATACCATCGAACTGATTCGCGCCACCACTCAGCAGATTGCCATCTTCGCCAACGGCGAGATGACACGGCCCGCCAGCATCGTTGCCAGCATGCGTGCGGGCGCCAGCGAATATCTTGATCACTCCGCTGGTTCTGAGCCCTTGCTCGAAGCGCTCACCCGCTTCAGTTCTTCCCGCACCCGCGCTCTCGGAGGCGCAGGCAAAGCCCCCGTATTTACTTTCCTGAGCGCCAAGGGAGGCGCGGGATGCACCACCGCTGCCGTCAATACCGCCCTGGCTCTGCAGCAGTCTCATGGCGACGTCGTTCTCGTCGACTTTGCCCCCATCGGTCACGCCTCCCTTCATCTCAACTTGCGTCCCCAATTTGGCGTGCTCGACGCATTGCAGAATCTCCACCGCCTCGACGCATCTCTGCTCGACGGTCTGATGACCCCGGCCAAAGACGGGCTGCTCCTTCTGGCTGGAGCGCAGCAACCCTATCCCACCGAGCCTACGCCCGGCGAATTGGCCCGGCTCTTCGATCTTCTGGTTAATCATTACCGCTTTGTCGTTGTCGACGCCTCCAGCCGTCTCGATCCCACCACCCACCTGCTCTCCGACCTTTCCAACGCTGTTCTGGTGGTCGCTCAGGCGGATGTGGTTTCTCTTTGGAGCGCCGGACGCATTCACAGCTTCCTCGAAGAAGGCACCGGTCGCGACCGTTTGCGCATGGTCTTGAATCGCTACAAGAAGATTCCAGGATTCTCCGAGGAGGATGTCGAGCAAGCGACGAACTGCAAGGTTTTGTGGAAGATCCCCAACGCTTTCCAGGCAGTCGGCCCCTCGATCGACCACGGTACCCCAGTGGTCCTGCAGGAAGGTCCCGAGATCAGTCGCTCCTACCGGGCTCTGGCCGCGACCTTGGCTGAAGCGTCCTCGAAGTCTGATGGAGGCCCCGATCTCGTCTACGGCCCCGAAGGCGCTCCCAAGAAAGCCCCCGGCCGCCTGAATCTTTCCCCAATCCGCGCCGGCCAATAAGTCAGTATCGAGTACCCAGTACCGAGAAACCAGGATTTCGCGCTACCTTCTCTGCGTTTCTTTGCTTTTCTCTGTGCTCTCCGCGTGACCTTCAGCGATCTCGGCGGTTAAAAGCTTTTTGGCGCTTGGCCCCCAAGAACGTCTTCCCTCGGTACTCGGTACTAGCTCCTACTTTCGAACCACCGGCGCCGGCGCGCCATCCTGCGGAAACATCTTGAACACCACTTCCCGCGAGTGCGACGTCACTTTCTTGTTCTCGTCGCTCGCATTTTCCGTCAGTGTGCCCTTCAGCACGAAGTATTCCTCATCCCCCGGCTTCTTCCCGTCGCCACGCTCCACCGTCCCCTTAAAGTCGAACGCAATCCCGTGAACAATTTCAGTCGTAAAGCTCAACTTGTTTCCCTCGAGTGTGCCGCTCTTGAAAAACTGATCGAGAAATGCTCCCTTGTCGCTCTCTCCGTCGCCGAACCGTGAAACAAATCCTGTGACGTGTCCCGCTTCCTCGACCGTCACCTGCACAAATTCCCCTTCTTTTTGGAACGAGTACATCCCTGAGTAGTCCTGCCCCTGCTTCGCCTCCGGTCCGCGCGCCGCAGCCGGCTCTTCAGACTTAGTCTTCGTCTCTTGCGCCCGCAGTCCCGCAGACAGCAGTCCCAACCCAAGCAAGAACGCAGCAATAAAAGTAAAGATCAATTGAATTTTTCTCATGACACCGTCCCATTCAATCCTACTCCTAGCCTCTCCCCAAGAGTAGCGACGCCGAAGACGCCGAAGTAGCGCTGCCGTCCCGGCGGCTGTCGTGGGGTCCCCGCCGGCACGCGCGTAGCCATACAAGTCTCGCTAGTTCTATTTCGAAGTCCAATAAAAAAGGCCCAGCCCAAAGGCTGAAGCCTCCAACCCCAGACGCCGGCTACTACTTTTTGGTAGCCTTCCCGTCCATCACCAGCGTCCACTTCGTTCCATCCGGCGACATCTCGTACGAGAAGTTATATGACGTAGAGGAAATGATCTTCATCGTGAACCGCCCCTTCATCTGCATGCCGCCCATCTTCTCGTCATTAGTCCAGGTCCAGGTGTCGCCATCGACCGACCCTTTGGAGTCGTCGAACTCTCCCCAACTGTTGAACTCCCGGTACGTATAGACCTTATCGTCGGAGGAATATCCCATGATCGTGAGCCCCGTTCCATCGCCCATCGAACTCTTGAAGTCCATACGGCAGACTAAGAAAAATCCGCCTTCCATCCATTCGCACTTCTCGTTTTCTGTCGTCTTGCCGCCTGGCCCCATTGGGCTGGGCTTCATGTCGCCTTCTAGCGTCCACGCGCCTGCGAACATATCGAGCTTTTTGTGTTCCGGCCCCGGCTTCGGCATTTCCGTCTGGGCCACAGCAGCCGCCGCCAATATCACCCACGTCGCCAAAATCATTGCCGTGTTTTTCATGTCGCGCCTCGTGATTGATTGTTAATTGTTGATTTCTGATTGCGAACAGCAGCCGCAACTGCGGCGAATAGTAGTCCCCAATCGAAGGGACCGTCAACCATAGTCTCGCGCCGTGAAGTTGAGCCACTACCTGCGCCAGTTTTCAATCAATTAACAATCATCAATCTGCAATCGCTCTCCCTACCAGTCTCCCCAATGCGACGCCGTCATCTGCTGAAACTTCATTTTCCACGCGTCCCCTTGCTTCACCCAGACCGTGCTGAAATGCTGATACCGCGGAGGCGGCCCTTGATCCTCCGATGGACGAGCGCGCAGCACCACATCGTAGGTGACAATCGCCACTCCCTCGCCAACCGTCACCACCCTCATATCGTACGGTTGCAAGTTGTACCTGCCATCACCAAACTGATCGATCATGTCCTGCCGGCTAGACAACTGCCCGTCGTACGCGACGAAAGAAAAGTCATCAGTCAGCGTGCGCTTGAAAAATGCGACGTCCCCTTTCTTCGCCGCCTCCACAAAACTCTTCTCCGCGTCCACCAGTGTCTGCTCCGACGGAGTCAGAGGCTTGGACGGCGCCGCAGTCTGTCCATAGGTCGACAGCGTAAGGACATAACAAAGCAGAATAATGAAGAGAGCCAAACGGCAGTTCATGCTCGATCCTTTTTTGAACTTTCGATTGGGAATAATTACTCCGTCTGAATCCTCTGCGCCAACTCCGCGCGCAGCACCGAAACCTGCTCTCCCGTCGCCAGATTCTTCAGCGTAAACGCGTCGGCCTTCACTTCATTCTCGCCCACAATCAGAATGTACTTCGCCCCCACCTTTGTCGCTGCCTCAAACGATTTCTTAAGCCGGAAGCTGTCGTCCCCCAATTCGACCACCACGTCATGCCGCCGCAACTCCCGCGCCAGTCGCGCCGCCTCGGCATTCATTCCTGCCATCGCAGCCACATACACATCCGGTTTCCACAGCACGCCCTCGGCCGTCTCCTTCAGCGACATCACCAACCGGTCTTCGCCAATCGCAAACCCAATCCCCGGAGCCGCCGGCCCGCCCAGCGCCTCTGCCAGCCCGTCATACCGCCCGCCGCCGAGGATTGCATTCTGCGCTCCCAGCGCTCCATGGGTGAATTCAAACGCCGTCCGCGTGTAGTAGTCGAGCCCCCGCACCAGCCGGTCGTTCAACGTGAATCGCACTCCCACCTTCGTCAGTATTTCCTGCACAGCCTCAAAGTGTTTGCGGGAATCTTCGCCCAGGAACTGCGTGATGCGGGGCAGCGTCTCGATGATCGGCTGATCCTCCCGCACCTTGCAGTCAAACACCCGCAGCGGATTCGTCACCGCCCGCCGCTGGCAGTCGTCGCACATCTTTCCCACCACCGGCTCCAAAGCCTTGCGCAGAGCCTCATTGAACTGGGCGCGGTCAGCGGGGGTGCCGACAGAATTCAACTCCAGATTCCAATCCGTGATCCCCAGCCGGTCCAGCAACGTAGCCAGCATCTCCAACACTTCCGCATCCCGCCCGGGAGACTCGCTCCCCGCCGACGCCGGCCCAATCACCTCCGCCCCAATCTGATAAAACTGCCGGTACCGCCCCTTCTGCGGCCGTTCCCGCCGAAACTGCGGCCCAATGTAGTACAGCTTGTTCAGCCCCCGATCCCAGAGTTTGTGCTCGATATAAGCCCGCACCACGCCGGCCGTATTTTCGGGGCGCAGAGTCAGCGACCGTCCCGGCACAGCCTCTTCCGCAACCTCTTTGAGAAGCGTGCCGCCACCGCGGTCGATCCATGTGTACATCTCTTTCCCGACGATGTCCGTCTCTTTCCCCACGCCCCGAGCGAACAACTCCGTCGACTCGAAAATCGGCGTGCGAATTTCCTGGAAGTTGTAAGCGCGGAACACATCCCGCACCGTCGCCTCCACAAAATTCCACAGCGCCGTCTCCGGCGGCAGCAAATCCCGCGTCCCTCGCACCGCCTTAATCATTCCGCTCTATTCCTTCGTCCCGGAGGGACGCCTTGCGCTTCCCGAAGCCCGAGGTCCAAGGTCTGAGGTCCGAGGTCCGATACTCACTTCTCCCTCAAATACTCATCCTTATACCCCAGATAATTCATCGCGTACCGCGTGATCGCTTCCTGATCCGCGGCCTCCAACTTCCGCCGAAACTTCCCCGGAGACCCTATCCACAACGATCCCGGCTCGACCACCGTCTTCTCCGGAATCAAAGTCCCCGCCGCAATAATCGATCCCGCCCCAATCCGCGCCCCGTTCAAAATAATCGCCCCCATCCCGATCAAACACCGATCCTCAATGACGCACCCATGCAGCGTCACCGAATGCCCCACGGTGACGTATTCGCCCAGATAAACACCCCATTGCTGCTTCATCCCGTGCAGCACGCTGTTGTCCTGCACATTGGAATGCGCCCCAATGCGGATCTCATGAACGTCCCCGCGTACCACCGCATTCATCCAGATCGACGCATGCTCACCCAACACGACGTCGCCAATAATCTGCGCCGACTCGTCCACATAACACGTCCCCGGGATCGTCGGCCGCACACCTTTATAGGACCGAATCATAATTTCGAAGGAAATTGAAAATACCACGACAGCCGAGTCTGGCGTAAGTGCAGCCCTCACTCAATGTGTTCACAGCCTCATGTGAGGACAGCCGCCCTCGGCTGTCCGGTGGAGCAAAGCTCGACCGGTTTTTTTCTTAGTAGCGAAAAAGGAGCCACGATCCACGAGCCCCCAAATTCCCCTGTGCCCCTCTGTGCCCTCTGTGGTTAAAAGCCCTCCGTTTCCACTCCGGGAACCATCCCAAAAAATTCGCCCCGGATCACAGAACTCTTCTCCCCTAGCATGCTATACAGATTTTGGTTTCTCCCTATTCCGCGGAGAAGCTTGCCGGCCACGCATGACTGCTTCACACCAGCAGGATGCGCCCTCCGGCACTTCTCCGCGGTATTTCCTGCCTCGCGTCCGATTAACGCGCGTCGGGCCGACCTGCGAGTTTCATCCCGCACTCCGAGGCGACTCTATGTCTTCGACGCGCATTGCTCTTCCGACTCTCATTTTCATTCTGATCGCAATGCCCCCAATCTCTCGCAGCCCAAGACGCCACCGGATCGATCCGCGGCACCGTCGTCGATTCCACCGGCAGCCGTATATCCCAAGCGTCCATCGCCATTGTGAGCATCGCAACCGGCCTGCGCCACACCGCGATCAGCGATGCCGAAGGTGGCTTCGCGACAGCCGCCTCGGCTGTCCTGCTTTTCCGCTATACTTCCGCCGAGCCTATGAAACCTCCCCGCATCTCCCGCCGCAATTTCCTCGGCGCCGCTGGTGCCGCCACACTCACCGCCATTCCCGCAGTACGAGCCGCGGCAAAGCTGCCCACCCTCAGCGAAGCGCCCTACATCGTCCGCGTCTCATCCTCATCGGCTCCCATTCTTTTCGACCCCGATCAAGCCCTCGGCAGTTCCATGGACATCCTCAACCACGACCATGTCGACAAAATTTACACCGAGCCCATGGTCAAGCAATGCCTCTCTGCCGGATGGGGCCCCATCACCTACCGGCAGAACACCGAACTCTCCATCGCCGCCTGGCACTGGAATCCCAATGGCACATGGAGTGACGCCGCCAATAAGCGTGGCTACTTCACTGGCAGCGCCGAGCTGAAAGATCCCATCCGCCACTCCTACGGATATCCTCTCCCTCATCGCGGCCACACCCGCAACGGCGGCACCGAACAGGGCTACTCCCGCCTGACCGACGGCAACCCCGACACGTACTGGAAGAGCAACCCGTATCTCGCCAGCAAGTTCCCCGGCGAACCCGACTCGGCCCATCCGCAGTGGATCGTTATCGACCTCGGCTCGCACGAACTCGTCTCTCATCTGCGCATCGACTGGCTCGATCCCTACGCGCGCAGCTACGAAGTGCAGTACTGGTCGCCTGAGAAAGTGACGAGCGAGAAAGCGTCCGTCGAGAATTCGGCTGACGGCGAGAACCCGATGGATCGCCCTACCTCCGGCGTCTGGACCATCTTCCCCAGCGGCCTCATCCCCAACGCCAAAGGTAGCACCGCGACTCTGCAACTCGCCCCCACTCCAATGCCCGTGCGCCACCTGCGCATCTGGATGACCGAATCTTCCAACACTCCCAACGCCACCCACGATCCCAAAGATCCGCGCAGCTCCGTCGGCTACGCCATCCGCGAACTCTTCGTTGGAACTCTCACTCCCGCCGGCGATTTCGTCGACATCATCCAGCATCGCCCCGATCAGAACCAGACCGCCACTTACTGCTCCTCCATCGACCCCTGGCACGCCGACTCCGACCTCAACGATCACGGCGACCAGACCGGATTCGATCTCTTCTTCACCAGCGGCATCACCAACAACCTGCCCGCGATGATTCCCATCTCCCTGCTCTACGGCTCACCCGAGGACGCCGCCGCGCAGATGTCGTATTTGAAAAAGTGCGGCTATGCCATCTCCTACGTCGAGATGGGCGAAGAACCCGACGGCCAGTACATGCTGCCCGAAGATTACGCCGCTCTCTACCTGCAGTTCGCCACCGCGATGCATCGCGTGGATCCCACCCTCAAACTCGGCGGCCCAGTGTTCGAAGGCGTTAACGAAGATATAAAGGTCTGGCCCAACGCCGAAGGCCGCACCTCATGGCTCGCCCGCTTCCTCGACTACCTCAAAGCCCGCAACCGCCTCTCCGACCTCGCCTTCATGAGCTTCGAACACTATCCCTTCCCGCCCTGCGAAATCGTCTGGGCCGACCTCTATCGCGAGCCCGAACTCGTCGGCCACATCCTCGATGTCTGGCGGCAGGACGGCGTTCCCGCCAACGTTCCCATGATGAACACCGAGAGCAACGTCACCTACGGCAACGCCGAGGAAATGTGCGACATCTTCGCCGCTCTCTGGCTCGCCGACAGCGTCGGCGCATTCCTCACCGCCGGAGGCGCGGTCTACTATCACTCTCCCATTCAGCCTGAACCCTTGAGCCCAGGTTGTCGCGGGTTCGGCACCTACGGCAACTACGTCGCCGACGCGAACCTCAACATCAAGACTTTCACCGCGCAGTACCACGCCAGCCGCCTAATTAATCTGGAATGGGTTCAGCATCGCGCCGGAGTCCACAAACTCTATCCCGCCGCCTGCGATCTTAAGGACGGGGCCGGACACACTGTCATCACCGCCTACGCCGTCGCTCGCCCCGATGCCACCTGGTCGCTCATGCTCGTCAACAAAGATCAATCCAACCCGCACCAAGTCCGCATCGCCTTCGATGACGCCAGCACTCCGCAAAAATCCTTCTCGGGTCCCATCTCTCTTGTATCCTTCGGCAGCGACCAGTACATATGGAAGTCCGATGGCCTCAAAAGCCATCCCGATCCCGACAAACCTCCTGTAATGCAGACTCTAATTGCAGACACGCAGTCGATCACTCTCCCCAAAGCCTCAGTGACCGTCCTCCGAGGAAACGTAAAGTAACGCTGAATGGCTTAGTACCGGGTGCCCCATCCTAGCCGCGTCCTTTGCGGCTAGGGTGGGGATTTTGATCTCTCAAGGAAGAATCCGCGACGAATTTCCAGGCAAGGTGGTCGCCGCACGCATCTTCCGCCACCGGTAAAAAAACAGAACGCCTGCCATGATCACGAGCAGCCCAAGCGACGACCGTACCGGCTGGTCCATCCACAAGTTGATAGTCAAAGCAACCGCCGCGACCAAGAAAATGACCACTGTCCAGGGATAGCCCCAAGCGCGATAGGGCCGCGCAAGCTCCGGCTCGGTTCGGCGCAAACGAAGAACCGCAATCGCAGTCAACGCGAAAAAAATCCATACCGCAAACACAAACAGCGAATACAGCTCTTCAAACGTGCCAGTCAGCGCGAGCAGCGCGGCCACGCACCCAAGAAAAACTAGCGACCCACTGGGTGTGTGAAACGAAGGTTGAATCCGCTTGGCAAATTGAAAGAAGACCCCGTCTCGCGCCATCGCATAAGGAATCCGTGCCCCCGTCATCACCACCACGTGCAGCGCCCCCAACGCCGAAACAGCCATCGCAACCGTGAGCCAAGTCGCCCCCCGCGAGCCCGCAAAAGACTGCACCACATCCGACGCCACATGCTGCGAAAGCGCAACTTGTGCGAACGGCAAACTGTGAAAATAAATAACGTTCGCCGACAGGTACAAGCCGCCTACCGTGAGCAGTCCCAGAATAATTGCGATCGGAATATTCTTTTGTGGCTGCAGTATCTCTTCACCCAAATCCCCAAGATCGTTGAAGCCGTTGTAAGCCCACATGGCCGGCACCAAAGCGGTGAGCACCGCCCCAAGCGTTCCCCAGCCCCAATGGGCAACCACAGGGGCGGCCTCAATTGCGTGATGCCTTCCGAACACAACCCCGGCAATCACGATCACCACGATCGTTGCCATCTTCAGGCAAGTGAGCAGCACCTGGATCGCACCGCCCATCTGCACACTCAAGTAATTGATCGCGGTCACAACCAGCACCACCAACGCCGCGAGCGGCTGGGCCACGGTGAATGTGAACTCGTAACTTCCCAGGTGTCCCTGAAACAAGGGCGCGCCAACGATGGGGAATAGAAATCCTGCGAATCGCAAAAATCCCGCAGCCAGCGCTGCCATGGCAACCGGCCGCTCGAGAAACGAGCTCATCCATCCAAACAAAAACCCCCACAAAGGACCGAGCCCGCGACTAAGATACACATAAGGGCCGCCCGCTTTGGGAAATGCCGCGCCCAGTTCTGCGTAACAAAAGGCCCCGCACAAGACGATAAAGCCGCCCGCAATCCACGCAACAAATACGAGGGTGGCCGAGCCAACCGCACGGGCCATGGCGCTTGTAACCAGAAAAACGCCGGTGCCGATCGTATCGCCGATAACGATCGCAGTCGCAGACCACAGCCCTAGCCCCCGAACCAGATCCGCTCGATCTCTATGTTCTGCCAGATGACTCCTCGCACTCCCGAAGGTTCAGAGAGCCTACTCTCAGCGATGTAGGCCGTCAACCGGCCTGCTGTCAGTGAATGTTTCAATTCGCGAAGTACTCATGTGAGGACAGCCGCCCTCGGCTGTCCGTCGAGCGAAGCTCGAACTCTTTGCCCGCCCAGTACTCTAGGCGCTATCATCGAGCCGTGACGACACCGCAAAAGTCCATGCTGCAGGAAATAACCTGGGATCCGCGCTACGCCGTCTCCGGTCTCGAAAACGTCCTGACGCCAGCGCTAGTGATGTATCCCGACGTCATTACCTCCAACATCGACCGCACTCTGGACTTACTGGCCGGCGACGCCCATCGCTGGCCTGTGCACATCAAAACGGCGAAGCTCGCCCACACGCTGCGCATGCTGGCTGAGCGCGGTATCCGCAATTTCAAATGCGCGACCACGCTGGAACTGCTGGTAGCCTGCCGCAGCGGCGCAATCGACGTGCTCTTAGCCTATCCCGTAATGGGCGCCAACGCTCGTCGTGCACAGGAAATCGCAGAGCAGTTTCCAAACGTCCGCATTTCTGTTCTGGCTGAGAACGAAAACCAAGTACTGCAATGGCGCGCCAGCCGCTTAGGAATTTTTCTCGACATCAACCCCGGTATGAATCGCACTGGCATCGATCAAAGTCAGAGTGATAAAGTTATCGAACTCGTGCGCGCGATTGCGAATGCCCGACTGGACTTCCGCGGTCTGCACTACTATGACGGCCAATACGGCAACCTGGCAGAGCCCGAACGGACGCAGGCAGCCCACCGCGGCTATGATCACTTACTAAAACTGGCCAGCGAACTCGAGCGCTCCGGCATGTCTGTGCCGGAGGTGATCACTTCCGGCACACCTACATTCCCCTGCTCGCTGGCCTACGAAGGCTTTCGGCGGGGCAGTTTCATCCATCGCATCTCGCCCGGCACGATTGTTTATAACGACGCCAGCAGCTTGCACCAACTCCCCCGGGAATATGGTTATCGCCCGGCAGCGCTGATAGTGACCCGTGTGGTGAGCCATCCGCATCCCGGCATCATCACCTGCGATGCCGGCCACAAAACTGTATCTGCCGATGCCGGCGTTCCCACCTGCGTAGTGCTCGGACATCCCGAACTTACTCCGCTTTCGCCCAGTGAAGAGCACCTTCCGATGGCAGTGCAAGAAGGAGCAACCGCTCCCGAAATCGGTGAGCCGCTATATCTCCTCCCACGACACATCTGTCCCACGGTAAATAATTTTGATTACGCCCTGCTGGTAAGAAACGGCAATATCGAGTCGACAGAAAGCGTCTCAGCCCGCGGCCGCGAAGCCCCACTCCTGCAAACAACAGATCAAGCCTTATCCCTGCGCGACAAATAGCCGGACTCGGCTCTCAAATCTCACGATGTCATCCTGAGAGCCGTTTTTCAGGCGAAGGGAAGGATCTCGCGTGGAACGTCGGCTGCGGGATCCGCTAGCGCTTCTTCTTCCTTGCTTTCTTCCCCTCCATGTAAGCAACGCAATCCATCTCAATCAGCATGCCCGGAGAATGTTCCAAGTCGCTGCCCACAGTGGTCCGCACCGGATACGGTTTCACAAACCGCCGCGCGTACACCGCGTTGTAGCGCGCAAACAGACTGGTATCGCTGAGGTGCACCGTAACTTTGACCACGTCCCGCAGCGAAGCGCCATCTGCTTCGAGAATTGCGGACATGTTGTCGATCGTCCGCTCCGTGTGCTGCTCAATTGTATCGCCCACAATTTCTCCGCTGACGGGATCGCTCGGACCAGTGCCGGTCACAAAGATAAAATCTCCCGCTCTCCATCCTTGCGAGTACGCCCCCCGCGGCGGCGCTCCCTGCTTACTCTGAATTTCGTATTTGGCCATTGTGCCCCTCTCCAAATCACATTAGGTGTAATCCTCCGCAACCAAATTGTCCAAGGTGGGGTTTTGACTTCTTTAAATTTTCTTACGACGCCGGGTGCCTCATGTCTCGAGTTCTTTGCGAGACGTGGGGACTTTCTCGCGCGGCCGCTGAACTACCCATCCGACCAGCCTTCTCCCCAAAACCGTCTCAAAATGACTCCAATTCCTCTCGCAACCTCTACTTCTGTTGAAATTTTCCCCACCTTTCGCCACTTCCTCTTGACTTGCAGTCAAATCCTTGTAATAACTATTCGGTCCATCCGGACGGGTTTGGGGGTGTGTCAGTTTGGCAGAAGTTCGACTTCAAGAGGGGGAATCCCTCGAGAACGCTCTACGCCGCTTCAAGCGCAAGGTGCAGCAGGAAGACATTATCAAGGAGGTTAAGCGCCACTCCTTCTACCTGAAGCCCGGCGAGAAAAAGCGTGTCAAGGCAGCTCTCGCGCGCAAGCGTGCTCGCAAAAAGACGCGGAAAGAACAGGACTAACGCAGCAAAGAGCCGCTCCTTCCCGGGGCGGCTCTGCTCGATCTGGCCCCCACCATCTCGAGCTGCATCAGGGATTTCATATTCATCATCTTCCGGCATAGAACACGATGGTTTGTACCCACGCCCCTCCTGGGCGCGTGGTGGGCCGAGTCCAAGGGGCGATAAGAAGAGGGGGGAGTTGTACTGAACCTGTTTTTTCGGTGTACCACCGCAGTTCTTTCCCCGCGGGTGGGCGCGCGGAAACGGGCTGAAGGGAGCCATCCTCAATGGAATTTCAGGACAAGGTGCTGAAATGTATCGACTGTGGAAGTGATTTCATTTTCACTGCCGGGGAACAGCTTTTTTTTCACGACAAGCAGTTTAAGAACGAACCCAAGCGTTGCAAAGCTTGTAAGACCAAGCGGGTCTCCGTCCTCGGCGCGCCCCCTGCACCCGGACAAGCCTACCGCTACGCCAAGGTTGAGACTCAGGCCACCTGCTCGGGATGCGGAAGACAAACCACCGTTCCTTTCCGTCCTACGCAAGGCCGCCCCGTCTTTTGCCGCGAATGTTTCCAGTCGCGCAGGACGGCCGCTACCGCCTGATTCGCCTCCCCCCGCGTGAAGTAATCGCGAGCCAGCCGAGGTGTGCCTGTCGAGCTCTAGTGTAGAGCGGGCGCTCGCCCGCTGCCTCTGACTTTGATCTTGCCCTCGATGTGGAGCGGACACTCCTGTCCGCTGCTTTTGACTTTGATCTTGCTTGTGATTCTGCTTCCGGGTGCCCTCCCTTCTCGCTTTCTTTTTGCGAGAGTGGGAATTTCTCCGGACGCAATGCGCTAACATAATCAAGTGTCCGGATACTACGTAGAAAACTTCGGCTGCCGTGCCACTCAAGCAGACGGTGCCGCCCTCGAACGCCAGTTCCAAGAGCGCGGCATGTCCCGCGCCTCCACTCTCGCCCAAGCCTCCGTGGTAGTAATGAACACCTGTACCGTGACTGCAGGCGCGGACCAGGACGCCCGCGCCGCCATCCGCCGCGTACGCCGCCAGAATCCCGACGCCCAAATCGTGGTCACAGGTTGCTACGCGCAGCGCGCCCCGGAAGAAATCGCCGCTCTCCCAGGCGTGACCATGGTCATTGGCAACTCCCACAAGCACGCGCTCGCCGAGATCGTAAGCGCTCCCGGATCAACTCTCGAATCCGAATTCCGTACGATCAGACTCCAGCCGGGAAGCGGCGGAATAGGAAAGCCCGGCGCGGCAGTGGCGGCGAAAGCGGCAAATACCTCCGAGTTCCGAAGGGACGGCACCGGCTATCAAGCCCATTCCCTGAACCCGGCGATTGGCGCTTTTTCCTCTTCGACCGCTTTAGGCCCCGCATTCGTCCCGCTCACTGTGCTGATCACGCCCTCCGGAAGCCAGGAGCCGAAAGCCGGAAGCCCCATCTTCGTGTCCGACATCTTCGCCCACACCGAACTCCTCGCCGCCCCCGTCTTCGACGCCGCCAACGAACGCACCCGCCCCAATCTCAAAGTCCAGGACGGCTGCGACAATCGCTGCTCCTTCTGCGTGATCCCATTCGTGCGTGGCCAGAGCCGCTCGCTCTCCATCGATCGAATTGTGAGCGAAGTGAACGGCCTTGTAACCTCCGGCTACCGCGAAGTAGTCATCAGCGGAATCAACTTAGGCCGTTGGGGACGAGATCTGACCAGCTTCCGGCTTCCGCCATCCGGCTTCCGGACTCCACTTACAAATTCAGAAGATGCCTTCCGGAAGCCGAAATCCCAAATCCGGAAGCCCTCTCTCCTGTCCCTAATCCGCGCCATCATCCACGAGACCACGCTCGAAAAACTTCGCATTTCCTCCGTCGAGCCCATGGACTGGACCGACGAACTAATCTCGTTAGTCGCTTCGTCGCCCCGCATCGCCAAGCACGCCCACGTCCCCATGCAATCCGCCAGCGACGCGGTCTTGCGACGCATGCATCGCAAATACCGTCCCTGGCACTATCGCGAGAAGATCGAAAAGATTCGCGCCGCCATGCCCACCGCTGCCATCGGCGCCGACGTAATGGCCGGATTCCCCGGTGAGACCGATGCCGAATTCGAAGCTACGCGCCGCATGATCGAAGACCTGCCCTTCACCTACCTGCACGTCTTCACCTACTCCGCGCGCCCCGGAACTCCCGCCGCCACGATGCCCAATCAAGTCCCCGTCCACGCCGCTCGCGAACGCAACCGTATCTTGCGCGAATTAGCAGCGCAGAAAAAACTAGCCTTCATGCGCAGCTTCGTCGGCAAAGAGGTAGACGCGATCACACTGAATGTCGTCCGCAGCAACGCCACCGGCGAGTTCACCGAGGCCCTCACCGATAACTACCTGAAGCTCCACCTCCGCGGCCGCCACGTCCCAAACGGCTGGCTGCGCGCGCGAATTGAAGAGGTGCAGGATAGCGCCCTGATGGGCTTTTCGTCCGACCCGAGCCAGCCTTCGCGGATATAACCTGTATCGCTCATCCGGCCGTAAACTTTCACGTCCAGCTCTGCTTAACGCTTGGCAGGAAGGCTATTCACGAAGTCGCTGATCTGTGAGATCACTTCCTCCTCGGGTGAGAGGAATATAGAGTGGGTGGCGTTGGGAATCACGATCACCTTTGCATGAGGCTGCTTCCGAAAGATAGCAATCTGGGCTTCTATGCGACCCGTTTCTGCGGCTCGATAGGCTGCGAGTTTTGCCGGGTCGCTCGTCTGACTTGGATAGGGAGCTGAAGGATAAGAAAAAATCGCTAGAAGGGGGGTATCGATGGAGTGGAAACGTTCTTCTTCGAGCATCACAGATTGGCTTGCATACCCGTGCCCAAGGAACTCGCCGACCCTCCGGTCCTCACCGATACGATGAAGCTGGCGCACCTCCGATTCGGGGATAACGCCATCGAGTAGCCTTTCATGTAACTCTGGAAGGCAGAAATGCTGGCCAGGTCGCTGTCTTTCGGAGAGGGGCCGGTTGCGCCTTCGACTTCGCCTCGAAGTTCGGCAAGGTTCACCTGAAACAGCGCCATGTCCGTCAATGTCTTCGATATGAGGCCGTCATCGAAAAGGTTCTTTTGTAGTGCCGAAAGATCGTCTCTGAGGTGCGCCAAAGCCGGTGTGTAGTCGCCATCCTTGGGGTTGTAGAGAGCGAAAGTGCCTGCGGCATCGAGATAGATGAGCGCCGCAGCGCGCAGTGGATGGTAGGTGGAGATGGCGTTCAGTTCTTCTCCTGCGATCGAATGTCGGACCAGGACAGGATCAGCGATGTGCAAGGCGTCAAGAACCGCGACGACATCATCTCCGAGCCGCCTTGCATCATAACCCGTTTGAGGCGCGGATGACTGACCAAAACCGCGCCGCGTGATCCCAATGACGTGATAATGCGCCGCGAGCTTCGGCCCTAAGCTGTCAAAAACGTGAGCTGTGTTTCCGAGCCCTGCGAGAAGTACGAGGTTGCGTCCGGTCCCTCCCCAGTCGAGCACCTCGACCTTTACATCTGGCTGAACGGCGACGAACTGGGTTTGCGCAGTCTCGCCCTAAGACGAGGGACTGCCCTGGGCAAAAGCTGCGCAGGCCATCAGGGCAAAGACAGTCATTCGGATTTCTTGAGCCATTTACATCCCTTTCACCTTTACTGTCTTAAAATCCTACCGCATCAGGGTTTGCTGGTCTCAGCTCAGCGCCAATCGAAGGTCGCATGACCGAATAGCGAGCGAACTTGATATTTCTTATGCAAAAGCCGCGGTTGGGATCCATTCTAGGATGGCGCGTGGCAATCAGCGCGGGACTGTTTTTGCTTACTGATTCTCCCTGCAATGGCACGACTCAGCTTACGAACGTTCTCTTCCAGGACCTGCGTGCGGTCATATTCCCGTCCGTCGGCTTTCCCCAAGCGCACGCGCGGGTTGCGGTACACCATGGGGCTCGTAACCGGGCTCCCTAGTCCCACGTGAATCTCGGTGACCCCGGTGCGTTCGATGATGCTGGCCGCATTGCCCGGTCCGATGCCGCCGCCGGCCATGATTTTGATCCGGTCACGGCCTGACTCGACCAATTGCGCGATAGTTTCGACGCCTTGCAGGCAGGTTTGTTCGCCCCCCGAGGTAAGAAGCCGATCCGCGCCGGTGGCGCAGACATCTTCGAGCGATCGCAGCAGATCCACCGACATGTCGAAAGCCCGATGGAAGGTGATGGACAGCGGGCGAGCCAGTTCGACGAGTTGCTGAGTGCGGCGAATGTCCACCTTGCCGTTGGTATCGAGGATGCCAAGAACGACGCCATCCGCGCCCGCGCTCTTGGCGATTTCGACGTCGCGGCGCATGATCTCAAATTCCTCGTCTGTGTAACAGAAATCGCCGGCGCGAGGCCGAATGATCAGGTGCAGACCGATCGATATTCTGGACCGCACGACTTCCATTAGTCCCACACTGGGAGTGACGCCGCCCTCCAGCAAATCACTGCACAACTCTACCCGTTGCGCTCCGCCGCGCTCGGCAGCTTCCGCAGAGGCAACTGAGTCGACGCAGACTTCAATGAGGACGGATTGGGTCATGGTGTGGGCGGCAAAATCTTGAAGTGCAGCGAGCGTAGTCTCGGCGCCGGCGCGACATCGTCGAGCTTTAGTGGATAGTATCTCCGACTTCGAAGAGCTGAAACTCTCGAATGTGGGCCTCGGCGGTTGAGGAGAGAATGCTCAGGCGCACGCGAGAAGCAGTTACGGACGGAAAGTTATCGATCCGCTTATGTCCAATCGCATACCCTCGGCTTACCTCGATCCACTTCCCTTCCTTGAAAACTTCGATCGCGTATTTCTGAATATGCTGCCCAGCGTTCAGCCATTCCATGGTCAGCGTGTGATTGAGGGTGATTGGCCTTGGAAAACTAACTTCCAGAACGGCATGATGAGAGCCGGCGGGAGCCGACCAGAACGTGTCGGGATTGCCGTCGAGTGCTAGCTCCTCTGCAGCCATCGCTCTGAGATGTTTGCCCGCCAGATTGTTGCCGTAGCGCTGATGGATCACTGCGCCGAACTCCTTCAAACGATGTACATCGGTATCAGGTAGGAGTCCGCGACGATCCGGCGCAATCCCCAGCACGAGTTGCCCGCCACGGCCGACAGTATTGTCATAGATCGAGACCAGTTCCGCCACGCTCTTCAGACTCGATTCGTCATTCGGATGCCAGAACCAGTGATTTTTTCGTAACGGGGTGTCGGCTTCGACCGGGCGCCAGCGCAAGTACCCGTGACGGTCGATTACGTTCCAGTTCTCATACGAAATGACTCCGTCTTCATTTCCTACCCAGCGAATGTCGCCATACTCAAAGAGTCCTACGTCCGCAAAAACCAAAGTATTCGGTTGGTAAGTTCGCAACTCTTCGATGATTCGCGGAAAATTGTAAACGTGCCCGGCGCTGCCGGCGCCATCAAGCCAGAACTCCTCCAACTCTCCGTAGCCTTGCGCCAGTTCATCGAGTTCGGCCGTGTAGTATTTGTCGTATTCGACGGAGTTGTTGTAGCGCGGCTCGTGACGGTCCCACGGAGATAGATAGACACCAAATTTCAGACCGTACTTCCTCGCAGCCTCCTCCACGCGGCGCAACACATCTCCGCCACCGTTTTCCCACGGACTGCTTTTGACGCTGTAGTCGGTCTGCGCGGTCGGCCAAAGACAGAATCCGTCGTGATGCTTGGCGACGAAGATCACATACTTCATTCCTGTAGCCTGCAGGGCTCGCATCCATTGTTCAGGATCGAATTGTGTCGGACTGAAGATTTTCGGATCGGCAGTGCCATCGCCCCATTCGCGGTCAAGGAAAGTGTTTGGACCGAAATGAATGATCGCTCCCATTTCCAGATCCTGCCACTCGACTTGTTGCGGAGAGGGCTTCAGGTCGACAGCATTCTGCGCAGACATTGGCGCGAGAATGACCAGGAGTACGAGTGCTAGATTTCGAAACTGCGCCAATTGGACCATGCCGGAAAGCCTAGCACTGTCAGTTGCGGTCTGCATCGGGCGAATCCTTCGCCTCGGAGATCACGAAATAACCGCTGTCGAACCCAGCAAGGTCGATGTTCCTAACTGGATCACCCAGATGGCCCGCCGCGTCACTTGATCGGATCGATACCGCAAGGTGGTTGTTCCATCGCACAACTGCTTTCTGTTCCGTCTCGGTCGGATTGTAAAGATAGGCAACAATGGCACTGACGTCGGAGTAGCGATTAACCGCTCGCTACCCGGCACCACTACCGGGCACGGCCGACCCGTTAACTCCAAGCCCAAGTCAAATCCCGCGCTCGGCACGACACTTCCAGGGACTAAACTTCCACGACCAGCGGTTCGCCAACGGCGGCAATCAGTTCTCCGTCGAGCCGCCCGATCAGGGGCTCTGTGCGGGCAATGGTTTTGTGCTCGAGGCGGTGAACGACGTGTTGCAGGTTTACGACGCCGCCGGTAATTCTCTCCTGAACGGTGGACAAGCGGTCGACCTCAATACATTCTACGGCTATCCGCCGGCCATAGTGCGCTCAGGTCCTCATGCCGGAGAGCGCGGTCCATCCATTACCGACCCGAGCTGTATCTACGATCGAGCCATCGGGCGCTTCGTGCTTGTCGTATTGACGCTCGACCATGTTGGCTTGACCGCAAACCTCACTGGCAATAATCATCTGGACATCGCCGTCAGTGACACCGGCAACCCGACGGGCAGCTGGACAATCTTTAAGCTCCCGGTGCAGAACAACGGCACCCAGGGGACGCCGGATCACCAATGCAACAACGGCTTCTGTCTGGGCGACTATCCGCACATTGGCGCAGACGCCAATGGCATTTACCTTACAACCAATGAGTTCGCGTTTTTCGGCCCCGGCTTTTTCTATGGCGCGCAGGTCTATGGCATCGGAAATAGGGCCCTGACCGGTGGCGTCGGCAGCGTCGTCCTCTTCGACACCTTGGGCGCCGGTCCGGATGGCGCCGGCTTTACCGTTTGGCCCGCACAAACTCCCAGCAATCAGTTCGACACTGACAACGGCGGTACTGAGTTCTTTCTGAGTTCCGATGCGGTTTTCTTCGACTCCGGCACAAGCAACACCATCCTGTTGTGGACGATGTTGAACACCTCTTCGCTAAACTCTGTTTCACCAGCCCCGACGCTGGCCCTGTCGACGATCGCTGTCGACACCTACGCTGTCCCGCCGTTCGCGACCCAACCGGCTGGTAATCGCCCGCTGTCCGACTGCATTTCCGACACGCTTATCTTTCCCAAGTGCAACGTACTCGTCGCCGGCGTAGCCAGCCACGACAACTCCACCTTCGGCCCGCCCAATGGCAATCTTAACGCCAACGACTCGCGCATGCAGCAGGTTACATACGTCAATGGCGTCCTATGGGGCGCCCTGGACACAGCCGTAAACGTGGGTGGCCAGGACCGCGCGGGCATCGCCTTCTATGTCATCAACCCAAACTCGCGAAGGCTTTTTGTGCAAGGGCAGGCAGGAATAGCGAAGACCGATCTCACTTATCCTGCCGTCGGGGTGACGCAGAGCGGACGCGGAGTCATCGCCTTCACATTGACCGGAGACAATGATTACCCGAGCGCCGCTTTCTCGGGGCTGGATGCCAAGGCTGGCATGGGAAATGTGCTGGTCGCCGCAGCCGGTGCGGGTTCCTGGGATGGCTTCACCTCGTACGTGATCTTCGGCAGCGGGCGCCCCCGCTGGGGAGATTATGGGGCTGCGGCGGTGGACGGCAGCGACATCTGGGTTGCCTCAGAGTACGTCGCCCAGACTTGTACCTACGCGGACTACCTGGTCGTTCCACGCGGTCAATGCGGTGGTACGCGTGGCGCGCTGGGCAACTGGTCAACGCACATCAGCAAGGTGACTCCATAGTACGGACTCACTATTACGTCCAAATGAGGCGCGGGCTGCCTTACGGCAGCCCGTCCTCTTTGAGCGTAGCGCAATTTACCCACGCTTTGTGGGCGTTTTGCGGATACCGCTGGCGCTCATTGCGAAGCCGAACTGTAGAGTCACTTTCCGAATCCCTCGGCGGCGCGAGCCTTTGCCGGATGGCTCAGGCTTTTGACTTTCCGTGGGCAGGAGAAGAAACGGCGCGTGCCCTGTCCTTCGCTTTTGCGAAGGGCGGGAATCGAAAATGCCTGCACAAGCCGGGTCAGGGAGAGCCGGGCCACCCTGACTAACCGGAAGTTAAACTGTTGAAACCGCAACGCCCGCACAAAGAGCCCATTGGTACTGGCGGCGAAGGTGCGTGCAATAAGATAGACGACAAGGAGAAGGTGGTGACGTGGCTCGATTTGGCGTCTTCGATGCGTGGTTCCGTCCGAAAGCCTTCGAGTCTGAACACCTGTACGAGGCGCTAGGCGCCAAGATCCTCAAACGCTACGTACCAACAGGTGGTGACCTCATGATGCGTCGCCTTCGCCGGGATCACCCGGAGCGCCGATGGGTGACCTCAAGCCTCCATTCGCTTTATCTCTATGAGCGAAGGACACGTCTGAACGAGTCGATTCATCTGATCGGATTCACGGGCTTCACTATCCTTGCTGCACACAAGTTCTTCTCAGGTTCGCTAACCTTCGGCCTAACAGTCGCTCTAGTCTTGAACCTGATCCTCGGACTGTGGCCTGTTGTCCTCCAGAGATACAATCGGCTGCGCCTTTGTCGAGTATTAGCGGACGCGAGCGAAGTGAAGGCTCCGCACAATTGATGTAACCGGCCTGTTCTCGCCATTTGGGCGGGTGGCTCAGGCTTTTGACTTTCCATGGGCAGGAGAAAAAACGACGGGTGCCCCGTCCTTCGCGTTCTTTGCGAAAGGCCGGGAACCACAGACGATTGTAGGACGCGGAGCCGACTGGGCAATGGATTTCATGAAAGATGCTGCCAGCCGGGCGGGTGGTAGGCATTCGATCTCGCTGGCATTACCAACGCGTCGAGTCGGTATGCTGTGCCAAAGCCAGACTACTTCCACGAAATCTTGAAACCTATCTCCGTCTCGCCCTCATTCCCTCCTCCCGCTCCTCCGCAATAAGTGCCACGCCTCCTCATACCGCGCATACTTCTGCTTCTTCATCCCCGGCGCCACCCCGATGTTGCTCCTCAGCCGCAGCACCACCCGCGACGGTAGGATGAACCACGCCTTCTTCGCCAGCACATAAATCGCAAAAAAATCCACGTCCTCGATCCGGTAATACCGAATCCCCGTTCGCTTCAGATAACAGATGTACCCTCCATCTCCCCGCGGCGCGTCCGTCGATTTCACCTGCACCCGCCGGAACCGCCCTTCGTCTTCCACCGACACGTCGTACCGGCTCGAATCGCCCCACGGCTTCGACACGTTGAGCCCCAACTCCGCCGCCCGCATCATGAAGATCAACTCCACCCATTCGCCACGGCCGCTTGTAAGTGGCGAATTTGCCTTTTTCCTTCATTCGATTGGGCCCAAAACACAAAAGGCGCATGCCCGCAGGCTGCGCCTTTCTCCTTAGAAATTTGTCTATTTCTTTATTTTATCAATTCTGACCCGGTCAACCGGAAAGTTCTCAACTAATATATTTGCTTTGCAAACATCGAGATAGCGCGAATCGAGTCCCTTTACTCCTTGACAAGATTTCGGGCTTTCCGACGTCCCGGCGCAAATAGCGCCCGAAAACGCGCATTCATCACGACTGCTTCGAGGGATCCTCCAGTCGTTGCTCCTTATGTTCCAGGAGATCGTTGAGTTCCTGCACCAGTTTTACGAACTTGTCGTGGTTCTGTTCCTTCGTAATCCGCTCGCACAATGCGTGCATGCGTTTTCGTTCCTCAGGGGTCATCGTGCCTCAGTGGGAGTAACCAAAGACTGATTTGACTTCGCCGAAAAAGTATTTATCCGAAAAGATATATCGCAGTCAACCCTAGATTTTTCAATCCATTGTAGGGCATGTTACGGAAGCCGGGTTAAGGCGGACTAAACAAAGGCTGTCGGCAAGCAGGATTATATCTGCGCCGAAAGTTCAGCCCCTGCTACCGTGGTGTATCGCGTCGCTCCAAGGTACTCCTGCTCCTGCCTGCCGGAAATCGGTCTATGGCCAGCGCTCGGAGCCGCTCCCTCTTTTCGTGAATTGCGGCCAACAGTTTCGGACGAATTTCATTCAACTCAGCCCGGGAGGCACCGATCGCCTGGTGGCTGAGACCGCGCGGATTCGATCATCGAGGCGGCGCAATGGCATGAAATAAAGACGCAAATGGCGCTGCCAGAATATTGCGCGAGGTTTTGCAATAGTTCGATACCCCACTACTGTAGATTCCCGTCTGACGCTCCCACCATGGCAACCGGACCCGGCGTTAACTCCCAAACCTCTCCGCGGCGCGAGCTCTGGCCTTCGCGGCCTCCTCCTCGCGATTCTTGGGTGGTGCGGTAGTTTCCAGCGAACGCAGAAGGCGACTCGAGATCGCTGCCACTTCCTCGACCGCCGCCAGGAATGAGTCTTCGTTAGCCTTTGACGGTTTATTAAACCCCGTGATTTTTCGCACAAACTGCAGCGAAGCTGCCCGTACTTCTTCGTCCGTAACCGGCGGATCGAAGTTGAAAAGCGTTTTGATATTTCTGCACATAAATCGTGACCTCCATCGTAGAGACGTACTTGTTACGCTTCGGCTGACGGGCGCCCTACAGTGGGAGTCAGGCACTTATCGTCTTTAGCAATTCTCGCGCAACTGCCTCCCGTCATGGAACCCGATACCAGCAAAATCCTCTATGCGTCCCAGTGTCCTCTGGTGGTTAACGCTCTTTTCTGACGGAAATCAGGAACGTGGCCATCGTTCTCCTGGAGTGTAGTTTCAAGTTGCCCGGTACTCTTCTTTGCGAACTCCGCAGCTTTTCTTTGCGATCTCTGCGGTTTAAGATTTTTGAGCCGCCCGACCACGCAAAGATTCGAAGGCTCGACTCAACCCGTACAATATCCTTTCCACAAGTTTAGACACACTGAATCTTCGAATCCTCATGCTATAATTCTTTATTCTCAGTCGCTTAGAGCACGGAGGACTGTATCGATAAACGTTTTATCCGCACCAACGATCGTATTCGGGCGCGTGAAATCCGCGTGATTGACGACGAAGGCCAGCAGCTCGGCATCATGCCCCCCTTCGAAGCCATCAAAAAAGCCCGCGAAAAGAATCTGGACTTGGTCGAAATTTCGCCCACCGCGCAACCTCCCGTGTGCCGCATCATGGACTACGGGAAGTATCTCTACCAGCAGGAAAAGAAAGAGCGCGAAGCCAAGAAGCACCAGAAGACCATCAC
Organism: uncultured Acidobacteriaceae bacterium; assembly: GCA_963774565.1. Lineage (GTDB taxonomy): Bacteria > Acidobacteriota > Terriglobia > Terriglobales > Acidobacteriaceae > Sulfotelmatobacter. The sequence continues at coordinate 54,851 of CAVZFP010000003.1, read as the reverse complement.
CGTAAAAGAGGTCAAGTTCCGCATCAACGTGGACGACCACGATTACGAGACCAAGAAGAATCACGTCCTGCGTTTTCTGGACGAAGGCGACAAAGTGAAGGCGACCATTTTCTTCCGCGGACGCGAGATGACTCGCACCGGCCTCGGCCGCCAGATCCTCGAGCGCCTCATCAAAGACGTAGAACCGCACAGCATCGTAGAATTCCGTCCCCGCCAAGAAGGGAACACTCTTCATGCGATATTGGCGCCGAAGAAGACGGAAAAGGAACGAGAGAAAGAGAAGCACAAGGCTGCGGCGCAGAGCGCGCCCAGCGCCGCTCCGGCACAAGTCGCCAAACCGGCGTCGTAACGAATTACCAATTCATTCGCAATTGGCACATCGCACCGGGCGAGTGAATGCCTGGCGTGGGATTGTTTTGGATACTGCTAAATGCTGAGGTTTTTATGCCGAAATTGAAAACGCACAAGGGCGCTGCCAAGCGCTTCAAGTTAACCGGGACGGGGAAGGTGAAGCGGGGGCGGTCGCACCTGCGGCACATTCTGACGTCGAAGAGCAAGAAACGGAAACGGAATCTGGGATCGCCGGCGCTGGTGAGCGACGGCGATAAGCGCAAAGTAAAGCGCATGATTCCGTACCAGTAAGATGAATTGAGCGATTTCGCGATTGTGTCATTGAGCGATTGAAACCAGTTACTCCAGGGATTTAATCGAACAATCACCCGATCACACAATCGCGCGATTCCTCGGGTGTGTGAAGAGGCCAGAGATTGCCGCCATGGCGAATCGTCCTTGCCTCCAGCCGCCGGTAGTTGGAGATAAAAAAGGAGAACGACAATGCCTCGTGTAAAACGCGGAACCAAACGCCGCGCTAAACGCAAGAAGATACTTGACCGCGCAAGCGGGTACTTCCTCACAAAATCGAAGCTGTACCGCTCCGCGAAAGAAGCGGTGGAGCGCGGGCTGAAGTTTGCCTACTCAGGACGCAAGCAGCGCAAGCGGCAGTACCGCTCGCTGTGGATCGTGCGCATCGGAGCGGCCGCCAAGTTGAATGGGATGAGCTACAACCAGTTCATTCACGGGTTGAAGGTGGCAGGGATCGATCTGGACCGCAAGATTCTGGCGGACCTGGCGGTGAAAGATCCGGCGGGATTTGCGAATCTGGCGACACAGGCGAAGGGCGCGATCAGCGGAGCGGCGTAGACCCGCTGTCAGCTATCAGCTATCAGCCGCAAGCTTTCAACCGGCACACCGTTTTGATTTCGTTTCGTGAGAGTCAATGTCCCCACCCTAAGCGCAAAGAACGCGGTTAGGATGGGGCACCAGGGTTTCGAACTGACTTCCTGTTATAGAGTCTAAATTCCGTCTCTCGCAGAAAGCGCGAGGAGGATAGGAACCGCAGGCTCACACGCGCGGGTTTTCTTTCGCCCCGCTGTGGCTTGGCGACTTTGCTGGTGGCAAACCCAGGGCTCGCGCCGTGGGCAGCAGTCTTTCGCAGCTTCGCGGCTGCGTGGAAACAAATCGTGGCATATAGCGTTCCTAAACTTACGGACTATTCGGTGGCGGCGCTGGGGAAGGCGACGGCCACTTGCGTGGGTGCCTGCGCGGACGAAGCGGGTGAAGTTCGTGATGAAGCGGAACTGAAGGCGTTTCGCGACCGGTGGGTGGGGCGGAAAAACGGGATTCTTAAGCAGATTAATGATGTGTGGTTGAAGGGCGCTCCGCAAGATGTGAAGCGAGAGGCCGGCATTCGCGTCAATGCACTGAAGGCGCGGATTCAGGAACTGGTGGATAGCGCGCACATTGCGGACGCCGGTGCGGATTCGCTTACTTCCGAACGCGCGGACATTACTCTTCCTGGCGTGCGACGGCCTATCGGCGCGGAGCATCCGGTGATGCGGACTTGGCGGGAGATTGTTTCGGTGTTTCAGAAGCTGGGGTATTCCGTCGCTGAGGGGCCTGTGGTGGAGACGGATTATTACAACTTTGAGGCTTTGAATTTTCCGCCGAACCATCCGGCGCGGGATACGCAGGATACGCTGTTCATCGCGGGACAACAGTCCAAGCCGCAGCGGGAGCGGTTGCTGCTGCGCACGCATACTTCTCCGGTGCAGATTCGGACGATGGAGAAGATGCGGCCGCCGATTCGCATCGTGATTCCGGGGACGGTGCATCGCAACGATCCTCCGGACGCGAGCCACTCACCGATGTTTCATCAGATTGAAGGGCTGGCGGTCGACACTAACATTACATTCGGAGATTTGAAGGGCACGCTCGATCACGCCATGAAGGCGCTGTTCGGGTCGTCGGTGAAGACGCATTTCCGTCCTTCGTTCTTCCCTTTCACCGAGCCCAGCGCAGAGTTGTTTGTCACCTGCTTCATTTGCGGCGGCAGCGGGAAGCGCGGGACGGACCCGTGCCGTCCGTGCAAGCAGACGGGATGGATTGAAGTGCTGGGTTGCGGGATGGTGGATCCGAATGTGTTTGAGTTCGTGAAGGACAACGGATATGACCCGAAGAAGGTTTCGGGATTTGCTTTTGGCATGGGTGTGGATCGGTTGGCGCTGCTGAAGTATGGCGTGGATGATATTCAGTTGTTTTTTCAGGGGGATGTGCGGTTTCTGCAGCAGTTTGGGTAGCCGACAGCTATCAGCTGTCTGCTCTCCCCGCCTTTAGCTGAAGGCTGAGACCTGACAGTAAGAATTCCCCGACGCATCTGTGGCACCGACGACGTGCAGGGGTCCTTCGCTTCGCTCAGGATGACAGGGCCGTTGGATTCCAACAGGGCGGTTGGAATGAGACAGGGCAGACTCAGGAATGAAACTTTCTTCTGATTGGATTCGCGATTTTGTCGACCTAGCGGTCGATGACCGGCGGCTGGCTGAGGACTTGACCAATGTTGGGATTGCGGTTGAGGGGATCAGCGGGACCGGGGCCGATACGGTGTTTGAGATGGAGATTGGGACGAACCGGCCCGACGCGATGAATCATTACGGCGTGGCGCGGGAGGCAGCGGCGATTTATGATTTGCCGCTGAAACCGCTGTCCGCTGTCAGCTCTCAGCTTTCAGCCAAAACCTCGCACGAGGTGGCCTTCCCTATCACTGTCGAAGAGCCAGGGCTTTGTCCTCGATTCTCCGCTCGCGTGATTCGTGGGACTCGTATCAAGCCTTCTCCTGAAAAAATTGCTCATCGGTTGCAGTTGCTGGATCAGCGTCCGATTTCTAATCCCGTCGATGCGACCAACTACGTTCTCTGGGAAATCGGCAAGCCTACGCATGTTTTCGATATGGATCTGCTGGAAGGCGGGAAGATTGTTGTGCGGAAGGCGCGAGATGGAGAGACGCTCAAGACTCTCGATGGGGTCGAGCGCAAGTTGACTTCGGAAGATCTCGTGGTCTGCGACGCGAAAAAGCCGGTGGGGCTGGCGGGAGTGATGGGCGGGTACGACACGATGATTACCGAGAAGACGCGGAATATCGTGATCGAGTCGGCGTGGTGGGATCCGGGGATTGTGCGGAAGATGTCGCGGCGGCATGGGCTGCATACAGACGCTTCACACCGCTTCGAGCGTGGGGCGGATTTTGAATCGACGGTGGTGTCATGCGATCGCGTGGCGCAGATGATTCTCGAGTCGGGTGGCGGGGAACTGGTCGGCGATGTCGTGGATGTGGTGTCGAAGCCGATGGACCTGGCTCCGGTGGTGCTACGGGTGAGCGAGGTGCGGCGGATTCTGGGCGGAAATCTGGACCGTGGACAGATTTTCGGGCTGCTGAAGCGGCTGGGTTTCACGCTGATTCCCGAGGGACAGGATGAGGCGCAGTTCCGCGTACATATTCCAAGCTGGCGGCTGGATGTGGAGCGCGAGATCGATGTGATCGAAGAGATCGCGCGGCTACACGGGTATGACAAGTTTGAGAGCACGCTGCCGGCTTATAGCGGCGCGGTGGTGGAGTTGCCCCGGGCGGAGATGGATGCGACGTTGCGCCAGCGGGCGTTGGCGTTGGGCTATAACGAGGCTTTGTCGTTGACGTTCATTTCGCACGCGGATGCGGAGAGATTTTCCTCGTCCTCGAATGGAATGAAGGTGCTGGAGTTGGAGAATCCGTTGAGCGAGGAAGCGTCGGTGATGCGGACGTCGCTGGCGCCGGGCATGCTCGATATGCTGGCTTGGGATTTGAATCGGGATGTGGCCGAGGCGCGACTGTTTGAAATGGGGAGCATTTACGGATTATCGGCGGAGGGTCGCGTTGAACCGAGGCGGGCTTGTCTGGGCGCGACAGCGGCGGCAGTTCGCGCTTCGTTGCCTGTGGGTGGCGCGCTCGACGTGAGTAAGGGGGAGCACGCGGTTGCGGCAGAAACGTTTCGTGGGTTCAAGGGGGATGTGCAGAATCTGCTGGCGGCATTTGCCGGAGAGGTGAGCTACGACCGCGAGACGGCGGAGTATTTTCATCCTGGACGGTCGGCGCGGGCGCGGGTGAATGGCGCAGTGGTGGCTCAGTTTGGGCAGATTCATCCGGAGGTGGCGGCGACGCGGAAGGTGCGGCAGGATGTTTTTTTGGCGGAGTTTGATCTGGAACAGTTGTACCAGATTGGATTGCGGCCGGTGCGGTTTGCGCCGATCGGAAAGTATCCGGCGGTGGAGCGGGATTTTTCGTTTGTCTTCAGCGACGAGGTTTCGTTTGAGGAAATGCGAAAGGCGGTGGCGGCCTTGGGCATCTCGGAGTTGCGGGAGTTTCGGCCGGTGGAGATATTCCGCGGGGGATCGATTGTGGCGGGGAAATATTCGGTGTTGTTGCGGGTGCGGCTACAGTCAGCGGAGAGGACACTGCGCGAGGATGAGGTAGCGCTGTGGTCGGGGAAGATTGTGGCGGCGCTGAGCGGGCTGGGGGGAGTGCAGAGGGTTTGAGGATACCCCCACCCTAGCCGCAAAGAACGCGGCTAGGATGGGGCACTCGGACAACAAATCCCCCCTTTCATTTCTTACTTCTTTTCTTGCCTTGGTTTGTTTCTCAATCCTTAGCTCGTCTTGCTCCGCGGTCGTTCACAAAAAGCTTTAACCACAGAGGACACAGAGTTACGCAGAGGAAAAGCGAAACCTTTCGCTGCCTTGGCGTACTGATCAAGGGACTGGTCACGCTGCTGCCAGCGACATCGACCGTGGTGGAGGTGTTGGAAACGGTTGCGGCCGATCCGGACGTGGTGGCTGCCTGCCGGAGTCTGAAGGACGCGGGATACATGATCGCGCTGGACGACTATGTGGCCAACGATCCACCTGAAGAGTTGGTAGAGATCGCAGACATTATCAAGGTGGAGATGCAGTTGACGACCGAGGAGCAACGGACAGCCTTGATGAAACGGCTGCGAGTGGGCACTGCCGGATGCTGGCGGAAAAATCGAAACGCAGCGAGAGTTTGTACGCGCACGGGATCAGGGATTTGTGTATTTCCAGGGATATTTTTCCGCCGTCCGGAAATGATGAAGAGCCACGACATGCCGGCGAACCAAGTGAATTTTCTGGGCATGCTGCAGGCGGTATCGCGGCCCGAACTGAATTTCGACGAACTGGAGAAGCTGGTCAAGGCGGAAGCGGCGGTGTGCCACCGTTTGCTGCGTTATTTGAATTCGCCGATGTTCAGCTTCCAGAATGAAATCCATTCGGTGTGGCATGGCTCGTCGATCCTGGGAGAGCGGGACATTCGGCGCTGGGGTGCGGCTGGTGGCGGCAGTGAGCGCAGGGCAGGGTAGACCGAGCGACCTGTTGCCGTCCGCGCTGGTGCGGGGACGGTTTGGGAGCTGCTGACGCCGCAGGTGCTGCATGGGGAATCGGATTTATTTGGCCAGTTATCGCTGATCGATGCCATGCTGGAAATGCCGATGGCGGAAGTGCTGGAGAAAATTCCGCTGGATCATGCAACCAAGGCCGTATTGCTGGGAGAGCCGAGCGAACTGCGGCCAGTGTTTCAGTTGATGCTGGCGCACGAGAGCGCGGAGTGGGAAGCGGCGGGGGAATTGAGCGCGAGGCTGCATCTGGATTCCGAACAGGTGGCGGCAGATTACCGGCAGGAACAACAGTGGACGCGGGAAGTTTCGAGCGGGATGTGAAAGACGGCTTCCGGCTTCCGCCTTCCGCCTTTCGGCTTCCGGCTCTCGGCTCTCGGCTTCAGGGGGGATCCGCGACCCGAAGATACTCGACTGTGCAGGGTCTCCTGTGCAAAAGGTGGGCAGGATGGGCCTTGCGCGGTGAGGCAAGGACGAGTACCATAGGGGTGTTCTCATTTAGGCCTCGTTCCCGCGCAGGCCTTCCGCGCCAGCCGATCCGAGCCGGCGCCTTAACGGATCCGATTAACGAAATCGACAGAAATTAAAATCAGAAAAGTTTTACGTAGCAAATAGAAGTTCGTTTCAAAGAGTTGGGGTTCGTTCCACAGCGTGTCCAGTCGCAACCCGAACTGCGTAGATCCGATTGTGTGGGCCAGGCGGAGCTTCGTCCAAGGGGGCGGACCGTGCGACTGGTGGGGCCTTTGAGATCTGTAAAATTCTGCAGCAAATTCGCAACAGCTTGAGAGGATTATGAACGCAGGACCAGGAAGACCCTCCGGTGGAGGAGGGGGAAGAAGAAGGCGGCGCGGACGCCGTCCCCATAATCAGCGCGGACATAAGCCCGCGCCTGGCCTGAGCCGGGAGAACAAAGACGGCATCTACACGGCACCGATGGATCACAGCTACCGTGCGGCCCTGGCCGGCAACAACAACAATGGGCACAAGGGCGGGCGGCAGAGGCCAGGGTTTGCGACGCAATATCCGCAACCGGAGCCGGAACCGCTGCCGGTGAATGGAGATGCGAACTCGCGCATCTTTGCCTTTATCGAAGACCTGTTCTTCATGGCGAAGATCCAGGAAACGGCGCGCAAGCTCAATGTGAAAGTTGAGTTCGTGAAGACGGACAAGGATCTGATGGAGCGGATGGAGCAGAACGGCGACGAGAAACCGTCGCTGATTATCTTCGATCTCAACCTGGCCAGCGTGAAGCCGCTGACGCTGATTCCGAAGCTGAAGAGCAAGCTGAAGAAGGGGACGTCGATTATCGGATTCCTGTCGCACGTGCAGGGAGACCTGAAGCAGAAGGCGCACGAAGTGGGGTGCGACATGGTGCTGCCGCGGTCGGCATTTTCGCAAAATCTTCCGCAGTTGTTGCGGCGGCATGGGGCGCCGGAGGATGTGGAGCCTACGGTGCAGTAGAGAGTCGATCTCTCCGATATTCTAAAATTTAATTTTCAGACTCCCGTAGGGTGCTGTGTTCACGAGCGGGTGGTTGATTCCTTGCTTTCTAGCGCGCTTGTGCCCTCGCATGCTAGATGGTCCTATCCTGCAAAACCTTTAGACAAAATCTAGCTAGGACTGTAATCCACTGAACCTGGGAGTCCTGACTAGCCAGGAGGCCAAGTGAGCGGACGGCCGCCGAGAAGGTGGACGTGCAGGTGGAAGACGGACTGTCCGGCACCGGGGCCGACGTTGAGGACGGTGCGGTATCCGTGCTCGATGTTGCGCTGGCGGGCGATGTGGGCGGCGGCGAGGTGGCAGCGGCCGATGAGTTCGGCGTCGGAGGCCTGGGCCTCTTTCAATCCGGCAAGATGTTTTTTGGGGATGATGAGAACGTGGGTCGGGCCTTGCGGGTTGACGTCTTCGAAGGCGAAGACGTGGTCGTCCTCGTGAACTTTTTTGGCGGGAATTTCGCCGCGAAGGATGCGGCAGAAAAGGCAGTTGGTGGTAGCGTCGGGCATGATTTCATCAGTCTCTATCGGATGGCGAGCGGGGGTCAAGGGCATGGACTGCCAGTTCGGCGTGGCGGGCGGAACGCGGGCGGGGGCGCCCGCGCTACACTAGTCGAGGCGGACTAAGAAGACTGAGCCTTCGGGAGTTGTCGTTTCGGCGGCGAGTTTTTGGGCGCGCTCGTGGTCGTCGTCTAGGACGCGGATGCGAATCCACCAGTCTCCGGCGGGACTGGCGAAGCACAGGACGTTGGCCGTGTGATAGCGGCGTTTGAGGTGATCGGCGAGTTTGGTGGCGGCGAGTTCGCGGGGGAATCCGCCGATTTGGACGGCCCATTTTCCCGGCGAGGCGGGAGACGCGGGGGATTGCATCAACTCTACTTTCACTTTCGCGATGCCGGGCTTCCAGACGTCGAGTTTTTGGGCGGCGGCGAGGGAGAGATCGACGACTCGCCCGGGAATGAAAGGACCGCGGTCGGTGATGCGGACGAGGACGGTCGAACCCGTCTTGACGTTCGTCACGCGCACGATCGAGCCCAGGGGGAAAGTGCGGTGGGCGGCGGTCATGGCGTGCATGTTGTAGATTTCGCCGTTCGAGCCACGGCGGTTGTGGTAGGGAGGACCGTACCAACTGGCGAGTCCGGTCTCAGTAATAACCGGCCTGGCATCGGCGGGGAGAGTGGGCTCGGCGAGGTCGGCTTCGGCGCTACCTTCTTCACTCGGCTTGGGGACTGCCTTGGAGGTCGGGACGTTTGCGGTCGGGGACTCCGTAGGCTCGGTGGTTGAGGCGGGAGGCGGAGGAGGCGGGACGTTCACATGGGCCTGCTTGGGGTGGCCGCAGGCGCTAAGGAAAAGGGTCGCGATGAGGACAAAAAGAAGCAACAGGATACTGACGGGGATGTCGCGGCGTCGCTTGGCTGCGGGTTGGGTGGCGGCTCGCACTACTTGGGGGGATGAGGATGCTGCTCCATGTAGTCGGCGAACTCGGTAAGTTTCTTGGAGGCCACGCGCAGGGCTTTGGTGGAATGGGTGCGCACCGCCGGGACCACTTCGTCGTTGAGATACTTGATGAATTCGGGAATCTCTTTTTCCAGACGTTCGGCGGCGTCGCCGATGGTTTGGCTGACCCGTGCCGAGGCGTCTTCGACCTTACGGTTGAAGTCCTTCATGATGCTCCTCGTGATGACGTGGCGTGAATCAGCCCACGCTGGGTTGCAGATGCCAGGCGGGACTATTATTTCGTGACTGGGCGGAGGAGGTCAATGGAGACCGAGGAACGCCTTAGTCAACCGGAATCTCAGCAGGACAACCCTTGTCGAGCTTCGCTCGACAGACAGCCGAGGGCGACTGTCTCCACATGGAGACCTAGAAATTTTTTACAGTACGGATTCGTTTGCGGTGCTCTATCCTAACGATCACTTTTCCATACCGCATTAGGAATAGCGGCGTATCAGCTTTCAACAATCGCGGGGAATACATTTTGCAGGCGCAGCCAAGACAATTCCGCAAACTTCTTCTGGCGTGGTATGACGTGCATGCGCGCGATTTGCCGTGGCGGGAGAGTTGCGATCCCTATCGCGTGTGGGTGTCGGAGATCATGCTCCAGCAGACGCGGGTAGCGGCGGTGATTGCGCATTATCACGAATTCTTGCGGCGGTTTCCTACGGTGGAGAAGCTGGCGAGGGCGCGGGAGGCTTCGGTACTGGCGGCGTGGAGCGGGCTGGGATATTATCGCCGGGCGCGCATGCTGCATGCGGCGGCCAAGGTTGTAGTGCGGGAGCAAGACGGCAAGTTTCCGGAGACGGCCGAAGAATGGCGGGCATTGCCGGGCGTGGGACGGTACACGGCGGGGGCGGTTGCCAGCATTGCATTCGACGAACCGGTGGCGGTGGTGGATGGGAATGTGGAGCGGGTGTTGCAGCGGTTTTCGGGGCGGCGGATGGCTGGGGAAGATTTTTGGCTTGCGGCTGACAGCCTTCTCGATCGGGAGCGTCCGGGTGATTTTAATCAGGCCATGATGGAACTGGGGGCGAGGGTGTGCACTCCCCGGGCGCCGGCGTGTCTGACTTGTCCGGTGGTGGAGTTGTGTCCGACGCGAGGGGAGATGGCTGGATCGGCGAAGGCGGCGCGGCAGAAGAAGCGCGAGATTCACCACGCCCTGGATTTCCGCGATGGCGAGGTGTTTCTGGTGCGGCGGGCTCGAGACGCTAGGCTGATGGCGGGGATGTGGGAGTTGCCGGAAGCGGCGGGGGGTGCGACACGGGCGGGCAAAAAGCAGATTCCTCGCTGCGCTCGGAGTGACAAGACAAAATCCCGTGCGAACGACTCGCTTTTGTTTACGGTGCGGCATTCGATAACCATAACCGATTACACGGTGCGAGTCTGGCGGACGGATGCCCCCGATGGGCACGAGGGAAAATGGATCGCGGTCCGCCGGCTGGGAAAACTCGCCATCACTGGGCTTACGCGCAAGATTCTGCGCCAGGCTGGATTGCTCTTCTGAAGGTCTTGATTCTCAGCAGCTCCGCGATTCTCGGCTAAAATGCCTGGAAGCAAGTCTGTTCTCAGGAGCGCTCGCGTGGAAGTACACCCGCCTGATACCCCCATTTGTTCCATGGAGTATGGCCGGCGGGAACGGCGCTTCTCTGTACAGCTCGTTTTACCTCGAACTGTCGTGCGGAGATGCTTAGGCCGTCAGGAATGCCAATCAAAATCAAAGATCGGCCATTCAAGTTCGCCACCCGCTTGTGATCTTTATACGTTTCCGGTACCACCTTAATGAATCTATCCATTCTCGCCTCCGTCCTCTTGCTCGGATTCATAGCGCTCTACAACTTCCACCGACGAATGGTCGAAGCCCTGGCTTAGCGCTCGGTCTCCGTGCGATCCAGGACGCCCCGGGGAAGTACCCAGTTTCACTTCTTACCCAAGGCTTACGCGGCTCCGCGGCTGCCGCGGATTGCGGCGATCGGGTAATTGGGAAACGGCGGCAACTGCATTCTCCCCATCCGAATAGTGAGCTACGTCATCTAAAATAAGAGTCAGCAGAATGTGAAAATTCATGAGTTGGCTGCGAAATATCTTCAAGGGTCGAACTGGAGGAAGAACGATGGCGGCATTGGCGGGGGGTGCGAAGGCGCCTGATTTTAGGTTGAAGACGTTGGATGGGAAATCGTTCTCGTTGGGCGAGGAACTAGGGCGCGGGCCTGTGGTTGTGGTGTTTTTCAAAGTATCGTGCCCGACTTGCCAGTATGCGCTGCCGTTTTTCGAGCGGTTGCATAAGGCTTACAGGAACAAGGGCATTTCACTGATCGGCGTGTCGCAAAACGATGCGAAAGACACGGCAGCGTTTATGAAAGAATTTGGCATCAACTTCCCGGTGTTGCTCGATGATACGCATTCCTACCCTGCGTCGAATGCTTATGGGCTGACCAACGTACCTACGATCTTCTGGATTGCGCAGGATGGGGAGATTGATGTATCGAGCGTGGGTTGGCTGAAGGCGGATTTTGAAGAGATCAATCGCAAGATGGCGGAGGCCGGGAAGCGTGCTCCGGCGGCGATGTTCAGGCCGGGGGAAGATGTGCGGGATTTCCGGGCTGGTTGAGGATCGAAAAATTAAGCCGCCGGTCGGCGGGATTCAAAAACAAATTAACCGCAGAGGGCACAGGGGAACACGGGGTAAACACGCTATGTTCCGATGGTGGGTGCACTGACGTGCACTAGGTTGTCTACTTCTCATACAACCGGGGCGACACCTTCCTTTACAATCCATTCAGATCCTCAAAGAAAAAAGTCTTCCAGCCTGGCGCGCCGCTTTGTTGGGGGGAGATACCAGTCTATGCAAGCAATGCTGAAAGCCATTTCGGCTTGTCTGATTGTGTGTACCAGTCTGCCTGCGTGGTCGGAGGGTGCAGCCGGCGGTGCGAAGGGAGGAAAGAGTGCGCCTTCGATGAAGCTGCCAGGGCCGGCGTTTGTGGCGCTGGAGACCATCACACCCGAGCACATTCGGTGGCACGTGCGGTACTTGTCGCACGATCTGCTGGAGGGGCGCGGGACGGGGCAGCGCGGGGGCGAAATAGCGGCGGAATATATCGCCACGCAGTTTGCCGAGTACGGGCTGAAGCCGGCGGGCGATCATGGGACTTATATGCAGAAGGTGCCGCTGGTGGGGATTACGACCTCGCCGGAGACTCAGTTTTCTCTCGTGCCGAAGCAGGGCGAGGCGATGAATCTGAAGCCGCTCGACGAGTATGTCGCGTTCGACCAGACGCAGCAGGCGCAGTCGGAAGTGGATGCCGACATCGTTTTTGTGGGCTATGGGATTGAGGCGCCGGAATACAACTGGGACGACTACAAAGGGCAGGACGTGCGCGGGAAAATCTTGCTGATGCTGGTGAACGAGCCACCTTCCGACGATCCTAAATTTTTCAAGGGCAAGGCGCTGACCTACTACGGGCGCTGGACTTACAAGTATGAAGAGGCGACGCGCAAGGGCGCGGTGGGCGTGATTCTGGTCCACAAGACGGAGATGGCGAGTTATCCGTGGGAAGTGGTGAGGAATTCGAATTCGGGGGAGAAGTCGTTTCTGAAGCTGGAAGGGCCGGCGTTGAAGGTGGCGTCGTGGGTGCAGTTGGATGTGGCGAAGCGGCTGGCGTCGGCGTCAGGGATGGATTTGGACAAGATGATGCAGGACGCGCAGTCGCGGGAGTTTCATCCGGTGAATTTGCGGGCAAAGCTGCGGGCCCATATGGTCAGCAAGGTTCGGCATTTCGAAGCGAATAATGTGATCGCGATGTTGCCGGGTGGGGATCGGAAGATGGCTGATGAGGCGGTACTGTATACGGCGCACTACGATCATTTTGGGATTCGTCCGGACATGCCCGGGGACAACATTTTCAACGGGGCCGACGACAACGCCACGGGATGCGGCATTCTGCTGGAATTGGCGCGGGCGTTTGGGACGGCGGCGCAGAAGCCGCGGCGGTCGATTCTGTTTGCAGCCGTCACGGCGGAGGAGCAGGGACTGCTGGGGTCGGAGTATTTGGGCAAGCATCCGCCGGTTGCGGCGGGGAAGATCGCGCTGGACTTGAACTATGACGATGTGAAGCCGCTGGGAGCGCCGGAGGAAGTGGAAGTCTCGGGGGCGGAGCGGACGACTTTTTATCCTTCGGTCGAGGCGACGGCGAAAGAGTTTCGGCTGGCGATTCGTCCGGATGCACGGCCGGAGGCAGGACACTTCTATCGCTCCGATCACTTCAGTCTGGCGCGGGTGGGCATTCCGGCGTTTTCGATTAATGAAGGGATGAAGTACAAGGGGCACAACGAGGCTTGGGGACTCGAGCAGGAGCGCGAGTACGTGGAGAAGCATTATCACCAGCCGAGCGATGAGTATCATCCGGAGATGGATTTTGTGGGGGACTCGGCGATGGCACGGTTTGGATTCGCGCTGGGGTGGGAGGCTGCGAGTTTGCCCAAGCTGGTGGGATGGCAGAAGGGCGATGAGTTTGAGGCGGCGAGGGCGAAGAGTCAGTAGCGCTGCGCGGGAATTCTCTGATTGGATCGGAAAGTCAAAAGCCCCACTTCTCGCAAAAACGCGAGATGGGGCACCCTCTTTAGGTGGGATCAATATTGCACCATCGGACAGCCGAGGCGACTGTCGCTACGCGAGCATCTTGGACTCCCAAGAAAATGAATTGGTTAGGCCGTAACCTAGGTAACTTTAGCTGTCCTGCACTGCGTGCTAACCTCGAAATGTCCGTTTGAATCAGCAACTTCCGAAGAGACTTCTAGCTTCGATGCCGAGAATTCCTATTTTCCGATTGGGTGGAGCGCCGGATAAGCCGGAGGCGCCGAAGCTGACTGCTTCGATGCCCGCGGTGTCGCTGGAGGGGATCTCGGTCGGGGTCGATAACCTGCGGCACGATGTCGTGTTGAGCCCGCGGTTCGTGGAGTTGGGACGGGCGCAGGTTGCGCGCTTGATTGCGCGACACGGGGAATTGGAAGAGTTGCTGTCGGCGGAGGCTCCGCGCACGACGCAGGGGCCGTCGTGGATGAGGAATCAGGCGGGCAGAGCAGCGGGGCCGAAAAGCGATTCCGGAGGATGGAAGGCTGCGCTGACCGAGTTGCAGGTTGGCTCGCTCAACCGAGCGAAGAAAGAGTCGCGGCTGTCGGTCGACCTGCTGGCGCGGCTGGCAGTGACGAAATTCTTTCGCATCGAAATGAACCAGCAATTCCTGCAGGTGCTGGAGCGCTGCCGCGTGCTGCTGAAGAGCTACGACAATATGCGGCATGGGCAAGCGCATGAGTACCGCGAACGGCTGGCCACGTTCCAGGTGCGAAAGAGGATCATCCTGCGCAAGACTGGGCAGGAAATCTTTGAGACCTTGCGCGAGGTGGAGAAGAGCACGCTGGGGCGCACGCGGCGGTCGCTGTTCGGTGAAGAGACGCTGGCGGGAGCCTATTACACCTATCCCCTGTTTATGAACCGGCTGCTGTTCTCAGAAGATGGGCGGGATGATCACCTGTGCGCCGAACACTACGTGATGCTGGGGAATTGGGATCGCGATCCGGACCGCTACGGCCGGATGCGGGAAGTGGCTTCGGGATTTCTGCGCTCGATCTATGGAGAGGATGTCAGCGCGGAGACGATGGACTCGTGGATGAATGTGCCGGAGAATGCGCCGGAGTTAGTAGGTACAGGGACGCCGGAGGTTTCCGACGAGGGACTGGCGCAACAGGAGCGCCTAGCGGCGTGGGTGCGGCTACTGGAAGATGAGCGGGTGATGGAAAACGTGATCGCGTCCTATCACGTGGTTCCGCTGCTGAGCGAATATGCGCCGCGCATCAATGCCCAGCAGTTGAAAAATGCGCTTATCGATCGAACAGAGTGCGATCGCGTGGAGCGCATGATTCAAGATCATGGCAAACTCTCGCCCAACAGTTTGTATACGGCGGTTGCGAAAGTGGCGGCCTGCCGCGGAGCGGAGCGGGCGAAGGTGGCGGCGCGCTTTCTGGGGGATTTTTTTCACTATCACCGCGATTTGCGGCGGCTGGAAGTTACGAATGCCGCTCTGGATTCCATCAACCTGGTGGGAAACGAGCGGTTGCAGGAGCTGTCGCGGGTGAACGGAACGCTGTATGAGTTTCTGCTTCCGGAGGAACAGAGGCAAACGGACACCGAAAAAGTGTTGCGCCACGTGGTGCTCAAGGCGGACGTGCGTGACTCGACGCGGCTGACGCGGACGATGATGGAGAAGGGGCTGAATCCGGCGTCGTACTTCAGCCTGAATTTTTACGATCCGGTGAACAAGCTGCTGGAGAAGTACGGCGCGCAGAAAGTGTTTTTGGAGGGCGACGCCATCATCCTGGCGATCTTGGAACGTGAAGGCGAGCCAGGGCTGGCGGTGAGCCGCATGTGCGTGCTGGCGCGCGAGATCATCGAAATCGTGCGCGGGTATAACCAGCTGATGCAGCTCTCGGGCATGCCGCAACTGGAACTGGGCGTGGGCATAACGCTGCAGGAGTCGGCTCCGCTATACCTGATGGATGGCGAGCATCAGATCATGATTTCGGAGGCGCTGAACGAGAGCGACCGGCTGTCGTCATGTAACAAGCGGGCGCGCAAGGTGATGGAACCGCAGGCGGGGCCGTTTCACGTGTATGCGTTTCAGGCGGCGGAAATGGATGAGAACGGGAACCCCGAAGATGTGATTCTGAGCTTCAACCTGAGCGGAATTCGCATGAATGAAATGGCCTTCCGCAAATTGCAGCAGGAAATTACGCTGGAGCCATTGAAGGTGAAGCTGCCGGCAACGCTGGCTTCGTCGGATAAAGGGGAGTACCGGTTGTTCAGCGCTACCGTGCCGGTGGATCGGGATATCTTTCGAAAAATTGTGGTGCGGGAGAGCCGCATTCCGCGGATCGATCCGACGGATTTTGCGGTGAAGGGGTGGACGGAGCGGCCGTATTACGAGATTTGCACGGATCCGGCGATTTATGCGGCGTTGGAGAAGAAGAAGGGGGCTGGCAGTCGCTAGTCGTTTGTGATCTGGGTCGGGTTTCGGCTCAGTATTCGAAGTACTTTTAACCACAGAGGGCACATAGTCACACAGAGGGTTTCTCGGTGGAACTCTGTGGCCTCTGTGGTTTTAGTTCCTTCCTGCAGGTAATTCTTGGATTAGAAATTGGTGCCTACATGCGCTGGGCGGAAGGGGATTTGGAAGGTCGCTTCGACATCGACGGGAGAACCATTTTTCATCGCCGGCTGGAATTGCCATTGTGCTATCGCCTGGCTGGCGAACTGGTCGAGACGGTCGTCGACGCCGCGGAGGACGCGCACGTTGCCGACGGTGCCATCGGCGTGAATGATCGCGTAGAGGATCACCGTCCCGGCGACGTTCTCGCGCATGAGTTGCAGAGGGTAGGCGGGATCGACTTTGCGCGTGGCCGCGGGTTGAGATAGGTCTGCGGCGGCGGAGTTCGCGTCGTGAATGCTTGAATCATGATTCAGTTCGGCGAAGCGGATCACCCAACTGCCGCCAGCGGAATTCAGGTTCGGCATGTTCAGCGTAACGGAATAGAACTTGCGATTGCCGAAGACGGCACGTTCCGGTTCCGAAAGTTTGGTTGTGCTTTCGGGCTGCATGGTTCGCGACGGCGCGCTGCTCACGCGCGGGGGTCGCACGCTGGCCATTAAGTTCGGGTTGACGGAGTTGGTTAAGGAATTGTTACCCGCCACGGGCGAGGATTTCGCCGCTGTGCTTCCCACGTAAAGGCCCGAGGGAACGTCGGCGGTTCCCTTTCGAGTCGATCCTGTTCCACTTTCTTTGCCTCTGCCGCCGGAACCCGCTCCCCCCGTCGTGTTTGCAGAGTTAGTACCGGGTGAGCCCGACGCTCCAGCATGGCCTTCGGGCGTGGCGGCGAAAGTACCGCGACGGTTGCCTGCCGGTGGATCCGGTGGCGCGCCCACGGCGGGATGTAGGTTGAGCGCAATGACGCGGCCGCGCGCTCCAAGCTCCGCGGAAGATCCTGAAGCAGAAACCGACGGAGGCGGAAGCAGAACCTGCGGAGTTCCGACTCCCATGCCCGTTAATCGAGATCCTTGAACCGCACGTTGTTCAGCGATCGGAAGGCGGGGCGCCGGAGCAATCACGGAACTCGGGCCAATGTTCAGATCGCCAAGCGGACGAGTGGATGCGCTCTCAACATTGGGCGGAGGTGCAATCAAGGCAGGCTGCGGGGTCTGGAAGGCAGCCGAGTTTGAGGCGATCACGTCGGGCGGGGGTGCGACCACGGAGTTCTGGGCCGTCGGCAAACTCCGGCGATGCGTGATGTCGGACGCATCCGGGGGCGGCTTCACGACCGCATTCTCCATCTGGGGCGCGATGCGCGTGAGGCCGGCGGCGAGCGTCAGCGGGACGGGAGGAATCGCGAGCCGCGGCTTCTCCAGAGTATCCGACCACGCGATGATGTTTGGCAGCGCCACCTCACGCTTTAGCTTGATGTTGGGCGGGGTGACGAGGGTCTGCGAGCGGTTAACTGCTTCGGGAGGAACAGAAATGATGGGCTGAGGGGAGAACTCTGGATCGACCTTCGCGGGCTGCGTCGCTGTTTCGCTGCGGGTATCGAGCGGGGGAAGGTATTCCGACGGTTGGTAATAGATGACTTGAGCACGATCGAAAACCGGCGTTGGTACGACTTGAGGTTGGAGAGCCAAGAAGCGGGTGAATCCAATCAGCAGCACGAATGTGAGGGCGTGACAGGCGATGGACTGGACGAAGCCGTACCAGGGCAAGGGGCGCTTCACGAATACGTCGGGCCAGAAAGACGCGGGGGTGGAACGGAGTTCGAGCGGCGAAAGACGGCGCGGGAAAACCAGCTCACGCAGATTGCCGAAGAAAACTCGCGGCCGGGAGGGAAGCTCGACCAGAAGCCGTGGAGCGGACACGGAGTCTGAGACTTCGTCGAGGGGGAGAATTGCGGGCATTGTACTTATAGTAGATGCGCGGAGAGGAGTTGGGATAGCCGGGAGGACATGGGGCGGGGGTTAATCGTGGGCCGGAGGGAATTCGCGCTGGCAGCACATTGATCCGCGTGTGTGCGGGCGCGGACGCCCCCACGACAGCCGCCGGGACGGCGGCGTGACGTACTGCGTGACTTGCGGCGTGACGGTGCGGCCCTCGATGCGGCGTTGCGGTGCGACGAGCGTTTATAATCTTTTGTTTCGGCACTCTGCCGCATTCTCACCGTTAAGGACACACTTTGCTCGATTTCTTAGGAGATCTACGACGGACTCACATGTGCGGGACGTTGCGCGCGTCCGACGCCGGGAAGAAGGCTGTGCTGATGGGATGGGTCAACCGGCGGCGAGACCTCGGGAACCTCATCTTTATCGATTTGCGCGACCGCACGGGCGTGACCCAGGTTGTGCTCAACCGGGAAGCGGGCGCGGCGGCGCACGATAAGGCGAACGCGCTGCGCAACGAGTATGTGATCGCCGTGATCGGTACGTTGAAAGGGCGCGACGCGGACACGGTTAACAAAAATATTCCTACGGGCGAGGTGGAACTCGTCGCGGATGAGATTCGCATTCTGAACGAGTCGAAGCTGCCGCCATTTTTGCCGTCGGACACGGCGCTGACCAATGAAGAGACGCGGCTGAAGTATCGCTATATCGATCTGCGGCGCGAGGTGATGCAGTTCAACATCGAGACGCGGCACAAAGTGGCGAAGGCGATCCGCGATTATCTTTCGGCGCAGGGATTTTTCGAGATTGAGACGCCGTTCATGACGCGATCGACGCCGGAAGGGGCGCGGGATTATCTTGTGCCCAGCCGGGTGCAGCCGGGGACGTTTTATGCGCTGCCGCAGTCGCCGCAGTTGTTCAAGCAGATCCTGATGATTTCGGGATTCGACAAGTATTTTCAGATTGTGCGCTGCTTCCGCGATGAAGATCTGCGGGCGGACCGGCAGCCGGAGTTTACCCAGATCGATCTGGAGATGTCGTATCCGCAGCCGGAACGGGTGTGGGAAGTGGTTGAGGGATTTCTGACGGCGGCGTTTCAGGCTGCCGGAAGTGCGATCAAGACGCCATTTCCGCGCATGGACTATGACGAAGCGATCCGGCTGTATGGGATCGACAAGCCGGATTTGCGCCTGCCCGCGTTCACCGACGTGCGGGAATGTTTTACGGCGGAGAATCTGCAGGAACTGGCGATCAATGCGAATCTGCCGGTGATTGCCATCCGCACGCCCAAAGTCGGCGAACTTTCGCGCAAGGAGCGCGACGACATCAAGCCGATGTTCCATGCCAAGGGCGGAGCGAAGCTTTTCGAAGACTTCAAGCGCATCGGCAATAAGTTTCCCGAGGCAGCGGCCGCGATCGCGAAGAAGACCGGGATGGAAGAGGGCGATCTGCTCGTGCTGGTGGCCGGGTCGGCGCAGGCGGGGCCGCAGACGGCGATGCCCGCGCATCGCAAGGTCACGCCCGCGGAGTTGGCGATCTATGCGTCGGCGGGGCTGCTGCGGCTGGCGCTGGCGCAGAAGTATGCCGACCGGCACGGCATTTTCAAGAAGAGTGGCGACGCCGCGAAGGATTTCCGGTTCTTATGGGTCACGAACTTTCCCATGTTCGAGTGGGATGAGGGCGAGAAGCAATGGATGGCGGCGCATCATCCGTTCACTTCGCCGCATGAACAGGACATGAGCCTGCTGGAAGCGGGAGTGGAGTCGGTGAACGATCCGCAATCCACGCTGAGTGCGGTGCGGGCGCTGGCTTATGACGTAGTGCTCAACGGCACGGAGTTGGGATCGGGGTCGATTCGTATTCACCGGCAGGACATTCAGCGCAAAATCTTCCGCGCGCTGGGCATGACGGAAGAGGAGGCGAAGTCGCGCTTCGGATTTTTTCTGGAGGCGCTGGAGTATGGGACACCTCCGCACGGCGGGATTGCGCTCGGGCTCGATCGCATCGTGATGATTCTGGCGGGAGCAGAAAGTTTGCGGGAAGTGATTCCCTTCCCGAAAACTGCGCGTGCGGTGGATTTGATGTGCGACGCGCCGACCCCAGTGAGTGAGCGGCAGTTGAGGGAGTTGGGGATTGCGGTGAAGAAGTAAGTCCTGGAAGACGCGGGCGGCGACGTCCCAACAACCACGCGGGCGGGTGCGCCCGCGCCACACGCTGAATTCTCGATAAATCATATGGGTGTGCCGACTCTTCTTGGAATTCCCTTTGACGCGTATTCTTCGTACCTGCGCGGGGCGGGGGACGCGCCACCGAAAATCCGCGAGGCGCTGCGCAGTGATGCTTCGAACTTGTGGACGGAGACCGGCGTGGATCTGGGCGTTGCGGGAGCGTACGAGGATGCGGGGGATCTTGCGTTTGCGGAGCAAGATGCGTTCGCGGCGATCGAGGCGGGAGTGGGAGCGCTTCTGGAGCGGGGCAAGCGTCCGGTCTCGCTGGGCGGGGATCATTCGATAACGTATCCCATCGTGAGGGCGGTTGCTCGGCGGTATCCGGAGCTGACGATTTTTCATTTCGATGCGCATCCGGATCTGTATGAGGAGTTCGCGGGGAACCGTTTGTCGCATGCTTGTCCGTTTGCGCGAATCATGGAATCGGGGCTGGCGAAGCGACTGGTGCAGGTCGGGATTCGGACCCTCAACCGTCATCAGCGGGAGCAGGCGGAGAGGTTTGGGGTGGAAGTGGTGGAGATGCGAGGCCTGCCCGCGTATGAAAAATTGAAGGCAGCGGGACCGGTGTATGTCACGTTCGATATGGACGCGCTGGATCCGGCGTTTGCGCCAGGGGTTTCACATCGCGAACCCGGCGGGATGACCGTGCGGGAGGCGATTGCCCATTTGCATGCGATCACGGGGGAGATCGTGGGCGCGGACCTGGTGGAGTACAACCCTGTGCAGGATGTGGCGGGAATGACGGCGACGGTGGCAGCGAAGATTCTGAAGGAGATTTTGGGGAAGATGAGTAACAGCACTTAACCACAGAGGACGCTGAGGATCCGCGGAGATCGCTGAGAAAAGCTCGAACCACAGAGGGCACAGGGAACACAGAGGCCGGAAGAGATTATTTTGCTTCCCCGCTGGCGGTCGGATAATCTTTATCAACGGGTACTTGCACATTGGGTTTAGCGTGCTTTTGCACGTCTCATTTTTGGGCAAAGTTAGTCGCTGCTGGCCCCTTATGCAGGAGCAAGTCGGTTACAGTATCCAAGTGGGAACCTTCTTACGACTTATGACGAATCATCTCCAGGAATACATAGCAAAAGGCTTACTGGCAGCGGCTTTGGCCGCGAGCGCGGCCGCGGTGGGATGCTCGGGGAACCGGGCACAGAATCCTCACGCCGGCGGCCCGGGCGCAATGCCGGTCAAAGTGCTGGAGGCACGAGCGGTGCCGGTCGACGATGCGTCGGAGTACGTGGCAACGCTGAAGTCGCGGGACTCGGCGGTGATTATGCCGCAAGTCGAGGGGCAAATCATCCAAATTTATGTGCACTCGGGCGAGCGGGTTGCGGCGGGCAGTGCACTGATCGAGATCGATCCTTTGAAGCAGCAGGCTACCGTGAAAAGCCAGGAGAGCGCGCGGGCGGCGCAAGAAGCGAATCTGGTCTGGGCGAAAAAACAGTATGACCGCGCCGTGGGGCTTTCGTCCGCGGGAGTAGTGAGCAAACAGGATCTGGAGCAGGCGAAGGCGACTTTGGACGCGGCCCAGGCTCAGATGGATGCGCTCGATGCCCAGGTGAAGGAACAGCAAGTCCAGCTTCATTACTACAAGGTGGTCGCGCCGCGCGCCGGTGTAGTGGGAGACATTCCAGTGCGTGTGGGAGACCGGGTTACGACCACGACGCAGTTGACGACGGTCGATCAGCCGGGAAGCCTGGAAGCGTACGTGTATGTGCCGATCGAGCGCTCCCCGCAACTCAAGATGAATCTGCCGGTGCAAGTGCTGGACAGCGAAGGCAAAGTGCTTGCCAATTCGCGGGTCAGCTTCATTTCTCCGCAGGTGGATAACACAACGCAGACGGTGCTGGTGAAGGCGCGGATTACGAATGGAAACGATTCCCTGCGCCAGTCGCAGTTCATTCGGGCCCGCGTGGTATGGGGAACGCATCGCAATCCAGAAGTTCCCATCCTCGCGGTCTCGCGACTAGGAGGCCAATATTTCGCGTTCGTTGCCGAGGCGCAGGATGGCGGCGCATTCCTGGCGCGGCAGAGACCTCTGAAGATTGGACAAACGGTGGGTAACGACTACGAAGTGCAGGACGGCCTCAAGGCCGGCGACAAGGTCATCATCTCCGGAACGCAGTTTCTGCGCGACGGGGTGCCGGTAATTCCGCAAAGCTGAGGGACGGCTCTCGGCTTCCGGCTGTCGGCGGTACGATTCGAAATGTTCAACAACAGCATCTGAAATTGCATCCTGCGGCTTAGCTTGTCCACCGGAAGCCGGGTAGCGGAAGCCGGAAGCCGCCTTCACGTAGTTGTGATTCGTCATTGAGCAGCGCAGGCTGCGCACGGAATTCTTCATGTTTGTCAATTTCTTCATTCAACGTCCGGTGTTTGCGACCGTATGCGCGCTGCTGATTGTTCTGGCAGGGTCAGTGGTATTGCCTACGTTGCCGATCGCGCAGTTTCCGAATCTGGCGCCGCCGCAGGTGGGTGTTTCCAGCTTCTACATTGGAGCAAGCGCGCAGACGGTCGAAAGCGCAGTCACAATTCCCCTTGAACAGCAGATCAACGGCGCGGAAGGGATGAAGTACATCACTTCCACGAGTGGCAACGATGGCAGCAGCAGCGTGATCGCCACGTTCGATTTGAACCGCAATCCGGACCTGGCGACGGTCGACATTCAGAACCGCGTGAATACCGCGCAGGGACGGCTCCCGGCAGCGGTCAAAGCCGTGGGCATCACGACGGTGAAGACCTCGCAGAACTTTGTCTTCGGCGCGGCCGTCATTTCCGACAACAATAAATATTCCACGCTGTTCATGAGCAACTATCTCGACGTGTACGTGCGGGATTCCCTGAAGCGCATTCCGGGCGTGGCGGATGTGATCATCTTCGGCGAGCGCAAATACTCGATGCGGTTGTGGCTGGATCCGGATCGGATGGCGGGCCGGGGACTGACCGCGCCTGATGTGGTAAACGCGCTCTCAGAGCAAAACGTAGAAGTCGCAGCCGGGCAGGTCGGGCAGCAGCCTGCGATCGCGGGACAACAGTATCAAGTCAGCGTGCGAGCGGTGGGAAGGTTAAGCGAGCCGGCGCAGTTCGACAATATCATTCTCAAGTCGAATTCCGACGGCACCATCGTTCGCCTGAAGGATGTAGGGCATGCCGAACTGGGTGCAGAAACCTACAGTTCGGACTTGCAATTCAACGGGCAGGATGCGGTGGGCATTGCAGTCACGCAGCTCTCCACGGCGAACGCCCTCGATGTGGACCGGCGGGCGATTGCGGAGCTGGACCGATTGTCAAAAAGCTTTCCTCCGGGCATGCATTACAAGCTGGCGTTCGATACCACGGACGCAGTGGGGGAATCGATCCGGGATGTTCTGTTCACGATCGGTTCGGCGATCCTGCTGGTCATCCTGGTGATCTTTATCTTTCTCGGCGACTGGAGAACGACGATGATTCACTTCATCGCGACTCCGGTTTCGCTCATCGGCACCTTCGTCTTTGTGAAGTTACTCGGCTTCTCCATCAACACGCTGACGTTGTTCGGCATCACACTCGCAGTCGGCCTAGTGGTCGACGACGCCATCGTGGTGATTGAAAACATTGAGCGCCACATCGCCGAGGGCGAACACGACTCCCACAAAGCGGCGGCAGCAGCCACCGCCGAGATTACCAGCGCCGTCATCGCCACCTCGCTGGTGCTGGTTGCTGTGTTTGTGCCGGTTGCTTTCTTTCCCGGGACGACCGGCATTTTGTTTCGCCAGTTTGCGCTGACCATCGCATTTTCCATTGCCATTTCCGCCTTCAACGCGCTCACTCTGGCTCCAGTACTGGGAGCGATTCTTCTGAGCGGCGGCCATCGGCAAAAGTGGTGGTGGCTGCAAAAGTTCGACGACGGCGTCGTTGCCCTCACCCGTGGGTATCGTGCCCTGCTGCATCACGTGCTGGAATACAAACGGGCGATGGCGGTGCTGTTTTTCGCCGGCCTGGGCCTGACGTATTTTGTATTCACGCGCGTGCCTACCGGATTTGTGCCGGACGAAGATCAGGGATATTTCATCATTGTGATCCAGGCGCCGTCGGGAGCGTCGCTGGAATACACGAAGGCGATTGGGAAGCAGGTTGCGAACCTGCTGGCCGATGTGCCGGAGGCGGAGGGAACATTTTCTGTGGCCGGCTTCAGTTTCGCGGGAGCGGCCGCGAACCAGGGGCTTATTTTTATTCCCCTGAAGCCGTATTCCCAACGCAAAGGCGAAGCGCATTCGGCGAAGGCAGTTCTTACTCGTATTGCTCCGCGGATGTTCGGAGTCTCGGGAGCGATCGTTTTTCCGACGTTGCCACCGCCAGTTCAGGGGCTGGGACAGTTTGGCGGGTTTCAGTTCGTGATTCAGGACCAGGCTTCGCACAAACTGGAAGAACTGGCAGGAACGGCGGGGAGCCTGATGCAGCAAGCGGCACAACGCAAAGACCTGACCCGGCTCTTCACTTCGTTTACGGCGAACGATCCGCAATACATAGTAACCATTGCCCGGGAGAAGGCAAAGAGCCTGCATGTGCCCCTGTCACAAATTACGGATACGCTGGGCGTCTATATGGGCTCGGCTTATGTGAATGATTTCGACTTCAATAACCGGTCGTACCGGGTATACGTGCAGGCCGACAAGCAATACCGGGCGCAGGCCCAGGATATGAACCGGTTTTACGTGCGATCCGATGGCGGGGCGATGGTGCCGCTCGACAACTTGATCAGCATCACGCAGACGACAACTCCGCAGGTGATCAGTCATTACAATCTGTTCCGATCGGCGGAGATCGATGGGGCACCGGCGCCGGGATATAGCTCTGGGCAGGCGATCGCCGCGATGGAGGATCTGGCGAAGAAGATGCCGCAGGGGTTTGCCTACAGTTGGACTGGGCTGTCGCTGGAGGAATTGCAGGCTGGCGGGACGTCGCTGATTCTGTTTGGACTGGGCACGCTGGTTGTGTACCTGACGCTTTCAGCGCAGTATGAGAGTTTTGTGCTGCCGTTTATCGTGTTGCTGGCGGTGCCCATGGCGCTGCTTGGAGCGCTTGGGGCGCAGTGGATGCGCGGGCTGCAGAATGATGTGTTCTGCCAGGTCGGACTGGTGATGCTGGTCGGGCTGTCGAGCAAAAACGCGATTCTGATCGTGGAGTTTTCGGAGCAGTTGCGCGGGCGTGGAGTTCCGCTGGTGGAATCGGCAGTCCAGGCGGCGACGATTCGTCTGCGGCCGATTCTGATGACATCGCTGGCCTTCATTCTGGGCGTAGTGCCGCTGGTGGTCGCCACCGGGGCCGGCGAGAACGGACGGCATTCGGTGGGGACGACGGTGTTTGGCGGCATGATTATGTCTACGTTTCTGAATCTGTTCTTTATTCCGGTGTTGTATTTGATTATTGAGGGATGGCGGGAGCACGGGAAGGTGCCGGTTCGGGCGACCGTGGTTACGGAATCTGAGGGGTAGCGTTTCTTTCGCCCCTGCGGGGCGGTAGCTCTCTACTTCGACTTCGCGGCTGGAAACGGCGCACCTATCAAGCCCATTCACTTAGGCGGCGGCTTCGCGGCTGGATTTCGCCTTTCGCGTGGCTCGCTTCCGGGCTACTACGGATTTTTGTTTCTTCTTGCGGGCTTCGCGGCGGCGCATCTTCGCCATCCACTCTCTCGAATACATAGTGCCGCGGCACTGGGGGGAGCCGCAGTGGCAGGGGGCGGGGTCTTCATCGTCGTAGAGGTTGTAATCCCAAACCAATTCTTCGCCGGCAGCGATTTCGCGAATGGCGAACAGCCAGACGCGGCCTTTGATCTCGTCGACTTCACAGTTGGGGTCGCAGGAATGATTCAGATAGGCGCCGAGTCCGTGGCCGTCGATCACGGTCTTGCCATCATCGAGTCCATAGAGGTAGGTGCGGGAGACTCCATCGTAGCGGCGGTCGGCTTCCTCGGCAGTGATGCGCTCACCGGCATATTCGACAACACGAGTTCCCTTGCGGATCGGCTTTGAGGTGTAGACGCCAACGGAATGAATGGGTGAAGGGCGAACGACTAAGGACATGAACTAATTTCGCATGGAGGGGGAGTTTTGGCGAATGTGAAAAATCGGGGGGCCACCGGTGCCGCCGGCTGCGCTGGGTTAGTGGCCGCCGGACGTCGGGGCGCGCGGTGCGAGGGCGAGGCGCCCTCGCGACAGCCGGCAAGATGCCGGCGCTACAACTTCGCTACTGTCACGGCTCGTAGACAGAGCTTCCGAAGCCTTGTTTGCGAGAGGCGTCCTGCAGGTCTTCCAGGCGTTTTTGTTGTTCTGCCAATCGCGCCTGCATCGATTCCAATTGCTGTTCTTTCTCTCTCTGGCGTTCCATCCGCTGGGCGCAATCGACGACGCAGGCTTCGGGGTACCGAATGGAATTCTTTAAGTTATCGATGGCGCGCTGCATGGAAGCCAATATCTTTTGTTGCACCTGAATTAAGGCCTTCCATTGTTCGGCGGAAAGCTTTCGCGTTCCGGAGCTTGGCGGAGCGTTGCGAGAAGTGGGAGTCGACGTCGGGATCGATCCGACACTCTCGGGAATGTCATCGTTGGTGACGACTTTTTTCGGCGATTTGGCTTGTTCAGCGCCACTTGCGGCGGTGCTGTCAGGTTTGGGGTCCTTTTGCTTCTGAAGACGGGCCTGGCGAGCCGCATCTCCGAGAGATGGCGAATCCTGCGCGTAGGCCACTGACATGAGAGCGGCGGCCGCCAGTAATACGACAACTCTCGGCACGTGCATAGAAGCGCCTCGTAGCAAACCTTGTAAGTCCGTCTCGAACCATAATATGGGTGGCCCTGGGGTGAGGCCGAGATTACGTTCGTACACGCGCCTAGGGAGCTAGGGACACAAAAGCTTGAACCGCTGAGTTCGCTGAGAGAACGCGGAGGACGTGAAGATTAGCTGGGGCTACTATGCGAGACGGGAGATGAGGGTGTCGAGCTTTTCGAGGAGAGCTCCGTTGCCTTGCCGGGGATATTGTGCCAACGCTTCGCGATAGTGCGGCAGATTGTAGAGGAAAGATTCGACTCGCTCTTTGTTCAAGTCTTCCCGGTACGCGCCGTAGCCGGACTTCTCCAGCCAGTATGCGTTGAAGATCTGCTCGAACTGATGGCTTACGGGGACGGCCAAGTAGGGCTTGCCCAGATGCAGGGCCTCGGTGACCAAGGAAAATCCGGAATTTGCGACGAGGGCGCTGGCACTGGTGAGATCGGCGAAAAAACCGTCCACCGAGGGCTTCTTAAAGATTATGTTCCCTTCTTTCTTCTCGCGGCCAAAGCCATAGGCGATGAAGCGGCAGCGGACGGAAGCCAGCAACTTCGCCAGCGCGGGCGCGGGTGAGGTCACGTAGACCAGGATGTGGTCGCCTTGTGTGGGTGTAGCATCGAGAATTTCCTGCCGCAGGAGCGGAGGAAACAGGAACGTGTTGCGCTTGCGAATGGGAGCGGTAAAAAAAGAAATCACCAGGTAGGCATTGGCGTGCGGAGTCATGAGGCGGGTGACGAGTTTGGCCGCAGCGGCGTCGACGCGATACTTCCTCGGATAAGACACCACTGTGTTGGTAAGGCAGTGCTGGTTATCGATGGAGATAACCGGAAGGCGCTTCTTGTGGCCGACGTGACAGGTGAGCGGCTCGAAGTCAGTGATGATCAAGTCCGTCTTCCATTCGTCGACCAGGTCTTTCAGGCGGGAAAGACTGTGGGCAGCTTGCGGAATCGTGATCAGGTTCTTGGCGATGGTGCGCTTGTAGCGCACGCGATTGTTGACGTAAGCGAAGCGGAAGCCGTAGATCTCGGTGACGTCGAAGTGCGGCTTCAGGTTTTGCAATCCACGGTCGAAGGAAGCGACGTGGACAGTGTGTCCTTGGGCGACGAGGTGAGAGAGGACTTCCTTGGCGCGAGTGGAGTGACCCGCGCCTTCGCCGTTGACTCCGTAGAGAATGTTGGCCATGAGATTGAAGGGCGAGTATATCGCGTCGCGACGGAAACGAGAGGGGCGCGCGAGATCCCTCCCTTCGCCTGAAAACCGGCTCCGGTCGGGAAGACTCCTCTAATGCAAGAACGCACTCCTTCAATACAAGAACGGACTTACGGCTGAGCGGTCAATACGGGTAGCGTCACCGTATCGATGGTGTCGGGGTGGTCGCGAAGTTTGATATAGAGCGTTTTTCCTTTGAGCGGGGGAATCGCCAGTGCATCCTCCACAAAACCTGCGGGGACGGTGACCGGGTTGGCGAAATCGGCATCGGTGCTAACCGAGTCGAGCAAGAAAAGTTTGTCGCCGCTAAGAGTGCATTCCTTTTCCGACTCGGGTACACAGCGAATTCCTGTCAGTAGTGGGACGCGCACCAAATCGACCAGAGGCTGCCAATCGCCGTCGACGCCGTCGGCTGCAACCGGACGGAATTTCAGAGGTCCGAATGCCGAAGGACCGAGGAGTTTCATGGGATCGAGAACTCCGAACACCGTTTTAGAATCTTGCAGCGTGAGATTGCCGTCCTTAAAAGTCAGAAGTACGCGAAAGGATTCATCGGCCGTGGCAACTTCAATCTTTTCCGTGGGAGGAAAGGTTTCGGGCACTTCCGTCTTGAGGAAGAAAACCAGTCGACCATCCTGCGGCAATTCGTCCTGACTGCCGAGACGAACGGTGGGTGAGGGCGCCGTCTGATCCATTTGAACGCTGTGGCTGAGCACGCTGACCGCCGGGCGCGGAGCCTCGACTTCCGATTTGAGATCGAGGACCCGGCCATCTTTGAGCGTAGCGTGAACGACGATCGAGTCATCGGGATGGAGCTTGGTTCGGGCGGACCCATCCTGCGTGGTGAGCTTGAGTTCGTCCTGCTGGTGAGCGCGGGTCAACGTATCCGGGACGAAGCGAAGACCATCCACTTCCAGAGTGGCGACGTTATCCAAGCGCGTGCCTTTGAGAACGCCGTCGGCATCGCCGGCATGGATGCTGAAACTGTCGAGGCGAGCCGCTTCGGAATAGGTGTGCAGCGGAATCTCGTCGGCTTCAGGCAGTCCAAACTTCTTGATCACCATGGTGACCGATCCCACATTCGCGTTCTGCAGGGGGACTTTGATTTCGAGTTCGTCTGCCTTGGAGTTCTTCCACTCGGTTGCCAGCAGTTTTCCCTGATCGTCCTTGAGCTTCACTTCGCTCACGCAACACACGTCAGGAGATTGCAAGTGAAGGGTGTCCTCGCGACCCACGATCAGAGCGCTAGCATCTTTGGAGGCGACAATCCATTGTGCGGGCTTCGAGGGCCGCAGCCGATAATGCGGCCCCTCGAAGGAGTGGAAACCCCAGGAGCCGCGGAGAATGCCGGTGACTTCGCCGTCGAGATCCGCCGACTGAAGAGCTTGGGTGTCGACCGAAAATCCTCCCTGCAGGGGGTCCGCTTTCGCAAGCAGATCGATGCTCGGACCCGACTTGGCTTCGACATGGAGAACGAAGTTGTGCGCGAGTTCTGTGGCATACACCAGAGGAGCGCCGTCGGCCGGAAGCAGAAGCGAAGGCTTGCCGGCGCAAAACACCTGAGTCGAATCGGTCGCGCGTAAGGGCGGAACGGGAGCAGGCCGAACCGGCGGCAATCCGATCACGAGCACCGACTTGGGATTACGAAAAGATGGAGGATTGTTCAGGCGCAGATTGAGTTGTTCTTGTTTGGGTAAGGCGAGCGCCGGGATGTATTGATATTGCGCGGTATGCGCCGTACTAAGAATGCGGGCAACGTCGACGACCGCTCCGATGTAAGGACTGTAGTAGCCACTGCGGGCGTTGGGGGTGGAACTGATCTGGGCGAGAAGATCGGTGGAAGGCCCCGAGGTCAGTGTGGCGACCATGCTCTGGCTATGCGCATCGTCGAGCACTAACTGGTCTGTGTTCTGGGTGAGGCATGGCGCCTGCTGGGCAGTAGGTTTGTCGAAGCACTGCTGCTCGAGACGGATATTCAGACTGCGCGCCAGTAAAGTCGTGCGCGCTTTCAGTTGATCGGGATCGCTGGCGGAAATCTCGCGAACGGCGTCGAGATATTTTTCCAGCCGGGCGCGGTCGAGGCTAGCCTGCACCAGGTCCTGCGAGGCGCGTACAAACGCACCGGGCTTTCCCCGCACCGCAGCCCGCAGAGTGCTGAAGGCTCCGCCGGTTTCCGGCGCGAGGAAGACGAGCGCTTCCTCCGCCTCCTCCGGCACGGTGACGAAGATGCCTTCTTCGTGGACGGGCTTGCTCCAGGTTTCCACGCGAGTAAACCAGGAATCCGGAGGAGGGTTCGTGGCGCCCCGCAGGAACGCCACAATCATGAGATAACGCACCGACTGTGTGTCGGGCAGATCGGGATGGACCCAGAGGCGGTCTCCCGCTTGCAGGTTGGGCACCTGCGCAATCGGAAGCGTCACTCCGGCGCGCTGCACCCGAACGTCGACTTTGGGACCGATGAGATCGAAGGCGGCATTGTCGGCGCGGGCGGCGACGACCAGGGCCAGCAGAAAGAGGACGAGCGGGCGCGCCGTCTTGCGCACGCGCTGGGAAGCCTGATTCCGGGTGAGTGGGGAGAGATCCAAGAAACTATTTTAACTGATTTGCGGCGACCGAAAAGCCCAGTGGTGCATGGCCAGGTGCACCGGAAACCTGGATTGCAAAACAAAACGCCCCAGACTCGATTTGAGTCGTGGGACGTTTGCTGATCAGCCCTCCCCCAAGTGCTGCTCAAGAAGGAGAATAGGGCTTGTCGAGGAAAAGGAAAATGGCCCGGGAGTGCTATGGCTTAGCACCGGTGGGCCGAGGAGCGGCGCGTCCACGATAAGACAGCGGGCCCTCGTTAAAGGAGGGAAATGGCGGAAGCGAGTGGGGGTCGAACTTTCAAAGACCTTGATAACAAAGGAAATCCTTTGGAATCCATTAAGAAGGAGAACTCCAATCACACTTCATGTAGGGCAGAGAAGTCCCGGTTCCTGGGACAATGCGGTTGGAGAGGCCGTTTTCGAGGCCAGTCGAACTCGGACGGCAGAGAGCTTCGGCTGCAGAACGAGATGCTGACGTGGAAAACGAGTCAGTTGGGATTCCCGCTGGAGAGACCAGTGGTCATCACTGAAATCTGGCAAGATCGTCACCGAAGCGTACAAAATTCACACACCCTGAGAATGGGCAGAGATTGGCCGGTTAACTCGTTACCCAGAAATAGTGCAAGATTCAGCAAGCTTTGACCGACTTCGCGATCCGGATCATAGCTTCTCGGCAAACCAAGCCAGCAGAAAGGGGATTTTCCTCGATCCATTTTGAGGATCAGCAATACAATGTACTAATTCAGTTATGGTAGAGATCCGGCGGAAAAACGGTCTGTTCACGGACGCTGAGCATATAGGACAGGCACACCCTAAGCCGTATCGATACACAAAGGCGACCATCGTTTCACTTCTGGCTGCCTTCGCTTTGAGCACTCTCGGCGGTTGTCGTCGTACACAATCCCGTCTGGATTTTAATCAGGACGTCCAGCCAATCCTCGCGAGTCGCTGTTTCAGTTGTCATGGTCCGGATCCGGAGATGCGAAAGGCAGGTCTCCGCCTTGACTCTGCGGAATGGGCTCTGAGGAAGCGCCCAAATCATCCCGACGCGATTGTTCCCGGGCATCCCGAAAGGAGTGAATTGGTCAAGCGGATCGAATCCAAGGACCCGCGTTATCTAATGCCGCAAGTCGCCCAAGGCGAGGCGAAGCCGATGAACGCAGGCGAGATCGCGACATTACGGGAGTGGATCCGTGAAGGCGCGGTGTATCGTCCGCATTGGGCCTTCGAAGTCCCTATTCGTCCGTCAGTTCCTTTGCGACAAACCGCCGCTGCTTGGGTTAAGACTCCAATCGACAACTTCATTCTTGCGAAGCTGGAAAAAACGAGCCTGCACCCCTCCCCCGAAGCCGACAGGGCAACCCTAATCCGGAAAGTCACGCTCGATCTGACCGGGCTGCTGCCTACTCCTGAGGAAGTGCTCGCATTTGTAAATGACACCTCACCCGATGCCTATGAGCATCTGGTGGACGGACTTCTGGCGCGGCCCACATTCGGAGAGCACCGCGCGCGTTACTGGCTCGACTACGCACGCTATGCCGACACGTATGGACTGCACTTCGATAATAGCCGCGATATCTGGCCTTATCGTGACTACGTGATTCGTTCGTTCAACGCCAACAAGCTCCTTTGACCGGTTCGCCATGGAGCAGATCGCCGGCGACCTATTGCCGATGAAGAGCCTCGACCCGTTGATCGGCAGTGGATATGTGAGGCTAGGCGTGAGCAGTAATGAAGGGGGCACTATCCCCGAGGAGTTGCGGGTCAACATCGCCCGCGAGCGCACAGAAGCATTCGGAGCCACATTTATGGGACTGACAGTTGGTTGTGCGGTGTGTCACGACCATAAGTTCGACCCAACCTCGCAGCATGACTTTTATGCGCTGAGCGCCTTCTTCAACAATCTCGATGAGAAACCGTTTAATGACGACCGGCCGGTTTGGACACCGGTTGTGCGCATTCCCCGGGCTCAAAACCAGGATGCCTATAACCGTGTCCTGGCCCAGCGTTCTGAACTTCAGGGCAAGTTAAACGAACTGCGCTGGAACAGCCATGAACTGGTCGCCGAATGGCTTGCTTCCCGCAAGGATGCTCCTCGTGCAGTTGATATCAATGGCCTTGTACTACGTCTTCGGCTCGATGAAGGCAGCGGAGAGGAATTAAAGAACAGTGCACCAACGGCGAATCCTGCCAGCTTCCACACGAGCACTCTGAAAGGGCGAATGGGGCGAGACTACCTGGCTATGGCCGGACTTCCGGATGCAGTCCAGCACGCGGGTGCTCCTGGGACAAACCGGCGATTACGAGGCAAAGCAACCGTTCTCTTCCGGCGGTTGGTTCATGTTCCGCTCCGCGCCGTTTCATCCGGGAAGTTTTGGCACGCTGCTCTCGAAAATGGATTCTACTCACCACGAACGGGGCTGGGAACTTTCGGCCGAGGACGGATTCGTGAGCGTGGCATTAGTAAACCAGATGCCCAAGGAACCAGTTCAGAAGGAACAAACGAAGAAATCAACAAGAAAGGGACCGGGCAAGAAAAAAACCGAAGCAAAAGAACCGTTCGACTATCCCTCTCCGCAGGACCTCAGCAAGAAGGATCTGGCCCCCAATAAACCGCCTGAACAAAAGAAAGCCGAGGAAGAAGCGGCCAAGAAGGGCAAAGCCAAAGAAGAAGCCGAAGCAAAGGCGAAGAAACCTTCGACAGCAGAACCGCCCAAGGATACAACCCGGGAAGTTGCTATACGCGTCGCCTCCGTAGCTCCGCTTGCCGCTCGACGGCGCCTGGAAGCATATCTTTTTTACTTATAACGGCTCCGGCCGAGCTTCGGGAGTGAAGATATACGTCAATGGCATTGCGATCCCTACTCGGGTGCTGTCTGACAATCTCTCTCGCGCGACCATTCGCACTCCGGCTCCCATGCAACTTGGATGGCGTGATCCGGAAGAGCATCCAGCGAAAGAAGCCCGCTATCAGGATATTCGGCTGTACGCGCGCGCTCTCAGCCCCGATGAAGTCGAGCGTCTTCCGTTCGAGGATTATGCTGCGGAAATTGCATTGCATCCTCCTTCGCAGTGGACGGCGGACCAGTGGCACGTGATGAGCGAGTTCTATCTCAATCATGTGGATCCCTCATGTCAGGCGATGCAACGGGACATCGTCCCCCTTGACAAGCAGCTTGACCGGCTCTCGATCGGCGGCGATCTGACCCAGGTCTCCTGGGAGAAACCTTCACTCGCCTATGCGCATGTGCTGACGCGCGGCGTTTACACCGCTCGCATCGACCGGGTGGTGGCCGATACGCCGCACTTTCTGCCGCCGTTGCCGCCCCGGCGAACCTCACAACCGGCTCGCGTTGGCCAAGTGGACCGTAAGCTCCGCAAACCCGCTCACGGCACGCGTGACCGTGAACCGCATGTGGTATGAGCTCTTCGGGACCGGCATCGTCGAAACCACCGAAGACTTCGGCATCATGGGCCAAAGGCCCACTCATCCCGAACTGCTTGACTGGCTAGCCGTCGAATTCCGCGAGAGCGGATGGAACGTCAAGCATATGTACAAGCTGATGGTGATGTCGGCCGTGTATCGGCAGAGTGCAAAATCGAATCCACAGCAGCTCGCCAAAGATCCGAGGAATTTGCTGTTGTCACACGGACCGCGGTTCCGCATGGATGCGGAAATGCTCCGCGATATCGCTCTTGCAGTCGAGCGGACTGCTGGTGGAGAGGATCGGCGGCCCAAGCGTAAAGCCCTACCAACCCGCCAATATCTGGGAAGAGGTGAGCTACCCGTCGAGCGACACGGTTCACTACGTTCAGGAACACGGCGATGCGCTTTACCGCCGCAGCATCTACACATACGTGAAGCGCATGGCATCGCCGCCGAGCATGGACGCATTCGATGCGCCCATGCGTGATGTGGTATGCACCCGCCGGCAGCGCACTGACACGCCGCTTCAGGCGCTCGTGACTATGAACGACGTGCAGTGGGTGGAGGCGGCGCGTGCCCTGGCGCAGCGCGTGATTCACGAGGCGGGCCCGGATCCGCAGCAGCGCATCAACCGCATGAGTGAGATTCTGCTTGCGCATGATGCGTCCGCGCCGATGGCAGCGGCTCTCGAGACTTCCTTGCAGCAAATGCAACAACACTACGCAAAGGATCCCAAAGCCGCGCACTCTCTTGTGGAGATTGGAGAGAAGAAGCGTGATGCTTCCATTCCAGAGCCGGAGTTGGCCGCTTGGACTATGGTGGCCAGTGAAATGTTGAATCTCGATGAGACCATTAACAAATAAGCCGGGACCGATTATGAAGCAACATCCACTTTGTACTGACTGCGAAAATCCCGATCACTCCTCTGGACCTTCCGATCCCTGCCGCCGTGAAGCAGGAGTGGGCTGCGATCGAGACGCGGCGGCGATTCCTGGGACGCTCCGGAAAGGTGTTGGGATGGGCCGCACTGGCGGGACTCTTCGGTGAAATGGGCCTGCGGAGCTATGCGAGCGGAGCAGACGTAGTCGCCATCGGCGGAGGGGCACAACACTCTTGGCCTGCCGCACTTTGCGCCGAAAGCGAAACGGGCGATCTATCTCTTCATGTCGGGTGGCCCGCCGCAAATGGACCTTTTCGATTACAAGCCGGGCCTGGCTTCTCAGTTCAACAAGGACATGCCGGATTCCAGTTCGCGGCAACCAGCAACTGACCGGCATGACCGCCAGGCCAGGCACACTTTCCCATTGCTCCCTCGCATTGGCCTTTTGGGCAGCATGGGGAAACCGGAACGTGGGTGAGCGACCTGCTGCCCTACACGGCGCGCATGGTGGACGACCTCACCATCATCAAGACGACGAACACTGACGCCATCAATCATGAGCCGGCGATCATGCTCATGAATACCGGCAACATGAATGCCGGCAAGCCATGCTTGGGCGCGTGGCTGGCCTATGGCCTGGGCAGCATGAACGACAATCTGCCGACGTTTATTGTTCTTCAGACCAAAACCAACCCTAAGGAAAACAACCAGCCTGTCTCGTCTCGCTTGTGGGGCAGTGGATTTCTCTCTTCAGAATACGCCGGCGTAGGTCTGAGGTCGGGTGCCGATCCTGTCCTCTATCTTGCCGACCCTGCGGGAGTCGATCGGGACGTGCGCCGCAAGATGCTCGACACCGTCGAACAGATCAATCGCCAGACGCTGGCAGAAGTGGGCGATCCTGAAACCAACGCGCGCATTGCTCAGTATGAAATGGCGTTCCGGATGCAGTCGTCGGTTCCGGAGCTTGCTGATCTCAGCAAGGAACCGCAGTCCACGTGGGATCTCTACGGTCCCGAGGCCAGGCAGCCCGGA
Organism: uncultured Acidobacteriaceae bacterium; assembly: GCA_963774565.1. Taxonomy (GTDB): domain Bacteria; phylum Acidobacteriota; class Terriglobia; order Terriglobales; family Acidobacteriaceae; genus Sulfotelmatobacter. The sequence goes on along the minus strand of CAVZFP010000003.1, from coordinate 18,951 downwards.
ACATTTGCTTATAACTGCCTGCTGGCGCGCCGAATGGCTGAGCGCGGTGTGCGCTTCACCCAGATCTATAAGCGAGGATGGGATGTTCATGGCGATGTGGTCGGAGTCTTGCCGGTTCTCTGTCAAGGAAACAGATCGGGGTGCATACGCGCTGGTCACCGATCTCAAACGGCGCGGCCTTCTCGATGACACGCTGGTGATCTGGGCGGGCGAGTTTGGACGCACGGTGTACAGCCAGGGTGGCCTGACTCAGGACAACTACGGCCGCGATCACCACCCGCGATGCTTCACAACGTGGATGGCCGGCGGAGGCGTCCGCCCGGGCATCACCTATGGCGAAACGGACGACTATCAGCTACAACGTCGTGAAAGATCCGGTGCACGTGCGCGACTTCAACGCCACGATTCTTCATTGCCTCGGAATCGACCACAACAAGTTCACCTACAAATTTCAGGGCCTCGATCAGAAGCTGACGAGTCCTGTCCCGGCCTTCGTAGTGCAGGGATTGCTGGCGTGATCGCTGCTCACAAGTTAACCGTTGCGCGGTACGAAGTCTTGCGCATCCGACTCTGTGCTGGCGAAATGGCTTTGTACCCTGGGTGTGAGTGCCATGCTTCTGCATGTTGCCATTCGCTGTTCGACTCAATGGACAGCCGCATGCGGACTGGCTTCAGTTCCTTGGCCGCTTCCATCCTTTGCTCGTGCATCTGCCGATCGGCATGCTCGTGTTGCTGCCATTTCTTGAGTTTGCCGGGACGACCCGGCCCGGTTTGCGGGAAGCTGCGGGTTTCGTATTGCACCTGACGTTGGCCACCGGCGCCATCGCACTTGTGTTCGGAATCTTGCTGGCGTACGGCAGCGGGGTCATGGGCGCAAGCCGTTACGCGTCACATGTGGGGCGGTATCGCGCTGGTGATTGAATTGATGGTGTGCGCGACTGTGCGTCCCGCATGGATCTCAGGGCAAATGCAGCGGGCTTATCCCGCGCTGCTCGCCGTAACCCTGCTCACGCTTGCCTGGACAGCGCATCAGGGCGGTTCGCTCACTCATGGAAGCGACTACCTGACTCGCTATATGCCGGGCCCGCTGAAGGGATTGTTCCCATCGGCATCTGCAGCTTCTGACGCTGCCTATGTCGGCTCGGCCTACACGCGCTCGATTCATCCGATCCTTGATGCCAAGTGCGTTGCGTGCCATGGAGCAAGCAAGGAGCAAGCCGGACTTCGCCTTGACTTCTATGAACTGCTGATGAAGGGAGGCAAAGACGGGGCGGTCATTGCGCCACGAAATCCGGATCGCAGTCTGCTCCTGCAGAGAGTCTACACTTTCCCCAAGTGACCGGCACTTCATGCCCGCCGAAGGGCGGACGCCGTTGACAGCGGACGAAATCGCAGCCCTTCGCGCGTGGATTCTTGCAGGCGCTTCCCCGATCAGCGACCAGTATTCCAGGAATTGCCACGGCTACGGAAAATACGGACTTACCGCTTCAACCGGTGGGTGACTACGGCCCTTTGATGAACGAGATTCGTCAGATGCAAAGCTCGGAGGGCGCAAAACTGGTCGCAGTTTCAGCAAAGCCGTCCGATGGCCTGATTCTTAGAACGATCGGATGTCGCCTCGACATTCGACGACGCACAGCTCGCACGCTTCCAACGATTCGCGCCTTTTATCGTCGAGGCCGAACTCGGACGCACGGCGGTCAGCGACGCATGCTTCGACACACTAAGCAAATTCGCTAACTTGCGCGCTCTTCATCTCGAAGGCACCGCGATAACGGGACGGGGCCTGGCGAAACTCTCATCACTCTCACAGCTTACCTACTTGAACCTGAGTGGGACCAAGGTCACGAGTGATGCATTGGCTCCATTGAAGGGCATGCCTAACCTGCGTCACATTTATTTATTCGACACGCCTGCGGAGCCAGCCTCCGCAGACACGAACAGCACTCTCAGGAGCACGCAATGACAAACATGCGTCGGCGCACATTTCTTGCCGCGGCAGGAATGACCGCACTCGCGCACTGGGCAGCACGTTCTCATCTACCCTTGAAGTCCTCCTCTGTGCCTCTTCAACTCACCGGCAATGGGGAATGGACGTATGCGGTTGTATCCGGATGGGGAGCCTTGCCCGCCGGCACAACATTCGGAGGCACGCATGGGGCGATAGCACAGGACAAGGCCGGGAATATCTATGTCAGTACCGGAGCGACACTGGAGTTCTGGTCTACAGCTCCGATGGCAGGCTGCTCAGGAAGATTGCAACTGCCTACCCTGAGATCCACTCGATGGTCACAGCAGGTGCAAAAACAAGACTTGGTGGATCAGCTATATAAAGGACGGAAGACAATACCGCGAGAGTTCCGGATCAACGAACGAGAAGCTTGCGGAAAAACTCCTCACGTTGCGAACCGCACAAGTCTTTGAGGAGCGCTGGAGTCTTCCTAGATCAAAGTCTGCCCGCCTAGGCGCTTGGTTCGAAGAATTCCTCAAATCCGTATCGCATGACAAAACCCGGTCCAGATACCGGTCAAGTATCAACAATATCCTGAGCTACTTCGGGAAAAACATCCGGCTCTCCGAGATCACGGTGGAATCCGTCTTCAGGTTTCAGCAGGAAAGATTGGAACAAGGAGCAGGAAAAGCAACGGTAAACCGCGATGTAGCGACCCTCTCCTCCTGCGTTTCACGAGCCAAGAAGATGCGGCTCATTTCGCACAATCCGTGCAGCGACCTGGGAAAGCTCAACGAAAGACGTGACCGACGTCGTGCCAGGCCACTTTCCTATGATGAAGAAGATCGCGTAAAGCAGTTTTCACCTCCCCTGCTGCGGATGCTGATTACGCTCTTGGCTGATACTGGGCTCCGGGTCAAGAAAGAGGCCCTGCCTCTCAGGTGGTCAGAGGTATCGCTCGATTCGGAGCCAGCGTGCATCCGCATTCTCGATTCGAAGAGTGCGGCAGGAATTCGTCCTGTATGGCTGACCAATCACTGTCGCGATGCTCTCGCGTGTTGGCGTGAACTGTTTGGTCCAGAATTCTCACCCTTCGTTTTTCCGAGCCCACGCAACCCGTCTGTTCACTTTGTGGACTATAAGGCGGCTTGGCGGACGGCTGCCAAGAAAGCTGGGTTGGCGGATCGGCGCATCTACGATCTCCGGTCAACATTCGCCAGCCGCGCAAATGTTTGCCCACAGCTGTCAGTTCCGGAAATTCTGATCCGCCTAATTCCGGAAATTCTGAGCCATCCAAGGATAGTCATAAGCGGTAGAACTTCTCCCTACTATGCCTCCCCGGTCCGTGTACCGGTGGAGGCGGAGGGAGAGGAGGATGTTGACCATGTTGAAGCGTCACGAAGTGGAGATTCTGTTGAAGGCGGGCCACAGCAAAGCGGAGGTGGCGCGGCTAACGGGAGTGTCGCTGTGCTCGGTGAAGCGCATCGCGCAAGAGGGGCCCGTGGTGCATGTGGACGATGCGGCGGAGCGAGCTCAGCGGCAGGTCGGCCGGCCGAGCCGGGTGGCGAATTTCCGGAAACCGATTCTGGGGATTCTGCAGCAGGAGCCCGATCTAGCGTCGCTGGAGATTTTGCGGCGAGCGCGGGAGGCCGGCTATGAGGGAGGCAAAACCGCACTGTACGCGCTAGTAGCCTCGCTTCGCCCCAAGTCGGCCAAGCCCCTGGTTCGTTTCGAAGGCCTCCCGGGGGAATTCAGTCAGCACGATTTTGGACAAATCGAAGTGGAGTTCGTCGATGGCAGCCGCCGCCGCATTCATTTCTTCGCCTCCCGTCTGAAGTACTCGCGCTTGATACGGGTCAGTTTGGTTCCGGATGAGGCAGTGGAAAGTTTGGTGCGCACTTTGGCGGAGCATCTGGCCAGCTGGGGCGGACTCCCCCTGCGGTGTGTCTTTGATCGACCGAAGACGATCGCCCTCCAGTGGGAAAAAAATGGGGAGGTGACGGAATGGAATTCCATCTTTGCTTACGCCACGCTGGAGATGGGGGTGGGGGTGGAGCTGTGCTGGCCCTATCGCGCCCAGCAAAAAGGCAGCGTGGAGAACCTGGTGGGTTTCGTGAAATCGTCGTTCTTCAAGGTGCGCCGGTTTCAGGATGAAGAAGATCTTCGCCAGCAACTGCAGGCTTGGCACGTGGAGGTGAATGAGCAACGTCCGTGCCGTGCCACCGGCGTGATTCCCGCAGTGCGTTGGGCCGAAGAGAAGCTTCGACTTCGTCCTTTGAAGGTGCAACCGGCAGATCTGGCCCTTCGCATTCCCGTCTATGTGGGTCCCACGGCAACGGTGCTGCACGACGGGCACGCTTACTCGATGCCGCCGGAGGCGATCAGTATGCCGGCCACGTTGTACTTGTATGGGCAACGCGTGCGCATCGTAGCCGGTCGTTATGCCGCGGAGCATCCCAGGAAATTCGTGGGCCACGAAGGCTCTTCGCTGGCGGAGCACCGCGCCGCACTAGTGGCAGCAGTATCGGGGAAACGCGGCCGCCGCTATTTGAAACGGCAGCAGCTGCTGGAGTTGGGGGAGCCGGCGATTCGCTATCTCACCGAGATTGTGCATCGTCGTCCGCGGCACTGGTATGAGGATGTCGATCGATTGCACGCGATCCTGCAGAGTCATGGTCCGGAGGTTCTGCGGCGAGCCATGGAAGCCGGTCTCCAGGCACAAGTATTTGGTGCCTTTTACGTGGAGAGATGTCTGCAACCCGGGTTGAACTTTGCGGAGGCGGTGCAATGAAAAACGGAAGACCAGGAGGCGAGGATGCCGAGTCTATGCCGGTGCATTCGGACCTGCGACCAAAACACCAAACGGGAGATAGCGGAGGTCGACCGAGTTGGAGATCGTCGTTCCTAGGCGCTCCTGGCGCAAAGTTTTTTATGGGTTTGGTTGAAAAAGACCGCCGTAGCCGGGGCGGTGGGAAAAGTGAAAATCCCGATGCGGTACCGGGATTTTCAAGTGACGGGGGAAAGTCCTGCCTTTGGACTTTTCCACGGCACGACTTTTTCCACGGCCCTAGGATCCACCGATTCTGTTGCAGAGCCGTAAATACACTGAAGGAGAAAGCCATGACCAAGAACCATCCCACGCCCGTGCCCGTGCTGGCAGTCCCGAAACTTTCCGAAGGCCAGCTTGAGCCTTTGTTCCGACGTCTAAACCTGGCGCACACACGCCGCACTTACCAGGAGGTGGTGGATCGAGCCGAGAAAGAGAACTGGTCGTATCGCGACTTTCTCGCTCTTCTGTTGGATGAAGAAGTGGCGCACCGCAAGCAAACCCGCCTGCAGCGCTGCACCCGACAGGCTCACTTTCCCTTCTTCAAAACCATTGATGAGTTCGATTTCACTTTGCAGTCGACTCTGCGGCAATCGCTGCTCGGTTCCTATCTGGGACCGGACTTCGTCACCGAAGGCCGCTCCCTGATCCTCTACGGCAAGGAGGGCCGCGGCAAAACTCATCTCGCCGTGGCCATTGGCTATCGCGCCATCCAGAATGGCTTCGAGACTCTTTGCACCACCGCCGCCAAGCTTATCGAGGATCTGTCCAACGCCAGCGCCAAAGGCCTTTTGCAGCAATCGTTGTCCACCTACACTCGTCCTCACGTCATCGTGATCGATGAAATCGGGTATCTTAGCTATGGCCCCGACGCCGCCAATGTTCTGTTCCATCTGGTGAATGATCGCTATCTCAAAAAACGCCCGATGATCTTTACTACCAACAAGCCCCTCAGTCAGTGGGGAAAAGTGTTGCACGACGAGGACCTGGCCGCGGCCATCCTCGATAGAGTCCTGGAACGTGGCCGCTTCATCCATCTTGGCGGACCCTCCGGACGGACCCGTCATCTAAACTTGGAGGAGGTTTCGCCGGCCAAAACCGATCGGCTCAGAATTTCCGGAATTAACGGCTCAGAGTTTCTGGAACCCATGCAACCGGGCTGACGGTTGCCCATCTACTAGGCCATGACAGCACTCAAATCCTGCCGACTTACGTCCGCCCATTTGGCGAAAACACCCGAGCGTTGATCGAGGCCATGGACACCGCCCCCAAGAACCAGCGGACTGCATCGGGAACTATCAACTGACTGGCCCTTAATGTGGAGGGCGCCCTTTTGAGGCTTAAGAAGGTATGAGATTGCGAGAGATTTCTATCACGTTTCTATCACAGCAACTCGATTTAAATGCCAGGTCTCACTCTGAGATTGGATCAGCATAAGCCTAACCAATTGAAAACAAATGGCGGAAGCGAGTGGGGGTCGAACCCACCGGTGACGGGATTGCCCGCCGCCCGCCGGTTTTGAAGACCGAGCCAGTCACCGGACTGGATGCGCTTCCATCCTGTTGAATCCAAAGCCAGTTAAAGGCGTACCAAGGTTTGATCCAGTACACGTTTCGGCGTGTTCGAAACCCTGGAAACGCGACATCATTATTGCATGCTCAAACAAGACATGCAGATTCTAGTCCTTCAGGCCTTCGACAAGGGACTCACTCTCCGCAGTGCTTCCGCCTTTGCTTCGTGGATGGGCTTGTGCCCGGATAACGAGATCAGTGGAGGAAGGGTTTCGTGGGTGGGAACACGCAAGGTGAACTGCCGAGCCGCAACGTCCTTGCGCATGGCGGCTCCGTCGCTGCACCACAGCAAATCCGCCCTCGGCGACTTCTTAGATTCTTGGATCAAAGATCTTAAACAAGAATACTTCAACAATTAAATCTCTATAACATCATGCAGCGGCGAGTAAGTCGACGATGCTCTGGATGGCTTTGTCGGCTTTGTAATAGGCAAGTTCGAGTTTGCTGTCGGGTGCGTGAGCCGGGTCGGGAGTGTGGTGAAAGCGGCTGTTTGCGAGGGGGCCGCAGAGGCGCTTGTGGAAGAACAAGAACAGCAGGGCCACCTGGACGCCTTTGGGTGTGAGCTGGTAGGCATAGCGGGAGCCGTCGCGTTGCAGCAGGCCATGGCCCTTGAGTTTGCGCAGATCGTAGCGGAGTTGGTTGAGGCCGTAGGTTTTGGGGGAAAGCTGAAAGGTGGTGAGGACAGCTTCGTGGATCTGTTTCGCGGTCCATCCGCCAACCGTATTGCCGCCATGGAGCAAAACCTCAAGTAAACGGATGATGCGGGTGTCGTGGATCTTGATTCCGGGATAGCGGACCGAGCCGACGGTGAGGGGCAGGGCCAGGCGCTGCAACAGTGGGAAGTCGACGTGGACATTGAGGCACCGGGCCTGGAAGCTAGCAAAGCGGTCGGTAATGGTCTGGAATCGGGTGCGCACGGCGTCGAGATGATCGAGGCCTTTCTTGAGACCAAAGTCGCGCAGATTATTGGAGCAGAGTTCATTGCGCAGGAAGCGGGCGAACTTTTCGTACTGCTTGAGAAAGGCATTCTTCCAGTAGGCGCGGAAGACGTGATGGCCGTGCTCGATCTGATCGAGGACGGTGGCCAGCTTTCCCCGCAGCCTCTTATGGAGTCGGACGCCGAAGATCTCACTGATGCGGTTGGCGGTGAGGCGCCACAAGCCGATCTCGCAGCTGCGCTCGAAGATCTTATGGATGGGAAAGTGACGTTTGAAAATGAAGTTACGGCAATATTCAATCTGAGTGATGGCGTAGAAGCGGGACAGGTTCATCTGGCGGCGTTCTTTTTTGGAGAACTTCGGGCCCAACAGGAAGGTCCAGTAATCCAGCTGTTGGCGGATGATCTGCGGGCTCAGCCGATCTGCCGCTGCTTGCAGGGCAGCCACGTCGTCGACGGCGAGAAAGGCGTTGTCGTTCTTATGGAAGCCGACGTGAGTTCGCTTCAGTTCCTGCTCGATGAAGGAGTGGCCGTTGAGCCAGTAGGTGGCGTGAAAGGGAAAGAAGGAGGCTACGCGCAGCACGATCGGGCCGAGAACCTCATCCCGGATATAGAAGTAGTAGTGGGTGAAGCGGCTGCGCTGGTGGGCCAGGATGCGGTAGTTGGGGTCCGGAGAGGGATATTTCGGGACACTGATGCGGAAGGTCCGGCCCTGTTCCATGCTCTTGAAGATGAAATAGACGCCGTAGGCATTCGTCTTCACCAGACGATGCAGGCAGGGCGACACGTAGTCTTCTTTGCGAACACCTTTTTCCGCCCACTCCATGGGGATGTGATGGTTGCGGGCATAGGCCTCCACCCAGTCTCGGTAATCAGTGGTGCGTTGGCTGAGCACTTCTTTGCTCACCACCCGGAGGCCCAGAACCTGGCGAACGAAATACACCACTTGCTCGGGTCGAGACAGACCACTCAGATAGCCGTGAATGACGATGCGATCGAAGCAGTGATAGACGAAGGCCAGCAGGTTTCCAAATAACTGGATGAACTCTTCCATGGTCCCGCACTATACTCGCGGGGGGGAGCACGATGAGCCGCAGAACCAGCAAGAAGCTCGGAGCGGGACAGCGTTGGGTGGAGGGCAAAGACTTCCGCCTGGCCGACGAAGTTCGCTACATCCAGAACAAGGCTGCTGAGCACGACGGACGGGTCGTTACTCTCGGTCAACTGGTTTTATTTTCCACCGACACGGGAGATGCTTGGCTGCTAGACATTACCGAACAGCTGGCCGCCCCACTGGCTCGGGATGGCGATCCTGAACCCATCCATTTGGAGGACACCGCCACCACCTTCGCTATCGGGTGGAAGGGGCACTATCACATCGAAGGGTCTGTCTTCATCTACACCGATCGTGATTCGGGTCGAGTCAGAACCATCTTCGGCTATCCTACGCAGGCCATTGCGCGAGCGGGTTAGTTCGAAAATTTCAAATATGTTTGGCTAGTCTTCAGAAAAAATTGGACCAGCATGTGAAACATACGACATCCCGCATGGCGCGGTTTGCCAGAACTCTGCGGCGCGACCTCGGTGCGGTGGAGTTCGCAATCGAAACGCCGTGGACCGACGGACCGAATAACCAGCTAGACTTCTTCTCAGAGAGAACCCTTTTGTGATACTCCGCACTGAACTCTGGTCTGGGCTGGGTCGATTTCGTTCGTCGCAGCCCTGAGACCATTGGTACACTTCCGTGTGGTTTACTTCTCCACCCGCCCGCGTTATCGTACGGCTACCTTGACGACTACCTAAATGGCCGAAAAAAGGCCCCAGTACAACTGGGAAAATTCAAGGCCGATACGGAGAACCAACGGTTTAGTCCTTTTTCCAATGGGTGCGGAGAATCCCCCTCTCTCCGCCAGTTCTTTTGTTATCTGGTACTTGCAAGCCGGTGATACCTATGCTGATACCCATGATCAGTGAAGGAGTCACCGATGAATCGCGAAGTCAATCTCACCAAAAGAGTCCAAACACCGTATGGATGGCGGTATTGCCGCCTTGTCTTTTCCGCGAATGGCCGTATCAAGCCGGACCTAGCCGTCGTCAACGGCAAGCAGGAATGCCACAAGGAAGGCGCGTACTACCTGGAGTGGCGCGCGGGCTCGAAGCGCGTGCGCGTTTCGGTCGGTAAAGACCCAGCCGACGCCAGTGCCCGACGACAGCGCAAGGCAGCCGAGTTGAACGCGGTGAACCATGGCGTCGCGGTCGTGCCTGAGAATGGTCAGAACGGGCGCAGGTCAGTAGCCGCAGCCGTGGCAGAGTTCCTTGACGAAACCAAGCTCACGAAGAAGCCGAAGACGCTAGCCGCATACCGCGTGGCCTTGAGCTACTTCCTGGAGTCCTGCCACAAGCTCCACCTGGAGGACCTGGAGCGACGCGACTTGCTAAAGTTTTGCGCGTTCCTACGCGATGTGAAGGAACAGGCGCCGCGCACCTGCTGGAACCGGTTCTCAAACGTCATGTCCTTCCTGAAAGCACAGGGTATCCGTGGAATGGCTCAGAAGAACGACTGGCCGCGCTACGTGGAAGAGGAGCCGGAGATCTACGAGGACGAACAGCTGGGCACCCTTTTCGCCGCTTGTGATGCGGAAGAGCGGCTCTGGTATGAGTTTTTTCTGATGACTGGCGAACGCGAACAGGAGGTGATGTACACCTACTGGACTGACATAAATTTCAAAGCTTCGATGGTTCGCGTCAGTCACAAAGCAGAGCGAGGCTGGACGCCAAAGGCGTACAAGGAACGAGAAATTCCGATCCCGGCAAAGTTAGCAACTAGTCTGAAGGCGTGGAAGGCGAAGGCAGAGAAGACAAGAAGACATGCGATTTAGTGTTTCCCACTTCGGGATGCAAGGTAAAGATGAACTTCCTCGATGATCTGAAGGCCGTCGCCCAGGGTGCGCAACAGAACCCTGAAGAGTTTTGGCTCCACAAATTCAGGGCTACGTTCGCGACTCGGTGCCTCTGGGCGGGCGTTGATCTTCGTGCCGTGCAGCAGTGGCTTGGACACTCGGACATGGAGAGCACGATGCGCTACCTGAAGCCTTCTCGGAGTCAACAGGTGCATGACAAAGTCAACGAGATTTTCGGAGGGGTGAAGTGAACGATGAGTGAAATTGATTCCATTGTTATGGGATCAATTTCGCTTATTGAGGAGGTTTTTGAGCCTAATAGGGATGTTTCGACAGTTGTCTCGTATCAACGACCGAGACTCATCAGCCACGGCTGCGGGATGGCCAAGGTCATTAGCAGCAGACCGAGTATGGCCATATTTTTTAGGAAGTTGACCATCTCCCCCTGCTTTGCTTGTTGGTCTTGAACCGTCCAGAAATTGTGGATGCCGAACGAGACACCCAGAAGGAAAATCACCAACAGTGCCACTCCGATGGTCGGGTGATACCCAAGGAGCAGGCTCAGTCCACCTAAGAAGAGAAGTACGCCCGAACCGCCAACGGCGAGCGCGGGAGCGGGGACGCCTTTGCTCTTCGCGTATCCGGCCATCATGTTGAGTTGCGCGAAGTGGTTGAAGGCGTTCATGAGGAAAAAACCGCCAACGATGACCCTCCCGACGAGGAACGCAATGTTGTGGATGCTGGGTGGCATAAACCCTCCTCACCATTTCGTGAACGCAATCATACGATGATTGACGTAATCAGGTCACCTCCTATTGCCCGGGGTTTTGAGTGTTTAACCGGCCAATCCATGGAAACCAATCAATAAAAAGATGAGAATCGGGTTATTCTTCCTCGGTTGAGGTTTTTGCGGGAAGGGAGGAAGAAGGCTCTCCTGCGGGCGCTTATCCTGGCAAGGTTCCGCGCCGTGAGAGAGCCTCCAAGCAATACGATTCACTTTATCCCACTTTCTGGGAACGAATGCAAGCCAGACTTTGACTGGGCGGCGGCTGGTGGCGAACTGATTATTCGCTTCTGTCCCAAGTGTTTGAGCGATACGATCATTGGCCATGGTCGACGGCGCAAACAAGCTCATGACGAGAGTCACGACTGGATTGGTATTCGTCGCGGCCTCTGCACGCGATGCGAAGCAACTTTCACGTTCCTTCCTGTTTTCTCCCTGCCCTACACCCACTACAGTCTGATCGCACGCAGTCAGGCGTTGCAACGATACTTTCTGGACCATGGTTCTTGGGAAAGTGCGGTGCCGGACCTCAAAGATCCGGATCGAGTCCCTGACCCTTCCACTCTGCGCCGCTGGTTCCATAGCTTGGATTCCTCGCGACCATTTTCCTTTCTGCGACCTGCCTTGGAAGTCTTGGGGCAATGGCTGACCCGCAGCGAGCCGGTCGAGTGCGGTTCCTTGCGCTTGTCTTGGCGGACCCTGTTTCCGTTTCTGCAAGTCTTCTGGCCGCTCCGCCTCTGAGAGCAACGAGATTTTATTACGCGACCCACCATCCTTGCCTGGGAACTGGAGCCCCGAGTTTGTAGTTTGGGCTGGGGAGAAGGATGGCCGCCATGGGCGAGGATTTGGAACAGCTCAAACAACGCATTCCACTGCTCACGTACTTGCAACAGCACCACTGGAGCGGGCGCCCCGCCGCGGTTCGCTCCGAGTTCGTCGGACTCTGTCCCTTGCATGAGGACACTCGCCCCAGCTTCTACGTCAACCCGCGCAAGAACTTGTTCTATTGCCACGGGTGCGGGCAGGGAGGCGACCTCATTCGCTTCGTTCAGCTTTCTCAGCAGCTCTCCTTTCGACAGAGCCTCGCCTACTTGCAAGAGCAACTGGCGCCCAGCCCGCAACTCCTCGAGCACACCGCCGCCTTTTATCAACTCGAACTGCATCGTTATCCGGAAGGCATTCAGTATCTGGCCCAGCGTGGGGTGCACGATGCCGCTCTGATTGAAGAACTCGGCATTGGCTACGCGCGCGGTGGCAACCTGCGCCCGCATCTCCAGCAACTGAGTTATTCCTTAGAACGGCTGCTGGAACTGGGATTGATCCACCCCCAAGGCCAAGATGCCTTTTGCCGCCGCGTCATTTTCCCCTGCCGCCAGCAGGATCGCATCGTCAACCTCTATGGCCGCAGCATTGGAGACGCATTTCCCCATCGATTGTTGCCCCGTTCGAAAGGCAACTTATTCGCCTGGGAATCGGTTCGTCAGTTTCGCAACGTCATTCTGGTGGAAGGACTGTTCGATCTCGCGGTGTTGTGGCAAGCGGGATTCCGCAACACCACCTGCGCTATCGGCACCCATTTGACCCCGACGCAATTGGCCCAACTCGGTGAGAACCCTGACCGCTGTGTCTACATCGCTTTCGATCAGGACGAAAACCAGGCGGGCCAAAGAGCCGCGGATGCTCTCCTCCAGGTGCTCGATCAAGCCGGCTTGAAGATACGTCTGGTCGGCTTGCCCGCGGGCCACGATCCTAATAGTTACTTCCTGGCGGGCGCCAGCGCTGAGGACTTTGCCCACCTTCTCGAGGAGGCCCCCGCGTTATGAGTGTTCGTGTAGTCGTGCAAAACTCCTTGCCCGCCAGTGCTTCTCCGTATCGTCTGCTGGACGACTGCGGTCGCGAAGTCACTTGGGTCAATCAGTTTCTCGATGCCCAGAAACTCCGCCAACTCTCACTGCGCTCCTTACGCGTCTATGCCTACGACCTGCTCCATCTGGCACGCTGGTTCCAAAATACGCGACACTCCCTGAGGCGACTCAACCAATCCCTTCTGCTCGACTATGTCCGTTACCAACTCGAGCAACAGCCTTTACCCACTCCGCAAACCATCAACCACCGCTTGTGCGTGGTGCGCTGCCTCTATCGCTTCCATTACAGACAAGAGATTCCCGGTCAACCGCACTTTCAGCGCAGGTATACCACGCGCTCCCCGCTCGGCTATGGCCGTCGGCATCCCAAGATCACTACCCATCTGCGACTCCGGCAGCCGCGCCGTCTGATCGTGCCCCTGTCCGCCGAGCAGGTGGCTGGTTTCTGGAAAGGCTTTCGCACCTTCCGCGATCTCGCCGTCATTGCTCTGATGTTGCTCGACGGCCTACGCTCCTGCGAAGTGCTCCAACTCCAACTGGAAGATCTCTCGCTCCCCCAAGCCCAACTTCGCGTCCTCGGCAAGGGTGGTAAGCGGCGTGTCGTGCCCCTGCCCGCAGAAACCCTTCAGGTCCTACAGAACTATCTCCACTTAGAGAGACCTTTGACCAACTCGCCCGCTCTGTTTGTTTCTCTCAAAGGCCGCCATCGCGGACGCGCCATGACCGCCGCCGGATTGCGCTCCCTGTTTCGCCATCACCGATTGCGCAGCAGGGTCCCGCAAGCCAACCCCCACCGGCTTCGACACACGTTTGGAACCGAGATGGTGCGCGCCGGCATGTCCTTGCCCGCTTTGATGCATTTAATGGGACATGCCGACATTCAGACCACCATGCTCTACGTGCAGCTTGCCCCAGAAGATGTTTGGCGCGAGTATGCCCGCGCCGTTGCCCAGCGCCTCCCTTTGTCGACCCCGGAGAAAACCTCGTGAAGCGAGCGCAGCCCACCCTCGACCAGTTCTTCGAAGCACCCATCCAGAACTTGGCTACTACCCTCCGGCCGCCAACCGTGAAACAATATCGCGCCTGCGTCCGTAGCTTTCTCACTTATCTCCACACTAGATATCCCCACCTGCGCAAACTTTCCCAACTGCGCCGAGACCCTCATCTGCTCGGCTGGTTCCGTTTTCTCTGCCAGCACGACCCTCCGCTGTGCAATCTCGTTCGCGAGGCGCGTCTCGTCCAACTCCGCCGTATATTGCATGACTTAGCCGACCAGGGGCATCCTCTACCTCCCGACCTTATTCGTCGCGAAGATTTCCCCCCGCGCGACCAATATCTGCCCCGACCGCTACCTATTGAGGAGGATCAACGCCTGCAGCAGCAGCTCCGTCTCACCGATACCCTGGAAAGCAACGCTCTCCGCCTCATGCGTGCCACTGGAATCCGTATCGGCGAATGCATCGCTCTCCCCATTGATTGCCTACAGTCGGTCAATGAAAAGCAAGTGGCGCTGCATGTGCCTCTGGGTAAACTCCACTCGGAACGCTTGGTGCCGGTCGATGAGGAGACGCGGCGCATCGTGGCCCGTTTGGTTGAGTTACGCGCCCTCCCGCCAGCACTTGGGCGGCGGCGACGAGTTCCCACTCCGCTGCCGGAATCCCCAGCTTTCTTACTCTCGCGCTACCGCCCTAAGTACTGGGCCAAGATTCTCTGCGACACCTTGGCCGAAACCGCCCGGGCTGCAGGGTGCACCGGCCGGGTAACTCCGCACCGGTTGCGCCACTCCTTCGCCACAGAGATGGTGCGTCTCGGCGTCAGCTTACCGGCGCTCATGCAAATGCTGGGGCACAAAGACATCCGCATGACCATGCGCTATGTCGAAGTGGTTCAGCTCGACCTACAACGTGAATTTCACCGCGCCCGTCAAAACCCTGTCGTACTCCACTCCATTCCCCAACTCCCTTTGCCATCCTCCACAACTCCTGCGCGGGTCGATCTCGCTACTGTTCGCCAAGCTATCGCCGCTACCCGACATCTCCTCCACTTATTCCAGCCTCAGCTGGAGGCTAAGGGCCAACGTAAACTTCGCCGACTCACACAACGGCTCCTGAACATCGACCACGAACTCGATCGCCTCTCCCCAAAATGAGTGCACATTGGCCGGTTAATGAGATCGCGGTAGGGATACCGCTTACGCGGTACCCCCCGCGCGGACCCGGACGGGCGCTCGTTAGCGCATCCGGTTCTTATCGCGGATGACTGGCGGCAAAGCGATCCGCGGGATAAGGATGGAGGACTCGCGGTTGAGGGAGCCATCGGTCAGCCAGAGCGAGCATACGTGTCCAGGAGAGCCGGTGTTTCTGGCTTCGGCGGCGAAGTGTGTGCCACCAATACCCAGTTAGCCGACGCCGGAATACGCTGAGACTGTCGAGGTTCCCCGGTACCGCGTAGTAGTTGAAGTGACCCTGCACAATCGACTTGAGCCATTGGCCGGTTTGGCGTACGGGATCGTGCATCCGCTTGTGGAGCTGCTGCTTAATGTCCCGCAGCTTCGCCCCCATGCGTTTGCGGATCGTCTTACGCCTCACAGCAAATCGCCCTAACCTATTCTTCCCGCTGATGTGCTTGAAGCCTAGGAAGTCGAACGTCTCGGGCTTACCTTCTCCTCTTCGTTTCCGGTTTTGTTCGGCAAATCTGCCGAACTCAATCCGGCGCGTCTTGTCTGGGTGTAACTCCAGTCCAAACTTATCCAGTCGTTCCCGGAAATTCTCCAAGAAGCGATCAGCGTCTGTCTGGTGCTGGAAGCCCAATATGATGTCATCCGCGTAGCGGATGACAACCACTTCTCCGTGTGCCCATTTCTTGCGCCACACGTTCACCCAGAGATCGAAAGCGTAGTGCAAGTAGATATTCGCGAGAAGCGGTGAAATCACCGAACCTTGCGGACTACCTGTCTTCGTGTTCGACCATTCGCCTTCCTCCATCACCCCAGCGTTGAGCCATTTCTGGATCAGCCGCAGGATGCGGGGGTCAGCGACGCGATGCTCCACGAACTTGATCAACCAACTCTTGTCGAGGTTATCGAAAAATCCTCGAATGTCGGCGTCAAGAATGTAGTTCACCTTCTTCTTCAGGAGCGCATACGACAACGCATCCAGCGCTTGATGCTGGCTGCGCCCCGGGCGAAACCCGTAGGAAAAGCCGAGAAAGTCCTCCTCGTAGATCTGGTTGAGGATGGTGACCACGGCCTGTTGGACAAGTTTGTCTTCGATTGCCGGGACTGCAAGTGGACGTTGCCGTCCATCTGCTTTCTCTATGTACACTCTTCTCGAGGGCGTCGCTCGATAGGCTCCGCGATGAACGCGGCCATGAAGATCGGTCAGCCGATCCTCTAGTCCGTCTTCATACTCCTGCCAGGTGACCCCGTCCACTCCGGGTGCGGCCTTCCTCTTGAGGGAGTAAAAGCTTTCCCGCAGCAGATCGACTGTCAGATGGTGGAGCAAGGCGGTGAACTTCATCTCCTTATTTTCCCTTGCTGCTTTCCGCACGCCCGCCAGCCCTTGGGACACGCCCTTCCCGCTCTGCGTCGGGTACGTGTTAGGTTGACCAGCGTTCTCCTTGATCAACGGCCTTTCCTCCCCACTCTCCGCCGACAATTTCCCGTCTTTGTTCGAATGGTTCATAGGTGTCGGGTCGGAGGAGGCGCGCTGACGCGCTAGCCTCCGTCCGCCGCTCAAACTGTACATGCGGGTTTCCCGCATACAGCTTTCACGAAGATTCAGTTGTTCCGAGATGCCAATGAAGGAATTAACCCGATTAAGTTGACAAGCCCGTGCTCGCGATAAAGCGTCTTCTTGGGCAGCCGCTTCCAGCCGCCGTTTCTCCAACGCTTGTACCGATGCGACCAGATCCGTCGTACGATCCAGCCATCGAGCCGGTGGAAGAGCGCTCGGACGTGGGCGCGTTTGTAATACTCGCCCCAACCCCGCAGCAGCGGGTTAAGTTCCGCAATCAGCTCCTTGGTCTTCAGAGGCATCTTCCGCTTGGTTCGCTGCCTTATCCGATCCATGAAACGAGCGATCGACTTCTCCTTAGGGTACGCATACAGCGCACCCTGTCGGGCCTGACTACGAATCTTACTCGCCGGCAGATGGAGTTTCTTCTGCCCGCGCTTGATTTTGTAGCCGAGGAACTCGAAGCCCTCGCGGGCGTGAACAATCCGCGTCTTCTGCGGATGTAATTCCACGCCCAGTTGTTTCAGGATTCGGCCAGCCGCTTCCACTGCGGCTCGTGCCTCTGCTGCCGATTTACAGGTGATCACCCAATCATCGGCATACCTCGTCAGCTGATATCCTCTCAGTCGCATCTCCCGATCGAACGGCGTCAGAAGTATGTTACTGAGCGTGGGCGAAACCACTCCCCCTTGCGGAGTGCCGCGCTCACTGGGAAAGAGCTGCCCTTTGCCGTAGCTTCCCGCCTTGAGCATCGCCTTGATAAGGCGGAGCACGCGGCCATCCGCTACCCGTTGGGCTACCAGCGTGAGAAGCTTCTCGTGATCCACGGACCCGAAAAAATCTCGGAGGTCCGCATCCACGATCCACTCCGACCCGCTTTGAATCTCTTTCCACACTTTGCGCAGCGCATCCTTCGTCGATCGCCCTCGCCGATATCCGAAGCTGGCATCATCGAATAGCGGCTCGAAGATAGGTTCCAATCGATTGAGTAGCGCTTGCTGACACACGCGATCGTAGATCGCGGGTATGCCGAGCATTCGATACTCGCCGGGTTTGTCCCTCTTCGGGATGGGATGTTGTCGCACCGGCAGTGGTTGATAGGTGTCCTCTTTCAGCTCTCGCTGCAGCCGCTCCAACTGCTGGTTCAGCTGCGCTTCGAAGGCCTCCAGACTCTGCCCATCCACTCCTCCACTTCCCCGGTTCGCTTTCACCTTCTCCCAGGCCATCTCCAGGTTCTTCCGCTTGTACACTTTGTCGATTAATGAATGGACCTTCTTAGCACCTGTCAGGTTGATCCAGTCCACCAGTCTCCTCAGACGAGAGCGTACGGGTTTTTCACTGAAGGAACTGTTCCTACCTCCCTCATCTTTACTCATCTGGTTTCCTTTCTCTTCCTGACCATCTTCGCCGGCTGCCTTTCCCAACCCAATTCCGTCGCCGGTTGCCCGGTCACGTGACTTTCGCCACGCTTCATAGGTAATATTCAGCCGTCCGACTACTGACCAAGCCTCGCTCGCCACTTCGCTTTCGCTTATAGGTCTGCTTACTCCGGTGCCACCCGGAGACTTGGCCAGTTCTCCTGAGGTCACGCGCTATTCTTCCGTACCGTGCCGTCCGCAAACACCTTGGTGTGGGTGGGTGAATGAGAACGCCTTCGCCACCATACTGCAGGCTCGACCTGTCCCACCTTTGGCCGACCGGTTCATCCGTGGGTCTCCCCATTGATTACGGCCCGGTACTTCTCCTCATGCCCTTCGGATTCCATCTTGCGATACTCACTTGATGGACACCCTGCCCTCCGAAGTACAGCAAGCGGTGGCTTCAGGTCGGTCTTGGCTGTATCCAGCTTTCGCTTTTGTGCCCGTTTAGACCTCTCCATACCTTCCGCTTTCTCCGGCCAGCGAGGTTTTATCCCCGCTTGTTGGATATGGCGCCCCTCATTTGAGCGCCAGAGGGACTTGAACCCTCCTGAACAACGTGCTGCTCAGCACGCAATATGCCGCTGTGTGACTCCTCGGAGACGTACATGCGGGCCTTGTGGCTCTGGCCTTCGCCCGCCGACCTGCGGCCTGGTTGAGCCGCAGGTATCTCCGAGGTCTCCCGGTTCTCGTGCATGAAGTTTCTAGGCTTGTTCTGGGGTCTTCGACTACGCCTGACTGAGCAGGAGCTCGCGCTATCGCGCCTGCTCATGTTGCCTAGCGCACATTTCAAGGGCGTCGGCGTCTGGATTGCATCTTTTCGGAGCTGAATACCCAGCCCGCCTATCCTCTGTCTACGCTTCGCTGAGTACCTCGCGATACCCCGCGCAAGACTCGAGGCCGAGCGGATCGCTACTCCTTTCCCGTAAGGAACTTTCATCCTCTGCTTCATGCCGGTTTATCC
>CAVZFP010000002.1:0-166609 GCA_963774565.1 uncultured Acidobacteriaceae bacterium | reverse complement strand
CCGCTGCGTAATGTACCGTCTCCCGCGACCTCCGAAAAAGTAACGACACTTTGGTACTTCGAGCGTTGGTCCTTTGTGTCTTTCCAACGAGAGGCGTTCGCATCCACAATGGATTTCGAAAGTGGAGTCTTCCCTCGACCTATGGATAAAGCTTTCGCCACAACGTTCGCTCTCGCCCCTATCCGTACCACCGGAAAGCTGCAGCCCGCACCGCCCTGGTGGGATTGAACTGAATCGTCCCGAGCTCTGCTGGCGGAATGCTTCCGGCAATTCGGCATCGAGACCGTTGTTATGACCTCGAACGCCGCCGAGCGCCTGCACAAAGAAAAGTTCGAAGCCTGCGTCCTGAGCCTGAGAGATGGCGCCGACGCCGTGATGGAAGCGGCCCGCACTTCGCGCTCGAACAGCCGCTGCGTAATTTACGGCGTCGGCGGCAACGCGCAGGAAGCGATGCGCTATTCGAAGTACGGCATCAATGCGATGTTCCACGAACCGCTGGAGCGGCCCGCAGCGCTCGAAACTCGTGCGCGCCACGCAAATGCTCGTGCTGCACGAATTCCGCCGCTACGTCCGCATCCCGGTCATGACCGAGGTCTCGATCGTCGGAGATGGCCGCCGCATCAGCGCCAGCAGCATCGAAATGAGTACGGGCGGCATGTCGCTGAAGAGTCTCCGAAGATTTTTCGATCGGAACCAATGTCGAAATCTCGTTCGCGTTGATGACTCTGCCGCGCGTCAATGTTCGCGGAGTCGTGAGCTGGAGCAAGCCGAAATCGCTTGGGCGTGCGCTTCGATCCGCCGACGAGCGCCGCCAGAAGGTCAAGATCTGGATCGACTCCTACCTGGAAAACTGAGCGTCGCAGGCGCCAGCAAAAGCTTTGAACCGCTGAGTACGCCGAGTCGCAGAGCGCTGGAAAAAATAGTCGTTTTCGCAGCGTTCTTTCTCAGCGTCCTCCGCGATCTTGACGGTTAAGAGCTTTGAACGCTTCATTGCCCAATTGTGAGCCGTCCCGTTACAATAGCTCCGTGCCTGAAGCCAGCACTCGCAACGCGGCGCTCCCGCGCAACCTGCCATCGGTCCCCGCCGCTTCACCCTTCGCCAGCGAATCGTCCTGCGCATCATTATCTGGGCTGGGATACTGGTCATCCGCCTGATCGGCCCGACCCTGCGGGTCTCGGTTTCGTACGAGGAAGGCGCGCAGCAGACGCTCGAACAGCGCCCGCTGATCGCATCGTTCTGGCATTCCTGCATCATTCCGGCAACCTACATCTTCCGCGATATGGGCATCCGGGTGATGAGCAGTGACAGTTACGACGGCGCAGTACATGGGCCGCATCATCCACAAGTTCGGTTTCCTTGCGGTCAAAGGATCGAGCAGCCGCAACGCCGTCGCGGCTTTGCTGGGCCTGCGCCGCGCGCTCGAAGAGGGCTGGACGGTGGCGTTCACTCTGGATGGCCCGCGCGGCCCGCGGCATAAAGTGAAGCCCGGTCCGGTGGCGTTGGCGCGTTCGTCTGGATTGGCGCTGACCATGTTTCACGCGGCCGTCGACAGGGCATGGGTGCTCAACACCTGGGACCGCCTGATGATTCCGCTGCCCTTCTCGCGGGTGCTGGTGCGCGTCGGCAAACTCATCCCGGTGCCGGAGGACGCCACCGACGAAGATATCGAGCGCTATACCGCCGAACTGCAGGCTTCGCTCGACCGCGTTTGCGAATTCGCCGAGGCCAACGTCAAGCAGGCTGGTACGGGCGAGTTTCCGTATTACAGGCGGGATAAGAGACATTTTCAGCGGCAATTGAAGATTGATGATTTCAGATTGCGAATTCGAGTCCGCTCCATCGAGCTGGGTCAATCAAGATCTGGGTCAAAATCTGAAATCTGAATCATCTGCACCTACTCCATGGTCGATCCCAGCTGCTGGTACCTATACTTCTTGCCATCCCAGAAAACGACCGAAGAAGTCTGCTTCGCCCTCGCCGGTTTCCTCCATGTAAATGCCGAGGATCGTTTTCTTCTTGATGGCGAGTCTTTTCACCGTCACGGCTCTTGAAGGGCAGGTTGATCAGCAGGAACTTGGCTTTGGGTTTTTCGGCGCGCCAGGCGTCTTTTTCCGCGCCGTGAATGATCAGCAGGCTGAGGCCGCGGCGTTCCGGCTCGTCGGAGGCGAACGTGGACGTGACCTTGATGTCGCTGTATCCGAGAAAGCTGTCGATACGGGTCGGCGACGACGAAGCTGTATTCGTCCTTGTCGGCCATCGGATTCTTGCATTTGGCCGCGACCACCAGGTCGTCGATGCCGTCATCGTCAAGATCGGCGACGAATTGCGGCGGTCCCGCCAGCAGCGAACAATTTTCGCCAAATTGCTTGTGGATGAATTCGTCGGTCACCGCTGGGTGACGGAGACTTGGCATGCGCGGGCGGCGGAGGCGGCTGCTTCTTCTGCGCGGCGGCGGCGAGCAGCAAGACGGCGAGCATTGGGAGGAGGAGCAATTTACTGGACGACATGGTTTTACTCTAGTCCGGTTTTGTCCGGCGGGTAGAGACTCAGTAGTGACGGAGGTAACGAGATCGTGGAAGCGGAAGTCGAGAGCGTGAGTCACAGGAGAATTTCAATTTGCCGGCGCGTAGCTTTTCGGTCGCAGGCCGTCGGGCTTCGCCCTGACGGGACGGCCGAAGGCTGTCGCTACATGAGGTTATCGCCGGAAATGCTCCCAGCCCCGCGGCTGCAGTTCGTAGGCCACACCTTTCGCGTTGCGCAGGAGATCTTCGGCGGCGCGTGACGACGCCAATCTGGGTCACGGCGACTCCGGCAATCTGCGCGGGAACGCGCTTGCCGGGCGGCAGCCGTGAACAGCAGTT
Organism: uncultured Acidobacteriaceae bacterium; assembly: GCA_963774565.1. Taxonomy (GTDB): domain Bacteria; phylum Acidobacteriota; class Terriglobia; order Terriglobales; family Acidobacteriaceae; genus Sulfotelmatobacter. The sequence continues at coordinate 163,747 of CAVZFP010000002.1, read as the reverse complement.
CATAGTCTTCGCCGCCGTGCAGCGCCAGGTCGAGATCGACCTCGCGGGCGGGCTTGCCGACCCGCGCGCGGGGAATCAGCGCGGCGTCGAGTTCGGCTCCCACGCCGCTTTCTTCACAGAGATGCGCCAGGTCGGTCGAGAGGCCGTCGCTGGTGTCGATCATCGCCGAGGCCAGACTCCTTCTCGCGGAGAATGCGGCCGAGTTCGATCCGCGGCTCGGGATAGAAATGGCGGGGATAGTCTCGGGGATTCAGCTTCTTCTTCGGCCTGCGTCTCATTCTGCAGAACGGCGGCCGCCGAGCCGCCGAGTTCTCCGCTGACGAAGATGCGGTCGCCCGGCCGCGCGCCGGAGCGCAGGACAGCCTTCCCTTTGGGCACAGTGCCGACCACGACGATGTCGGCGAGGATTCCGTTGGGAGACTCGGCGGTGTCGCCTCCGGCGAGCGTGACGCCGTATTTCTCCGCCAGGCCGATCAGGCCGCGGAGGAAGCGCCCGACCCAGGCTTGGGCAAGTCCCGAGGCAGGGCCAAGAGACAGGAAGGCCGCCACCGGCTCGCCGCCCATGGCGGCGATGTCGCTCAGTCCGCGAGCCAGACAACGGTGGCCGACCGATTCAGGCGGATGCCAGTCGCGGCGGAAGTGAATGCCTTCCAGGGTGAAGTCGGTCGTGACCAGCGATTCGTGTCCCGGCAGCAGGCGCAGCACGGCGCAGTCGTCTCCAATTCCGGTGAGGACTGGCGCGCTTTGAACTGAGCGGCCGCCCTGCCCGGCGTGGACGATCCCGCCATGCGGCGAATCTGGGCAATCAGCGCTTTTTCGGGAAGCGGCACGACGCAATTACTATACCGCTCGCGATCAGAGCGCTGCGCCCGAAGTTCGCCTGCCGGATTCAGCGAAGCAGGCTCTCAGGAGCGCCGACGGATCGACTGGCGGTTAACGGGCAGATTCCATGCCCGAGCCGCCAAAAGCGCCCGGTAACCTGTCCCTTGGTGACCCCCGGTTACCCGCCTTCGGTAACCGGAAATGGTCCTTTTGCGTCGTTGACAGGGGGAACCCAGTTTGTTACCGTTAACCAGTCATTCACAAAACCTTTGGCCGAGCTAAGTTCTGCAGGCGGTTGGAATTGCAGACGAGTACAGATTTCAGGCTCTGGTCGCAGTTCTGGGTAGGCGTAGGGCGCGAGAAAGTTTCCATTCCCAAGATGGGAGCGTAGCCCGAAAAAGTCAGGTGGTCCGAACAGGCGTTCTGCAACTTCAGAAACTGGGCCTGAAGTTCCGGACCTGATGCTTCAAAATTGTGTAGGTTTAGAGGAGCGATTTGCAGAAACGCTTTTACATCCTTTTTGTGGCCCGCGGGGACGACGGCCAGTTGCGCAAGATCTCCATCCCCGTGCATTACCTCTACGTGTTTGTCGTGGGGGCCGCGATTGGATTCCTCAGCCTGACCGGCATTGCCAGCTCCTATACCCGCATGCTGCTGAAGGTTTCCCGCTACAACCAGTTGCGGACGGAAAAAGATCAGCTCAAGGACAACTATTCGCGCCTGGAGCAGGTGGCCAAAGAGCGCGACGTGCAGGTGGCCTCGCTGGGCTCGATCGCCGGCGAAGTTTCGGCCCTCTACGGTCTGAAGGCGCAGCCCACGCTGGTGACGGCGACCGCGGAGCAGATTCAGGACGCCGAAGTAAGTTCTTCGCTCGACCAGCTGCATGCCCTGCGGACTTCCGCGCTGACCGGCGCGACCATGGTCGGCCTGACCATGGGCCTGACCCGCAACGCGACCACCGCCGACTGGTTCAAGGCCAACTCCGCTCCCAACCTATGGCCGGTCGAAGGCCAGGTCACAGGCAGCTTTGGCGAGCGCATCGATCCATTCAACGGAGAAGGCGCGTTCCACAGCGGCGTCGACATTGGCAGCAGCTATGGCGCCCCGATTATTGCGCCGGCGGACGGCGTCGTGACCTTCAGCGATCTGCTGGGCGGCTACGGCAAGGCCATCATGATCGATCACGGCAACGGCATCAGCACCCGCTACGGACACCTTTCCGGCTTCGCCGTGACCGCGGGACAGGCAGTGCATCGCGGCGACGTGATCGGCTACGTCGGCGAGAGCGGACGCTCGACCGGCCCCCATCTTCACTACGAAGTCCGCATCAACGATACCCCGGTAAATCCCTACAAGTATCTCCGCATGACGGTCGCCCACAACGGCGGCTTCGCTACGGGAAGCTAGAACAGCCTTCACGTCCTTATTCGCTGAACGTCAGTCGCTTCCAGAGCCTCGTCCTGCCGCGTTCTCCGTGACGTCCGCACGCGTGTCTACTGGCGCATTACCGGCGTAATGCATCGCGCAAACACAGTGACAGATCAGCGGCCCAACGGCGATAACATAGGAGGACTCCCTCTCCCATGTCAATGGCCGCGGCTGAAGTCTGCAGCCGCAAGCGACTGCATGGAAAATCCCGAGACAAACAGTTTGGCCGCTACGAGGTCGTCGGCGAACTGGGCCGCGGCGCCATGGGCGTGGTGTACAAGGCCCGCGATCCGCAGATCGACCGCCTGGTCGCCCTGAAGACCGTTCCACTGCGGGGGCAGGAGCCCGAGGCGGAAACGGAATTTCGCATGCGGTTTCTGAACGAGGCGCAGGCCGCCGGACGTCTGCATCATCCCGGGATTGTCGCCATCTTTGATGTGGGCGAAAATCCCGAAAATCAGGATCCCTACATCGTGCTGGAGTATGTCGCCGGCGAATCGCTGAACCGGATTCTGGCGCGCGAGAAGAAGCTTCCGCTCGCGACGGCTTTGCAATTCGCCGAGGAGATCGCCGAAGCGCTCGGACTATGCCCACGCGCAGGGCGTGATTCATCGCGACATCAAGCCCGGAAACATTCTTATTACCGAGGACGGCCACGCCAAGATTGCCGACTTCGGCATCGCGAAGCTGAATCTGGCCCACTTCACCCTGCCCGGGCGGGTTCTGGGAACTCCAGCCTACATGGCGCCGGAACAACTGAGCGGCGAAGGCGTGGACGGGCGCTCGGATCTGTTCTCGCTGGGCGTGATTCTTATGCCATGGTCACGGGTCATTCTCCGTTTCAGGGAAACAGCGCGACCACGGTCTGTTTCAAAGTGGCCAACCGCGAGCCCGTAGCGGCCAGCGCGCTCGACCTGACCTTGCCGCCGGAGTTGGACGCGGTCATCGCGCGAGCCATGGCGAAGGATCCGGCCAAGCGCTACCAGCGAGGCGCGGAGTTCGCCGCGGATCTGCGTCAGTTGCAGCAGTTTCGAGCCGGGTTCGACCACGACCTCGCTACGGCTAATGTCGACGGACACCGGAACGCGCGCTCGCGGAAAGCAGGCCGAGCACTGGACGCCCTGCGGTCGAGATGGCCCAGGCGAGAAGTTGGTCCGTGCATGAGATTCAGAAAGCGCCAATCCGGGACCTGATCCTCGGCGCGGCCACGCTGATCCTGCTGCTGGTTGTCGGAGTCCAGTCGAATTATTGGTGTTTCTCCAAAACTGGGAGTGAATGCGACTGAATGTCGCCAGCAGTACCCAGCCGCTCCAGGTGCAGAACGCACACGAGCCACGTTCCGCGCTGCAGGCAGCCGATGCATCCCAATGCGGTCACGCCTGCAACGATTCCCCTTCGCGTGCCGACAGCTTCTGCCGAGTCAAACCAGGAAGGTCAGCCGACCCATGTCACCCGAACCGATCTCGGCCAGGGCACAGCAAATCGTGGTGTCACTTTCCAATCTCGAACTGGCGGTGCAACACCAGTTCAAAGATGCCACTCTTTTTGTCTGGGTCGACGACAAGCTTGCGCTGACCCGTCCCTTGCACGGTGGCACGCAGAAACGGCTGGTGGTGTTCAACGGATACACGGAATGGAATCCGAGACTCTGAAAGATTCCTGCGGGAAAACACGCTCTGCGTGTGAGCGCGCTTTCAGCCGACCAGACCATTGATCTTTCCAAGACCATCTCCGGCGAATTCATCGGCGGCGACGAAAAATCCCTGCAGATCACCATCGACAAGCACAACACCGCCATGCACCTGGCCTGGCAGTAAGGCTATTGACGCAACCCCATCCAGTTCTCCGAAACCACCAGGGAATTCCCTGGATTCTGCGGATCGTACTTCACCGAAGTGGGCAGCCCGAGACGGCAGGAATGCAGATTGATCCAGTGCCGCAGGTAAGTCACATCCTGCGAGCACTCGTAGGACACCCCGGCCACGTCGTACTTGTAGATGAGCATGATGGCGGCGTGATGGTTGCTGGCCGCGGCCAGTTCCTGCACGTCAATCACAGTTCCGTCGGTGATGCGGCCCGTGCCTTCGAGCCACGCCCGGCGTTCGCGCTCGAGTTCGTCGGGCGTCTTCGGCTTGCGCCGCAAAAGGACATACGCGCCAGCAATGCCGCGCCGCCGGTCACCAGCCCATAAAGTCGAAGTGAATCCATACGGGGTAGGGTTGAGATCGGCTCTGCCGCCGATCTCTTTATCAGCATAAGCGGAAAGCGGAACGCGTGGAAGTGGTCGCGCAGTTACGGAGGTGCCACGGCTGTGAAAAACGGTCGTCGGCGCGATTGTCAGCGCGTCGCGGATTGATCTTGCAACTCACCCGGCGTGGATAGTTCCGGTGCCAGCCGTAGTGAGCGAAAGCAGAGTGAGATTCGTTGACTCAGAGTGTTAGTCGCGATTTTTCATCGAGGCGTCGATGGCATTGCACGGCATGCGACGGCCGCGATGTGCCTTCCTCGCACACCCGGGAAGGCGCCGCGACAAAAGGCGAGCCACGATTGGCCGGTCTATGGCGGCACCGCGGAGAACAATCATTTTTCCGCCTGTCTCAGATCAATCGCAAGAACGTGAAGCGTCTCGAAGTCGCCTGGACCTTTGACACCGAAGAATCCGGCGGCCTGCAGTCCAGCCCGATTGTGGTCGACGGAGTTCTTTACGGCCTGACTCCATCGCAGAAAGTGTTTGCCTTGAACGCGGCTACCGGAAAGTTGTTGTGGAAGTTCGACTCCGGCGTCAAAGGGACGCAACCGGATCGCGGGCTGGCCTACTGGTCCGACGGCAAAAGCGAAAACAGCAAAGACAAAGACCGCCGGATCCTGGTCGGGGTGATGAACTTCGTGTACGCGCTCGACGCCGCGACCGGCAAGCCGATCCGAGCTTCGGAAAAGACGGCCGCATCGATCTGCGCGAGGATCTCGGCCGCGACCCGGCGGCGCAGTCGATCTATATGACCAGCCCGGCGGTGATCTACAAAGACCTGATGATCGTCGGCGGCCGCGAAGCCGAAACCCTGCCCGCCTCTCACGGCGATGTGCGCGCCTACGACGTGCGCAGCGGAAAACTGCGCTGGTCCTTTCATACCATTCCGCATCCCGGCGAGTTCGGCTACGACACATGGCCGAAAGATGCCTGGAAGACCAGCGGCGCCGCCAACAACTGGGCCGGGATGACGGTGGATGAGGAGCGCGGCATCGTCTATGTCCCCACGGGTTCGGCGGCGTTTGATTTCTACGGCGCCGACCGCATCGGCGACGATCTGTTCGCCAATTGCCTGATCGCCCTGAACGCCGAGACCGGCGAGCGCATCTGGCACTTTCAGGGGGTGCACCACGACCTCTGGGACCGCGACTTCCCTGCGCCGCCGGTTCTTTTGACCGTGCAGCGCGACGGCAAAAAAGTTGACGCAGTCGCACAGACCACCAAGCAGGGCTTTGTTTTTCTGTTCGACCGCACGAACGGCAAGCCGCTGTTTCCCATCGAGTGCCGCAACTATCCACCCAGTGACGTACCGGGAGAAGTGGCGGCGCAACAACAATGCTTGCCATCCAAACCGGCTCCGTTCGCACGCCAGTTGTTGACCGAGGATATGCTGACCACGCGCACGCCTGAGGCGCACCAGTGGGCTCTGGACCGGTTTCGCACTTTTCGCAGCGAGGGACAGTTTGTCCCTTTCACCACGACAAGAGACACCGTGATCTTCCCCGGCTTCGATGGCGGCGCAGAGTGGGGCGGGCAAGCGGTCGACCCGGAGACCGGAATTCTCTATGTCAACGCCAACGACATCGCATGGACCGGCCGCTTGGCCGAGACCACGCCGCCGAAGCTGGAGAGAACAGTCCCAAGAGCCTGTATACGAGCCAGTGCGCAGTCTGTCATGGCGAATCGATGGCGGGATCGCCACCCGAGATTCCCTCGCTCGTCGGCCTAAGTCAGCGGATGTCATCGAAAAACGTCGCCACGACCATCAGAAACGGCAAGGGCCGCATGCCTGGCTTCTCCCACTTGAGCGACGATCGAGTTGCCGCCTTGCTGTCGTATGTCATGAGCGGCGGAACGCCCAACCCAAGGCGAGAACAAAGAAGTGTCGAGCTCGGGTGCGCCGGTGCCTACGATGAGATATCACTTCACCGGCTATCTCCGCTTCTACGATCCGGACGGATACCCAGCAGTGGCCCCGCCTTGGGGAACCTTGAACGCCATCAATCTCAATACGGGCGACTACGCATGGAGCATTCCCTTAGGTGAGTATCCGGAGCTGGCGGCGAAAGGACTGAAAAATACCGGAACCGAAAATTATGGCGGTCCGCTGGTGACGGCCGGCGGCCTCTTGTTCATTGGAGCGACGAACTACGACAAAAAATTCCGAGCCTTCGATAAAAGGACCGGTGCCTTGCTTTGGGAGACAGCTCTACCCTTCGCTGGAAATGCCACGCCCATCACCTACGAAGTGAACAAACGCCAATTTGTGGTGATCGCGGCAGGAGGAGGCAAGGATCTGAAGTCGAAGTCGGGAGGAGTTTACGTGGCGTTTGCGGTGAAGAACTAGCCGCGGAAAAACTACTTGCTTTGGTTGCAGACGTCTTTACTGACGAGGGCGACGAAGTCACCTTCGGGGCCCCTTCCGTATTGGTCGTCGTGGGTGGCTTTCTTGCTCACCACGAAGCGTCCGCTGTGGTCGCGCGAGTAGAACCATTCGGTCGTCGGGGCGGCCGCCCCGCTGGCGCAGTTAAATCGCACGCGCGCACGCATTTCGACGAAGGGACCGCCCTGAGGAAGTTTTGCCGGTTCCTTGTACTCGACCCGGACCAAGGCGAGTCGCTGATTGTTCTTGAGGATGCGGACGGAACTGACCGAGACTCTGTCGCCAGCTTCGGTCTGGCCGATGGGCCGCCAGTCTCCGGCCGCGAATACTACAAGGCTGACCACGAGCACCGGGGCCAGGACGACGGCAGCAAGAACGATGAGGGATTTTTTCAACGCTGTTTTTGTGAGGACCGATTGCAACGAGACACTTTCGTCGAAAAAGGCGTTCCTGTCAACCGGTTAGCCGACTTTGTGCAGCCGGAAGTCAGTCCTCGTGCTATGGTTATGTCGCCCTGTCGTCCGGGTGGCGACTAGGTGATTTCCCATGGAAACGATTCATTCCACTATAGTTACATCATCTGTCGGTAAATTATTCCTGGCCGCCTCGCATCGGGGACTGGTGGCGTTGGAGTTCGATGCGCGCCTCCCGGGCCAGCAAACAATTCGCCCCAATCCGCGCGATTTGCGGGCGGAGCGCCAGAAAGGCACGGCAGTTCATTTCGAGGAATCCGAGGCCGCGATGAGAGCCTACGTGCGGGAACTGGAAGAATATTTCGCGGGCGAAAGGCGTGAGTTCAGCTTCCCCCTTGATCTGCGCGGAACGGACTTTCAGTTGGCATGTTGGCGCGCCTTGCTGGCAATTCCCTATGGCGAGACTCGCACCTACGGCTACATTGCCCGCGCGGTAGGCCAGCCTCAGGGCTTTCGCGCGGTGGGAATGGCGAACAATCGGAACCCCGTGGCAATTGTCGTCCCGTGCCATCGCGTGATTGCATCGGACGGAACGCTCTGCGGCTACGGCGGCGGCCTCGACGTGAAGCGGAAGTTGCTGGAGCTGGAGGGCGCCCTCACGGGAATCCTGGCGGCATAAGAACTGTATTGATTTCTGATTGAAAAGCTCAAGACTGATGCGAGGGGTTTTTCAATCAACAATCAGCGATCAAAAATCAACAATCGCATTGCACGCGTCTTTGACGACTCAAAACGAAGCTTCCGCGCTGCGCAAGGCGAGCCTGTTCTATCTCGTCTTCGTGATGTTTTCCTACACGACGGGTGGGCCCTTCGGACTGGAGGACATGGTGACAACCTCTGGTCCGGGGATGACGCTCATCTATCTTCTGGTTCTGCCATTTTTCTGGTGCATCCCAGTCTCGCTGGTTTCAGCGGAACTCACCACTGCCATGCCGGTCGAAGGCGGTTTTTATCGTTGGACCCGCGCGGCCTTTGGCGACTTCTGGGGATTCCTCGCGGGGTGGTGGAACTGGTCCGCGTCATTTCTACTGGGCGGCGCCTATGCCGTGTTGTTCACGGATTATCTCGTGTACTACTTCCCGAAGATGACGTGGTGGGAGCATTACCTGGTCTCGGTGGCGCTGATCGCCGCGCTGACCTGGATCAACGTGCGGGGCATTCAGATGGTGGGACAGGTTGCGACCGCGCTGGAGATCTTTATCTTTGTGCCGGTTATGACAATGATTGTCATCGCCTTGTTTCATTGGCGGCATAATCCTTTTGTGCCGTGGGTGCCTCCGCATCAGGCGACCTTCAAGGTCTTTGGCGTGGGACTGGCGCTGGGTTTGTGGTTGTACTCGGGATACGAACAGCTCTCGACCGTGGCCGAGGAAGTCGAGAACCCCCAACTTGCGTATCCGAGGGCCCTGGCGTTGGTGGTGCCGCTGTCGATTGCCGCGTATTTTCTGCCCACTTTGGCCGGGCTGGCGTCGGCGGGTAACTGGGAAAAGTGGCACACAGGATTTTTCTCGGATGCGGCCCGAATGGTTGGCGGACCCTGGCTTGGTACCTGGATGACGCTGGCGGCGATGGTGGGCAATGTCGCGTTACTCAATAGCACGATATTGACCACGACGCGCATGCCGTTTGCGATGGCCGAGGATGGATATCTGCCGGAAGTGCTGACGCGCAAGCACTCGCGCTACGGGACACCGTGGCTGGCAATCGTAGCCTCAGCGGCCATTTACGCGCTACTCGCGTGGCAGAGTTTGGCGCAGCTAATCTCGGTGTACATCTGGCTGCGGTCGGCGACGACGGTGCTCACCGTGCTGTCGGCGTGGAAGCTCAGGCGCACGCAGCCTGAGTTGAAACGGTCATTCACCGTTCCCGGCGGGCGCATAGGATTGCTCTACGTGGTAGGGGCGCCAGTGGTGATGGCGCTGGTCGCGCTGTTGGGGAGCGACCGTTTTGGCATGATTGGCGGAGCAGTTGCGATGGTCGTGGGACCAGCGATCTACGGGATCCTCACACGCAAAGTCGAGGTTGCCAAAACGTAAGCTTGGATATACAATCTAAGATGTATATCCAAGGAGGCTACCATGCAGGTCGCGAAGTGGGGGAACAGCTTGGCGGTGCGTTTGCCTGCGGCCGTGGTCGAAGAGCTCCAGTTGAAAGAGGGCGATCAGATCGAGATTCGAGTGGCGCAGGGCCGGGCCTTCGAAGTGAGCCGCGATCAGAGCCGAGAGCGGGCATTGGCCCGTCTCCGCAAACTGCGGCGACCTCTACCTGCAGGATTTATCTTCGACCGTACCGACACGAATGTCCGGTGAGGCGTTCTTCGATACGAACGTCCTGATCTTTGCCATCGCGCAAAATGATCCCCGTGGCCCGCGCGCGGAAGCGCTCCTGGCAAACGGCGGACTTGTCGGCGTGCAGGTTCTGAACGAATTCGTTTCGGTCGCTCGCCGCAAGCTGAGAATGCCTTGGAAAGATGTGACCGATGCGCTGGATGCGATCCGGATTCTCTGCCCCGCGCCGGTTCCCACCACCATTTCTACGCAGGAGACGGCGCTGAGGATCGCGGAGGATCACGACTATGAAATTTACGATGCGCTAGTCGTCGCGGCGGCGCTGGAGGCTGGGTGCACGACGCTTTATTCCGAAGATCTGCAAGATGGGCGGGTCTTCGATGGCAAGCTGACCATTCGGAATCCGTTCAAGTAACGGTTCTGTCATCCTGAGGCCCACGTTCTTCGCGGGTCGAAGGACCTGTGCGACCTCCGGCGCATTTCATAAGCCTTTCGCTTGGACGGAAGACTTATCAGACACCATTTAGCTCACCCAATCCAAAAACTTGTACCAAGCCCCAGCCAACGGCAAAAACCACGGCTTCCCGTCGTACAAGCCCAGCGGCGCACCCGGGAACGGAATCCCGACAAACGGATTCTCCGGCTTGTCCCCCACCATGAGTTCCGCAATCTTCTGGCCCTGGTAGGTCGCCATAGCGACGCCATGCCCGGCATAGCCAACCGCATAGTACATGCCATCAAGTTGGCCCGCGTGCGGCATGATATCGAAGGCAAAGTCGAGCGTGCCGCCCCATACGTAGTCGATCTTGGCATCGCTGAGTTGGGGATAAACCTCGATCATCCCGCGACGCAGGATTTCGGCGCTCTTCCGGACCGTCTGATCGGTCTCGGGAAAAAACGCGGCGCGCCCGCCGAACAGCATGCGGCGGTCCGGCGTGAGGCGGTAGTAGTAGAGATAGTTTTTCGAGTCATAGATCATCCGGCGGCGCGGGCTGAGCTCGCGCGCCAGAGCTTCCGGGAGGACTTCTGTCGTGATGATGAACGAGCCGATAGGAATGAGCTTCTTCTGAAGCGCAGGCGTAGCCTTGCCCGTGTATCCGCTGGTGCCAACGAAAACATCGTGCGCCGACAGCGATCCCCGGGAAGTGGAGACCTTCCATCCGGCTGTCCCCTGGCGCGAGTCGCGCTGAATGTTTTCCACGCAGGCGTGCTCAAAAATCTCGGCCCCGGATTTCATCGCTGCGCGGGCGAGGCCGGCAACGTAACGCGCGGGGTTCGCTCCCGCGCTGACTTCGTCGACCATGCCACCGTAATAAATCGTGGAACCGATCTCGGAACTCAACTCGTGCTTCTGAACCACGCGCAGCGTGTGATTGAACTCGCGGGCGATGACCTCAGCCTGGCGCGCATAGTCGTCGAAATGTTTCTGCTTGCAGGCGACTTCGAGATGGCCGCAGCGCAAGAAGTCGCAGTCGATCGCTTCTTCGCGCACGATCTGCTCGACGCAGTCCATGGAAGCCAGCGACGCGGCGTACATACGCTGGGTTCGTTCTCGGCCATACATGGAAATGAGCTTGTTGACTCCCAGCTTCATCCCGGTGAGTACCATTCCACCGTTGCGGGAACTGGCGCCCCAGCCAACCGTTTCGGATTCCAGCACGACAACTTTCGCTCCGCGTTTAGCGAGCGTGCGGGCGGCGGACAGTCCGGTGAAACCTGCGCCAATGACAGCAACGTCGACAACCTCCGGGACGGGATGGGAAGCGTCAACGGCGGGAAACTCGGTGGTGGTGAGCCAATAGTTATGTTCTTGGAGCGGCATAGGTTCCAGTTCTTGCAATTAAAACCCTTAAACCGCAGAGGAAGACAGAGAGCGATCGGGTTCAGGGCAACCGAGCATTCTAGCGTAGCCGCGCGCGCAGGTACATGTACCTGCGGTCCTCGTTCGCTGTCTTCAGTCCCCCTCCGGTAATCTTGCTCCAGTTACTGAGTCACCTTAGTCTGAAGGAGCATGGCCCTTCGTTGCCTGTTATTTTCCTCAGATGAGGGGACGGCCGAGCCTATTCGCCAGGTATTGGCCAGTCTCGGTGTGGAGGGAGAACACTGCTCCGAGGCCGAAGCGGCCGTCGAGAAAGTCGCTCATCAGAATTTTCAGATCGTCATCATCGATTGGGATCGACAGCCGGATGCGGAACTGCTGTTATCGACAGCCCGCGAACGCAAGGCCGCCGAACGGCCTCTCACTCTGGCAATTGTGAGCGACGATCTCAGCGTCCCCAAGGCGCTGCAGGCCGGCGCGAATTCGATTCTGCGCAAGCCGATTCTGATTAACCAAGTCAGCGATACTCTAACGACGGCCCGCGATCTGCTGCGCGCGAAGCAGGACTCGGCGACCGCCGCGGCGCACGCGGCCGCCGCCGGGGTCTCTGCGAGTTCGTCCGCAACGCCGACGACTGGCCCGCGATTGGAAGAAGCAGCGCCGCTGCGGGCTGCAGAGCCTCTGGAATCTTCCGCGTCGATTCCCCGAGCGCGGTTTGTTACCAAGTCGCATGCGCCGGAGTTTGTGTCGCCGTTCGAAGTGGTAGAGGCACCAAAAGGTTTGGAGCCGGCGGCCCCGTCAGTCGCGCAAGTAAAGGCCGCCGCGCCGCCTCCTGCTCCAGCTTCGCCGCTTCCCCAGGATGGGCCCCGAGGCTTGGAGTGGTATTTAAAAACTAGGGCAGTGACGAAATCCTCGGATCAAGAGGATGAACCCGCACCTCCGACGCCTGCAAAACCTGAACTACTCGGCTACGACCAGACGCCTACGCGCGCGACGGCGCCCGAGAGACCGAAAGCGAACGTTTTGGCGGCAGGGTTCGTTCCTCAGCCTACGCCGAATGAGCACACCGTCCAGGAGGGCAAAAAAGAGGCGGAATTATTCGCTTACATGGCTGGCGAAGCGGCCGACGAAAGTTCCCAGCCAAAGTCCAGGATCGGGAAAGGTGCAATCATTGGGGCCTTAGCTCTGGCGAGCTGCGCGATTCTGGCCGCCCCGCAAGCGCCATGGCACTCCAAGATGCGGGAGGTCTGGACTCACGGGCGTCAGGCGATGCACGGCTGGTTGAATCCGCAGCCAGTCACCCCGCCGCAGGCCCCGGCAGCTCACGAAGACTTTGGTCGTGCCGGAGATGAGTACAAGTTGCCCGTGGAGGAGGCTATTCCGGATGCCACGACCGATCCGTCGCAAATTCAAGTCGTTCCGGTAGTTGATCCGACTGCCAAGAAGACCAACACTGACGCGGCGAATCCCGGCCAGCCTGCTATACAGGCAGATGGAGTAAGCGGCGCTGCGAGCGATCAGCCGCCAAATTCCGCGGTGCCGCCACTTTCTTCTTCGCCCTCTGACACGGCGCCGCCAGCCTCTGGAACAACTACGGCTGAAGCCTCTCCATCGTCAGGTTCGACAATTGCTCCTACGCCCGGCGCTCCGCTAACTTCATCGTCCGCCCCTTCGGCTCCCTCTCGACCCGCGCCGCCTAAATCTCGGCCGCCACAGGAGGCATTGCCGCCTGCGAACGTTCCCTCGAGTCTGAAGTCGCAACTCGCCGCCATGACTCCCGATTCGAGCGGTAACAAGGCACCGGAAACCGCTATGCCCTCGATTGAGCCCGTGGTTGTTCCCGAAACTGCAGAGCGGGCGCTGCTGACGGAACAACCGGCACTTCCCTATCCCGCCAATGCCAAGGGACAGCAAGGGACAGTGGTGTTGCAAGTTTTGATTGGCCGCGACGGCACCGTGCAAGACGCAAAGTTCCTGCAGGGATCGCTGGCCTTTGCGCGAGCCGCCATCGACGGCGTGAAGCAATGGAAGTTCACGCCTTACACCATGAACGGTCGCGCGGTATCAGTCCAGACTAACCTGACCATGAATTTTAAGCCCAGCCATTAAGTTAAGTCGGTTGTTTTGTTGAAGAAAGCTAGAACCAGTTCCGATCCAATTGCAAGCGAACGACGCATCCGAATCATAGACCGAAGCGTTGAACGTTGGTGGAACGTCCTTGGGTTACCCAAGAGGCACAAATTGGGAAGCCGCGAGGACGCAAACTGCATCTAGAGAGATATAATCAGGAGAGTTTCTCAGGGAAGCAACTCCTTCCAGAAGAAAGACTAAAACTGATGTCCATGAAAACCAAAGCAGCGATTCTCGTCACCTCCTTTGCCGTATTACTGTTCGTCGTTGTGGGCTCATTGGGAGGCGTGCATGCCTCCTCGAACGACGGCTCTTATCGTCAACTGCAAGTTTACAGTGAAGTGCTCTCGCGTGTGCGCAGTGAGTATGTCGAAGAGCCCAACATCCCCAAGGTGACGGACGGCGCGCTGCATGGACTTCTGGAGTCGCTCGATTCCAACTCGAGCTACATGTCGGCCGACGCTTACAAGGCGTACAAGGCTCACAAGACCGAATCCAAGGGCGGGATTGGCGCCGTGATCTCGAAGCGCTTCGGTTACGCGGCCGTGGTCGCAGTACTGCCCGGCTCCCCAGCTGAAAAAGCAGGGATCGAACAGACCGACATCTTCGAATCGATTGAAGGGCAAAGCACGCGGGAAATGTCGCTGCCTGAAATTCGCAGCCTACTTGCTGGCACTCCGGGCTCCACTCTCAATGTTGCCGTGGTCCGCGCGCGCAAAGCCGAACCGCAGAAGGTTGTGATTACTCGCGATGTGGTGAGTATGCCTCCGGTGGCCGACAAGATGATGTCTGACGGCATCGGCTATGTGAAAGTCCAAGCCCTGACCAAGGGTAAAACGCAGGAGATTGCTGCAGACATCAAGTCCCTGGAGAAATCAGGAGCGAAGAAAATTCTGCTCGATCTCCGCAACTGCGCTGAGGGCGACGAGAATGAGGGCGTCGCGGCCGCGAATCTTTTCCTCAATCACGGCACGATCACCTATTTGCAGGGCCAGAGATTTCCTCGCCAAGCGTTCAACGCCGATCCAGCCAAGGCCGTCACTGCTCTTCCGGTCGCTGTGCTGGTAAATCGGGGAACTTCGGGAGCAGCCGAGATTGTGGCAGCTGCGATTTTGGAGAATGCGCGCGGCGACGTTGTCGGCGACAAGACATTTGGCGACGGCTCGGTACAAAAGACGATCGACCTGCCGGATGGAGGCGCGCTGATTATCTCCATCGCGAAGTACTATTCGCCCAGCGGCAAAGCCATTCAAGACGCGGCCATCACGCCCAACGTTCTGGTAGCCGACGTTCCAGACGATGCCACAGGCCCGGAAGACGAAGATTCTACCCCGGCTCCAGATCAGGAAGCCAAGCCTAAGAACACGGTGGATGATCAGCTCAACAAGGCTGTTGAGCTGCTGAAGAGCCGAGCCAGCTAAAACTTGATTTCCGCTTGTAATTTGGATCGCGCGCCTCCATGGCGCGCGACTTCTTTTGCAAGTGAAACCCCATGCTGGAGAACTCACCGCGAGTGCTATCCTGATTTCGTCTCCTGATGAAATCTCTCTACGAAACCCTTCCCCCGGTGGAAATCGGCGGGCGCAGGTTAGTGGGCCGCGTCCTGTTCGGTCTGCTTGTGCTGATTTCAATCCTGGTGGGAGCGACTGCGGGGCTGTTGCTCGTCTACACCACAGACTTGCCGCAGGTCGATGCGCTGGAAGCTTACCGGCCCAGTTCCATTACCGAACTGTATGACGACCATGAGCGTGTGATTGGATCATTTGCCCTGCAACGGCGCGTGGTGGCCACGTATGAAGATTTCCCTCCCGTATTGCGCGACGCGCTGATTTCAATCGAAGACAAAGATTTCTACCGCCATTCCGGAGTTAACTTTTGGCGGATCGTGGGCGCCGCCTATCGCGATATCACTTCAGGCGGCCGACTGCAGGGAGCTTCGACGCTGACCATGCAGTTAGCGCGCAATCTCTTCCTCTCGCCGGACCGATCGTTTCATCGCAAAGTGCAGGAAACGATGTTGGCCATCCAGATCGAGCGGCGATTTACCAAGCCGCAGATCTTTACGCTGTATGCAAATCAAATATCTCTGGGGCACGGCGCGTTTGGGTTCGAAGCCGCATCGGAATTCTACTTCAGCAAGCCCGCCAAGAAATTGACCCTCGAAGAAGCGGCATTGCTCGCGGGTTTGCCCAAAGGTCCGACGGTGTATTCGCCGATCAACCATCCCGATCGCGCGCAAAAACGGCGCAACCTGGTGATCAATGCCATGCTCGAAGACGGCAAGATTACTGCCGCGCAGGCGGCCGACGCGCGATCAGCACCGCTGGTCCTGCATCTGGCGCACGATCCCAACTCACTGGCCCCTTATTTTGTCGAAGAGATTCGCCGCTACCTTGAAGGCAAATACGGAGCCGACCAGGTGCACGAGGGAGGTTTGAAGGTTTATACCTCGCTCGATGTGGATCTGCAGAAGGCCGCGAACCAGGCCGTACTCGATGGCCTGGCTGCTTACGAACGCCGGCACGGGTGGAAGGGACATCTGCCAAATGCCGTTGCGCAGGGCACGGCCCTCGACAAGTATTTCAATCCCGACTGGGATGACGAACCTGAGGTGAATGGATACGTCCACGCGCTGGTCACCTCTGCGGGAACTGGCATCGCCACGCTGAAGTTTGGACGCTACACCACAGCTCTCGGACAGGCCGACGTGGCTTGGACGCAGCACAAACTCGCGGACATCCTCAAGACCGGGGATGTGTGCTACGTAAAGATTCTGTCGCTTGGTACGAACGGCGCGGCGCGCATCAGTCTGGAACAAGATTCAGGAGCCCAAGGGGCGTTGTTGGCGATCGACAACGCCACCGGCGGAATCAAGGCGATGGTGGGCGGACGCGATTTCAATGAATCGAAGTTTGACCGCGCCACCCAGGCCTTGCGCCAGGTTGGGTCTTCGTTCAAGCCGTATGTTTACACTACGGTCATCGATCAGGGTGCCAGTCCCGACGATACGGTTCTCGATGAGCCCATCAGCTTCGAAACTCCCTCAGGCCCTTACTCTCCGCACAACTACGACGAAAAATTTGAAGGCATCATTACGCTGCGGCGTGCCTTGGCCCAGTCTCGCAACATTCCGGCACTAAAACTGGCCAACAAAGTCGGGATCAAGAGTGTGATCGACTACGCCGGACGTTTTGGCATCACGGCGAAGTTGCCGCCTTATTTGCCGATAGCGCTGGGTGCAGCCGAGATTACTTTGATGGAACAGACTTCAGCCTATAGCGTCTTCCCCAACGACGGCGTGCGCGTGATCCCGCGCTACATCACGCGCGTGACCGATTACGAAGGTCGCGTTCTGGAGGAAGACTTTCCCGACGTCAAGGATGTGATTAGCGAGCGCACCGCCCGAATCATGACCGCGATGTTGCGCGAAGTGGTGCTCCACGGTACGGGGATCGCCGCGTCCAGGTTGCCGTTTCCGGTAGCCGGCAAGACCGGGACTACCAACGATTTCACCGATGCGTGGTTTATGGGATTCTCTCCGACCATGACTTGCGGAGTTTGGGTCGGCTACGACGAGAAGAAGTCTTTGGGAGCCAAAGAAACGGGAGCACACGCCGCCTTGCCCATCTGGATAAATTTTATGACCGGGGCGATGGCGGGCAAGGATCCGGGAGACTTTCAGCCATCACCGTTGGCGTCCCCTGCCGTGGCCCAAAAAGTCGATACGCCGGATACCGCGCCGGCCGCGGAAGAAGCTCACTAGCGAGAAGGAGGGCGTCTCGCCCTCGCCGGCGAATCAGACGTACCGGTTCGATTCGTCTCACGACCTAGGAGAAACCATGCGCACCACCTCGACAGTCTTGCCAGCTTGCATTTCACTCGTTGCGTTTTGCGCGCTTGCGGCAACGTTCCCGATGGGATCTTCCGGAGACGTCAAAGCCGCTGTTGAGCATGTCCTGCGGTCGCAGCAGGACGCTTGGAACCATCACGACCTCGAGGGCTTCATGGCCGGTTACTGGAACTCGCCGGAACTCACGTTCTTTTCCGGTGCCAAAGAAACGAGCGGCTGGCAGGCGACCCTGGATCGCTACCGCGCGACCTACGCCAGTCCCGGACATGAAATGGGAACCCTGAAGTTCTCCGGTTTGCGCATCGAGATGTTGGGGCCGGAGGCTGCATTCGTCCGCGGCGCCTGGCACCTAACGATGCCTGATGGGAAGACTCCGCATGGCCTATTCACGCTGGTGTTTCGCAAATTTCCAGCAGGTTGGAAGATTGTGCACGACCACACGTCGGCGTCGCAGTAGGCAGCCTCTTGCTCTTAGCTTCTAGCCTAGGTGACTCACTTCATCACGCGCACCTGCACCCGCGTTCCCTCTGGCAGAGTCCCACTTGAGAGTTCCACTGTTCCGTTGCGCACGATGCCCTCGAATTCCTGCGGAGGCTGGTTCGAAGATCGCGCAACCGAAACGGCTGCGGTCACATGAGCCACACTTCGCCCCATGCCCTTATCCATGGCTTCGTTCGCTAGGCGGTCGGCTTCCTGATTGTGTTCGCGCAGGGCGTGGCCGATCGAGAACCAATCGAGTTGCGCGATCAATTGTTTAGCCCGGCCGTGCAGGTCTTGCAGGGTCGCATTCTTCACCTTGTAGATGCCCTTGATCTGCCGCACTAGCAGTTCCGAATCACTGATGAGTTTGAGCGCCTTGGGCCCATGTTGCAGCGCATATTCCAGAGCGGCAATGAGTCCTTGATATTCAGCGAAATTGTTGGTCTGATGACCGAGATATTCACTCAGAACGGCGACTTTTCTTCCGGATTCGTCCTGCACTACCACGCCGTAACCGGCGGGACCGGGATTGCCGCGGGCCCCTCCGTCGCTGTGGGCGACTAAATAATGCTCAGGAGGATTCTCGCGGGTTTCGAAAAGGCGCTTGGCTCCGGCGCTGCGGGAAGAATAAGAAGGCATATTCGAGTTTACAACGACGGCGGGTAGGCTCAGCGTCCTGCAGCCAGACGCGTGGCCAGGCGCGACGGCAGATTCGCGGCGAAGATGCGATCCTGCGCTGCTTTCAGATTGTAGGGCGTGCGATGGAAGTGGACGACTTGCGCGTCGGTATCAAACAGCGCGAAGGCGGCGCGCCAGTCGCCGTCGCGTGGCTGCCCAACCGAACCGGGATTGAGTAAATAACGGGTGTGCGCCTTCAACTGAAGCGGGACCGATTCGGGTTGGCCCACGCTGCGGTATTCTGGGCGAAAGCCGTCCGCGGAAGAGTCGTTGACGAAAAATCCGCCTTGCAGATGCGTGTGCCCAAAAAAAGTCAAAGGAGTGGTCAAAGTGATCAGCGGCGCCAGCGCGTCCCCCAGCGATACTACATATTCATCTTCATCACTGGGAGAGCCGTGAACCAACTGCACTTCAGGAAAATCCGGCAAGGCCACCGGGCCGTGCGGCAGCGCGTGGAGCCAGTCCAGATTTTCAGGTGTCAATGCATTCCGAGTCCAGATCGCTGCAGAAGCAGCCATTGGGTTGAAATCGTCGAGGTCCAACAGGCCGGTAACGGCTTTGTCGTGATTGCCCCGTACGAAGATCTTTCCCAAGTCGCGAGAATGGGCCGTTACTTCATTTGGACTGGCCCCATAACCGACGATATCCCCCAGATTCACTACCGCATCGAACGAAGGGACGGCGGTCATGGTGGCTTCCAGAGCTTCGAGATTTGCGTGGATATCGCTCAGCAGCAGTATTCGCAAGGGGCACCGGACAAACTGGCGATTATAGACTAACGTTTAAACTTAGACGCCCGGCAGGGGCGCAACGGAGAGAAACATTATGACAGGGCGCGGATTGTTTGGCTGGCGGTTCAAGAACGGAACGCCGTTATGGTTCAAGGTTATCGTGGCCCTCCTGATGGTGGATGCCGTGACGCATTTTGGGCTGCTTACGACGGTGTCTAGCTGGGCGTTGTCCGCGCCCGACGATGCCCACTCCTTCCGCGTGCCTTTCCGAGACGGAAACATCTATTTCGTCCAGTGGTGGCTGGGGAAGTACCTGGACGCATGGTGGATCGCGCCTACACTTTTCGTGATACTGATTGTGCTGCTTTTTCGGAGCCGCGACCAACTCGAGCGCGTTTTCTAACGTCTTCTGCCCTCAACCTTCGCTACTGAGAATTTACAACCGGGCAGCGGGCCCAATGCCCGGCCGAGACCTGGATCAGGGGCGGCAAATCCCGCGCGCACACGGGAATGCGAAATTCGCAGCGCGGCTCGAAGCCGCAACCCGGAGGCATGGCGTGTAGTGCAGGGACGGTTCCTTCAATCGTCTGGAGCGGACGTCCGCGGTCCGTTTTGAGATCGGGCACGGCTCGGAGCAGGCCGCGCGTATAGGGATGCGCGGCC
Source organism: uncultured Acidobacteriaceae bacterium (assembly GCA_963774565.1). Classification (GTDB taxonomy): domain Bacteria; phylum Acidobacteriota; class Terriglobia; order Terriglobales; family Acidobacteriaceae; genus Sulfotelmatobacter. The sequence continues at coordinate 143,754 of CAVZFP010000002.1, read as the reverse complement.
GCCTGGAAAATATGTCGTTTCTCGCCGAGTTCTACCAGGCTGCCGGCATACATCACGGCGACCCGATCGGCAATCTGCGAAACCACTGCCAGGTCGTGGGAGATGAAGAGCATCGCCAATCCGAACTTGATGCGCAGTTGCGCCAGCAGATCCAGAATCTGTGCCTGGATCGTAACGTCAAGCGCCGTAGTCGGTTCGTCGGCGATCAGCAGTTGCGGTCGGTTGACGATAGCCATCGCGATCATGATGCGCTGGCGCATGCCACCAGAGAGTTGGTGAGGATAGTCGCGGGCGCGGCGCGAAGCATCCGGAATGGAAACGTCGTTCATGGCGTCAACCGCGCGCTGCCAGGCGTCTTTCCTGGAAGTCGAGTTATGCGCAACCACCGCTTCGGCGATCTGATCTCCAACTCGCATCACCGGATTAAGTGCTGTCATCGGCTCCTGAAAAATCATGGCGACGCGCGAGCCGCGCAACTGCCGCATCGCCTCGTCGTCCAGCGTGGCTAGGTTCCTTGGAGTGTCTGCGTGTCCGGTAAAGAGAATTTCTCCAGAGACTCGGGCCTGTGGCGGAAGGAGGCGCATAATGGCAAGAGAAGTGATCGACTTGCCGGAGCCGGATTCGCCGACCAGGCCCAGCACTTCGCCAGGCGCAATCGACAGACTGAGATCCCTAACTGCGGGAAGTGTTTGTGTGGGTTGTGTGGGGACAGCCGCCCCCGGGGCGCGGTTCTGAGCCGGAAATTCGATGTTCAACTTTCCGATGTCGAGCAGAGGCTGCACGGTTTCATGGTAGCAGCGCAAGCACAAAAACCGTCGCCCTTCGGGCGACGGACAGCCGAGGGCGGCTGTCCCTACATGGTTGACCCACAGGAAGCTTTTATCCCCAGCATCGCTATTGTCCCAGGATCAGCGGCAGACCGTTTTTGTTATTGCCTATCACCACCACCTTGGAGTTGGCACTCTTAGCCAGATTCTCCGTGGCTTCGATTCCCTTCCATTCAAGCAGTGAGGGCGTGATGCCCTGGGCCACGATCTGCTGAAAGTCTCGCACGCCGGCAGCTTCGATGCGCTTACGCTGGGCTTCCTGGGTCTCTTTCTGCAAGCGGAAGTTCATGGCCAGCGACTCCTGTTCGGCCTGCTGCTTGGCTTCGATCGCGGCCTTCAGAGTGGCAGGCAACTGAATGTCGCGCAGCAGAACATTCTCCACCGTCAAGCCGCGCTGGTTGAGCTGCGTACTAACCTGGTCGTAAATCTGTTTGGCGACCATTTCGCGTTCGCCGGTATAGAGCGCATTGGCGGTATGCGATGCGGTGGCTTCGCGAATGGCTGACCGCAGGGTGGGCTCGACGACCACATTTTCATAGTCGGCGCCAATCTTCTGGAACACTTCGGCAGCCCGGTCGGGATTCAGATGATAGATGAGCGACGTATCCAGGCTCATCATCAGGCCTTCGCTTGACGGCACGCTGGCCGATTCCTTGAGTGTCTGCGTCTGAATGGACAGCTCGTTATTCGTCTTCATCGGATTGATCAGATGGATGCCTTCACCTAACGTTTCGCCAGACTGCACCTTGCCGAAAAGAGTGAGCACACCCACGTGCCCGGTCCCCACCTTGGTCACCGCGCTGAAGAGCAGGATCACGAGCAGGAATGCAGCGATTCCCAAGCCGATGAGTCGAAGCAGGCTGCCGCCGTGGCCGCCACCGCCATCAATAATTCTGCTGTGAGCTGGATCGAAAATCGTCATTGTAGTTTCTCTCCTGTTTCTTTCTGAGAAATTCTAAAGGGCGCGAGCAGCGGAAATAAGTGACTTCTGGGGCTCGGGATCGGTGTCGGGTGTTAGGTGTTAGCTCGCGGGAACCTGCAGACCTGCAGCGCGCAAAAACTGTACTTAGACGCCCACGACCGAAGACCTAAGACCCAACACCCGTCCCATGAATCTTGCTACCCAGTTGCCGCATCTCTTACAGTAAGTCCATGAGCAAAATTCACATTCCTACGCCTTTGCGGCAGTATGTTGGCAAGCAAGCCTCGGTGGAGGTATCCGGGGCCACGGTCGGCGAAGCGATGAGCGCGCTGGTGGCGCAGCATCCCGATCTGCGGAAGCACCTTTACACCGAGGATGGCAAACTCCGCGCCTTCGTCAACCTCTACGTCAACGACGAAGACATCCGCTACCTGCACAAAGAAGCGACCGCGCTGAAGGAAGGTGATAACATTTCCATCGTGCCTTCCATCGCCGGAGGCGCGATCTGACCGGAGATTCTGAATCGTTACCAGGGAAGTCTTTGGAAATGAAGGCTGCCGGCAAGACGTGCTGTCGAATCTGCTGTCCTTCCTGTTGTTAGCGCCTGGATTGTCGATCCGCAGCGCGGCAATTCCAAGCCCAGCAAACTGCAAATTCAACCGAGGACTTTATGGCCACTACCACCGAGATTCCAGCAACCCTTAGCAAGGACGAAATCCTGCGCTACTCGCGCCATCTGATCATGCCCGAGGTCGGCATGCAGGGCCAGCAGAAGCTGAAAGCGGCACGCGTACTGTGCATCGGTACAGGCGGTCTGGGATCTCCGCTCGCCCTCTATCTTGCGGCTGCGGGTGTTGGGACTCTAGGCCTGGTCGACTTCGATGTAGTGGATTACACCAACCTGCAGCGCCAGATCATCCACTCCACCGCCGACGTGGGACGTAAGAAGCTCGATTCCGCGGCGGACAAATTGAAAGGAATCAATCCATTTTTAAACCTGCGGACGTTCGACACAAAGCTGAGCAGCGCCAACGCCATGGAACTGTTTCGTGACTTCGACATCATTGCCGACGGCACCGACAACTTTCCCACGCGCTATCTGGTGAATGACGCCTGCGTGCTCTCCGGCAAGCCGAACGTGTACGGATCTATCTTCCGCTTTGAGGGCCAGGCCAGCGTATTTGCCACTGAAGATGGGCCGTGCTATCGCTGCCTGTATCCGGAGCCGCCACCGCCGGGACTGGTTCCGTCATGCGCGGAGGGCGGCGTGCTCGGCATTCTTCCCGGCCTCGTGGGCGTGATGCAGGCGACAGAAGTGATCAAACTGATTCTTGGCATCGGCGATCCTCTGATCGGGCGCTTGCTGCTGATCGACGCCCTGGGCATGAAGTTCCGCGAACTCAAGTTGCGCAAAAATCCGGAGTGCCCGGTGTGTGGGACGCATCCCACCGTCACCAAGCTGATAGACTACAACGAGTTTTGCGGCATTCGCGGGGAGGAGAAACCTGTGAGCAGCGGCGTTCCGGAAATTCAGGTGGAAGAGTTGAAGCGGCGGTTGGACGCCAAGGACGATCTCTTCGTGCTCGACGTGCGCGAGCCGCACGAATATCAGATCTGCAACATCGGCGGATATCTGATTCCGCTGAACGATCTGCCCAATCGCGTGAATGAACTCGATTCCAGCCGCGAAATCGTGGTCCACTGTAAGATGGGCGGCCGCAGCGCGAAGGCAGTCGCATTCCTGCAGCAGGCGGGATTCACTAAGGTGCACAACCTAGCCGGTGGAATTACAGCTTGGTCTGATCGTGTGGATCCGAAGGTGCCCAAGTACTGAAATCCGCCTGCGCAACTTCAACTTTCGGAAGTATTAACAACGAGGGAGCACTCAATGTGCTCCCTGTCTCAGTTCGCACGGATCTTACTCGTTATTTACTCGACCCAGCTTGCATACCTTCGCCCGATTCGCCCAGTTCCAAGGCGAACTTCTTGCCGGCAAAGCGAGCCCCGGCAAGCGTGCTGCTTCCATCGCCGTTCATCCTCACGATGGCTGCATTGTTCGACGACGGTGAATCCAGATCAACAACTTTTGCCGGTACCTTGGCGACAACTTTCTTGCCCTGCACGATGCTAACTTCCACGTTGGGACCGCTGCCGTCCCACTCGAGTCTGTAGTCGCCAGGTTTCAGATTGGCTCCATTGATTGTCGTAGAACTCTGCAACGTCATGCTGGCTTTCGTCGCCGCGAACGCGCTGGAGGCCAACAGCAAAGCCAGACCCATCACCACACTCTTCGACACTGTCGCGAACTTCATAGCTGCTCCTTTGTTCTTTCCCGAAGGTACGTCGGGAAGCGGTTGGGGCGGCCCGGCTCACGACCAGCGTGAGAAAACACTTGTGTTTTCGCACGAATGGCCTAGAATGCTGCCGCCGGGGTTGTGCAGACAAGTCACAAGCTTGCCTGCCGCGATGGGGGTTTTCTCACCTGGGCCGCCAAACCGAGTGTGAGAGAATCCCCAGACCCCGCAAAAAGTTTGCAATCCATTCTGGCCGGCACCACCCCTGCGCCGGCCCTGTCTTCTTTGGGTGACTACGCGTCTGCCTCCGTGAAAGTTCCCTTTAGTTGTGATGCCATCGTACTTTCTTGGACGATGGGCACACCTTTCGGGTAGCAAGAATTCCCGCTCATTCATTCTCTCGGAAGGAACATCAGGCGTGTGTTTTGTGAAGTCACAAGCCGCAATCTGTAGAGACGTAGCTTGCTGCGTCTAGACTGGCGAAGCGAGAAGTAACAAGCGGCGACGACCGCAGGTCAATTTAGTCTGCGTCGCCGTGCTGGCGTTCGAGGGACCAGATATTCGCCTGATCCTTTTCGAACGGATAGACGTGTACCATCCAATGGAAGATCACGGGATGAAACCTTCCGCCTGCCGCTTCGCAAGCCTCCTGCGTCGAGATCGATCCTCTCAGCCCAAACTGTGGATGCTGCGCAAGCATTTCCTTCCTGCGGTCCGCCGGAGGAGCGCAGAAGTTCACATGCTCGTGCCATTGCGCCACGCTGAGCGGGATCCGCTCGTCGAGTTGGGTTTCGGTGAATCGCTTGGGCGCGGTGTACATCACTCCGATAAGCTTGTAGTCGTCGCCGTGTTTTTCGTAGAGCAGAGATGACGGGTGCTGGGGATTAAAACGGAAGGCGGCTTCCATGGCATATCCGTAGTTGGTGAAGTGGTACATCTTCTGCGGCACTTCCGGATGGAAGATCTTGTAACCGTCGGCCAGGGCGCTGTGATAATCCGTGTATTTCTCGGAGGCTTTGCGCGCTTCGTCTGCGATCTCCCGGGCGCGCGCCGTGTCGCCTGGCTTCGGCTGGCGCAAGGCGGTCATCTTCATGTGCGGGCCCGTGTCCATGTGTCCTTCCATGGAGTTCATTACGTGAGCGCTGGTGTCGCTGTCGGCATCCTTGTCGCCACCCATGGGCATGTCTTTCATGCGCATGTCCGACACTTCGTGCCCCGACATGCCTGGCATCGACGGCTGTCCGGCAGATTGGGTTCCGCTCGACGAAGCGCCTGAGGTTTGACCCCAGGCAATGCTGCACAGCAAAACGGCACTGAATACCACGATTCGATTCCGCATAGGACCCCCACGATCTCAACTGCATTAACCCTGCCTTGGGAAGAATCTCTCTGCAAGAAACCACGGGTTACTCCGGTTACAGAGGTAATCCCTGTGGGGCTCTGACGCGTCAGTTCTTGAAGCCGCAAACGTTCGGTAGATTGGCGGCTTAACTCGGTTTCTGATACACCTAATTTCTTGACGCTCGAATCCGCCATCTTCCTTTTTTTCGCTGGAGCGCTGGGCGGAGCTCTGAATTCGGTCGCGGGCGGCGGCAGCTTTATCGCATTTCCGGCTCTGCTGTTCACAGGCGTCCCTCCGATTCCCGCCAATGCCACGAATACCATCGCATTGTGGACTGCGGCCGCAGCCAGCGGAGGTGCGTATCGAAAACGGCTGGATGTTCCCCGTCGCGTGATGATTCCATTGCTGGCCGCAAGTTTGATCGGCGGGCTGGCCGGGGCTTTCCTGCTATTGAAGACTCCCGCCCACACGTTCATGCGAGTGCTCCCGTGGTTGACGCTCGGCGCGACCCTGCTCTTTGCCTTCGGCAAAAAGCTTGCCGGCGGCCGCAAATCGGTGATTGAGCACGAAGCTTCGACAGCGGCTCTCGCCGGGACAACTTTGTTTCAGTTGTGCGTCGCCGTCTACGGGGGCTATTTCGGTGGTGGCATGGGCATCGTGATGCTCGCCATGCTGGCGGCGCTCGGCATGACCGACATTCACGCCATGAACGCGCTTAAGAGCGTACTCGGATTTGTGATCAACGGCGTCGCGGTCGTCACTTTCATTGTGGCCGGGGCCGTGTATTGGAAGCACGGCATCGTGATGATTGTCGGCGGAATTGTAGGCGGATACCTCGGCGCACACTACGCGTTGAAAATGCCACAGACGTGGATCCGGATGTTTGTTGTGCTCGTGGGTGCGGGGATGACGGTGTATTTCTTCTGGAAGTCGTACTAAAAAACAGAACGGCCACAGATTTCATGGATTTTCACGGATCAATACGAAATCTTAGATTCTTGATCCGTGCGGATCCGTGAAATCCGTGGCCAGGTTTCTATGGAATCGGCGCCGAGACGTGCTCGTGAACGATCAGCCACTTGCCCTCTTCATTTTCAAAGACCACCGTCCAGCGGAAGTTGCCCATGTCGACTTTTCCGGCTTTGCTGGTCATCTCTTCCTTCACCGTGGCAGTGGCCCAGACCAGGTCTCCATGGGAGTGGATGTCAGCATCGTCGTTAACGGTAAACTTCGCACTCTTGTAACCGGCGAGCACGCCCTTGACGCCTTTCTCATATTCATCCCAACTGCTGTATTTCAACGGCGCGATGTCAAAGAACGTGTGCGGTCCCCGAGCATAATATTGAGCCACGTTGGCGGGATCGAGGGTCGCCCAGCCGTCCCATATTTTCTGCAGGTGAGCTTTATCGGGAGCGGGGCCAGAAGCAGATTTCTTCATTGCCGACTTCTTCGTTTGCGCAAAGCCGGACAGGGTCAGGGCGAGCAGACACAGCGAAACGGTAAGAACGCGCTTGAGCATCGGGTTTCCTCCGGGAATCCGGCGAAATTCTCGCATAAGTGAACAAAACCGTAAAGAGGACGAGGACAAAAGGCCAGCGGACCTACCCTGCTCCCATGCCGTTTGACCGACTTCCACAGCACACGCTAAAATGACTGAGTTTGCCTGTACTCGCCGACCCGTTCTGGGGGACGCCTGCCTTGGCTGCTCAAGCGCCGAGGTGGAAAACACAGCAAGCATAAGAATTCAGCAAGCCCCTTGCGCCCGTGTGCGCCCTGGGTTTCGTTGGAAGTCCCGTTTGAGGGGTTCCGTTGCACGAGTTCCGTTTACGGGCTGAATTTCACGACATTTGACGGAGGAATACGTATGTACGCGGTTATCCGCGCCGGTGGAAAGCAGTACCGGGTGGCGCCCGGCGATGTAATTCGTGTGGAGAAAGTGGGCACCGGCACCGATGGACTGGTGGAGTTTCCCGTGGTGGCCGTTTCCGGCGAAGAAGGCAAAGTAGGCCTGCAGTCTGACGCACGCGTGGTCGGCGAGATTGTAGAAGAAGGGCGCGGCGCCAAGATTCTGGTCTTCCACTACAAACGCAAGAAGCAGTACAAGAAACTCCGCGGACACCGGCAGGCCTATACCGCAGTGCGCATCTCTGAGATCGCTTTTGACGGGCAGAGCTTCAAGGCTCCCGAATTGCCTAAAAAGGAAGCGAAGCCGAAGAAGGTGAAAGCGCAGGAATCACACGAGGACGAGGCGCACGAGCAGGCAGCGCCGGCAGCGCATGCGAAGGCCAAGAAGCACGCGAAGAAAAAGACTGCACCGAAAAAGGCTGCGAAGAAGTCGCATCCGAAGAAGAAATAGAACCTGGACGGAGGAATGCGTCCGTCCCCACATCGTCTTACACGTGGTCTTTACTGAGAACTGACCCGAGAACTGAGAACTGTCATATGGCACATAAAAAAGGGCAAGGCACTTCACGCAATGGCCGCGATTCGAACGCGCAGCGGCTTGGGTTTAAAGCATTCGGCGGGCAGGTCGTGCCCGGCGGCACCATCATTGTTCGGCAGCGTGGTACACGAGTGAAGCCCGGACTGAATGTCGGTCGCGGCAAAGACGACACTCTCTTCGCTAAGATCACCGGGCGCATCAAGTTCTTGAACAAGGGTTCGATGGGCAAGTTTGTGATGGTCGAGCCCATGGAAATCGAGTAGCGTCTCCGCGGTCAGAAGGTTCGCGGTACGGGAGCGCCCGCGTCACAAAGCCTCGTCTTCAGGTCGAGGCTTTTTGTTTTTCCTTCGTGGTAAACAGCATGTTTATCGATGAGGCGAAAATCCGGGTCAAGGCAGGAGACGGCGGCAATGGCTGCATGGCCTTCCGTCGGGAGAAATTCGTTCCTCGTGGCGGACCGTCCGGCGGCGATGGTGGCAAAGGCGGCGACGTGGTCATGGAATCCAGCGAGCGCCACAACACCCTGGTGCATTTCCGTTTCAATCCCGAACATAGCGCGGAACGCGGACGTCACGGCGAAGGTTCGAACAAAACCGGACGCGACGGTGGCGATGTGGTTCTGAAGGTTCCCGTCGGAACGATTGTGTATGACGACGAGACCGGAGAGAAAGTCTTCGAATTCTCGCAGCCCGACCAGAGGTTCGCGATTGCTCGCGGTGGGCGCGGAGGCCGCGGCAACGCGCGCTTTGCCACGTCGGTACACCAGGCGCCACGCGAGCACGAGGCGGGGCGTCCGGGCGAAGAACATACCTACCGTCTGGAACTGAAACTCCTGGCCGATGTCGGGCTGGTGGGATATCCGAACGTGGGCAAATCCACGCTCATCTCCCGCATTTCTTCAGCGCGACCCAAGATCGCGGATTATCCATTCACAACTCTCGAGCCTAACCTCGGCGTGGTTGCGGTCGGCGACGCGAAAAATGAGGTGAGTTTTGTGGTCGCGGATATTCCCGGCCTGATCGAAGGAGCGCACACCGGAGCCGGACTCGGTACGCAGTTCTTGCGGCACATCGAACGCACTCGCCTGCTAGTGCATTTGGTCGATGTTTCCGACTCCAGCGGCCGGCCGGATGTGACCAAGGACGTCGAGGTGATTCTGGGCGAACTGGGCAGCTTCGGGGCTCATCTTGATGAAAAGCCGATGCTCATGGTGGCGTCGAAGATCGACGTCGTCAACAAAGATAAGCTCGCCGCCCTGAAACGCTATTGCAAGAAACATAAGCTAAAGCTGTACGAAATTTCAGCGGTGACGGGCAAGGGCATTGAGGAATTGAAATACGCGATGGCCGCTGCCATCGAAGAACTCCGCGAGAAAGATTTGCAGACAGCGTCCGAGCGAACATCTTGAACCGCAAAGGTCCCTGAGTCCCCACGAAGTTCGCGAAGAAAAGCCGTAATGAAAAAGGCAGCCCGCTGGGCTGCCTTTTTTCATCTAAGAAAAAAGTCAGAGTTTACGCTCGCGGCAACGGGCCGTGCTGGAAGTGATACTGCAGAATCCGTGCTGCCAGCGCCGGGCTTGGCGTTTCTGCTCTCGGCTCGACGGTCCGCACAACTTCTCCGCGGCATACCACCTCTGTCGAGGAGAGTCCGGCGATTTCCGCCGGGAGCACAAGGTTGATTTCCAGTTGCGAGCTGGGCTGCAATAATTCGTCGGCTTCGAACAGCATCCCAGACCGGCTGATATTTTCGGTTGTGCCAACGTGCCATTCTTTCTCTCCGAGACGGCGATAGCGCAATGGCAAGTGAAGGTAGAATCTCTGCGCGCGCGCGGGTGCACTTTCTCGTGCTCGTGCGGCGGGCATTGGTTCAGCGGATTGTGTGGACATAGGGACCTCCGGGGGAGTAGGAGTTGCATCGAGCACTTCGCGTACTTTGCTTTTCAGGTCGCGTAGGTTGAAGGGCTTCTGAAGCAGGCGTACGCCGGCATCCAGCATGCCGTTGTGTCCGATCACGTTCTCGGTATATCCGGACATATAGAGGACCTTCACGTTCGGGCGAATTTCGCAAATCCGTTGGGCCAGTTCGCGGCCGTTCATGCCCGGCATAATGACATCGGTGAGCAGCAGGTGGATCGTCTTTTCATGCGCCACCGCGATCTGCATGGCGACCGCGCCGTCGGCCGCCTCGATAACCTTGTAGCCCTGCTTCTCCAGGTACTGGCGGGCAAGGTAGCGCAGGTTGGCCTCATCTTCGACTAGCAGGATGGTTTCCGTGCCGGGTTCGACCTTGCGGAAATCGACAGGAGCGGCGACCGTCGCAACCGGTTCACCCGTGGCCGAAACCCGTGGCAGGTAGATTTTGAACGTGGTCCCTCTGCCCACATCACTATGGACCCAGATGTATCCTCCGCTTTGTTTGACGATGCCGTATACCGTCGACAAGCCAAGGCCGGTTCCCTTCGTTCCCTTGGTGGTGAAAAAGGGCTCGAAAATATGGGACTGAGTTTCGTTGTCCATGCCGTTGCCGGTATCGCTGATTGCGACCATGACATAGTCGCCCGCGGGCAAAGGCGCGTGTAGGCGGGCGTAGTCTTCATCGAGCGTCACGTTTGAAGTCTCAATCGTGAGCTTTCCTCCCGACGGCATGGCGTCCCGAGCATTGACCGCAAGATTCATGATGACCTGCTCGATCTGCCCGGCGTCGGCGCGCACCGGCCACAGGTTCGGGCTCGGGATCATGACAAGATCGACGTCCTCGCCTATCATGCGGGTCAGCATTTTGATGTTTTCCGTCGCAACGTCGTTCAGATTGACGATCCTCGGGGCCAGCATCTGCTTGCGACTGAAGGCCAGAAGTTGGCGGGTCAACGACGACGCGCGCTCGGCAGCGCTCGCAATTTCCTGGGCCGGACCGCGCAGATGGGGCTCAGCCCCCAGACGTTCCAGCAGGAATTCCGAGTAGCCGGAAATCACCATCAAGAGATTGTTGAAATCATGTGCGATCCCGCCCGCGAGACGGCCTACAGCTTCCATCTTCTGAGACTGGCGCAGCTGTTCCTCCAGTCCTCGGTGTTCGGTTACGTCTTCGGCAAACAATTCGAAAACCAGGCGGCCCGTTCCACCATTCGTGACCGAGCGGCCGGAAACGCGAACCACGGTTGTTGTTCCATTGTGGCGTTTCCAATCCGCAGTCAGCCCATTAAAGGGTTCTGTAGAACGAAGGAAATCGGCGAGGGCGAACCACTGGTGGTTGTCCGCATACAGCCCAAAAATATGATGTCCCATCAGTTGGTCGGCCGAAGAGTAGCCCAGCATCGCAAGGAATGCTGGATTCACGTCAAGAATCTTGCCCGTGGAATCGCAGCGGCAGATCCCGTAGGGTGCATTGGTTACCAGCGATCGGAAGTTCAGTTCCGAGCTCCGCAATCTTTCCTGGGCGGCGCGCAGCGCTGCGTTGAGCCAGCAGATCGCCATGGCCAGGACAAAGAACAAGGTGAGGCGGACGATCGCCGTGCGCGACTCCGCTGCGGCGTGATGTCCGTGGAGCGAGTAGTAGGCGCTGACCGTGAGAGCGAAGGCAGTGGCGGCGATTCCCGGCTTCCAGCCCCCGTACCAGGCACTCACCATCACGGCCACGCCGAACAGGGCGAGGCGGCTTTCGGACACATCAGTAAGCAGAACCGTAGGAATTAACGCCAAGGCCGTACTGAGCACCGCGACCCCGTACCGAAGTACGGGCGCACGGGCCGCAGGAATGCGGAGTAGGGGGAGGGTTACTCGCATGGCTTAATCCTAGTTGCGGAATGGGAAATAGGATAGTTACAGGAGTTCATTTTCTGTTTTACGGACAGACGCTGGGCGATTGGCCTGTAAGCCCAAGAAAAATGGCCGCTTGGGCCATGTCCGTGTGTTTCAGCTTGCATCTGCCGCCTGGAATCTGGACACTAGGCGGGCTGGCCACATTTCATGAACATTGGACTATTTGGCGGGACCTTCGATCCCGTCCACCTCGGACATCTCACGCTGGCGAAAACCGCACTGCAGCAATACAAGCTGCATCGCATCTATTTCGTGCCGGCAAACATTCCACCCCACAAGCAACAACAGCCGCTTTCGCCCTTCGTACACCGTTTTGCGATGCTGGCCCTGGCCACCGCGCAGGAAAAGGCTTTCGTGCCCTCTTTGCTGGAGGCTCCTGACGAAGCCCCGCTACCCGCTCGAACGGGTAAAGACCGCCAGGAAAGACCGAACTATACCATCGACACGATCCGCCGTCTGAAGCAGTCATTCAAATCCAGCGACAAACTTTTTTTTCTGATCGGCATGGACGCTTTTTGCGACATTGCCAAATGGCATCAGGCAGAAGCGCTGTTCCGTGAGTGCGAGTTCGTCGTAGCCAACCGTCCGGGATATTCGCTTGCCGATGTGGCCAACGCCCTGCCCGAAAGCCTGCGTCCGCGGCCGGAAGTGACCAAGCCCTTTCAGAAGCAGGCGGCCACCGGTGATCTAGTGCTCAAGGGGGTGACCATCCATCTGCTTGGAGATTTGCGTCAACCGGCCTCGGCGACGGCCATCCGTCAGGCGGCGGCGGCCGGCAAGCCGCTGGGCCGCTTCGTAGATGCGCCGGTGGCGGACTACATCAAGAAAATGGGCCTGTATAGATAGAGTCGTCCTAAGGATTTGGAGAGTTTTTATGGGAGTCATCCTGACCGCAGCCGTTCTTCAGGCGGAGGGAAGGATCTCGCGCGCAGTCCGTTGATGCTCTCAAAAGAGTTTGTTGCCAGTCGGTTACAATAACTTTCAAGGAAGAACCGTTAACCACGAAATGAAGAAGAGCCAACTCAAACAGCAGATCGCAGCTGCCATCCAAGCTTGCCTCGAGAAAAAGGCCGAAGAACTTAGTATCCTGGAAATGGAAAAAGGGTCGGGAGCATTCACCGACTACTTCGTGCTCTGCAGCGGAACGAATCCGCGGCAAGTCCAAGCCATCGCCGACGAAGTGGAACTACGTCTGAAGGCCGCGGACTTACGGCCAGCCCATGTGGAAGGCTACAAACAGGCAGAATGGGTTCTGATTGACTACGTTGATTTCGTGGTGCACGTTTTCTCCGAAAAAGCGCGCAAGTTCTACGATCTGGAGCGCCTGTGGAAGTCTGCCAAGCGCCTGGAACCGGCCGATTTGAAGGCCATTCCCAGAAAGCGCAAGCTTGAGAGAAAGCTGACCGCTCCGAAAAAGAGAAAGATGAAGAAAGCCTCGTAATTCTTCTCTAGATCCTGAAGGCTCCCCATGACCTCGCACCCAGAGTCCAAACCAGATTGGGGAAACCAGTATCGTCTCGTTGCTTCCGAGAAGTGGAAGGCAAAGTCGGCGGCCATGGGCCAGCCGGTTACCGATGCGCTGGTGGAATTCGCGCGGCCCACGCTCGGAATGCGAGTGCTCGACCTTGCGAGCGGCACCGGCGAGCCCGCCATCAGCTTGGCATCTCGCGTCGGAGAGCACGGACACGTCACCGCCCTCGATCTGAGCGCGGATCTTCTCGAAATTGCCGCGCAGCGGGCGCGCACCCGCGGCCTCAAGAACTTCACCACTCAGCAGGCCGACGCGCACAGCCTGCCTTTTCCTGACAACTGTTTCGATCTTGCCACCTCGCGCTTCGGCGTGATGTTCTTCCGCGAACCCATCCTGGCTCTCCGCGAACTACGCCGCGTTTTACGGCCGGGAGCGCGGGCATGCTTTCTCGCATGGGGACCGTTCGACCAGCCTTATTGGCAGAGCATGATGGGCGTAGTGCATCGCCATGTAGGCGGACCTTTGCTGCAGCCCGGTGCGCCGGATCCTTTCCGGTTCGCGGCGCCCGGCAGCCTGACGGACATTTTGCGAAGTGCCGGATTCAACGCGGTTGAAGAAGAAACGAAAACACTGCTGTGGACCTGGCCTGGCCCGGTCGAAGAAGTCTGGGAGTATGCGCAAGCGGTCTCGGTTCCATTTCGTGCAATGCTGGAGCGCGTCCCCGCAGAGAAGTGGCCCGCAATTCACGCCGACGTTCATGCCGCGGTGCGCCAGTATTCCGACGGCGAGAAGATCGCGTTCGGAGCGTCGGTCGTGCTGGCCTGCGGCAGAAAGTGAGGGGAAGAGTCCGTTGTGAAAATCAAGATCGCATGGATCGGCAAGACGAAAGAACTAGCGATCGCATCGCTGACGGAAGAATATCTGAAACGTATCTCGCGCTATGTGCCGGTCGAAGGACTCGCGCTCCGCGAGGAAGCTGCTCTCCTCGATATGTGCGGCCGCTCCGCGACGACGAAGATCGGAGCCAAGTCTACGCTCGTCCTGATGGATGCGCGGGGCAAGGAACTCTCCTCCGAACAGTTCGCCAAGTTTCTGGGGGATTATCAAGACCGTAATCCTCTACCACTGGTCTTCGCCGTGGGAGGCGCAGACGGCTTCAGCGACGCCGCGCGAGCCGTCGCACAACACACGCTCTCCCTCGGGAAAATGACGCTGGCGCATGAACTGGCTCGAGTGGTTCTGTTGGAGCAGGTCTATCGCGGGTTCACGATTCTGAAGGGCCACCCGTATCATTCGGGGCATTGAGTCCAAGTCGTAAGTTCCGTGGCGCCGCAGTTTGTAGCTTGCGCTATCGCCTGATAACAGAAGTTATCTTGTACGGCACGGTTGTACTTGCAAGAATAGGCATAGGCGGATGAACTTTGAGCTTGAAGAAGCCCGACATCCTGCAGGTGTGTCTGGCTGGCAGCTTTCTTCTCTGCTCCTCTCTGGCGTTGCAAGTCACCAGCGGTTATGAAGGGGCGGAATTTAGCGGGGGATGGCTGACAGGTCCGTTACTCTCAACGGAGGATATCGGAACCGCTCTCTTCGTCGTCGCCGTTGTCCTGACGTTTGTGTTTCCCCGAGTTGCCGCCGCGATTGGGCTTGCTGCATCGGCGCTTTGTTTCCCGCTCTATTTCTTCTCGGTCGCGCCTGTCCCGTTCGCTCAAGTCTTCGCACGCGGGCACGAGTTCAAGGTCCAACCAGCTCCAGGGTTTCACGGGGATATATGGCCAGTGGTCGGCCTGTTCGCACTCGCAGTTACGCTTTACTTCTGCCTTCGCTGTCTCGCAACCACCGGCCGGAAGCAAATCCCGCAGAGAGCGTAGGACCTCAGAATCGCTGCCTACGCTCCTGACTGTTGAAACATCCCCCATAGCACTCGCTGAGCGATTGCTAGCCTCACTTCTTCGGGGCGTTCACCGTCGGGCCAACCAGCACCTTCAGAATCTCCTGGGCGAGTTTGCCGGCATCCGCGCCTTCCATGTTGGTCAGAACGACGACTCCCGCACGCTGCGCCGGTGCAATGCTAAATGCGGTGCTCGTGCCCTGTTGCCCACCGGTGTGACCTACCGACGCGATGCCGTCCTCGTTGCCGTTTCCCCAGCCGAGGCCGTACTCATCCTTCGATCCGTCGCCGCGCGGCTTCAGCGGAGTCCACATCAAATCGCGCGTAGCGCGCCGCACCAGCTTGTCATTCAAAATTGCGGCTTCGAACCGCGCCGTATCTTCCGCCGACGACAACCAGCCGCCTCCCGGAATCTTGTAGCTGGAGTCGAGGAAATCGGCATTCTGCACTTTGCCTGATTCCGTTCTCTGATAGAAACGCGTCCGATAAGGGATAATGGCAAAGCGGTCGTCCACCTGCGTCTGCTCCATGCCCGCGGGCGGGAAAACATTCTGCCGCACGAAATCCACATACTTCGCCCCGGACGCCCCCTCAATGACGCAGCCTACCAACGTATAGCCATGAGTGGAGTAGTGAAACTGTTTCCCGGGCTCCGAAAGCAACGCATCGTTTTTAAAAAAATCCAGCCCACCCTGAATGGGATTTTCGAAGTGTTTCGTGTTCCCCACTTCAGGATCGTCCTGCGATCCGGATTTATAATGTCGAATGCCGCTTAAATGTCCCATCACCTGGCGCGTGCTGATCGGCCAAGGCTTCTGCGGAAACGACGGGCAATATTTCTGCACCGGCGCATCAAGATCCAGTTGTCCTCGCTCCCAGAGTTGCATCGCGGCTGTGGCCGTGAGCGATTTGGAAATGGACGCCAGCCGGAACAGGGTGTGCTCGCTCGCGGGCGCGTTGTCCTCCATGTCGGCCAATCCGAAGCCGCTGCCCCATTCGTACTCTCCGTTTTCGACCACCGCCACCGAAACTCCGGGCACGTGAGTTGAACTCATGAACGCCGAGACGGCAGCCTCAATCTGAGTTCGTTTTTCCGGGGAGAGTTTGTTTTCCTGGGCTTGAGAACGCCAGCCAAAAAGTGAGCACAACAGGATGGCCAAGACCAGCAATTTCAAAACACGTGGCTGTCGCTTAGAGAACTTCTCGTCCGAAGTCATGCCTGACCTCCCGATAAAGTTCCCTATTCTAGGATAACGTGTCACTACTGAACCATACGATCGAGGAGTAAGGGTACTAGGATCACGGAAGCACTATGCGGGGACAGCCGTCCTCGGCTGTCCGTCGAGCGAAGCTCGACCAGGTCCGCCGTCAGAACCAAAATCAAGATTTGCACAGGCCCGCGCAGAGCCTACTGCGTTACAGTGGCCTGATAACTCACCGCCTGCCAGTGCCCCGTGCGACGCACCCAGACTCTGGTATAGCGGTAAGGACCGCTGAAGTCCTCTCCAAGCTGGTGGCCCTTTACGTCAGCCCGCGCCGTGACCACGGCCATGTCGCCGTAGACGCGCACCACCATGTCGCTCACGTCGATGGTGTCATAGCGAAGCTGCCCGCTCTTGCGAGCCGAGACTGTGTCCTGCTTAGTCGTCACCTGGCCCAGAGGCGTGATCGCGACATAGTCCTCAGCCAGGGTTCGCTGGGAAAAGTCGGCATCGCGGTGAATGCTGGCTTCCCGGGCTTGCCGTTCCATTTCCACGATCTCGCGTATGGTTGAGGGGTCTCCGGTATCGATGGCGGCCCGATGAACCGCGATGTGTTGCGCCGAAAACGCTGGCAGCGCCACCACCAGAGACCACAATAACACTGCACACCTGTTAATCACGATGAGACCTCCGCGATTTGCGAGGGGACAGAGATCCGCCTGACCGAGCTACGCAACTTTAGATGCTCAAGTTCCGTGGAAAAGTTCCGGACTGGCATTTTTATGTCGGTGTTGGTTACCTGCAGGTATTCATTTGTCATGCCGGAAACTCTTTCCCCAGCAATACAGACCGCGACGCAGCCTGTACTATTTGCATTTCTTGAAAGACGGAGCGGACACGATCTCCTGGTGGGCTCCCCGTAGCGCCGCCCACGTCCAGTGGGAATCCAGCGCCGCCCGATGAGGAAGTGACTGCAACTACCCTTCCATGGAGAAGACGGTCCAAATGCTTGACAAATTACAGTGAACCGCTCTTGGCACCCAATCCGCTTTTGTCCACTCCGGGACTGGACTGTCCAGAATCGGACAGAACCTCTTCCAGACTATTTGTCGTCCCGCTCCTGCCCCCACCAGATCGCAGCCTACAAGCGAGCACGGCTTCTAGTAGAATCAATCCTCCGCGTCTAGGCATGGCTGATATCCGTCGTGGTCTGATCATCGTGAATACCGGACCCGGCAAAGGCAAAACTACTGCCGCCATGGGGACTGCCTTACGAGCCGTTGGCCAGGGCATGCGTGTTCTGATGCTGCAGTTCTTGAAGGGTTCGTGGCACTATGGCGAACTCGATGCGGTACAAGCTTTCGGTGACAAGTTTGTCATGAAGCAGATGGGACGAGGCTTCGTGAAAGTAGGAGCGGAAAAACCCGACCCGGAAGACGTACGCATGGTCGAGGAAGCCTGGACAGAGGCCGACAAGGCGATCCAGTCAGGAGAATGGGACTTGGTCATCCTCGACGAAATCAACTATGCCATCAGTTACGGCATGCTCGATCCGGCCAAGGTGGCCGACAGCCTCAAGCGGAAACCAGAAATGGTCCACGTCATCTTGACCGGCAGGAACGCGCACCCCACAATTGTCGAGGCCGCCGACACGGTAACCGAGATGCGGCAAGTCAAGCACGCCTACGAAAAGGGAGTCATGGCGCAGAGAGGAATCGAATACTGAAACGATTGATGATTGTTGATTTCTGATTGTGGATGGAAGGCCACGGCACACGAGGTTTTCAATCTACAATCATCAATCGAAAATCAGCAATTTCTTTTTTATGGCTTGGTTTAAACGCGAATCCGGCGAACTCGACACCTCGGGCGAGAAAAAGGTCCGCACCGAAGGCTTGTGGGTGAAGTGTGAGGGTTGCCGCCAGATCATTTGGAAGAAAGATCTGGAAGAGAACCTCAACGTCTGTCCCAAATGCGATAAGCACTTCCGGATCGATGCCAGGACCCGGCTCGCCCAGTTGCTCGACGACAACCAGTACGAGACCTTCGACGGGAATATCTCATCTACGGACCCGTTGAAGTTCGTTGACTTGAAGCCGTACTCGTCCCGACTGAAACAGGCGCAGAAAGATACGGGCCTGAAAGATGCCATCATCAACGCCCAAGGCAAACTGCTCGGGAAGCCGGTTGTGGTCAGCGTCATGGAGTATGCCTTCATCGGCGGCAGCATGGGGGCGGTCGTGGGCGAAGCCATTACCCGTGCTGTCGAGCGCTCGGCCAATTCGCGTGTGCCCCTGATGATCGTGTCGGCATCGGGCGGTGCTCGCATGATGGAAGGTGTGATTAGCTTGATGCAACTGGCGAAGGTTTCAGCGGCCCTCGCGCGGCTGGATAAGGCCAAGGTTCCTTTCATCTCGCTCCTGACCGATCCCACCACCGGCGGGGTCACCGCTTCATTTGCCATGCTGGGTGATTTGAATATCGCGGAACCGGGAGCTCTGATCGGATTCGCTGGGCCGCGCGTGATCGAACAAACAATCCGCCAGAAGCTGCCACCCGGATTTCAGCGCAGCGAGTTCCTGCTCGAACACGGCATGCTGGACGCCGTGGTACCCCGCAAGCAGCTCAAGCCCTACATCGCGAGGGCGCTGGAGTTTATGGCGGCGTAAAAAGCTGTCAGCCAAGCCATCAGCTAAATCCATCAGCGTCTACGAGCTGCCACGCCCAATTTCACCGTCACGATATTTTCAGTCGTCACTAAGGCTGGTAATCTGAGAGTTTCAAGCTGATAGCTGAACAGCTAACAGCTGAGAGCTGCTGCCCCATGTCCTACGAAACCGCAGTCGCGAGCATGTTTGCGCTTGGGCACGAGCTGGCCCATACGCCGTCGAACAAGTTCGATCTGGCGCACATGCGCGTCCTGCTGAATGCGATGAACCATCCCGAGCGAGCATTTCCCTCGGTGCTGATTGCGGGCACCAATGGCAAAGGTTCCACGGGCGCGACTCTGGCGTCGATCTTGCGAGCTTCCCGGTTGAAGACAGGCCTCTACACCTCGCCGCATCTGGTGCGGATCAACGAGCGCATCCGCGTGAACGGAGAAGAAGTCAGTGACGATGATTTTGCCCGCCTGCACGGCGAAGTCGATCGCATAGCAGAACGATTGGTTCAACAGGGAGAGCTTCCCTGGCATCCTAGTTTTTTCGAGATGATGACGGCGATTGCCTTCGCTTATTTCGCGCGCCAGCGGGTGGAGATCGCAGTCCTCGAAGTCGGCATGGGCGGCCGGCTCGATGCCACCAATGTTGTGGAGCCCGTGCTTAGCGTGATCACCGATATCTCGCTCGACCATCAGAAGTTCCTTGGGAACACCGTGGGTGAAATCGCCCGGGAGAAGGTCGGAATCACTCGGCCCGGGGGCGTGGTCGTGACCCTGCCGCAGCAGCCCGAGGCGAACGACGTGATCGGCAATACGATTCTCGACCTCGGAGCCCGCGGGGTCAGCGCCGCGCAGTATGTGCCTCCGGTCTCGCCCGGAAGTGGTGATTACCTCGTACCGAGCGAAGAGCAAGTTGGCGGCGATCATCCGGAAAAGCTTTTGACCGCAAAGGACGCCGAGGAAAGCGCTGAGGACGCGGAGAAGGGCAGCCCCGGGCGCTTTTATCGCTATCCGCTTCAAGTGATGGGCAAACAGATTCTGGTTCAGTCGACCTTGGTGGGCAGACACCAGTTGCGCAATGTCGCTTTGGCCGTGGCTGCGTCGGAAGAGTTGGCCAAGTTGGGATTCGCCGGCGTCACGCCTGAATCCATTGAGCAGGGAATTCGCGAGGCGCGCTGGCCAGGACGCTTTCAGGTCCTCCCTGCCCGACATGGTTGGCCGGAAATCGTCCTCGATGTGGCGCATAATCCCGCGGGAGCCTGGGCCCTCCGCTCCGCCCTTTCGGAGCGCTACCACAACCGTCCGCTGATTTTTGTTTTCGCAGCCATGCGCGACAAGGCAATCTCAGAGATGACGGAGATCCTTTTTCCCTTGGCCGACCAGGTAATCGTTACGCGGCCTCAGAATCCAAGGGCGGCGTCTCCGGAAGAGATTCAGCAGGCGGCGAGCCGCACCGGGGCTGAAATTGAGCCGGTCGCCGAGACGGGCGCGGCCCTCGAGCGAGCTCGCAGTGCCTCGGGACCGCACACCGTAGTGGTGGTGACCGGCTCCATTTATCTGGTTGGCGAGGCTATGCGGTTCCTTGAAAAATAAGGACTTAAGCCGTTTTGTACGTACATCCATGTATGACAAGTGTTCCTCAAGGAACATTGTGGAAATCTTTTGAGTGCCGACTCACCTGGTCGGGTAGCTGTTCCATCGGAGTCCTTTCGCCTAGAATGGAAGTGTGCAGGAAGTGAATTCATCGGTTGATCGAGTCGAAAATGGCCGGGCAGAACACGGCGACCCCAAAAGCGGCCTTCCCGGGCCAATTCCTGTTGCCTCTCCGCGACGGAGTCCACACGCCATTCCAGGGTCGGAGTATGGCTGGCTGAGCCGGCTGCGCTCCTATTTCTTCTTCGATCCGCTCATCTGGCTCTACACCCTCGTGATGGGACTGCTGGCTCTGCCCGGTGGACTCTTCGACCCCGGCGGACGCCGGTTGCACTGGTTTTCTACGACCTGGTCATGGCTGATCGTGAAAACCATCTTTTCACCGGTGAAGGTGACCGGACTCGACAAAATCGATATGTCGAAACCGCACGTCTATGCGGTCAATCATGCTTCCGCGCTTGACATTCCCGTGCTCTACGCGAATCTGCCGTTTCATTTTCGCATTGCCTTCAAGAAGGAACTGCTGTCATACCCCGTGGTGGGATGGCAATTGAAACGATCCGGGCAAGTCTGCATCGATCAACAGAATCCGTCCCACTCGGTCAGCAGCATCCGCGCGGCGCTGAAGGGCCTGAAGGCCGGGCTGCCGCTGGTGATCTTCCCAGAAGGCGGACGAACGCCCGACGGCGAGATCAAACCATTTCTATCTGGCGCATTTTTTCTTGCCATCAAGGCGCAAGTGGATGTCGTTCCTGTGGCCCTGGTCGGAACCTATGAGCTCCTGCCGATGAACACGTATCACATCAAATCTCGTCCACTGGAAATGCGGGTGGGCGAGCCCATCTCGACAGTTGGCTTGAAGGGGCACGACTTACCGACGCTCTCCGCTCAGGTGCAAAAAGCCATCGAAGATCTGTATTACCGGCCGTCGTAGAAACGTTGCTCGCGATGTCTCTACGAGTTGCGGCGAAGCTGTTTCATGCAGCTTTCTTGTTCTCATCGCAAAGTTGTTGATAGTAATCTCGCCCGCGCTGGTAGCCGCGCGTGAACGCTTCTTCGACGTCGACTCCCGGGTGCTGGCGCTGCACATCTTCAAGAGCGGCATACATTGCGCCCGAAACCTGGTCGAATTCCATGCAGCGCGTCTTGGCATGCAGCGCCGCCTGGAAGCCGAGACGATAGAACCTTTCATCATTGACAAAGTTCCTGCCCGATTTTGAATAATGGCTCTCCTCGGCGCTGCGCAGGCCGATCCACCATTGCTCGCGAGCCGCATCCACCGACTCCGCCCCTTCTGTCTTCATCAGTTCGCGGAGGCGCGATGCCGATTCCTCATTCTCTGCCAACGCAACCACCACGCTTCGACCCTGCCGTAAAGCGTCTTCATAGACAAAGATTTCATCTTCCGGCAAGCCTTCGATGCTCGATTTCTCCATCTTGTCACCCACGGTCGCACCCACCGCGGCGCCAGCTGCGCCTGCGATGGCCGCTCCCAGCAGACCGATAGCAGTGATGGGGCCCACCCCAGGCACTAGCGCGATGAGCAGCGCACCTCCCGTGAGGCCGACGCCACCGCCCACGAGGGCACCCATTGCCTTTCCCATGCCCGGTTGCTCGGTAGAATCTGTCGGTACGGACGGCATCTCTTTGTCGATGCGATCCACGCTCCCGGGCGTCAGGAGCGTGACATTATCGGCCGGGACGCCTGCGCTGGCCGCTTCCTGTACGACGCGCTCTGCGGCAGATCTCGTATTGAATACTCCACTGACTGCTTCCATAAGTCACCTCGTCAATCTTTAATTTTTGACTGCAACCAGCAGACATGGCCTGAATCTGCCGCGAATGTGGCGCGGGGCCCACGAAAACCATCACTTTGATGCAGAAGCCAGTGGCGAAGCTACATGAATAATATATGACTTCACTTCTCCCGACCGTAACCTTTTTCGCGGCTACGGCGTTACCCTTATGTAAGGCAAGCACCGGAGAATTCGTTGAAGGCTCTGAAGAAAGAAGCGGACGAGCGGCTTCTCATCGAAGCTGCGCAGCAAGACCCCGCCCGCTTTGTCGACCTCTACGAAATCAACTTCGAGCGCGTGTATGCCTACGTTGTGAGGCGGGTGGGCAACCGGACGGAAACCGAAGACCTCACCTCCGAGGTGTTTCACCAGGCATTGGCGAACCTCAAACGATTTGAATGGCGCGGCATTCCGTTTGCCGCATGGTTGTTCCGGATCGCGGCGAACCTGATTTCGGACCGCTTGCAGCGCTCCGGGCGTGAAATCCCCGACGATGCGGGACAGATCGATTCAGCGCAGGTCAGCCCCGTCGAGATCGCGGAAGTGGAGCGCCGAGCAACTTTGTTTCAGCTGGTAGATACGTTACCCGCTGAGCAGCGGCGCGTGGTGGTGCTGCGCTTTGTCGAGCAGAAAAGTATCAAGGAAGTAGCGCGGGAGATTCGCAAGACTGAGGGCGCAGTGAAGCAGCTACAGTTCCGCGCCCTCAGCAGTCTGCGGGCGCGCATGGAGGGTGCCGATGCCTAAGCGCTCTCTGAACCCGGGAAATAACGACACCAAGAAAATCGAGCAGCTCAACCAGGCTGTAGAGGCGATGTTCGCCCGCAAGGATGGCAGGGTTGGCAAGGCGAAGCCCGCCATCGAGCCGCTGGTGCGTATCGCGGCCGACCTGCGTGATCTGCCCCGCGAGAGTTTTAAGGCTCGACTGAAGTCTGACCTGAAAGGGAGAAAAACTATGTCCACTGTTGCTGAACCGATCGCAGCTACTCACACGATTGCGAGTCCGAGGTTGACATTCAAGAATGTCGTAAAGGCGATCGAGTTCTATCAAAACGCCTTGGGGGCAAAGGAGACATTCCGGTTCGAGGTTGGAGGACACATCGCGCATGCTGAGATGACAATCGGCGACTCGCCGATCATGTTGTCGGAAGAATGGCCGGAAGGAGGCAGGTTCAGCGCCGAGACCCTGGGCAATTCGCCCATCAGCCTGGTCATCCACGTCGGCGATGTGGATTCCTTCGCCGAACGAGCGGTCGCCGCAGGGGCGAAGGTGATCCGCCCCCTCAAAGATCAGTTCTACGGCCACCGCGATGTAACCTTCTTGGATCCCTTTGGCTACAACTGGACCGCCGACACCGTGAAAGAGGAGATGTCGGTGGAAGAAATGCACCGGCGGATGAAGGGGATGACGAAAGGGCCCGAGGGTGGCGAGCTACCAGCGCAGAAAGGTAAAGGGCCGGCGGTGAGCCCGGTTCCCCGCGGATACCGCATGGTGACGCCGTATCTGGTTGCGCAGGATGCCGAGGCCGTAATCGACTTCGTGAAGAAGACGTTCGGTGGCGAAGAGACCTTCCGCGCCGTTGGATCAGCAGGCGGCTACCACTGCGAAATTCGTGTGGACGACTCGATGCTGATGATCGGCGGCGGAGGTGCGGGTTTGTCATGGAAGGGTGACTCGGTATTGGGCGCGTTTCACGTATATGTCCGGGATTGCGACGTCACCTACCAGCGCGCGCTGCAGGCAGGAGGCAAGTCGCTGGCCGAGCCGTCCGATCAGGACTATGGGGAGCGCACCGCCAGCGTAGTCGACTCCGCCGGCAACCACTGGTATATCGCCACGTTTAAAGATAGTGGCTATAAGTCGGAAGGCGCGCCCGCGATTCAGCCCTATCTGCACCCGCTGCGAGCGGAGCCGGTAATCAATTTCTTGAAGCGGGCGTTCGGCGCCGAGGAATTGGGCCGATACACTGCGCCCGATGGCGTGATTCCTCACACCACGATCAGAATTGGCGACTCACAACTGGAGATGGGCGAGGCCCATGGTCCCTACCAGCCGATGAAGTCGATGTTCTACCTGTACGTGCCCAATGTGGATGCGGTTTACCGTACGGCTCTGGCTGCAGGCGCCAAGTCGATGAAAGAGCCCGCGGAACAGCCTTACGGAGACCGCGTGGGCGCCGTAACCGACATCTTCGGCAATCAGTGGTGGATCGCCACCCGCGTCAAGGATGTGAGTTAACAAGCGGGCTAGGGTTCGCCCTCGCTGCTCGCAACAATCGCTCTTGTTGTGTTTCACAACTGGGAGCTTCACAAGCAGTGGAGCTCCTGCGCTTGTCCGTTTCCGGACAGCCCACTCCACAACCGCACAGACGAGAGCCATTTGCTGCGAATCTGGTTCATCCATTCCCTCCATGAAATCAGCGGCTTGTATGACGTTGGCAGTCTGGCCCGCGTCGTGCACTACTTCAATCCATGGAAGCCCTGGCAATGCAGCAAACATACTCGATCGCACCGCCCATCGCGGGCCGAGTGCTCATTGCCGACGATCAGAAGCACATCGTAGAGGCGCTCCAGTTGCTATTGAAAGGCAGCGGCTTTCTGACCGAAGTAGTGAACGATCCCGCGCACCTGTTGCGCGCCGTAGAAGCAGGTCAATTCGACGCCGTCTTGATGGACTTGAATTACACGCGCGATACTACTTCCGGTGCAGAGGGATTGGACCTGCTGTCGCAGATTCGATCGATGAACAAACTGCTGCCGGTGGTGGTTCTGACGGGTTGGGGCAGCCTGGATTTGGCGGTCGAAGCCATGCGGCGGGGCGCTTCGGATTTTGTCCAGAAGCCCTGGGAGAATCTGCAGCTGTTGCAAAAGTTGCAGGACCAAATATCGCGGGCACGGGCGGAGCGGCGGGTGCAGCGGCAGTCCGACGACGAACTGCAGGAAGCGCGCGAGATTCAGCAGAAGCAGTTGCCCAGACAGTTGCCGGAAGTGGCAGACTATGACCTGGCCGCGATCACGCAGCCGCTGCGGTTCGTGGGCGGAGACTACTACGATGTTGTGTGCCTTGGCCCGCAAGACACGCTGCTCTGCATCGCCGATGTAGCGGGCAAGGGACTGTCGGCGGCTCTGCTGATGTCGAGTTTGCAAGCCACTCTGAAGCCATTGATCGCGCAGAGATTGGCTCCGCGCGAACTATGTCAGCGGCTCAATCGCATCCTCTGTGATCTGACGCCAGAGGGAAAATTCATCTCTTTCTTTGTCGGCTTGCTCAGCCGCCGTGACCATCGCCTGACCTATTGCAATGCCGGGCACAATCCGCCTCTGTTAGTCCGGGCTGACGGACAATCCACCGAACTGGACGCTGCGGGAGCAGTGTTGGGCCAGTTCCCGGATTGGCGCTACGAACAAAGCGCAGTGCAGATCAGTAGCGGGGACAAGTTGCTGGTTTTTACCGACGGCCTGGTAGAGGCCTGCAACTCAGACGAAGAGCCGTTCGGAGAGCACAACATGGTTCGGATTACCCAGGAAAATGCCAGAGCCAGCGCTACGGATCTGATGGGCCTGCTGATGAACGCGGCATCGCAGCATTGCGGGGGAAGTTTTCAGGACGATGCTACCCTGCTTGTGCTGAGGGCGCTTGCGTAACGGTCCAGCACCGGACTGGCAAGGGGGTAATGAAAGGTCAGTGAGCCCTATGGGGATTTTTCGCCAATTGACCATCTGCTAGGCTGACGGAAATACGCCCTGGAGCACAATCAGCACTCTCTGGCCCGGCCCAACGGCGCAATCTCTTACTCCATCTCAGGCAGCGACGCGATCGGGACCGAATGTGCGCGGGCGGGCAATGTCTACGATCGAGAGACCATTTCGGGTGCAGAAATCAACGTACTTGTGCGTCATAGAACGCCAATCCTCATGGGCGAGTGTGTGTCCGTTCCGCTCCAGATATTCGAGCGCGCCTTCGACCACGAAGAAGACTTCGCTCGTCTTCGACGAGCAGCAGAGTGTGAACGGAACCGGGCGTTTCGTGCACGATGTCACCGCTGCGTGCGATCCAGTCGTGCTCGAGGTAGCGCTCAGCGCCGCCGGGGGTAAGCGCGAGGGCGGAGCCGCAGTGGCGGTGAATACCGAGATTGCCTCCAGCAGGGCCGCGCAGCTTGACGATCCAGCGGCCGCTGGCTGGGTCGGCCTGGATGAGTTGGACGTCGCACCCGCTCTGCTCATAGGGGAACCACGGAACGTCGTTAGCGTATATAGAGTGCGTCGTAGGCGTTGATTTCTGCGGGCATGGGACCTCCGATGAGAGAGGTTAGCTTAGCACAGATTGCCGTTCGGGAACGGTCGCGCAATTCAGCCTCGAGTCAAACCCACCCTGTTCTAAACCTCGGGCGATGTCCTCGGGCGACAATGCTTACATGAATCCAATAAATCGTCCGGCCGCAACGATGCCAACCCATAACAGCATCGAAATGAAACCCGCAACCTTCACCCCCGCAGGCGTGACCTCACTGTCATCCCATGATGCCACATTCCGATAAGAGGTCCACTGGAAGAACAGTGCTTGTGCTCCCGCCAGAAGTATCAATAACATCTTCACGCGAAACGCGGGATTGGCATAAACCTTGACCGCTTCTGACGAAAACAGGAGTGCCCCCGTAACCACCTGCACCGCGAATCCCGCCCAAGCCCAGGGGAGCAAGCGCCGTGTCAGATCGGAAACCCGTTCCCGCCGCCGCAGCCATCCCAGAAGGCGCAAATCATAAACTGTAATCGTTCCGACCAACGCTGCCATTCCCAACAGATGCAGGGTCTCAATTGCTGGAAACAGCCACAGGGATTGCCGTATCCCGCCGCCCACCCAAGTCCGTTCCAGCCACTTACAGAGTCCCAGCATGTCAGGCATGGTCTAGGGAGCCCCCGGCAATGACTTACCGCTGGCAAGCTGTATCCGCCCGACCGACATGTAAGGTGAGCCGTCCTTGGCCCGGAAGCCAAAAACCGTGACCTGGTCGCCGCTCTTCAACGAAGTCGCGCTCCACCCGAAGCGGCCCAGCATTGCGGGACTGCCGCACTCCAGCTCCCAGTTCGCGACCTTTCCGTGTTCATCCTTCAGGTCGGCATGAATTACGGCATGTGGGTTGATGTACTCGAAATCGGTAACCGTCCCTTGCAGAGTTACGACATGTGTTGTATCAAAGCGCGCCAGTCCATGGTGCGCCAAAAGGGACGGAGCGCCCCACAAAAGGCCTATCACCAACAGAACGGCCTCCACCTTACGGTTCATCAAATACCTCCTCCATGCGGGTCGATGCAGCATCGTACCAATTTTCCATGATCCGAATCTTGTGATTGGTCGAAATCCTCTGACCTGAAAACCCTACATTGTCGCCAGCAGGGACTGGAGTCGAGAAGGTTTCACACTACTGTCGGCGCGCGTACTTCTGGGATTTGCATGGTTTCTAGACGCCTTCATGCGTGATGACGATCACAGTCTGCCGTGCTAATTCCACCTAACATCGGGTAGATGGCTGAGAAATGTGCCCGGAAGAGAATGAATCGTGGTGCTTTGCGGTCGAGACCGCAGAGGGTTAGGGAAGCGGCGGTCGACGACGCATATGCCAAAAAAGCTTAGGGTGGGAATTCTGGGATACGGGCGGATGGGGCGCGGATTCGTAGCCGCGATGCAGGAAAGCAATCTTTGGGATGTAGTTTCCGTATACGACATCTGTGGGCAAACTCGCCGGCTGGCCAGACAACAACTGCCGAATGCAGCGATCTACGATGATCCAGACGCCATCTTTGGCGATGCATCGATTGATGCGGTGGGCTTGTTTACGTTGGCGGATGCGCGGCCGCAGCAGATTCGGCAGGCTCTGGCAAACAAAAAGCAAGTACTAGCGGAGAAGCCGATCGGCCCCGACGTTCCCACGGAATGGCAGTTGGTACAGGAGATTGAAGCCAGCGATCTTTTCGTAGCGGTCAACTTGTTCAATCGCAATGCCTGGTATCACAAGGATATTCAGCGCTTCATTGCAGAGGGCGAGATTGGCGACTTGGCGGTAATCCGGATTTGCCACATGACGCCGGGCCACATGCCTCTTGAGGGGCACGATCCAGAAGGCCCGCCCTTCCACGATTGTGGAATGCACTATGTGGACGTGGCGCGCTGGTACGCCAAGAGCGAATACCAAAGCTGGCACGCGCAAGGGATGCGCGCATGGGGCTACAAAGATCCCTGGTGGGTGCAAGCGCACGGCACGTTTGCGAACGGCGTGGTGTTCGATATTACCCAGGGATTCATCTACGGGCATCTGGCAAAGGAGCAGCCGCACAATTGCTATGTCGATGTGATTGGCACCAAGGGAGTCGCGCGCATGCGGCATGACTTTATGAAAGCGACGGTGGAGCTCTATGGTGTCCGCACTACGCTTCACAAAACAGGAGCGTTCAACGATAAGAAGCTCGACGTGATGGTGGATGTGTTCGCGCGATCCATACTGGCCGGAAAGAACCTGGGCTATCCGCAGGCGCGGGATAGCGTGATCGCCTCAGAGGTAAGCTGGGCGATGCTCAACGATGCCATCTCGCATGTCCCACCGGTGCGGGGCACGCCGGAAGAAATGCAACAAATTCTGGAGCACCGCCGCAACCTGGTGAACGGATTTGGACTGCCGGTAAGGACACAGAAACTGCCGAAGAGCGAGCCGGTGTAAAAGATCGGTTGACAGCCAGCCGTTTCTCTACTTGGACTGAACTTCGACGGGCTCTGAGAGATTCACCGGCCGGCCAAAATGATTGCCGACTTCAACGGCTCGCTCATGCTTTGTGTATGCGGCGATCACGGCGGGCTGGGACCAATCCAAGTCCCATCCGTTCTCGATGGCGAGAACGGTGTAGGAGCCGGGAACGACATTCTGCAAATTAAACGTACCGTCGAGGTCGCTTTGATCGCGGCGGAAAAGATCGTGATTCTCCTCCGGATTTCTTGGGACCAGAACCACCATGGCTCCGGCGAAGGGCTTGCCCGCGCGCTTGGCTGTTCCTTCAACGTTCAGGCTACCGCCTACCACGGTCAGCGAGACAGAAGGAGAGGAGCCCGCGGTCACCGTGATGCTGTGGCCGGAAACTTCGGCGCCCTCGGCGGAGATGTGCGCGATGGAGTATGGCTTGTCGCTCCACACCAACACTTCGTACCGGCCAGGAGCGATTTGCTGGAACTCCACTTCTCCTTTGCCTTTGACCTGCTGCGCGCCGGCAAACATTTTCTGCGCCCCGCGCAAGCCGACCGTCAGTTGAGGCGAAACAGCCGTTTCCCCAGGGACCTGCACCGACATCTTGATGGTGCTCAGGGCTTCGCCTCTCGATGTGTCAAGCTCTTCGCCATCCTTGGTGAGATCGACTCCGTTCATCTGGAGCGCAACTCCCGGTGCATTGAGGCGGACGTTGTAGCGGCCAGCGGGGATGCCGGTGAGTTCCACGAGGCCGGGCGACACCATGCGAATGCCGTCAATTTGCATAAAGGTGGAACCATCAAAAGCGGGTTGTTCCAGCCGCGGGGCTGAGAATCCGTGACTGCCTTCGTTCGGCACGCGAAACAGGAGATGAAGAGAGGGAACTGGATTCAGGTGAATGTCGACTTGCAAGCGCTCACCGCCGCGGATCGGAATCGGCGTGGCGCTATCGGCTTCGGTGACGTCGGGGTAGTAGGTGAGGGGATAGGCCACGTCGAGAGATCGATCGAGAGTTGCGGGCGCAGGCTGCAGTTTCGACCCGGAATCTGGAGCATCCGAGTTGGGATGGAGGGCATACCAAGGCTTGGCGCTTGCCGAGAGGAAGTAGGTGCCGGGCATCAGTCTGGGAATCTCATAGGCTCCCTGGTCGTCGGTCTGCGTGCCGCTAGCCTGTCGAATCTGGTCAACCCCGTTACTGTGGTCGTCATAGTAGAGCGTCACCGTGGCATGGCGCACGGGTTCGCCAGCTTCGTCCAGGATTTTGCCGGAAATGATTGCCGCTGGTGCGAGTCGCAGAACGAGCGCTTCGGTCTCAAGGCCCGCGCCGGTCACGATTGCGGTGGAGAACTGCTCGTGCTGATCGTAAGAAGCGGAAATGAATCCGCGCCTTGCCCCGTGCAGATCGTACTTCCCTGCAGGCACTCCGTTGAATTCGAACTTGCCATTTTCGGCAGTGACTATGGACTCAAATTTCTGCGGGTTCTTGGCATCTCTCAGGGTGATGCGTGCGCGGGCCAGAGGATGGCCGTCGTTTTTATCCACTATGGTTCCAGCGATTCTGTAGCCGTTGCCGGGTGTTGCTTGTGGGATGCTTGGGGTCTGCGCTGCGGTTAATGCTCGCGCGCCGAGAAAGCAGAGAGCCGTCATCAACAGCGAGCGGACCGAGATTGGAATGGTTGACATGGTTCACTCGGCGCTGGGAATTGGCCGCAGTTGTACGTTCACTTTCTGGCCGGCAGATAGATGGACGACCTGACCCTTGCTCTCGTAGGCTCGCATGGCCTCCGCATCGCGATAAGGAAGATTCACTTGGGGGTTCTTGGAAGCCAGCAGGCGGTAGGTGCCGGGAGCGATCGTGGGCGAGTTGAACTTCCCATCCGGCGAAACCCAGAGTTGTTCGAATTGCCCTGCGCTGTCGGATGCAGGAATGCAGTAGACCCAGGCTTGGGGTCGGGGAGTGGAGAAGGCAGAGTCGGTGATCGCCGGTGAAGCAGCCATGCCCGCCACTGTGCCGTCCAGTTCCGCAGTGTCGTCGCGCATGGTGATTTCGATGGGCGTGCTCGAACCCGGGGAGACCGTGAATGGCTCATGCAGGACATCAGCCCCACCCATGGTGGCGGCCGCCACATATCCACGGGAGGAGTGCAGGTGCAACCAATATCGCCCCGGCGCAAGATTTTCAAGAGTGAGCGAGTCATCGTTCGCTCCGGTCGGTGGACGCAGCATGGAATTTCCCGGTTGCCCGAAATCCTCGGCGCTCTCAGCGCTGATCTGCAAGTAGAGTCGAGGCCCCTGCACGCGGACGGAGCGCCCTCCTAGGTTCCAAGTCTGGGAGCCGCGGGAATCGTCTGCCGTGAACTCCTCCACCACATGCACACTGATCGAACCCGTTGGCGTAAGGGTCAGGCCCGGACCTTGAGCTGGCGCGCCAGCCACTGAAAGAGGCGCTGCGCCGAAAACTGGATTTGGTCCAAACGTCGATGCTTGCACCAGATAATTTCCCGGCGGCAACAGTCCTTCGATCCGCTGTTTATCAGCGTTGTAGCCGAGTGAATATCCGGGGCCGTGGTGCCCCTGCACAGAGACAGTGATGTTCATTCTGTTGTCCAGGTCTGCATTTGCCACCGGAACTCTTACGGCATAGTACGGTTGGCGAGACAGTGGAATGTCCGCCTGGACGGTCTGGCCGGCCGTGAGTTGAATTGTAGCGGCGGCGGCAAAGTCCGAGACATTTGGGAAGTAGACGGGAGGAAAGCCATATTGCTGAGCGCCGGGGACCGTGGTGGCGGGATCGTTGTCCATCCACTCGTTGGTCAGCAGCTTGTAGGAACCGGGCAGGAGTTCGGCAAGGCGAAACTCTCCGTTGGAGTTGGCTAGCGCCGTGCCCGCTTGCACCCACTTAAAGATGCCCTCCTGAACCTGCCGGGAGTAAAGCTGCACAGTGATGCCTAGAGCGGGATCGGCGTCGGAGGTCGTGACGCGACCTTTAATGACTGCCTCAGGAAGCAGAGGAATCGTGATCTCGTTCCCGGGAGTCGCCTCGGGCCGATTTCGATTCGGATCATCCAGAAAGCCGGGCTTGCGGGCGATCAAGTCCAAGGGAGCGAAGGTGGGATGTTGACCTTCAATGCGACTGCCGCCTTCGCTGCCCGTGGCGGGTAGGGTGAACTCAAAGTGTCCTTCACCGTCGGTAAGCATTGCGTAACTGTTGTCGAGAGTCACGACCAGGGCACGAGCAACCGGAGCACCAGTGACAGCGTTGACCACGGTGCCGCTCATCGTGTTCGGTTGCTCGTCTGCTTGTAGCGCTGGCAGGGAGGTTTGGGCGAGGCATGCGCAGCTGGATGC
Organism: uncultured Acidobacteriaceae bacterium; assembly: GCA_963774565.1. Lineage (GTDB taxonomy): Bacteria > Acidobacteriota > Terriglobia > Terriglobales > Acidobacteriaceae > Sulfotelmatobacter. Next base: position 111,363 of record CAVZFP010000002.1, on the reverse strand, counting down.
CAGAAGGATGACAAGCAAGAATTTCTTATATGCAAGTGCCGGAAGCAGGCAGTTCCACCAGGGGCTGCGTTGGACCGAGGATCGGTCGGCTCTTCGCAAGGCAGCTACTCCTAAACGGTGATACTCGGGTTGGCAGGATCGAGGGCGATCATTCTGCACTAATTTGACGTCTTTTTGGGTCGGCGTCAACCACCCTTTCGCGGACAACTTGCACCCTCGAGATCCCTCCCTCCGCCTGAAAAGCGGGTACGGTCGGGATGACGCCGACGAAACGGCAATCATGCTCAAACGGAATCCGCCTCTTCAGGTGGGATGCAGGAATTTGGTATCGGGTGGGCCCGCTTGTGGCCTCAGAGGCATTCTGTTCGCGAGTAATCTTGAGCCGATAGGCCGAGTTGTGTACAGTCAAGACATCATCCGAAAAATGAAATCAACTTCTTGCTGGTTACGGGTTGGGTGCGCTCTCATGGGCGTGCTTGTGGCGGTCTGCGCGCAGGCTGTGGCCGATACGAGGCATTCGGCGACGCTCAGCCACTTAGGCGGCGTCGATGCCATTATTGAGCAGGCGGTGGCGGATGGAAACATTCCTGGGGCCGTGCTGGTGGTCGGGCACGACGGGGCGGTCGTTTATCGCAAGGCTTATGGGAGCCGGGCGCTGGAGCCGCGACGGGAGCCGATGACGCTCGATACGGTCTTCGATCTGGCGTCGCTGACTAAGGTGATTGCGACCACCACCGCGATGATGCAACTCTTCGAGCAGGGTAAGGTGCGAATGAATGATCCGGTGGCGAAGTATCTACCGGAATTTGCGCAGAACGGGAAAGAAGATATCACCCTGCGGCAGTTGATGACGCATTACTCCGGGCTGGCGCCCGACTTGGATTTGACTACGCCGTGGGAGGGGAAGAGCACGGCCTACCAGTTGGCGTTTGTCGAGCCACCGGAAACGACTCCCGGGTCGGGGTTCGTGTATAGCGACATCAATTTCATCATGCTGGGTGCTGTGGTGGAGAAGGTGTCGGGCGAGACGTTGGATGCGTATACGATGCAGCACATTTTTTCGCCGCTGAAGATGACGCGAACGCGGTTTGTGCCTGCGGCGACGTGGCGGCCGAAAATTGCACCGACGCAGTATGACGACAAGGAACGCATGCTGCGGGGAGAAGTGCATGATCCGACGGCGCGACGGATGGGCGGAGTGGCCGGGCATGCGGGGCTGTTCTCGACCGGGGAAGATTTGGCGAAGTTTGCGCAGGCGCTGCTGAATGGGGGCGGAGGGATTCTGTCAGCCGAGACGGTAGAGAAGATGACATCGCCGGAGCAGCCTCCGACGGCGCCGGTGCTGCGCGGGTTTGGGTGGGATATTGATTCTCCGTTCTCGTCGAATCGCGGCGACCTGCTGCCCGTGGGATCGTATGGGCACACGGGGTTCACGGGGACATCGGTGTGGATTGATCCCACGACGCAGACGTACATCATTTTGCTGACGAATTCTGTGCATCCGCGCGGGAAGGGGAATGCGATCGGGCTGCGGACGAAAGTGGCCACGGAAGTGGCCGCGGCGCTGGCTCTGAATCCGTCGGAGAAAGAGGCGCTGCGCTGGAAGAGCATCACCGGGTACAACGAGGCCATGAGCGCGGCCCGGCACATGAGCACGCGAAATGGGACAGTGAAGACCGGGATCGACATGCTCGAGGAGCATGGGTTTGACGTGCTGCAGGCTCCGGCGGGAAAGAAGCGCATCGGGCTGGTGACCAATCAGACGGGAATTGACAGCCAGGGGCAGCGGACGATTGATGTGCTGGCGAAGGCGCCAGGGGTTTCTTTGGACGCGATCTTTAGTCCCGAGCATGGAGTGACGGGGACGCTGGACACGACGGGCATTGGGAATTCCGTCGACGCTGCGACCGGTGTACCGGTGTACAGCGTGTATGGCGGAACCGATGCGGCGCGGCGTCCGCCTGCGGATGTGATGAAGAATCTGGATGCGGTCGTGTTTGACATTCAGGACGCGGGGGTACGCTATTACACCTACGAGACGACGCTGGGATATTTTCTGGAAGGCGCGGCGGCGGCGGGGATTGAGATGATTGTGCTGGACCGGCCAGATCCGGTGACGGGATCGTTTGTGCAGGGTCCGGTGTCGGATGCGGGGAAGGAAAATTTTACGGATTACTGGACTGTGCCGGTGCGGCCGGGAATGACGGTGGGCGAACTGGCGAAGATGTTCAATGCCGAGCGGAACATCAACGCCAAACTCACCGTGGTGCCGATGGAGGGATGGCAGCGCGGGGACTGGTTCGATTCGACCGGGCTGGTGTGGGTGAATCCTTCGCCGAATTTGCGCAGTGTGACGGAGGCGGCGCTGTATCCTGGGGTGGCGATCATCGAAGGGACGAATGTCTCGGTAGGACGCGGGACGGACACTCCGTTTGAGTTGCTGGGCGCGCCTTGGATGAAGGGCAAAGAACTCGCAGCCTATTTGAACGCGCGCGGGATTGCGGGCGTGCGATTTGTTCCCCTGACATTTACGCCGACCGCGAGCAACTATGCGGGGCAGGTCTGCTCGGGTGTCAGTATCGTCGTGACCGAGCGCAACGGATTTGACGCGCCCGAGTTGGGGATGGAACTGGCGGCGGCGCTGCGGAAGCTGTATCCGGCGGATTTCAAGATCGAGCGCATGACCGAGTTGCTGATGAATCAGAGTGTCTACGACGCACTGGTCGCGGGACAGGACCCGCGGCGCATCGCACAGGATTGGCAGGAAGGGCTGCAGAAGTTTCAAAAGGTGCGGGAGAAGTATTTGATCTACCAGTAGGGCGATCGGGGCAAGATTGATGAGTGCAATCGGATTTCTCGCCAGCTATACTCGGGATGCATCCCGAATCACACGCTTTTCTTGACATCGTTAGTTGATCAACCGGACTGCCACCCAATGTTCATCTTCCCATTAACAGGGATAACTCAGTCCGTCGGGTGCCCTGCGGTCTAATCGCGGTCATCATCGTCAATTGTTTCGTGCTGGTCCTCACCTATCTGGTGTACACACCCGACACAATCAATGGCCCACCATGTTCACGTCGATGTTCTTGCACTCAGGTTTCTGGCACATCCTAGGGAACATGTGGTTTCTGTGGATGTTCGGTGTCTGGGTGGAAAACGCATTCACGAAATGGCTGTTCCTGCCGGTTTAATTTGTGTGCGGCTTGGGGCGGGATTGGTTTGCATTGGTGGTTTGACCCTCCTGGGGCGCTCCAATAGACTCAAAGATTCAGAACATCTGCAGGTCCCACATTATGGCTGACAGCATTCACGTGAAGCTCCCTGACGGGAGCGTGAAGGAAGTTCCCAAGGGTACGACCGCCCTAGATATTGCGAAGTCGATTAGTCCGCGGCTGGCGGATGCGGCGCTAGCGGCGAAAACGAACGGCGACCTCGTCGACGTGACTCGTCCGCTGGAGAAAGACACCGACCTGCGCTTGCTGACCGACAAAGATCCCGAAGCGCTCGAGGTCTACCGGCATTCGTCCGCGCATCTGTTGGCTGCGGCAGTGCTGGAACTTTTCCCTGAGACTAAACTCGGACACGGACCGGCGACCGAGAGCGGATTCTTCTACGACTTTTATCGCCCCACGCCGTTCACGCCTGAGGATCTGCAGAAGATCGAAAAGAAGATGCAGGAACTGGTGCAGCAGAATCTGCCGTATGCGCGCGAATTTCTACCCCGCGACCAGGGCCTGGCCGAGTTCAAAAAAGAAGGCGACTTCATGAAGTGCCATTTCATCGAGCAATTCACCAAGCCCGATGAAAAGATTTCGATTTACCGGACGGGCAAGTTCATCGATTTCTGCCGTGGGCCGCACATTCCGTCGACCGGGAAGATCAAGGCGTTCAAACTGTTCAACATCGCCGGAGCTTACTGGCTGGGAGAGGAGAAGAATCCTCAACTGCAGCGCATCTACGGGACGTCATTCTTCTCGAAGAAAGACCTCGACGACTATCTCAAGCAGATCGAGGAGAGTAAGAAGCGCGACCATCGCGTGCTGGGACAGCAGCTGGATCTGTTTTCGATTCAGGAACTGGCCGGACCGGGGCTGATTTTCTGGCATCCCAAAGGCGGAATCATCCGGAAAGAGATGGAAGACTGGATGCGGGAGCAATACCTCAAGCGCGGCTATGCGCTGGTGTACACGCCGCACGTGGCTCGACGGCAGTTGTTCTACACCTCGGGGCACGAAGGTTATTACTCGCAGAACATGTTCGACGCCATGGAGCTCGACGACGCCGAATATCGTTTGAAGCCCATGAATTGCCCCGGCCACATTCTGATTTACAAGGATTCGCTGAAGTCCTATCGCGATCTGCCGGTGCGGCTGGGCGAACTGGGTACCGTGTATCGCTACGAGCGTTCGGGCGTGATGCACGGCCTGTTGCGAGTGCGCGGATTTACGCAAGATGACTCGCACATCTTTTGCACTCCGGAGCAGGTCGAAGGCGAGATTACCGGCTGTCTCGATTTTGCCCTGGATGTGCTGAAAGATTTTGGCTTCGACCAGTTCCAGACTGAGCTTTCAACGTGGGACCCCAGCGACCGCAAGAATTTTGTGGGCAGCGAAGAGCAATGGGTCCACGCCACCGAATCGCTAAAGAAGGTGCTGGAAAGCCGAAAGATTGAATACAAGACCATTCCTGGCGAGGCGGCCTTTTACGGGCCGAAGATCGACATCAAGCTTGTGGACGCGATCGGTCGGCTGTGGCAACTTTCGACGGTGCAGGTTGACTTCAACCTGCCGCAGCGTTTCGGCCTGGAGTATGTGGCGGAAGACGGTTCCCGCAAACAGCCGGTGATGGTCCATCGCGCGTTGTTCGGATCGATCGAGCGATTTTTCGGCGTGCTGATCGAGCACTACGCGGGTGCGTTCCCGGTATGGTTGTCGCCGGTGCAGGCGGTGATGATTCCCATCAGCGAGCGTCACGCGGAGTATGCCAACAAAGTGGCTTCGCAGCTCAAGGAGATTGGAGTGCGGGTCGAGGTCGATGCGCGCAACGAAAAGATGAATGCGAAGATCCGCGAGCACGCCATGCAGAAAGTGCCGTTCTTGCTGGTGGTGGGGGATAAAGAGGCCGAAGCAGGGAAGGTGAATGTCCGTTCGCGGGGAAAAGAGAAGACTGAGGACATGCCGGTGGCGGATTTTGTGGAAAAGATCAGAAAGCTCATCGCGGAGAAGAGCCCGGGCGTCTAATAGGGTTGCGGGGGGACAGCCGCCCTCGGCTGTCCGGCGAGCGCCAGCTCGCCAGCGCACCACATCGCGCATCGCCGCCGAGCTTCGCTCCGCTGGACAGCCGAGATCGGCTGTCCCCACATGATCTGTGAGTTACCATGTTGCCGTGCATTCTCTGGCGGAGCGCGCTCTTTCCCTCATTCGGCGGGACCAACTGCTGAAGGCTGGAGATCGCGTCGGCGTGGCCGTTTCCGGTGGGATTGATTCTGTCGCGCTCTTGCGGCTGCTGCTCGAGTTGCGGCACGAACTGGGTATTGTCTTGTCGGTCGTGCATTTCAACCACAAGCTGCGCGGAGCGGAGTCCGACGCCGATCAGGAATTCGCCGCGAACCTGGCCCGCGAGCACGATCTGGAGTTTCATACCGACAGTGAGGATGTTGCGCAGCATGCCGTGGAGGAACGCGTCAGCGTGGAAACAGCCGCACGGGAGTCGCGATACGGATTCTTTCGCCACTTGCTGGAAGAAGATAGAGCAGCGGAACCTCAGGGGCTAAAGCCCGATCATCTAGCGGAGCCTAAGGGCACCGCTGAAGCCGTGCCCTTCCCAAAGGCGACCTTTGCAAAGGAACGCTTCACACAAGCAGTTCCGGCGCAGTTTCTGAACAAGATTGTGACTGGTCACACGCTCGACGACCAGGCCGAAACGGTTCTCATGCGAATGATTCGCGGCGCTGGTCTGCGGGGGCTGGGCGGGATCCATCCGCGCCTCCCGGTCGAGGATGATGCCGGAGGAATTTCCGGCGAAATTGTTCGCCCTCTGCTTGGCGTTCCCCGGCGCGAACTGGAGCAGTATCTCAAGGACATCGGACAACCTTGGCGCGAAGATTCGACCAACGCGGATGATCGGTTCACTCGCAACCGCGTTCGCAAGCTGGTGGTGCCGCTGCTGGAGCGGGAGTTCAATCCCGCGGTTGCGGAGAACCTTTCTGAGTTGGCCGAGATCGCGCGCGGAGAAGAAGATTACTGGGAGAACGAAATCTCGGATTGGGTGGGGACCGCGGTCCAATGGTCGGAGCCGGACTGGGCCAAGGCAGCGACGCGCGAAGTCAGCTTGATTCAGATCGCCCCGCTCGGCAACCTGACGCCAGCTTCGAAGGACTCTGATCTTCGGTCGAGGATCGACAGTGCCCCGTGGCTGGTCATGAATGCAGCAGTGAGCCGCATGTGGTTCCTCGGTGAGCCCATCGCCGTGCAGCGCAGGCTGGTGAAAGCGATGGGCGAGCATGCCGGGATTCCCCTTGAGTTCAAGCATGTGGAAGAAATCCTGCGCGTCGCGGCCGAAACCAGCCCGGCCGGCAAGGAGTTGTCGCTGCCGCTCGGCTGGAAGTTGGCGCTGCGGCCGGACGAATTGGTATTCCTTACTCCCGATTTGCGCGAAGCTCCGCTGCCCATGGACTACGAGTATGTGCTTCCCCTTCCCGGGCAAATCAACGTTTGCGAGGCAGGCTCCTCCATCGCAGTGCGGCGTATCCCGGCGGACCAGCAGGCGGGGTATAATCCTGACCACCTCTTGGATGCGGAGTCCTTGCCCGGACCGTTAAAGGTGCGGAACTGGCGTCCTGGAGACCGATTTTGGCCGGCCCATACGAAGTCCCCCAAGAAGATCAAGGAACTGCTGCAGGAAATTCATGCAGCCCAGCCGGAGCGCAGGTTCTGGCCGGTCGCCGTCAGCGGGGATGAAATCGTATGGGTGCGCGGATTCTTGGCGCCGGCTAAATTTCGGGCGAAGCCGGGGAGAGCGGCTCTCCTGATCGTAGACGCGCCCTTGGCCCACGGGGCCATGACGGAAAATTGAGCGGCGTCGTGCCAGGGAGGCACGCAAATTTCATGAACCCGAGAGTCGAGCCCCTTCGCCAGGTCATCTCCGCGGAACAGATTCAGAAGCGAGTGAAGGAACTGGGCCGGCAGATCTCCGACGACTACCAGGGGCAGACGATCCAGATGCTGGCGGTCCTGGAAAATGCGTTCATGTTTCTCGCCGACCTAGTGCGTGCTGTCGATGTCCCCATCGTCTGTCAGTTCATCAAGCCGAAATACAGCCGCAGCCAGGGCGGCTCCGCCAGCGAGGTCATGGAGATTTTCTTCAGTCACGAGCCCGACATTCGGGGACAGCACATTCTTCTAGTGGAAGGATTGGTGCATTCTGGCGTGACCAGCGAGTTTCTGATGAGCGATCTGCGGGCTCGCGGGGCAGCCTCGGTGAAGCTGGTGACACTGGCCGACCGTCAGTCGGCTCGCCGCGTGCCTTTGCAGCCGGATTATTTTGGCTTTCTGGTCGACGAAACTTTTCTGGTGGGCTATGGCTTGGGAGCGGTGGAGCAGACCAACCGCAATCTGCCCTACCTAGCGGCGGCAAATCTAAGGGCCCCAGTCACTTAAGTCATCCCAAGAGAAACGGGCCTTTTTGCCGAAGAATCTGTAGAATAAAGATCTTAAAGGTTTTTGCCAATCGAAAGTCTGCGAAGGGCATCTAATCGTTGTAGGAGCCTCGGGGAATTGGTGTAGGTAGCCGCCCGTATTGAATTTAGGAGTTTTCTAAGTGAACTCAACTGTAAAAACCGGACTGTTCTGGCTGCTGATCGTGATCTCGGCGGTGCTGCTGTGGCAGGTGGTCAAGAGCGCGCGGGACGGCCAAAAAGATACTGAGTTAAACGTCAGCCAGTTCATGAGCGACGTCGACCAGGGGACCATTCGGGAGTTGACCGTCAACGGCATGGAGGTGCGCGGCAAGCACAAGGATGGTAGCGCGTTTCACACCACCGCGCCGAGCAACTACTTTACCCCGGAGATGCTGAAGAACCTGCAGAGCAAGGGCGTGAACATCACTTTCCGCGATATCAATAGCGGAAGCTTGCCCCTGCAATTGCTGGGCACATGGGCTCCGCTGATCCTGCTGGGCGCACTCTGGTTCTTCATGATCCGGCAGATGCAGACGGGGGGAAATAAGGCGCTTTCGTTCGGCAAGAGCCGGGCGCGGCTGCTCTCCATGCAGCAGAAGAAAGTCACGTTCAAAGATGTGGCTGGCGTGGAAGAGGCCAAGGAAGAGCTGCGCGAGATTATCGAGTTCCTGCGCGAGGCTCAGAAGTTCCAGAAGCTGGGAGGACGCATTCCCAAGGGTGTGCTGCTGGTTGGGCCTCCTGGAACCGGCAAGACGTTGCTGGCTCGCGCAGTTGCGGGCGAAGCCAACGTTCCCTTCTTCTCAATCTCGGGTTCGGACTTTGTAGAAATGTTTGTCGGCGTCGGCGCCAGCCGCGTGCGCGATCTGTTTGAGCAGGGCAAGAAGAACGCTCCCTGCATTATCTTCATCGACGAAATCGATGCAGTCGGACGTCATCGTGGCGCCGGACTCGGTGGCGGACACGACGAACGCGAACAGACCTTGAACCAGTTGCTGGTGGAAATGGACGGCTTCGAATCGAACGAAGGCGTGATTCTGATGGCCGCCACCAATCGTCCAGACGTGCTCGATCCGGCGTTGCTGCGGCCCGGGCGTTTTGACCGGCGCGTTGTTGTTAGTCGGCCGGATGTGCGTGGCCGCGAGGAAATCCTTCGCGTACACACCCGTAAGATTCCTCTTGCTGAGGACGTTGATCTCTCCGTACTCGCTCGTGGTACTCCCGGCTTCTCCGGCGCCGACTTGGCTAACATGGTTAACGAAGCCGCTCTGGCCGCGGCCCGGCAGAATCGCAAAGCCGTTTTGCATTACGACTTCGAACTGGCGAAAGATAAAGTTCTGATGGGCGTGGAGCGCAAGTCGCTGCTGCTCACCGATGAGGAAAAGAAGAACACGGCCTACCACGAGGCGGGACATGCGCTCGTGGCTGCAAAGATGCCGAACTCCGATCCTCTGCACAAGGTTACGATTATTCCCCGCGGAATGGCGCTGGGCGTTACGATGCAGCTGCCCATCGACGACCGCCACAACTACTACAAGAACTATCTCGAGACCGAGATCGCCATCCTGATGGGCGGGCGCATCGCGGAAGAGCTGTTCCTCAACTGTATGAGCACCGGTGCAGGCAACGACATTGAGCGGGCTACGGAAATGGCGCGCAAGATGGTCTGCGAGTGGGGCATGAGCGATTTGGGTCCGATGACCTTTGGCAAGAAGGAAGAGCAGATCTTCCTGGGTCGCGAGATCGCCCAGCACCGCGATTACAGCGAAGACACAGCGATCAAGATCGATCAGGAAGTCCGCAAGTTGGTCAACAAGGGCTACACAACGGCCAAGCAGCTTCTGTCCGACAACCGCGACGTGCTTGAAAGAATTGCGCGAGCACTCATCGAGCGCGAAGTTCTCGACGCTAACGAGATCAAGATGCTCGTCGAGGGTCAGGAACTGCCGCCGGTTCAACCTCCGCCGACCTCCAAGGACGATGGAGTCCAACACGTTATCAAGCCGGAACTTCAGCCGGGACGCGCCAAAGGCGGGGAACGGCCTGCCACGGCGTAAGCTGGTTGTTAGCTGAGTTCGAAGGGCGGCCAAACGGCCGCCCTTTATTTTCAACACGGCTTAGTAGCGCTGGCGTCGCGCCCTCGCCGCAGGCGGCGACGACTGGTCATGTAGCCCCGGACGCATTCGTCCGGGGCGCTCGCTTCGCTCGCGGGGCGGACGAATGCGTCCGCCCCTACACGTGTGCGCGCGGGACGGCTGCGCTACCTTCTAATGACCTGTTACTCACTCGATTCGGCACTTTTTGAGGGCTCAAAAAATGGCGGTTTGTGGTATAATTTAACGAGTATCAGGATGACCCTAAGTATTAGGAATTTCAACAACTTGAAGTCCTTTTGTATGGGGTCTTCGAGCGCTTGAGTCGGGGCGAACTTTCCGGTCGAATTCCAGGGATTCGCAGCAGGCAGTTCGAAGAAAAAATCGGGACATTTTCGCGGAGCGGAATGGCCACCAAAGAAATTCATACTCCCATCGCAGACACCAAGACAAAAAACGGAATCGTGACTCCGATCACCGCAACAAACGGCGGAGGCAACGGCAACAGCGTTTATAATGCCGACTCCATCAAAGTGCTGGGCGGCATGGAGGCGGTTCGCAAGCGTCCCGCGATGTACATCGGATCGACGGGCGAACTCGGCTTGCATCATCTGGTGTACGAAGTGGTCGACAACTCCGTCGACGAAGCGCTCGCCGGATTCGCCACCAGGATTGAAGTCACGATCCATCTCGACAACTCGATCACCGTCATCGACGACGGCCGCGGCATTCCGGTTGACGACATGGTGATCGACGGCGAGAAAGTTTCCGCGGCGCAAGTGGTGATGACCACGCTCCACGCGGGCGGAAAATTTGATTCGTCCACTTACAAAGTTTCCGGTGGACTGCACGGCGTCGGTGTGTCGTGCGTCAACGCTCTGAGTGAAGACCTGGAACTCGAGATCTGGCGCGACGGCGCGACTTGGCAGCAGAACTATTCCAAAGGCGATGCCATCGGCAAACTGAAGAAGACGGGTGCGACCAAGAAGCGCGGCACGAAAGTTCATTTCGTCCCCGATCGCACGATTTTTACTGCAACCGAATACAACTACGACACTTTGGCGCAGCGCCTGCGCGAACTCGCATTCCTCAATAAGGGATTACTGATCACGCTCACGGATGAGCGCGCCACGGATTCGAAAACCGGCGAGCCCAAGCAGACAGACTTCAAGTACAACGGCGGTATCGCCGAGTTCATCAAGCATCTCAATCGCGGCAAGCAGGTGCTCCACGACAAGCCGATTTACATGGAAGACGATCGCAACGGCGTGCACATGGAGATTGGGCTGCAGTACAACGACGCGTATTCCGAGTCGGTCTTCAGCTTCGCCAACAACATCAACACCGTCGACGGCGGCACGCATCTTTCCGGATTCCGAACTGCCCTGACCCGCACCATCAACTATGCGGGCCAGCAAATGGGGCTTTTCAAAGACGTGAAAGAGAATCTGACCGGCGACGACGTGCGCGAAGGGCTGGTTGCCGTGATCAGCGTGAAGCTGCCACAGCCTCAGTTCGAAGGCCAGACCAAAGGCAAGCTGAACTCTGACATCGCCGGCACGGTCACGCAGTTCGTCAACGAGCGACTGGGCGCGTTCTTTGAGCAAAACGCCACGGTAGGACGCAAGATTATCAACAAGGCGGTCGACGCCGCGCGCGCCCGCGAGGCCGCCCGCAAAGCGCGTGATCTCACCCGCCGCAAGGGTGCACTTGATTCCGGCGGCCTGCCCGGCAAGTTGGCGGATTGTTCGGAGCGCGATCCGAACCGCTGCGAACTGTTCCTGGTCGAAGGCGAATCGGCCGGTGGGACCGCAAAACAGGGCCGCGACCGCCGCTTTCAGGCGATCCTTCCCCTGAAGGGCAAAATCCTCAACGTCGAAAAAGCGCGCTACGACAAGATGCTGGCGCACGAGGAAATTCGCGCCATGATCACGGCGCTCGGCACCGGCATATCGAAGGAAGACTTTGATCCCACGAAGGTGCGCTACGGCAAGATCATCCTGATGACCGATGCCGACGTCGACGGTAGTCACATCCGCACGCTGCTGCTGACGTTCTTCTTCCGGCACATGCAGGATCTGATCAAGCGCGGAAATGTGTTCATCGCGCAGCCGCCGCTCTTCTCGCTGAAAAAAGGCAAGTCGCAGCAGTACATCAAGGACGAGCGCGAATTCGTAAAAGTGATGGTGAAGCGCGCGGCCGATGGACTGACCGTGCGTTATGGCGAAGGCGCCGCCAAGATTGAAGGCAAAGATCTGTCGCGCTTCATGACCGTGCTCGATGAGTATCTCGGCTTCTTCGAAAAGCTCGACAAGCGGGTGCGCAACGAACGCGTCACCGAACTTGTTCCCAAACTCGATCTCGCAAAGCGCGCCGATTTCGAAAGCGACAAGAAAACGCCGCCCAAGAAAATCGAGCGTCTGGAAAAGGAACTGAAGAAGCTTCAGAAGGAAGAAGGCTTCAAGAGCGTGGAAGCACGCTTTGACGAAGAGCACAACCTGTGGGAAGTGAGCTTCATCAACAAGCATGGCGCCGAACACGTCATCAACTGGGTGCTGGCCTCCAGCGCCGAATGCCGGCAGATGATCTCGAAGTACAAGCAGATCGAACCCTACATGGAGCCGCCGTTCGTGGTCGAGACCCTGGCCAAGGCTGCGCCCGCAGGCGGCAATGGCGAAGGCGCCGAGGGCGAGGCTACATCCGACGACGGAGACAAGAGCGACAAGAAGACCGCAAAGCCCGCCAAGCGTAAGACGGAAATCGAAGTGGTGGAGAAGACCAACGTCCGCGAGCTTCGCGATTATGTCATCAACGAAGGCCGCAAGGACTTCACCATCCAGCGCTACAAGGGTCTCGGCGAAATGACTGCGCCGCAGTTGTGGGAGACGACCATGGATCCCGAGCGCCGCACGCTTTTGTCGGTGAAACTTGAAGACATCGCCGAATGCGAGACCATCTTCACCACGCTGATGGGCGAGGACGTGGAAGCGCGGCGCAAGTTCATCGAAGAGAACGCTCTGGATGTGAAGAACCTGGATATCTAGAGCTTCGTCTGCCACGGATCCTCACGGATTCGCCAATCGGGGCGGCCTTTCGGTCGCCCCGTTCTATTTGCGGCCCCATTCCAAGTGGTTACCGAAGATGGAGCCTTCCTCATGAAATCCTTCGCAAGGCCATTGGCGGACACCGTTCTTCCTGCGGGGGATCAGTCATATCAACTTTGGCGGAATCACTCGGCGAGATTAAGAAGTCGTGGCATTGGTGTATGGTCGGCGACGGCATCTTGCTGGCCTGCGCTGCACTGGCGACTCCCAACTTAATGCGGACGCGGGTCGATGCCCATCGTTTCGTCTCAGTGGCGCGGAGTGAGGCCTTCCCATCCGTAGCTCTCACAAAAGCTGACGCTGCCGCCGAGCGAAAGATCATTCGCACGAGTTCCATCGACATGGTGGTACAGCATCCAGCCGAAATTGCAGACAGGATCACGTCGCTCGTCGAGAGTCTCGGCGGATACTTGGTGAGTACAGATGCTGGTGGAGAGCATGCCAGCTCGGGGATGCTCACGATTCGCGTGCCGGCAGATCGCTTTGACGAAGCGCGGGCTGCAATTCGCAAACTGGGACTCCGGATAGAAGCTGAAAGAGTCGATGCGCAAGATGTTTCGCGGCGGTACGTCGACGAGGATGCGAGCCTGCGCAACCGGAAGGCGGAAGAGGCGCAGTATCTGGCCATTCTGAAACAAGCAAATACAGTGAAGGACATGCTCGCGGTGACGGAGAAACTGAGCGAGGCGCGGGGACAGATGGAGCAGCAACAAGCAGAGTTCAACGCACTCTCGCGGCAAATCGAGACCGTCGCGATCACGATTTCCCTCAGGACAGAAAGTGAGGAGAGAGTTTTTGGACTGAACTGGCGTCCGCTTTACCAGTTGAGGCTTGCTTTGCATGAGGGACTCGGAAGTCTGGCCAACTACGCGACGACGATGCTTACGATCGTGTCCTATCTTCCCGCGGTGCTGTTGTGGGTGGGAACGATCCTGGCGGCAAAGATCTGGAGCTGGCGGGCGGCGCGCTGGATAGGAGTTCGGTGGTTTGGTTGGAAGATTACCGAGCCATCGGTGGTGGCGAAATAGGATCAGTCTGTCGTTGGCCGAGTTCAAGATGTCGGCAGACCGGTGGGCTGCTGTTCCGGCCTCTCTCCCCGAAACACCCGCGAGATTCCGCGCACGATGCGGCGCATGGGCAATTCGCCTTTAGCGTCGGCAAAGAAGATTTCTCCCATTCGAGTCCCGCGGTAGTACCAGCGCTTGAGCAAAGCGAGATGCTCCATAGTTTCCAGCGCGCTTGTCGTTTTCGCCAGCGGGAATGAATGCAGCGCCTCCTGCACTCGCGATTCCATGGATTGCGATTTGGCATGGTCCGTCGACTGAATGCTAAACGGAATCGGGCCGCAAATTTTCCCTGACTCGATCCGGAAGAACGCGACTGCCCCTGCAATGTGACTTGGCTGAATCATCAGCGCCGACAGGCGGTCGAGCCGTTGTACGACCTCAGGAAGCTGGCTCAGGATGGGCTTGAGTTTTTCCACGCGCGCATGAATCGCTGCCGCGTCTTCAAACGCAAGTTTGCCTGACGCCGCTTCGCGCTCGGCCGAAAGTTCGCGGGTCAGGGAACCTCCAGCGGAATCAAAGTAGGCCTGCACGCGGTTCACTTCGATGGCATAGTCCTCATCGCTGCACCCCTTGAAACAGGGCGCCAGACACATTTTCATCTCGGAATAAATGCACCCGGGAAACTTTGGGTCAGGATGCAGATCGTCGACGCAACGCCGCATCTTGAAGAAGTCGAGCGAATCGTTCATGAACTTCTCGGCTGCAACCCGCGAAACAAACGGACCATAGTAGAGAGAACGCCCGCCCAGCCGGCTAAGGCGCGTCGTGATGGAAGCTCGCGGATATTCGTTTTCGAGATGCAGCTTCACGAATGGTGCGAAGCGGAACCTCAGCCGGTCCTGGTAAGTCTTCGGGAAGGTAGCTCGCAGGACGCTGTAGAGCAGGAAGCCAGATTCGAAATCGGAGCCGGTGGAAGTGTATTCGATCACCCGAACCCGATCGCGCAAGTTGAGCTTTTTCGTGCGCTCTTCGACCGGCCCGAGCAGTCGCTGCAGGCGCCGTCGCAGATTTGCGGTTTTGGTGACGTAGGGCTCGGCCTGAGGATCCGCTCCCCGCACAAGAAACACAGCCGGAGCCGCCGGCACCGCGGCGAACACTTCCGCATCCCGGTCCGGCGTGAATTCCAAGCGCTCAGTCAACACGAAGTCATTGTAAGCAAGTCTTCACCGCGGAGGCACGGAAACACGGAGAAAACCAATCTGCAAGGAAGAAGTTCTCCGTGTCTCGCTGCCTCTGTGGGGAGTGTCCTTATCGGAAGTTCGCGCTGCGGAATTTTTGGCGAAAGTCGCTGCCCTCCAAGGTCACGATCCTGCACATCTCATGGAGCCGCGAACGCATCCGCTCGCCAATGCGATCCCCCAGCGTTTCTCCGCGGCTCGCGGCCCTTGCGGGCGAGATGGAACCGGCAGCGCCCGCCGCTGGTTGATCGTCAAAGTTCGTGGTGATAATCGTGGTGCGGTTATCGTTATAACGTGTGTTGAGGATCAGGCTGACCGTGTCCCAGACCCACTCGGTCGGTTTCACCGCTCCCAGTTCGTCGAGCACCAAGACGTCGGTTTCGAACACCGGCCGCAGCACGTCCAGTTCCGTGGTCTGTACGGTCGAGTTGTAGGAATTCTGGATTTCCTTCAAAAGTTCACGATAGTCGTAAAACAGGCAAGGGATGCCGCGGTTGACGATCAGCTCCTTGACGATCCCCACCGCCAAATGAGTTTTGCCGGTTCCGATCTTGCCAATGATCAAAAGGCCTTTATCGCCCCGCGGATCGCATTTTTTGGCGAAGCCCGACGCAATAAAGTGGGCTTCCTCCAGCGAGGGATGGGCGCCGGGAAAATCTGTATCGTAATTCGAAAGTTCGCAGTGCTCATAGCGCCGCGGGATGCGGGCCGCGACCATCAGCGAGTGTCCCCGGGCCCGCAACCGGCAGTCGCAGCGCGTTACCCGGCGATCATTGGCGCTGCCCGCCGCGCCCACGGTCTTCCATCCTGTGCCTTCACAAATCGTGCAAACTTCCAGAGGGGCCTTAATCAACTGACTGCTCCTTAGTTCAACAACCCAAGACGCGCAGGAGTGGGCGCATTCATCCGCCCCGCGAAGCGAGGCCGCGGACGAATGCGTCCGAGGCTACGTGATACGTCTATTCGACTTTGCACCCGAGGACGGGTTCCGCGCAAGCCGGAAACCCTGTCGACCTGTGTACATCCTGTGAACCAAGGCTGTGCCCTGTGGAGGACGTCGGAAAACCCCGCCACGGCGACCGAAAAGCCGCCCGGGTCGCCCCAATTCGGGTCGTGGGAGTGCAAAACAGGCTTCCGGCGCGGATTTTCACAGTTGACTTTCGCCACAGACGGAGGAGAATACGAGCCGTCAGGTTTCCCAACCCAGTCAGAGCCAATCTTCTGCCAGTCTAGGCTGGGCATGAAAAGAGACCTGCGAGGAGAATCTCATGAATAAGGCCGATCTGGTTGACAAGATCTCGGGCGCATGTGAAATCAGCAAAGCGCAGGCCACGACTGCCATTGATACCGCCGTGGACAGCATTACATCTGCCCTCCGCAAAGGAGATCGGGTGGCATTGATAGGCTTCGGCACCTTCTCGGTGTCGCAGAGAAAAGCGCGCAACGGACGCAACCCACAAACCGGCGCCACCATCAAAATCGCCGCCCGCAAAGTCGCGAAGTTTAGCCCTGGCGCCGAACTGAAGAAGGCTGTAAACAAGAAATAGTTTCGAAAAGAATGCAGAATCGTAAAGCGGCAGGGGGTCGGCCCTGCCGTTTTTTTACTGCCAGCTAAAACATTCATAGGAGCGATGCAGATGTTCCGTTCAATCCGCACACGAGTGCTGCTGACGCTGGCATTGCTCACCGCACTGGCCGCCCAGAAGGCCGGAAGCGTCCCATTCGGCGCGTGGCGCCGAATTTCCCAGACGCCGGTGATTGCGCCGCGCGGCAACGGGTGGGAGGCGGCTGGGACCTTCAATCCGGCAGTAATCATGCGCGGAAACAAAATGGTGATGCTCTACCGTGCGCAAGATCAGCAGGGCACGTCGCGCCTAGGTTATGCTGAGAGTTCCGACGGACTTCATTTCACGCGTCGAGATGAGCCTGTTTTAAGCCCCACGGAAGACTACGAGAAAGTTGGCGGCGTCGAGGACCCGCGCCTGGTTCAATTCGGAGACACCTACTATCTCACTTACACGGGCTACAACAAGAAAGACGCGCAACTCTGCCTTGCGACTTCAACCGATCTGATCCATTGGGACCGCAAAGGCGTCATCCTGCCCGCCTACAAGGGAAACTGGAATGTGAAGTGGACGAAATCCGGCGCGATCATCCCAGAGAAGATCGACGGAAGATACTGGATGTACTACCTCGGCACCACTGCCGACAACACAGATCAGGGAGGACTGGCATCCTCCACCGATTTGCTGCACTGGAGGGATGCCACGCCGCTTCCCGCATTGCCCGTGCGGCCCGGCAGCTTCGATTCGCGAGTGGCTGAACCGGGCCCCGCGCCTATCGTCACGCCGAACGGAATCGTTCTCATCTACAACGGCGCCGACGACAAACTGGTGTATCGCACCGGGATTGCGATCTTCGATCGAAACGATCCCAGGAAATTGCTCTGGCGAAGCGACGCACCCATCTTCTCTCCCGAGAAAGATTGGGAAAAAGTAGGCCAGGTTCCCAACGTTGTGTTCGTGGAAGGCATGGTGCCACAGGGGAGTCGATATTTGTTCTACTACGGCGGAGCTGACAAGTATGTTGGCATAGCGGAGGCGCCGGCTCAACCTGTCGACAGGTAAGGGCGGCGCGGTCTGTCGCTGCCCACCCCGGTCCCTTCAAAAGTTCTTAGCGGACCCGGTTAAAGGGTTGGGGGTACGCCTCACAAGAGCTTTTAACCGCAGAGAACGCTACGAAGAACCGCAAAGGTCGCGAAAAGTGGGTTCGGGTAACTGGGGCGAAGATGGTGGAGCCCAGTCGCTATTCGTGCCGCAAGGCTTCGATGGGGTCCAATCGCGAGGCGCGGAAGGCTGGGATCATGCCGCTGATCAGTCCTACGGCGCCAAGAATCAGCGTGGACGCGATCAGCGTTCCAGGAGCAATGATCAGGCGAACGTCGCCGGCTTCCCCGTTCTTGGCAAAAGCGCTGTACAGGGTGAGTCTTCCCACGGAAAGCGCAACCGCGTAGGCCAGTATTACTCCGAGTAATCCGCCGATGAAGGTAATGGTCAGTGCCTCGGCTAGGAACTGCAGCAGGATGTACCGCCGTCGCGCGCCCAGCGCCTTTTGCACGCCAATCTCACGGGTGCGCTGGGTGACTGAAACCAGCATGATATTCATCAGCCCGACGCCGCCGATGCCGAGCGTGAGCGTCCCGATGAAACCCATCAGCACCTTCAACCCGAGTGTAATGATTTCGAACTGATGGACCTGAGTCATCAGGTTGAACACTTCCACAGCTTGGTGGTCCGTCTGGCTAAACTTGTGCTGGGTTGCCATGAGGGTGCGGACCGATTGCTCCAGACTCTCATACTCCGGCGTCTGGTAGGTAAACCAGATGGTGTCCAGGTAATGTGTGTTCTTCAGTTCGCTCATGGTGCTGAATGGGACGTAAATCACGCGGTTGATATCGTCATTGCCTTCCTGCATTTTGGCGCTCAGGACACCGACAACTTCGAAGCTGAGACCGTCCAGTCGAATGTGCTCCCCTAGCGCGTTGCGTCCGGAAAAGAGTTTTTCCTTCGCTTCTGAACCAATCACCGCCACGCGGCCGCGCTGAATCTCGTCTTCCGGATTGTAGAAGCGACCCTGCGCGAGCTTGAGCACGCGGACGTCGATGACGTTGGGATAATTGCCGCTGACAGGCCAGGTGAAAATCCGTGTGTCGTATTGGACGCTTGCCTGCTTACTGGCTTCGGGCGTGATGTGGGTGATTTGAGGAAGGTTGGTAGTAAGAGTCTCGACGTCATCTTGCGTAAAGCGAACGAGGACTCCGGCTTTCTGCCCGCCCGCCTGCATCGAGGTGCGGCCCGGCACAACGATGACAAGCTTGGTGCCGAAATTGGCAAAGATGTTAGCGCAGGCTTGGCCAAAGCCATCGCCGTAGGCCAACAGCATGACTACCGTGGCGATGCCCCAAGCCATGCCGAGCATGGTAAGCGCGGTGCGGCGGCGATTGTGCCGCATGGCGCCGTAAGCTTCCTGGAGCAGATCATGGAACATGTCGGATTACCCTGCCTTTACTCCTGCCGGAGGGCTTCCACCGGCTGCAACATGGCCGCCTTGCGCGCGGGGTAAAGTCCAGCAAATACCCCGGCCAACGTCAAGCTGCCAATCGCCAGCACGGCTGACATTGGCACCAATTTTGGCGGATCAAATCCGCCCGGCCCGCGTATTCCTCCCAACATCGCCATCAGTGCTGCGGCCATAGCCATGCCGATCAGGCCGCTGCTCAGTGTGAGCAGCAATCCCTCTAGAAAAAAATGAAAAAGAATGCTGCGATTAGTGGCGCCCAGGGCCTTGCGCAATCCGATCTCGCGGGTGCGTTCGCTGACTGCAACCAGCATGATATTCACGACGCCGATGGCGCCCAGAGCCAGCGTGACCATTCCCACCGCCCCGAGGAACATGTTCATCACGTCGAAAATCGTTCCTACCATTTTCGATTCCTGGATCGAATCCCAGCCATCAAAAGCGTTTTCGTCTTTGGCGTCGAACCCATGGTTGCGCGCAATGATCTGGTGCACATCCTCCTCCGCCAGTTTGTGCTCCGCGGTTACGCGCGGCTGGTATTCAACGAAGGAAATGGAGTTCTGATGGTTTTCTCCCTTGAGCGGAAAATTCGTGGCCATCACGGGGAAAGGAATGTAGCCACGCATATTCAGCCAAGTATTGTCGCCGCGACCAAGGTGCGGCATGCTGCCAATCACTTCGAACCGGATGCCGTTCAGCAGAACAAACGCCCCAACCGCTGGCCGCCCAGGGAAAAGGGTTTTCAGCAATTCGTTCCCGAGGACAATCACATTACGTCTCTGCGCTTCGTCCATTTCATTGAGCCAGCGTCCCTCTTTGAGGGGAAGATAACTGATCTCATTCAGCTGCGGTTCCACGCCTAAAATTTCGACCCCGGCAGTGGCGAATTCGCTGACTTGATGCAAGTCGGTGCGAGAAAGAATTGGGCAGGCATTGCCGACGTGGGGAGCTTGGGTACGGATATCCACGTAGTCCTGGTAGGTCAGCAAATAGGGACGAGCAGAGTTCATGCTGCCCTGTACCGCGGGCGCGCGCCCGGGAAAAATGAACATGATATTTCTGCCGAACTCGGCCAACTCGCGCTTGTTGCCCGATCGGAAGCCTTCGCCCACTCCCACCAGCAGAAGTAACGAGCCTACGCCCCAGGCAATCCCGAACATGGTCAGGAACGAGCGTAGTTTGTGCGCCCACAGGTTGCGGAAGATTTGCGCGAAAATGTCGAAAACTGTGCGCATAATCGAGACACAATTGTACCCCTTCGACGGTCACGAGGTCGGAATGCGAGCCCAGTGGTTGACGCCAGGGCCAGACGCCTTGACCCATGCCATGGCCGACCCTACCATCGGGTAGGGCCCATGAGAGTTCAGATTCCCTCCTTCCTCACCATCGATCGATTCCGCCGTGCACTAACCCGCGGCTGTTTCCTGCTTCTAGCGGCAACGCTATCCGCGCAGCAAGCGAAGCCCCCCGCGCCGCCGCCCGCTCCCATCGCGACTTTCACCGACATCGCCGAGAAAGCCGGCCTCACCGCGCAAAATGTCTTCGGCGGTCTCGATACCAAGAAATACATCATCGAAACCACGGGAACCGGCGTCGCGATCTTTGACTACGACAATGACGGCTGGCCCGACATCTTTCTGGTAAATGGTACGAAACTGGAAGGGTTCCCCCCCGGGCAAGGTCCGACCAACCGCCTCTACCGCAACAATCATGATGGCACCTTCACCGACGTCACCGCGAAAGCAGGTCTGACCGCGACCGGCTGGGGCCAGGGCGTCTGCGTTGGCGACTACGACAACGACGGATGGGAAGATCTCTACATTACCTACTACGGCAAGAACCGCCTTTATCACAATCAGAATGGGGTCTTCACCGAGGTTGCCGACAAAGCTGGCGTCGCCGGTTCGGGCAAGGCCTGGGGCACGGGCTGCGCGTTCGTCGACTACGATCGCGACGGCCGCCTCGATCTGGTCGTGGCCAATTATGTTGATTTCGATCTGGCAACCGCGCCCGCTCCCGGAGAGCGTCCAACCTGCATCTGGAAGGGAGTTCCCGTGATGTGCGGCCCGCGTGGTCTGCCGGGTGCGAAGAATATCCTCTACCACAACCGTGGCGATGGCACGTTTGAAGACGTCACCAGCAAAGCCCACATTGACCGCACCGACGGCCATTACGCCTTCAGCGTCTCGACTCTTGACTTCGACGAAGACGGATGGCCCGACATTTTCATCGCCTGCGACAGCACGCCCAGCATTCTCTATCACAACAACCACGACGGAACTTTTACCGACGTGGCCGTCACGTCCGGCGCAGCTTTCAACGAAGACGGGCGCGAGCAGGCGGGCATGGGTTCGACCGTCGCCGACTATAACGGCGACGGCCACCTCGATATTTTCAAAACAAATTTCTCCGACGACACTTCCACGCTCTACAAAAATGGAGGAGATGGCACCTTCACCGACGCGACTGCCGCAGCAGGCCTGGGCCTCTACACACAATACCTGGGTTGGGGAACCATGTTTTTCGATATGGACAACGACGGCTGGCCCGACCTGATTCTGGTGAACGGCCACGTATATCCCGAGGTCGACAGCCAGCACCTGGGCAGCAGCTACAAAGAACCCAGAATTCTTTATCACAACAATGCAGACGGCACGTTCAGCGACATCTCCGCCACTGCAGGGCCGGGCATTACGACCGCGGCGTCATCGCGCGGGTTGGCGGCGGGCGACCTGTGGAATGATGGCAAGATTTTAATTGTCATCAGCAACATGAATGCCCAGCCCAGCCTGTTGGTAAATCAGATTCACAATACGAATCACTGGGTGGCGATTCACACGGTCGGCACAAAATCGAATCGCGACGGTATCGGCGCGCGCATCCGCGTGAAGACAGCCGCGCGCATCCTGGTGGACGAAGTCCGCAGCGGCTCCAGTTACATTTCCAATAGCGATATGCGGGTTCACTTCGGCCTGGGCTCGGCTACGAAAATCGAATGGGTGGAGATCCGCTGGCCAAGCGGCTTGACCGAGCGCTTCGCGAATCTGCAAGTGGATCAGATTCACACTCTCAAAGAAGGCTCGGGCGACTCCGGCGCTCAGAAGCCTTGACTTAACCACACAGAGGTCACAGATTTCACATCGGCCTCTGTGTTCCCCTGTGCCTCTGTGGTTCATTTTTTTCTGAGGTTCGCTGCGGCGCTGAATTGTACGGCCCGGCTGATGCCTTCACCCTCTTTGACGTAGATCAACTGGTTCGCTTTGACGTCCTTCAACGTATCGACCTGCCCGCTGGGCCAGCGAATCTCAAGCATATCCACTTTCTCAGCCTTCCCCAGCCCGAAATGAACCCGCAAGTCATTCTGTGAGAAGTAGCCGCCACCGCTCCGCACTTCGTCGATCTGCTGATGTGACTTTGTTTCCCCGGGTGGATGAGTCACGCACACCAGCCGCGTACCAATTCCGCTGCGATTCGATTTCGTTCCAATCGTGCGAATCTTGATCCAGTTGTGATCGAGCTTCGTGTCGCAGCGAAGCAGTTGCGGATAGTCATTGACCGTGTTCACCACGACGTCGATGTCGCCGTCGTTATCGAAGTCGCCAAATGCCGCGCCACGCGAAGGACTCGGCTCCGAAATCCCAAGCCCGGCCTGAAACGAAACATCCGCAAAATGACCGTTGTGCAGGTTCTGATAAAGCAGCTTGCGCTGCGCATAACCAGCTTCCGTCTTCAGTTGCTCGACTTCCGGATAGACATGCCCGTTGCAGATCAGAATGTCCGCCCAGCCATCGTTGTCCATGTCGAAGAAGCCGCAGCCCCAACCCAAATATTGCGTGTGCGCGCCCAGTCCCGCGGTAAACGTTGCATCTTCAAAATTCGCGCCGCCTTGATTGTGGTAGAGCGAAGGCGTATCGCCCGCGAAGTTTGTTTTTACGATGTCGAGATTGCCGTCCAGATCGTAATCCGCCGCCGAGACGCCCATGCCTGCCTGCGGCTTGCCGTCAGGGCTGAGCGCACACCCAGCTTCAATTGCGATGTCCTGGAATTTCCCGTTCTTCTTGTTCTGGTAGAGGGCGCTGGCCGTGGAATCGTTGGCGACATAAATATCAGGCCAGCCGTCGTTATCGAGATCCGCGGTGAGCACGCCGAGACCATAAGTACCGTTCGCACTGAGGATTCCCGACCCCTCGGAAACGTCGGTGAAGGTCCCATCACCGTTGTTGTGGTAGAGGATGTTCTTGCCGCCCTGCAGTCCGGGCGGCCCGCACGCGACCATCACACTCTTGTAAAGGCACGGACCGGATTCCGGCACCGGCGCCGTTGCCAGGTCGAGATCGATGTAGTTGGCCACGAACAGATCAAGACGCCCGTCGCGATCGTAGTCGACAAAGGCGCAACCTGTATTCCATCGCGTGCCCTTGCCCGCCACGCCCGCCTTCTGACTGACGTCGGTGAACGTGCCATCACCGTTGTTGTGGTACAGAACGTTCTTGCCGAAGTAGGTGACGAATAGATCATCCCATCCGTCGTTGTCGTAGTCGCCGACGCAAACCCCTTGTCCCCATCCCGAGTGGGCGACTCCGGCCTTCGCCGTCACGTCGGTGAAAGTGCCGTCTCGATTGTTGTGAAACAGATGCGAAGTCGGTTCACTGCCCGCGGGAAAACCTTCCAGACGCGTTCCGTTCACCAGAAAAATGTCGAGCCATCCGTCGTTGTCGTAATCGTAGAACGCAACGCCGCAACCCGTGGTTTCGAGTAGATACTTATTCTTGTGTTCGCCGCCGAAGATGGTTTTGACGTTCAGCCCGGACTCGCGCGCGATGTTGACGAAGCTTAACACCCAGATCACCGCTCTGCGTTGTGGGTTCATCTTTCGGCGGAGTCGTTTTTTGCGGCGGGGCCGAACTCGCTCGCAGCCAGCGCGGACGAGCCATGGCCAGCACGCTTTCCAGCGAAAGCACCAGCACCGAACGGCTGAGAGATTTCAGAAAAACGCGGCGTGAGGAAAACAATGAGGTCGCTACCTGGCCCACTCGGCTCGTGCTAGAATTCGCCCCTACTTCTTATATTCAGGGTACCGCGACTTTGCAAGTTCTGCCCGGCCAAATCCCAGTCTCCAAGAAAAGGCCGCAATGAATTCTTACTTCGTCCGTGTTCGGCGTTCCGGCTTGATATCTCGCGTTTCGAGCGGCATTTGCTTGTTAGTCTGGATGCTCTGCGGCACACTCTCCGTTGCCCAACAATCCGCCCAGGCTCCGAAGTGTCGCGAGAATTATCGCGAACGATTCGCACTTGGGAGTTCCTTCCAGTCGTCGGTACCCGCGCGGGATTGTTCGGCAACGAAGCGGGACGATTCGAAGCCTGGGTCTATCCTCTGAAGATCTTTCGCGACTTCCATCTGACCTTCCACGTCGGCGATCGAGCGCTTCCTGCCGAGAGCCTGGCGCGCACGCTGACGGTTCATCCTGAATCCGCATCCATCCTGTACGCCGGCGACTCTTTTCGCGTGCGAGAGACTCTCTGCGTCCCGGTGAACGAAGCCGGCGCAATCATTCTGCTCGACGTCGAGACCGAGCAACCATTGGAAGTGGAAGCCGGGTTCATCGGCGACTTCCAACTGGAATGGCCCGCGGCGCTGGGTGGAACCTATGTGAACTGGGATGAGAAACAACGGGCCGTTCGCCTTCGGCGAAGAGGCGCGAAGATATTGCTGCGTCTGGTTGGCTCGCCAACCGCCGCGGACGCTCACCTTGCCTATCAAACGAACTATTCCTCCTCGGATGAGAACTCGTTCGTTTGGGCGTAACGCAAAAAGGGAAAGAGACGAAGGTTCTGGTCATCGCAGCCTCGGTCACCGGCCGCGCCGATGCCGAGAAGACCTACCAGCACCTGCTGACCTCGTATGCGGACTCAATTCGGATTCGTCGGATTACTATCGCGCTTATCTCGACAAGACGGTAAGCCTCGAATTGCCCGACGCGGGTCTGCAGCAAGCCTACGACTGGGCGCGCATCAGCACGATTCAGGGCCTGGTGAACAATCCGTATCTGGGCGCTGGGCTGGTTGCAGGATATCGAACTTCAGGAGTCGGGCAACGTCCAGGCTTCGCATGGTTCTTCGGGAGAGATTCTTTGTGGACTTCCTTCGCCCTCAACGCCGAGGGCGATTACTCCACGACGCGCACCGCTCTCGATTTCATCAGCAAATATCAGCGCGAGGATGGCAAAGTCCCGCATGAGATTTCACAGAGCGCCAGTCTGGTGCCGTGGTTCAAGGATTATCCCTACGCGTATGTCTCTGCCGACGCGACGCCGCTGTTCATCATCGCGATGAATGATTATGCAGTCGCAGAGCGGAGACGTAGCTTTCGCGCGTGACAAGTGGGACAACGTCTGGCGGGCGTACCAGTTCCTGCGCTCCACCTATGATGCGCAAGGCTTCGCCCAAAATGCCGGCGTCGGCCATGGCTGGGTCGAAGGCGGACCGCTGCTTCCTGTGAAGAACGAGTATTACCAGGCAGGACTCGGGGTGGAGGCTCTGCGCGCGCTCTCCAATCTGGCGCGGCTTGTCGGGCAAGGATGACGTCAGCAAGCAACTCGCGGCGGAGTTCGAGCACAGCAAGCCCGCGCTCGATCAAGCCTTCTGGTCGCCAGAGATGAAGAGCTATGCATTCGCCTTGAAGCAAGACAACCAGCGCGCGGATGAGGCCAGCGTGCTGACGACCGTTCCGATGTGGTTTGGTCTGCCCGACGCGGACCACGCGGACCAGACCATCACGCAACTTGCCGCCGAAGATCACCAGACCGACTGGGGCATGCGCATCATTTCGCAGCACTCAAAGGTCTATGACGGCTCGGGTTATCACTATGGCTCGGTCTGGCCGCTGTTTACGGGATGGGCTTCGGTCGGCGAATACCGCTACCATCGCGCGTTCCCGGCCTATTCCAACCTGCGGGCCAATGCGCTTGCTCGGCGACGGACGGCGCGCTCGGCCATTTCACCGAAGTTCTCTCCGGAGACTACTACCAGTCGTTCGCGACCAGTTCGCCGCACCAGATCTGGTCTGCGGCCATGGTGATCAGCCCGATTCTGCGAGGCATGTTTGGCCTGCAGACCGACGCCGAGAAACATCAGATCACGTTGGCTCCGCATGTGCCATCGGACTGGACGTCTTTCGCGATTCGCAATGTCCGCGTCGGTGACGTCGGCGTGGACTTTCAATATCGCAAGACCGCCGACACCGTGACGCTTGAGACTAAACGCACGGGGGCCGGAGATTGCTGGGTCGAGTTTTCGCCGTCCTTCAGCCTGCGCACGCAAGTGGTTAGCGTCCAGATGAACGGACGGCCTTTGCCGTTTAAGATGCAGCCCAACAGCAACGACCAGCATTTATCCGTGCGATTTCCTGTGAACGGCGGGCCGAACAACCTTGTCATTCGCGTGAAGAACGATTTCGGACTGGCCTTGTCGAACGAACTTCCCGCGCTGGGCAGTGCGAGCCGCGGCCTCCGCGTCCTCTCCGAATCATGGAACCTCGAAGACTCAGTTGACTCTGGAAGTTTCGGGACGCGCGGGAAGCCGCTACGAGTTGGGTGTTTGGAATCCCGGCGCAGATCTCTCACGTGGAAGGAGCCGTTATAACCAACTGGGCAAGCTGGAGATCCACATGCCGCAAGGAGCACCGACTCCTATGTGCCGCAGAAAGTCGTAATTCACTTCGGGCGGTCCTGAGGAACTTCCGCGCGTACCCGTTTGCTAAGAATGGCCAAAAGAGGTTTACACTAGCGACCACGACAACTAGGCAGTCTGCGGCATCCACTGTGACTGCAATATTTCGAACCGCACCTCGAGGAGTCATCTCCATGCTTCGTAAGTTCCCCCTGCTAGTGATCGTGTGTCTGTCCTCTTGCTGTCGGTCCTAACGGCGTGTGCTCAACACTCAAACAAGGCCGTCGACGCGGAAGGCCATCAATGGTGGCAGCATGCCGTGTTTTATGAAATTTATCCGCGCAGCTTCGCCGACAGCAACGATGACGGAGTCGGCGACCTCAACGGCATTGCGTCGAAGCTGGATTATTTGAAGGACCTTGGCGTGGACGCGATCTGGATCTCGCCTTGCTTTCCCTCGCCGCAAGTGGACTTCGGGTACGACGTTTCCGATTACGAAAATATCGATCCTATGTACGGAACGCTGGCAGATTTCGATAGCTTGTCCAGCGAAGCGAAGAAGCGCGGCATTCATATCATCCTCGATTTCGTCGTGAATCATAGCTCCGATCAGCACAAGTGGTTTCTGGATTCGAAGTCGTCTCGCACCTCGGAGCATCGCGACTGGTACATCTGGCGCGACGGCAAGGGACCAGGACAACCGCCGAACAACTGGACTTCCGACTTCGGGGGTTCGGCGTGGAAATTCGATCCCACGACGAATCAGTATTACTACCACTACTTTTACGCCGAGCAGCCTGATCTGAACTGGCGCAACCCGGCGGTGAAAGACGCGATGTTTGATGTAACGCGCTGGTGGTACAAGCGCGGGGTCTCTGGGTTTCGGCTGGATGCAGTGGATACGCTGTTCGAAGATCCGAACCTGCGCGACAATCCGGTTCTGCCCGGGAAGAATGCCTTCGGCGATCCCTTCGAGGAGAAAAAGTACAACCACCAAATTGCCCGAGGTGCATGATACCCTGCGCGGCCTGCGCAAAGTGGCGGACGAATACAACGGCGTGCTAATTGGAGAGACTTGGACCGCTAACATTGCGGAGTTGAACCTGTATTACGGGAAGGCAAACAACGAACTGCAGTTGCCCATGGATTTTCTTTTCACGACCGTCAACAAGCTTTCGCCCGCGGAGTTCCGCAAGCAGATTGCCGCAGTCGATTCCGCTTCCGGCTGGCCGACGTTCGTCATCAGCAATCACGACATCGTGCGCTCCTATGATCGCTATGGCGATGGCCAGCACAACGATCAGATCGCAAAGTTGATGGCGGGACTCTACCTGACTCTGCGCGGCACTCCCATTATGTATTACGGCGAAGAGATTGGGATG
Organism: uncultured Acidobacteriaceae bacterium; assembly: GCA_963774565.1. Lineage (GTDB taxonomy): Bacteria > Acidobacteriota > Terriglobia > Terriglobales > Acidobacteriaceae > Sulfotelmatobacter. The sequence goes on along the minus strand of CAVZFP010000002.1, from coordinate 83,116 downwards.
AAGACAACGCCGCCGACACGCAAGGAAGATGTGAAAGATCCGATCGGGCGAACCGGATGGCCGAAGGAAAAAGGACGGGACGGCGAGCGCACGCCGATGCAGTGGGATGAGAGCGAGAACGCAGGCTTCTCGAAGGCTGCGCCGTGGCTTCCTGTGCCTCCGACTGCCAAGACCCATAACGTCGCCGACGAATCCAAAGATTCAGAGTCGGTGCTTGCTTTCTACAAGAGAGTGCTCAAGCTGCGGCACGCCAATCGGGCTTTTTTGGATGGGAGTTATGTTCCGCTGAATGAGAACGATCAGAACGTGCTTTTGTACTTGCGCGCGTACAAAGATCAAGCGGTTCTGGTGGCTTTGAACATGTCGGGTGCGGAGCAGAAGGTGAGCGTCGACTGGAGCAAGCATGGATTCACATCAGCGACGCCTCTGGTGGTGACCGGAAAGTCTTCGGCGAGTGGAAACGTGGTGACGCTCGAACCTTACGGCGTGTTTATTGGACAGCTTTCGAAGTGAACGAGGAGTCGGTTTCCTTTTCGCCAAATTGAGGACATACGTCTGGATTGTCATCTTGAGCGAAGCGAAAGACCCATGCACTCGCGCGCGGGCAAATACATAGGTCCTTCGCTTCGCTCAGGATGACAAAGCTGCGCAGGATGACAAGGTTGCTCAGGATGACAGCGCTCGTTTACGGCTGTGAGTGCGGTGCAGGCCTTTCGCACGCGGGTATAGAATACGCGAGAGGATGCACGAACTGTCGATTGCGATGGGCATTGTGGATGCTGCGCTGGACGAGTCGCAGCGTCGCGGCGTGCAGGTCAGTGCGGTGCACCTGAGGCTGGGCGCTCTTTCGGGCGTGGTCAAAGATGCGCTGATGTTCTCGTACGAAGTCGCATGTCAGGATACACCTCTGCAGGGATCACAACTGATTGTGGAGGATGTTCCGGTGATTGTGTTTTGTGCGCATTGCAAACTGGAGCGGGAGTTGCCATCGGTGCAGCTTTTTGCCTGTCCGGAATGCGGCGCGCCAACCATGGACATCCGTCACGGCAAGGAACTTGAGGTATTTGCGATCGAGGTGCAGGAAGAAGAAGTGCCAGCGGAAGAGGTGCAGGAATGAGCGAGCCACGTCTGGTGGAAGTGCGCAGGAATGTGTTGAAGCAGAACGACATCATCGCGCGGGCTCTGCGCGAGCAATTCCGGGCAGCAGGAGTGTTCGTGGTGAGCCTGGTTTCGAGTCCGGGCTCGGGCAAAACGACCTTCCTGGAGAAGACCCTGACCCAACTGAAACCTCGCTATCGCGTTGCGGCGCTGGTCGGAGATCTGGCGACTGAGAACGATGCGGTGCGACTGGCGCGCAGCAAGGCTCCGGTGAAGCAGATCACGACGGGGACGCTTTGCCATCTGGAAGCGGCGATGGTGCAGAATGCGCTGCAGGAGTGGGATCTACATCAACTGGATTTCCTGTTTATCGAGAACGTTGGAAACCTGGTTTGTCCGTCTTCTTATGATCTGGGGGAGAATCTTCGTCTGGTGCTGATGTCGGTGACCGAGGGAGAAGACAAGCCGCTGAAGTATCCCACGATTTTTAACAGCGCAGATGTTGCGGTTGTGACCAAGAACGAACTTGCCGAAGTGGTGGAATTCAACTGGAATGCGGCGCGCACGAGCATCCAGTCGGTGCGTCCGGGAATGCAGATTTTTCGTCTGTCGGCGAAAACTGGTCAGGGGATGGAAGAGTACTTGAATTTTCTCGCTCAGCAGTTGGCGGAGCAGAGAGCGGTTGCGCACATCTGACAGACTCGCAGAGGTAGCCGGGGCCGGAGTTTGGCAGGTGAGTTGCCGTCGTTTTAGCGGAAAGACAACTCACGGAGGCTTGTCATGGCGCATTTTGAACGGATAAGGGATGTGATTTCCGGGCCGTTTAGTCCCGAGGTGATCCGGCAGCGGACGGCGGCGGGATGGCAATTGGTCTCGCTTGAATGGCGGCGCGAACTACCAGAATCGGAAGCTCCCAGCGAGGGAGCGTTTGCCGAGGATATCCCGTATGGGCTGCGCATCTCGGACGACTGCCAGCGCCTGGAGGTCGACCTCACCGAGAACCGGGTGCTCATGACGATGATGGAGTTGCTGGTACAGGACTTTACCTATTCCAGCATCGTCAGCGACCTGAATGAAAAGGGCTTTCGGATGCGGAACGGAAAGCCTTGGAACCGGGTGGCGTTGTTCAATATGACCCCGCGTCTCATCGAGGTGGGGCCGCGGTTGTTTTCCACCGAGGAGTGGAGGAAACTGCGACAAAGGTTCGCGCGGCCAAAGGAGGCGGAGGTTTCGTAATCTGTTTGTTGTTGTGGATGAGAATGTGTCGTCCCTGCGGGACTGATTTGATTCTTGCGCCTGCCCCGGCACTTCCGTGCCGGGCTTTCAGATGCCGCCGCTTCGCGGCTGAGGTTTGGCCGATTTTGGTCCGCCGTCCTTCCGGAGATTTATTTTCAGACAGATAGAACAGCTTTTCGGCAGGCAGGTAGCCGGGATTGAGATGTTCAATTCTGACCACCGCGTTTTCGAATTTGGACAGTCTTTGGACACCGAATTAGCCCGCCGGATTATTTTCAAGAGAGTCTTCAGGACGCGGTTCGCGCCAGGGTTGCTTTCGGTTGAAGTGCCCTCGGATGGGGCTGGATTTCAAGTTCAGGTAGGGTGCGAGGGCGAGGGCGCCCTCGCGACAGCCGGCAGGATGCCGGCGCTACGGTTGGCAGACTCTAAGCCAGTCGTGACTACCACATTTCTTTTTTTTGCCAGTGCCCGGCTGCTTCGGAAACGGCGCAGTTTCCTGCTGGAGCGTCAATCTAGAGAAACGATTTTGTAGGGTGCGAATCCGATCCGGTGAGAATAAAAAACCGTAAAACCGCTCTCCGGCGATGCTATGATGGCGCGGACCCAGATTCAAACCGTCTTTGGAAGGGTGGATACTGCACTCATGGCGATCTCGGCCCCCAATAGTTCTACTGCGACTACCGCTACGGCACCTGGCACGGGGCAAAGCTACGGCGCGCCGCTGGCTACCGTGACCACGCTTTTTTTCATGTGGGGATTCCTTACCTGCCTGAACGACATTCTGGTTCCCCACTTGAAATCGATTTTTGACCTTACCTACTTCCGGGTCATGCTGATTCAGTTTGCGTTCTTTGGAGCCTACTTCATTTTCTCCATTCCCTCGGCGAAGATCATTGATTGGATTGGGTACCAGCGGTCGATGGTAGTGGGCCTGCTCACGATGGGACTGGGGGCATTTCTTTTTGTGCCGGCAGCAAGCGTTCCTTCGTATCCGTTGTTCCTGGGCGCTCTCATTGTGCTGGCCGCCGGGATCACTTGCCTGCAGGTCGCGGCGAATCCCTATGTCACCGTGTTAGGGAAACCGGAGACTGCCTCCAGTCGGCTGAATCTGACGCAGGCGTTCAACTCGTTGGGCACGTTTCTGGCGCCGTTCTTCGGCGGTTTGCTGATTCTGAGCGCGGCCCCGAAAACCATGGACGAAATCCGCGCCATGGCGCCCGATGCTCTGCAGGCTTATCGGTTGCACGAAGCGGCGAGTGTTAAGACGCCTTACGTGGGCTTGGGCATCGCCTTGGTGGTGCTGGCGGTTGCCATCGGCAGTTTCAAGTTACCCAAAATCGAGCATGCTCAACACAAGGTCGGCGAGAAGGTGAACGACTCAATCTGGAGGCATCCGAATCTTATTTTCGGCGCCATCGCGATCTTCGTGTACGTTGGCGGCGAGGTCGCCATCGGAAGTTTCCTGGTGAATTACTTCACTCAGCCTGACATTGGCGGTCTGACGGACAAGGTTGCGGCCAGCTTCGTGGCCTTCTACTGGGGCGGCGCGATGGTCGGTCGCTTTATCGGTTCCGCAATCCTGCAAAAAGTGAGCACTCGCGGGCTGCTTGGGGTTTGCGCCGTGTGCGCGGCCGCGCTGGTCGCGATCTCGATGCTGACAACCGGGCACTTTGCGATGTACAGCATCATTCTGGTCGGTTTCTTCAATTCGATCATGTTCCCGAGCATCTTCACGTTGGGAGTCGCCGAGCTTGGACCGCTCACGGGGGATGGTTCCGGAATCATGATCATGGCGATCGTAGGCGGAGCGATTATCCCGGTAATGCAAGGTGCGATTGCCGATCGGATTGGCATTCATCATGCGTTCTTTCTGCCGGTGGTCTGTTACCTGTACATTCTGTTTTTTGCCTTGAGCGGATCGCGACCGAACAGCCAACGTTATGCGAAGGCGTAGCGGCGCCTGGGACCGAGTAAATCTTAACCACGGAGGGCACAGGGTCCCACAGAGGAAGACTATTCGGGACTTTTCTTGTGTTTCTCGTGTCCTCCGTGGTTCCAGTTCTTGCGTGTCTGGAATCACTGACGAGGGCTTAGCAGTTGGTAAAATGATGCTGCAAAGCTATGACGCTACCGGCTAAAACGATTTAATCGATCATGGGGCAAATTAAGACTAATGGCCAGAAGCCAGCCGTGATTACATTGAAGGCCGTTGCCCAACATATAGGGCTCACGCCGGGCACGGTCTCCGCGGTTCTTAACGATTCGCCCTCGGCTCGTTCCATTCCGCAAGAAACCAAGAACCGGATTCATGCGGCCGCCAAGGAGCTGAACTACAAGCCGAACTTCTTCGCCCGCACGCTGCGCAACAAGCGCACCTACACGATTGGAGTCATCGCGGAAGAAATTGGCGATTCCTACAGCTCGCCGATCATCAGCGGAATTGAGCAGTATTTGAGGCGGCGAGATTATTTCTTCCTGACGGTGGCTCACCGGCACGACCCTGTATTGCTGAATCGATACCAGCAGATGCTGTCGGAACGCGGGGTCGAAGGCATCATCACCGTGGATACGACCGTAGAAGAAGCGCCGGTGCTACCCACGATTGCCGTTGCCGGACATAAGAAGATGAAGGGTGTGACCAACATTATCCTCGATCACGGACACGCCGCCATTCTGGCCCTGAACCACCTAAAGGATTTATCCCACGAGCGCATCGCTTTCATGAAGGGGAATCCTCTGAGTTCGGATTCGAAAGAGCGATGGGACGCGATCTGCGAGGTGGCTGGACAGATTGGACTGAAGATTGATCCCGAACTGACGGTGCAAATCGACGCAGACGACCCGTCACCGATGCTGGGCTATCCGTTTGCCAAGCAACTGCTGGCGCGCGGCAAGCCGTTTACGGCCCTATTTGCCTACAATGACATGTCGGCGATTGGCGCGATTCGAGCGTTACGGGAACACGGACTGCGCGTTCCCCAAGATGTCTCGGTGATCGGGTTCGATGACATTCCGGGTGCTGCCTTTTACACCCCCAGTTTGACCACGGTGCGACAGCCGTTAAACCGGATGGGAGAGGTGGCGGCCCAGAGTCTGCTGGAACGAATTGAGGGGAGGAAAGATTATCCTTCCGAAATCGCTATCGAGCCGGAGCTGGTGGTGCGGGAATCTACGGCGAAGGCGCCGGGCGAGATCACCTAGCGGCGGACGCATTCGTCCGCCTCGCGAAGCGGCGAAATCGGCCCGGACGAATGCGTTCGGGCCTACGTGATTCATCACACCTGGCAGCGCGCTTCCGCTATAGTAGCCGCATTGCATGCCAGCCCATTCATGTCCTCCTCTGACTCACCCAACGCTTCAATTTCTGCCAAAGCGCTGACGCGGGCAGCCTACACGTCGTTTGTGCCGATTGGGATCGCGACCGTGCTTCTCGGTCCCATGCTGCCGACATTGTCGGCGCGCTGGTCGTTGAACTATTCCCAGGCAGGTGCGCTGTTTACGGTCCAGTATTTGGCTTCGACGGTAGCCGTGGCGCTGTCGGGCGTGTTGGTGTCGCGTAGGGGATTTCGATTCGCGATGAAGGCCGGACTCCTGCTCATGAGTGCGGGCGTGGGGTTGCTGTTGGCAGGTCCGAAGATCGATGGGAATCCTGTGTATCGCGGCCTCTGGATTCGGGATGGGGCTGGCGATTCCGGCAGCGAATTTGCTGGTGGCGGAGGTGAATCCCGGCCGGCGAAGCGCGACGCTGAATCTGCTCAACTTCTGCTGGAGTGCGGGTGCGGTGGCTTGTCCGTTTCTGGTGGCGGCTGCGGCGAAGAGTCAAGCGATTCCGCTCTTTCTGGCGGCAGTGGCCGGATTCGGACTTCTCGTGGCGATCGGAATCGCAGCCATGCCCTCGTCTATTGTCGAACCGTCTGCGGCGAAGAACCCTATGCAGAACGTGGCTCCGGCAATTTCCTGGAAGCAGCAGCGCATGTGCTCATCCTCGGCGGCGCTTTTCTTTCTCTATGTCGGCGTGGAGAACGGATTCGGAGGATGGGTTGCATCCTATGCGAAGAGCCTGGGGAGTCTGACGCCGGCGCTGGCGGTCATGACTCCTTCGTTTTTTTACGCCGCGCTCATGCTGGGGCAGATGGCTGGCGCCGCTGCTCTTGCGATTGACGGACGAAATTCGACTGGTGCAGGCCGGGTTGCTTATGGCCTGCGCGGGCATGGCGGGGCTGGTATTGTCGCATGGCCTGCTCGGGGTGATGGCGAGCGCTAGCCTCGCGGGACTGGGCCTTTCTTATGTTTACCCCATTACGATCTCGCTTTTGTCCCGGGAATTTGGGACGGCGTCGTCGCGGGTTGGATCCCTCATGTTCACGATGTCGAACATTGGAGGCGGGTTCATGCCATGGATGGTCGGCGTTTCGTCGAATCATTTCGGTACCCTGAAGGCGGGGCTGGCCGTGCCGCTGGTTGGATGCGCGGCCATGTATGGCCTGTATCTTCGCGAGTGGAAGGCAGCGGCGGCGGTGGCAGGCAGCGGTGTAACGCTTCGGATCACTAAATTGACGTGATCCGCATTCAAAAATACCGAGCATCGATTTCTTTCCCACACCGTACAATAGATAAACCCTTGCCGACCACAACTCATCCGGTAGTGCGGCAGATCGAGGTCTTAGACCCCAAGGAGGCTGGCGAAACAGATTGGACGGATACGAGGAGATAGCAGAGGAAAAGGAGCAAGACGTGCGTTTGAGCGAGGTCAGGAGCGTCCTGACACTAGAAGAAATTGGAAACCTCGCGGCGGATGGCGGCCAGCCAGCGGAGACGCTGATGAACGTGGTTGCCCTCATTGCCAAGAGGTTTCGAACTGATGTGTGCTCGGCCTACTTGCTGGAACCGGATCGCGCCAACCTGGTGTTGGCCGCCACCGTTGGACTTCGCAAGGAATGTATCGGCAGTCTGCGGATGGAAGTCCATGAAGGACTCACCGGCCTGGTCGCGGAACTGGTGCGGCCGGTCGCCGTGGAGCAGGTAAAACAACATCCCCGCTTTAAATACTTCCGGGATGCCGGCGAAGACGCCTACCAGTCGTTCCTGGGCGTGCCCTTGATCGACCGCGGCGTCTTGCAGGGCGTGCTCGTGGTGCAAACCATCGAAGCCCGCATTTTTAGCGAGAACGAAATCCAGATGCTGACCGAGGCCGCCACCCAGGTCGCTCCGGTAGTGAGTGAGGCTCGTACTCTCGATCGCTTCATCGCTCCGTTGCAGGAGCGGCTGTGGGCACTGGCGCGCAATTTGTGGTGGAGCTGGGACCATAACTCCACCAGCCTATTTCTCGATCTCGATCCGGCCCGCTGGAGCGAACTCAATCACAATCCGGTTGCGCTGCTGAACGAATTTCCTCTCGCCAAACTGGAAACCCGGGCCACCGAGCTCATGCTGCATAGCCGCGTGAACTACGCATATCGCCGCATGCTGGAGTACCTGGAAGCCGACCGGACTTGGGGAGCGCAGCGAGCAGGCGTATTGCGGCCGCATCCGGTGGCATATTTCTCCGCGGAATTTGGGTTGCACGAGTCCCTTCCGGTCTATTCCGGCGGGCTGGGAGTGCTGGCGGGGGATCACATCAAGAGCGCGTCGGATCTCGACATTCCGTTGGTGGGGATTGGTTTGTTCTACGGTCAGGGATATTTTCGGCAGCGGCTCGATGTTGGAGGTTGGCAACGGGAAGAATATCTCAAGACCGACGTCAATCAAATGCCCATGGAGGTGGCAATCGGTAAGGATGGACGGCCGGTCGTGGTAGAAATTGAAACGCGGAGTGGCCGGATCCGGGCAAAAGTCTGGCGCGTGAAAGTGGGGCGCCGGGACTTGCTGCTTTTGGACTCTGACGTGGAGGGGAATGCTCCCGAAGATCGCGAGCTGACGTCGCGCTTATACGGCGGAGACCTTCGCATCCGTATTCGTCAGGAATTGCTGCTGGGCGTGGGTGGATTGCGAGCCCTGAAAGCATTGGGAATTATCTCCAGGGGTTCTTCATCTGAACGAAGGCCACAGTGCGATTTGCGGTGCTGGAGGCAATTCGCATGCGGATGGAGGAGGAAGGCATTTCGTTTGAGGCGGCGGTTCCGCGAATCTCGCGGGAAGTGGTGTTTACCACGCACACTCCGGTACCGGCGGGGCACGATCGCTTCGATGCACGCCTGATCGAGGAGCATATCGGGCCGCTGCGCGAGGCGCTGGGACTCTCGCAGGAAAGTCTTCTCGGGCTTGGCCGGGAGTATCCCAACAATGCGGACGAACTTTTCTGTATGACGGTGCTGGCGCTGCGACTGTCTCGGCGCGCGAATGCTGTGTCGGCGCTGCATGCCGAAGTTTCGCGCGCGATGTGGACCAAATTGTTTCGTAACAAACTGGAAGATGACGTTCCGATTGGGCACATCACCAACGGAGTGCATGTTCCCTCATGGCTGGCGCCGCAGATGTTCCGCCTCTACGATCGCCATCTGGGTACGGACTGGCACCAGCGCGGCAGCGAAGCCAAGATCTGGCTGGGAATCGAGAACGTGGACGACGGAGAACTTTGGGAGACGCACCTCAACCTGAAGTCGCAGTTGATTGAGTTTGTGCGGCGGCGGGCGGTTGCTCAGGCGGAACGCCGGGGAGAATCGCGGGAAGTGCTGCAGCGACTGGAGCGCGTGCTGAGTCCAGATGCTCTCACCATCGGATTTGCCCGCCGGTTCGCCACTTACAAGAGAGCCAACCTGATCTTGACGGACATTGAGCGGCTGGCTTCGATGGTGAATGATCCGAACCGCCCGGTGCAGTTCGTGTTTGCCGGCAAGGCGCATCCGCTGGACGAACCTGGCAAGCGGGTATTGCAGCAGATTGCGGAGTTGATGCGGGATCCACAGTTCGGAGATAAGTTTGTGTTTGTGGAGGATTACGACATCAACGTCGGGCGACACTTTGTGCAGGGCGTCGATGTCTGGCTCAATAATCCGCGCCGGCCACTGGAGGCCTCAGGCACGAGCGGACAGAAAGTCGTGTTGAACGGCGGCTTGAATCTCTCCATCCTGGACGGATGGTGGGCCGAAGCATTCGATGGCATGAATGGTTTCGCAATCGGAACCGGCAGAACGCATTCGAACATGAGCGTTCACGATGCCCGGGACGGAGAAGACCTGCTGCGAGCCCTCCGCGAACGAAGTGATTCCTCTCTATTACCAGCGGGATCGCGATGGCCTTCCCCGGGGCTGGATCAAGCGCATGAAGCGAACAATCCGCACGCTAGGCTGGCGCTTCAACGCGGACCGCATGGTGATGGATTACACGCTGAAATGCTATGTTCCCGCTGCAGGAGGTACTTCCAGCGAGATGAGGGCCAATTCGTAGGTGGCGGTCCAACCACTGCATCTCCATCGATCTGCGACTGAGCGAGCAGTTGCTTGCTATGCGCCGCACCTCCGGCGGTCGCTTCGGATTCGAGTTTGTGGGGTTAACGCCGGACGAACCGCTGCAGATCACGAATGTCATGGGGCAGTCTTGAGGGGGAACCGCGCCGCGTTCGAGAGCCTTTGACCGCAGAGACCGCGAAGAGAAGACGCGAAGGGCGCGAAGAAAAACCAGCAACATCTTTCCCTGAGTTCTCTGCGTCTTTCTTTGCGATCTTTGGGGTCAAAGGCTCTTTTTGTAGAGCTGCACAGTTCCACATTGGGAAACAGCGCCTTTGTGTGCTTTGTGCTTTAACACCGTCCCGCCTGCCCATTCGCACCAATAATGACCTTGTCAGCCTGCGATCGGATTTCAATCCGCGACGACATACCTTCACGAGTCACAGCACTTTTCCCAGGGCACGCACAACTTCCACGATAAGTTTGCTTTATCGCCGGCATAAATTCTAATTTTCAAAAAACTTTCGATGTGTCGCAGAAAAAGTATGCGTTGGACTGTAGCTTCATTACTCGCTAATGTCTGCCTGCTGGCAACGGGGGCGCTCGGGCATCCGTTGCATACACCAGGGGGAAAGCGAGAAAACCAGATGAACCGCTCCCATTTAGGGGCTGCTATTGCTGTTGTAGTTATGTTGTTCGCGTCTTTGGGTTATGGGCAGGATCAGGCAAGTACAGCTCCGCCGACTAACGATGCGATCATCCACCACATGGAAGCACTGGAAGAACAAGTGAAGGAACTCCGCGCTGAGGTGGCGACATTAAAGGGCAGTGACAAAACGGCGGCCGCCGCGGCCGCGACGGTGCCAGTTCCCGCGCAAAGCAATCTAGTAAGCGGCACAACTTCAGCCGCGCCTGCCGGACCCTCCCTAGCCGGATTGTTGGGGCCAACTTCGTTGAGTGGCTTCGTGGATGTGTATTACGGCACAAAACTTCAACAACCCTGCAGCACAGACGAACGGCCTGCGCTTTTTTGACCAAGGCGCACAAATGTTCGGCCTGAACCTCGTGGAACTAGTGGTCGACAAAGCTCCCGAAGTCACCAACAGTCGGACTGGCTATCACGTGGCTTTGGGATTCGGGCAGGCCATGAACGCGGTGAATGCAACCGACCATGGCGGCCTGAGCTTCGACCAGTATCTGAAGGAAGCCTACTTCTCTTATCTAGCGCCGGTTGGCAAGGGATTGCAGATTGATGTCGGGAAGTTCGTGACGCCAGCCGGAGCCGAGGTGATTGAGACCAAGGACAACTGGAATTACTCGCGCGGCCTGCTGTTCTCCTATGCGATCCCGTACTACCACTTCGGGATGCGGGCGAAGTACGCCTTTAACGACAAGTACTCGCTCAATGCAATGTTTGTGAACGGCTGGAACAACGTGATCGACAACAATAGCGGGAAGACTTATGGGATCGGCTTTGGCTGGAATCCCAACAAGAAGTTTGGAATCGCGCAGAACTACATGGCGGGCCCGGAACAGAACAATCTCAACAGCAACCTGCGACAACTCAGCGATACCGTCATCACGTATTCGCCTACGAGCAAATTGTCCTTCATTGTGAATGGCGATTACGGACGCGGAGATCGGATCACTTATCCGCAGACGTCGATCGTTTCTCAGCCGGTTTTCTGGACAGGTGTCGCGGGCTACGTTCGCTACGCCTTCACAGGGACGTCGGCGTTCAGCACGCGCTATGAGTATTACGACGATCACGACGGGTTCACCACGGGAACCCTGGTGGCGACCCACGTCAAAGAGTTCACGACCACGTTCGAAAGGCTCGTAGCTCACCACATCATCAGTCGGTTCGAGTTTCGGCGTGACTTCGCGAATCAACCAGTCTTCCTGAAAGGCAGCAATCCGGTGACGGACCAGAACACTCTGACGGCGGGGCTAGTGTTCACCTTCGACAGCCGGGAGGCGAAGTAGCGATGGATTCGGCGCGTCAAGGAGTTTGATTTTCGCGCAGCCAGAACCTGGGCTGTACGCGATGTGGGGATCAGCGGCTTGGGCTCAAATCCAACTAACCCCTGGTGTCAGCGCCCTCGCCGCTCCCCCTCCATATATGCCGGTTGGTGCACGGACGGAAGGGAAGGGCAAGCCGATAAACCATGTTGGTGTTCCGGGCAGTGATCGGCGGCATCCATTTTTGGCTGCACTCAACCAGCCAGACTTTGCAAGCGAGTGACCGGAACTGATTTCGTGAATAGAGGATAAATCACAGGAGAATAGCGATGGCAGAGAACTAATACAGAAATGAAACAAACGCTAGGGCTGACTGGTTTGACGATGAATGCCATGGCCCTGATTGCGCCCGGCGCATTCCTTTGGCTGACATTTGCGGGGCAGGCGGCTGCGGGCGTAACCGGTCCGTCCATGTGGATCGGCATTGTGTTTGCGACGGCGCTTTGTCTGGCGACCGCCGTGTGTTATGCCGAAATGGCTAAGTTATATCCCGGGACCGGCAGTTCCTATTACTTCGCAGAGCAGTCGTTTCTGAATCACGAAAAAGCGTGGCCCTATGCTCGACTGGCTAAGTTCATCGTCGGCTGGGGTTCGCATCTCTATTACTGGATCTATCCCGGAGTGATGGTCGGGGTGATTGGAGTGATCTCCGGCTATCTGGTGGGAACGCTGTGGCCGAATTTCATGAGCAGCAGCAATCCTGGTCCGATGTTCATGATGCTGATTGCCATCGTGTTCTCGTTTGCCGTGGCTTACATCGCTCATCGGGGGGTCAACGGTTCGACGTCGGTGAACATCGGCATCAATATCATTCAGATCAGCGCTCTGCTCTTGTTCTCCGTCGTGGCCCTGAATTACCGTCTGAGCCATCCTGCGGGTAGCCCGAGCTACCAGTTTGATGCTCAAACCAGCGCTTCTTACAACTATGAATACGCGACCACTTCGCAGGTAGTAAACGGCCAATCGACAGACGTCGTGGTGCGCGACTCGAATGGCGTGCCGCAGCCCAAGCTGGATGCTGCCGGGAAGCCCGTTCCATTTCACATCAGCTATCCCGAGCACGATTCCAGCGGAGCCTTCGTTTCGCATCCGAATGCCGTCTCGGTGATACGCATGCATAACTTCGGCTGGATGTTCGTGCAGGCCACGATCGCCATCCTGATTCTCGTGGGATTTGAGTCAGTGACATCGATGGGAGGCGAGGCGAAGAATGCCAAACGCGATGTACCCATTGCGGTCATCACTTCACTTCTGGTGCAGGGCTGTTTCTGCTACCTGTTCGAATATTTCGCGGCAAACTACGTGCTGAATAATGGATACACGATGTCGAACGCGGCAGGATCCGCCGCTCCCATCGGGGATCTGATGATCCTGGTTGGGGACACCTTATTCGGGCCCGGACGAGGCCGAATCTTCATGCTGGTTGAGGCGGGAACGGTATTTCTCGCGCTGATCGGCACCACGCTCTCCTGCATGAACACCGGGGCGCGCGTGACCTACGCCATGGGGAAGGACAAGGAGTTGCCGGATTCCATGGGACTGTTACACACCGAAAACTCGACCCCGCATCGCGCAATCTGGTTGCTGGCAGTAATCTCCGCCGTGGTTGGATGCATCACGGTGGTGATGTACTTCGGCGACGGAGCCGCTCCGGCGGATACGGCGATTCAGGCATTGCCGCATGGGTTCTGGTCCAGTTTCGGATATTCGACTCATGACAAGATGGCGACGTTACCGAATTCGTTTCTGACTATGACGTTGGCTTCGAACTTCGGAACATTCCTGCTGTATATGCTGAGTTGCGTAACTTGCATTGTCTGCTTCCACAAGCACCCGCAATTCCGGTTCGTGCGGCATCTTCTGATCCCGATTTTCGGACTGTTGGCCAACTTGGCATGCATGGTGTTCTATCTGGTCGGTCCGTTCATGGGTTACGGCACCAAGATGGAACCCCTGCTGGCGTTGGGGATCGCGCTATGCTGGGCGATCTACGGCGGGATCTATTTTCTACGGGCGAGCAAGGAAGCGGGGCGAACCACGCTCATCGAAAACCGGGTACCGGCCGCCTGAGAACCAGCAGAGCGGCGGGTGAGAACGCCGGCCTGGCAGCCGCGATGCTGCCAGGCTTTGGCTTGTAGCACAACTTGATACCATTACGGCTTCGGTGTGCGAGGCGAATTCGCCCGCGTGCGCCTATTGTCAAGCAGTCCTATGCTCGACGTTGAATTCTCGCAACTTTCGGATGTAGGCCCGGTCCGCCCGCGGAATGAGGACTATCTAGGTTACGTGCGCCCCTCCACACCCGCGCACGTCCGTTCCCACGGGTGGCTTTTTGTTCTGGCCGACGGGGTTGGCGGACAGCGGCAAGGCGAAGTGGCTTCCCGGGCTGCGGTGGAGGAAGTGTTGGCCGGCTTTCGACGCGCGCCGGCAATGGAATCGCATAGCACTTTATTGAACCGCCTGGTGCAGTCGGCAAATGCGCGCATTTGCGAAACAGAAGCGCTCGCGGGTCCTGCAGGCTCCGGCATGTCTTCGACGGTCGTGGTGTGCGCGTTGCGTTTTGATCGCGCGACGATTGCTCATGTGGGTGACTCGCGATGTTATCTGATTCGCGACCGGAAGGCCCGAGTGATTACCCACGATCACACCGTAGCCAATGAACAGCTGCGCCTCGGCCTGCTTTCCAAACGGGAAGCAAACTCAGTGCCGACGCGACATGTTTTAAGCCGATCCTTGGGTAGCGGATTATTCGTCAAGGTCGAGATCGACGAAGTCCAGCTGCTGCCGGACGATTTGCTGTTGCTGTGTTCCGACGGATTGCACGGTGCCGTGACCGATGCAGAGATTGCAGCCACGGTTGGCCGCAATCAGGATCTTGAAGTCACGGCGCGCGAACTAGTAACCAGCGCAAACCAGCAGGACGGCGGTGACAATGTCAGTGTCCAACTGATTCGCGTTCGCGGTGTGGAACGCATGGGTATGTATCGAGGCCGGCCCTACAAACTCCGCTAACTTGCGATTTACTCACCAGACCATTCTTTATGCATTCCTTACAGATTTTCTGGCATGATGGAGTTGTCTCAGCGTTCGTGGCGTGGCGTTCCCCGTGTTGCGACCTCTGCCACTCCGATTAAGATGACTCTCCATAGCGGCGATCAGCTCGATCATTACCGGATTGAGGCCCTTGTCGCCCGCAGTGGGATGGCTTCCATCTATCGCGGTACCGACACCCGAAACGGCAGGCAGGTCGCCATCAAAATCCCGCATCCTGAGGTCGAGAGCGATCCCGCCCTGTTTGATCGGTTCCATCGTGAGGAAGAGATCGGCAAGATTCTGGATCATCCTGGCGTGATGAAAGTCTTTAGTGACGAAAATCGCAGCCGGGTTTACATGGTCATGGAGTGGGTGGATGGGCGCCTGCTGCGGAAGATTCTCGATGAGCAGCACAAGCTGCCGCCGGAGCGGGCGGTGCATCTGGCGCTGCGCATTCTGGATACACTGGAATACATCCATTCGCGCGGCGTTGCGCATCGCGATCTGAAACCGGAAAACGCGATGGTGAACGACAATGACAACATCAAGCTGATCGACTTCGGCATTGCGGCCAATGCCAAGTCGCGACGACTTACGTTCGCCAAGCTATCGCAGACTATGGGGACGCCGGACTATATTTCGCCCGAGCAGGTCAAGGGCAAACGCGGGGATAGCCGCAGCGACCTCTATGCGCTGGGCGTCATTCTTTACGAGATGTTGACGGGGAAAGTACCATTCTCCGGGGAAAATGCTTTCTTGATCATGAATGATCGTCTGTTAAATAATCCAGTGCCGCCGCGGGAAATTGACCCGACCATTACGCCGGAATTGCAGGAAATCATCTATCGGGCACTGGAGCGTGATCCTAAGAACCGGTACGCAACGGCCCGGGACTTTGCCTGGGACCTTCAACATCAAGACAAGGTGGGAGTCGCGGTACGTCCGGAACTGCACAACTGGAACGATCGCCGCAGACCCCGAAGCAGACAGATCTTGTTCTACATTGGACTGGCGCTGATACCGGTGGTGATTTTTTGGTTGTTGCTTTACGTGGCGCGGCATACCTAAAGTTCCGAGCTTAACGCTGCGTGAACTCGTCGCTGTGCACGACGAACTCAGGGTAAGCACCGGCGCCAAGTTCGTGGAGATCCATCCCCTGCCACTCCCCTTCCGCATCCACGCGCTGCGGGTATACGCGATCAATCAGCCAGTTCAGACCATATGTCATCGGCAAGATGAAACCGAGCAGAGTAGCGATGCCGATCAGTTGTGCAAGCCATTGCCCGCTGGATTCGGCTCCAGCATCGGATAAAAGAGCTACAGAAAGCAGGCCCCAGAGGCCAGCGATGGCGTGCACGGAAATCGACCCGCCCGGGTCGTCAATCATAAGGCGAAACTCAAGCAGATCGATTGCAAAAACCACGAGCGCGCCCGCAACTGTACCTGCAAGGATGGCCGTCGGCGGCTTCAGGAACGCGGCCGCTGCACTGCTCGCGACCAGACCCGCCATCCAACCATTGGCCGCTAAGGATGCGTCCGGCCGGCCAAACCGGAACCGCGTAACTATTGTCGCCGCCAACCCCGCAGCGGCGGCCGAGAGCGTAGTGTTTACTGCAATCAACACCACGGCTGACGGCTCATGGCGATTGAATAAAATCGCGCCTGCGGAATTCAGACCGAGCCATCCCACCCAGGCAAACAGACAACCGGCCAGAACCTGCACGACATTGTGGGCGGGAATGGCCGCAGGCCCTCCTTCGGAAGAATATTTTCCGCGACGTGGGCCGAGAATCCAGGCAACGGACAACGCACTCAGCCCACCCATCACTTGAATCGTCCCAGCGCCACCGCTGTCCACAAAGCCTCGTCCCAGCCCATACATCGAACCGAGTTGCGATAGCCAGCCTTCGCTCCAGACCCAATGTGCAAATAACGGATAGGTCCAGCCCGCCAGCAGAATCGTGGAGACGCATGAGGGACCCAGCTTCCAGCGCTCCGCACCGGCACCGAGTGGGATCATCGCAGCCAGGCCCACGCTGAACATCTGCAAGAGCAATACGAGCGACGCGTGAGATGAGTCAAGGCGCAAGCCTCGCAGAAAAATTGGCTCGGCTGCGATCCAGTTCCATGCCTTGCCTCCGATGGTAATGACGTGAGCTGAGCGTCCCGGCGCTCCCAGCCATGAAAATCCCAAGATGGCAAAAGTGATGGCGGCAACCGCATAGATGCAAAGCGAGGCCAGCATGAGGTGCGCGGCACTGCGCGACCGGGCAAGTCCGGTATTAACGAGCGCTAGTCCAGTTCCGGCCAGGGGAACCAGCAGAATCAGGAGAAGGCATAATGTCGCGGAAATTTCGGAAAGGGAAGGAGGAGATGCCAACCCATTATCCTTTTGGAACCTGCTGAGAGTGAACGACCAGAGATAGCCCGATCAGTTCCACACCCATACCGGCCAAGACGAATGCGGCCCGCATCGGCGAAGACGGTAGAAGCGGTAGGGTCGAGATAACAATTATCCATCCAGAAAGCATTAGCAGAAAACCGGCAAGCTTCATTCCAACCCGCTCTAGGGAGATTGCCCCGAAAGATTCTGCGCGACAGAAGATACCCTTCCGGGTAACAAAGGCAAATCCTGCGCAGCCCCCCGATAGGGCTCAATCTCAATCATCAGAAAGTTAAAGCCGCAACTGTCGTGCGTCCAATCGATTTTTTTTATCGTGCTTAGAAGAAGAACGCGCGAGATGGCGTTCCATTCTCACTACAATAGCGGTACGTTCTGCATCGTATGAGAAACCTTCTTGACCAGATCGTTGCACATCGCAGTGGAGCTCTCCTTATACTTGGGTTGGCGGCCTTTCTCGAGGCTTATGGCGACTCCAGCTTTCAAACGGCCCTCTATCGTTCCACCGGCGTGAGCCGGATCATTGCCTTGCTGATCGGGGCTGGCTCACTCGTCGCGTATGGATTGGTGGTCAATACGCCGCGTTGGGATTTCGGTCAATTGCTGGGACTGTACGTGGTTCTATTCTTTCTTCTGGCGCAAGTTGTCGCACGCGTAAGGTTCGGTCAGACGCCCACATTGCCAGTTCTCTTCGGGGGTACGCTCATAGTCGCCGGCGGCGTGATCATTTCTGTTTACGGCAAATAGTGGGCGAGACCAGTAATGGCGAGAGAAAGAGATTTCTGTTACCGCTATTTCCAGGAGATGCAAGCTCCAGCCTGATGGATGCCGGACCATCCGCAATATGTCATTTGTTGTGCCAAGTGAGGAACACCGGTTATGTATTCGCTCGTTATCTTTCGACTCTCTCTCGCGCTCTCTATACTACTGTGCACGTCGGCGTCTGCCCAAAGGAAACTGCTGTTCAATTCGCCGCTGCCGACCGGCGTGCGACTCGATCCCGCCGGCGAAGCGATTGACCTGGGAAGCTTGCCGATCAATCTCGTGCTCGCGCCTGAAAGGGACAGAGCCGTGGTCGTGCTCAGCGGCTGGCGCGAGCAGGGCGTTCAGGTCGTCGATCTGAAGACGCGGAGGGTCACGCAGACGCTACAACAGGATGGCGCGTTCTACGGCGCCGCCTACTCGCCCGACGGTCATCGCCTCTATGTCTCCGGCGGCAACACTGACATGCTCTTCGTCTATGCGTGGAAAGACGGTGCGGCCACGCTCGAGAAAAAGTTCGAACTGGCGAAGGCAAAAACGTCAGACGGTACGGGCACCAGCTATCCGGCTGGAATCGCGGTCGCGCCCAACGGGAAATTCCTTTATGTCGCCGAGGACGTCGGCGATCGGCTCGCGGTGGTGAATGCCGAGAGCGGCGAGATCACGCAACGGTTTTCTACCGATCATTATCCCTATGGCGTCGCGCTCACGGCGGACGGTCAAGTATTCGTCTCTGCGTGGGGTGGCAGCACGGTGTCGCTGTTCCGCGTTCTGGCGGACGGACCGCTCGGGTATCTCGGCCGGATCGAGGTCGGTCGGCATCCGTCGGCGCTGTTGGTTAGCGGAACCAAGCTCTACGTCACACTCGCGGGTAGCGACCGCGTGGCTGTCGTTGACACGAAGTTGCGAAAGGTCGCGCACTATCTGCACGATGCTGCGCCGGGTGCGCCACCCGAGGGCAGTACGCCCAACGCCGTCGCATTCAGTTCCGATGGCAAATGCCTGTTGGTCGCAGAAGCCGACAACAATGCCGTCGCGGTCTTCGAGGTGGCTACCGGTAAGTTGCTCGGGCGCGTTCCGACCGACTGGTATCCCACCGCGATCGCCGAAACGGCCGGCGAACTGCTGATCGTCTCCGGCAAAGGTCACGGGACGCACGCCAACCCGGATGGCCCCGTCCCGCTCACGAACTGGCCGAACGAGAAGCCGACAGCGTACGCGCTGGGCCAATTAAATGGCACGCTGCGCATAGTTCCTGCATCCCTGGCGCCGGTAGAACTGGCTAGCTTCACGCAGCGTGTCGTCGCCGCGAATAACTGGCAGCAGAGGCACGCGGCACGGCGCTATCCGCCGTTCCGCCACGTCGTCTATATCATCAAAGAGAACCGCACTTATGATCAGGTACTAGGAGACATGAAGGAAGGCGATGGCGACCCGAGCCTCGTCTATTTCCCCGACATCACCATTACTCCGAACCACCACGCCCTGGCGCGGCGCTTCGGCCTGTTCGATCGCTTCTTCGTGAATGCCGAGGTCAGTTCGCAAGGACACATCTGGTCCACCGCCGCCTACGTGACGAACTACGGTGAGAAGGTCGTGCCCTCCGGTTACGCGGGCAAGCGGGCTGACATGGACGGCGAGGAGAGCGATGAGCCGGAACGCGGCTTTCTGTGGACACTCGCCATCCGCGAGGGCATCACTTTCCGCGACTATGGCGAAATGGTCAGGGGGAATCCCGGCTGGCCGGTGACGCAACACGACTTGGGCGCCGACGTGAATCCCGAGTACATACCTTTCGATCTGACAACGCAGGATCAGAAGCGCGCTGATGTGTGGATCGCCGAACTCCAGCGCTATGTGCGCGACGGCAACATGCCACAGCTAGAAGTCGTATGGCTGCCGATGGACCACCTGGCCGCCGGGCGTCCGGGTAAGTGTACGCCGCGCGCATGCATGGCCGACAACGACCTGGCTCTTGGGCGGATCGTGCAGGCGCTCTCGCACAGTCCGTATTGGAAGGACACCGTGATCTTCGTCGTTGAGGACGACGCGCAGGCCGGGCCCGACCACACCGATTCGCACCGCGCACCCTTCTACGCCATCTCGGCCTACAACCGCCCGGGCACGGTGCATCGCTTCATCAACACGACGGACGTGGTGGCGGCGATCGAGGACATCCTCGGCATGGGACGGCTCTCGAAGTTCGATTACTTCAGCCGCCCGCTGACGGACATCTTCGCACCGACGGCCGACCTGACGCCTTATGACCCAATCATCCCCACGCAAGACTTGAATGAAAAAAATCCGCGGAGTACTGCAGCCGCACGCTGGTCAGAGAGTCTGGATCTCAGCGCACCCGATCGCGTGGACGATCAGCTCTATAACCGCATTCTGTGGCTGATGTTGAAGGGTAATGTTCCGCCACCGGTTGCACAGAGCCACGCGGCCCTGCATGTGCTGCAATCGAGCAAATGATGATGAGTCCCCACATCTCACGCACCAGACCAAGTCGATTGCTGTCACGCTCCGATAACTATTTCGATCCGGCGTCCCCAAATGCAAGGCGGCTGAACCCAAGTTGTCGGCGCACTCTATCGGGAGGAACAATCTTGGGCGAATTGTCCTCTCTCTTCGCTCCTGAAGAAGCAGCACCACTCTCGGCCCCGTACGCGGGAACCGCGAGAAAAGCGACAAACACACCGGTACTTGCGTCGTATGCGGTCCCCGCAATCTCACCGCCATCGTTGATACCTTGGGCGTTGGTCAGATACAAGGAAGTATTCGGCTGAATGAGGTCATTGAGGTCCATCATCGTGTTGTTTTCGTAGAGGAACGCTCTCTCACCGATTGGGCCGTCGTCGGGGCCAGCCGACTGACCGACCACCTGCCCTTTCTCATTAATGTCGAAGGCGATGCTGTTGTTATCTCCGTTGAGCAGCGGAAGCGGTCGCATCCCAGTCGCTTGTGTCCAAATGAAAGCCGCGGGACTAGGTCCGGCATTTTGATCACCGTTAGTGTTCGCAAAACCGACGATTTGACCGTGGTTGTTGAGGGCGACAGGAGTGTTCCAAGCCATGCCTCCGATATTGCCCAAATTGATCGGCTTCCCATTTTCCCAGAGCAAAGCGTGTTCGGCGCTCGCGCCCCCGACCGCATTGGAGCAGAGACCGGAGATCCCGACCACCTGTCCCCGGTCGTTGATCGCAGTTGCGGCCGAATCCGGATCGCCGGGATAGGGCGGTAGCTGTCTGATCTCGTTCAATTTCGGCCCCCAGATGACCGCCTCAAATTGCAGGAATTGCCTAGCCGGCGGGGCGTTGTTGCAGGTTGGGTCGAGAATCCCGTTCTCCGCCCACCCAACGACGAGGCCCTTGTTATTGACGCCGGCGGCATAGCTGTCAAATCCTCCCGGCAAAGGTAGAAGAGGGGTCATCACTCCATCCCGCCATGCGAACCCTAAACATATGTCACCTGTAGGAGTGGCCGACGGAAAGAACGCGAAGCAACTGAAAGGCTCCCCGTAGGGATTCGGCTGGGAAGTTTCAGCTATACCGACAATCTCACCCGTGTCAGTATGATTCGGCCAATTCACATTGCTGTTAGGCCCTCCGAATGTACCGAGGTCGAGCGGAGTTCCGATCCAAAGTTCCGCGTTCACCACGTTGTTACCCGGCAGGTTGGCGCCGCCGGAGACCGAGCCCTGGTTGCTAATGCCTACCCCCTCTGCATTTCCTCCAAGCGGCGCGCCGAGATTGAATACGTAATATCTAGGCGGCTGGTTGCTTTGCTGAGCTTGAACAAATCGAACTGAAACTGACAGGGCAGCGAGTAGTGCCACGGTCGTGAAATAGGTCAGTATCCTGGGTTGCATGTTGTCCTCCATGGGGGTTGTGAGAGCTGAGCACTGAACTGCCGGTCTGCATTTTTCCGCAAACGTTCATTCGCCAATGTTTGTTCGCAAGCATGCGAGTACACATCCCGACCATAGTGGAATGGAGGTCAGCGGATTGGACGTTAACGGACGCTGATCGCGGAGGCTGGACGTTTGCGGACCTTGATCCCAGAACCGGCTGCCAGCTTGGGATCGCCGTCCGAAAACGTCTACTATCTTGTGAGGGGTCGACTATCATAAGTGCGATTGCGGGAGTCGCGACGGTTCGGCGATTAACGTTGCGTTATCTGGCGAAAGCTATGAATCTGGATTGGCAGATATGTTCGCGCGCCAGACTGTCGCGTGACGCACGATTTGATGGCAAGTTTTTCATCGCCGTGCTCAGCACCAGGATTTACTGTCGTCCGATTTGCCCGGCGCGCACGTGCAAGGAGAGCAACGTCCGTTATTATCCAAGCGCCGCGTCGGCAGCCGAGGCGGGCTTTCGGCCCTGTCTGCGTTGCCGACCAGAGAGCTCGCCTGGAACTCCAGCATGGTTGGGGACTTCCAACACGGTGTCACGGGCCTTGCGTTTGATCGGTGAGAGTGGCTTGGAAGACGGTGGCGTGGAAGTTCTTGCGGAACGTCTGGGAGTAGGGTCGCGGCATCTGCGCCGGTTGTTTTTGCGACATCTGGGAGCGACTCCGATGGCGGTGGCACAGACGCGCCGGCTGCACTTTGCAAAGAAGCTTATCGATGAGACGAGTTTACCCATGAGCCAGATCGCCCTGGCTGCCGGCTTCGGCTGCGTGCGGCGCTTCAACGCAGGCATTCGCAAGGTCTATCATCGAACCCCAACTCAAATCCGGCATCTAGCCCGACGGAAGAACACGCAGCCCGGCAATCAGTACGTTTTCAGGCTCCATTTCCGACCGCCTTATAACTGGGAGGGAATGTTGGAGTTTCTGGCGGCGCGCGCCACGCCGGGCGTGGAGGCGGTCGAGGCGGGAAAATATCGGCGCGTCATTTCATTGCAGGGGCACGATGGATATTTTGAAGTTTCCCTCGACCCAGGACGTGACGCACTCGTAGTACGGATTGAATTCGGCGAGCCTCACTCGCTCATTTTCATTATCGAACGCATCCGCAAGATGTTTGACCTGGGCGCGGATTGGGCGGCGATCGTGCAAAATTTGAGAAGCGATCCGGTGTTGGCTGGGAGCGTTGAGGCCCATCCGGGCCTTCGGGTACCAGGCTGTTGGAACGGTTTCGAGCTCGCCGTGCGAGCAATTCTCGGCCAGCAGATTACCGTTAAGGGTGCGACCGCCATGGCCGGCCGGATGGCAAGCAGTTTCGGAAAACCGTTCCGCGCGGCGAAGGGCCTCACTCATCTTTTTCCTGCACCTGAGGCACTCGCTGATGCGAAGCTTGGCAGCATCGGTGTGACTGGAGCGCGAGCCGAAACCATTCGAAGTCTCGCCCGTGCAGTTTGCAGCGGCAAGATCAACTTTGAGGGAGTAGTGGATTCTGACGCATTTCTGAACCGCCTGTGTGAAGTTCACGGCATTGGGAAGTGGACCGCACAGTACGTGGCGATGCGAGCGCTTGGGGAACCTGATGCTTTTCCCTCCAGCGACCTCGGACTTCTGCGCGCCATGGCTCTAGGGGGTTCCCGCGAACTGGAGCAACGCGCGGAAACCTGGAGGCCTTGGCGCGCTTACGCAGCCATGTATCTCTGGAGAATCGGCAGCCAATGCGTGCCTCAAGAAAACATGGCTTCTCGTAAGGCTCAAAAACGAACGCTTGAAACCACCACGCCGCACCCGCACGCCTCAATGGTTGTGTAATGGGCAAGCCAGCAGGTAGTGGTCGTCCGTCGCAAAAATACTGCTAAACGCGCTTGTCCGCGAAATGAGGTAGGCTCCGGTGGATCGGCAACCAGGACAGTGTCGTCGGCAGTTTTGTGCGATTGTGCCCACTGCACTGGCCGGTTGCCGGAGTCAGTGGTGTGAAACATGGTTGGTGCATTGGGTCACAGTACTTGCCGATCTCCCCTCAACGGACTAGGCTCGGAGTCTTAGCCAGCGAGATTCTGAAGTATGAACTAAGGAGGGGAAGAACCGTGGACAAGAAGATAGTTCGTTTCTGGATCGTAACGGCTATCGGGCTTGGCACCGTAGCAGGAGTTGCAGCGCAAGAACGGCGAGTCACGGCGCGAGAGGTGGTTGAGGAGATTCAGAAGCAGGTCGGAGTGGAATGGAAAAACGAGACGGTGGATACGTTCAAAGCAGGGAACCCTGATATCGCAGTGACGGGGATTGCAGTGACCATGATGGCGACAATGGATGTTCTGCAACGTGCCGCGGCCAAGGGCCTGAATTTCGTGATCACGCATGAGCCGACTTTTTATGCGCATCTGGATACGCCTGAAGGGATGCCGGCGAGCGACCCGGTGTGGGCGGAAAAGAGGGCGTTCATTGAAAAGCACGGAATGGTGGTATGGCGGTTCCACGATCACTGGCATATGCGCAAGCCGGATGGAATTGAAGCAGGAATGGTGCGTTCGCTCGGATGGGAGAAATTCCAGAAATCTGACAATCAGTATTTATTTGTTATGCCAGAGACCACGGTAAAGAAACTGGCGGAGGAGGTGGCGAACAAGCTCGACTCGCCGGTTGTGCGCGTGGTGGGCGAGCCAGAGATGAAGGTGACCAAGGTGGGGTTTAGTCCGGGGGCAGCGGGCTTCCAGAAGGAAACGCGGGCTCTGGAGCGGGATGACGTACAGGTGTTGCTGGTTGGAGAAACGCGCGAATGGGAGACCGTGGAATATGCGGCCGACGCGGTGACCCAGGGACGCGCCAAGGCGTTGATTGTGATTGGACATGTTCCGAGCGAGCAGGCTGGGATGGAGGAATGCACCCGTTGGTTGAAGGGATTCGTGACGAAGGTGCCAGTTGAGTTCGTGGCGGCGAAGGAACCATTTTGGACCGTGAGCGAGAAAAAAATGGAGCAGTAAATCACCGACCTAATGATTGAGCGTCCCGCTCTTCACAGGAAACGAAAGCTCCAGGTCCGCGAACTGGAACGGTAAGGGTCGCCCATATTCCTTACGCCAAACTTCGGTAACCAATGAAAACGGAAATCCTCTCAACCATCTGGCGGCTTGCGGGGGTTCGGAACTGGACGGAGATTAAGTTGTTCTGCCCTGAACAATCAGGGTGTGAGTTATGCGGCAAGACATTGTTGCCTTGCCGCATTGGGTCAGCCTACTGTTTGGTCGCCGTAAACTGACTGTTGGATCCGTGCAACTTGTCCTCGACCTTGACGGCCATGGTTTTGCCGTCGGAACCCACTGTCCAACGCGCGACGCTAATCACCTTCCCATCGCGCTTGTCGGTTTCCTCGATCGTATTCTTTCCCTTACTCTTCACAGAGACGCTGGTAGTCCCGGGGTCCCCTTTGTACGGCGAGTCCGTGCCATCCAACTTTGCAACATAGGATTGGCCGGTCAGGTTGGTCATGCTCAGGCTATCGCCTTCCACCTTGAAGGTGACCGTGAGCCCGTTATCGGAAAGGGTCTCCATCTTCGAGGTCACCCAGGAGCCAGACACCGCATGTGAACCCGCAGGGCCCTTCGCGACTTGCGTTACGATTCCCTTGCCGGTGACCGGGTCGGCGTTCGTGTTGCTACTGTCGGTGAACTCGAAATTGGCTGTGTTCCCGTCCTGAGACACTACGGTTTTGGAGGTCGTGACCGTCTTCCCGTTCTTCTTGTCGACCTCCTCAATGGTTCGATCATCCACCACTTTGATACTGATGCTATCGATGTAAGGGTGTCCCTTGACCGGCTGGTCCTGGCCGTCCGCCTTTACATCAATTGGGGGCACGCAGGTCTTGCAGTGATACATCCCGTCTTGCAGCAGAAAAACGTCAGGTTTCTTTGGGAATTGCGCGTCGTTGAGATTAAACTTCCACGTGCCGTCGAAGGCATTCTGTGCGATAGCTGGAACGGAAACTACCAGCACAATTAGCAGTTCAAACAAGAGTAGTTTCTTCATGCGTATCCTCCATGGAAATTCTGAGATTGGGTTTCCTTGGGCGACTGAGCGACGGCCCCAATGTACACCTGACCCTCCCCCCCTGCAATGACTCCCGCCAGATATGCATGCGGAGGATCACAAGACTTGGCAGAAGAGCATCGGGAGAGTCGACTCACACGCTCTCCGAGCGGCCTAGGAGACACTCCCGTGACGGTCGCTGGCGAAAAATCTTAGTACCCTATCGACAAGTGCGCCGGCGCGGAACATTCGGGATGAGCGGAAGAGCGTCCGCCGGCGCACTTGCGATAGGGGGATTTGTACGAAGCCGGTGGCGCGGCGGACGCGGTGGGAGCTATGGGTTTTGGATGGGCGATTCGCGATTTGTTCGTCGAGCAGATGGGCTAGGCGGAGTTGGAAAGCGAGTCGGCAGGAGCCAGGATCGTTGTAAGGCGACGATCCGATGAAGAAGATTTAGGAAAGTTAGCGGGGAATGGAAGCGGATGGCGGTAAGTGGAGACACGAGGGCTGTCCGAGCAAAAGCTCGCGTAATGGAGAGCGGCATGGTTCGTGGGTTAGGAAGAGTCAAGGAGGGCGCTCCTGGGGGTGAGATGCCAAGCCGTCAGTACAGAAAGCCCACCGGCCAGTTATTGTTCAACGATTCTTCCAACCAGCCGTGGGTGTGCACGCCGCAGGGGGCGCCGCCTGATTCCGCTCTCCCAATGATTACGGGAGTGGTCGCGAACGGAGGCGGCTCTTACACGCTGACCGGCACGCAGCTCAACGGCCAGTCTGCAGGCGCAGCCTATGGCGATGACGCGCAGATGAACGAGAACTATCCCATCGTTCGCTTGCAGACAGCGCTTCCGCACAACGCCACCTGCAATCCTCAGGCACAGATGTGCAGGGTTTACTACGCGCGGACCAGCAACTGGAGTTCGGTGGCGGTAGGCGGTGGAACCACACCCACAGACCGTGAATTTCACGCTGCCCGCCGGCATTCCTTCGGGCAAATATTTGTTGACGGTAACAGGCGCAGGCATAACATCTCCGCCGTTTACGCTGGCCGTGCCGTAAATTAAATAACGAGGCCTACGCAAGTAAGCCGTTCCAACAGCCGAAAGCAATTGGGACACAGAGCGACGTATCTTTTCGGCGATTCTGTGTCCCCTCTCCTTCTGTGCTATCAGCGCGAGCTTTCATACGGCGGCAGAAAATGGCGAAGCACTCGGCTCCGTCTATTCGTTGCGCAACGCCTGTATGGGGTCTACCTGCGTTGCTCGGAGCGCCGGGAGACACATGGCGGAGAGGGAGACCTTGAGCAGCATGAGCGCCGCGATGCTGTACACCGAGGGGTCAAAACTATCGATGGGCATCCATGAATTCTTTGCGAGACGCATCCAAGCCCATGCGGCCGGCATGGCCATTGCCAGCCCGAGGAGAAAGCCGAGGGCGATCTGGCGAAGACCTCTTTTCACGATTGAGCGGAAGATCGACTGGCGGGTCGCTCCCAGCATCATCTGAATGCCGAACTCGCGCGTGCGCTGACTGATGGCGAAAGTGAGCACACTATAGACGCCGGTGATGGCCAGGACTACGGCGATGCCAGCCATGAAGAGGATGATCTTATCCAGGGAGCGCATGTCCGTGGCGTTGCTTTCAAGGAAATCCCAGATAGTAGACGGAGTGCCCTCTTGCGTCGCATCCAGGCTCTTGACGATCTGTTCGATGGATGCAGCGACAGGCGGGGCGCTGCCCCTGAACCGCACGAAGAGCTGACCATCGAACTCCTGCTCATTGCTGCAACGTATAAAGCCAATTACACATACCGAGAGCCGCTTTGATATCCATCTTTTCTGCTTCGTACCTCTGCACAACAGGCTGTCCTTTCTCATAGCGCGTTATCAACACTGTTGTGGGCCTTCCCCCACCAGGTTGCGTTTCTACTAAGCATGAAGACACCGGAATCAGCTGTCGCTGCGGGCGACTCTGTTCCGACTCCACGACCCGGTACACCGCCCGCCACATATTTTCAGGCCCGATATGTGAGCTAGAAATTTGACCGTTTGCAAAAGGTTCCAGATTGGTCAGAAGTTCCATTTCCTCAGCCAGAAAATTCTTGGTGAAAATGTGCTGCTTCGGGTCGTAGAACCACACGCAATAGCGAGCCCATTTCGCCCCAAACTCCCGAATTCCGGCCAGATCCGGGTGCCGGTCAAAGTCCAAGTCTCTCACCATGAAATTCGACACAAACTGCTCCCGCGTCGCTTCAAGCTCCCCTTCCGTGGCCTCGTCGTTGTCCCGCAATAACGGGCACGTTAGCTTCTGCACCTCTGCGTGCTTTTCATTCCGTACAGAGACCACGCCCCTGCTTTTCTCAGTCGAAATCTGGAGCACGAACGCTGGTTCTGCGCCCGCGGCTTGAATGTTGATGATTCGCTCTTTACTGGCGGGTGATTCCTGACTGACCATCGGAGGAACAACGCAGCTTGCAGCCCATGCAACGAACACCAGGATTCGTATTCTGTTTTGAGACACTGTAGCCACCTTGTTTGTTTTTGAAAATTTCGCGGCTTAAGGCAGTAGAAGCCTGCAGCAACGAGCGCATTCGCCAATCTCCATACATTTTCCAGGTTCCGGAGCTCCTTCGAAGCCTAGTTTGTCATTCAATTTGTCCCGTGTCGATTCGCATCCACAGAAGATCCGATTACCGCCACCGGGAGGTCTCAGTCCGGAACTCCCGATCACCCTCATCTTGAGGACAGGAAGCCCAAGTCGGCCCAAGTCCGACAGCAGCAGTGATTCATCTTTCTTTGCAACATAGGAACCTGCGTCTTCGTTCGGCCACGACCGGATATCATTGCAGTTTGCGTCCGATAACGTCTTTTTGGCCAATACCAGGGCAGATATCTCAATTTTCACGGAATCCAAATCTTCGCGCATGCTGGGGATGATGCGAATACCCGCAAAGTGTCTGTTGGAAACCGGAATGACACCCAGCATTTCTCCCTTTCCCACGACTGGAACATAGAACACTGCATGATCGGCGCCAACTGCCACGGGCCAATCACCTCCTGAAGGAAGATAGACTTCGATTGCGCGCGTTACAGCAGGTTCGGCACGTGGCAGTGCTTGTAGCCTACTTCGAAAACCCACCCAGACCAGCACGGACGCGAGCCCAAGGAAGACGGACCCTTTTCCTGAGATACTCATTGGCAACCTCTCTATCCGAGCACTGCTACGTCGGAAACGTCATGGAAAGAACGAGCAGGACAGAATATCTTGTGAGAGAGTCCAAGCTTTTTTAAGTGAATCTTCTCCGACTGGCTGAATAACGTGCGTGATCGGCTCGGTAGAGTAGACTGTCAAATCCTTGCAGAGTCATCCACTTTCTACAAAGTGTCGCGGTGTCACCTTGCTAGATCAGCCGTACAGCGCCAAACTGCTGCTGTTTGCGTGCTCTTGTGCCTCTTCGGACGCGGCATCCTTACCTTTGAGATAAGCGAGGGTCACGTCCAGCGATTCGTGCCCAAGCCGTATTCGAATGGTGTTCATGACGCAACCTCGGCCAACTACCGGTTGGCCGACGATCCACTCGGGATGCCCAGGTCGACGATCACAGGGACGCCCGCAATGCTTCTACATCGCGCATCGGGGGTTTTCCGAAGAAGCGCTTGTACTCCCGATTGAACTGGCTTGGACTTTCGTATCCCACCGCGAAGGCTGCACTCGCAGCATCAAGTTCCTCGGTGAGCATCTTCTGCCGTGCTGTACGGAGTCGAAGCTGTTTTTGAAACTGAAGAGGACTCATTGCCGTGAGACCACGGAAGTGATGATGCAGAGTTGATCTGCTCATACCTGCCATCGATGCAAGCTCATCCACATTCAGCGTCTTCTCGAAGTTTTCACGCAGCCAAGTAACCGCTTTAGCCGTTAGATAGCTTTGGTCCTCCTTCGTTGCAACCGAACGCAGACGACCTCCTTGGGGCCCCTGCAGAAGCCGGTAGATGATTTCTCGCTGGAGCAGCTTGCAAAAGAACGGGACATCCTGCGGAGTGTCTAAAAGCTGAACCATGCGTGAGCACGGCGTAAGCAGTTCTACTGTCAATTCTCCAAGAACCATGCCGCGTGTACCAACGGGTGGTGCAGAAATCCGCACCTCCTCGGTGTGGAGAACGTCGCGGACGATGCCCATATCAAGCGTGAGGAAGAACGCAAGGTACGGCTTCCCCACACTGGCGACGCATACTCGGCTGACGATCGGAAGTTCGATTGACGTGAGGAGGAAGGTTGATTCGCCGAAGACATAACTTTGTTTGCCCAGGTCAACGTGCTTCTTTCCTTGCGGAACGATCAGCAGGCTCGGCTCATAAGTACAAGGATTCGGCGCGGTCGGAGTCGTGTTTTGGTAGAGCGCAAGTCCGGGAACTACATTTGACAGTTCTGCGGAGCGCCCCATCGCTTTGCCAATTGTGTCGGCAAGCTCTTTGAGCACTTGCGAAACACCAGAACCCTCAGAATGTCCCGATTTTCGAGCCGCCATACTGTTTTCCTCGACCTTCTCAGAATAAGGCCGCTGCGCCGCCATTGTACAGATTTGTGACATGCCTCGGACAAATAGGCAATGATTTCAGTCGATCAGGCTACCGGCAAACGAGCCTATCCGCCTAACCTTGAGGTGGAGGCGAATACATGAAGTCCCTGCCGATAGATACGCATGGAGACCGTCCCCGGATGTGCGCACGATCGCCGAGGTTTTTCTGCACGCGAGCGCTGCGAACTGCAATCTCTACAAGCTCGTGGGCACTCCCACTCCGGCTGGGGTCGACACGAAAACCCTTGAGCAGTCCACCACCGACAAAGCAAAAGTCATCGCTACGCTCAAGGCTTCCTACGCTCACGCCAAGGCGGCCATCCGCTCCATGCCCGACGCGGACTTGGAAAAGACTCTGGACTGGAACGGAGGGAAGATTACCGAACGGGGCGTTTTGCTCTATATCGTTCAGCACATCGCACAGCACCTGGGTCAGCAGATCGCCTATGCCCGCTCGATAGGCGTCGTCCCACCGTGGACACTCGACCCGCCCCGGAAGAATTAGTTTTGGACCGATTGGCGACTGTCAACTGGTGTAATCAACTGGTGTAACCAGATTACACTCAGAATCCCTGTTCCGGGCACGATGAGTGTAATAGAGATTTTTCGTCAACCATCGGCTGACCAGCGCGTCAGATGGGCGCTTTCGACAAGAGGTCGATATGTTCGTCAGGTTCGGTCAGTTCCAGTGTCAGCTCGGTCAATCGCCAGTGTTCACCATCTTTGATGCCCCGTGCCCGCAGGTTTCCTCTTCGCATTCGACCTTGCACAGGAATCTGGATTTCGCCTCTTCCCTCGTTGCCCAACTGCCACATCCCTTCGGTGAACCAAGCCTCCGAAACCGGGGGACCGAGTGCCTCCTTGAATGGCTGCGACTGATGTGCCGTCGCTACGGCCAGCTTGTAAATTCCGCTCGTCGTCGCTACGAAATGCGGCACGGTGAGCAGGAGGATGATAAGAACGGCGGCTCCCCACAACAGCTTGCGCAACTTCGCTGATGACCACTTCGAAGCAAACATTGCGGCACTCCCTATAGCGGGACTCTACGCCGACCTTCACCAAGTTTCCACAAATGACGAAATCAGGCCTTATCACAAGCTTGCGCTTTTACTTCGCTTTTTTCGCCTCGATGAGCGCTATCGAGATGTTTCAACAGTTGCCGTTCCCATGAAGCATAATCAGCTCAGCATGAAACACCTATTCTGCTTTTTTATCTTGCTGGCGGGGAATCGGTTGGCCGCACAGAGCGTCCCGCAGGAACTTGTCGGGAGATGGGTCATTCAGCGAGAACTGCCCACGCGAACGATTTCCTGTTGGGGAGAAAAAGAGGCTAAAGCAATCATCGGAACCGAGATTGAGTACACTGCCGATTCGTTCCGGTGGAAGCATGTCGTAGTTAAGCATCCCACCGTTACGGTTGCGGTAGTTAGCGCCAACCAGTTTCAACGGGAGAACTCATCACCGAGTGTGAATGGTTCACAGGTTTCGTTTCGTCAGCTCGGTATAGGCGCGCCGGAAATGAAACAGGTAAGCATCAACCACGCGCCAGCGGAGATTACGGGAGGGACTACGGAAATACCGGGCGACGACGTATTGCTCAAGAACCACAACGCCATCGTTTTTTCCGTTTGCAACGTCTATTTCGAGGCGAAGCGGCTCCGTCCCTAAGACTGGCAGGGTCACTGAGCGATATGGCGATGTTTCGCCACCAAGGTTAGTCGTCGGCTTTTGGCAATTCTCCGAACTCTTCGAGGTGCTTCGACACGTAGGCAAATAACAAATCTGTCAGGTTGTGAGGATACGCAAAAAACTCATTATCCAAGGCCCCCAACTGCTCCAGAACCTCATCGGGAAAATCCGCAGCAGCTGTCGAAATAGCCTTGGGAGTCGGTGGTAATCCCGCTGGAAAAGCAGTGGCGATGGCCCGCCTGCATATATCCGCAGTTCGCGGAGCGCCTATCGTGTCCAGACCTTTCGCGACAAATACCGCAGTCTCGCAACTGTCATTCAGGAAGTACTGCGAAAATCCACCGTTGTTGACCTCTGCCTCCACTGCCCAAACTGACGAGAAGACTTGCTGAGGGGCGGATTGAGTCGCGAAGTCCTGCTTGCCGAACTGCGTCTTGTCTGACTCGGAAAGACTAATGAGGATGTTGTTTTTACTCGGCATCGCAGACCTCAGCTTCCTTTTCCAAACAGCATTCTACTAAGGCATCCCCGTTAACTGTCGAAACCGGGCGATTTCGCTCATTGACCCATTGACCACCGTGGAACAGTCAACTCCAAGATTTCCCTGTGTACCAAGCTGGTCGAAGCTCTGCGGGTCCAAACCATCCCCAGTCGTTCAGGGTGTCGATAAAGTGGGGCCGCACATAGTGGCGGTATGAAGTGGCAAGATTTGAGTAATAGAAGCCTTGAGTCGCACGGCAATCACCCAACTTGTCGTCGAGAACTCCTACCACGGTTCCTTTCGGCCCGCCGAAGTCCAGAATGTGGGCTTCGTAGGTTATCGGCTCATGCTCGGGACCCTGCACCGTGAACGGCGCGGCCACGCGGATTTCAAGGTCCTTCGCAGCTTCGAGCCACGCCCGTGAAATAGCCTCATCAACGATTCTTGCGTTCATTGCTTAACTGAACCTCACATCAATTGTGCCACTTCCCGCGAGTAACTGTTTTAAACAGGCGATATCACAAGCGTGCGCTTTTCCTTCGCCTCTTTCGGGGTCAATAAGCGATATCGAGATTTAACGCCACTTGACGGGGGACGCATGAACGCCCAGCTATAATTGCGGTCCTATATGACTGCGCTCTCAGAGTTGGCAGCCAAATATTGGTTTGTCCTCGGGACCGGGGTTTCTTACCTCTGGTTCGCTGCCGGAAAACAATCGTTGGCGAAGAAGGGACCCGGCGCAGCAATCGGGTGGCAAGTCATAGCAGTGATTATCGCGCTCATCGTGTGCGGTCGCTCGGTAGTTGAGCGCCAGTGGCTTGGCGCTGTGCTCGGGATCGTCACAGCGTGGCTGCAAGTGCGCTCGATCAGACGGTTCACTCTGCACAGTCCGCCGCAATGAGTGTAATGGGGATGTTATGCCAATTATCAGCCTAGGCGTACAGTTTTCGTCCGACCCGCAATCCTTCTTGACAACCCCGCAGGGAGCGCGCATTGTCCGCATTGTACTTAGTGCCACACCTCATCCAGAGCCTTTCGCAGAAAGCCGATTCTGTTTGAGCGGGACCTACCGTTATTCGGCGCAGTCCGCGAACACGCTCGTGCCCAATCTTCGCGGACTTAGAAGGAGATCGCCATGCGGACTCACACGACGAACAGTAGGCGGAAAGGCCCCCGTTTGAAAATTTCCGATGCCGGGCCTAGGGTCGGCTCGATGAAACTGGCAGCCGCGGCCAGCCGCGGCGCTCTCACGCTGGTTGTGCTTTCAGTTCTGCAGCTTGTTGCCGCTCGTCCAGCGCAGGCCCAAACTGAGACTGTGCTCTACAACTTCACAGGCGGCAGCGATGGCGCCAATCCGCAGTCCCACCTCACGTCTGACGGTGCCGGCAACTTCTACGGGACGGCCTACGAAGGAGGTGTGGGAGCTGGGACCGTGTTTGAGCTGTCGCCGAACGGCAGCGGAGGCTGGAACGAGACCGTGCTCCACAGCTTCAGCGGGGGGCTGAATATTGGGCCGGATGGCGCGGGTCCCAGTGGCCCTGTGATATTCGACAGCGCGGGCAACCTTTACGGTACGACCAGGTTTGGCGGCACGGACTATTTCTACTGTAGTTACGGCACTGTGTTCGAACTTAGTCCCGTGGGAGCAAGCTGGACGGAAACCATCCCGTTCAGCGAAAGCTGTACACAACCTGATGGTATTGCTCCAATGAACGGTCTGATCATAGACCGGGCGGGCAATCTCTACGGCACCACTTTAGAGAACGGCCAGATATCGGGAACCGTCTTCGAACTGAGCCCGTCCGGTGGCGGCTGGACGCAGCGGGTGATCTACAGCGCACCTACCAGCAGCGGGTTGATTATGGATGCCGCCGGAAACATCTACGGGGCCACAAGTTCGACGGTGTTCGATCTGTCGCCGAACGGCAACGGCGGTTGGAATCCGACTATCATCCACACCTTTGCAGGTTATCCTTACGATGGCACCATTGCAGAAGGCACTCCCGTGCTCGACCAGTTCGGGAACCTTTACGGAACAACGTACGAGGGCGGCATCTATAACCGCGGAACGGTCTATGAGCTGAGTCGTGGACAGAATGGAGAATGGACGGAGAAGATTCTGTACTCCTTTCCGGGTGGAAAGAATGGCGCCAATCCTGCGGCGGGGATTGTGTTCGATGCAGCCGGGAACATTTACGGAACAACGTCGCTAGGCGGCAGCACCGGTCGTGGGACTGTTTTCGAGCTAGCAGCCCTTGGCGGCTCCCACTACCAACATATAGTTCTCTGGACTTTCAACGGCACGGACGGCGAGGGTCCACTAGGTAGCCTGATTCTGGACAACGCAAGCAACCTCTATGGCACCACCAACTCGGGCGGATCGAGCAACGCGGGCACCGTGTTCGAGGTGACGGGCGTGCGTTTAGCGCCTGCGACTAGGCTCACTTCTAGCCTGAACCCGTCTGTCTACGGGCAAAAGATGACCTTCACGGCAACGGTGACAGCGTCCGGGTCGGTGCCGCCGACTGGCACAGTTTCCTTCACGTGGGGAGGAGGGTTGTACACGATCGGGACCGCAACGCTCAACAGCAGCGGCGTTGCGACTCTGATCAAGTCCAATCTCGCCGCCGATGCTTATCCACTAAACGCAGTGTACAAGGGCGATGCAAACAACCTGGGCAGTTGGTCTCCTGTGCTGAATCAGCTCGTGCTGCAAACCACGACCTCGGCCACGCTCACTTCGTCGCCAAACCCGTCCACGCAAGGTCAGGCGGTGACTTTCACGGCTACGATCACATCACCTACCGTCGCGCCAACAGGCCCCGTCACCTTCACGGCGGGAAAGCAGGTGCTGGGGACAGCTCAGATTGTGCCGTGGGCACATAAGGCAACTCTTGCGATTTCTGCGCTTCCCGTAGGCTCAACCAAGATTACGGTCACCTACTACGGAAACTCGAACATCGCCAAGAGTTCGGCGTCCGTGACCCAGACTGTGCACCAATAGCGGGTGCGACGCATGGAGGCCTTCAGTAGAGAGCGAAGCAAGATACCGAAACAAAGGTTGTTGACGTAACCAGATTACACTCAAGTGCCCAAGCGCAAGGGCATGATGAGTGTAATGGCGATATTTCAACAGTTCACCCCTACCGGTCCTGCGAAAGTTGGCGGCAAGAGGAAGGATCAACTCTGACCTGCCTGTGCTGTTCCGGCCTCAGGTTCAGGCTCTCGGTGGTCAGCTATCTTATAGCGACCGCCATATGGTCTTACCGGTTGAGACGAGCGGCAGACTGGGCACGGCGTAGTGTTGCGAACGCTGACGCTCCACTTGCCTACGAACTTGCCACCGCCCTTGCATGCAGAGGTCATTTGGACGTCTCCAGCTTACGAAATGAATTGGAACCGTTCGAGAGTCTTTAACTTTTTACTTATGCCTGGCAGAGGTTACGGTGGGGATATGTTGGATGCCCCATAAACGTGGCGGAGTGGCAATTGCACATGTCCAGCTTCACCGGTTCAACAAGAGACCAGCGAGCAGGATTAGGCACAGTGTTGGCAGCAACCAGGAATACCAGTTTCTACTCGGATCAGCCGTCACTCTTCGCCTGCTTGCTCTCATCGCTCGCTCCCCAATCACCGATCAGTCTGAAACAAAGCCCACGGCTCGACAATGGCTCTGACGTGGTGTTACTGAGGGTCTAACGGACGTAAACGGACGTAAGGCGGGATCGTAATTCTTCACCGAGGTCACGCTAGGATCACGGGGTGCCGTGCAGTAGGAACCGGCTCGTATCGCTTGCGGCATCAGCCGGTCTTCTCAGAACGCGATTATGCTGCCTACCCCTTGAGCGTTCGAACCCTTCATTGGGGATTTTTCAACAACTACGATCCAGCCACCGTTTTCAGCGTCCGGCTATCCATTTGGAACTACCTTTGGCTTCCCAAAGACCGGCATTTAGAGATTGGCAAGACCCACGATGTCGCCACCACAGTTGGGGCCCTATAATTACCAGGCCCTCGTTGCAAAGGACTGATGTCGGAATTTCACTGTCGCTGCGCAGCGAAGTTTTCTTAAGGAGGTGAAGATGCGTCGGTTTGCGACTTTAAGTTTGTCTCTTATCTTTCTCGCATTGTTGGTCCTGGACCCGGAGCCCCAGGCGAACGCGCAGGGACAACTCTCTCCCGAAATGCAGCTGAAGATCGACAAGGTGGCCACGGATGCGCTCGCGAAATCGGGGGTTCCTAGCGCGTCGATTGCAGTCGTCAAAGATGGGCAGATCGCGTATCTCCGTGCCTACGGCAATGCCAAGCTCGATCCTGCCACGGCTGCCAAGCCAGAAATGCGCTACAGCATTGGATCGATCAGCAAGCAGTTCACGGCCGCAGCCATCCTTCTTCTGCAGGAGCAGGGCAAACTCTCACTCGATGACCGAGTTAGCAAGTTCCTCCCCGAACTCGCACAGGCAAACGACGTAAGCATCCGTCAGTTGCTTTCGCATACCTCCGGCTATCAGGACTATTGGCCTCAAGATTATGTGATGCCCATGATGCTGCAGCCCACCACGGCTCAGAAGATTCTAGACGCATGGGCCCGCAAGCCGCTTGACTTTGAGCCTGGCACCAAATGGCAGTACAGCAACACCAATTACGTGATTGCCGGTCTGATTGTCGAAAAGACCAGCAGTATGCCTCTACTGCAATTCTTGCAGGAAAAGGTGTTCGCTCCCCTCGACATGAAGAACGTCTCCGACATCGACAAGGCCAAGCTCGGTGACACCGATCCCACTGGTTATATGCGCTATGCACTTGGGCCACCGCGTCCGGCACCCAAAGAAGGGAAAGGGTGGCTGTTTGCCGCGGGTGAACTGGCCATGCCCGCCGAAGACCTGGCGAAGTGGGACATTTCGATCATCGATCAGAAGCTGATGAAGCCCTCCTCGTATCAAGCGTTTGAAACCGAGGTGTTGCTCAAGAATGGATTGGGCACTCGCTATGGACTGGGCGTGGACGTAAGTTCAGAGTTCGGACACCGAGCATTGTCGCACGGCGGCGAGGTCTCAGGTTATACGGCACAGAATATGGTATTCCCCGACGAGCGTGTAGCAGTAGTCGTGCTAACGAATCAGGACGCAGCCGACGCCTCTGAAGCAATTGCCCGGGGCGTAGCGCCCTTGTTGCTCGCCAGCGATGATCCGGCAACCCCGGATAAGCTGGCGCAAGCGCGCAAGATTTTGGAAGGGCTGCAGCACGGCAACATTGATCGTTCGCTTTTCACCGACAATGCAAATTTCTATTTCAATGATCAAGCCCTGAAGGATTTCAATAGCAGCCTCTCCCAGATGGGAGAACCCCAGGAGTTCGTTCAGGTGCGCCAGGGATTGCGTGGCGGGATGAAGTTGCGGAGGTACTCTATCAAATTTCCGAAAATAACTGTGCGCATCTGGACTTACGAAATGCCTGACGGCAAGCTGGAACAATATCAACTCGCCGCGCAAGATTAGGGTGCACTCGTCCGTGTGATCTTCAGATCCCGGCAGTATCACTCATTGATTCCCGGTGAATGAGCGTAATAGCGATTTAACGCCAGTTGTCGGCAGGGCGCATCGGTCGTGGCTAAAGTTTCCCCTTGACGCGTGGAAATTCCTGTTTCGAAAATGCGGCATTCAGGGCTTGTAGGCGTGGACGCAAGAGGTTTGCCGCGTCTGCTAGATCGTTGACCACGTCGCGCTCCGAGAAGTGTCTGCACTCCAACGCAGCGACCAGCGGACCAAGTTCGTAGGATTCCCGTGGTGCATGACGCGGCGCGACGGAAATGTTTGTGTCTCCGCGCCATCGCACAACGGTGAACAACAGGTTTCCCCAAGGAATTTCTACCGTAGGCCATTCGGACTGGACTACTTCGATTGATCGTGGAACGTTTGCCTGCGGTTCCGAAACTAGGAAATGCAGGTTTGCTGTGATGTCATCAAGTAGTGCACGATTCGCTTTTCGTCGAAGCCATGGGTCCAGCCACCATGCAAAGGCGAGGTTGTAGACCATTTTGACGATGAAACCGATACCTAGAAAGACTGGTGCGACAAACTCCAAAACCCGACGCTTGGTTGCTCGCTGCACATACAAATATTAGCGCGATTGCCGTAACTGTCGCTATCAGGCATAGCGCTCAAAATTCCCTCGCAGGGCCGATGAGTGTAACCGCGATTTGCAACTGCTAGAACCAGTGGTCGTGCATCTTCACAAGAAATTCACGCTGCATGGGATAACCAGCGACAGAACCGATTACGGAATCAATGCCGCAGTTGGGGCAGAGGGCTGTATCGCCATCGTCCGTCCAATCTTTAATTTCGCTCGGCGGAAATACTCCGAGACAGTAGAAGCAACCGCAGAGGTCGCTCTTCCTGAGTGTCGAGCGATTGTAGCTTGACCATTTGTGGGCGCTGAGGTGGTCTTCCGTGGCGGAGAGTTCTCGCAGGGCACGATCCACGTCTCGCTGGATGCCTTTCCAGTAGCTCTTATGCTTGTTTAGGATCGCGGTTTTGACCCGCATCCGGCAGTAATCGTCTGCCCATCGCAATTCTGATTCGTTCCGGTGCTGAATTGCTGCTTGGATACGCCTTAGTTCTTTGAAGCGAGTCATCTTGCAGCCATTATGCTTGACGCACTTGAAACAGGGGAAGTCAACTGGCGCTATCAGGCGATTTCGCTCATTGACCCGGAAACTCTTCCACGTACTTGGGCTCTCCGCAGAGTTCGACTCTCAAACCTGTTCCTGTAATGGTCAATTGGCTCGTCTCCTCAAGTGTGACCTCAACGCCACCTCGATAGTCGAGCGGAATGGGCACAGCGTTGTCAAATTGTTTCCTGCCTACACAAATCGAACCGCCCCAGAGCTTGCAAGGGAGATTAAAGATTTGTCCGCTAAATGAAGCTTCGACAATGTGCAAACGAAGCTCTTGTACCCAGCCAGAGCCTGCATCGACACCCGCTTCGCCTTCGGACTCGTGGATGTACGCGGCTGAAAAGTGCAGCGCCAAGTCTGCGCCGTCTCGCTCAACGCGATCAAGAGTTGAGTCGTGAAATTCCATAGCACGATTAGGCATTCGCTCATTCTGCCTTAGATCAACTGACGAAACCAGGCGTTATCACAAGCTTGCGCTTTTACTTCGCCTTTTTCCGCCTCGATGAGCGCTATGAAGATTTTTCACCAACCATCCTTAAATTCCTTGGAAGGCCGGGTATACTTGCGGGTTTGATGCGCCACGAAATGCTTGAGGAATACATGCTCGAAGTCGATTTAGCCTTCCCTCATTCGTATGAAGTCGAAGAGATTCCCGAACTACCGGGAACGGGAAAATTTGATGTCCCAGTGCTTTATTTCCCACGGCCTAAGAACAGGCCGGAGCACGACGGTTTGTGGCTAAAGATACGGACTGCCAGTGGCAAATCTTGGGTCGGTGTTTTTGCTTTCGGCTATCAATCCCCTCCAGCTTTTTCCCGCGTGGTGAGTTTTCCCAACCAAGACCGGGCGTGCATCATCTCAAGGGGCGCAGCCTACGTCGTGAACGCGGACGAGCCAGAAACATGGGAACAGCTTCCCCTCGTTCCTGTACTAGACGCCCGGTTGATTCCTGAACACCAACTTCTCGTTTTGGCAGATTTCACTAGACTGGCCGCTTATGGCAGAAGTGGCCTCGCTTGGCAGAGCCCACGCGTGTGCTGGGATGAACTGAAGATTCTTAACGTGACGCACGACACTATCGAGGGCATTGGATATGACCCTACTAATCTTGGGCCATCACGGTTCGCCGTGGACGTCAAAACGGGTCGCTCGTTGCTTCCTTCGCCTGTCTCAACGGACGGCAAACCGCTGTGGTATTGAGGCTCCTACTCAACTGCTGTAATCAGGCCGTTACGCTCATTTGCCAAGTTCACAACTGTCCGGGATTCTTTTCAGGCCTTGAGTATGCGCTGGCTCGCGGTTCAGCTTTCCCAGAAGTGGACGTGACAGTGCATAGACTTGCCAAGTATGTGTGAAACAGAGACCACCCTACCTGATTAAGCTGGGTTGGCCGCGAACAGAGTACTCGAAAAACACGATCCGATTGCTGCTCAATCGCAGCTCCACAATCGCTTAAACGGTCGAGACAGTATTGCCTTCTTTCAGCTGCTAGATGCTCAGGAAACTCAATAGTGAAGGATGAAATCTCCATTTCTGGAATGATAACTGTTGAGAACAGGCGTTATCACAAGCTTGCGCTTTTACTTCGCCTTTGTCGGCCTCGATGAGCGCTATGGAGATGTTTCGTCAATTGACGTTCCACGGGATCAACGGATGTTTACCGAGTGTAGAATCTAGACGGCCTCGCGCTCCAAAGCATTGAATTAGGAGTGCCTTATGAAAGCGACGTCCCTTCTACTTCTGGCACTATGTCTCTTTTCCAGTTACGCTCGTTCGCAAAGCCCCTTCGACGGTACCTGGGTTATTGATACCGGCAAGAACGAAAACCTCGCGTCCGAAAAACCGAGGGTACTTTCTGTCGCGGATGGAGTGTTTCGCGAAGGTGATAGACAAATCAAGGCCGATGGCTCTGATCAAAAGGTTCCTGCCACCGGGTATTGGGATACAGTCAGTGTTCGCATCGTGGACGATCGCACCGTCGAGATAATTTCCAAAAAGGCTGGAAAAGCGACGTACACCGAAACGGACATCGTTTCGGCGGACGGCAACACCTTGACGAAGGTGATGAAAGACACAACTGAGGCTGAGGCAGTTACTTTCGAGAGCGACTTTAGACGTATCGCTCCCGCTCCTGTGGGTGCCCACGCTCTCTCAGGCTCGTGGCAGATCTTCAAGCAGAGCCGATCGGAGAACAGCACGATCATCAAATACAAATGCACATCGCAGGGATTCAGCGCCGAGACTCCGTTGGGAGAAAAGCTCGAAGCCAAGTTTGATGGCAAGCTATATGAAATGGAAGACGACCCTGGTCATACGATGGTCTCGGTTAAATTGATAAACCCCTACACGGTCGAGCAGACCAATGTGCGTGATGGCAAGATTGTTTTTATCGTGACACTAGAGGTCACGCCCGACGGTAAGGCTATTCACGCAACGTCGAAAAGCAAGGAAGACGGAAGCGTGAAAGCTTGGACACTGCACAAGCAGTCTAAGTAGTTCGGGTTCGCTGAACACGCCGTTCTGATTCCCTTTGGATTCAAGGCCGATTGCGCCCAGAAGTTTCAGCTGTTCTGCCCATGGTTCGGATGAGTTCGTCGAGTTGGCCTTCAATCACACTCAGTTTGTCCTGCTCGTCCCGTAGCTGCTGCTCGGCTTGGGTTTCTGTCGTCTGCTGTTGCTGCGCTGTGTGCCCTGCGATTTCGAGGTCCGACTTAATGTGCTTGATCCGATCCTGCAAATCCTGCGGGTTGTCCGCGGGGTTGGCCGCGGTATTGAGGGCCTCCTCGGTGCGCTTCAGTTCACTTGACAATTCTCTCTGACGGACGCGCGTTTCGAAGAGCTTTTGGCGGGCGTCGTTTAGATGGTCCGAGGCTCGTGTAACCGCTCCTTCTTGCAGTTGGAGGCGAGCCAGCAAGATCTGGTTGCCCTGAGTCCTATTCAGCGACACGCGCAGGTCCTGCCGAAGTGCGCGCACCTCGCTCAGCAGAGCCTGCAACGTCTGGGTGTCGGATGAAGCAGCCTGGCCAAATGCACACGCCGATATAGCTAACAAAGCAGTCATGCAGAAGAACGCTCGTCGCATATAGAGTCTCCTGATCCGTAAGGATAACAATCCTCATAACTAGATGAGGAATCTGCATTAGTTGACGCTAACAGGCGTGGGTGTTGAAAAAGTCCATTCTGCTCAAAACAGCGAAAATTTGGGGGATAGAAAATGTCTAGGAAAACGAGAAAGTCGTTTGTAGGGCATCCTGACGCAAAATTTTTCTGACCATTTTCGAGAGATCGAGTTTTTCAACACCCACAGGCGATTACACTCGTCGAGGTTTTTCGATTGCCGGCTTAACGGTGGTCCTTATCCGTTGGGTTTTGTCCGGTCTTCGGGCCTACGCCGAATAAGTCATCAATGAACGGCTGAACTTTCTTGCCGATTGCATGGCCAGCCGTTATGTGCGACCAGATATAGAGGCCAAGCATCACCGCGAAGAAGGCCCCAATTGCCCATTCCATGGCGGCAATCCTATCACCAGACGCACTGCCGGCGGAATGGCTGATGTAAACAGGCGTTAACACTCAAATTCCGACTTCTTTCGATTCGCTTCATTGACTGGCATCCTGGAGGCCCCTCATCATGAGAGGAGGTCCGCGCTCAGAAACCAGCGCCGGCGGAAGTATCAGAGCAGCGAATCAACACCATGAAGAAGTTCCCATACCATCGTGGTCAATACCCCGGAAGCCAGGGGCGCCGGCAACCTCGCTTCTCCCGGGAGCTTTCCGTGCTTTACGAAGACGATGCCATCGTAGCCCTTAACAAACCAGCCAAGCTTCTGGCAGTGCCCGCGGAGAACTCCGGCGCACCATCCGCCCTGTCACTTCTTTCGGCAGAGCTAAAACAAAAGAGGCAACGGGCCTTCGTCGTACATCGCATTGATCGATACACATCCGGGATCCTGCTGTTTGCCAAGACCTGGCCGGATCGCCAAGCGCTGGTCCGGCAGTTTCTCGAACATACTCCCGTAAGGCAATATCTCGCAGTCGTGCGCGGGCACCTCCAGGCCAAAGAAGGTGCGCTCGTTCACCATTTTCGGCAAGAAGGAATGTTCCAGAAATTGACATGGGAGCGCGACCCGAAAGCAACCCGTGCTGAACTTCGCTATTCGGTCGAGCGCTTTCTGCGCGGCGCTTCGCTTGTCCGGGTCGCGCTGGTGACAGGGTTGCAGAATCAGATCCGGGTGCAGCTTTCGGCGCTCGGCCATCAAGTCATCGGCGACAGAAAGTACCATCCGGAGGAGGCGTCGGAGCGACGTATTTCGCGCGTCGCTCTGCATGCCGCGCATCTTGAGTTTGCTCATCCACGGTCGGGACAAAACGTATCCATTGATTGCGAACCGCCCGCGGACTTTCAGTCCCTGCTGCAGGCCTTGAAGCTGCCATCTCGCCCGCGCCGGTGAAGAATTCGTCGAAGCCCCGTGATTCACCGCGAGCTCCGCCCATTTCTTGTTCTACTGAAGGGGACCGCTGGTCATTGAGATCGCGGTAGGGATACCGCTTACGCGGTACCCCCCGCCCGTCCGGATCTGCCGTATGGCATGTTCACCTCCTTCGATCCTATTCACTTTATGTCGCAAAGTCGTTTCTGTCAACTATGCGACTCGGCGGGAGAAAAACCTTGTCAACGAAAAAACAAAAGAATCCTCTTGACTCCGACCGGCCTTCTCATGGAAGGCCATTCCACTCAGAATCTCAGAATCCCTGCTCCCGGCATTTTGAGCGTAAAGGGGATGTTTCAACAGTAATGTTGCCGGGCGCGGGCAACGACACGCACGGGAGTAGAATCCGAGTGAACTAGGATGCGAAGAGGAGCTATGATGAGGCTTACCCCATGGACTTTATTGTTCGTCCTTTTCCTCTCGGCGGCTTTTCTGCCCGCCGAGTGCGTCAAAGATTACCGTTCCAACAAGAATGCCGGAATCCTCATCACTGACTTCACCATCACCGGCACGCAGACTATCAGTGCAACCGACCTCGCCCGGATTACCAGCGATATGATTGGCTCCTGCTTCGACGAGGACTCGGAAGAGATGGAGGCGCGGGTTCGGGCCTCATTTCAGGACCGTGGATATTTCAAGGTCGAGGTGAAGAACCTCCGCTTCAAACCCCGCGATCCATTGAGTGTTCCCAAGCCAGTAACGTTGGAAGGTGAGGTTTCCGAGGGCGCTCGTTACAAACTCGCAGAGATCACGTTCGTTGAAAATCACGCTTTCTCCTCGGAAAAGCTAAGAGAACAATTCCCGCTAAAAAGGGGTGAACTGTTCGAGAGAGGCAAA
The DNA here is from genome assembly GCA_963774565.1 of uncultured Acidobacteriaceae bacterium. Lineage (GTDB taxonomy): Bacteria > Acidobacteriota > Terriglobia > Terriglobales > Acidobacteriaceae > Sulfotelmatobacter. The sequence continues at coordinate 38,504 of CAVZFP010000002.1, read as the reverse complement.
CTTGCGAGTGGACTGGAGAGCCTCCGCAAACTTTACGGTACTCACGGCTTCCTCGATTACACAGCGATTCCCGATACAAAATTCGGCTCAAACGGAACGGCAAGTCTAAATATCTCGATCCAAGAGGGACCCCAGTACCACATGGGAAAACTAGACATTGTGGCCAATAAAGAAGTTGCCGCAAGATTGCGCCCCGAGTGGAAGCTAGCGGAAGGCGACGTGTACGACCAGACCTACATTGACCAATATCTCGAAGCCAATCGGGAATTGGTGCCGGCGGGCTTCAGTAGAGACAATGTTCAGAGAAGTCAGAATTGCCCAGATGCCGTGGTCGGGGTACGCCTAATTATTGATCCCGCCGAGGACACGTCGCACGCTGAACCGAAGAACGTCCCTTGTGAAGAACATCACGATGTCTCGAAATAACGGCGGCGGTCAACTGACGAAATCAACTGTCGTAAGCGGTTACACTCAAATTTCGACTTCTTTCGATTCAGTCACATCTGAGGAGGATGAAAGCAGTCGGAAGATGAGTGTAATGGAGATTTACCACTCGTCGCGATTGTCGTAGCGGTCAACGGGCAACGGTCACTAGCTCAACAAGCCGGTGGTACATCGAGAATAGGCAATCGGCATTCCTCCGGCCCCTGATGCCCGCGCCTCAACCGTGACGCACCCAGCTGCGATACGCGGCTCATGGGGGAATATAAATTCAGAGCTCCTGACATACCCCCTGGAAGATAGTTGATGGATTTCGGTTTTTACCTTCGGGGCGCGAACCAAAACCTGTCCGCTTTTTGTGTTTCCCGCTGAAGATCCGCAGCTCGGGAGTTTGACGAGAGCGACGATCAGCTCCGCATGGTTGCGGCTGCGCCTCGCCTGGAGCCGCCACTAGCCTGCCTTTTCCGCCGCTGCGGGTGCGAACCAAAACCTGTCCGCTTTTTGTGTTTCCCGTTGAAGGTTCGCACTCGGGAGTTTGAACGAGATCAACGAACAGCCCGCATGGTTGCGGCCGTGCCTCGTCTGGAGCCGCCACTGGCCTGCCTTTTTCGCCGCCCGCAGGTGCGAACCAAAACCTGTCCGCTTTTTGTGTTTCCCGTTGAAGGTTCGCACTCGGGAGTTTGAACGAGATCAACGAACAGCCCGCATGGTTGCGGCCGTGCCTCGTCTGGAGCCGCCACTGGCCTGCCTTTTTCGCCGCCCGCAGGTGCGAACCAAAACCTGTCCGCTTTTTGTGTTTCCCGTCGTTTCGGACCTTCTGGCTTTTTTGTTTCCTCTCGCGGATCAGTCGGGCATGCTAACGCCCATGAAACCAGATTCGCAGCAACCAGTGCTGTTGCCCGCCCCGGCTGGCCCGCCCGGTACCGTCTTGGTCAACGATCGCGTTTCTTTCCAGACCGAGGGTAAGCAGCGAGTGATTTTGGTCCACGGCATGTTCTTTTCTCACTATTCGGTTGCTGATCTCGCTGCGGAAGCCTACGCCATGGTCACGCTGTTCGAATCGGGATATGCGGATCAGAACGATATTGCTCGCTCGTTCGGCTACTCGACACGAACTCTTCGTCGCTACCAACAGCGCCTGCAAGCGGGAGGACTGCGTGCCCTGGCGCGACTGCCAGGACGACCCCTCGCCCGGGTTCCTGCGCTAGAGAAAATCCCCGCGCGCGACCGGACCATCCTCCACCTCAAGGTCAAAGAAAGGAGCAATCGATGGATTGCGGGCCGGCTTGGTCTCAGCGAAACAGCCATCCGCAAGGCTCTCCGGCGGCTGGGGTGGAACCCTGGCCCCGAACCCAGTCCTCTCCCTCTTCCTTTCGAGTTGGAAGTGGGTGCTTCCGAAGTAGACCCAGCCATGGGTTTTGTAACTGGCAGTCCGAGAATCGAGGTTCTGCCCTCTGCCGCGCCAGCGCCGGCTTCTCCTCGGGCTCCACTTTGCGCCGCTTCGGCGGCGGAGAGCCTCGACCTCACTGCTCTGGATCGCTCGATGGATCGTCTCCTGGCTGCCATGGGGCTGCTCGACGATGCTTTGCCGGTGTTTGCCCGCGCGCAGAATCTGCCGCGAGCCGGAGTTCTGGTTGCCATTCCCGCACTGCTCGCCAGTGGTCTGCTCTCCACCGCCGAGAAGATTTACGGCAACCTCGCTCCCGCCTTCTACGGACTGCGCACGACCCTGGTCGCCTATGTTCTGTTGGCCCTGCTGCGGATTCCTCGCCCCGAAGCGCTCAAGGAATATTCGCCCGGAGATCTGGGTCGCATTGTGGGGTTGGATCGTATGCCGGAAGTGAAGACTCTGCGGCGCAAACTGGCACGCCTGGCCGCACGGAAGGGCAGCTATCAATTGGGGTATCAGATCGCTCAGCGGCGGATTGCCGAACGGGGGAAAGTGCTCGGCTTCTTATATATTGATGGCCACGTTCGGGCCTACCACGGTCAACACAGTATTGCGAAGGCCTATGTGACGCGCATGCACCTGGCCGCTCCCGCCACCACCGACTATTGGGTCAACGATCAGCGCGGCGACCCTTTGTTTGTGGTTACCGCCGATGCCAATGCTGCCATGACCAAGATGCTCCTCCCGATCTTAACCGAGGTACGCAACTGCTCGGACCACGCCGTCCTTCCACCATCGTCTTTGACCGCGGGGGCTGGAGTCCGAAACTGTTTCGCAGCCTGCTCGCCCTAGGTTTCGACATCCTGACCTATCGCAAGGGCCGCAGTCGCCGCATTGCCGAAACTAGGTTCTCCCCACACCAAGCCAAGTTGGACGGGCGAGCGGTGAAATATCTTCTTCATGACCAACCGGTTCGCTTTCTGAAGGGGAAGCTGCGCCTCCGCCAGGTGACGCGCCTGACCGAGGACGGCCATCAGACGCCGATTGTGACCAGTCGCTGGGATCTGCGCGCCATCGTCATTGCCTACCGCATGTTCGAACGCTGGCGCCAGGAGAACTTCTTTAAATATCTCCGCCAGGAGTATCTGATCGATGCCCTGGTCGACTACCAGGTCGAGCCCGACGATCTCACTCGTCTGGTTCCGAATCCGGCACGAAAAGTTCTGGACAAAGAGCTACGCCTAGCTCGCGCCGCTTTCACCAAACTGCAAGAGCGCTTCGGGGTCATGGCCCTCGACTATGTCGACCGAAATACGCCCCAAGTGATATTCCAGAACACGGAAAAGAAACTTCGCACGGACATGGACAAGGTCACGGCTCGTGTTCAGAAACTAGAGACACGACGGGCTTCTCTTCCCACTCACCTGCCCTTGATCGAGGCAAGAAAGGACCAAGAGGTAGTGAAACTGTCGACCGAACGCAAGCACCTGACCAACATTTTGAAAATGGTCGCTTTCCAGATCGAGAGTGATCTGGTGGAGATGATTCGTCCCCACTACAAAAGGACGGAGGACGAAGGGCGCACTCTGGCACAAACCATCCTGCAGGATGCGGCAGATCTCGAGCCTGGGGAGGGTGAGCTTCGCATCACCCTTGCTCCGCTGAGTTCTCCCCATCGCTCGCGAGTCGTCGAATCCCTTTGCGCGGCGCTGAACAAAACCAACACGATGTTTCCCGGTACTCCGCTTCAAATGCGTTTCGCGGTCGCGCACCCGCGATCCTGAAGCAAAAAGCGGACAGGTTTCCCATATACCATGTCAGGAGTTCTGAAATTAGCGCACGTGTCAGCGTTCAGAGATCAGGGAACAGAAATCAGGAATCGCAAAATTCATACTTGACAATGACAGAGAATCCACTACCATATGGTTGTGGATAAATTAGGCACAACGTTTGCGGCTTTGTCTGATCCAACCCGGCGGGCAATGATCGAACGACTCTCGCATGGGCCTGCCTCTGTGCATGGGTTGACGGAACCGTTTGCACTCTCGCAGCAGATGATTTCAAAACATATCGCCTACCTGGTGCGGGCGCGGATTGTGATCAAGACGAAGCGTGGACGAGAGAGTGTGTGCACGCTTAGGCCAGAGGCGATTAAAACAGTCGGCGACTGGGCGTTTAGCTATCGCCGATTCTGGGAAGAGAGCTTCGACAAACTGGATGTAGTTGTAAATCAAATGAAGAAAGAGGAGGTCAGAGATGACAGAAAACACGGTTAGCGAAATTGAGCGGATGGTCGTTACAAGAATTTTTGATGCCCCACGCGAGTTGGTGTGGAAGGCGTGGACAGACCCGAAGTACGTGATGCAGTGGTGGGGGCCGAAGGGCTTTACTTCGCCGGTTTGCAAGATGGATTTTCGCGTGGGAGGAAAATTTCTCTGCTGCATGAGGGCGCCGGATGGGCAGGAGTTCTGGAATGCGGGTGAATACCACGAGATTGTTCCGCACGAGAAGATCGTTTCCTCCATGTACTTTTCGGACTCGAAGGGAAACAAGGTTGAGCCTGCGCAATTAGGAATAGAACACGAGGCTATAGACGGTGCGTACGACGTGACCATCTTTGAGGATCTCGGGAACGGCCAGACGAAACTCACCTTCATTGGAAATGAACCCATGGAGAGCGCGAAAAATAGCGGTCAAATGGAGGGCTGGAACCAGATACTCGATAAAGTTGCCGCAGTTGTTACGAGGCTAGCGCAGGCGAAATAAGAAGTTGAAGTTTTGACTGTCGTCATGCGTGAGATACAGCTAAGGGTGACGGGAGGCGGCTTAGTTCGGGTTTCTCGTCACTAGACAGAATAGTCGCCCGTTCGGATAAGTTACCCTTGGCTCAACTGTTGCCAACAGGCGTATACACAAGTTACTCTGAGGAAAATGTGTTTGCATCACAGTAGATGAGTGCAATGGAAATTTGCGACAGTTATCGGCTCTGCACCACAGTCATCGAGAGTTTTTCAGATCCGCCGTACGCGCTCGGAGATCCTTCTTCCTCGCCGTCCAGTGGTCCCCATTCGCAAACTTTATCTCCGCAACGAAGAAGATGACCTGCTCAGCACCGGGTGCGAGATAAATATCTTGACCCGGGACATTGCGTTCCCTGCCGGGTTTTACACCGGCGGGAAGCCTCATCAGCGCGCCTGTGTGAAACTCTATTCCGTTCTGAAGTACGTAACCCCACCCAATCCGGTAGGAAATGATCGTCTTTTCGCTGCGGTTCTTCAGTGTGGCAGCTGTTAGCAGGTCAAGTCCATGAGTAGTCGGAGGAACAAGTTGAGCGGGTGCCCCCTCCTGCGTGCGATCACCAGTTCAATCGGGGGTTCCAGTAGCAATTCTGGCAGTGTCCGTTTTTGCGCTTTGTCGACAAGGCCGGAGAGGTTCGCGCCTTGTCCGCAGGTGCTGTCCGGGGAATTCATGACCGTTGATGATTGCTGGGCAGGCGATACTTGAGATGGAAGAATCGTAAGCGTCCGGAGTGGACCGCATTGACGAGCGGTATGGGGCATTTCAGTGTCCAGATGGTCACTCTAGATCAAGTCCGGTAGCTCGTCGCGCGGAATCAGCAGACGGATGGATCGAGCCTGGCGGGGTGTTCGCTCGATAAGGCCATGAGTTTCGAGCGTCAAAATCATTTGGTGTACGGAAGGCGCGGAGACTTGAAAGTATTGTTGCATTTCGGACTCCGAAGGTGGGGAGCCGTGGATTTTTCCGTAGTAATAAATGAACGCCAAGTACTGGCCTTGCTTGTCGGTGTAGGGTCTCTTCATCGTAAGCGGTTGGTTAGGGCCGGGGTTGACAAGCAACTTAGGGTTTGAAGTTCCTCCATTGGGTCGTCAGCAATCGAGTAGTTTAAAGTCCCCTGACGCGGTACAGGACGACCCCATGCGATGGAACAACAGCACTGATGGTGCCGCTTGTTTTCTTCGTCTCGCCGGTCCACAGGTCGTGTAAGGAATAGCCGCTTTCGTTTTCGGGGAGGCCTACGGTGGATGCTGGAACGGAGACTTCCTCTCCCTTCCCGCCGGTGTTGAATAAACCGACGATCGTGTCTCCGTTCGGTTCCCTCTTGGCGAACACCTGCTGGTTGCCGGTATTGAGCACCCTTTTCGCGGCGATCGAATCCTGGTCGACAGCAAGAACGGCGGAGTTCTCCAGGTATTTCTGCAGATCCGTTGGGTCGAGGTGAGTAAGATCGACGCCCAGGATGAGGGGTGCCGCCCCAAGGGCCCACAGGCTGATCTGAGTCTGGCGCTCGACCGGAGTCAGCCCGTCGTTGCTGCCATTTCCTACCTCGATGGAGTCATAGTCGTTGAAAGCGCCTGGACCAGCGTAAGGCTGCCACTCCGCCACGTAGTTGAAGCGTTTGGCAACGTCGGCCCAGCTGGTCAGCGGGTAGCTGCTACCGCCCTTTTCGCAGCGATAGCATTCGACGTCGGGTGCGAATTCCCATTGATTGGCATACTTCACCAATGTCGGGGCGATAGCGATTGTAAGGTTCCCCTGCGTGACGTCCAGGACCGTGGGCCGCCCGCTTTGCCGTATAGCATTCGACCATGCCTTAACGTCGGCAGCGTTGCTGTCTTTCATGCCGTCAATCTTGATGTAATCGACACCCCACGCCGCGAGCATATTTACCCATGAATTCGTATACTCCTGCGCTCCAGGCTTGTTGTAGTCAATGCGGACCATGCCCTTGCAGTTGTAGTTGTTCTCCTCTACGGACGGTTCCGCAATCTGCGCAGCCGTGTACGAGGTGCCCTTAATAGCCGTGTTCCGGCTGACCGCCTGCCTCGAAATACCCGGCGTGACATAGATCCCGAACTTCATCCCGAGGCTGTGAATGTAATCAGCAACCACTTTGATGCCATCGGTATCTCCGTCGGCCGGGAATGTCGATGAGTCTGTCATCCAGCGGCCATAAGAATCGACATTTGGACCTTGCGGTCCCGGACACTGATACCAAAAGTCGTCGAGATTTACGTACTGGTACCCGATTGTCTGCAATCCGGAATCATGCAGGGCGAGCGCCTGAGCTCTCATTTGGGCTGCCGTGGGATGCTGACGGAGGAAGCTCCAGCTACTCCAGCCGAGAACGGGCGTGCGCTCGAGACCATTATCCTCGGCGCTGGCGCGGAGAAGGGTCCCGCCTGCCAACAACGCGATCAGCAGTGCAGCCCTTAAGCTGACTGCCCATTCCCTCAAGAAAATCATCCCATTTCTCTATCATAAGCGGGGCGACAAGAACAACTACGCATGTGCAAGCGGTGGCACATAACTGTATTCGTGATTGCTCTTGCGGCCGGTAGCGCCGGGGCAAATGGATAACCTTGCTATTGCCCGGGTTCCTCGATAATCAAAATGCGATCTACTGCCAGGTCGTGGAGTGTCTGTTTGATGCCGCTGGGCCATCGGATTTCCAAATCCTTGATGCGTTGATTCTTCCCTAAACCAAAATGCACCCGGCTGTCGCTGGAGGAAGCATAGCCCACCGCAGTGGTCACTTCGTTCCACTGCGAGCGGCCGTCTTCGGTCGTGAAGTGAATCTGTGCGCCGATCCCCATGCGGTTACTCTTGGTGCCCACCAGCTTAAGCAGGACCCAATGGTTGCCCGTGTCGGAGATGTTGTGAAAAAGCTTGACCTGGCCTCCAAGTACAGAAACGACCACATCCACGCGGCCATCGTTGTCGAGATCGCCGAAAGCAGCGCCGCGGTGGGCCGCTTCCAGTTGGAAATCTGGCCCGGCCGCAGCGCTGACCTCCTTGAACTTCCCGTTTCCAAGATTGCGGAATATCGAATTTGACTCCGGATATTTCCGGCTCGGAATCAACTCGCTGATGTTGTCGAGCACGTTCGCCCGGGCAACGAACAAATCCTTCCAGCCGTCGTTATCGAAATCGTAAATCCCGTTGCCCCATCCTGACATTTCGGTCGTTGCCTGCAAACCACTGGCCCACGTCAGGTCGTCGAAATCCCCGTGACCGCTGTTAATCAGCAATGGGAAACTCTGGTGCTCGACCGCGGTGTACCAGATGTCGGGCCGTCCATCGTTGTTGACATCGCGGAAATCAGATCCCATGCCAGATAATGTGGACCCGTCAGGCGCGTAGGCAACGCCTGCCGCCACGCCCACTTCCTCGAACCTCTTCCCGCCAAGGTTGTGGAAAAGGAACGCAGGAGTCGTATCATTCGTTACAAAAGCGTCTAGGAACCCATCGCCGTCATAGTCCGCGAAGGAAACGCTCATGCCCTTGCCCATGTGCCCGGCGATCCCCGTCTCCTGGGAAACGTCGGTGAATGTTCCGTCGCCATTGTTGCGGTAGAGCGTGTCGTGCAGGGAAGCATAGAGTGTGGGATGGCAGTAGGCCCGCATCCCGTTCTTAAGCGTGCAGTAAGGATCTTTGTTGACTTCCCAAACGCAGTAGTTGACCACGAAGAGATCGAGCAACCCATCATTGTTATAGTCGAACCATCCCGCGCCCACGGACCACATCTTCTTCCCATTCATCTGAGCGCCCGCGAGCCCTGCCTTCGCGGTCACGTCCGTAAATGTGCCGTCGCCATTGTTATGGAAAAGTTGGTTGCCCGTGACGTTGGCCAGAAACAGGTCGGGCCGTCCGTCGTTGTCGTAATCGCCTACCGCGACTCCCATCCCGTAGCCCGCTCCGGCCAGGCCCGCGCGCTCCGTAACGTCGGTGAACGTGCCATCGTGGTTGTTGCGAAACAGCCGGTTCCAGTAGGCGGGCGATTCTTTCTGGAGCGAAGGAACGGCCGCGCCGTTGACCAGATAAATATCCAGATACCCGTCGCCGTCGTAGTCGAGCAGCCCGACCCCGGCGACCATGGTTTCAACCTGATTCTTGTTCGCGGTCGGCGAGTTCTGGGTAACAAAGCGAAGGCCGGCCTTGGCTGCGATTTCTTCGAACTTGATCGTCACTGGATTGCCCGGTATTGGGCCGTAAGGATTCGCCCGGCCCGCCGGGAAAGGACTGAATAAGAGGCTGAAGGCGAGAATGAAAGTCAGATTACGCATGCTGTGTCCGTAGCCAGGCTTTCTTCATTCCTTGTTGCGCTTCCTCATTCTCCATTAACGTCTTCCAGGCAAGACCGGTGCGCTGATTCTCAGCCTTCCCTGAGCATCGTAATGGCGGCATCGATGTTGAGCACGTTAAGGTTATATCAGTTGGTCAGCGGGTCAAAGACATCGGCAAATCCATTTGCCCTGGAATGAATGGGTGCGGCGTTCGAAGTATGGGGCGGAGGAACGCATGCCGAATCGGACAGGCGGAATCTCTGGATGCCCCAGAAGTCCTAGAGTTGTATCAGAAGCGACCGCAGAGGAGAAAATTGGTAGCTTCATCAGAATCTGCGGCGGTCGCTTTTGATACAACGACTTGAAGGAAGCCGCTGGCGTTTGCGGCGGACGCGGTCAGCTATGGGATTTGAATCGACTTTGGGTTGGAAATTGTTGTATTGAGAGGAGTTGCGTGAGGACCCCGTTATTGATGCTCATCGATATACGGCTGACATCGCTATCCATGTTCACATCATCGTAACGCACCACGGTCAGTCCTTCAAGGCTCTACCGGAGTATCAGACTTATACACGCGAAGCGTCTGCCGCGCCAGCGGCTTCGTTGTGTGCTGGGCATGTTCAACAGCTTGGAGGTGAAAGTCCTCCCCCAACCTGATGGAGGTGAAGGGTAGCGAAACGCAAGGGCTATCGCTGCAGCGAGGTCATTCGTCTGCAAACGAGGTCTGAAGGAAGCGTGGAGCAAACGTGCGAGTCGATGGACAAAAACCGGATACGAGGCGTGAGCGTCGGACGAGCGGGCGACTTACTGCGAAGTCCACATCCATCAAAGATGCAGAGCGTAGATCCGGCGATTGTGCACGGAAGGCGGTTGAGCTTACCCCAGGAGAGCTGTCCTGTGTCACCTCGGTGACTGAGGGTGTCGAGAGGCATCCTGACCGCAGGGCAGAAGTCAGCATAAGGCATAGTAGGTCCTGACGTCGGCAAGGATATTGAGGCACTCCGAAAACCGAAAGGTGGAGAAACAGATAGGCCGAGCCGGGAACGAGGACTGAAGGCCCGAACGAGAGGAGAGGTGAGTAGGACATGCATCTCAGGAACGACATGCGGCAGAAGAACACCCAGAAGAATCTGGACTTCAACTCCACGCCGACGGGTGAAGCCCGAACCGCGGGAGGGGAAGCGACCGAATCGTTCTCGGCGAGGCATGCACCCGAAAACCCAGCTAGCACGAATCAGCTCATGGAGGAAGTATGTGAGAGGGAAAACCTGAAGCGGGCATTGCAAAGAGTGAAGGCCAACAAGGGTAGCCCGGGGATCGACGGGATGACCGTTGAGGAACTCCCCGGCTATTTGCAACAGCACTGGCCAGCGATTCGGGAACAACTATTAAGCGGGACCTACGCACCGCAACCGGTAAGGCGGGTGGAAATCGCCAAGCCGGACGGAGGCGGAATGCGCAAGCTCGGCATTCCGACTACGCTGGACAGATTCGTTCAGCAAGCAGTGCTGCAGGTTCTGCAACGACAGTGGGACCCGACGTTCTCCGAACACAGCTACGGTTTTCGACCGGGACGCTCGGCCCATCAAGCGGTGGCACAGGCGCAGAAAAATATTGCCGAAGGCTACAGCTGGGTGGTTGACCTCGACTTGGAAAAATTTTTCGATCGAGTCAATCACGACAAACTGATGGGTCAGATCGCCAAGCGGGTCGAGGATAAGCGGCTGCGAAAACTCATCCGGGCATTTCTGAATGCCGGAGTGATGGAGGGCGGGTTGGTTAGCCCCAGCGTGGAAGGGACTCCCCAAGGAGGTCCGCTTTCTCCCCTGTTAAGTAACCTCGTGCTCGACGAACTCGACCGAGAGCTAGAGCGCCGCGGACACCGCTACGCTCGCTACGCCGATGACTGCAACATCTACGTGCGCAGCGAGCAAGCCGGTCAGCGAGTGATGAAGAGCATTACGCGATTCATCACGCATAAACTCAAGCTCAAGGTAAATGAGGCGAAGAGTGCAGTGGCACAACCGCAGGAGCGAAAGTTTCTCGGATTCAGCTTCACCGCCGGTCCTGAGGTCAAGCGCGTCATCGCACCGAAGGCCTTGGACCGATTCAAGCGACGAATCCGGGAAATCACACGACAGGCCAAGGGGGTCAGTATCAAGACGACGATCGCCGAGCTAGCTTCCTATATGCGAGGCTGGCGCGGTTACTTCGGCTTCTGCGAAACCCCTGAGGTGTTGGTCTATCTCACTCGGTGGGTCCGGCTGCGATTGCGAACCGCATTGTGGCGACAGTGGAAAACCTACCGTCGTCGCCGCGCGGCACTGATCGCACTGGGAGTGCGCCCGCGGCTTGCGGGTAACACCGCCGGCAGCGGTCGCGGTCCGTGGTACTTGGCCCGATCCAAAGCTCTCTCGGTCGGGCTGTCGAATGCTTACTTCCAGTCCCTCGGTCTTCCGTCGTTAGTCGAGGGTTGCTAGCGTAACCAATCGAACCGCCGTGTACGGATCCGTACGCACGGTGGTGTGGCAGGGGTCGGTGGGTGACCGCCGCCCCTATGCCGATCAAATCGCGATACCACTTATTTACCCTGGACGTGACGCAGCCACCGATCTAGTCCCCGGCTATCTCCGCGGTAAAGATGATCTCTCGCGAGCGTGCCGCCTCGAACGGACCAGCATCCCAGTCTCCGAACACGTCACGGACCACCAGTCCCGAACGGGTGATCAGGGCCTCGACATGTTCTCGCGATGGAAAGCGCAGCGTGCTGCTCGTGGTCAGCGTCGCGTCAGTAAGGCGGTAGGAAGTCTGGAATGAGATGAATTCGCCCTCCTCGCCAGTGACCTCCAACGTCTCCAGAAGTTGTCCGCTGGGCAACGTGCGGACCAAAGGCGGCCGCGCCGCCCACTCGCCAACCCAATCCACGCTCGGATTGCGAGTCTCAAATGCAACCTTGCCGCTCTCCTTGAGATGGCCACGCATCGTCTCCAACACGGCTAAGGCATCGGCATCGGTAAGCAGTATTTGGAAAGCGTGCCCGGTCATGACAACCAGGTCGAAGCGCTGCTGCGACTTGTAGCTCTGCGCCGAGGATTCGACCCACTCCACCTGTTCCGCGTGAGGTTTGCTTCTGGCTACAGCCAGCATCGCCGCTGCTGGATCAACACCCGTCACGCGGTGACCATGTTCCGCGAGGGCACAGCAGAGCGTGCCCGTACCGCAACCCAGGTCGAGCACACTACATGGGCGCGGTCCGGCGAGGGAGAGATAGAAGTCGCCATCCTTCGCCCATGGGTTGATGAGGTCGTAAATCTCGGCGATCTGAGCGTTCCGATAGTCCATCTTCCCTTGTGAGTGGGGGTCACATGCCCCACCTAATGTCGCAAACGACGCGGAATTGAAGATGGGGCGTGGCGGTCTAAGCTTAGGTATGGCTGGCAATCAACTCGTCCAACTTGGTGAGCAGCGCGCCGTTTCCCTGCCGCGGATACTGCGCCAGCGCTTCGCGATAATGCGGCAGGTTGTACAAAAAAGCCTCCACACACTCTTTGTTCAGTTCGTCCCAGTATGCGCCATAGCCGGACTTCTCCAGCCAATACGCGTTGAATACCTGCTCGAACTGGTGGCTCACGGGCACTGCCAGGTAGGGCTTGCCCAGGTGAAGCGCTTCGGTGACCAAAGAGAATCCAGAATTCGCGACGACAGCGCGGGCGCTCACCAGATCGGCGAAGAAGCCATCCAGCGAAGGTCTCTCATAGAGAATGTTTCCCTCCTGTCCCTCTCGTGCGAAGCCGTAGGCCACAAAGCGGCCCCGGACCGAGCCGAGCAGCTTGGCCAGAGCCGGCGCCGGCGACGTGACGTACACCAAAATGTGATCGCCCTCGACGGCGGTGGCATCGAGGATTTCCTGGCGCAGCACCGGTGGAAACAGAAATGTGTTGCGTTTCCGGACGGGCGCGCTAAAGAACGAAATCACCAGGTAGGCGTCGGCCCGCGGTGTCATCAGCCGCGTCACCAGTTTCGCCGCCGCGGCATCGCGCCGGTATTTCCTGGGATAAGACACCACGGCGTTCGTCAGGCAGTGCTGGTTGTCGATGGAAATAACGGGCAGGCCTTTTTTGTGTCCAACGTGACAGGTGAGTGGCTCGAAGTCAGTGATGACAAGATCGATCTTGCATTCGTCGACTAAGTGCCTGAGCCGGGCAAGACTCTTCGCCGCCTGCGGCACGGTGATCAAGTTCTTGGCGATGGTTCGCTTATAACGCACACGGTTGTTCACGTAAGCAAAACGGAAGCCGAAGATCTCGGTGACGTCGAAATGCTCTTTCAAATTGCGCAGTCCGCGGTCAAACGAGGCTACGTGGACGGTGTGTCCCCGAGCGACCAGATGCGAGAGAACTTCCTTGGCGCGAGTCGAGTGCCCCGCGCCCTCGCCGTTGACGCCGTACAGGATGTTGGCCATGAGGGGTGAAGGCGAGTATAGCGTCGATGTCTGCAAGAGAACTAGTCGTCTTTCACAAGCTAGTAGTTCGGAGGGCCTTCCCTTCTCGAAGGACGTCCGCTTCGCTGCGTTGACAACTAGAAGCGTCCGCCATAGTAGAATCCCCCGAATTTGGTTGCGCCTCCCCCACATGAAACGCGACCCAATCGAAAGGAGTTCGTATGACGCGATTGGTAAGGATCCTGTTGCTATGCTTCGCTCCTCTCGGGTTGATTCCTTCGGCGCATGCGGTTTGGGGAGGCTTCCTTTCCACCGGTGCTGCCACCGGTGTCGGCAACCCGTCCTGCGCTTTCGTTTCGACCGATCACGTGGTATGCGCGGTCCGAACTGGCAAGGCCGCGATCATGGTGAATGAGTTCAACGGATCCACGTGGGCAGGATGGAAGATTCTGGCCACATCCGTAACATCGGATCCTAGTTGCACCAGCGAGGGTGCCGGCAAAGTAGTATGTGCGGCAACCGCAACCACCGGCAATATGCAGGTTTCAATCTTCAACGGTACTGCCTGGAGCGCCACGGCTACTATCGCTGCGGCACTGTTCTCCGCCCCGAGTTGTGCCGAACTTGCGGTCGGACACGTGCTGTGCGCCGCCCGCAGCGCGACTGGCGGCTTGACGTGGTCGGTGTACAACGGTACAACCTGGAGCGCGTTCGCCAACCTCGTGACTACGGCCGTCTCCGCCCCGAGTTGCACCACCGACAACAACGGTGGCGTGATTTGCGCGATCTACACGGTCAAAGGGTTCACCCTGGTGAACCGCTTCGTCGCTGCCACCAGCAAATGGCAAGGCTTCATCAACATCGGCGGAACCGCCGGTGGCGAGCCGGATTGCACCTCCATGAACTCCGCTGGCAACGTCGTCTGCTTCGCGAAAGCGTATACCTCAGGGATTTATGGAAGCCGATTCAATGGCAAAGCCTGGAGCGCTAGCGACTGGACGGTCTACGCAGGCCTCGGCGGTGGTGTTAACGACAACGCCAGCTGCACCAGCCACATCTCTGACGAACTGGTCTGCGGTGTGATCGGCGTTCTCGACGGCGCCCTCTATGCCGACGTTTTCAACGGTGCCCTTTGGTCGGGATGGGCCAAGGTCGGCGGCACCGGAGTGGGCTCGCCCGCCTGCGCGCCGCTGGGCACCGGCCAGGTCGTCTGCCTCGTCATGGGCCCATCCAACAAGCTTTCCAGCACAGTCGGGCCCTGAACTAGAACATTCCTTTGGTTTGAGATGGCCCGCCGCGTGGCGGGATTGGTCAGCCTGAGCCATCGTCAAGTCTTCAACCGGAGAGGGCACGAATCCACAGGCTGCGGAGAAACCCGGCAGCGAGCATGATCGGGAGGGGCACGAGTTTCACTCGTGCCGCCAGGGGATGAACTGCAGCCGGCGCAGCTTGGCAACTCGTTTCGGCACAATTGAAAAGTCGTGCCCTTCCCGATTCAATTCCGAAGCGTTCAAAGGAACGGAGCCCCTCGCCTCGTCAAGCCGCGAAGCGGCGGAAGAATGCAGCCCACAGCGTAAGCTGTGGGTTGGCCGGGAAGATTGAACCAGCCCCGGAGGGGCGAGAGAAAGCCCACGACGGCCAGAGAGTCCCAAAGAGAACACCTGTGGGACGCTAGTCCATTGCGCTTTCGTCTTGTCACTCCGAGCGAAGTCGAGGAGCCTGCTGTTCCTCGCCGTCGTCAGCACTCGGCGAAGGGATCACGCCCCACGGGATGGAGGCCCGTGGGAATCCGACCCTTTGCAAAGAGCGCAAAGGATGGGCCACCCGGCGAAAAGCCGTCCGATGGAGCCGCTGTCAGTCGGCACCACTAAGAGTCATGCCTTTCTCCCCTCGGGCACACCGTGCATCGCACACGCAACTTCGCAATGCGGCACAACACCGGCACATCCTTCCACCCGCGTGCCTTCCGCGAGCATGTCAGCAGACCCGCATGATTCCTTATGAAAATGTTTGGCCCTAAGACACAAAAGCGCGGCCCGGAGGCTGCGCTCTCAATTTCTCTCTATATTTTCGGAATATCAAATTGAAGGGGGCAAAACGGACATTCTTAAAAGTTTATATTTGCCGTACCATCAGCGTGTTAGCCCGAATAGGTGATGTTTAGGGTCTTGACAAGGTTTCCTCTCCTCGTGCATCGGAAGGCGACTCCCCGAAGTAAAGAACCTGGGTGCCCATTTCTCGCGTACTTTGCGAGAAGTGGGACGCGTTGCTCTCGACGAGGAATCGCTGGGTTGGGAGGAAAGTCAAAGTCCCCACCCTAACGTCGCCAAAAGCGCGACGTTAGAGCCTGCCCCTGAGCGAAGTCGAAGGAATGGGGCACCCCCTGCGCGCACTACTTCCGCGTGTCGATGGTTTCGCCGCGCTCTACGTAGGCCTCCATCCAGCCGAGGACACGCTTCCAACCTTCGCCGTGTCCGATTGCGGACTGCGGCGCGCCGACGAAACCCTCGTGACGGAGTCTGACCATCGTGCCAGTGCCCGCCTTCTTCGGGCCATTGGGATGCAGTCCATGCACGGTCTGCGGTTCGAGATCCCAATAGACCACGGTTTTCAGCGGTCCCTGATAACTGGCGATCCAGGTGTGGACCAGTCGCCGGGGCGGATCGACTTCGAGATACTCGCCCTCCACGCTGAACTTTGTGCCATCGGCGCCCATGCCCGCACATCGCCACTTGCCTCCGGGGCGAACGTCGGCGGCGCGTTCCGTGATGCGGTAGAGGCCGTTCTCGCCCCACCAGCGCGAAAGCTGTTCGGGGTCGCTGATGGCCTGGAAGACACGCTCCGGCGGCGCGGCGATGAAGATTTCGGCCAGAACGGTTTCCTGATCGGGGGTGATGGTTGCGGTGGCCATGCTTTCTCCTCAGTCTTGGTGTCGTAAAGCGAGTGCAGTGCGCCGAGTTTCCTAAACTCCTGTCTTGGAAAGTGGGGCGCGCATTTCTACAGTCTCACCGCGCTCGAGGAAGGCCTTAAGCCATTCCAGCATTCGCGGCCAACCTCTGTAGCTCTGGGCCAACTCGGGATGCGCCGACAGACCGCTGTGACTCAGTCTGAGCAGGGTTCCCTTGTTGGCCTCGTTGAGCTCCCAACGGACCGTCGTCTTCAGGTCGCCGGTCCAACTTGCTACCCAGGAGTAGATGAGCAGACGCGGCGGATCGACTTCGATGTACTCGCCGCTCGCTTCGAAGCGGCCGCCATCGGGGCCGATCGCCGGCACTGCGCCATTGCCCGCCGGGGCGTAAATCCGAAGCGAACTTGGTGCAACGGTAGACGCCGGCTTGTCCCCACCATTGCAGTATTTGCCCGGGATCGATCAGCGCCTGAAAGACCCGGTCGGGTGGAGCGGCGATCTCGATCTCACTGATGATGGCATCCTGAGTGATTTGCATAGTCGCGGTGTCGAGCACGGTGAAGATCCTCCGTTTATTTCTCGACGAACTTCTTTAGTTGTTCGACGACGCCGGGCCAGCCGCCGCTGTAATCCTTGCGTGCGGCGGGTTCTTGGGCTAGGCCGCTGTGGGTGACTTTCACCTGCGTGCCGCCGGACCTGGGCGCGAGTTCCCAACGCACAACGGTGCGGCGCGATTTGTCGTCGTGCCAGTTGGCGATCCAGGTATAGACGAGCAGGCGCGGAGGTTCGTGTTCGAGGATCTCGCCGTGGCATTCGAACTTGCTGACGTTGTTGACCACAACTGTGCCTTTTTCCGTGGTGTAGCGGTAGCGGCCGCCGAGGCGTGCGTCCATCTCCCACAGGTGGATCGGGCAGGACGGGTTGGCGAACCATCGCTGGAGTTGCGCGGCGTCGGTGAGCGCCTGGAAGACGCGCTCTGGCGGAGCGGCGATTTGGATTTCGCTGACTAGGGCATCTTGATTGGGGGTGATGATGGCGGTTGTCATGAGTTCTCCACGATGTTGGCGAAAGTTCACGTGCGAGCGGCGGCGACTAACCAGGCGGCGCCGCCCAGAATAGCGGCCAGTACGGCCGCAAATATCGCAGGCGGTAAGGCGAAAAATTTCCAGTTCATGCCGATCGACACAAACTGGAGAACGAATAATCCCCAGCCCAGCGGTCCGACGGCCTGCGGATTGTTTCGTGCCAGCGTGCCCAGGTACCAGGTAAGAAAGGCCAAGAACAGCAGAAACACAGATGCGGAGAGGCCGAAGCCAACGTAAAAGCGACCGTAGGTAAAGCTGGTCGCGCCTTGCCGGAATCGGACATTGTTCATGGCCTCCCACACCGCGCGCCCTTCGGCGGACGCCGGTCGGAAACTTAAAAAGCCATAGGTGTGCCCCGCTGCGAAGAGAATGAAAATGATTGACGCAATTCGGTACAACCATACGGCTTTCATAGCGATCCTCCGTAGAAAATAACGTCATCACATTTTGCGGCGCAGATCGAACATTTTTTTCATCTCTTTGCCGTGGTCATTGAAGGTCCATTCCTCGGTGTGATGATTATCGTCGAGCAGAGTCAGGACCATGCTTTGCATCCGGCCGGCGTCGGGCGTGGCGAGATTGGTGGCGTCGACGAAGTTGAAGGTCACCGTTTTGCCGTCGGCTGAGACGCTGCCTTGCATGCGTGGCTGGTTCCCGATACTGCAGTAATGCGTGAGCAAAAGCCGGTTGGGCCCGTCCAGGTGGAAGACCGAAATCATGTCCTCTTTGCCCAGGATTTCGCTCATGACGGCGGAGCCTCCCGAGACTACTTTGAAGTCCACCTGGAAGGTGCGGCCGTCGGGCATCTTCCCTTCCCATGTGCCGGGCATGTTCTTGATAACGGTGAAAGCTCTTTGGGCGTCAGTCTGCGCGACGGCGGTGGTGGCGGCCAGGGCGAGGGCGGCGAGAATCACGGAAATGAGAGTCTGCTTCGTCATGACAATTTTCCTTTCTGGGGTTTGATTTCTGTTTTGCGGGATGCGGCTTCGGTTTCCCGCGCGTGCTCGGCTTCAACAAACGCTTTAAGGTTGGTAAGGCTGGTGCTCCAGAAGACGCGGTACTGTTCGATCCAGGAGTCTACCGCGCGGAGCGGCTCAGGGTTGAGCTGGTAAACGCGATGGCGGCCTTCACGATGCTCGCGGACAAGGTGAGCGCGACGCAGCAGGCGCAGGTGTTTGGAAATTGCGGGACGCGAGACAGGAAATGCGTTGGCGATTTGTCCGGCGGGCTGACTGCCGCGGCGGAGCAGATCCAGGACCGCGCGGCGAGTGGGATCGGCGAGGGCCTGGAAGGCGGCCTCGGTGGTTTGCGCCGAAGAATATGTAACCGATCGGTGACGCATAATGCGTAACTATAGGGTTACGCGATTGGCTTGTCAAGAGTTTTTTTGGGGCGCCCAGCGCGTCGGCCAAGATCAGTCGCCGAAGCGGGCGGCGCCGCGGGCTTTGGCTTTGGCGGCTTCTTCTTCGCGATTGCGGGGAGCGGCCGTGGTTTCGAGCGAATGCAGGAGGCGGGTCGAGGCGCCGGCTACTTCGTCGATGGCCGCGAGGAATGCGGCTTCGTTGGCCTTTGAGGGCTTGGTGAAACCGCTGATCTTGCGCACAAACTGCAGCGAGGCGGCGCGGATTTCTTCGTCGGTGACGGGAGGATCGAAGTTGAAGAGCATTTTAATATTGCGGCACATTTCGAAAACCTCAAGATCTAGTCTGCTGGCCCGTGGGCATGCCCTGCGATGAACCCAAATCGCAGACCGGAATGGTCACTGCAACCTTCTCGAAACTGGTAACGATCGCCTTGGCCAGAGGCATCGCTTTTTGCACAGACGGCAACCGCACCGAGGCGTCGTGGCTGGCGAGCGTGTCCCAGACCTCGCTGACCCAGATCGTATCTTCCTGAAAGGAATCTTGGGCGACGACGTAGCTGAAGCAGCCGGGCATGTTAGCAGCGCTCTCCCTCAAGATTCCAATCATTTCGTCGCGCTTGCCGGGAACAACCGTCAGCTTTGCAATCAATCCATACATGGCGACCCTCAATAAGATGGCAATCCTTTGGGATAGGGCGCGCTTTTTTGCACGAGATCCAAAAACGCCCGGTGGACGCGGGTGTCGGCCGAGAGTTCGGGGTGGAAGGTTGCGGCCATGGCTCTTCCCTGCCGAACCGCGACCGGATCGGTGCCTTCGGTGGCGAGCACCTCGACGCCATCACCGACGTGGACAATTTTGGGGGCACGGATGAAGACCATCTCCAGCGGATCCTCGCGGAGAGCTGCGTCGTGAGGATCGCCAGACCGATGGCGCGCCACGAATTTCCCCTCGCGGATGGAGCTGTCGATCTGGCGTCCGTAGGCGTTGCGGCGGATACGGATGTTGAGGGCGCCGAGACCGGACTGTGAAGGATTTTCAACTTCCGTAGCTAACAGGATCGCGCCGGCGCAGGTGCCGAAGGTGGGCTTGGCGTGGACGAAATCTTTCAGCTTGGCGAAACCTTGTTCGCCAAGGAGCTTTAAGAAGGTGCCGGACTCGCCGCCAGGGATGACGAGGCCGTCGATGTGGTCAAGCTGCTCGGGCTTTTTGACGAGCACAACTTCGGCCCCCAGCTCTTCGAGCCGACGGCGGTGGGCGTCGAAATCGCCCTGCAAGGCTAAGACTCCGATGGTCATGTTAGGCATCGGCCGATCGTCCCTTCGCCCCGCTCAGGGCAAGCTAAGAACGGTGGTTGGCCTGCTACCAAGGTACAACCTCTGATTCTAAAGGAAACGTACGGTGCAGGCAGTTGAGTCCCGCACATCCTTGACAGGTATTTCTTTCCTGTGTATATTACCATTCGGTTATGGAACCCATTGGTTATACACAATCCTCGGCGCGGTTGGACGCAACCTTTGCGGCGCTGGCCGATCCGACGCGCCGGGCCATCCTGGCGAGATTAGCCAAGGGGGAAGCTTCGGTGGTGGACCTAGCGGAGCCGTTTGCGATGAGCCAGCCAGCGATCTCGAAACACCTCAAGGTACTGGAGCGCGCTGGGCTCATTTCACGGGGACGCGATGCACAAAGGCGTCCCCGGCGACTGGAAGCGCGGCCCCTGCGCGATGCCACTCAATGGCTCGAGAATTACCGTCAGTTCTGGGAGGCGCAGTTCCAGCGCCTCGACGCCCTTCTGCTGGACCTGCAAACCAACGAGCGGAAAACCAATCAGAAGAAACCGGAAACCAAGAAGCATAAACGTGTGCACTCAAAGTGATAAAGGAGATCGGCATGAAGAACAGTGGAACGTTTGACATCACCGCGCACGGTGACCGCGAGATTGTGGTAACGCGGGTTTTTGATGCACCACGCCGGCTGGTATTTGACGCGTACACCAAACCGGAACTGGTGAAGAGGTGGCTGCTTGGACCGGAGGGCTGGTCGATGCCAGTCTGCGAAATTGATCTGAGGGAGGGAGGCAAGTATCGCTACGTGTGGAGAAACGATGCCGACGGACAGGAAATGGGGATGGGGGGTATCTACCGCGAAGTGGTGCCGCCGGACCGGATCGTGGCCACGGAAAAGTTCGACGAGGCGTGGTATCCGGGTGAGGCGCTGGACACGATCACCCTGACCGAACAGGAAGGCAAGACTACGCTCCGGCAAACGATTCTGTATAACTCGCGCGAGACGCGCGATGCAGTCCTTAAGTCACCGATGCAGTACGGCATGGCCGCCAGCTACGACAGGTTGGAAGGCTTTTTGTTTTCGCCGGGGCATGAAGCTTTGAGTGCGTAGTAAGGACGATAATCAAGGAGAACGAACATGCAGAAGATTACCCCGTTCCTGTGGTTTGACAACAATGCTGAGGAGGCCGTGAATTTTTACACCTCGATTTTCAAGAATTCTAAGATTGGGCAGGTGCGACGGTACGGCGAGGCGGGGCCGGGTCCGAAGGGATCGGTGATGACAGCCACGTTTCAGATCGAGGGACAGGAGTTCATGGCGTTGAACGGGGGGCCGGCGTTCAAGTTTTCACCGGCCATTTCGTTCTTCGTAAATTGCGAAACACAGGAAGAAGTGGACCAGTTGTGGGAAAAGCTGTCTGCGGGCGGAGAAACCATGCAGTGCGGCTGGCTGAAAGACAAGTTTGGAGTGACGTGGCAGATCATTCCGAAGGCGTTGGGCGAGTTGATGGGCGACAAGGATCCGCAGAAATCGCAAAGAGTGATGCAGGCGATGATGAAGATGGTCAAGATCGATGTGGCGGCGCTGAAACGGGCCTACGAGGGGAAAGAATAACTACGGCGACGCTGCGCTGGCGGTTACCAGGGATCGAAGCAGTCGTAGTTTCGTTGGGCGACGATCTTGCCGTCGCGGAACTCGAGGAACATGGCGGAGTGGCACCGCATCTGGCTCCCCGCGCTCAGCGTGCCGAAAGGGATGGCAAGGGTACCGGTCCAGAGGACTTCGAGGGCGACCATGTTTCCGCTCACGACTTCGTTAGTGATTTCGTAAGTTTGGCGGGAGAAGATCTGGCGGCCTTTCGCGAAGGCTTCGGGGACTTGGGCGACGCTGCTGCGGAGGCCTTGGGGATAGATGCGGTTGGGGAGCTGCTCCGGGACGGCATCGGGAGAGAAAAGGCTCAGGACGTAAGTGGCGTCGCCGTCTTCGATGGCTTTCAGGTAACGGCGGGCTTTGTACAGATTGGGGAGATCGGACATCGTGAAGCCCATTTCAAGACAGGGGACGCGGGTTTCGCAGAGAAAAAAGGGTCGGCGAAGACTCCACCCGGTCAATCCCTACGGAGCAACGATTTAGATGGCAGGTTTTCGCAGCGCGGCTCCCAGCACTTTGCCTCGGCCGGATTCCTGCACGAAGGCCATGAGTCTGAGGTTTTTCGGATCCGTTCCGGGCTTGAGTTTCAGCTCTACGTCTTGCGCAAAAGTTCGTCCCTTGGGCAGCTTTCCGATTCTGCTTAGTTCCTGCACGACCGAGACATGGACGAGGTTCCTGCCGCCGTTTTCTCCGCGCAGAACTTCCGATTCCACGCGGTCGAGCGCGACGGCCACGTAAACGTCGGCATTGTGCTTGGCAAAGTTCTCGCCGGTCTCGATGTGAACCCGAAGCACGGAGGGATTTCCGCTGTTCACGGTCACTTCCCCGATGTGAACGGGGACCTTAGGCGCGGTCTTTGCTTTCTGCAGTATCTCCTCCACCTGTTGGGGCGTGTTGCCGTTTCGGATTTCCTCGGTTCCATCCACGATGATTTGCGGGGTGAAGGCGGTATCGCGGCCAAGGGCGCGCTCGTACTCACTCTGACGGTCGGTCAGCGCCGGCGACGAGTTTGGATCCTTCCAGCCATCGTGGTCCCAGTAGGTGACGTGCTCGCTAAGGACGATCAACTGAGCGCCGGGAATGGGCTGGCCGGCGTCCAGTTTCCGAACCAACGCGTCCGCCGCCGGGCAACTCGAGCAGCCCTCCGAAGTGAAAAGCTCGACCAGAACCGGACGGGCATCTGTCGTTGGCGCGACGGCGGCAGCTGTTTTGTTGTCGGCCTGCGGGACACGCCCTTCAGCGACGGCTGCTGGCGATAACAGACCGGCCAACAATACGCCCCAGAACGATAGCGACGAGCAGCAACGTGACACCGTCATACCTATCAGATACGCGACTACCGGCGAAACTGACCCCGGCTGCGGTCTTGTTAGGACGGCAATGGATCTTCTGGAATCCGTCCTCCGCAGTCAAGGAGTTATACAACCAGTGATACGGCAACTGATGCGCGTCAAAACCATAGTGTTATGGGTTACCAGCCCCGGGTTTGCAGCATGTGGGCTTCGTCCAGTCCGGCGACGGCCAGGCCTTTCATCGCGCCCTGCAGGTCTTCGCTGACTTCAAGTAACACTTTAGGGTCTTGATAGTGCGTGGCGGCTTGGACGATTGCTCGCGCGCGCTTCTCGGCTTCTTCGGGATCGGCGAAGGTGGTCGAGTCCTTCATGAAAATGCCGCTGCCGACGAAGACCGCTTCGGCTCCGAGCTGCATCACCAGGCTCGCATCGGCTGGCGTGGCGATTCCTCCGGCGCTGAAATTCGGGACGGGCAGCTTCCCTGCTTTCGCGACCATCCTGATCAACTCGTAGGGGGCCTGGTGCTCTTTGGCTTTGGCGTAAAGTTCTTCTTCGCTGAGGACCGTCAGGATTCTCATCTCCTGCACGATCTGGCGGATGTGCTTGACGGCGTGGACTACGTCGCCGGTGCCGGCTTCGCCCTTGGTGCGGATCATGGCGGCGCCTTCGGCGATGCGGCGCAGGGCTTCTCCGAGATTGCGGGCGCCGCAGACGAACGGGGTCTTGAAGGCGTGCTTGTCGACGTGGTGGGCTTCGTCGGCGGGGGTGAGGACTTCGGATTCGTCGATGTAGTCGACGCCGAGTTCCTGCAGAATCTGGGCTTCGGCGAAGTGTCCGATGCGGCACTTGGCCATGACCGGGATGGACACGGCGGCCATGATCTCGCGAATCTTTTTGGGGCTGGCCATGCGGGCCACGCCGCCTTCGGCGCGGATTTGCGCGGGCACGCGCTCGAGGGCCATGACGGAGACGGCTCCGGCTTTTTCGGCGATGACGGCCTGCTCGGCGTTGGTGACGTCCATGATGACGCCGCCTTTGAGCATTTCGGCGAGGCCGGTCTTGAGGCGGAGAGCATGGTGTTGCTGCCGTTGTTCTGGGACATGGTATGTACCCTGTGGGTACCTTTTCGCGATCGCGAAGGATGGGCCGTCCGCGGCGGCAGACGGTCTGCTTCTATCTTAACAGTGCGTTGCGGGTTCGCGGTACCCCTTGTCGATCTCTGATCGGACGCAAAATCAAGATCCCCACCCTCTTTCGCAAAGAACGCGAAAGAAGGGTGGGGCTCCCGGCCACCGATTATTTCATCGCTCTACAAACTTTTCGAACCCGCTTGATCGTCGCTTATTGCTTCAGGAGGGTCTTGACGGCCTCCGGCAAGTCGAATAACGAATCGGCCAGCGGGTCGTAGCTTATGGATTCGTAGATGAAAGTCCGCGACTGATCGGCGGAGCGCGACATATTTTTCGTTGCCACCAGAGGGCCGCCAAAGCTTTTGTAATCGTCGAACGTCACAATCGCGATCTTCTTCGAGGCGTTGTCCACTTGAAAGCGGTATCCGACCAGGAGTCCGGTGTGGACGTCGTAAAACTGATTGTTGTCTTTGCCCCAATGGGTCGTGCCGTGCAACCAGTAGCACTTGTGGCCTTCAAAATCGGCAATGCCGGCGAATTCAAACTGGTTGAAATAGTCACGTTGGTGGAGAGGATACTGTAGGTCGGCATCGCGGCGGATGGCCTCGACGGGCGTGTCTTTGTCGACGCTCGTGCCTTCTGGCGTGATGCTCCAGGAAACTTTGCCGTCGAATCCCTGGAGGATCTCCTTGCCGTCGGGCGTTGTGACTTTCATCAGCGTCTTGAATGGCCTTGCGTAGTAAATGAAGGTCATTTTGCCGGAGATGCCGGTGCCTTCGATTTCCCCACGGACGGTTTCCGACTGGACTTTCGCGATGGCATCCGCGCCTCCCAAGGCTTGTTTGTAGCGGTCGAGAACGGCGGGAGCGGACTTGAGAGGCGCTTGCGGAGCCTGCGCTTCGAGAGGTGCCACAGAGACGACCGCAAGAACCGCTGCAATAATCGGACGCATGCATCTTGGACGGGGCATACGCCAAAAAGTCTACGAGGGAAATCCCCACTCAGTTCCGCGCGGAAGCTCTATCTTTCCACGAACTTGCCGAACATCTTTTCGGGATCGATGGCGATGAACGTGCCGCGACTGCGGGCCAGGACTTCGTTGTTCTCGTTCAGGATTTCGGCCATGTTGATGTGCTGGCGGCCGTGGACGCTGACTTCCCTGCCCTCGACGCGTAACGGTTTGTGGAGCGGGACGGGCTTGAGGTATTCGACGGTCATCTCTTTGGTCAGGGCGATGACGTGGTGGAGTTTGTTGACCTTGCCCATGGCGTCATCGAGGATGGTGGCGATGATTCCGCCGTGGCAGTGTCCGGGCGGGCCGGTGTAGCGCTTGCCCAGGCGGAAGCGGCAGACGAAGGTTTGACGGACTTCGTCGAGGGTGAATTTTAAGCGCATGCCTTCGGGGTTGTCTGGGCCGCAGGCAAAGCAGTAGTTTTTCTGGGGGCTTGTGGTGGGCGGTTTCGTGGCCGTGGATCTTGCGGGGCATGGGGGAGATTTTAACCTGTCCCGATAAGGCTTTGTCCTCTAGGTGCGCGAAGCGCAAGCCACCAGGAACACACAGAAAACCTTGAGCTCGACGAGCGCTTCTTTCTGGAGCGGGATTCCTGTATACATATCGGTTTTGGGTTTGTTCGACCTGCGTTTGTTGCGGGAGATCCCTTCGCTCAGCTCAGGGCAGGCTCTTCGCTCCGCCTGAAGAACGGCTGTGCTCAGGATGATGCCCGGAAACTTGATCTTTTTGTTCAACCATTCCAGTTGGGATTGGAGCCTCGTATGAAATTAGTCGCCATCTTCGTTCTCGTTTTGGCCGCCTTCTCACCACTCCTGATGTCTGCACAAGAGACGCAAGACAAAGACACAGCCAAACCGACTGCGGCGCCACAGAAAAAGAAGCAGGCAAAGAACGAGGAGAAAAAAGAAGAGAAGAAAGAAGAGCCCAAGGAGGAGAAGAAGGGCGGGATGACCGCCGATACCTTCTCGGGGCTGAAGTTTCGGTTGATCGGGCCGGCGGTGGCTTCGGGGCGGGTGACGTCGATTGCGGTGAATCCGAAGAACAAGTTCGAGTACTACGTTGGCGTCGCGTCTGGTGGCGTGTGGAAGACGGTCAATGACGGGACTACCTGGACTCCCGTGTTCGATGGGGAGGGATCGTATTCGATTGGGTGGGTGGCGCTGGATCCGAATGATGCGTCCGTGGTGTGGGTGGGGTCGGGGGAGAGCAACTCGCAGCGCAGCGTGAGTTATGGCGACGGCATTTACCGGTCGGATGATGGGGGGAAGAATTGGCAGAATCTGGGGTTGAAGAAGTCGGAGCATATTGGGCGGGTGGTTGTGGATCCGCGGGATTCTAAGGTGGTTTACGTCGCGGCGGAGGGGCCGCTATGGGCGGCGGGCGGGGATCGCGGCCTCTTTAAGACTACTGACGGCGGGAAGAATTGGAAGGCCGTTTTGACGATCAGCGAAAACACGGGCGTGGCGGATGTGGCGATGGATCCGTCGAATCCGGACATCTTGTACGCGTCGGCTTATCAGCGGCGGCGGCATGTTTTTACTTTGATTGACGGCGGACCGGAGAGCGCGATTTATAAATCGACTGACGCGGGTGCGACCTGGAACAAACTCAAAGAGGGTTTGCCCAAGGTTGACATGGGGCGGATTGGGCTAGTGGTCGCGCCGGCGGATCCGAATGTGGTTTACGCTACGGTTGAGGCCGCCGACAAAAAAGGCGGAATTTACCGTTCGACCGATAAGGGTGCGACCTGGGAGAAGCGAAATGAGTTCGATCAGGGCGCGATGTATTACGCGCGGGTGGTGCCGGATCCGAAGAATGTCGACCGAATTTTTGTGATGAACGTCTTCCTGCAGGAGTCGCTCGATGGCGGCAAGACCCTGCACAAGATCAACGAGGTCAACCATCACATCGACAATCACGCGATGTGGATTGATCCGGACGATACGAAGCACTGGCTGCTGGGCTCCGATGGCGGGATGTACGAGACCTGGGATGACGCGAAGACGTGGGAATTCAAGTCCAACTTGCCGACGGTACAGTTTTATGACGTGGCGGTGGACAACGCGACCCCCTTCTACCATGTGTGCGGCGGGACGCAGGATAACTTTTCCTGGTGTGGGCCGGCGCGTACGCACGACCTGCAGGGGATTGCGAATTCGGATTGGTACGTAACTACGGGCGGAGATGGGTTCCGCTCGCAGGTGGATCCGGTCGACGCCAACACGGTGTATTCGGAGTCGCAGTATGGCGTGCTGGTGCGCTACGACAAGGCTACCGGGCAGGAACTGCTGCTCCAACCACAGCAAGGGAAAGACGAGCCTCCGCTGCGGTGGAACTGGGATTCACCGATCATCATTAGTCCGCATTCGCATACGCGGCTTTATTTTGCGGCGAACAAGCTGTTTCGCAGCGACGATCGTGGGGACACATGGAAGGAGATCTCGGGCGATTTGACGCGACAGATTGACCGCAACAAGTTGCCGGTGATGGGCAAGGTCTGGGGGCCGGATGCGGTGGCGAAGAATGCGTCGACTTCCTTTTACGGAAATATTGTGGCGCTGGCGGAGTCGCCGAAGAAGGAAGGGCTGATTTATGTGGGCACCGACGATGGGCTGATTCAGGTGACAAGCGACGGCGGCGCGACCTGGACGAAGTACGAGAAATTCCCAGGCGTGCCGGAGATGACTTATGTGAGCCGGCTGGCTGGGTCGAACTACGATGGAGGCACGGCTTACGCGGCGTTTGACAATCATAAGAACGGGGACTTCAAGCCTTATCTGCTGAAATCATCTGATACGGGGAAGACGTGGACCTCCATCGCCGGCGATTTGCCCGAGAACGGGCCGGTGCTGGCGTTCGCCGAAGACACGGTGAACCAAAATCTGCTTTTTGCCGGGACGGAATTTGGGGCGTTCTTCTCCATCAATGGCGGGCAGCATTGGGTAAAGCTCAAGGGCGGGCTGCCGACGATCGCGGTGCGCGACATGGTGATTCAGGCGCGCGAGGGTGATCTGGTGATAGCGACCTTCGGACGCGGGTTTTATGTGCTGGATGACATTACGCCGCTGCGGCAGATCAAGGTGGAGTCGGTGGAGCAGGCTGCGGCTACGTTCCCGGTCAAGGATGTGCTGCTGTATATGGAACGGCATCCGTTGGGCGGGCCAAGGAAAGGGTTTCAGGGGGATGCGTATTATGCGGCGGAGAATCCTCCGTATGGGGCGGTGTTCGCGGCGTTCCTGAAAGAGAAGATCAAGACGAAGAAGGAGAAACGGCAGGACGCGGAGAAGGAGGCGGCGAAGAAGAACCAGACAGTTCCCTATCCGACGAACGATGAGTTGCGGGCCGAGGCAGAGGAGGCGAAGCCGGAACTTTATTTCGTGGTGTATGACGAGAGTGGGGCGGCGATCCGGCGGGTCGAGGGCAGTACGGATGCGGGCTTCCAGCGAGCGGCGTGGGATTTGCGATACCCGGCTTCGCAGGTGAAAGAGCACTCGGATGAGGTCGACATTTTCTTCCCGGATGCGGCGGAGCAGGGCCCGCTGGTACTTCCCGGGAGCTTTTCGGTGCGGATCGTTTGAAAAAGTTGGTGGAGTGGTTACGGAACTGGGGACACAGCAGACGTTCAAGGTGGTGACGGAGGGATCGGCATCGATAAACGCGGCCGATCAGGCAGCGCAGGAGGAATTTCTGCGCAAGACGGCGCGACTGTATCGCGCGGTCTCGGGAGCGTTGCGCACGGCGCAGGAAGTGGAATCGCGGTTGAAGACCATTCGCGAGGCGTTGCGAGAGACTCCGGCGGTCGAGAAGCAACTGGGGGCGGTGGCGGATGGAATCGAGCAGCGGGACCGGGAGATTCTGCGAGCTCTACGCGGCGATGTGGAGTTGGCGCGGAGGAATGAGAACGTGCCGACGTCGATCGGCGACCGGCTGAATGGAATCATGGACGGAGAGCGATTCTCGCTGGCCAAGCCGACGCAGACGCACCTCGACGGGTACAACATTGCGGCGGCTGAGTTTGCGGAGCAGCTGGCGAAACTGCATACGCTGGTGGAAGTGGATCTGGCCAAGCTCGAGAAAGATATGGAGGCGGCAGGGGCGCCTTGGACTCCGGGGCGGGTGCCGGAGTGGTCGGAGAAGTAGGGCTTGGATTTGCACGGAGTGCCACGATTGACGCCGCTTGGCCTGGTATTGTCGTTCTCAGTCGAGGTTCCAGCGGTGGTAGAGATCCTTCGACTCCGTTGTCGTTCGCTTCGCTCGCGACAACTCCGCTCAGGATGACAAACGGGCGGAATTCGCCCTAGACGTCGACGCCCTGCTCGCGGAGGAGGACGATCAGGCGGCTGGGGGGAAGTGCGGTGCCGAGGTTGTAGCTTCCGGAGATTCGCTCGGCGAAGAGCAGGACGGCATCGTTTTCGAAGGCGCCGGCATAGTTCAGGACGTCGTACTTGCTCATGTACTGCTGGATTTCGCGGTCGAGTAGTGGACGAAAGTGGATGTTCAAGGTTTCGACCGTCGATAGCATCCGGCTCGTTTGTGCGTTGAGAACTGCAATCGACGTGACAAATTGAAATTCATTGCCGGAAAATTCTCTTAGAAACTCCGCTGCTTCAGCCTTGCTGTCTGGCTTTTCGAAAATCCTGCCGCCTTTGGACGCCACGGCGTCGCCTGAGACGATCACCCCGTCGGGACATTCGCCGGCTATTTTTTGCGCCTTCGCTTCCGCCAGCTTCCGAGTCAGTTGGGCGGGATCGTGATCGCGGATTGCTTTTTCATCGATCCGGGCGGGGCGGACTTCGTAGGGAAGTCCGAGCATGTCCATGGCTCGACGGCGAAATTCGGATTCAGAGGCAAGAACAATTCTCATGGTGAGCTCCGAGAAGAAGCTTAACAAATACGCCGAAGGCCGCTCTCCCCCGACATAATTCGTTTATCGATGGCGGATTTTTTCCTCAGGCACAGCTTGCTTTCTTTACGCAGGGCTGTGGTACACTCGGCGCCGACTGTTGCCTGCGCTGTGGGACGAGGCAACCGCCGTGGGGAAATCCTTTCGTGTCGTCCTTGGGTGGCTGGAGGGCTGGGGAATGGGCCTCGCGTTACTGATTCTGATCTGGCTGATCACTCTGGTCAGCACATACTTCTTCGTCGCCAAAACCTGGTGGCTGCCTGTGGGTGCGGCCGCAGCCGCGCAGTGGATTGACGGACAATTCGCACTCACCTTCGTCCTGATGGGGATCGTCTTCCTCGCGGCGCAACTCGGGCTCGGCTACATTGTGTGGAAATATCGCGAGCGGCCGTCGGCGCCGCCAGTGTCCTATTCCCATGGGAACACCACACTCGAAATGGTGTGGACCTTGCTCACTGCGGTGCTGTTCATTGGACTTAACCTAATGGGCAGCCGGGTGTGGGCCAGCCAGCGCTTTGCGCCGGCTGAGACGGGCGCGGTGCAGGTGGAAGTAACGGGAATGCAATTTGCCTGGTACTTCCGCTATCCGGGGCCGGATGGGAAGTATGGCGCGACCAGTCCAAAGCTGATGGATCCGTCATCCGGGGGCGAGGCCGCGGTGGGGCTCAATACGTCGGACGCGGCGGCGAAAGATGACGTGGTGACCGGAACAATGTATTTGCCGGTGAACCGCGAGGTCGACCTGAGCCTGCGCGCGGTGGATGTGATTCACAGTTTCTTTGTCCCGTCGCTGCGCTTCAAGCAGGACGCGGTGCCTGGACTGAACATTCACATGCATGTAAAGCCCACGGTGATTGGCGATTATGAGATCGCTTGCGCAGAACTCTGCGGGCTGGGGCACTACAAGATGCACGGTATGGTACACGTCGTTAGCCAGGAGGATTTTGATAAGTGGCTGGCGGAACGGGAGGCGGAGAAACAGTAAAATGGCGACCCCTGCTTCGGTCCACTCGCACGCTCCTCAGGGCTTTGTTCGGAAGTACATTTTCAGCCTCGATCACAAAGTCATCGGCATCCAGTATTTCTTCCTGGCGCTCACGGCGGTGTTTGTGGGGATGTTCCTGTCGCTGCTGATGCGCGTTCATATGATCTGGCCGACCGCGGCGTTGCCGCTGGTGGGGGAGATCAAGCCGGAGACCTATCTCAGCCTGCTGACCATGCACGGCACGATCATGGTGTTTTTTGTGCTGACCACCGCTCCGCAGGGAGGGTTCGGAAATTACGTACTGCCCATACAGATTGGCGCGCCGGATATGGCGTTCCCGGTGCTGAACATGCTTTCGTTCTGGACGACGTTTGTCGGGTTCGTGGTGATCTTGGCTGCGTTCTTTGTGTCGGGCGGGGCACCGCTGCATGGGTGGACGGGATATCCGCCGCTGAGCGCAGTGCAGTCGGCCGGACCTGGCGAGGGACTGGGAGCGGACCTTTGGATTACGAGCATCGCGATTTTTTGTATTGCATCGCTGATGGGAGCGCTGAACTTTATTACCACAACACTCGATCTGCGGGCCAAGGGCATGACGATGATGCGGTTGCCGCTGACGGTGTGGTCGTGGTTCATCACAGCGATTTTGGGTTTGCTCGCGTTTGGCGTGCTGCTCTCGGCGGGAATCCTGCTGCTCCTGGATCGTAATATGGGCACCAGCTTTTATGTTCCGCTGGTGGTGGTGAACGGGCAGGTCCTGGGGCACAAGGGCGGATCACCCCTGCTGTGGCAGCATCTGTTCTGGTTTTTCGGACACCCGGAGGTGTACATCGCGATTCTGCCCGGAATGGGCGTCGCGTCGCAGGTTCTCTCGACCTTTTCGCGCAAGCCGATTTTTGGCTACAAGGCGATGGTCTATGCCATGTTGTCGATCGGATTCTTTGGGTTCATGGTGTGGGGCCACCACATGTTCATGAGCGGCATGAGCCCATACTCGGCGTTTGCGTTTTCGATCCTCACGATGGCGATCGGCGTCCCTTCGGCGATCAAGACGTTCAACTGGCTGGGCACAATGTGGAAGGGAAAAATACGCTTCCAGACTCCGATGCTGTACGCCATCGGGTTCGTGTCATTGTTTGTGTCGGGCGGACTGAGCGGTCCGTTTCTGGCGCAACCGGTACTCGACATTCAATTGCATGACACCTACTTCGTGGTCGGGCACTTCCATCTGATTATGGGGGTGGCGGCGATCTTCGGAATTTTCGCGGCGACCTATTACTGGTTTCCCAAAATGTTCGGGCGGATGATGAACGAGACCTGGGGACGAATCCACTTCTTCATCACGCTGGCAGGGACGTATGCCATCTTCATGCCGATGCATTATCTGGGCATGGCGGGGCAGACGCGGCGGTATTCGCAGTTCACCGAAGTGGCGTATCAGGCCAAGTTGATCCCACTGCAAACGTTCATTACGGTCGCGGCAATCATCACGATATCCGCACAGTTCATTTTTGTTATCAACCTGTTCTGGAGCATGTTCAAGGGGCCGAAGGCTAGCGACAATCCTTGGGAGGCGACTACGCTGGAGTGGACGACGACTACCCCGCCACCGCATGACAACTTCGGCGGTGTGACGCCGGTGGTGCATAACGGACCGTATGAGTACGGCGTGCCGGGGGCGGCGAAGGATTTCGTGATGCAGACGGATCCTGCGGTGGGCACGGCGCATTGAGGTGTCGGAAATCCCGCTTCTCGCGCAAAGAGCGCGCGAGAAATAGCGCACCCGACGAATAAATACGTGCAACTAAGTAGTTATGGCGACTTACACACCAACAACTCCGATTGATCGTATTGGCCGCGGGCACAAACCGCCGGTGCCGCCTCCGGGTGGAGGGGATGACGGGCGCGGCGGCGGCGGCGTTCCCGACTATGGAGCCAGGCTGCGGCGGGCGCGCTTGGGACTGATCTGCGCGATGGTCACCGTCTGCATGGTGTTTATCTCGCTGACCAGCGCTTATGTCGTGCGGCAGGGACTGCCTACGTTTGACGACGCCTCCAACAGTTACGTACGCGATTGGGGCGAGGTGCATCTGCCCTGGGTACTGCTGGCGATCAATACCGCGGTATTGCTCATCAGTAGCTTGACGATGGAATTGGCGCGGCGCGCCGCGGCGCGGCAGGCGGCGCTGGCTCCGGTGATGGAGATTCCGGGAGTGTCGCTTGGCAAGGAGCCGACGTTCCCGTGGCTGGGATTGACGGTGCTGCTGGGCTTTGGATTCCTGGCGGGCCAGTGGCTGGCGTGGGGAGAGTTGCATAATCGCGGGTTCTACATGAATACGAATCCCAGCAGCTCATTCGCATTCTTGCTGACGATCACTCATGCCGTACACCTGACTGGAGGCCTCATTGCGCTGTTGTGGGCGGCCAGCAGTTCCCTGCTACGGCGGCCGGTGGAGGCGCGACGCATCGTGGTCGACGTCACAGCCTGGTATTGGCATTTTATGGGAATGTTGTGGATTTATATTTTTGCGCTGTTGGAATTCGCTCGATAAGGGAATTTCTTTAATGAAAGTCAAAATCCCCACCCTAACGTCGCAAAAGACACGACGTTAGGATGGGGCACCCTCGCGGGTCACTGAAAGGGGAACTTGAGGAATGGCTGACGCCACGCTTCAACATGATGCGGTCCAACACGGAGTGGCCGGAGACTACGAGGCGCCGCTGTTTGGAGCTTATTCGAAGAAAGTGGGGATGTGGCTGTTTCTGGCTTCGGACTCGCTGACCTTCGGGGCACTGCTGGTTGCCTTCAGCTACAACCGCATTTCGATGGCGGCGTGGCCCACGCCATTCGGCAAAGAGAGCATCGCGAACGCGACCGTCATGACCGCGTGCCTGCTTTCGAGTTCGCTGACCATGGTGTTGGGCGTGTTCGCAGCGCAGCGCGGCGACCGGGCGTGGACGCGGAACTGGCTGCTGGCGACGATGGCGTTCGGCACAGCATTTATCGTGCTGCACGGGATGGAGTGGAGCAAGCTAATCGGCGAAGGGCTGACGCTGTCGGGTTTTCCAAAGGCGGCGGGGCCGGCTGGAGAGTTCGCCGCAGTGTCCCAGGCGGTGCCGCAATTTCCGGCGACATTTTTTGGGTTGACTGCGATGCATATGCTGCACGTGACCATCGGCGTGATTTATCTGGGTGTGGTAGCGCTGCGCAAGCTGTTCCTGGCGATTCTCGCCGTGATTTACATTGCAGGGTACTTTCTGATTCCGTCGGACAATGTTTTTCACTATGGCATTCACGCGCTGGGACTCGGGTTGATCCTGGCGGCGGTGATTTTATTTCTAAAGCCAAAGGATTATGATGCGCACGATGTCGAGGTGTCGGGGCTGTATTGGCACTTCGTTGACCTAGTGTGGATGTTCATCTTCCCGTTGGTGTACTTGATGTCGACCAGGATTTCGTAATCTGCCGCGGCCGCAGCCGCTGAGGGAAATCAAGATGCACGACGTGACGCATGACGACAGCAAAGGGCAGTACTTCTGGGTGTGGGGAGCACTGCTGGTTCTGACCGCGGCTGAGGTGCTGCTGGCCTACAAGCAGGTGTTTCAGCCGGTTCGCATGCTGGAGATTCTGCTGATTCTGTCGGTGATCAAGTCGGCGCTGATTATCGGGTACTTCATGCATCTGAAGTTTGAGCGGGCGCTGATGCGATGGCTGCTGGTGATCTCGGTGACGGCGTGCTTTGTGATCATGTATTTCTTTTTCTTTCCGGATGCGGACCGGATTTTGCAGTTGGGAGTGAAATGAAGAACTTAGGCGCCAAGGCGACGCTGAGCGCGCACAGAAAAGCTCTTCCGCGAGTGCTGTCGGCTCTTCTTCTGCTGGCGATGACGCTGGGGTTCTCGACTGCGCCAGCTTTCGCGCAGGGGTGTGTGATGTGTTATGAGAGCGCGAAGGGAGCGCCCAAGGACGGACAGCGGGCGCTCAGCCGGGCGATTTTAATTCTGCTGGTGCCACCGTTGGGTGCGATGACGATCGGTGTGGGGTACGCGTTTCGGTATGGCAGGCGGCGTGATCTGGAAAATGAAAAGCTGCCCGACTGAGTAACTTCTTACTTTAGCTTTCTCTCTTCAATCGAAACTTGAAATGGCGGCGGCGAGACGTAGCCAGCTACGTCTCTCGGAGCAGCGCCGTGCCTTATAATAGGAAACTTCGGCCAGTTCGTGATGTCAGTGAGCAAGCCCCACACCCGGTTGCGTGGGAGCTTGGTCATCACGGAGTAAGGAAAAAGCGTGCTCGTGCTCTCTGTATGTAGCTCAGTAGCCCGTGGAGCTGCCTTCTGGGATCGCCGAAAAGCCCCAAGTACAAGTAGTTGACCGATAGCTAGTTGCACTTGCGTTCAGAGATTGAACGGCCAATTCGACTCACCCGAGTACAGGTCCAATAATGCTCTCAACGCAAGCGCGTTGCGATTGAATGTCGTGTTGCACTCGGGTCCGTAGTGCTCTATGAGCAGCCGCTCCGATATCCTTCTTGCCGTTTCGTCGTCATTGGGGTGAAAAGCAACGTAGAGCGGTGCTCCGCCAGCTACGCGTTCCCACAATTCATAATTTTCGTGATCCTGACAGACGCCCTCTGCTAAGTTTCCTGTCTCACCCATATAGATTGAGCGATATGGCAATGGACGGCACGTTGCGTCGTAAATCATGATTGCATAAAGCCCACCTACGCTAGGCAAGTATGTGGGAGCGCCGCATGTCGGTCTTAACAGCTTGGGGCCGGTGAAAGGTAGATTCAGAAGCCGAATCTGCTGTTCCATGCGAAGACGGACAGGAAGCGGGGGGGCCATCGGTGATGCTCCTGGGGAAAAGGAATGCCTTGCCACAATGGGAACACCGTCCGCATCTTGAGGACAAGATTACGAAAGTAAGCAATGCAGGCGGCTGAATACTTTCTCCAACCCCACTTCCAAGGCTGAAATAGGAAATCACAACAAGCCGTGCGAACGGTTCGAACCGGCTGCGGGGATGGATCGGGGGACTCTTGCCTGGTCGAGATCGCCGAGCACCTGCTCCGCGCGCCTGTGGTCTCGTGCGCAAGGAGACCACGTGGCGTTGACGATTTCCAACTGCCGCCCCGCTTTGGCGGCCGTTACCTAAACGACAACGGGGGTGACAAAGTCTCGTTGCAGTTAATACGACATTTTCTCGTTGCAACAACAGGAGAGAATTTTTTTCTTGACATCCCCTTTCATAGGATGAGTGTAATGGCTGCTCACGACAATTGGCACGCAAACATCGTGGTCTAAGTGAAAATGCCCGTGGGTGTTGAAAAAGTAAGTTTCGAAGATGCTCTTCCCTTGGTTCTGGACGCTGCCGGTGTGCGGTTTGTTCTCTTCGAGAGTTCGACTAAGTGGTGGCGGGCAGAGTAGGCGTTGTCGGTTGGCTGAGGAACCGCACTAGCCGCTTGATGTTTTGGGCCGCCGCTGCCAGGAAGAACTGCTCCCGCACGAACTTCAATCGCCGCAGGCGCAAGCGACGCAGCCCGATCTGATTCTTGAGTTCCGCGAACAAGGCTTCCACCTTCTTTCTCTGTCGCTGGGCATGGGCGAACTCTGGCGTGTTCGCCAACTCCCGTGCGCGCTGCCGGGCCGGTTCATCCATGTGGATGGCAAGAAAACGAAACGTTCCGCTGGTGCATTGGGCTTTTAGCGCACACCCACCACAACGTTTGCGCGTCCCGATGTAGGCATAGGTCCGATTCCGCAGGTTGCGGCCGCCGTAGTTGAGGGGTTGGCCGGCAGGACAGATATAGCGATTGTGTTCGGGCTGGTAAGTAAACCGCTCCGGGCCAAAGAACGGGCTGTTCTTTCGGTGAATACTGTCACGGGTCCGCATGTAGGGAGTGATGCTCCGATCTGCCAACCATTGCAGGAACTCACCATTGCCGTAGGTCGTGTCGGCCGCCACCGATTCTGGCGTTCGTCCTTGCCACTCGGCGAAACGGGTAAGCATGTCTTGAGCGGCCACCGTCTCCTGGCTCATGCGCGCCGCCGTCGCCTGCACGCCCACGATCACACAACTAGGATTGTCGATCAGATAGTTGTCGTAGTATCCCAGCCGGGCGGGGGTTCCGCCCTTGGTGGCATAGGTGGAATCGGGATCGGTGGTAGACACCTGATCTTGTTGGTGAACCGGCTCCTCCACCGGATTCTGTTGTTCGAGCTCCACCAGATACTGGCGCACGGTTTGGTTGACTTGCGCGGCTTCTCCCAACTGCTCGCGTGGAATGCGGCTCTCTTTGGCCGCATTGGCCTCGACGAAGCTGCCATCCACCGACAGGTGCTTGCCCTGCACCAGTCCCACTTCCACACACTGGCGCACGATCTGTTCGAAGAGTTGCTCAAACAGTTTCGACTCCTGAAACCGCCCATGACGGTTCTTGGAGAACGTCGAGTGATGCGGGATCTCCTGATCGAATCCCAAACCCGTGAACCAGCGCCACGCCAAGTGCATGCGCAGTTCTTCCACCAGCTTGCGCTCGCTGGTGATGCCGTAAAGATAACCCACCAGCAGGATGCGCAGCAGCAACTCGGGATCGATCGAGGGCCGTCCGTTTTGGCTGTAGCTGTCTTTCAACTGCTCCCGCACAAACTCAAAGCTGATGTGTTGATCGATCAGCCGCAGCAGATGGTTTTCAGGAACCTGATCTTCCAGGCGGAAGTAATAGAACAACCCTTCTGAGCGCGTGTGGTACCCCATCATGATCAGCAGGCCTCCGAAGATTGAAATCCAGCGCAGCATGAGAAACGTTGCTTCCTTCTAACATGCTTTCGCTAAATCTCACCCGCTTATCTCGGTGACTTTTTCAACACCCACGCCCCTTTCCGTCCATGTCCCCTCTATACTCAAAGTGCGGCGGAGGGAATGGTCTCATGGGCAAGGTAGCAGTTGTCGCGAGCAGTGTGCTTTTTCTGGTCGGCTTAGCGAGCGCCGAGGTACCGTCCGGCAATGCTTTCATCGGATACTCCTACTACAACAGCGCCAATCTCTCTTCCCCGTTGTTTGCCCGCGCCACTACCAACGGCTGGGAAGCATCAATCGAAGGCAAGATCCTGCCATTGATGGGACTCGTCGCCGACTTTGACGGCCATTTCGGCTCAGAAATCGTCTCGACCTGTGGTCAGGGATGTGGCCCTTTTAGGAGTGCCGTCTCACAACACAACTACTTGTTCGGTCCTCGCGTTTCCGTATCGGTGGCGAAGATCCGTCCTTTCGCTGAAGTGCTGATCGGTGGGGGACACGTGAACGTCCATCTTCTTTCCTCGAACTCGTCGTTCGCGACCGCCGTGGGTGATGGTTTCGATTACAAAGTCCTACGTTTGATCGGTTGGCGATTGCAGACAGACTACGTTTACACGAATTTCTTCAGCGCCAAGCAAAACAATGTGCGCGTGTCGACCGGAATCGTCTTTCGCTTCTAAGTAAGAACTGCCTAGGGAAATTTAAACTCTAGAAAGTCAACTGTTGAAATAGT
>CAVZFP010000001.1:0-130631 GCA_963774565.1 uncultured Acidobacteriaceae bacterium | reverse complement strand
AGCGTAATGGGGATATGTGTGCGCCGGACTAGCGCAGTGAAGCTAATTGATGGTCTAGCAGGTGAAAGTCCTGCCAGTGCAGGTTGCCCAGTTGGCACTGTAGCGATATCCGGCGACGGGGCGGGTGACCAAACCGTCGGAAGCCTGGATGTAACTTCCTCGATGGCTGGACGTAAGTCTGGTCAGCTCCGACAGGCGGGCTAGCAAAACAACAGGTCGTAGCGCAAGCGAACCGTAGTCAAGCCTCGAAAACGCACCCTCACCAGGATCGGAGGGTGAGGACAAAGGGAACGCCGAAACTTTCTTATCCCAAGAGCATCCGAAGAGTTCTCCGTGAATTTCCGAAACCTATCGACAAAGCGATCTTTCAGGATGGTGAGAACCGGCGTTCCCGGGGACTGCACGTTCATGTCTGCAAAATGGAAACTCTGCAGGAAGCCTATCAGATGGCGAAGAAGAACAACGGGGCCCCGGGAATCGACGGGGTCAGCTTCGACGCGATCGAAGAGAGCGGAGTGGAGGGATTTCTCAAGCAGATCCAGGACGAACTGGTCCAGCAAACGTATCGGCCCATGG
Organism: uncultured Acidobacteriaceae bacterium; assembly: GCA_963774565.1. Lineage (GTDB taxonomy): Bacteria > Acidobacteriota > Terriglobia > Terriglobales > Acidobacteriaceae > Sulfotelmatobacter. The sequence continues at coordinate 130,055 of CAVZFP010000001.1, read as the reverse complement.
CGGTACGGAAGAAAGAGATACCGAAGGACGGCGGCACCTAGGCATGAAGCGGAGGATGAAAGTTCCTTACGGGAAAGGAGTAGCGATCCACTCGACCCCGAGTCTTGCGCTGCTACCGCGAGGGAGACTGTGAAGCGTAGACCGGGGTTTGTACTGGTGGTCGATCTCTTTACGTCGTTGGGTTAGGTATTCCAGCAGGTCCCACAGGTCTGACGGCTGCTTGATCTGGCGAGGAGGGCAGTTCTTCAAACGGGGAGTGGTTGAGTCACGGTTCCCGAAGAAGACTGGGAAGAAGATTGGGGACAGGCGGGACGTTTTCTAATCTTCTGGCCCAAAATAAAGTTCGCTTGGTTTCAGAAAATTCGGGAACGTCCCGTCCTCAGGCGAGCGCGAAAAGCGAGCGGCCCGATACTTCCGGGCCGCTGGACAGCCGAGAGCGGCTGCCTCCACATAGTTCTTGCTGATGGCTGAAAACTGACAGCTCTTACGTCCCTTCGGACCAACCCGCCAGATACTCTTCCTGCTCCGGCGTCAGCCGGTCGATTTTGATCCCCATTGACTCCAGCTTCAGCTTGGCGACGCGCCTGTCGAGTTCGTCGGGAACTTTGTAGACCGTTTTCTCCAGCTTCTTGCTGTTCCTCACCATGTACTCAACCGAGAGCGCCTGGTCGGCAAAGCTCATATCCATTACCGACGCGGGATGCCCTTCCGCCGCGGCCAGGTTGATGAGGCGGCCTTCGCCCAGCAGGTTGATCTTGCGACCGTCTTTCAGCGAATACTCTTCGACGAAGGTGCGCGTGGTGCGCTTCGACGACGACATCTTTTCCAGAGAGGAGATGTCGATCTCCACGTTGAAGTGGCCCGAGTTCGAGATGATCGCTCCGTCCTTCATCAGGTCGAAGTGCTCTTTGGTGAGCACGCTCTTGTTGCCGGTTACCGTGCAGAATACGTCACCCAGCTTCGCCGCTTCGGTCATCGACATCACGCGGAAGCCGTCCATCACAGCCTCGAGCGCTTTCGTAGGATCGACTTCGGTGACAATCACTTCCGCCCCGGCGCCGCGTGCGCGGCTCGCCAGTCCGCGGCCGCACCAGCCGTAGCCTGCGACCACGAACTTCGATCCCGCCAGAAGAAAATTCGTGGCGCGAATAATTCCGTCAATCGTGGACTGTCCCGTGCCGTAGCGGTTGTCGAACAAGTGCTTGGTATCGGCATCATTGACCGCAACGATGGGGAACTTCAGCACGCCTTCCTTCGCCATCGCGCGCAACCGGATCACGCCGGTCGTTGTCTCTTCCGTTCCGCCGATCACATCGTCGAGAGCGTCCGTGCGCTTGGTATGCAGAATCGTCACCAGGTCGGCGCCATCATCCATGGTGATGTGCGGCTTGTGGTCGATCGCGGCCATGATGTGGTTGTAATATGTGTCATTATCCTCGCCCTTGATAGCAAACACGGGAATGCCGTGATCGCGCACCAGGCTGGCGGCAACGTCGTCCTGCGTGGACAGTGGATTCGAGGCGCACAGCACCACTTCGGCGCCGCCATCGCGCAGGCATATGCCCAGATTCGCCGTCTCGGCGGTGACGTGCAGGCAAGCGGAAATCCGAATACCCTTCAGCGGTTGGTTCTTGATGAATTCCTTGCGGATAATCTGCAGCACTTTCATGGACTGGTTCGCCCACTCAATGCGCTTCTTCCCCAAATCGGCCAGTTCTACATTCTTGATATCGCAATTCACTGCTGCTGTTGACATGCTTCTCCTATGTGGCGCGCTGAAAGCGCAGAAAACGTAAGTTGATTACCGATGAAAGATAGCGCCTCGCTTCTTTCCAATACTTATTAAATCGACTGGTTCGTACTTCTCAGCGTCCTCCGCGGACTTTTCTGTGCGAACTATGCGGTTAAAAGCTTTTGAATACAAAAGCTAACTCCGGAGTTCGCTGAGAATGCCGCGAAGGTCGCTGAGACAAAACTATTTACGAGCTACTCCAGCGGGTTCTCGAAGTCCGGCATCGCTGGCCAGTTTCGCCGCCTTGTCGGTCGACTCCCACGTGAAATCGGGGTCGCTGCGTCCGAAGTGGCCGTATGCGGCGGTCTTCTTGTAAATCGGCCGCCGCAGATTCAGCGATTCAATGATCCCGCGCGGCGTCAGCTTGAAATGTGAGCGAATCAAATCCGGGATGATCGCCGGATCGACCTTCTCGGTGCCAAACGTCTCGACCAGAATGCTGACTGGATCGGCCACGCCAATCGCATATGCCAACTGCACTTCGCAGCGTCCCGCGAGCCCGCCCGCGACCACGTTCTTGGCAATGTGCCGCGCCATATACGCCGCCGAACGGTCGACCTTCGTCGGATCCTTCCCGCTGAAAGCCCCGCCACCGTGACGTCCCATGCCACCGTAGGTGTCGACAATAATCTTGCGCCCAGTCAGCCCGGTGTCGCCCATCGGCCCGCCAATCACAAATCGTCCAGTAGGATTGATGTGATACTTCGTATCCTCATCCAGCAAGTGCGCCGGAATCACCGCCTGAATCACGTGCTTCAAAATCCCCGCACGCAATTCGTCATTCGCAACCGTCTCCGAATGCTGCGTCGAGATGACTACCGCATCCACACGCAGCACCTTGCCATTCGCATCATATTCAACTGTGACTTGGGATTTTCCATCGGGACGAAGGAAGGGAAGCGTTCCATTCTTGCGAACCTGCGCGAGCCGCATGGTCAGCTTGTGCGCCAACGAAATTGGAGTCGGCATCAATTCCGCGTTTTCGTCCACCGCATACCCAAACATCATTCCCTGGTCGCCGGCGCCGCCGGTGTCTACGCCCATGGCGATGTCGCCGGACTGTTTGTTGATGCTGGAGATGACGGCGCAGGTGTTGCAGTCGAAACCGTGGAGGGCATTGTCGTATCCGATGGACTGGACGGTGCCGCGAACAACCTGCTGGAAATCGACGTAGGCCTTGGTGGTGATTTCGCCGGCGATGACGACGAGGCCGGTGGCGGTAAGAGTTTCGCAAGCGACGCGGCTGAAGGAATCTTCGGTGAGGCAGGCGTCGAGGATAGCGTCCGAAATCTGGTCAGCGATTTTGTCGGGATGGCCTTCAGTCACGGATTCGGAGGTAAACAGGTAACGGTTCTTGGATGCCAAGTTGTGTTTCTCCTTAGTGCACATCGTGTGCAGAAAAAACTATGAACTCTATGTCTGGAGGGACCAGAAATCCACGCGGCCGCTGCGGGCGACGCATCGAGAAGAAGTCCTATAAAAGGCTATCAGAGGGCTCCCTGGCACGCAACGGTTTTTGGCGTAAACGTCCGGGGATGAATCGAATAGCGGAATTGCGGAGGTAGACGGGGCGGATGCGTGGTTTAGCGGAGGCGCAAGGTTTTATTGCTGCGGCTAAGATTCCAGCCAGCGAGATCAAAATCCCCGCCCTTTCGACTTCGCTCAGGGCAGGCTCTGTCCCTCCAAAACCTGGACGACAAGGGTTGGGATGACGGCGAACGCGCTCGGCAGCAGCCCTTATGTGTGATTTTCGTACACGCTTACGTTCTGGAGCAACAGCCCCGCACTATTGGGACGCGGGGCCACCGGCGCATTTCGGGGTGCGGCGGCGTACCGACAAAGTTTGCCAAGACAGTGTATAAGTTTAGAATCCCTGGCCGGAGAGTTCCGATTTCATGTCGCACTTTACGGCCCAGATCTCGGTCTGCATCCCCTCCCCCGCCCTTTCTGCCCTGGGCCCGCGGCGCGATGGTTTCCAGAAGTTTCGAGCACTGCAGAGAGAGGAAATTTCTTATCATGCAAAATCAACCGTGCGGAGCGTCAGCCAAGCATTCGCGGGCAGGAGAAGAGCTGGAAAAAGCGGTGCAACCCCATAGTCCTGGTTCATCGGCACATCGGATTGGCATCCTGATGTCGCAAACCGGCCGTTTTCTGGAGTGCATCACGTGTCGCCTCAGCTTTGCATTTCCTCCCGGGGCACACTACGACACGGTTGCGAAACAGTTTGAGTGTCATCTCTGCGAGTCTGCGGTTTCCCGTCGCGAGCATCAAACTAGTTCCTAGTTGTCGAGGATTTCAGTGCCATCGGCTGCGTTTGCGGGCCGCAATTGCAGAAGGGACCTTAGGTTCAGTTCTATCGTAGTTTCTGTCGCCCCTTCCGGGGCTTACCCATTTCCCACATTTCACCCACGGCTTGCGTCGTGGGCTGCATTCTTTCCGCTTCGCGGCTGAAATTTATCAGAGCACGGACCGCCGCGCCTGCAGAGATTTAGTCTTTCGAGCCTAGCCCGCCGTCGGCCCGGTCACGTTTTTGCCGAGCCTTGCCTGCCCCACGCTATCGAGTCCGGTTCAGCGACCAGGGGTGAGTTGGGGGGAGGGCACGACGCGCATGCCGTCGGCATCGAAGACGAAGGTTTTGACTTCGGCCTCGGCGCCGTCGGCGGGGATTTCCTTACCGTTCCAGAGAAAAGTGACTCCGGCGGCATTGCCGATCTTCGCAACGATTTCATGGTTGGCGCGGACGGAGGCATGGGCAGGAGCGATAAGGGTTTCGCGGCTGACAGTTTGGCCGTCGGCGATGAGAGAGATCCAGGAAGTTTCGTTGGCGCGGATCACGAGCTTCAGAGGGGCGGTGGATTTTGCAGGCGGCTTGGAATCTGGCTGGTTGGGAACGGTTCCATCATTCGGTTCAGCACCGCTTGCGGGATTGGGGATCGATGAGGCCGCTGGCGCAGAGGCGGGGACAGGGGTAGTTCCTAACGCCTTAGTAGCGGAAGGTTGCTGCGGGCTCGGAGTAGATGCTGCGGTCGTCATGCTGCTGGCCCTCGAGGATTGGGCCGTCTGATTCACGGGCGCGGAAGCAGCGGCGGACGGCACGGTTGCCGGTTCAGACATTGCGGGTGATGAGGTGGCTGCGATGTGAGTGTGGGAACGGCGTACCCAAAGGATGATGGCCAGAACAACGACTACGGCGGCAATGGCAAGGATTCGCCATGGAATTTCGATATTAGAATTGCCAGAAAAATATTTTCGTGGAGGGCGCACGTGTTCGGCCCGCGGAAGTTGCAAGTCAGGAAGTTCCTCGACCTGCAGCGGAACATGCGGTTTCACGGCAGGCTTGCTGGGCTCGACAAAACGCTTCTCCGGCGTGGCGGGGCGGGCTTGCGCGGGACCTACCAGCGCGGGACGTTCCGGTTCCCAGACCTCGTGAGCGTCGATCTGCGCCTGGCGGAGGCAGGCGAGATAGTCGGTGACGGCTTCTTCGGCATCCATTCCGAGATGCTTGGCATAGGCGCGGATGAATCCCTTGTTGAAGACACCGCCGGGGAGCTGGTCGAAGTTTTCTTCTTCGATGGCCTTTAGCATGCGCGAACTGATCTTGGTGACGTTGGAGACGGCATCGAGTGAGATGTCTTTTTTCTCGCGCGCCTTGCGGAATTTGTCTCCGAATTCGCCCACAGTGACCTGCCAGGAAAAGCGCTTTTCGCCCGTATGATGACGTGAACATCATAGGACAAGCTGAGCCCTCGCGCCACCGCCAAGAGGGAACGGCGGAGGTAACCTGCGGAGCGGCTCGAGAGGCGAGAGCTTTTCACCGAAGAGTTGGCGGAGGAAGTCGCAGAGAGCGCCGACAAAGTCCTTTTGGTTTGGCGTGCTCAGGGTTTTTTGCGCAGGGCGACCGTGAATTGCGCTTTGCAGGTGGTGGCGGGTTCATCGAAGGCTTCGGCGGTGCGATCGCCTTCGGAGGCCTCAAAAAAGAGGCCGTGCTTGACGCGGTCGGGAAGGCCGGTGAAGCGGGATTTACCGTCGACGTTGGTGCCGACCTCGAGGTCAAGCTTGCGGGCGTACATGAATCCGTAAGCGATGTGAACCTTGATTTTGGCGGCATAGACGGGGGCGCCGGCAGCATCGGTAACAGTGAAGTCGGCGGAGCAGGCGCCGATTCCGCCGTCGACGACAGGCACGGATTTCGGATCGGGCTGACTGGAAGTCGTTTGCGAAAACGCCGGGATCGAGAGGGCGGCAGCTAGCAGAGTTATGGGGAGCGCGAGGGTTCTGAGTTTTTTCTTCATTTCGTTCTTAACTTTCATTTTCGTTCTTAACTTAAGGATATGCCATACGGCAGGGAATCAGAAACTTGGTCAGACGGCAGGGGATAGATCAAGAATAAAATCAATGGCCAGGGGCGGGCGCGCCCGCGCTACATACCCGAAAGCATTCATGTAGTTGGCTTTACAGGTACTGGTTACCAACGGTCATTGCCGCTGAACGAAAGTGGCGCATATAATTTTTGAACACCAGCCGTCTAGCGAGGAACAACGGAATTTCTGCATGCCTGAGGCCGGCACCCAATTGACGCGGCAGAATCAGGAATTGACGATCTTTCACGACGTGGCCAAGGCGCTGACGTCGTCGCTGGATCTTGATTCGATTCTGCAAACGATCATGGACAAGATGGCGGAATATTTTCGCCCGGATACGTGGTCGTTGCTCATGGTGGACGAAGGCCACGAGGAACTTTACTTTGCGATCGCCGTGGGGGATAAGGCTGAGGTGCTAAAGAACGTGCGGCTGAAAGTGGGCGAGGGGATTGCGGGATGGGTGGCGAAGCACGGAGAGGCGCGGGTGGTGCCGGATGTGCGTACCGACCCGTTCTTTGCCAGTCGCGTGGACGATGCCACGAAGTGGCAGACCCGGTCGGTGATCTGCGTGCCCCTGCGTTCGAAGCTGCGGGTGCTGGGCGTGATCCAACTGGTGAATGTGGATATGGAACAGTTCAAGGATGCGGAACTGTTCTTTCTGCAGTCCCTGTGCGACTACGCGGCGATTGCCATTGAGAACGCGCGTTGGGTGGAGAAGATTCAGGAACTGACGATCACCGACGACTGCACGGGTTTGTATAACGCGCGGCATCTGTACAAGACCCTCGAGACCGAGGTCTACCGGTCATCGCGATTTGGTTACGAATTCAGCGTCCTGTTTATCGATCTGGATCACTTTAAGGCGGTCAACGACACGCACGGGCATCTGATTGGAAGCAAACTGCTGGCGGAAATCGGGTATTTGATCAAGGCGCAGCTCCGGTTGATTGATTTTGCGTTTCGCTATGGCGGAGATGAATTCGTTGTGCTGCTGCCGCAGACGGGGAAAGATCAGGCGCTGGTGGTGGCCAAGCGGTTACGCGACGGGTTGCGGGCCAGCAGTTTTTGCCGCGACGAAAGTTTGAATTTGAATGTGCGAGCCTCGATAGGGCTGGCAACCTATCCGCACGACGCGCGTAACGCCCACGACGTGATTCGGCAAGCGGACGGAATGATGTACGTGGTAAAGAATTCCAGCCGGGATAATATTGGGATCGCGCAGCGGGGGACGTTAAAGGAGTAGGGGTGCCGGCTTTCGGCTTCAGACCTCAGACCTCAGTGGACATGTTAGGCGCGTTCTTCCGATTCAATTAGGCTTCGAGACAGGACCCGGCTTCGGTTCTGGGGCGGAGGGCTTCCAGGGATTGGCGTTCGCCGGGGCTTTCGGGTTTACACCGAAATCCCAGACGTAGAGGTTCATGCCTTGTTTGCCGGTACCTTCCTGGGTAATCATTTCAACCAGAGCATATTCGCCGGGCGGCAGACTTTCGGTGGGGGTCAGTTTCAGCCAGCCTCCGCTGACGCGGGTGATGGTGGTCTTGACGAGGTGCTGTTCCTGGCTGACTTTGCCGGTGACCTGGCGTTTCACGTCGCCCAAGATGCGCTTGCCACCTTTTACGTCGGTGCGGACGATGCGAAAGCGGTCGACGGGCACGGCGGGCTGTTGCGGCGCCTGGGGCGGCTGGGTTTTCTGGGGCGCCTGTGCGGCGAGCTGGTCGGGCGGGGCGTCGAGACTGATATAGAGCGAAGGTACATCGACGTGAGACTGTACTCGGGCGTGGGCACCTTCGAGCTCGATCGTTTGCTTAACACCGGCTACGGGATTGATGGCTCCGCGGAGAATATTGGCTTTGGTGTTGCGATTGACGTCGCCTTCGGTTGGTTGAACTTCCACGATTTGGGGCTCGCCTTGAAAGCTGTCGAGCAGAAACACGCCGGAATCTTCGGGGAGACGGAGTCCCGGAGCGACTTGCGGGAGTAGCGTTTCCTCCTGTGCGCGCTCGCGTTCAAGTTCCTTATCAAGTTGAACGGCTTCGGTGACGGCGGCGCCAGCGGCGCGGTCTTTTTCATACTTCTCGGTTGCGGGCCAGTCGACGAGAGACTCGGGGAGTTCCTCCCACTCATTGCGTTCAGCGCTCAGGTAGCGTACCCGGTTTCCTTTGACCTCATATTTCGTGACCAGCTGGTAGGAGCCGTCTTTGAGGATGAGGCGGCGGGCCAGATCCTGGGCCGGGGAGAGCGCGGGAAAAACCAGCAGAAGGAGCAGGGAGGCGGAGAACAGCGCGGCTTCAAAGACTCGCCGCGTAGGTGGAAGTTTCAGGAACATGCTCTTGTATTATCGTCGCGTTGGAACGAAGAGTCGAATTGTGCCTGGAGGATTCGCCTGATCCACAGTGTGGCTGGCAATGTAGTATGCTGTTGCTCGCGAACGCACCGCTGCAAATCATGAAACTTACTCTTCTCTTATGGCCTCTGTCCTCCTTCCTGTTTATGGCGGCCGCGCTTGGCCAAGCCGGGCCGGCGCCAGCAGCGTCCTCTGCGAACGGGCAACGCTCGGCGCAAAACGAGGACGCTTCACCAGGAAATTCCGCGCAGAGTAGCCAGCCGGTTTCTTACGCGTCCATGACCCAGCTGAACGGAATACTGGCGCCACTGGAAGACAGCTCAAAAAGAACGCAAGCCGACCTGGCCAAATTGCGCATTGAGCGTTGGAAGATGGATGGAAACTCGAAGAAGCAGACGCTGGCGAATGTGGATTCCATTCAGCGTAACCTGCAGGGCGCGTTGCCGGAGATCATCGCGCAATTGCGGGCGCAGCCCGAAGATTTGCCGACGACCTTCAAACTTTATCGCAATTTCGATGCCTTGTATGACGTGCTGGGCAATGTGGTAGAGGTGACGGGAGCTTTCGGATCGAAGGACGACTTTCAGGCGCTCTCGAATGATCTGAGCACTTTTGAGGGCGCACGTAAGCAGTTGGCGCAGCGGATTGAAACTTTGTCGTCGGCCAAAGAGGCTGAAATTGTGCGGTTGCGGGCGGACTTGAAGACAGCGCAGGCAGCGATTCCGGCGACTCCACCCAAGAAGACTGTGGTGGATGATAACGAACCGCCGAAGAAGCCGGCTGCGAAGAAGAAGCCGAAACCGAAGAGTACAACTCCGGCCACGCCGGCGGGTCAGACCGCGCCCGCACAGCAGGCGCCACCCAAGCCGCAATAGACCACAGACCTTAGACCTCGGACCTCAGCTCCAGACAGGCCCGCTTCGGCTTCGGGAAGTCTTGATGTAGTGCCGGATCGGTCCTGGCAACTTTTTCAGTATTGCTAGCACCGCAGATGGCAGGCGCGTCTGCAGTAACAGTGTCGCGGCGACGGTCGCCCGAATCTGATAATCTTCCGACCGCATCTACATTTCACCTGGTCACACCTCGGTCTGACGCCTGAGGCCCGGGGTTCGGCATTCACCATGAATTCGCACGACAGCATTGTCGGGACGGTGTTCGGGCTCATCATCATTTGGAGTGTGTTGCTGGATGCGTTTGAGACGGTGGTGCTGCCGCGGCGCGTGACGCGACACTTCAAGCTGACGGCATGGTTTTACCGGCGGACGTGGATTCCATGGCGAGGAATTGCGCGGCGCATCAAGACGACTTCACGGCAGCAGAATTTTCTCGGATACTTTGGACCGCTATCGCTGATTCTGCTTCTGGTGTTTTGGGCCGCTGGGCTGATCTTTGGGTTCGCCTTGGTGCAGTACGGGATCGGGGGACACGAGCAGCTGAACCAGGAGCCGCTTACATTTGGCCGAATCCTTTATCACAGTGGAGAGACTTTCTTTACGCTAGGGTACGGCGACATTGTGCCGACTTCGGGCGGTGCGCGGGCGCTTTCGGTGATTGAAGCGGGGATGGGCTTCGCCTTTCTAGGCGTAGTGATTGGCTACATTCCCGTGGTGTATGCGTCGTTCTCGCGGCGGGAGATTCAAATTTCCATGCTTGATGCGCGCGCAGGATCGCCTCCGTCGGCAGCGGAGTTGCTGCTGCGACTGGCCGGAAGGTCGGAGGATCCAGGAGTCGATCAGAGAGTTCTGGATGAAGTTTTGCGGGACTGGGAGCGCTGGGCGGGAGAACTGCTGGAGAGTCACATTTCGTATCCGGTGCTGAGTTTTTTTCGGTCGCAGCACAGTAACCAATCGTGGGTGGGTGCGCTGACGACGATGCTCGACGTGACTTCGCTGGTGCTGACCGGGATTGAAGGAGTGCATCCGGGACAGGCCAAACTCACATTTGCGATGGCGCGACACGCCGCGGTGGATCTGGCGCAGGTCGTGAATGCACGATACGATCCCCGGGCGGCGGAGCGACTGGTGGAGAAAGATCTGATCGCTCTGCGCGAGGCTCTCGCGACGGCGGGTTTGCGTTTGCGGAGTGACGAGTATGGACAGGACAAGCTGGCGAAGCTGCGGTCGATGTATGAACCCTATGTGCATTCGATTGCGCGCAACTTGATGCTGACTCTTCCGCTTTGGCGCTACGAACAGAAGACGCGCGACAACTGGCAGGCGGGGCCGTGGGATCGGCTCATTCAGGCGCGGGGACTGGGCGCGCTGGGAGCGAAATCGCAGCCGCCCGCGCAAGTGCTGACCGGAGAGGATCACTTCTGAGATTGCCGGAAATCGCTGATCGACAAACCTTTTCTGGTTAAGCCGGCCAGACGTAGCAAAGCTACGTCTCTACGAACGGTGCGTGCTAACATCCTTTTTCCTGGATTTCTCCGATGAAACATACTGGTGAGACCGTGGTGCGCATTGAGGCGGAAGCGTTGCGCGCGCTGGCGGACCGGATCGCCGGGCCTATGGCCGTTGCGTTTCAGCAGGCAGTGGAGCTGCTGTTTTGCTGTGCGGGTCGCGTCGTGGTTACCGGCATGGGTAAGAGCGGGCTCATTGCACGTAAGATTGCGGCGACATTCAGTTCTACGGGAACTCCGGCATTGTATTTGCATCCGGTGGAAGCGCTGCACGGGGACCTGGGGATGGTGGTGCGCGGGGACGTGGTGTTGGCGCTTTCGGCGTCCGGTGAGACAGAGGAGATTTTGCAGTTGCTGGCAACGATCAAGCGGCTGCGAGTGCCGCTGATTGCAATGACAGGGGATGAGATTGGCGAAAAGCCCCACTTCTCGCGCCAAGAACGCGCGAGAGGGGCACCCGGGGCGGTGGGTGCAGGCGAAGAAGACAAGTCAAAGTCAGCGGGCGGGGGCGCCCGCTCCGCACAACCTGGGTCCACACAGTCTGGGTCCACACAGTCTGGGTCTACACAGTCTGGGTGCACACAATCAACGCTAGCAGTGGCGGCGGATGTGGCTTTGGATTGTTCCATCGCGAAGGAGGCTTGTGCGCTCGGTCTGGCGCCGACGGCTTCGACGACTACCATGCTGGCGTTAGGCGATGCGCTGGCAGTGACTTTGAGTGAGCGGCGCGGGTTCAAAGAAGAAGACTTTGCCAACCTACATCCCGGCGGGAAGCTGGGGAAGCGGCTGGCGCGAGTGGAATCGTTGATGCACCGAGGGGAAGCGCTGCCGTGCGTTGGGCCAGGAACGAAAATGCCGGACGTGGTTTATGAAATGTCGCGCAAGAAGCTGGGCGTAACGGCGGTGGTGGAGGGCGAGCGCCTGGTTGGGATCATCAGTGACGGAGATTTGCGGCGGCTGTTGGAGAAGCGGGGAAAAGATGTGATGGATCTGACGGCAGGCGAGGCGATGACTCGCACTCCGAAGACGATCGGTGCCGGGGAATTTGCGGCGACGGCGCTGGCGTTGATGGAAGAGAAGAAGATCACTTCGCTGATGGTGGTGGACGGTGCTGGGAAGCTCGAGGGAATTGTGCACCTGCACGACCTCTGGGGAACGGAGATGATGTAAGTTGGGTTGCCGCCGACGGGGATGGCGAGAGCGCCATCCCGACAGCCGCCGGGACGGCAGCGCTACAATACCTGCATGTATCACTACGATCCTACGACGGCGCTGGAAGAACTGACCGAAGATGCCACCCTGCCCAACCCGGTCCATGTGCGGGATATGATTCTGCGCAAGAAGCTGACGGCGGACAAGTCGCTGGAGTTGAACCGGCTGTTTGTCGAATATCAGAAGTTTTTTGGCGAGGCGCAGAAGCTAGGGAAAGAGATATTGAAGCAGTTGGCGGGGTAGCCCTCGCTCTCAGATAGGGACTCGGTCGAGCGGAACAATAAATTGAATGCCGGGAATCTGTTTGCCTTGTAGATGTCCGTCATTCGTGACGAAGAGATCGGCTCCGACGCTGGCAGCCGAGGCTAACTGGATCGCGTCGGGAGCTTTTAGCAGGCGGTCGCGTCGGATTGACGAGTAGATCTTTGCGACTCTGGCATCCAGAGGAATTAGCAACGCTACACTCAAAATGGCGTCCTCGTACTTTCTGCAAAGTGCGACATTCCCCGCCGCGGTCGGTTTAACCAGGATTTCACCCAGCGTTAGAGTTGATGTCACGAGTTGATCACCTCGACGCAGCATCGTCGTGCGAAGTTTTTCCACTGCCTGCGAATGCGCTCCGTAGTCCTCCCACAGATAGATGAAGAGGTTTGTGTCCCAGAAGATGCGGCTCATTCCCAGCCTTCACGGAGCCTGCGCACGTACTCGTCAGCGTGCTCATCGGCCCAGAGTTCCTTGCCGGAGCCGCGCAGAGCCAGCAGCGGATCGTTCTTAATTCTCTCCTCCACGCTGTCCTGATTCCAGTTTCTATACCAGTCGAGCAGGCCGCCGTATTCCGATGGAAGGTCTTCCCTCGTGGGGACGCTCTTGGCACCTTCTCGCGCAGGATCGTAAACGTCGCTATTGCGAAACAGACGGCGTCGGCCCGGTGCGGTTTCGAACAACATTCGGTAACGACCAGGATTCGGCTGGCGATTCGCGACACAGTGTTGAACGACGTGCACATATACCCCTGGGCGAAGCCGCTGGTTGCCGGCCTCTTCAGTGGCCCGCTGCATAATCTCCTCGATCGCGAAATCCGTTTGGCCCGGGTGTTCTCTATGAAGAAGCGCGGTCGCCACCCAGACTTCGTCGGCGACTTTGATTTGAATTCCAGAAACGGTTGCCATACTTGCCTCTCATTTAGCTACCTTTATTTAGCTACCTTCATTTTTAAATATATCAAATTAATGTATTAACTACAATACTTGGTATCACAAAACTACCCATCGCGAGTAGTAGGCCACTTACGGCTAGGGTGGGCATACGTGCGAGATCCTTCGCTCCACCTGGAAAAGCTGCGCTCATGATGACTCGAGCGGAGTGGCAACAGTCGCCGCTCAAACCGTGCCACTCTCCGCTGCTACAATATCCAATTCCCCAGCGGAATCGGCGAGTGACTGTTGCTCAGCCCTCGCGACTCGGTACACGGTACTCACACTTATGCATCGATGGTCACAACTCTTTATTCCCACACTGCGCGAGGCGCCGGCGGATGCCGAGGTCGCGAGCCACAAGTTTCTGGTGCGGGCGGGATACATTCGTCAGCTCGCGGCCGGGATTTATTCCTATCTATATCTGGGCAACCGGTCCTTTAACAAGATTATCGGGATCGTGCGCGAGGAGATGGACCGGATCGGGCAGGAGTTTTATTTGCCGGCGCTGCATCCGCGGGAGCTTTGGGAAGCTAGCGGGCGCTGGGGGTTGATGGGGGAGAACCTGTTTCGGTTGAAGGACCGCAAGGGAGCGGACATGTGCCTGGGCATGACGGAAGAAGAAGTCATGACCTCAATTGCACTGAAGGAGTTGCGGAGTTACAAGCAGCTGCCGCAGATCTGGTATCAGATTGCGCCGAAGTTTCGCGACGAGCCGCGGCCAAGATCGGGATTGCTGCGGGTGCGGCAGTTCATGATGAAGGACGCGTATTCGTTCGACATTGATGCTGCGGGGCTCGACGTTTCTTACAAGAAACATTACGAGGCGTACTGCCGGATTTTTGATCGGTGCGGGTTGAAGTACATGGTGGTGGAGGCCGATTCGGGGGCGATGGGCGGCAAGGAGTCGCACGAGTTCATGGTGCGGACTCCGGCTGGCGAAGATCAAATTGTGAGCTGCGACGGGTGCGATTACGCGGCGAACGTGGAGAAGGCGACTTCGAAGCTGGAAGCGTGGGGAGATCTTGCACCGGAGGGAGACGGCAAGCCGCTGGAAGTGCATACGCCGGGGCAGAAGACGATTGAAGATGTGGCGAAGTTTCTGGGGGTGTCGCCGAAGAACAAGATCAAGACTCTGGCGTACATGGCAGAAGAGAAGGATGAAAAGACGGGCAAGACGAGACTGCGTGGCATCGTGGTGCTGATGCGCGGGGATCATCAGCTCAACGAAGCCAAGTTCAACGCTGCGGTCGGAGTGGCGACGCGCCCGATGGACGAGAACGAGATCAAGGCCCTGTTCAAGTCTCCGGCTGGATATTTGGGGCCGATCGGAATTGAGTGGGCGAAGGATCTGAAGAAAGACGTGGACAAGCCGGTACTTCTGGTCGACAAGGCGCTTGAGGGCCGCAGCAACCTGATTGGCGGTGCGAATAAAGAGGACTATCACCTGAAGAATCTGACTCCGGGGAAGGACTTTCATCCGACGGCCTACGCCGATCTGCGCGCGGTGACGGCGGGTGAGGCTTGTCCGAATTGCGGGAAGGCGTTGCGGATCGATACCGCGGTGGAGATCGGACATATCTTCAAGCTAGGGTACCGGTATTCGGAGTCGATGGGCTTGCGGGTGCTGGACAAAAACGGCAAGGAAGTTATGCCGATCATGGGGTGCTACGGGATTGGAATTGAGCGGATTCTGACTGCGGCCGTGGAACAGGGCAATGACGAAAATGGCTTCTGGCTGCCGCCTACCATTGCCCCGTTTGAGATTATGGTTGCTCCGGTCAATATAAAAGATGAAACCGTGCGAGTGGCGGCGGAAGGGATCGCGAAGGGGTTGGAAGCGGCGGGATACGACGTGGTCCTGGATGATCGGGACGAACGGCCCGGAGTCAAGTTCAAAGACGCGGACCTAGTGGGGATCCCCTTTAGAATCACGGTGGGAAAGAAGGTTACCGAAGGTACTGTGGAAGTCGTTCTGCGCTCGACTCGCGAAGTACGCGATGTTAGGATCACGGCGATCGTGGAGTATTTTGAGGAGTTGCTCGGCCGGGCTGGGTAAAGCGGTTCCTAGTCCCGGAAGAGCAGATTGCGGGACATGGGAACATTCAAAGCCACTGTCGGGTTTCTGGTCATCATCGGCGCGATCTATACCGGATTTCAGATCATTCCGCCGGAGCTGAGCAACTATTCGTTTCAGGACGACTTGCGGGATGTTGCAATGGCGGCTGGAGCGAATTCGCGCACTACGGACCAGCAGTTGGTCGACGCCGTCATTAAAAAAGGGCAGGAACACCAGATTGTGCTGACCCCGGAAAACGTTACGGTTCAGCATATCGGGACGCCGGGATTGAACGCAGTATATGTGGCTGCGGATTATAGCGTTCCTGTCAGTCTGCCCGGTTATTCGTTTAATCTGCATTTCACTCCATCGAGTGCGAACAAGGGCTTCTAAGAGCTTAGCGGCGTGCCTCAGTTGCCCACTATGGCGGTTGACGGCTTGGAGACTCGCATGTACTGCGGGTCTCTTTTCATTTTTGTGGTAGCGGTACAATATGGGTATCCTTCGGGTGACTGCAGTGTCGGGATCCACGTCATCACAGGGAAGGTCGGGAACTCCGGACCAAAAGTGCACAATACAAACCTTTTTGCGCATCCCGACGTCTGAGAGAATGAGGAATCGTTCCAGCCGTATGACGTTTGTCCCAGCGAAAGCTCTCGAACCGTGACGATAAAGATCAAAATTCCGAAGGGACGTGGAGAAAATGCGGGCGGGATGTCCCGCTGGCAGCCCCGCGACCCGGTGCTGCGGGCGGCGCTGGTGGCATTTCTGATTCTGGCTGTGTCGTTTACGGTCTTCTTTTCTTACGTTTACATCAAGTACGACCGGATCATCGAGAAGCGGTTTCGCACGCCGGTATTCGCCAATGCGGCGAAGATTTACGCGCTGCCGAAAACGGTAAAGGATGGGGAAAAGATCGAACCGCGGGAGATTGCGGCGGACCTGCGGCGGGCCGGTTACTCGGATAAAGAAGGCCAGTCCAGCCTCGGCACTTTTCGCTTGCTGAAGGATGGAATCGAGATCACTCCCGGGCCCGAGTCCTACCACAGCCCGGAACCAGCCGCGCATCAGTATTCACGACGGGCAGGTGGACCAGATCAGCAGCAACGGCAACGATCTTTCCGCCTACGAATTGGAGCCGCAACTGGTGACTGCCCTCTTCGACGCCGAGCAGCGGTCGAAACGCCAAATCGTGAAGTACGACGAGATTCCTCCCATGATGGTGCAGGCGGTGCTGGCGATCGAAGACCGGCGCTTCTTTGAGCACAGCGGAGTGAATTTCATGCGCATGGCAGAGGCGGCGTGGATCGATGTGATGCGGCAGACGGCATGACCAGGGCGGGTCGACACTCACGATGCAGCTTTCCCGCGGATTCTTTCTGACGCCGGAAAAGACGATCAAGCGCAAGCTGACGGAGATGCTGATCGCCGAAGAACTCGAACAAAAGTTCACGCAAGACAGCAGATTTTCGAATTCTACGCGAACTGGGTGGACCTGGGGCAGCGAGGATCGTTCGCCATCAGCGGATTTGGGGAGGCGTCGAAGACGTACTTCAATAAAGATCTTGAAGGACATCACGCTGCCCGAGGCGGCGCTGCTGGCGGGATTGATTCAGCGTCCGAGCTATCTGTCGCCCTACCGGCATCCGGAGCGCGCGATGGAGCGGCGGAATCTGGTGCTGGAATCGATGGTGGAAACGCACGCGATCACGCGGGAGCAGGCGGATAAAGCCAAAGCGGCGCCGCTGAAACTGGCGCCACCGAATGTGGAAGCCAGCGACGCGCCCTACTTTGTGGACATGGTGCGGGACACGCTGATCAACAAGTTCAATGAGACACGATTTGAATGACCAGTCCTATCGCATCTACACGACGCTCGATCCCGATCTGCAAAAAGCCGCCGCGCAGGCGGTGGAGACGGGCATCAAGCTGGTGGATGACCAGGTCAAGAAATTACGCACGAAGAAGATGAAGGTGGGCAAGAAAACGGAAACCAAGGTGCTGCCGGGTCCGCAAGCGCAGGTCGCGATGGTGGTGCTCGATCCGCACACGGGTGCAGTACTGGCTTTGGTGGGAGGACGAGATTATGGCTGGAGCCAGTTGAATCACGCGGTATCGAAGCGGCCGACGGGATCGATCTTCAAGCCGTTTGTTTATGCCGCGGCGATGAATACGGCGCTGGATGGCTCGCCAACCGTGCTGACTCCGGCTTCGACGGTGACCGACGCGCCCTCGAGCTTCGCCTATGGAGATCAGATCTACGAGCCGCGCAACTACAAAGAGGAATATCACGGCGATGTGACGTTGCGGTACGCGCTGGCCATGTCGCTGAACAACGCCACCGTGAAAGTGGCGGAGGAAGTGGGCTACGACAAAGTCGCGGACCTGGCGAAGTCGGCGGGAATCGTTTCGGTGAAGGCGACGCCGGCGATGGCGCTGGGATCCTATGATGCCTCGCCGATCGACATGGCGGGCGCCTACACGTCATTCGCCAACAACGGCGTGCGGCTCTCTCCCATCCTGCTGAATTCGGTGCGCAATGCCAAGGGCGACGTGATCGCGAACTACAAGACCGACCAGCGGCAGGTGCTCGATCCGCGAATTGCCTACGTCATGACCAACATGATGGAAGGCGTGATCAACAACGGACTGGGCTATACGGCGGTTCGGTTGCGCGGATTTACCGCCGCCGGCGGCGGGCAAGACCGGCAGTTCGCACGATGGCTGGTTCGCGGGATACACCTCCAACTTACTGTGCATGGTGTGGGTAGGTTATGACGACTACAGCGATCTGCGCTTGAGCGGCGCCATGACCGCGGCGCCCATCTGGACCGAGTTCATGAAGAAGGCCTCCGCGCTGCCGCAGTACTCCGACATGAAAGCGTTCACGCAGCCGACCGGCGTGGTGGACGTGCAACTGGACAAAGCCACGAACCGCCTGGCGACGCCGACCTGTCCGGACGACTACGTTGCAGCCTTCGTAGCCGGCACGGAGCCGCGCGAGACCTGCGACGCACAAGCAGGGAGTGACGGGTTCTTCTCAAGCATCTTTGGCGGTGGGGAATAAACCACTGCCTGAGCGCCAGCCTCAGGCGAGCCATGATCGGGCAGGATGCGCAACCCTCAGATCCAAGAAAAAGAAGGGTTTCTTCGGCAAGATCGCAGGCATTTTTAAGGATGACAAAGCGGCAACGCCGCCGCCCAAACCGCCGGACAGTGGGCAAACGGCACCCCACTGAAGGGTGTAAGGTATTGGGTCTTAGGTCTTTGGCCTTCAATGGCAGGTCTTGGGCCGGTAAGCCAACGTAACGGCCAACGCTTAAAACCCCAACGCAACGGCCTAATCCTGACGCCAAGACCTAAGACCTCTAGCGCAAAATCCTTCGCCGCCAGGCCAAAACTGTGCCAGAATGGGGCTACTTGCTGGGGGTGGCCTATGTCGTCCTGCCCGAGAGTTTCGCTGGTTCCCGTCTCGCTTCTTGTCCTTTGTATCTGCGCTCCTGTCGAGTGCCGTCACTGGCGACAAGTTTCTCATTCGGAGCAAGTGCAGATCGCGCCGCCCCTGCTGCGGGCCATCGATCCTCCGGCGCCGGACGCAACCGCGGCGGCTCTGGAGGAACAAGCCGACCGCTTGCGCTCGGAGAAACTCTACCTGGACGCGCTCGATTATTACGCGCGGCGCTGGCCAAGAAGCCGAGATGACGCAGCCTGCTGAATAAGATTGGCATTACGGAACTGATGATGCAGCGCTACAAGAGGCGCGGAAATCCTTCGAGCGAGCCATCAAGTCCGACCATGAGTTCGCCAATGCCTACAACAATCTGGGCGTGGTTTTCTACGAGGACAAGAAATACGGAGCGGCGATCAAGCAGTATCGCAGGGCGATCGCGATCGACGGCAGTTCGGCCTCGTTCTTCAGCAATCTGGGAGCTGCTCAATTCTCCAAGCACGAATTTGAGCCCGCGGTGGCGGCCTACCAGCATGCGCTGGAACTCGACCCCGATGTTTTTAAGCGGACTTCGCGCGGCGGCGTCCAGGCGCAATTGCCGAGTCCCGAGGACCGCGCCCACTACGACTACACGGTCGCGAAACTGTACGCCAAGATGGGCTATTCCGACCAATCGCTTGAGTATCTGAAGAAGGCGATGGAGGCGGGCTACAAGGATTTGAAGAATGTGTACAAAGATGTGGAGTTTGCGGAACTGCGAAAAGATCCGCGGTTCACGGAGCTGATGGCAGCGAAGACACCCGCGATCTCGGATTAGGTGCGGAAAATTGAAATTTCGCCTAGGGCGCCCGACCTACGGGAAATTTCTTAGTCCAATACAGGATCGGCCCGATAGATAACGCTAAGTTTGTCTTAGCCGGCGAAAATTTACAAAGGTTTACAAAATTAGACGGAACTTGGCGGCGTTCGCGGTGTTTAATTTTGCAACATACTCCTGAAAACAACAGGGTGAGTAAGGAGAAACGGTAGCCCATCGGATGCTGACCCGAGCACGCCCCAAGCAAGCATCCGGTGGGTTTTTTGTTAAGCTCTTAGCTATCAGCTCTTAGCCTCTAACATAAGAACGACTCAAACATTGTCCTTGCCACAGTCACGGTAGCCACAGAGTGTCCGTCAGCGGGACTTTGGTTTCGCGATGGCTGAGAGCTGACAGCTGAGAGCTGCTCTTCGAACTTCTCTCGCCGATGTAATCTTCCACCACCTTCTTCCATTTGCCCTGCGCCTTGAGTATGAACTCGACGGCATCGCGCAGCGCGCCTTCGCCGCCGGCGTGGGGAGTGATGTAGTGGGCTTCCTTCTTCACTTCGGCACGGGCATTTTTCACCGCGATGGCGAGTCCGCCGGCGCGCATGGCGGGAAGATCGATTACGTCGTCGCCGATGAAGGCGGCTTCTTCCGGCTTCAGGCCCTCCTGTTTCACGACTTCTTCGAAGCAGGTGCGCTTTGTCGTCCAACGCCCTGATGAACGTATTCGAGTTTCAGATCGCGGGCGCGGAGCGCGACGGTTTCCGAGCGGCGCTTGGTGATGAGTCCCGTCTTGATTCCGCCGAGACGGGCGAGCGAAATCGCGGCGCCGTCATGGGCGTGGAAGCCTTTGAATTCAATCTGGCCCTGAGCCTCTGCGCGGCGGATAGCTGGGCTGCGACTGCTGGGGTCTCAGGCAAGAAGAAGAGCTTGCCGTCGGTGAGCACGCCGTCGACGTCGAAGAGGAGAAGCTTGATTTTGCGGGCGCGGGCTTGGGCGGAAAGTTTGGGCATCGGCGGAATTCTAGCAGCCATCGCGACAGGCTGGAGTAAGCGTCTCGGGTCATGACACCTATGTTGTGTCCAAGGGTCGCGCTCGTTGTTTATTGCTAATCTGGACCGCGTCCCTTTCCAAGCGTGGCCGGATCATGGTCAGGGAATTGGTCACCCATATGGCGGGACATGACATCAATCACATCGAGCAAATCCGCAAGATCCTGCACTGACACTGCGGAAGCGTCACGCTAAGGATTGACGCAAAAACAACTTGTCATCTGTAGTCGTACCTGGATCATTAAGAAATGGTTTAGACACACATGGTGGCGGACGTCTTCGTACGTCTAACCCTATAATCATTGACGATGCTCCCCGTCAGATACCCGTCCTCGCTGAGCCGTTGTTTGTGTTATAGTTCCGAGTTGATCGTTAGTTTGATCGGAACTATAACATTATGCGAACCCTCACCTTCGACCCCCAAGTCCTTCGCAAATACTTGCTGCGCCACAAAATCGCTACTTTGCCGGAACTCAAAGACGTTCTCGGCACCACCGCTAACCTGACCGTCTTTCGCAAGCTCAAGCCGCTCGACTACCTTACCAGCTACACTCATCGCGGCCGCTACTACGCCCTCCGTGAATCTGCCCGCTTCGACAACGACGGTCTGTGGTCCCATGAGGCGGTCTGGTTTTCCCGGCACGGCACGCTCGTCGCCACCATCGAGTCCTTTGTCCATCAGTCACCACGTGGCTGCTTCGCCGACGAACTCGCTGACTCACTCCATGCTGAGGTCCAAGATCCTCTCCACGATCTGGTCCGCGCCGGACGTTTAAGCCGCTCGGAGGTGGCCGGACGCTTCCTCTATACTTCTCCCGATCTGCGGCAGGCACGGATTCAGATGCGGACTCGACAAACCGCGCTCTCCGTTCCTCTGCTCGCCGATGCCTCCGCTCTTCAGGTGTCTCCCCGTGAACTCCAGGCCGCCATTGTGCTGTTCTACAGTTTGCTGGACGAGCAGCAACGACGCCTGTTCGCCGGCATGGAATCGATCAAACTGGGGCACGGTGGCGACCGCGTTTTGGCCGAATTCCTCGGCTTGGATCCACACACCGTCGCCCGCGGACGCGAGCAACTGCTCGAGCAGAAGGTCACGCCGGGTCGCGCCCGCCACGCCGGCGGCGGACGCAAACCCGTAGAAAAAAAAACGCCGACATCTTCACCCTGATCGAGTTCCTACTCGAATACGACACCGCCGGGGATCCCATCACCGGCCTGAAGTGGTCGCGCCGAACCACCACCAAGGTGGCCATGGCGCTCGCTGACTTCGGGGTCCGGGTGAGCCCCAGCACCGTCGCCCGCTTGCTCCATCAGATGGGCTATTCTCTTCGCCTCAATCACAAGCAGCTTTCCACCGATCACAGTCCCGACCGCAACCATCAGTTCCTCTACCTCGGTGATCTTCGCGACCGATTCGCGCGCCGTGGTCTCCCCATCATTAGCGTCGATACCAAAAAGCGCGAACTCGTCGGCCTTTTCAAAAATTCCGGCACCCGCTGGGATCTATCTCCCCGCCTGGTCAACGATCACGACTTCCGCTCCGACTCCACGGGCGTCGCCATCCCTTACGGCATTTATGATTTGCTCGCCAATCGAGGCTCCGTTGTGGTCGGCGTCTCCCATGACACACCCACCTTCGCCGCTCACGCCATTGCTCATTGGTGGCGAGAAGAAGGATCGCTTCGCTATCCGCGCTCTCGACAACTTCTCATACTCAGCGATACCGGCGGCAGTAACGGTTATCGTTGCCGCGCCTGGAAAACCGAACTCCAGTCCCAACTGGCCGATTCCCACGGCCTCACTCTCACCGTCGCCCACTACCCCACCGGTGCTTCCAAATGGAACCCTATCGAGCATCGTCTCTTTTCCCAGATCTCCAAAAACTGGGCTGGCGAACCGCTCGACAGCTATCACAAGATCCTCCACTTCATTCGTTCCACCAGAACTCAATCCGGCTTGTCGGTCAACGCTCATCTCGACCGTCGCCACTATCTCACCGGCACCGTACCCACACCGGAACAACTTCAAGCTCTCCGCATCAAGCCCCACGAATTCCTGCCCAAGTGGAATTACACTATCTCACCCAATCTGTGAAATTGTTTTTGCGCCGATCCTAAGGGGCAATCCGAATTTAAACTTGCTAAGGTTTCCTTGGCAGCCCGTGGTGAAACTCTTCCCTGTCCCTCAGCAAGAGCGAGCGGTCACCGTCATCGATCTACAAGCGCGGAGCCATTCTTTCCGCTGCCTCTGTTGAACTGATGACAGGATGCACCTCGAAGTCGACGATGTCCTTCCAATGTGCGATCCACTCATCCAGGAGCAGAGGATTGTCTGTTTCCATTAGTTGGTAGCAGCGCTCAAGCTTCGTGTCCACCCAACTGCACACGTACGAGAGACCCTCTGGCGCGAGCCGCCTGTGGTCTCGAAATCGCCGGTAGACGGAGACCGCGTGGCCATCCTTGAAGCGTTCGATCACCATATAGAGAGTTTTGCCCATTGTCTGTCCCACGTTTCGCACTGATCTGGTATAGCCCTACTATAGATGTTGAGATCGCGATTACGTTTTGATCGTTGGTCAATGAGCATTACGGGGATGTTACGCCAGTGTTTTGGAGACCCGCCCTTTTCATTTGCGCAGCAGCAGGTCCTGCACGCTTGTCAGCAAAGTGCGGGATGGTGCGAGATCCTTCAGCTTCGCAATCTCCGATAATGCTTTGTCAATTCCCGCATAGCCGCAACGATCCAGCCATGCAGCAATCAGGATTGGCGATCGGTTCATACCCTGCAGACAATGCACCAACAGGTTGCCTCGTCGCACGCCTATGGCTATCGCGAACATAATGTCTTCGAACTTTTGCGGAGAGATTGGGCGCGCGTCCGGGATTGGTATATGGATGTAGGTGATTTTATGTGCTCTCTGTACAGCCTGCTGCCGGCAGAGCGAAACGACGGTTGCGATACGCTGCGGATTGGAACGCGCCAGTTGCTCTGCATCTTTGAGACTGCCAAGATAGAGTCGTTCCCATATCTTTGTCATTTGTCTCCTGGTCTTATTGACACAAGCTACCCCTGGGTTTCCCAACACCAGCCCCACGCTTCACTAATTTTACCGAGGCCAAGAGGCGTGTGAGGAAGCTCAAACGTGCAATGCGATCAACAAGTAGGCAAGTCCTAGGCGGTTCATGGAACGGCCTTTTAGACTAGCGTGCTGCTGCGCCTACGAATTTCCGCGCTCTTAGTTCACCCCACTCGATCATGGAACGCCTGTCAACTTCCTTCATATAGTCCGACTCGAGCATATAGTCCGACTCGAGACTGGCAGGCGGAAGGAATTGCATGGTCAACGACTGGCGTGGCCCGAGGTACAGCAGGGCAACCGCCTTCTTTTCTAAAGACGATTCATTGTGGCTCTTGGGCTTCGCATAAGATGTTCCGTCCAACCGCACGAGCGCCGGGGTAGGTGGATTCGTCGATCGAAGCAGCTCTCGCGCAGCGAGCGCCACAGTCCCTGGACAGAGCATCAACGCAACGTAGATGGACCCAGGATACTGCGCCTCGACGCGCGCAGTGGTGTTTCCGCTTTCATCCCGAACTACGTGATTGGTCCCCAGGACGACTAACGCGTGGCGCTTCCTGCGAAGGACTTGGTTGAGGATAACATTAGCGATTGACACACTGTTATCGCCGAGGTCCGCCCATTGCGCATGGGTCTGAATGTGTCGCCAATCAATCGCGGTGTCCCCCGCCAGCACGCGCAAGCGACGGGATGGAGGGAATCCTCGGTTAACTTCACGGATGGCTGCTAGCCATTGAGCATAAATAGGCGACTCCCAAGAGGCCACCTTGGTGGTATCGCGCCAGATTCGGCGTATGTCCTCGAGTGGCATTTCCTCACCCGCGATGTACCTGTCGAGTGACGGTTGGGTATTCTGGCTGGCGAATTCGATGACGATATCCTGAACACTTCGTTGAAATTCCGGATCGCGAACCAGCCGCACATAGAAGTCACCCGCCTCCCGAAGCCAGTGACACTCGCCAATAGCAACGACGGGGTGTTCTTGGAACGATGCGACAATACCCGACACAGCGTTAACCACCTGGGAGCCACTAGACCGAACCTGTGCAGCCGCCTCAAATACTGAACAGACAATCAAGATCGATGCACAAACAAATCGCTGGCCGCTGTGACGGATGAACATGCCAAACTCCTTTAGAACATCAGCGCGTTAGAAACTACATCGGGAATGGATTGAAGCGCAAGGTGGCGAAACGAGGCCATAATGCTCATTGACCGTCGATTCGGCTTCCGAAACCAGACGTTCCATTGACTGATTCGGACTGAAGTTCCTCACTGGAACTCAGCACCTCCGACATTACCGGCGTAATTTTGCGCTCTGCGGGGCGCTGGGGTACCGTTGGAAGGCAAATCGCGAGCTTGTGTCCGAGGGGAATGTGAGCGCTGTGCGGCTAGTTCCGGGCGTTGGGTTGGTGCTGCTGTTCGTGTGTGCCCTGTGCGCCGGTCAGTCCCTGGGTGACGCTGCACGTCAGAGCCGCCAGCAAAAGGAAACGCGCGGGACGACCGCCAAGAAAGTCTATACCACGGACGACATGAACGCTCCCACGCCTGCATCTGCCCACGGGCTTAAGGATCTGTCGGGCACCTGGAGCTTCACCCACTTCGATGATCGCTTCCAAGGGTGGATTGACCTACGCCAGTCAGGCCCGGCGCTAGAAGGTACGTGGCATACCAGCAGCGGGAAATCCGAACCCGACACGTTGGTCACCGGCGGCGTCGATGGAACGGCGGTTACTCTCAGGCGATCCCTCGGCTCGAATGAGCAGAGCTACGCTCTGACTCTCTCGGCGGATGGCAACCGACTGGATGGTTTTGGCGAAGGTTATTTTTTGCACCACACAAATCTCAACATGACGCTGCAGAAGGTTCCTGCCTTCCTTCATCACAGGCCTTGGGAGCTGATGCATGGCGTGGTCAATTCCATGCTGCTCGCGCTAGTGCTGCTGGCGGTCCTAGGGCTACGCTATCCCTTGAAAATGCTGCCGCTTCTGTTCTGGGAAATAGCATGGAAGGCGACATGGCTTCTCGCGGTGGCGCTGCCTGCCTGGCAGAACCACACCATGGACGCTGACACCTGGGACACAACTTTTGCCTGCCTGATGAGCGTGATCTTCCTGTTCGTCGTGCCGTGGGACTATGTCTGTTGGAATTTTGTCGCCGCGCGCGGTGACCGCTGGCGGTAATGCTTTGCGGTACGGGTCCGCTATCGACGGGTGCGCCTCGCGAAACCGATGTTTCAACTATTGTCCACCTGATTCCTAGTAGTTTGTTGGTCCCATTGACCTTCGCGCTAAACATCTGTGACCAGAGTCACTGAAAAACCTCCGCGGCGGCGTATGGTGTGGGTGAAATACGATTCGCAACAGTTCTTGACACTCCGCAGTAGTCCCTCCTGAGCGGCGAACCACCGAGCGGCGAACCACCGAGCAGCGAACCACTGAGCTGTGAACTATCCACCCGGGCGAGCCGATCAACCACTCGTTGCCGGCGCTGACAAATGAAGAAGGTCTACTTCCATGGTTCAAACACACACCCACAGCTTCGGATTTTTCTTTATCGTTTGTCGACTCATCGCATTTCTTTCAGTTCCGGTCGCTTCGGCCGTGATCGCACAAGTTCCAGACGGGCCGTTCGCTGGGTCACCCCGCTCGACATCCAGCATTTCCAATTCTGACTCATCGAGCACTTCTCTTTTTCTGCCCGTGTTCACCTACGATTCGGGCGGCGTCGGACCTGTTTCATTGGCGGTCGGAGACGTTAACAACGACGACAAGCCCGACATCGTCGTTGGCAACTATTGCCTCAAAAGTTCCTGCAACGGAAGCTACGTCAGCGTGCTGTTGAGCAACGGTGACGGCACCTTTCAAACGCCGGTCAGCTACAGCACAGGCGGAGTGAATCCCTGGGCGGTTGCCATTGGCGATGTAAACGCTGACGGTCGTCCCGACCTAATCGTTGCCAACCTCTGCGAGAGCAGCGCCAACTGCAACAATGGCACGATTGCCGTGCTGTTGGGCAACGGCGACGGCAGCTTCCGCGCGCCCACCATCTATAACGCCGGCGGATATTGGAACTTCTCCGTCGTGATCGCCGACGTGAACGGCGACGGCATTCCGGATCTGCTGGTCGGCAACTACTTGCAATGCAGCACTTGCACCGAGGGTGCAGTGAGTGTGTTCATCGGCAACGGCGACGGCAGCTTCCAGGTGCCGGCCAAATACGACTCCGCAGGATACGAGGTCTATGGGGTTGCGGTCGGCGACCTGAATGGTGACGGCAAGCCCGACATCGTCGTGACCAACAACTGCCAGAGCAGCGCCGCCTGCCCCGGCCCCGGTGGCGTTAGCGTGCTGCTAGGCAACGGCGACGGTACCTTCAAGGCGGCCGTCCCTTACAGTTCGGGCGGATATTGGGGTCCCGATCAAGTCGTGATCGTCGACCTGAACGGCGACGGCATTCCTGACCTGGTCGTATCCAACTACTGCCAGAGTGGCAGCAACTGCCCCGGCCCCGGTGACGTAGCAGTGCTGCTAGGCAACGGCGACGGCACCTTTAAGGCACCGGTCAGCTATCCCTCTGGTGGCTATCACGTATTCTTGGTCGCGGTCGGGGACATCAACCGTGACGGCCACCCAGACGTCGTCGTAGCCAATGAGTGCGATAGCGCCAGTTGCACGCACGGCACAGCGGGCGTGCTGCTGGGCAACGGCGACGGCACCTTCCAGGCGGCGCAGACCTACAGTTCCGGTGGGTCCATTCCATACAAGGTGGTGATCGCTGATGTGAACGGTGACGGCAAGCCCGACGTAATCATGGCCAACGCCAATTCGCAAACGGTCGGCGTCCTACTTAACAATGTTCAGACACCTGCGTCCACTTCACTTGCCTCGTCGCTCAATCCCTCCGTCTACGGGCAGACCGTCGAGGTCACAGCAACTGTGACATCCGATTCTGGGATGCCAACGGGAACCGTCCAAATCCTCAACGGTACGACCGTTGTTGGAAGCGGAACCCTAGCAAGCGGCAGCGTCTCCATCCCAGTTTCCACTCTCCCTGCAGGCACCGACTCGATTATCGCGTCCTACCTGGGAGGTGGTGGCTTCGCGCCCAGCAAGTCTTCTCCTATCACACAAACTGTGACGAAAGCGCCAACCGCAACCTTACTGGCTTCGTCGCTCAATCCTGTGGGCACGAATCAGGCGGTGACCTTCACTGCTACCGTATCCAGTCATTATGGGGGAGCCGCGACCGACGCTGTGACGTTCATGGCGGGTGCGCAGAACCTGGGCAGCGCTGCGCTTCGCGGAAATATTGCATCCCTGACCACTTCCTTCGCCACGGCCGGAACGTACTCCATCATGGCCCAGTACAACGGCGACTCCAACAACACCAGCAGCACGTCGGGCGCATTGAGCGAGAAGATCATTGCATCGACCACAACGAGCGTGACTTCTTCTCTGAACCCTTCGGTCGTTGGCCAGACAGTCACATTCACGGCCACGGTAACTTCCTCGGCGGGAATTCCTCCGAACGGCGAGATCATTGCTTTCTACAACGGAAGTGCGATGCTTGGCACGGCTCCGTTGAGTGGTGGCACGGCCATGCTGACAACTTCTGCCTTGCCGGCTGGCGTTTTCACGATTACCGCTCGTTATCCAGGGGACTCGACCTTCGCTGCCAGCACCTCACTCGGGCTCAGGCAAACCGTGAATGCCACGAGTAAGTCAGCAACTGCGACTACACTCGCGTCGAGCCTGAATCCCTCGATCTACGGCCAAAAGGTGACCTTGATGGCACAGGTGACTACGTCTGGTCCGGTGCCGCCCACCGGTACGGTTGTATTCATGTGGAGGTACTTCACGCAGAGTTATACTATCGGAACCGCGACCCTGAACAACGCTGGTGTGGCCACCCTGACGAAGTCCAACCTGAACGCCGATCAGTATGCAATGACCGCAGTCTACCTCAGCGACACCAACAACCTCAGCAGCACCTCAGCGGTGCTGAACCAGACGGTGCTGCAGACGACCAGTGCGGCCGCGCTCACTTCGTCAGTGAATCCGTTGAAGGTCGGACAGGCAATTACGTTCACCGCGAAGATCACGTCGCCGACAGTCATGCCGAGCGGTCCTGTGACTTTCAAGGCCGGAACGACGGTGTTAGGGACGGCGCAGCTCAGCAGCGGCAAAGCGATATTCACGACCTCGACTCTGCCCGCGGGGTCGGTTGTGGTCAAAGTGACCTACAACGGAGACTCAAATATCAAGGGGAGTTCAGTATCTGTAACGCAAACCGTGCAGCCGTAGATTCTGCCGCAGCATGATGGAAGCGCACTAGGAAGGCGTCCCCCGTAAGGCACAAACGTGGAAAGC
The DNA here is from genome assembly GCA_963774565.1 of uncultured Acidobacteriaceae bacterium. GTDB lineage: Bacteria > Acidobacteriota > Terriglobia > Terriglobales > Acidobacteriaceae > Sulfotelmatobacter. The sequence continues at coordinate 100,941 of CAVZFP010000001.1, read as the reverse complement.
GGATTATTTGCGGAGGCGAAGTTCACCCCTTCACATAGGCGAGTTTGGCGGCCACTTTTCCATCGCGCACGGTGAAGATATCAACGCCGCGCAGATGCCAGGGCTGACCGTTGCGCATTTTGCGATAGACCCAAGGCACCACGGCCCGATTGCCGCTCACGATGACTTCCTCGGCTTCGAACTGTGCGTCGGGATTGCGCGCGAACCATGCGCGCCAGAACTCGACCACGGTGGATTTACCCTCGATGCGGCGGCCGTCCGGGGCGGGGGACGTGTCCTCGAAAACCGTGTCTTCGGTCAAAATGGCTGCCAATGCGTCCGCGTCATGCCGATTGAATACTTCATTGAAGCGGTTAATCGTCGTGCGCGTCACCTGCTCCTGGGACTGCGTCGTCTGCTCGTGGCTCATAGGAACCTCATGGGTCTGGCCCGGGGAACGTAACCCGCCAAACAGCATCACGGCACACACTATAACGAAGGCAGGGCGACTTCGAGACCACATATATCCAACCTCCTGCCGCGACTCTTCCGGCGTGGTTGCTAGGAGATACCGGCTTCTCGATGCGGTTCATCCTAGCGGCCGGAACACGCCTCACACTCCTTGGTCGCGCTTCAGGCGAACAGTTGGCGAAACTCTCGGTTCAGGCTAGAATATTTGGATGCAGTCCCTTCCAGATTCTCTAGCCTGGGCGCACCCTCTCGTGGCGGAGTGGTTCGTGCGGAAGTTTGGCACGCCGACCGAGCCGCAGGAGCTAGGATGGCCGCACATTCTGGCGGGGCGGACCACGCTAATCTCGGCGCCCACCGGTTCGGGCAAGACGCTTGCCGCCTTTCTGGCTTGCATTGACCGGCTGGTGCGCAAGGCGCTGGCGGGCGATCTCAGCGATCGTACAGAAGTGCTTTACGTATCGCCGCTTAAGGCGCTGGGCAACGACATTCAGAAAAATCTGGAAGGACCGCTGGGCGAAATTCTTGCGCTGGCGGGCGAGCGCGGGTTGTTAATGCCGGAAATCCGCACGGCGGTGCGCACGGGCGATACGCTGGCGCACGAGCGGCGAAGCATGCTGAAGCGGCCTCCCCACATTCTGGTGACGACACCGGAGTCGCTCTACATCCTTCTTACCGCAGACAAGAGCCGGGCGATTCTGCGCGATGTTGAGACCGTGATTGTCGACGAGATTCATGCGGTCGCCGATGACAAGCGCGGGGCGCATTTGACTTTGTCGCTGGAACGCTTGGAAGCGTTGTCTCATAGACCGCCGGTTCGGATTGGCCTGTCGGCCACGCAGAAGCCGATTCAGGAAGTCGCTCACTTCCTAACAGGAAGCGGGCGGGCGGATCCGGTGATTGTAGACATTGGACACAAGAGGAAGCTCGATCTGGGGATTGAAGTGTCGCCGATGCCGTTGGGGCCGGTGGCGTCGAATGAACTGTGGGACACGGTTTATGACCGGCTGGTCGCGCTGGTGGCGGAGCATCGGTCGACGCTCGTATTTGTGAATACGCGCCGGATGGCGGAACGGTTGTGTCATGAACTGGGTGCGCGTATCGGCGAAGAGAATGTGGCGGCGCATCATGGTTCGCTGTCGCGGAAGTTGCGGCTGGCGGCGGAGAAGAAGCTGAAAGAAGGGCAGGTGCGGGTGCTGGTGGCGACGGCCTCGCTGGAACTGGGAATTGATATAGGAACCGTGGATTTGGTGGTGCAGATCAATTCGCCGCGGGCGATCGCGGTGGCTCTCCAGCGGGTGGGGCGGTCGGGGCACTGGCGTGGGGCGGTTCCGAAGGGACGATTCTTTGCTACGACGCGGGATGATTTGATGGAGTGCGCGGCGCTGGTTCGGGCGATCAAGCAAGGGGATCTGGACCGGCTGATCATTCCGGATGCGCCACTGGATGTGCTGGCGCAGCAGATTGTGGCGATGTGTGCGGCGGCGAGCGGCGATGTGGCGCGGTCGCCTCGCCCGCGTGAGGCTAGGAACGATGCTGTTGCTCGCGAGGACTCTGGTACTGTTTCTGAGCTGATCGCGACCAATCGCGATGGCCACAGTGAAATCGTTTTTGCCGATTCGCGGGCGGGGGCGCCCGCGCCACACGCTGATGGGTGGGGTGAGGATGAGCTGTTTGCTTTGGTGCGGCGGGCTTATCCGTATCGTGGGCTGAAGCGGGAGACGTTCGACTCGATACTCGAGATGCTGTCGGAGGGGATTGCGGCGCGGCGCGGGCGGTATGGGGCGTATGTGCATCGCGACCGGGTGAACGGGAAGTTGCGGGCGCGGCGCGGCGCGCGACTGGCGGCCATCACCAGCGGTGGCGCGATTCCTGACAACTCTTTGTATACCGTGGTCGCCGAGCCTGACGGGGTTGTCGTTGGGACCGTGGATGAAGATTTTGCGGTGGAGAGCAATCGCGGCGACATCATGCTGTTGGGCAACACGTCATGGATGATTCATCGCATTGAAACCAATGCGGGCCGGATGCTGGTGCAGGATGCGCACGGCGCTCCGCCTAGCGTCCCGTTCTGGCGGGGAGAAGCTCCGGCGCGCACTCAGGAACTGTCGCTGCATGTGGGTGCATTGCGACAGGAGATCAGCGAAATGCTGCCGAGCACTTCGCCGGTAGGATTTTCGGCGACGCAGCCGGACGTCGCCGCAGCGGTGAGTTGGCTGAAAGAAGAGTGTGGGCTGGATGATTCGGGCGCAGAGCAGATGATTGAGTATGTGCTGCAGGGGCGCGCTGTGCTGGGAGCGGTGCCGACGCAGACGACGGTGATCGCGGAACGGTTTTTCGATGAAGGCGGCGGGATGCAGTTGGTGATTCATGCGCCGTTTGGCGGGCGGATCAACAAAGCTTGGGGGCTGTCGCTGCGCAAGCGATTCTGTGTGGGATTCAATTTTGAATTGCAGGCGGCGGCGACTGATAACGGGCTGAACATTGCGCTGGCCGAGCAGCACAGTTTTCCGCTGGGGGATGTATTTCATTTCCTGCAGGCGGACACGGTGCAGCCGATTCTGGAGCAGGCGGCGTTGGATTCTCCCATATTTGCCACGCGCTGGCGATGGGATGCGAACCGGGCCCTGGCGCTGCTGCGCTTTCAGAATGGAAAGAAAGTGCCTCCACAGATTCAACGCATGCGGTCGGAGGATTTACTGGCGTCGGTATTTCCGGACGCCGCGGCTTGCTTCGAAAACATTGAGGGCGAGAGGAAGATTCCAGATCATCCGCTGGTGGGCGAAGTGATGAAAGATGTGCTCACGGAAGCGATGGACGTGGAGGGATTGAAGTCGCTATTGCGAGGGATGGCATCGGGAGAGATTCGCGTGATCGCGGTGGATACGCCTGTGCCTTCGCAGTTTTCCCACGAGATTCTGAATGCGAATCCGTATGCGTATCTCGATGACGCGCCACTGGAAGAACGGCGGGCGCGCGCGGTCAACATGCGGCGGATGCTGCCGGAATCGGTGCTGGAGGAAGTCGGGGGACTGGATCCAGGGGCGATTGCGCAAGTGCGGGAAGAAGCTTGGCCGGATGTGCGGGATGCGGATGAGTTGCATGATGTGCTGCACACGCTGGTGGCGCTGCCCGAAGATTTCTCAGTGTGGGGACAGCCGCCATCGGCTGTCCGGTCGAGCGAAGCTCGACCCGTTTTAGCATCGGCGGACTTGTCTGAGGTCATTGGTAAGAGCGGCTCAGCTGCCTTGAGCCGGACAGCCGAGGGCGACCGTCCCCACATGGATTTTGCTCGTGGGCAGTGGCCGGCATATTTCGAGCGGTTGGTGAACGAAGGTAGGGCTGGAATTGCTGTTGTCGCCGAGGACGAGACGCCCCTTCAACAAGCTCAGGACAGGCCCTCGGGACAGGCGGCGGGGGGCCGGCGCTACTGGGTCGCAGCGGAGCGGGCTCGGAGCTTTAGGGCATTGTTTCCTTGGGCGGAATTTGAGCAGATTTTGGCGGATGTGGAGACGGGCCAGAGTTCCCGAGAGGATGCTTTGCTTGCTCTGGTGACTGGGTGGATGTCGCACTCGGGGCCGGTGACGGCGTCGCAACTTGGGGAGGCGTTGGGGCTGAGCACTTCTGACATTGAGAAGGCGCTGCTGCGGATGGAGGTCAGCGGGACTATTCTGCGGGGAAACTTTACTGGCGCTGTCTCGCGGGCGGGGGCGCCCGCGCCACACGAAGCCGTCGAGCTGCGCTCGACTGGACAGCCGGGGGCGGCTGTCCCCACACATGCACACCAGCCGACGCAGCCACCGGAGACGGAATGGTGCGAGCGCCGGTTGCTGGCTCGGATTCACCGGTTGACCGTGGGAATGTTGCGGAAGCAGATTGAGCCGGTGACGGCGGCGGCGTTCCTGCGCTGGCTGATGCGGTGGCAGCATGTGGCTCCGGGAACGCAGGTTGTGGGAGAGCGCGGGACGATGGAGGTGCTGCAGCAGTTGCAGGGATTTGAGATTCCGGCAAATGCGTGGGAGCGGCAAGTCCTGGCGCGCCGGATTGCCGATTACGATCCCAAATGGCTGGACCAGCTTTGCCTGACTGGCGCGGTCGGTTGGGGGCGGTTATCGCCGCATCCGGCGACGATTGATGCGGGGGCGACGGCCAATGGGAACGGGGCGTCCCAGGAAGAGACGCCGGCGCCCCGGCAGCGGCGGGTAATTCCGACCAGTGTTGCGCCGATCACTTTTTTTGTACGCGAGGAGGCGGACTGGATGATTCCGCGGCACGCGGCCGGCGATGAAGCTGAGGCACGCGGGCTGAGCCATGGAGCGAAACTGGTGCTCGAGTTTCTACGGCAGCGCGGAGCATCGTTCTTCGCGGATATTGTGCGCGGTATCGGCAAGCTCAAGGCCGAAATCGAGACTGGACTTTGGGAGTTGGTCGCCGCTGGTCTGGTGACCGCCGATGGGTTCGATAACCTGCGGGCACTGATCGATCCCAAGCGGCGCGCCGGCCAGGGCAGCGGGCGCAGCACGCGACCGCGGCACAGTTCGGGGCGGTGGGCCTTGCTGCATGCGGATGTGGCTGCCGAGAGGAACCGGGCGGTAGAGGCGGCGTGTTGGATGCTGCTGCGGCGTTATGGAATTGTGATTCGCGATCTGTTGGCGCGAGAATCAAACTTGCCGCCCTGGCGCGAGTTGCTGATGGCATTCCGCCGGCTCGAAGATCGTGGCGAGATTCGCGGCGGAAGGTTTGTGGATGGGTTTCTCGGCGAGCAATTCGCGCTGCCAGTCGCAGTCGAATCGGTGCGGGGGATGAGGGGCCTGCCTTTGAGCGGAGAGACGGTTACGTTGTCGGCGGCCGATCCGCTGAACTTGGTTGGGATTCTGGTTCCTGGAGAAAGAGTGCCGGCGATTTCTGGCAGGACGGTCAGCTATCGGGACGGGATTGCGGTGTCCGGTTCGGAGCGGCTTGTGACCAGTCAGAGTGGGCCCAGTGAAGCTGCGCAGAGTGCGTAACCCCGGCGGCTAAAGCTGCAGCATCCTGCAATCACTAACGGCACGGCTGAACCCGTGCCCTTCCCGTTCCAAGAAAAAAAGTCAGAAGCTCAATGAGGGGGTCCCCTGAGCTTCTGACTGGCGATCTCGGCTAGAAATGCTTGAAAGCGCTTCCCCCGTCGCTTTTGCCAAGAATCCGCACTTTTCCTTAATGCAATCGGCATTCCATTGCTCAGGAGGTCACGACCCGCCCTCCTTAAAGCTCTTGTAAATCGTTGATTTTAAGTACATTATTAGTAGGCTGCCGGCCTGCGAGCGCTGCCACGTCGGGCTACGACGCCCTAGCAGAACCTATCCGATCAGATAGTCCAACTAGCCGTTCGGATAATGGAAATGGTTGACGCGGTACATGCATTTCTGCCGTCTCTGTGATAAAGATTTCTGGACGAAATGGGAGAACTGATTGCGCCCTAGACTCTTGGTGATCTCTGGACCATCAAAAGACTCGACCATTGTGTTGCCGGACGGGGAGGCCACGGTGGGACGCGATCCCGCCAACGCGGTTGCGGTGGCCGATGCCTCGGTCTCGCGAAAACACTGCTTGCTGCGAAGAGAAGAAGACGGACGATTTCAGATCAAGGACCTGGACAGCCGCAACGGAACTCTGGTGAATGGTCAGGCCGTGAAGGAGCAGTGGCTCAGGCATGGAGACGAGATTGCGGCGGGCGACTCGGTTTTCGTGTTTCTGGTTGAAGATCAGGACGGAGCTGTTCCCGCCAGCCGGGTTGAGTTCGATGACAGCCGCTCCACCTCCGAGACCAAGCTCATTCATCCCAGAGAAGTGATGTACCTGCAGCCGGACCGGCTGCAGCGAGAACTGCCGGCGTCGTCGCAGGTAGCGCGGAATCTGAACGCGTTGCTGAAGATCAGTCGCGTCGTTCATGCGATCCGCGATCTGGAAGAACTGCAGGCGCAGCTGCTCGATCTGATTTTTGAATTTCTGCCGGCGCGCAGAGGCGCGATTCTTTTGGCCGAGGGCGAGGGGCAGGAGTTCAATTGCCTGTATGCGCGAACCCGGCACGCGGGACAACCCCAACTGGTGCGTGTCAGCCGAACGATTGCCCGGCAGGTGATGAAGGACAACGTCGCGGTTTTGGGAGTAGACGTTCCCGCCAGCAGCAAACTGCGTGAGGTGGAGAGCCTGCTGGCCTCCGAGGTGCGAACGCTGTTGTGCGTGCCTTTGACGGTGTTTCAGCGGGCGATCGGATGCATTTACCTGGACAGCACCAGTGCGGCGGACCGATTTCAGGAAGAACACCTGGAACTCTTGACGGCGATTGCCGGAGTTTCCGCGGTGGCGCTGGACAATGCGCGGCGACTGCAATGGCTGGAGCAGGAAAACCAGCGGCTCACAACCGAAGTGAGGCAGGAACAGAGCCTGGTGGGGGAAGGCGCGCGGATCAAGGAGATTTTTCAGTTTCTGGCGCGGGTTGCTCCCACCGAATCGACGGTATTGATCGAGGGCGAGAGCGGAACGGGCAAGGAATTAGTGGCGCGGGCGTTGCACCGCAACAGCCATCGCGCGAGTAAGCCATTCGTGGCAATCAATTGCGCGGCCATTCCCGAATCTCTCCTGGAGAGTGATCTGTTTGGGCACGAGCGCGGGGCGTTCACGGGCGCGGCCGTGCAAAAGAAGGGACGTTTGGAAATCGCCGACGGCGGTGTGGTATTTCTCGACGAGATTGGAGAACTGGCTCCTGCGTTGCAGGTGAAGCTGCTGCGCGTGTTGCAGGAGCGCGAATTCGAACGCGTGGGTGGAACGCATCCGATTAAGGTTGATATTCGATTGATCGCTGCGACGAATCGCGACTTGAACGAAGCGGTGCGCACTGGGGAATTCCGCCAGGATCTGTACTACCGGTTGGCAGTGGTGAAGCTGACCATGCCTCCGCTGCGGGAACGCAGAGAAGATATTCCCATGCTGGCGCGGCATTTTTTGCAGAAGTATGCCAAGCGCTGCAAGGTGAAGGCGAAGCCGGTATCACGCGAGGCGATGGCTGCGCTGGTGACCTACGAGTGGCCCGGCAATGTGCGCGAGTTGGAAAATGCGATCGAGCGTGCATTGGTGATGGGATCATCGGACACGGTGCAGTTGGAGGATTTGCCGGAATCGTTGCTGGAACAGGCGCCAGCCGCCGAGACGCATGAGGGGAAATATCACGCGGGCGTGAAGGAATTGAAGAAACAACTGATACTCGACGCGGTGGAGCAGACGCGGGGAAATTACGTGGATGCGGCGGAAATTCTGGGCGTGCATCCCAACTATTTGCACCGGCTGATCCGGAATCTGGGATTGAAAGATTCGCTGCATGAGATGTTGCGGACGCGCAGCAAATTCTTAGCTTAGTCGTGCCTTTCTTTCGCCCCGTTTCGGGGCTTCTGCATTTTTCGCTTTGTCCACCCACGGCTTGCGTATCGAGTAGCCGCGCGACCTTGCGGTCGCCCAGCCCTCTAAGAACGTGCGTGATACCTTCGCATCACATGGCTCGAGCATTCAATAACGCCCCGGGAGAACGAGGACGCGGCCTTATTTCAACAGCAAATAAAACCTACTCGATACTAATTTGTGGCCAACTCGCACGGCGATGGAAGATCCACCGGGCGTGTGGGAGGCTGCACCAGCAGCTTGCGCCGCCGTCATTTACTTTGCTTCCTTCATCGGTTCCACAAATGTTCTCGAGTTTGAACACCATCGCGAAGTCAGCTCCGTTTCCGGTGAGGCGATCTTGTCGCGTCGAGGCGACGCAACCTCTATCTGCCCGATTACAGGGCAGCATTCGCTTCCTCACAATTCCGATACCCGCACCGCCTTCGATTCGCCTTACGGTTGATCTTCCCCTTGCGGAGAGCGATGCGGGCTTACCCTGTTCCGTTGAGGTGACACAATGCAGCGCTGTTTGCCCATGACGGAAGAGAAGGGAGCCTCCGTACCTGATGCAAAAGGAATGCCAAGCATCTTCCACTCCTTGCCGGTAACGACACTTACGAGAGTTTGCATATGCTCACCGTGCTATTCACCCTGGCCCCTTGCCGCCTTGATGCTAGCAGCTGCACCGTCGCCTCGCGGTTTTGATGCCAACCTTGCGGTTGCGGGATTCGTTGTCGGAACGTTCCATAACAAGTCGTTGCCTTCCCGCTATGGCTCCTAAGGTACTCGCCATGAGAGGCGAGGTCCGGTCGAGACCCGCCGGACAATCACTTCAACAGCTTTTTCAGGTCACAGCCCTTCGACCAGCTCAGAGCAGGCAGTGGGCTGCATTCTTTCGGCGCTTCGCGGCTGGAGTCTGATACCAAATCAGCCGTCGTAGGTCGACCGAGATTCACGGCAAAGCTAATTGCAGGAGGCGGGCGGGATCAAGGTAGGTGCCTTGCCAGCGCACCGCGACGTGAAGGTGAGGGCCAGTGGCGCGTCCTGTGCCCCCGCTCAATCCGATCTCCTGGCCTCGCTTCACGGAGTCGCCTTCCTTCACTTTGAATTCCGAAAGATGGAAGTACAAAGTGAGAAGCCCCTGGCCGTGGTCGATGACGACGCAGTTGCCTTCGAAATACAAGAATCGGGCCAGCAGCACGGTTCCGGAATTCATGGCGGCAACCGGAGTCCCGGTAGGGACGCGGAAATCCAGGCCATAATGCGGACGTTGCGCCTTGCCGTTGAAGATTCGCTGCGAACCGTAGACGTCGGAGATGGCAGCCTCAGCCGGAGGCGCGAATTCGCCGTCCCACTCCCGGGCTGACGTCACGCGGTTCAGGTAGTCCTCTTTTACCTTTACGCCTTCTGCGATTTGTTGTTGCTGCTCAGACGAGGGCTCGGTGAATTTTTTTTCGACCGTAAGCGGCACTTTAATCTGAGGGTACCTGGCGCGGGCGACCGTGAACGTGCGTATGAACGTGTATGGAGTTTCGCTGGCAGCAGGTTGGGCAGAGAGTTCGAGAGGGTACTTGCCCGGGGCCGTCTCGAAGCTCACGCCTGCCAATGTGAACCACGTTTTTGTGGAGGAGTCGTAACTGAATGTGAGTCGGTGGCCGAGCCATGTGCCTGCAAGGGATTCGAGTTTGGTTGGCGGCTTCACCTGAAACAGGACGGGAGCACCGTTGACCAAGCCGGTAGGCTGGGTGCGGACCGCCCACGTGGCGGCCGAAGCGGGGAGTACCACGGACACACAGAGAAAGAGGACGACGCCGATTGACACGAACTGGATCGAGCACAGCCGCAGCCGCCGGGCTTCGCCCCCCCGGCTCGCCGCGCTCGCTCGGAACAGGCTCTGGCGGGACAGCCGAGGCGGCGGTCTCCACATGAGCTTTCTGCGATTGGGAAACTTCACTTCATCAGCGTAACATCCTGTGGAATTACATCGCCATAATCCGAGGCATGCGCATCCGGCTTCTCACCTCTATCTACGGGAACTAAGACCCTTGACTCTAAAAAATCGGAATACATGTTGAAACCGGGCTTGCCACGAGCTATACTGTTCTCACTGTACCTTCCGCATTAAAACCCAGTAGTTCCCGGTTCCCGGAGCTGCGTCTGCGAGAAGTGATCAGACTGTAAGAGCGCCGCCAAGGAACGTCTGCAATACCGGAGTGTTCGCAAGTCTCAGCACCCGTTCTGGCCAATGGCTGTCCAGTGCCCTCCTCCGCTGCCCTCCTCCGCTCAGCCCTGGATAAATGCCAAACTTGTGGACTCTCCCGCCGAGGGTCCTCTCAAAACCCCTATGAAGAGGTGGATGATGTTTTATTGTTTGCCGAAGCTGGTGCGGAAAAAACGCGCGAATCGAACTCTGGTTGTGCAATGTGCGGCTCTCACCGCGATTATCGGCTGGATTCTCATATTCAATGCATGTTCGGGCGCTTCTGCCCCCGGCGCTAACGGCGTCGGCACCACAACCTCGGGGACGTCTGCGACGGGGAATCTGACGATTTCCGCCACGCTGCCTCAAGCGTCCGTTGGCTCGACTTATAGCGGAAGCCTAACCGCCAGCGGCGGTACCGCCCCCTACAAGTTTGCGGTAGTGTCGGGCCAACTGCCGCAAGGCGTTTCCCTCGCCGACAACACGGGAACTATTTCTGGAACCCCGACCACAAGCGGCAATTTTAACTTTGGCGTCTCGGTTTCAGATTCCAAGGGAGCGTCCAAAGATCAATCGCTGGTAGTGACGGTCGCGAACGCTACGACCGCAAGCACTCCTGCGCCTACCAGCCCGCCACCGGCAACACCGCCGCCAAATACTCCTTCACCAACCACCCCGACATCTCCCGTTACTGGTTCGAGCGGAGGAACCTCGCTCTCGAATTTGCAGCACAGCGCCGGATGGAGCCAATACGGCCAGGGCCCACCGAACTTCGTAGACTGTTCCCCTTCCCCCTGCGATGGAATCTCTTTCTCGATGACCCAAGGGGTCCAATCTCCATCGATGAGTGGGCAGGCCACCATATTCAATGTCGGAGGAAGCACGCCTTACTCGGATGCCTTGTTTAACAACCACCTGATCGGTCCGTTGTCCTCGCAAGGCATGTTTGATCCCGATCAGAAGCAGGTGTCATCGCTGTACAACTTCACCTACGACGTGTATTTCTACGGAGATAATCTGGGCCTTTCGGAGGCGCTGGAGTTCGACATCAATCAGTTCTTCGACGGCATGGGTTTCATTTATGGCCACCAGTGTCGGATCGCCAACGGCAACGAGTGGGATGTTTTTGATAATCAAAAAGGGGCATGGACTCCGACGGGCATCCCCTGCTTTCCGAACAGCAATTCGTGGAACCACCTTACGATCAAGGTGCAGCGGACATCAGACAATCATTTGACGTATCAGTCCATTACTTTGAACGGAAAGACCAGCAACCTGAACTGGACCTTCGGCCATAGTTCCGGCTCTGACTGGTACGGCGTAACCATCAATTTTCAAATGGACGGCAATTTCAAGCAGGATTCGTACAACGTTTCGCTGGATAATTTGACTCTCTCCTATCAGTAAAAGGGCGCGGAGACGTCGGCGGCCCGTTTGAAGGCAGCGACGCTCCGGTCCTAGCAGGGTGCTGAGTCTTTTTATTTGCGGATGGTGGGCCTGGTCGGGATCGAACCGGCGACCTCCTTCGCTGTTTTGCAGATAAGTTCGTATAGAGTGGGGAAACGTGTTCGTCCTTTGCGATGGCGGGCTGGAGTAGCGATTCGCGTGCAACTATTCGGTTTCCACGCGCACGTCGCCGAACTTTCGAAAGTCCTGATCAAAGGTCGAGACTGGTACGTTCTTAGCCACCGCGGTGGCGGCGATCAGACAGTCGACAAAGTGAGCCTTCGTTCCCTTATAGCGGTTCAGAGCGTCCAGGTGGACCGTTACCTCATCGATCTCGACGCCAGGACTGGAGATCAAGCCTCCGAGTGCGGAGGCGATAGCCGCGCGTGGGTGCCGGTAAAAGACTCAAGCACAAACACACACTCTGCCAGAACGACCGGCAATACCACGATAACCGCATCGCCCCGATCGCAAGCATCGAACAGCTTGCCGGCTGCTCGTGCATGTTTGGCGTGGTCCTGTACCAAATAGCGGACAATCAGATTAGTGTCGACAAGTCTTTGCTTGCTCACCGAGTACCCTCATGACGCCTGCCTCGGCGGCGGCCTCGCGAATTTCAGCGAAAGACATCCCCTTCCCCTTGTTGCTGGCGAGCGCGCCCTTGAGCGACCGAATGCCGGGATGCACACGAATGGTAGCTCGGTCTCCCCGCACTTCGTATTCCAACTTGTCGCCCGGTTTAATTCGCAACGCCTTTCGAATTTTCTCGGGAATGGTCGTTTGTCCCTTACTCGTCACCGTGGAATGAAGCATCATTATGTCCTTACCTCAAGCTTGTCCTTACTCGTATAATACCCCTTACTTCCTCCGCTGGCAAGGCAGGAACCTTCCATCCCTTCCATCCTTATCCCGCTGAGGCAAAGGTTTTACCAACACGGGCATTGGTTTCAAAGGTTCTTGGAGAGCCGGCCTCTGCTGCGAAGCCGTTGCCAATGCTTGGGATCAACACGTAAAGCCTGAACGCTAGATCTAGATAACGAGGACAGACTGACGAATCCTACGTGATAGGAAATCGTCCTGTAGCGAAATAATCGCGCGAGCAGTGCGAGTGCGTGATTGGCTAATGTCGGATTGACGAACGGCTCTTGCCGGTCGAGCGCTTCTGCGGCGCTACAGCTCGGCAGATCGTCTCCGTCCAGTTCGGTTTGAATAACTTCAGGGAAAAGTTCTGAGACTGTTCGCAGCCGGAGCCCGCGCCGCCGGTTCCTTCGATTCAGAGGCTATCCCAGCACGAATTGACCGCTATCGGCGTTATTACCCAAGTCCAGCCAATAATCGACTTCACTCCAATCCTCCCCGCACTTGGCGATTGTCCGGCCAATTTCCGGCCAAGCGATGAGGTGGGTCCGCTAAGTTGTTGAAAGGATGGTGGACCTGGCCGGGATCGAACCGGCGACCTCTTCCATGCCATGGAAGCGCGCTCCCAGGCTGCGCCACAGGCCCACTGTTTGCGGACACGACTATGAGCTGTCCGTTGCGGACAACTACAAGCATTCTCGCCGACCGCGTGAAGATAGTCAACGCGAGGGACTTTTCGGCAGCGATTCCGCAACCGAGAGGGCTGCGGAGGCGGGAAGCCGAGTGTTGTGATGGATTTGGGTGAAGATGAGAAGGCGAGGGAGATTCGCGTGGGGTTCAGAGGGTCCCGACGTGGCAAGCAGGCATGCCGATCCTCGCCTGAACGAAAAGGAAGGGCAGGCGGAGGCTTGGAGCAGAGGGGCCGACCGAAGGGCGGTAACGAGAGATCAGGGGGAGCGGTTGAGGGAAGCCATTTCGTGGAGGAACTCAGCCGTCATCAAACGGGCCCAGAGAACTTGGCTTGTGTCGTTGCGAGCCGGCGCTTTCAGGTTGAGGGCAAAGAAGGCATGGAAGAGGTTGTAGGCCAGGAAGGTCAGCAGCAAAAAACATTCGATGGCGTTGGGGTCATGGCGAAAGACGTGATCGGAGTGCCATTGCTGGGCGAGCTCTTGGAAAGCGTAATTCTCGATATCCCAGCGCTGGTGGCCGAACATAACGGCGCGCTGGGTAGGAAGTTGGGCAGCAGGCGCGGTGGTCACCCAGATCCAGTCGCTGCTGAGCAGTTCCGGTTTGGAATCGAGTTGCCGTCGTACCGTGTAAGTCTCCCGGGAGCGAATCACCCGCACCGGCGTCTGCACCTGCGGCCAGGAAGACAGATCGGAAACATCCCACCATTCACATTGCCGATCACGATAGCCACCCATGAGCGGCGCCTGTTGGGCGAACAGCGCCATCGCGTCCACATACAGGTCACGACGTTCCTGCTTCAACACCACCAGTGCGTGTTTGTGGTGGGTAAGCAGGAAGTTGAAAAAGGGAGCCACCGCATAAAGTGCATCGGCCAACACCAAGTCGAAGGCTCGCGGGTAGCGCGGCAAAACGCGCTGCAGCAAGCGGAGGGCGGTTTGCACTTCGTCTTCGCCGGGACGTTGGGGTTCCTGATCCAGGAGCAAACGCAGCGCGGGCCGGCCGGGAGGGGCAGCCGGTAATAACATCAGAGTGACTTGGCGGTGATAGTACTGCAGGCGATCGCCGCGTTCGCTATGGAGGGTGCGCTGCAAACAGCCGGCACAGTGACGCCGATAACTGGCGTGGCTTTCGTGGCCGTCGAGCACGGCCAGGCCGATGCCCTGATGATCGGGGAGAGCCTTGTTGCGTTTCAGTTGTTGATAGACCAGGAAGATGGTTTGCCGGAGTTGGTCGGGGTAGAGTCCGGCGGGGACCCGCCCCAGGGTGTCGGCGCTGGCCAGCGGTTCGCGCAACCATTGTTTCCAGAAGCGCGGGGCGTGGATTTGGGCCAAAGCGTTGAGGCTGGGCAGGCGCGTCCAGAACAGGACCAGAGCCGTTTTGACCACGGCGGGAGTGGAACGACGCGGATCCAATCGGCGATCACCCAGCGGCGCCAGCAGGGTCGCCGAGAGGGAGAAGATTTTTTCGCTGTAGCTGATGAGGCGGCGGAGAACGGTTAGCGCTTCCTTTCTTGAAGCCGTTTCCACTCCAGTTCCGAAACCTCTTCGATCAGTTCCTGCATTTTGTGATAGTCGGTGACGGCCTGCCGTACGCGCTCCTGCCAAGCCTGCGGGACACAAATCTGGCGCAGCTTTCCGCCCTGGCTTTGTACCAGGTACAAGGACTTGTGGAGTTCGCCGCGAGTGCAGCGGCAGCTGGGCTTGCCGCACTTGCCCAAGCGCTCTGACAGCGTGCCGCGAAGAAACCAGCAGTTCAGGGCGAGGCGCGCAAACTGGGAGCGAAAGTTTCTCTCAGCAGCCGAAAGCTTGGCGCGATGGAAGTCGTCGCTCATCTAGGGTCATTTTATACCTTATATACATATACTATACCAGATCAACACACGCAGTACAACGCAAAAATGAAATGCGAATCTGCTCTGGAAGGATGGAAGATCAGAAAACGAATCGAATCAGGCGCTTATCTCGGTCGCAAAGTCAGCGTTGCGGAATCGCTGACTTTTCGGCGTGGTACGAGGCTGGATTTATCTTATGTGCCGCGGATCAAGAGCTTTTAACCGCGGAGTACGCGGAGAATCGCCGCGGAGAGCGCAGAGAACAACCGAATTCGCTTCGAACCCGAGCTGCGGAATTCTTTCGTTTCTTTCCACAGGCACTTCTGCCATAATTGATCGTGCACCCCACCTGCACCATTTTTCAAAAACAATTTAAAGCGAGGAAGAGATGCCAGCGAAGTACATCTTTGTAACGGGCGGAGTTGTGTCTTCACTCGGCAAGGGATTGGCCGCGGCTTCCATCGGTTGCCTGCTGGAGAGCCGGGGGATGAAGGTTAACATGATGAAGTTCGATCCCTACCTCAACGTGGATCCGGGAACGATGTCGCCTTTTCAGCATGGCGAAGTCTTTGTGACCGACGACGGCGCCGAGACCGATCTCGATCTTGGCCACTACGAGCGCTTCACCCACGCCAAACTTTCTCGCGACAATAACTGGACGACCGGCCGTCTCTACGAGCAGATCATCGCCAAGGAACGGCGGGGCGACTACTTGGGCAAGACGGTGCAGGTGATTCCGCACGTCACCAACGAGATCAAGTCCGCTATGAAGAAGGTCGCGCAAGACGTGGATGTCGCGATCGTGGAGATCGGCGGAACGGTGGGCGACATCGAGTCGCTGCCGTTCATGGAAGCGATCCGGCAGATGCGGCAGGAACTGGGCCGCGAGCACACCTTGTTTGTACACGTGACGCTGGTGCCGTTTATTGCGGCGGCGCAGGAACTGAAGACCAAGCCCACGCAGCACTCGGTGAAAGAACTGCTGAGCATTGGAATTCAGCCGGATATTCTGCTGTGCCGCACCGACCGTTTTCTGGCGAAAGACATCAAGTCGAAGATTGCGCTCTTCTGTAATGTGGCGGATGAGGCGGTGATCACCGCGAAAGATGTGGCCTCGGTATACGAAGTGCCTCTAGTATTCGCCAATGAAGGGGTCGACACGCTGGTGCTTAAGCTTCTGCACATGGAAGCCAAGGATCGCGATCTGTCGAAGTGGGAGGACATTGTCCACCGCGTCTACAATCCGAAAGATACGGTCACGATCGGGATCGTGGGCAAATACGTCGAGTACGAAGACTCCTACAAATCGCTGAAGGAAGCGCTGGTACATGGAGCGCTGGCGCACAACCTGAAACTGCAAATCAACTGGATCGAGGCCGAAGGTCTGGAGAGCCCGGACGGAGACAAGGGTTACGAGGCGCAACTGGAAGGCTATGACGGCCTTTTGGTTCCCGGAGGATTTGGCAAGCGCGGCATCGAAGGGATGCTGCTCGCGATCCGATATGCGCGTGAGAAAAAAGTTCCGTACTTTGGCATTTGCCTGGGCATGCAGACGGCGTGCATCGAATTTGCCCGCAACGTGGTGGGACTGGCGGAAGCGAATTCGAGCGAGTTTGATCCGGCGACGCCACATCGCGTGATCTACAAGCTGCGCGAGTTGCGCGGCGTGGAGGAATTGGGCGGGACGATGCGACTGGGAGCGTGGCCTTGCAAGATCGAACCCGGTACGCTGGCCCACAAAATCTATGAGAAGCTCGAGATCAGCGAGCGCCACCGGCACCGCTACGAATTTAATCGCGAGTACGAGGAGCCGATGACGGCTGCGGGACTGCGCATTTCAGGGTCAACGCCGGACGGGACGTATGTGGAGATGGTGGAGCTACCTGATCATCCGCATTTTATTGGATGCCAGTTTCATCCCGAGTTCAAGTCGAAGCCACTCGAGCCCCATCCGCTGTTCAGAACGTTTGTGGGTGCGGCGCACGAGTATGGGCTGAAACGGCGCGCGGAAAAGGAAACCGCTGCGGTGGAGATGTTTCACCGGCCAGAAAGAGTGCAGAATCTAAATCAACAGCGCCGCGGATTTCGACGGATCACACGAATTATTGTTCGCAGATTGCGTTGATCCGTGCAGATCCGCGGCCATATTGGTTAGCGAATGAGCATTTCCTTCCAAGTCGGCGACGTTCATATCGGATCTGGCGACTTGTTTCTTATTGCTGGACCGTGCGTGATTGAAAGCGAAGAGCACGCGATCCGGATGGCGGAGATCATCAAGGGCGTGACGCGGGCGCTGGAGTTTCCCTTCATTTTCAAGGCGAGTTACGACAAGGCGAACCGCACTTCGATCCGCAGCTTTCGTGGGCCGGGGCTGAAGGAAGGCCTGCGCATTCTGAAGAAGATTAAGAACGATCTGCAATTGCCGGTTCTAACCGATGTGCATGAGACAGCAGACGTGGGCAAAGTTGCCGAAGTCGCGGATGTGTTACAGATCCCGGCGTTTCTGAGCCGGCAGACCGATCTGGTGGTGGCCGCTGCTTTGAGCGGGCGTCCTGTGAATATCAAGAAGGGACAATTCAATTCGCCCTGGGATATGCGGCACGCGGTGGAGAAGTGCCGCGATGCCGGCAACCCCCAGGTTTTCCTGACCGAGCGGGGAGCAAGTTTCGGATACAACAACCTGGTCGTCGATATGCGATCGCTGGCGATTATGCGGAAGTTTGCTCCGGTGGTGTTCGATGCGACCCATTCGGTGCAGTTGCCTTCGTCGCAATCCGAGGGGAATGGTCCGGCGGTGAGCGGCGGGCAGCCGGAGTTCATTCCGCTGCTGGCGCGCGCCGCCGTGGCGGCCGGCGTGGACGGAGTGTTTATGGAGGTCCATGACAGTCCGAAGGAAGCGAAATCGGATGGGGCGAACGCCTTGGAGTCGACGAAACTGCGCGGAGTGCTGAAGGAACTGCTGGCGGTGAAGAAGGCTTTGGCCGAAGCGCACGCTACACCCTAGACTAATTGCATCGTCATTGCGGACTGTTGTGGTCGGAGTCCCGAGAGAGCGCCGAAACAATTTAGCCCAGCGGTGGACTCAAAGTCTCTGCCGTCGCCACTCTTCCTCTTTCACAGCCATTCCCCGTGACGAACAATGAAGCCAAGGTCTTAGCCACAACTACCCAAAAAAATGTGAATCAGACCAATGGGGAACGGATTTGGAGAGTATTGAGGGGCGGTACTTGGCCGCCCCTTCTTATTTATTGCGCGGGGGTGAAGAAAATTGGGTCACGCGGGGCGGCTTGCGGCCACCCCTTTTGGCGTGACGGGGAGGGCAACTGGGGAGAGCTGCGTCCGCGCGTTGGTCGCCGCGGTTAGTAGCGTCCATCGTTCACCCAGCGGAGGACGTGGTCTTCGACGGAAAACTTTTCTGCGGAAGGGCGCATGAACTTCGACTCGAGGGAGAAAGCGTGAGCTTCGAGGGGTACGGTGAAATGCGCTTTCGTCTTCACGAAACTTTGCACGAAGAGCTGGGTGTAGCGCTCGAGGCCGAGGATTTTAAACTGGAGGACGTGCACCAGGGCGTGAAATAAAGACCGTTCCGTGAGCTGTTCGTTGAAGACTACGACATCGAGAAAGGTGAGGGACTCCATGTGGGTGACTTCGGGGAGGTTGTCGAATCCGAGGGCGCGGGCCTGAGCGTAGAACGTCGGCGGGGAAACGCGCTGGCCGTGGAGTTCGACGATGCGGACCTGGTCGAGCAAGGTCGGCGAAAAATAGGGCCACATGCGGGCCTTGTGCTCATTGCTTAGGGGTTGGGCTGCGGGGAGATAGAGCTCTCGTTGCTCCAGCAGGTAGCAGGAGACATAGTCTACGGCCAGGGCAAACTGGGCGCTGGTTAACTCGAGGTCGGGATTTTGCCCGGCTTGGCAGATCCTTTTTTCGATGGATAAGTAGAACTCGTTCAGGGAACTGGCGGCCTCGGCAGCCTTACGCAGGACGTCGCGGCGTCCGAAGCGGGCGAGATCGTCGGAAGAGTAACGCAGGCGAAGCTGGTGGGTGGCGCAATGGGCGCTGAGCAGCTCCAGTTGAGCGTGCTGGAGTTCGGAATTCATTTGCACAATGGACAGACAGTCGTCTGGATTGTCATACGAATACATCTGGAAACGCACTCCTGAATCATGAAGTAGAAACCGCAGGAGGGGGCCCGAGTACCAAGGTTATTTATACAACGTAATGTGCACGATGTCAACGAAATAAATATGCCCATCGAGCCAAGGGGGAAACGGGGGGACCCCAAAGGGCAGCCGCGGCTCCCCTTCCTGACATCAGGGCCTCGGGGATAAAGAACCGGGAGTGCGAGTATGATTCAATATACATTGTTATGTTTACGATGTAAACATAATAGAGTTCCAGGAGGAACGGAAGATGCCGCGGCAGCCCGACCCGGATCTTGAAGATCGCATCTTGAAGGCCGCCCATGCGTTGTGGAAGCGGGGAGGCGAGAAAGCGCTGACCATGAGAGGGGTGGCGCGGGTGGCGGGGACGAATACGCCTGCGGTGTACCGCCGGTTCAAAGCCCGGCGCGACCTGGTGCGGGCGTTGCTGCTGCGAACGGTGGGCCGTCTTCGACAACGCTTTGAAGCGGGCGAAGGCGTGGAAGGGATGGCAGAGGCCTACGTCGAGGAAGCGCTACGAATGCCGCACGAATATGAACTCTTTTATACGTACGGACATGAGTTGATCCCTGCGAAAACGGATGGGCGGATGCGAGCGATCCGGGAATCGCGACCAAATTTCGCATTCCTGGAAACGGAACTGGCAAAGCGGTTGGGAGGTTCCCCGGAAGATCATACGCGGCTGGCGCTGGCGCTGTGGGCAACGCTGCACGGGACCGTCGAGCTATTGCTGTCGAAATCAATTCCCGAAGAACAGGAACCGGAGTTGCGCTCGGCCTGCCGGGCTGCGGTGAAAACATTGATCGAAGGAGCGGCCAGGTTCTCTACAAAGAGCGACGGGAAGCGCGGCGGGCGCGCCTGGCAGTAGTCTGGCGACAGAAACGCCATGCTGATGCAGGCTTGGGCGTGCGGCTCAAAGCGGGTCGACGAGTGCGCCGGACGGTGGGCATGGAATGCGCGACGCGGTTCGCAGGCTGAGCGCCGACAAAATCTGAGAAAGTTCCCATCTTCTTCATTACCTCTGGTGGCCCACTGCTGGTTCGCAACGGAAATCTGCCGATAAAGAATCTGAAGGCCGTGCCAGGAACTGAGTTCCGCATTGGGGACGGGATCGGAAGCGGCGGGATGCGAGAGGGAGAAGAAAGCGGTGGCTGGAATGAAACGAAGATTTTGTTGGTGGACGACAGCAAGTTTCTGCGGCTGGCAACGGAGCGGGCGCTGGCGCGGGCGGGGTACGGGGTCAGCCCGGCGACCGATGGGGCGAATGTGCTCGAGATGGCGAAAAGCCGGACTTGATCCTGTTGGATATGCTGCTGCCGAAGATGACAGGGCCGGCTGTATTGAAAGCGCTGAAGCACGATCCGGCGACGGCGGGTATCGCTGTGGTGGCCTTCACGGGGCTATCGCAGAAGAACGCGGAGCGTCTGGAGCAGGACGGCGCTTGTGCATTTCTGGACAAGTCGGAGTTAGGACTGGACCACGGGAGCGAGGCGTTGCTGGTGGCAGTGGCGCGGATGGTGCGAGGGTTGAAGCTGGAAGTTCCGAGGGAACGACTGGCAAAGTGAGAGTAGAGTCTCTTCGTGCCGCGCGTGTTGAGCGGAGTCCAGGCACGGGACCCGCATGCTTTTTCCTGAAGGACGGTTGTCTCCAACTCCCGCGAAATCTCAGTCTGACTTTCCGCGGCCTTCAGACACTTGAGCGCTTCGCTTGTATGGAGCTTAACTGACGCGGCTCTTTCTGCATGAGGAGGCAACTCTCGATCAGGAAAGTGCAACCTATCCTTGCCACGAGTCTCGAATGCCCCGTGAACTTTCGGGGCCATAAAAGGAGCAAAACTGAATGACAAACAAATGGAGTCGGTTGCTGTTGTGTGTGGTTTTCGCGGGTCTGACATCGGCGTGGGCCTTAGCGCAGGATACCGACGCTAAATCCAAGGGCGACGTTAGAAGCATCACCGGATGCCTGAGCAAGGGCGATAGTGCCAACGAATACCTGCTGACCGGCACCGACGGCAGCACTTGGGAAGTGCATGCCAATAGTTCAGTCAATCTTGCCCATCACGTGGGCCACACGATTGAGGCCAAAGGTGTGGTTACGAATGCCAAGATGCATGACATGAAGGAAGACGCAAAGGACGCAGCGCACGACAGCGGCATGAAGAAGAATAACACCGAGCACGGACATCTAAAGGTCACCGACGTCCGCATGGTCGGCGAATCCTGTCAGCAGTAGGGTTTTTACCAAGGTCCTAAACAAAGGGCGGAACGCATGCGTTCCGCCCTTTGCGGTTGCTAGGAACTAGTTAAAACCTGACCGGCTACCCTTTTACGCTGATTTTCGAAAATGACAGCACGGCCCGGCTCGGCGTGGGGCGACCCATCGACAGCGCCGGACGGAACGTGGTGAAGATCAGCATGCGTTTCACTTGCGGCAAGACTTCTTTCGATCCCTCCGTGTCGGAAAGGATGCGGTAATCCTGCACGCGGCCGTTGGCGTCCACGTAGGCTTCGATGACCAGCGAGTCCGAGTCGATTGTATCCAGGGTCATGCCAAACGCGCTTTGCTCCAACTGAGGCGCGGTGTTGACCATGACCAGCGGGACATCGTTGCCCGCCTGCAGCGAGGACGGCGCCACAAAGTACACCATCGCGATGCCGAAAATAATCAGAGCGCTCAGAAATCCTGCTGTAGCGGGAACCATGAACGCCTCGAAGGCATTCTCCAGACGAACCCGCAGCGCCTCGAACGCAGGCCGGCGCGACCGGGCCGCTTCCCGTGAAATCGCCAGCCGCAATTTTAATCCAAGATCGGCCGGAACCTTCGGGCGTCCCATGCTTAGCAGCAACTGTTGGGTCCGCCGCAAGCCCTGATACTGGTCGTTGCAAGCGGCGCAATCCGACAGGTGTTGCTGCAGCGCGAGCATCTGGGTGCCCGTCACTGCTCCATCCAAATATGGCGAGAATAACCGCTTCGCCTGGGGGCACTGCAGTCCCATAATCTCCCCTGTGCCCTTCATGGCATCACCTCGACCCTTCTACCCCCTCCAGTTACCTGCGACCGTCCATTTCGATGTTCTTTAGTGTCTGACATCGGAGCGGTCAACCCCAGTTCATTGCTCACTTCGCGCACATAAGGCGCCAATCTTTGCCGCAGTGCGTCTCTGCCGCGGGTGAGCCGCGATTTCACCGTTCCCAGCGAAATCTCCAACACCTCGGCAATCTCTTCGTAGGACATCTCTTCCAAATCACGCAGAATGAGCGTTGTCCGGTAAGGCTCCGGGACTTTTCCCAATTCTTCTTCGACCCGGTGCTGCACCTCGTGATGCGCGACGCGATCAAAGGGAGAATCGGCATGATCGGTGAGCGCCAGTTGCATCGCACTCTCCCCGATGCTGGAGCCTTCGGATTTCGCCGGCTCAATCGACGTCTCTTTCGCCTTATGCCGGAACCACCACCGTCGGCGGTTCGCCGCCTCGTGCAGGGCGATGCGATAGATCCAGGTCTTCAGGCTCGACCCTCCGTGAAAATGCTTCATGCCGCGAAACACCTTCAGAAAGACGTCTTGCGTGGTGTCGGCGGCATCCGCCGGATCGTTGATAACCCGGTACACCAAGCCATACACCGGCTGCTGAAACTCGCCGATGAGCCAGGCGTAGGCCGCTTCCGAGCCGGCCTTCAACTCTCGGACGATCGCCGCTTCTTCCTGCGAGCGTGCTCCGATTGCGCTTGCCAGATCACCCAAGGTGGTTGCTCCCGCCATGATGGCGTCCCCTGATTATAGGATTTTCCACCCTACTACGCCTTCGAAAATTTGCTGCCTGGCCAAGTCCGGCAAAGCGTGAGCGGAGCCGTGACTCTCACCTAGCATAGACTCCGCTGGGGGGTGTGGAGTTCCCGGCTCTAAGTGATTTATTTTGAACAAGTCAGAAGGGTGCTGGGAAGGGAAGCGGGTGGGGCGACTTGAAACCGCGAAAATTCGGGAAGTACCCTCTAGGAAGTTACCGGGGCTTGGGCGTCTCGCGGGCATAGTGCCGGCGTGCGCCGGCTAGATGTGCGTAAGTCTACGCATGACTGCCAGAAACAGCTGGTTCTGTTCGGGCGTTCCGATCGTCACGCGGATGGAGTTCGGAGCGCCCCAAGCGTTGAGCGGACGAACGCTGATTCGTTCTTTGCACAGGTGTGCCGCAAGGGCCGAAGCGTCTTCCCCCACGTCGCAACAGACAAAGTTTGCGGAAGTGGGAATCACGCGATGTCCGAGTGCTGACAGTCCAGCCGTGAGAAGCTGTGCTTGCGACGCATTGTTGGAAACGACTCGTGCGATATGGTTGTGATCGTCGAGAGCGGCCAAGGCTGCCGCCTGGGCCACCGAGGAGACCGAGTATGTGTTCTGCATGCGAGCGCAATACGCCAGAAGTTCGGCCGGCCCTAAGCCGTATCCCACGCGCAAGCCAGCGAGGCCGTGCGTCTTGGAAAAAGTTCGCAGCACGATCACGCTGGCATCTCGGCGAACATATTCGAGCGACCCCGAATATTCAACCTTGCGCAGCGCGGCGAAGTGCGCCGCGAAGTCGTAGTAGGCCTCGTCGAGGACAACCACCACATGGGTGGGAACTTCGGCGAGGAATTTGTCGATGGCCGGGGCGTCGAGCATGGTTCCGGTGGGATTGTTGGGATTCGCCAGGAAGACGATGCGCGTCTGTGGGTTGATCGCGGTCAGGATTGCGTCCAGATCGAACGCATCTTTATGCTTGCGCATGGGAGCCTGGATCAACTGCGCTCCCGTGGCGCGCACCGCCATTCCGTAAACGATGAATGACCGTTCGCTGGTCACGGCATTCAGACTAGGCGCCAGCATCGTGTGGCAGAGCAACGACAACATCCCGGTCGAGCCCGCGGTCACCAGGACTTGTTCCGGCGACACGTCGTGGCAGGCCGCTAGCTTGCTGCGCAACTGGGTACAATCGTCGACAGGATAGAAGTGCGTCGACCTCGACGCGAACTGCATCGCTTCGATCGCAAGCGGGGACGGACCAAACGGATTTTCGTTGGAGTCGAGCTTGATGAGGTGAGGCTGAGTTTCCGGAGGAGCGTGTCTCGCGGGCGACGTTGGAAAGTAGGCGGCCAAATCGCGTGCCGGCTTCGAAACCAGATCAGAAAATCGGCTCATGCTCGGGGCACATCAGGACTTGGATTTTCTACCAATCGTCGTGCCGGTTTTGGTGGCGGATTTCAGGCGTTCGACTTCCTTCAAGGTAAGCGTCCGAAACTTGCCGGGCGGCACATCGAGTGTTAATGGTCCATACTTTACCCGCTTAATTTTTTCCACGTGATGCCCGACCGCTTCGAACATACGGCGAATCTGGCGATTGCGGCCCTCGATCAGCGTGATCTCGTACCACGGATTCGCGGCCTCTTTCACCACGCGCACTAGAGCGGGCCCGGTCTTTACGCGCTTGCCGTCGTCGGTGGCGATGGAAACTCCGGCGCGCAGTTTGGCGATGGCTTCTTCCTTGGGCGTGCCTGCTACTTTGACGATATATGTCTTGGCGACGTGCGCGGCCGCTTTCATCAGGCTGTGCGCGAGTTCGCCGTCGTTGGTCAGCAGCAGCAAGCCTTCGCTGGCATAGTCCAGACGGCCGATGGGGTACACGCGGCCTCTGACACCGCGAATCAGATCCATGACCGTGGGTCGCTTTTCCGGATCGCTCATGGTGGTGACATAGCCCTTGGGCTTGTTGAGCAGGAGGTAAACGTGGCGCTGCGCGCCGTGAAGAAGTTTTCCATTGACGCGCACGTGGTCGGTTTCAGGATCGGCCTTGCTGCCGAGTTCGGTGACGACGGTCCCGTTCACCTGCACGTGTCCGGACGAGATCAGTTGCTCAGCCTTGCGGCGGGAAGCGACTCCGGCAGCGGCGATGATTTTTTGCAGGCGTTCGAGGGGCATAGATTTCCGGGCAAACAATTTCCAAGATTCAAAGTGAGCGGGGCGACGATTTTTCGCCCCGCTGGGGCTCGCTCATCTTCGACTCACTCACCCACGGCTTACGCCGTGGGCTGCATTCTTTCGCCGCCTCGCGGCTAAGACTACTCAGCCCACCTTCTTCGCTTCTGACAAACTCTGGCTTGAGGTTTCCGGCAAACTGTCGCTGGAGGGTTCGGTTGCGCGTGTCTCACTACTCTCGGCCGGGTCGGCGACCTCGGCTGCCGCACTATCCGCGGGAATCAACTCCGACTGGAACGATTCCGCGACCAACTTCTCGAATTCCTCCATGCTGGGCAACTCGTTCACATCCTTCAGACCAAAGCGCATCAGGAATTCCTTGGTTGTCTTGTAAAGAATGGGGCGACCGATCACCTGCTTGCGTCCGCCGGTTGTGATTAACTTGCGATCGAGAAGCGTTCCGATGACGCCGCCGGAATCGACGCCGCGGATGTCGTTGATCTCCGGTATGGTGACCGGCTGTTTGTAAGCAATCACCGCCAGAGTTTCCAGCGCCGGCAGCGAGAGCCGGATCGGCGGCTTGAGGCTCTTGGCGAAGGAGCGTACTACTTCGTGCTGTTCGGGCTTGGTCGACATGCGGTATCCGCTAGCGACCTGGCGGATCTCAATACCGTGGTCGGGCGTGCCGTATTCTCCGACAAGTCCTTCCAGACACGAGCGGACACGCGATTTCATTTCCGCCTCGTCGGCCGCGCCTTCGGCGATGACCGTTTCTTTTACGAGTTGGGTCATCTGCTCGAGCGTGATGGGCGTCTCGGCAGCGTAAATGATGGCTTCGAGTTCAGCTTTGAGCGACATAGTGAATTGTGGTCAGTGATCAGTGGTCAGTGGCCAGTAAAACCTGTACAGAAAGACTGGCCACTGACCACCAGCCACTGCTGCTTCATCTCCAGTCGTCGCGAACCGCCGACTGTTCGTTCATGATCTCATCGAAATGCGTGTGTTTGCGGATCGCGATCTCTCCAAACATTTTTTCCTGCCGCACTTGGATTGCCTGTAGACGCACCATTTCAAGCAGGGCCAGGAACATGCAGACCAGTGCGGGCCGCGAAGGAATCCGCATAAGGAGTTGCTTGAGCCGGATCGGGCGATCTTCCAGCGCGAGACGGCGGCGCAGATAATCAATCATCTGGCCGACTGTGACCGTCTCCTGGTCGACATTGAGCACGGGACGCGTGCGCACCCGCTCGAGCACTTGCTGAAACGTCTTGACCAGGTCGATCACGTCGGCGGCAATTTCCGGCTCCGTACCTTCTGCCTCCATGAACTCCTTCAGCGAGGGATTGGAGAGCACGGCATCTTCGATCTGCTGTTTCTGTAAAAGCATCTGCGCCGCTGACTTAAACTTCTCATGCTCCAGCAGGCGGTTGACCAGTTCGTTGCGCGGATCTTCTTGTTCCTCCGCCGGCGCATCCGGATCCCGTGGCAGGAGCATCTTCGACTTGATCTGAATCAGGACTGCGGCCATGTAAATAAAGTCGGCCGCAACGTTCACATCGAGTTCGCGAATCTTTTCCACATACGCGAGATACTGCGCCGTGATGCGGGCGATGGGAATGTCGTAAATGTCGATGTCCTGCTTGCGGATCAGGTCCAGCAGAAGGTCGAGGGGGCCTTCGTAAATATCGGTGACCGCGACCGCGAAAGGCGAATCGCTCTCTTCTTTTCTCTGCGCGTCCTCCCCGGGCTTCAATGCGGACGCCGCAATCGGCGGCGCGGACCTTGCCGCACCATCGCGAAAGACGAGCTTTGCTTCTTCGGTCATTCCGATTCTTTCGAACCCTTCGCCACTAGCGGCTCATATCCAGCGACATGCCCATCGCGGCGCGCACATCTTCCAGGGTCTCGCCCGCCGCCTTGCGAGCCTGCTCGGTGCCTGCTTCCAGAATATCCCAGGCGAGGCGCGGATTCTCTTCGAATTTTTTGCGACGTTGCTGCATCGGATTCAGGAGTTGCACCAGGGCGTCGGCGGCCCAGCCTTTGCACTCGATACAACCGATGCCGGCGGAGCGGCAGCCTTCATACACCTTGGCCATTGTGGCTTTGTCGCTGAAGATTTTATGCAGATCGCCCACCGGGCACACATCCGGATTGCCGGGATCGGAGCGTCGCACTCGCGCCGGATCCGTGACCATTGTCTTCAACTTCTGGCGCACGACCGGCTCCGGATCGGTCAGCATAATCGTATTTCCGTAGGACTTCGACATCTTGCGCCCGTCGGTGCCTGGTAACTTTGCAGCGGGAGTGAGCAGGGCCTGCGGTTCAGGGAGCACTTCTTTTGGGACGCCATAAAACCCGTTGAAGCGCCGCGCAATTTCTCGCGTCAATTCCACGTGTGCGACCTGATCTTCGCCTACCGGGACGCAGTTGGCTTTGTAAATCAGGATGTCCGCCGCCTGCAGCACGGGATACCCGAGAAAGCCGTAGGTTCCGAGATCTTTATCTTTGATATTTTCGCGTTGCTCCTTGTACGTGGGCACGCGCTCCAGCCAGCCTAGCGGGGTGATCATGGAAAACAGCAGGTGCAACTCGGCGTGCGCCGGAACATGCGACTGGATGAAGATGACAGACTTTTCCGGATCGAGCCCCGCAGCCAGCCAATCCAACGCGACCTCGAGAGAATTCTCTTTTATTTTCGAAGTGTCGGCGTAATCGGTAGTCAACGCATGCCAGTCGGCCACCATGAAAAAGCATTCGTACTCGTCCTGCATGCGGACCCAATTTTGCAGCGCGCCCACGTAGTTGCCGAGGTGCAGCTTGCCAGTCGAGCGCATGCCGCTGAGCACGCGTTTCCGAGATTTGATGGGCGGGGTCATTTAGCTAGGAAAAAACAACACGCATCACCACAGAGGACACAGGGGAACGCGGAGGATCTTCGAAGTCTTCCATACGCCGATAGGCTGCCGGATGTGCAACCGCCTGGACGAATCGGGTAGCGAGATATCATGCAGGGCTGAAATCGATACTAACATGTCGGCGTCCGGCTTTCGGCTGCCAGCTTTCGGAAGAATGTATCACTCGACAGAGAAACCTGAAGCCGGATGGCGGAAGCCCGAAGTCGGATGTTTTATAATCGCGCCGCTCCTGTCAAACCATCTAGTGAATACTCTTGCCCGCCAACTTCGCGCCGTCGACTACTTCACTCTGGGTTGGGGAACCATGGTGGGTGTCGGCTGGCTGGTCATCATGGATGACTGGCTGCTGCGTGGAGGCGCGCTCGGGGCTCTGCTGGGTTTCGTGATCGGAGGAGCGCTCCTGCTTCCCATCGGATGGGTGTACGGCAAGTTCGTTGTGGCGATGCCGGATGCGGCGGGAGAAATTGCCTACACCTCCGCGGTTTTTTCCCGCTCGATCAGCTTCGCCACGGGCTGGATGATGACGCTCGCCTATTTTATTGTGTGTCCGTGGGAGGCCGTCGCTGTCGGGCGCATCGCGGGATACATTGTTCCCGGCCTCGATTCCGTGGAACTGTACCGCATTGCGGGCCGCCCGGTTTACCTTCCGCACCTCGTCATCGGGCTGGGTCTCACTGGCATTCTTACACTGCTGAACTATCGCGGGATTCGCTTCAGCGCCACGTTTCAGAATTGGACGAGTTTCGGCACGCTTGCCCTGTTCATCGTTTTTGTGGCGCTCGGCGTAAGTCGCGGCTCGACCGCCAATATTCAGCCGCTGTTCACGCATACTCCGTTGGTCTCGATTCTGCTGGTCATTCAGGTCGTCCCCTATTTCATGACCGGCTTCGAATCGGTGGGCAAGGCGGCGGAAGAGGCCATTCCGAGTTTTCGCAGCCGAGGATTTTTTCGTGCAATCTGGATGGCGATCTTTATCGGGATTCTTTTCTACGCTAGCATCGTGGCGGCGGTCGTATATGTCGCTCCCTGGCGGCAATTGACCGGCGAAAAATTCATGACGGCGGTGGCGTTCCAGCAGGCGCTGGGTTCACGCTGGATCGTGAACATCATTCTTGCTGCCGCCCTGCTGTCGCTGTTCAAATGCTTCAACGGGAATTTCGTGGCGGCCAGCCGCTTGCTGTTTGCTCTGGGCCGCCGTGACATGGTGGATGCGCGCGCCGGAACGATCCACGCACGCTACCAGACGCCGTCGGCGGCGGTCCTTTGCATTGGCCTCGCCACCGCTGCTTGTATGCTGTTGGGAGATGCGATCCTGGTTCCGGTGACCGAGGTTGGATCGGTTGCCTGCGCGATTGGATGGTCGGCGACTTGTGCGGCATGCCTGGCCCTCGCGCGCGTGCGGCCTGGAGTGATGAATCTTTCGGCCGGCGAGCGCGCGGTGGTGTGGTTCGGGTTGGTTGTCGGGATCGCGATGGCCCTGATGAAGGTGGTTCCGCTTGTCCCCGGCCATTTCACGGTCTACGAATGGCTGGCCTTGGGAATTTGGATCGCCCTGGGGACGGCGGCCGCAACGGTCGGGAGAACACGCGCAACTAGCGCTGCGGTACAGAAAAAATAAGAGGAGAAGACTTGGCAAACTTGATCGCCGCGAGGATGCGGTTTGCACTGTTCGGTTTCTTCCTGCTGTTTGCAGCGGTCCCTCTGCCGTCTCAAACGCCAGCTTTCGATGTCGTCATCACCCACGGTCACATCATCGACGGCACCGGTTCGCCCTGGTATTCCGGAGACTTGGGTATCCGCGACGGAAAGATCGCAGCCCTTGGCAACCTGGCCGCCCTCTCGCGCAAGCGCACGATTGACGCGGCTGGGAAGGTCGTAGCGCCGGGGTTCATCGATATGCTCGGCCAATCGGAACTCACGATTTTGGTCGACCCGCGCCTGCCATCGAAGATTTATCAGGGGATCACTTCTGAAATTACGGGCGAAGGCAATTCGATCGCTCCGCTCAACGGCGCAATTGTCCAGTCGGACCGCAGGGGTTACGAGCACTTCAAAATCACTCCTGACTGGCGCACGTTTCGGGAATATTTCGCGCGGCTGGAGAAGCAGGGGATGGGAATTAACCTGGCCAGTTATGTGGGCGCGACGCAAGTCCGCCGTATGGTGCTCGGCGACGACAACCAGCAGCCCACATCCGGGCAACTCGAGCAGATGAAGACGCTGGTGCGCGAGGCGATGAAAGACGGCGCCGTAGGGGTTTCGACTGCACTGCAGTACCCGCCGGCGCCCTATGCGAAAACGGAGGAACTGATTGCGCTTGCTACTGAGGCGGGCAAGTCTGGCGGCATTTATGCGACTCACTTGCGCAACGAGGGCGATTCGGTTTTGGAGGCGATCGACGAAACTCTGCGCATCGGCCGCGAAGCTCATGTTCCTGTGGAGATCTGGCACATCAAGGTCGCGGGGAAGAACAACTGGGGACGCATGCCGGAGGTGGTCGCCAAGATCAACGCCGCACGGGCCGCGGGATCGGATTTAACGGCCGACACCTACGCTTACACTGCGTGGTACAACGATTTCTCCGCCTTCATTCCTCCCTGGGCGCATGATGGCGGCACCGCAAAGCTGGTGGAGCGGCTGAAAGATCCCGCGACCCGCGAAAGAATTCGCAAGGACATGCTGACTCCGTCCAAGGACTGGGACAACGAGTGGCAGGAGATTCCCGGGCCTGAGGCCATCATGATCGGTGCGGTCGAGAACCCGGACTTGCTGCCGACGCAGGGTAAGCGTCTCTCGGAGATCGCCAAGCTGTGGAACAAAGATCCCATGGATGCACTTTTCGATTTTCTTATTCAGGATCCGTCCACCGGAGTGGCTGTCTTCGCCATGTCGCAACCCGATGTGACGTTGGCCTTGCAACAGCCGTGGGTTGCAATCGACAACGATTCGGAAGGCACTTCGCCCGAGGGTTTATTGGGACAGGCGCATCCTCATCCGCGCGCTTATGGAACGTTTCCGCGAATCCTGGCCAAATATGTGCGTGAAGAAAAAGTCCTGACGCTGGAGGACGCGATTCGCAAGTTTTCCGCGCTGCCCGCGCAACGTATGCGGCTGACGGATCGTGGCGTGCTTAAAGCCGGCATGTGGGCCGACGTGGTCATCTTCGATCCCGCGACGGTGCGTGATCGAGCCACGTTCGATAATCCGAATCAGCTTTCCGAAGCGATGGAGTACGTGCTAGTCAATGGGGTGCCCGTGATTGAGCAGGGAAAGATGACCGGGGCGCTGCCGGGGAAGGTGCTGCGCGGCGCGGGATACCTGCCGTAGATTCTATTTCGGAGGTTCGGGTTTGAGACGGGCCTGGGTCTCCGAACTGGAGGACGGGTTCACGCGCGGCGCTTCGAGCGTGCCGGTGATCGTATAGCCCACGGCGGCGGCGTTCGGAGTTCTTGCCAGTTTGAGATCGAGTTCGCGCTCCAAAGTTGCCGTGCCGCTCAACTGAAACTTTCCATCCGGAGAATCCAGCTTGGCATCCTTCATCTCGATCTTGCCGGCGTGTAATCGTGCCGTGCCCACAAAGCGCGTGACTCTTAACGGCTCGGCATCCTCTGCGAGAGAGACATGCGGCAAGGTTGCATCCGTCATGTCAAACTGCAACGCGCCCTCGGCCGAGGTCCAGAACTCCGCCGGGCATGGTCCTTTAACGTCGTAGCTCGCAGTCACGCTGCCTGCAATCCAGCCGTCTTTCATCGCGTCGGCAACCTCTGCCAGTTCAGCTCCAGTCACGCTGCCGCTGCCTTTGCAAACCGAGGACTGCACGCTGAAATCTGCCTGCCATTCGCCGCGATGCCGGCCTCCCATAAAATCTGCAGTCACGTCTGAGATCCGCAATTTTCCGGCGTCTAGAGTTACTTTCGCAGAAATACCCGTCGCCTCCAGGCTTTGGACCCGCAACTTTTTAGCGGTAACATCTCCGGAGGCGTGCACATTCGACAGGAACGACGGTCCTGCCTTCGCATTGGGCTGCAGGACGCGATACCATGGCCGATCCTCGGGGCTCGGACTAACCCACTCTCTCATGGCGCCGAGTGCAATTTGATTTGCGTTCAGCTTGAAATGAACCGGACATGCGGCGGGAGTTCCACAACCGCGTGGCATGGCGAGCCAGCCTGTCCATGATGTGTCGGCTGCTAGCGCGTTCAACTTGCTGACATGGACCTCGTCGGGCGAAAGTTGCATGTCCGCAGATACAATTTCCACCTGACCACCTACGCCACTAAGCGCGATGTGAACATTGTGCAAGTTCGTCATCCCGGTCACTTGCGCTGCCGAGAAGCCTGATGCAGCGCCACTACTGAGCGCTGCCCACGACCCGGCAATTTGCAAATCAATCTGCGCCGACCCTTCGGCCGCCGACTGCAACGCCGGAAGACCGAATGTTCGCGCCGCGCGCAAAGCCTTCGCGATGTCTACCTCTCCCGCAAGCGAAATGTTATAGCCACTGCGGCTGATCCATCCCCGGGCTGTTGTAGGTACGACTCGCCCAATTGCAACCGGGAAGGGACCGAATTCCAGGTGCGGGCCATCCGAAAAGCGTACTGTCGATGTGCTGGTGTGACTCGTCTTCGGCCGTCGTGACGCCCCGCTCTTCGACGGATCGCCGGACGTCCACAGAAAAGGAACGTTCTCTGCTCCGATATCGGCCTTATTCACCGCCGAGGCCAGACGGAACCCTTCGATTTCTCCTCGCCCCTCGAACTGAGGACCGCCAACGGACCCAGCCTTCTGGTCGATTCGGATGCTCCAGCGCACGACACCGCCCGCGACCAGATCGTCCGGCAAATTGCTTTTTACCCGCTGCGCCAATCTCGCCGCCATACCGGCGGGCACATTCTCGGCTGCCAGCACAAGCCCATAGTGGTGGCTTCCCGGAAGGCCCATGGTGCCCTTCAGCGTAATGAATCCACTGCCGACCGGGGCGTTGCAAACAACCTGGTGAAACTCGTGACTAAGCGAGCTGTATTCTGAGTCGCAGTGAGCCCTCAACCGCAACGCTGTGCCACTCGTAATGTCGTAGCGCCGAAAATCCTGCATCGAGGCATCGCTGGCAATCTGCAACTCAGTGGGAGTTCCAGTCAGCGTCACATCGAGCAGAATCTCCCCCCGCCACCCTTGGTCGTTCCCGGTGAAGAATTTCGTGACCTGACCCAGTTGCGCGCGGCTCCATGCCAGACTGATATTCAGCGGCGTGTCGCGCACTGCGTCTGCACGCTGCCAGGTGCCGCTCAGTTGCAGCAGACCCATGTCGTTCAAGTTCAGATCAGTGCGGAAAGGCTGCGCCTTCAAACGCACGCCCCAGCTGTTCTCGGAATCCTGCCATAAAGAAAAGTCGGCATTGGTCAGGGCATAGGGCTTTTTTTCTGGGCCGCTTTTGAAATTGATACGAGCCGACGTGGCCTCAATGTAAGGAAATCCGGGACGCGGTTCCGATTTTGATTTTCCCGTGGGCGCCAGTGGCATGTGAGCGGTGCGCTCGAGCAGGGCCTCGAGGTTCCAGCGCCCGCCCGCGGCGTGTACCAGATTCAGGCTAGGTTCCGTCAGGTCCAGCCTTGCGATTTCCAAGCGCCCGCGCACCAGGGAAGTCAGACGGAGAGCCGCCGTCACTTCGCCGGCCCGCAGCATGGGCTCGGCTCCGAACTCCGGATCGTCGTAGACCACCAGGTTTTTGAGATCGAATCCAGGCCGCGGTAGCAGTCGCAGGTGAACCGAGCCAATGTCGACGGGACGGCCCACCGCCGAACTGATGGAGGAAATGATTCGGGACTTTAGGCGGGAGGCGCCGGGGCGAAGAAGAAAAAGCGCGAGCAGGATCAATGCTGCCGCCACAACCATTCGCCGCTTGGAGGAAAAGAGCTTCACAGCGACCTTACTGGAGCGCCGAGGGCTTCATCTGACAAACTGAAGCGTACGCTTCCATCGTGTTTCATCGAAGAAGTGCAGGACAACCTTGCCCAGAAACAAAATGCGATCCCCCCAGGCGGTCTTGCGATATTGATCATCCGGCGTTTCAAACGACCAATAAATGAACATGGGACGCCCAATGATGTTTTCCCCGGGGATGAATCCCCAGTAGCGGCTGTCCAGGCTCACACCGCGATGGTCGCCCATGGCAAAGTAGTGATTGGGGGGAACGACAATATCGTCTCCCTGAATGTAGGACGGCAAATCCACCATCCAGTTTGAATTTACGTTGGGGTCATCCGTGGGCGGCACGGCCGGAAAATTATTTCGGTAAGGGTCCAGCGTATCGCGGTCGTGGTCCACATAAGGTTCGTCCAAGGCGACGCCATTGCGATAGACCACGCCGTTGCGAAGGTGGATGCGGTCCCCAGGCAGGCCGATAATTCTCTTCACGACGTAGAGGCCTGGCTCGGCGGGCGAAAGAAAAACCACAATGTCCCGAAATCGGGGATCGCGATAGGGAAGGAGCGGCCCGACCCAGGAACTTCTCGGGGCAAACTGGATGCGGTTCACGAAAACGTGGTCGCCGATCAGCAGCGTGTTCTCCATCGAACTGGATGGAATCTCAAAGGCTTGCACGACAAATGTGATGATGAATAACCCGGTGACCAACACCGCGGCCAGCGACGAGAGAAATTCGACCGTAGACTCCTTGGGCTTCTCTTCCGCCACGCTGTCTTCTACGACTACTTCTTTCTTCGCCGATTTTTTTTCCGTGATCATCATCGATGTTGGCAGTTGAATTGACTTTTGCGCCGGCGAGATTCATGCGCCGGGTAGAAGTACTCAGTGTACCAGTCGCAGCGTTCGGTTCCAGCGTGTGATCTGAAAGATGTGAGTAATCGCGTACGCGAGGTGATAGAGCCTGCCTTGAACCGACGCCGACGGATTTTTATCCCAGTCGCGCACCGACCAATAGATGACCAGGGGCTTCCCGATAATATTTTCCCGCGGGACGAATCCCCAATAGCGGCTGTCCTGGCTGTCGTCGCGGTTATCGCCCATCACGAAATAATGCCCGTCCGGAACAATCAGCTGGCCGTCTTCCACCAGCTTCCGCATCTCCAGCCACCACTTGCCTTCCAGGCCAAAGGCGGGGATATCGGTTCGGGGAAAATTGTCGCGGAACATGTTATTCGGGGGTTCCAGAAATCGCACGTAGGGTTCGTCCAGCGGCTTGCCGTTGATCCAGACTTTCTTGTTCACCAGTCGCAGGTGGTCCCCCGGTACTCCGATCACGCGCTTCACAAAGTGCTGTTGCGGATCGACGGGATAGTGAAACACGATGATGTCCCCGCGCGCGATCTTCTGATACGGCATCAAGTGATCGCCCAGCCCTTGCCCTCCGTAACAGAGCTTGTTCACCAAGAGGTAGTCGCCGACTAACAACGTATTCTGCATGGACTCCGACGGAATTTGGAAAGCCTGCACAATAAAAGTGATCACGAAGATGGCGATCACCACCGTGCCCATGAGTGATTGCAGAGAGCTGATCACGTCGGTGCCAAGGGTAGTTACGACGCGGGGATGAGACGGGGCCGCCACAGCAGCGTTTGGAGAGGCCACCGGAACATCCGGCGAAGCAATAGGGCCGTTGGAGGCAACGAAAGGTTGCTCTGGCGAAACCACGGGCTGGTTCGACAAATTCATTGCAATCTACTTATCCGTCGAGAGTGGGGCTCGCGCCGGCGCCTTCGCGTCCCCAGTCTTCGAGCGGGAGGCCAGGAATGTCAGGAGTTGGCGCGCAGCATCCTGCTCGGCTGTCTTCTTGGTAGAGCCCTGAGCGCGTCCCACAAACTCCGCGCTCTTGCTGTTCTTGGTATGTAGACGGGCCTCCACCGTAAACGTCTTGCTGTGCTCCGGACCCGCCTCCTCCACCAGAACATACGCAGGTTGTGGCAGGCCCAGACTCTGTACCGCTTCCTGCAATGCGGATTTGAAATCCGTCAGCGGCAACGAGCCGCCGCCGCGCTCCATACGCTCCAGTTCTGGCGCAATCACATTGCGCAAAACAAAGTTGCGCGCGACCTCCAACCCGCCGTCCAGATAAATCGCCGCCAGAATTGCTTCGAGGGCGTCCACCAGCAGGGCAGTCTTGCTCCGGCCTCCGCTCTTTTCTTCGCCACGCCCCAAGCGCAAGTAGTGGCCCAATTCCAGTTGCTGCGCCACCCGGATCAAATGCCGCTCACTTACTAGATGCGCCCGGAGCTTAGAAAGCTCACCTTCCCGAAAATGTGGAAAGCGCTGGAAAAGCTCTTCGCTCGTCACCAGGGCCAGCACCGCATCGCCCAAAAATTCCAACTGCTCGTTATCGCTGACGGTGTACTTGCTCTCGCCGGTCTGTTGCGCTTCCTGTTCCCGCGCCTGCGAGCTGTGCGTCACCGCCTGCTCAATAACGGCCCGCCGCCGGAAATGGTAGCCCAGTCCTTCCTCCAGCGCCGTGATTTCCCGTTCCTTCATACAAAGGGCGTAGCCGTCAAAAACAGACCGGCGCCGGTAGCCTATTTTTTCGGAGGCGTCGCCGTCTGTCCGGGGGCGGTTCCGCCGCTGAGTTTGGTCAGGCGATCCTTTTCATCGCGCGCCGCCTTGCCTACGCCGGAGTCGGGCCGATCCTTAGTGAGATCCACTGCCTGATCCGCATATTTCATGGCCTCCGGAATCTTGTTCTGCATGTCGAGGGCAACGGCCAGTCTGAAGACTGCAACCGGATCCGGTTGTTGCGGCAAGACTTCAATCGACTTTCGCAGATTCAGCTCAGCGTCGGGCCAATTACTGGCCTTAAACGAAAGCGTGCCCAAGATCACATAGGCTTCGGACCGTATGAAATTCTTGAACGCCTGTAACTGTTCCGGAGGATAGCCGGAGGTCGGAACGTCCGTATCAATGGTCACCAGGGCGCGCTCGGCGTTCTTCCTGGCTTCGGCGAGACGCTGATCCTTATCCAGATCCGTGTCACGCGTTCGTTCGGCCAACGCTTGCGCGACCCCTACCAGGGCCGCAGGATCATCTGCGTCAATGGACAAGACCTTCCTGCCCATGTCCATCATTTTGTCGACATTGTTCTGATACCGTTGCATGGCCGCGGTGTAGATCATGGCGCGCAACTCGCTGTCGGGAAACTTTGCGGCGAAGTCGTCGGCAGATTTCTCCAGCGCCGCAGGATCGGTCTGCGCTATGGCAGCCTTGTAGGCCTCGAATTCCGGCTGGGTCTTGGCTGCCGGTGGACGCTTTCCCGCTGGCGCCGCTTGACCCGCGGGCTGCGCGGCCTGTCCCGGCGGTGAATTCTGTGCCGCTGGTTTGTCGTTACCCTGGCCGAAACTCCAGGCACACATCCCCAGCATTGCGACTACCATCGCTGCTCGCTTCATGCTTTCTCCTCGACTTCAGACATCTTGATTTCCAATCCGCTGTCGAATCTCTCGACCGTGCATTTTATCGCAGTAAGTCGAAGGATCGACGGGTTTCGCTGAAAGCTGATCGCTCACAGTGGATAGCTCTATTGAGGCTTCGCCGGAGGTTCGTATGCTTGTTGCAGTCCGCGCTCCGCAGCCGCTTTTACCTCTGGCACTTCTGCCCCCGCCGTTAGGGCCGCACGGTACTCGTTCATCGCCGCTTCGCGGTCGTCGTTCAGATCCAGAATCCTGCCCAAGTAAACGTGCGACCACGCGACAACCGTTGGATCTTTGGTTGCTTGGATCGCCTTCTGGAAATTTTCCTGAGCCCCTTCCCGATTCTTATTAGCGACAGCCACCTGCGCCAGGATGAAGAGCGCTCGTCCCTGATCTCCAATCTTGCGGTCCAGCGCCTGCTGCGCCAGTTCCTGCGCGCCCTTGGGATCGTTCGCCGCCAACCGTTTTTCAGCGGTCGCCAATATCCGCCGATCCTCCATCCGCGAGAGCTGCACCAACTCCGGCGCCGAAACCCGGGCGAACTGCACTTCGCTCGCAGCCTTCTGCTGGGCCTTCACGTCGATATTGTTCAGCATGTCGGAGTACGAACTGCGCAGTCCCGCCGGATCTTTTTCGAACGTCAGCAAGGAAGTATAGAAGTAGCGGGTCAGGATGTACCCCTGTTTGACCGCGTCATCCACGGCTTGCAGGCGCATCGCCTCCGCCGTTTGTTTCGTTGCGGTGGTACGAATCTCGATCGCCCGCACCAGGCATTCGGTTACCAGCAGCGAAATATCGTTCTTGAAGCTGTCTTCTAGCGGCGCCCGCTTCACCGACTGCAGCAGGGGATCGAGCCGCTTGATGGAACTGAAGTGTTTCGCCGCCATGGGATCCAGCAGGTAGTGCAAGTAGGTGTGCCGAATCTGCGGCATTTTCAGCGGATCGACCGAATTCGGATCCGGAGATGGGAACAACACCACGTAATAGTCGGCGCCATAATTGCGAGCATTGGCCTCGTTCGGATCGCCCATGAAATCCAGGAAAATGGTGAATGAGCGTCCCAGATATCCCCCGGACTGCAGTCGCAGGTAGACATCGGTGTCGAACACCATCTTGGACAGTGGTAGGTGATAGCGCTCCATTAATGCAGCATAGTTAGCGCGGTGCCGCTCCCAGATCGTATGCAACTGAGCCTTGTCATAGAATTGCTCAAGCAAAGCTCCGAACGGCGCCAGCGGAACCGCATCCGGCGGCATCTCGTCTTCCTTCACGCGCGGCAGAAAATGCGGCGGCCCTTGCAGATACAGCGCCAGGGAAACGTACTGCGACAGGGTGTGCGCCGGATCTTTCCCGCGGTGTGCCAAGTACCAGTCGCACATCGCACCCATGGCGGCCTGCGCCTCCTCCGAGTACTTGAGGTTCTTCTCCACCTCGGCGCGGATATTGAGCCGCTGCGCGTCGGAGATGCTCAGGTCGTCGTTGTAGCCGCAGGTATTCATCGCCGTCAGCACGGCGAACAGCGTCTCGTTCGTGTCCAGCGTGATTCGATTGTTGTCCGCGGCACACAAGGGCGCCAGCAACCCTAACAAGGGCAACACAATCCAACCTCGAAGCCCACAACCCAGGAAATGGCTCAGGAATTCCTCCCGCAGGATGGCCACTCAGAATTGGCGGAAACTGCATTCAGTTTAAGGGCTTGCGAGCGGAGGGTCAAACCGCCGTGGGGATAGCGGGGATAGCCACACAAACGGGAGTCCCAAGTCGTTATCGACGAAGAGGATTCGCAGACTGTTTCAGGGTTCCCGCATAGGGTGCCTCGTAGACGGTGCATTTGGAACATTTGGAAAGAGGGGCTTCTCCTATGCCCAACGCTGTGCGAAAATCAAGCTATGACGCAGACCAGCCTGCCCCAGCCGCACGAACAGCGCAAGATTGAGGAACTGCTCGTAAGACTCTCTAAAGTGAAACCTATTTCCGCTAGACCAGCCCCGATTGTCCAAGGAATGCCTGCAATTCGAGCGGGCTACACGGCGCACTCGCAGGTTTTTTTCTCGACATAGATAGGGCGAGAAGAAGGTAGCGAAAAAGCAGAGCTAAAGCCCCACAGTCTCAATGTAGGCTTTTTAATGGCCGGTGAGAGTAACCGCGAATTTACATTGATAAGCGCATAGTTAGCGCGCCTGTTCGACCGTCAGAAAAACTGATGGATGCCGCAATACATCCCCAAACATCCTGAAAACGCTTTCACACGAATTTAACCAGCGCGTAACCTGCCCGTGTCTGTGGAAGGGTAGCCTCCGAAAGATGCGTCGGACTCCGGCGCCTTTAAGGAGAAACTCCATGAAATCCCCGAGGATTTTGCGATTGGTTGTCGTTGGTGTCACTGTTCTGACCGGCTTTGTTGCGTCTGGGCAAGTTGTAGCAGTGGCTCCTTACACGGTTTCTGTCTTTACTACCAGTATCCCCGGAGTCGACTTCGCGCCTGATTCGATCGCCGTCCTGAATGGGCACGTCTTTGTCGGCTATGGCGATGGCGCGGCGCCGGATGGCTCTGATGGCAAGAGCAGCACGATTGTCGAGTACACGCTAGAGGGCGAGATGGTCACGACCTACACAGTACCTGGCCACAATGATGGACTTCGTGTGAATCCCAAGACCGACCGGTTATGGGCGATGCAGAACGAGGACGGAAATCCAAATCTCGTGATTATTGATCCGAAGAATCACACCCAGAAGATGTACGCGTTCGGGCCCACTCCGCACGGCGGTGGCTATGACGACATCGCATTTCGTGATGACGAAGCATTTCTTAGCGCCTCCAATCCGGCAAATAATCCAAACGCCGCGGCTGCTATCGTGAAGGCTGAACTCAGGGGTAAGAGAGTGGTTGTGACCCCGGTGCTGAGCGGGACCGCGAGGGCGATCGATATCCCCAGCGATACGTATGTAGCTCTTAACCTGCAGGATCCGGACTCGATGATCTTCAATGCATTCGGAGACCTGGTTCTGGACAGTCAGGCGGACGCTGAACTGATCATCGTGCACCGGCCTGGTTATGCAGACCAGAGCGTGTACCATCTGGCAATTACGCAGAATGGGTCTCCGGTGCAGATCGACGACACGATTTTTCCCACTGCCAGCCATGGCGTGATCCTGGTTTCGGATCGTGACGGGGAAACCGTCTATGCGATCTCGCGCAATATTTTCTCGCCCAGCGCCGCCTACTGCGCGACTCCTAGTTCGGTAGCGGCTCTGGATCCAGAAACCGGCGTTTTGACGGACATCGTGACCGGAATGGTGAGTCCGCACGGGATGGCTTTCATTCA
The DNA here is from genome assembly GCA_963774565.1 of uncultured Acidobacteriaceae bacterium. GTDB lineage: Bacteria > Acidobacteriota > Terriglobia > Terriglobales > Acidobacteriaceae > Sulfotelmatobacter. Next base: position 60,302 of record CAVZFP010000001.1, on the reverse strand, counting down.
AAAATAGAGATTGTTGAGGGGCGGCCCGCTGCAGAAGCCTTCCGAGCCGCACGGATGGTAGCAAAGTATGTAGATCACGAGGTTAAGCCGCCCGATGTTTGGCGGCTTTTTCCTTTGGAGGCGCGATAACCGTTTTGCAACCCTCAGAGGTCTTCGCGACGCGTGCGGGGGGCGGGGGGGCCGGCAAAACCAACCCGAGCCGCGGCCTATTGGCTCCCGCGCAGATCGATCTCTCCTGTCATTACATGCGCGTGCAAGCGGTATTTCCCGGGACCTTGCTGCTCGAAGGAGCGGAAAAGACCGCCTTTGGAGACGTTGAAGACCGGGGACTCGATGCTGCCGGTCATGACCGAGGCGTCGCGGTGACCATACATCTCGGGGTGAGGAATGTCGATCTGAAGGCGTCCAGCTCGAAGTTCGACATTCTTATCACCTTCCACACTTTCAATCACAAGTTCTCCAGCCGATAATCTGGCCCAAAGATTGGAATGGCGAGGAACTTCGATGGTAGCGTGGAAATCGTTGTGCGGAGTATTGGAGACGTAAACGTCGGCGCTTGCGGCGGTGGGCGTAATCTCCACCCTGAGGCGCTTGAGTTGTCCCTCCGTATGAGCGCGGCAGGTCACAACGATGTGGTCAGAATCTGCAGGAGTAACGGTGTAGCCCCCCGCTTCCAGGTGCAAGCGAATCGTGCCTCCAGAAATAAACTCGTGCTGTGCTGAAGTCTCGAGAGCATGCTGAGCGTTGAGGAAGCCGGGAACTAGCAAAATAAGCCAGAGACCAAGACGCTTCATACCCACCTCCCCTGGAGGTGTATACGAAGATGGCCGAATCAAAGTTCCGGGAAGATCAGGTTGGGTCGAGGACAAGAAAAGCAGCGCTGGCAGACCTGGCCGAGCAAAAGAACATCGCAAGAACCTGGCCGCGAATTCATGGAGCCAAACGGCGCTCTTTGAAAGCGGAGTAGTATATCGCTGGCGTTATATTCTCAGAATTTGGGCGATCTAGCGCAAGACGCGTAGTAGAATGCGTGGACACTAACAATTCCTTTGTAGCCAAAGAGCGTGACAATGAATGTTCAATTCTTGCTGTTCGTGATCGCGATTCTCCTCGTTTTGGTCTTCTGGGAACTGAGCAAGATTAATAGCGTGCTCAAGAAGACACTTGTTCCCCACCCAGACATCAAGAAAGACAGCAAGCTCAGTGAACCGTGAAATCGGAGGTCTGCGGGAAAGAACAGTCGGGCAAGTGCCATGACAATTCAAGCGTTTGACCGTATTCCGCCCGCTTTGGGTCAGCCGATTTTGCGATTTTGAAACCGGGAAGCAGTAGAACGAGCCTTCTGGCAGCGAACGACTGCCGGCCTGATTAACAACCCGGGAGGGCGGCCGCGTTGCGAGCACGCGTCTTTCCTCCCCACCTATCCTGCCTACACCTAAGGTCTACCCGGGTAGTAACGTCGCCTCCTCCAACCCTCGCGCTCATAATGCTGGAATGCCCTTCAGTCAACTTTTCCTCGGCTTTCTGCAGCCCGTCGCGCTGGGATCGGCCGCAGTTTTTGTCCTGTTCCTCTTTGTCCACTTCAGGACGCCCCGCCGCTCTCCCGCTTTCATCGACCGCAGAACCTCGTCCCGCTAAACCGCTTCGCGATTTGCCTACTCCACGCTGTGCGTGAGATAGTACTCTGCTCTTGGTGTTTACTTAGCGTGTGGCCCTGCCATGAGCCGAGAGTGAACCGTCCCAATGCGTCTAATTCCCCGCGACACTAAGTTCTTTGATCTTTTCGCTGAACTCTCCGGCAACCTCACCGATGGAGCCAAGCTGCTACGTTCCATCCTGGCCGACCCACGCGATCTTGCCATGCGGGTAAGCCAGGTGCAGGCCATTGAGCACAAAGGTGATAAGGCCACTCACGCAATCATTACAAAACTCAATCAGACCTTCATCACTCCCTTCGATCGCGAGGACATCCACCGCCTGGCCTCCTCGCTGGACGACGTGCTCGACTTCGTGAACTCCGCGGCTTTGCGTCTGGTGATGTACAAAATCACCACGCCTCCGCCCGTCTCCGCCGAGTTGGCTGGACTGATCGTTTTGCAATGCGAGGAACTGGCGAAGGGCGTCTCCCTGCTCGAAAAAAACGGCCACGTCATGGAGCATTGCGAAGAAGTCAACCGGCTCGAGGACATGGCCGATCATGTCAGCCGCCGCGCCATTGCCGATCTCTTCGAACACGAAAAAGATCCCATTCAGCTCATCAAATTGAAGGAGCTGTACGAAGTGCTGGAATACGCCACCGATAAAGCAGAGGACGCAGCCAACGTGCTCGAAGCCATTGTCGTGAAGAGCACCTAGCCTGATTTCAGCAAATAAAGACTTCGCGAGCCCAAACCGGAGACCTTCCCGTTGAACAGAGATGTGCTGCTGGTCCTGATCACGATCCTTGTCGCCCTAGTCTTCGATTTTCTGAACGGCTTTCACGACTCCGCCAACAGCATTGCGACCGTGGTTTCTACCCGCGTGCTTTCGCCAAAACTGGCCGTGCTGTGGGCCGCTGTCTTCAACTTTCTTGCCGCCTTCTTCCTGGGCACGGCGGTGGCCAAAACTATCGGCAAGGGCATGATCCGGCTTGAAGACGTGGATCAATACGTCGTTATGGCCGCCCTGTTCGGCGCCATCGTCTGGGATCTCCTTACCTGGTGGTGGGGACTGCCAACCTCTTCGTCCCACGCTCTGATTGGTGGCTACGCCGGCGCTGCCATGATGCACGCCGCAATTCACAGAGGCACCGCGACGATGTTCTCCGTGATCATTCCAGAAGGCTGGTACAAGACCCTTATCTTCATTGTGGTTGCGCCGGTCATGGGCATGGTGCTCGGCCTGACCTTTATGGTTGCCGCCCACTGGATTCTTCAGAACAAGCCGCCGCAGATCGTGGACAAATGGTTTCGCAAGCTGCAACTTCTCTCGGCCGCGGCCTATAGCCTGGGACACGGCGGCAACGACGCACAGAAGACGATGGGCATTGTCGCGGGTGCGCTCTACACTGCTGGGTTTATGAGCAAATCCGACATGCTTACGAACTGGGGACGCTTTCGCTGGCCCATCATCCTGGCAGCGCATGCCGCAATTGCTGCGGGCACGTATTTCGGAGGCTGGCGGATCGTCCACACGATGGGGCAGAAGATTACCAAGCTCAAACCCCTTGGAGGTTTCTGCGCCGAAAGCGCGGGTGCCATTACCCTGTTCGGCACTGCTCTGGCTGGCATCCCCGTCAGCACCACTCACACCATCACCGGAGCCATTGTCGGTGTTGGCGCGGTGCATCGTTTGTCGGCCGTGCGCTGGGGCGTTGCCGGAAGAATCGTGTGGGCGTGGATTCTTACGATTCCCGCCTCGGCCATTGTGGCCGCAGGGACTTTCCTGACTCATTCACTACATTCATCCGCAAGGATAATCACGTCGAACCGTTTCGTTTCGCTGTCGATCAGGTGACGGCGGACACATTCGTCCCCCCGCGCGCGCGAAGCGAGCCGTCCCCGGCCGAATGCGTGGAGCTACATGATGTTCGAGTTAGGATGCCGGGATCCTGGCGGCGCCATAGAGGCCGGCGTCGCTTCCCAGCAGGGCGCGGGTAATGATCGTCTTCTTGCGCGTATACGCGGCGATTTGCGCCGACGCACCTTCTTTTTTGCCGAGAGGATCGTCGGGTGCAGTGGCGGCGTAGACCAGTGAGCGGTCGCGCAATTCTGCGAACATCGGCGGTGCGAAGGCGTCCCATGCGCTGACCACTCCGCCGCCAATCACGAACATGTCGAGATTGAGGACGTTCACTAGATCGGCCAGCAACATCCCCAGAGCCACACCGAAGCGGTGGAAGATGTGCTGGGCGTCCTGTTTCCCTGAACGGCAAGGTTGTAGATCGACCTGGCGCTGAACTCGGCGTCGGAACTGGCGGCCTTGGCGAGCGCGGGGGCTCGGCCGGAGTCGATGGCCTCGCGCGCCATGCGCACGACCGCGGTGGCGGAGGCATAGCGCTCGGCGCAACCGTGGTTGCCGCAGCCGCAGGGGACGCCGTTGGGCTCGACGGTGACGTGTCCGAACTCGCCGGCCATGCCATTCATGCCGTAGAAAATTTTGCCGTTCAGAATGATCGCTCCGCCGATGCCGGTGCCCAGCGTGACCATCGCCATATTGTCGACGTCGCGGGCAGCGCCCAGCCATTTTTCGCCGAGAGCGGCGACATTGGCATCGTTCTCGAGGAAGACGCGAGCGCCCAGGCGGCGCTCGATTTCATCACGCACCGGATAGTCGGACCACCCGGGAAGATTGGCGGACTTGCGCATCATTCCGGTTTCCATGTCGATGATGCCGGGGACGCCGATGCCGGCGCCGACAAATCTGCCGCTGCCGCGATACTGATCGGTCAAGCGGTGAATCGCGTCGCACATTTCGCCGATCACATGATCGCGGCCAAGGGCGACCTTGACGCCAAGAGTGATTTTTTCCAGAAGTTGTCCTTCCGTGCTGATGGCCGCGATGCGCAGATTGGTGCCGCCGAGATCGACTCCGATGGAAAAGTCAGGCATGGGCAGAAGGGTAGCAGAAAATCATTGTTGATTGATGTTTGAAGATTCTTGATTGAAAACTGAGTTACTCAGACAAGTTTCCCGTCGGAATTTCAATCATCAATCAGAAATCAACAATCATCAAATGTCGCCTCGCCTATCTCTGGCACTTCGGGCAATAGTGGCTGCTGCGGCCGGCTATCACGATTCGCTTGATGGGTGTCTTGCATACCAGGCAGGCCTCCGCTTCGCGGCCATAGACGCGGTGCTGGAGTTGGAAAAAGCCTTCTTCGCCCGCGGAGTTCACATAATCGGAAATGGAAGAACCGCCGAGTGCGATCGCCTCTTTCAAGACCTCTTGCACCGCGATTAGGAGCCTGCCCAGTTGGTCGCGCGAAATGGTCGCGGCGCAGCGGCGGGGGCGGATGCCGGAGCGGAACAACGATTCATCGGCGTAAATGTTGCCGACACCGCGCAGGAGTTTTTGGTTGAGGAGCGCGCTTTTGATGGGAGTCTTGCGGCCGCGGAACAGCGTAAGGAAGCGGTCGAGATCGACTTCCAACGGTTCGATGCCGGTGGCGTCGAAGTCTCCTGCCTTCGCGACGCTCAGGCGGCCGAAGCGGCGGGGATCGACGAAACGCAGCTCCTTGCCTGACGACAATTTGAGGATGGCATGTGTGTGTTTCAATATTTCGGACTCCGGCTCACACACTTGGAGGCGGCCGGTCATGCCGAGGTGAACAATCCACTGAGCTTTGGAGTGTGGGGGGCGGGCGCCGGCGCCCGCCGCCGCGGGCGTGGTTGATGCAGCCCGTCGTGCAGCGGCTACCCTTCGCTTCGGATTTGGTTCCTGGCTTTTCGCGGGCGAGGGCGCCCGCGCCACACAATCAAGATCGAAGACGATGTGCTTGCCCAGGCGGCGAACTGCCGCGATGCGGCTGTGTTCGAGAGTCGCCGCAATCTCAGTCGCGGGAGACTTCAGCGGTTCCTTCTTCTGGCCGAGCCAGACGGATTCAATTACGTTTCCCGTGACTCGTTTGGCCAGGCCGCGCGCGATGGTTTCGACTTCGGGAAGTTCGGGCATGGGATTTCAAGAACGAAGATCAATAACCAAGAAGGGCGCGAAGGTTGACCAAGGAAAATCCTAATTCTCCGTGGTCCCGTACACTCGCTATTTCCTCAAGAACGTCCCCTGCTGGAGTTCCTGAAACGCCTGCTGCAGTTGCTCCTGCGTGTTCATGACGATGGGACCATACCACGCAACCGGCTCTTCCAGCGGCTTGCCAGAGACCAGGAGGAAACGGATTCCATCCTCGCCCGCCTGTACCTCGACTTCATCGCCGCGATCGAAGACGACGAGCGAGCGATTCTCGGCGTCGGCGGGAGGCTTGGTGTCTGCCCACCCGACGCTTTCCGTGGGTACCGCCAGGGGCCCGGAGGCGTTGCAGAACTTTCCGTCTCCCGCGAAAACATAGGCAAAGGCATGGCGTGTGGTCTCCACCGGAAGGGTCCTTCTTTTTCCCGGAGGCACAGACACGTCGAGATAGATTGGGTCGGCGGCAACTCCCTCAACTGGGCCAGCTTTACCCCAGAAAGTTCCGCAGACGATGCGAACGTGAGTCCCGTCATCATCGGTGACCTGTGGGATTTCGCCAGTCTTCACTTCCTGATAACGCGGCGCAGTCATTTTCAGGGACGAAGGAAGGTTCGCCCAGAGCTGGAAGCCGTGCATGCGGCCGGTCGCATCGCCCTTGGGCATTTCCTGATGAATAATGCCGCTGCCCGCCGTCATCCATTGGACGTCGCCAGCGGCGATCGCGCCGTGATTGCCCATGCTGTCGCCGTGTTCGACCGTTCCGGCAAGCACATAGGTGATGGTTTCGATGCCGCGGTGCGGGTGCCACGGAAATCCGGCCAGGTAGTCCTCGGGAACGTCGTTGCGGAAATCGTCGAGCAGAAGGAACGGATCGAAGTCATGGGTGTTGCCGAAACCAAAGGCACGCCGGAGATGCACGCCGGCGCCTTCCAACGTTGGCTTGGACCTGATGAGCCGTTTGACGGGTCGAATGGACATTTTGATCTCCGATATAAGGCATCGCCTGGACGCGTGATTACTTTTGGCAAACGGAGATTGGATGCGCGGAGGGCCGAGGAAGACGCAGGCACCTGTGCAGCGATCGGGTTGCTTTAGTCTTTGAGCGGGACCACCGCGCTGCCGTCGCGGCAGAGGGTGGCGACTCTTTGCAGATCACCGTTGGCGCGGGGAACGGTCATCACCGGGCCATAACAGTAGACGGCATGGCCGGAGGCGGCAAAGTACCAGCGTCCGCCCTTTACGTGTTTAGTGATTTGGCTCGAAGGCTGCCGCAAGGGTCTTTGCGGCGACCAGGGAGCACCCGGCAGACTCAACAACAAGGCTAGGGTCAGAACCTTCATTGTCATCCTGCAACTTTCTACTTACTGGTCACTCACAGAACGAAAGTGCTGCAATGTTCAGGGTCTTACACATCCTCTGACTAGATCGTAATCAGTGTCCGGACATCGTCGATCAGATCTGCCGCTGGCTTTGATGGCATCCGGAACTGCGGTTTCGTGGTCGCGGTCGAATTCTCGGCACGATGTTGCGGTCCTGCCTGGGAAGACGGGGCCTGACGAGTTGGAGCCTGGGTTGACGGGTTCTTAGTCGCGCGGTTCTGGGATGACGGGATCTCGGCTACTGGAGGCTGCGCGTTGGCCGACGGCGGATTTCGAAGTTCCTCTTGTGCCTTCATTTTTGCCGCAGAGAGTTCTGTGCTGTCGCGGAACAGTTCGCGAAGCAGCGAGCGCTGCGACTCGATAGTTTGGCCCTGCTCCACAATCAGCATGGTCATGAGGCCGTAGGAGACTACAAATAGAACGGTCAATAGCGGCAACAAAGTTCGCTTCTTGGCGGGAGCAGCGGAAGTGTCTGTCGCAGATCCGATCGATAAGGCGTGGTTTTCGAATAGTGTCACCAAACGGCACCCCAGTCCTGGGCCCAAAATCGCAGGCACCTTAGGGAATTGCATCCCACGAACCAACTACGGGCCTCCGTTAAACAATTGAAAATAATAGTGTTTATCGTGCTCCTGCGGAGTGCAAAAGGGACGGAGATGTGCAACTCCGTGCACATTGAGAGCCAGCAACGTTGGTCAAGGAGGGCGATCTGCCGCGACCAGCCTTCAGCAGCAAGGCTTGCCGGAGCATGACGCTGGGCAGGAATGTAGGAAGCCCGGTGTGCAGACTTTCTACCGTCAACCTTCTTGACAGTGACTCTGGTTACTCCGGTTACTTTTCTGAGACAGCCTTAAACTTCTAACATGACTCCATTGGAAGTTTTAGAAACACAAACTCCTCTTTCTCAGGATCGCCATCATGCAGACGCGGTACGTACTAGTACTGTTTCTTCTCTGCTCCTACTGCTTTGGACCAGCGGGAACGGCCGAGGGTCAACAAACTTCCACTGAAGGCGGGCGTAAGGTCCTTCGAAGAATGGCTCCGACTTACCCCGACCTGGCAAGAAAGATGAATCTCGTGGGCACCGTTAAGGTTGTAGCGGTCGTGGCCGCGGACGGGGACGTGAAGGCCGTGGAACCCAAGGGCGGCAGCCCGATCCTGCTCAAAGCCGCGGAAGATGCCGTCGCCAAATGGAAATTTGCTTCCGGCGGCGAATCCCGGGAGATCATCGAAGTCCATTTCGCGCCGTAGGCGGCGCACTCCCGCACTGGAGTCATGCTGAGCGCGCCGATTTTTAGGCGAAGCGAAGGATCTGGCGCGGGCCATCGGGAACGTTAGGGCGACCCGTGAGATCCCTCACCTGGCTTGAGTGCGCCCTGTTCGGGATGACGCCTTCGGTAAGGCGAGACTACTGCAACGTCCAACTCTATTTCCCCAGGACCAGCTTGGCGATGGTCGCCAGTTGCATGTTGGACGTTCCTTCGTAAATCTTGCCGATCTTGGCGTCGCGCCAGTACTTCTCGACGGGATAGTCCTTGGTGAATCCGTAGCCGCCGTAGATTTCGATGGCCAATGAGGTCACGCGTTCGGCGACCTGCGACGCGAACAGCTTGGTCATGGCGGCTTCTTTGACGAAGTTCACTCCCGCATCCTTCATGCGCGCGCAGTTGTAAACCATGAGGCGCGCGGCCTCAATCTCGGTGGCCATCTGCGCGATCTGGAACTGAATGCCCTGGAATTCGGAGATGGCCTTGCCGAATTGCTTGCGCTCCACGGCGTACTTGCAGGAAAATTCCCAGGCGCCGCGGGCCAGGCCGATCATCTGCGCGCCAATGCCGATGCGGCCTTCGTTCAAGGTCTCGATGGCGATCTTGTAGCCCTTGCCGGGCTCGCCCAGAACGTTCTCCTTGGGCACGCGGCAGTCTTCCAGAATCAATTCGCAGGTGGACGATGCCCGGATGCCCAACTTGTCTTCCTTCTTGCCGACGGTGAATCCAGGGAAAGTCTTCTCGACCAGAAAAGCCGTGATGCCTTTGTAACCGGCGCTGGGGTCGAGGGTAGCGAAGAGGACGAACAATCCCGCCTCTTTGGCGTTGGTGATCCACAGCTTGCGGCCATGCAGCACGTACTCGCTGCCTTTGAGTTGAGCCCGGGTTTGCAGGGCAAAAGCGTCCGAACCGGAACCAGCTTCGCTGAGGGCATAGGCCCCCACCGTCTCAGCGGCCATCTGGGGCAAATAGCGTTTCTTCTGCTCTTCGCTGCCCCAGCGCAGCAGGGCATTGTTGACCAGCGTGTTTTGCACGTCAACGATGACGCCGGAGGAAGCGTCGACTCGTGAAAGTTCCTCCACGGCCAGAATCGCTTCGAAGAACTTGGCGCCGCCTCCGCCGTACTGCTCGGGAATCTCAATGCCCATCAGGCCCAGCTGGAAAAAATCGTGGATGAGGTTTTTTTCGAAGACGCCCTTCTCGTCCATCTCTTTCACCAGGGGACGGATTTTCTCGTCGGCGAATTGGCGGATGTTGTCGCGGAAAAGAATCTCGTCATCGGTGAGAGTCGTGAGCGGAGTGGGAGGAGCGGCCTGCAGCGTAGTCTCGGGCATCGGAACACCTTCAAACGGTCAAGATGGCAAACCGGTAATTTTAGCACCGCCGCAGACCGCTATGGGCGCGTTGGATGCGGGAAGGCAAAGACCGTGGTAAGAGTCGTTAGATTAAGCTGCCTGAACTCAGGCCTAACGAGGACGGGAATGAACCAGCTTCAGCGTGTCGGCCTGCAGGATGCGCTTGATCTGGCTGCGGGCATGGACTGCCCACGGGCCGGCGGTGTCGAGTTTGACGTAAGCCTGCCAATGCTTCAGCGCCTTGCGTGGTTCGCGGACCTTCTCGTAGGCCAGCGCCAGATTGTAGTGCGCGTCGGCGTAAGTGGGAGCGAGTTGCAAGGCAGTTTTGTAGGTGCGAATCGCTTCCTGCACTCGGCCCGTCTCGTCGAGCACATTGCCGAGATCGAAGTAAGCGAGCGAATAACGCGGGTCGGCTTCAATGGCCTGGCGGTAATGGTTTTCGGCCAATGCAAAATCTTGGCGGTTATAGTAGAGCGTTCCCAGATTAATGTGCGCGGCCGCGTGCGCAGGCTCGATGGCGAGTACCTGATGGTAGGCAGAAATCGCATCCGGCTGAGTGTTGGGATCCTCTTCCAGCGCGATGCCGCGCGCAAACCATAACGCAACTTCGTTCTCGCGTGGAGTGGGCTCAGACTTAGGCACCGGCGTGCTGGTCAGGACTTTCTCGCGCTCGGAAAAATCCATCAGAAACTGGCCCGCGATCGGCTCCAGCAGTTTGCCGTCGTGGCGAAACGCCACGCGATGCTTCGCTGTCGACCAAGCGCCGGCTTCGAGCAGCGGTTTCTCGACTCCGGAAGCCTGCTTGCGCATAGCATCCAGCGACTGGCGAATCATCGCGGGCCGCACGCTCATGGCGCAGAGATCGCGAACCTTCTTGACTTCCAGCAGATCGGAAAAAGAGTAAGCTTCGGCGGACGGTACCAAGCCTACGCGCTCCCAGTTGATTAACTGGCGCGGTGTGATGTGGAGAATCCTAAGTAAATCAGCTCGACTGTACACGGGAATACGGAACTGCCCTGCAAACAACGCTCGCCGATATTATCCGCAAATTGAGGTAGGAAACGCAACTGTAAATGCTGTGAAACGCTGTGGAGAATCTGGTTGATTTACATGCAGCGAAAATGGTGCAGTGCGATTGTTTGTGTGGCGAGAGCGCCCGCGCCACATGAGCTACCTTAAACCGCTATCACTGCCGCCTGGTAATCCTCGTAAGTACCCTTGAAATCGGTAATCTTGTGGTCGCTCTCGAAGTGCCAGATGCGGGTGGCGACCTCATCGATCAAATCATGATCATGCGTAACCAGGAAAACCGTTCCGTGATAGCGCTGTAAGGCAATGTTCAGGGCGTTGATTGCTTCTAGGTCCAGGTGGTTGGTGGGTTCGTCGAGCACCAGCACGTTTGGCTTTTGCAGCATAAGCTTGCAGAAGAGCAGGCGCGCAGCCTCGCCACCGGAGAGGACGCTGGTCGACTTCGTAGCCTCCTCGCGGGCGAACAGCATCTGGCCTAGGATGCCGCGCAGTTCTTCGGTGACCGCCGCGCCGTCCCATTGATGCAGCCATTCGATTGCGGTCATGCCGCCCTCGATCAGGCTGCGATGGTCTTGCGCGAAGTAGCCAATGGAAGCTTCGTGTCCCCAGAGGACTTTGCCCGAGTCGACGAAGGGTCCATCGTAGCCGCTGGTCTTGCGCAGTTCCGCGTCCGGCGTCGTCGGAGAACTCGCCAGCAATGCGTTCAGCAGCGTGGTCTTGCCTGCACCGTTGCGGCCCATGAGCGCGATCCGCTGGCCGCGCGTGATGCTTGCGGTGAAGTTCTTGATGACCTGCTTGTCGCCATACGCCTTGCCCAGGTGCTCAATTTCCAGAATGTGCTTGCCCGAGGGTCGCTTCTGCTCAAACTTGATGAACGGCCGTTGAATATTGGACTTGGCCAACTCCGTCACCTGCAGGCGCTCGACTTCTTTGCGGCGCGACTGCACCTGGCTGGACCGCGTGCCGGCGGCGAAGCGGGCAATGAATTCGTTCAACTGCGAAATCTTTTTTTCACGCTGTGCGTTTTGGGACTCGATCTGCGAACGCACCTGGGTCTTGGCCACGACCATGTCGTCGTAGCTGCCGGTATAAGTGATGATGGTCTCGTAATCGATGTCGGCGATGTGGGTGCAGATGCTGTTGAGGAAGTGCCGGTCGTGCGAGATGGCGATCACGATTCCGTCATAAGCATTCAGAAACCCCTGCAGCCAGTGGATCGAATCCAAGTCGAGGTGGTTCGTCGGTTCGTCGAGCAGAAGTGCCTGCGGATGCCCGAACAGAGCTTGCGCCAGCAGGACGCGAACTTTTTGTCCGCCCTGCAACTCGCCCATTTTTCGGGAGTGCAGTTCGTCGGGAATATCGAGACCCTGCAGCAGAATGGCGGCGTCGCTCTCAGCGGTGTAGCCGTCTTCTTCGCCGACAATGCCTTCGAGTTCGCCGAGCTTCATCCCGTCGGCGTCGGTGATCTCAGGCTTCTCGTAGATGGCATCGCGTTCCCGCATGGCCGCCCACAGCCGCTTATTGCCCATGATCACCGTGTCGATGGCGGAGTACGCGTCGAAGGCGAACTGATCCTGGCTCAGGACTCCGAGCTTGCGGGGACGGACGACTGTGCCTTTTTGCGGTTCCAATTCGCCGCCGAGCAGCTTCATGAAGGTGGATTTGCCCGCGCCGTTGGGCCCGGTCAGGCCATAGCGCTTGCCCGGCGTAAATGCCGTGGAGACTTCATCGAACAGTATTTTGGCGCCGTAGCGCATGGACACATTGCTGACTGAGAGCATGTTCTCTTTGTAACTTCTTCAGGACCTGCGAGGAAATTCCGCTTAAGACGGTGCGCAGCTGGAGTTAATAGAATACCATGCCGGACCTCGGATTTAAGTGTTCCAGGGATTCACAACGGTCGCAGAGATGTCGGCAAAATGTGTAACGTTGCGAGTCGCAAGGCTGGCGCCATGCGCCAAGACGATGCCGGCAATCATGGCATCGCGCAAGCCTCCCACGCGTCCTTTTTTCTTTCGCACACCAACAAGCTCGGCGGCAAATCGAGCTGCCGGTTCATCGAAGGCCACGATTCGATGGTCGATCCGATCCAGCAGCCGTTCGAGATCTTCCGCCAATGAAACCTTCTTCTTTCCTTCCGGCATGACTTGCAATCCTGTCTGGATTTCAAGGATAGTGATCGCGTTGGTCCAGATGGAACTGTGCGGCTGCCGGTCCATCCACGACACAACGCTCTGATCAGGCGCATCACGCATCAACGCTGAGAGAACGTTGGTGTCGAGAATAATCATGCTCAACTACTCATCGAACTTCGCAGGCATCACCGGGTATCCGCGCAAATCTTCAACTTCGAAATCGTAGCCCTTCCCCTTGAACAGGGCGGCAATTTGCGTCCCCAATCCCGGGGCTGGCTCTTCAACCTCGTTTGCCGCATTTCGCAGTAGGTCTCGCACTTCTTCTTCCATGCTGCGACCGTTGCGGCGAGCACGTCGCTGCAGTCCTCTCTTCACGCTGTCCTCAATGTTCCGCACTACAAGCTGCGCCATTTGCCCCCTTCCCCCGGAGTGATATCATGATATCACAATGAAAAGGACCGCGCAAACCAGCTCTGCACCGCCCGCAACCCGAGTTCTAAGGGTGCTGTCCCGCGCTCGCCTCGACCAACTGCTGCACCGGAGCAACCACCATCAGCAGCATGTCGGCCTGGCGCATCTTAGCCTGTTCAATTACGGCTAATTGCCGGGTCTTCCACGAATCCGGCGCGTTCTGGCCTTTGTCGAGATAGTCGAGCGCTTGCAGACCGGCCGCGCCCAGGGCAGAGAGACTCTGGGATAAAGGCACGTCCTCCTGCAGAAGCACCGATTGCTCCAGCAAGGGATGCAGCCGGGCATCGTTATCGCGCCAGGTTGTGAGGTAACTCCGCATCTCCACGTCGGCTGCCTGGTCTTTGTAGCCGCTCTGTATGAAGGTCTGCACCAGACCGCTGAACCGCCGTGCCGTGTCGCTCTCTGGGTTGACCGCATCGATCATGCGAGTCAGAGGAGCGTGGAAGTCGATGGGACCTTTCGCGTCGTCCCAGCGGTTGTAGTCCTTGACCGGTTCGACGACGTCGGCGAGAACACGCAGTGCGGTAATGTCGCCATTTCCCGCCATTCGTTGCAGCATCTGCGTTCGGGCCGAATTGTGAGTCAATCCCAGCCATTCGAGATCGTAACTTACAGCATTCATCCGCGCGTACATCGAGGCGGCGTCTTGGACTTCGGGCGGAGACCACAGCCGCTCGGCAATCACCGCATTACGCGGCCAGATGTGCGAATCGATGTTCTCTGGAGTGACCCACTCCGCCCACTGGCAGGACTCGCCGCCGAGGATAAGCTTCTTCTCTTCAGGAGTCAGTGTCGCGGCGGCATCGGCCATGGGATCGACAGCATAGTGGCGCGCCGCCGGCCACATCAGGTCGAGGTAGTATCCATAGGAAAGCAGGCCCCGGTAGCCCTGTTTCGCGGCGGCGGCCAGCGACGCCTGCCCGCGCCAGGACTGCACGACGATGGTTTTCGGTAAATCAGGATGGAGAATTTCATCCCATCCCACCATGGTCTTGTGGTTCTTGGCCACAATCTTCTCCAGACGCTGGTTGAAGTAGGCCTGCAGATCCTGATTGTTCTTCATGTTGTGAGCGTGGATGAATTCTTGAATTTTCGGGTTCGCGTCCCACTGTTTGCCGTCAACCTCGTCGCCCCCGATGTGAAAGTAGGCGTCGGGAAAAAGCTTGGCCATTTCCGCAATGAACTTTTCCAGGAACTTGTAGGTCGATTCGCGCGTGGGATCCATGATCGGATCGATCCCTCCTCCTTCCAGCGTGTACGGTCCGGCGCCGCTGGAGAGTTCGGGATATCCCAGGTACCACGACCGGGTGTGGCCAGGCATATCGAACTCGGGCATCACGCGGATGCCGCGATCATGCGCGTAATTGATAAATTCGCGAATCTCATCCTGCGTATAGAACTGGCCATCAGATCCGGCCTGGGTCAGCTTGGGAAATTTCTTGCTCTCAACGCGGAACCCCTGGTCATCGGAAAGGTGCCAGTGGAGCACGTTCATCTTGACGGCGGCCATTCCGTCGATGTTGCGTTTGAGCACGTCGATGGGAATGAAGTGGCGGCTGACGTCGATCAGCAGCCCGCGCCAGGCAAAGCGAGGCTGATCTTTGAGGGTGACAGCAGGGGCCGCAAATCCAGTTGGAGTGATTTGCACGAGCTGAAGAAACGTCTGCAGCCCACGCATGGCACCGAGCGTGGTAGGCGCCGTGAGCTTCGCTCCGGAATCGGCAACGGTCAATTCGTACGATTCATCCTCACTAAGTTTCTGCACGGCTTCGCGGCCGTGGTCCGCATGGATCTGCAGCGTAGGGGTTGCGCCAGGCTTCGGTCGGAACGCAATCCCGGTTTGCCGCGAGAGTTGTGTTTCGAACCGCTGGACCTCGCCGTCCAGCGGAGCGTCGTGAGCACCGGTCACTGCAACTGTGAACGATTGATTGATCGGTAGTTGTCCCGTGCCAGGTTGAACGCTGGCGGGAAAGGGCATTAGGTTGAGCTGGGGTTGGTCTTGGGCAGAGGCAAAAGTCACCAGGAAAAGGGTGAAGATTAAGACAATCAATTGCAAATTTCTCATTCGATCTCCTCAGTATGTCAGGGCCGATCTTGCGCACCGTGATCTATGCGCAGCAGTTCTACGATTTGATCTTGAATTCTGTAGACAACAATGTAGGGTAAGCCGGGGAAAACGTGTTCGCGTGTATGTTCGATTCGTCCTTTGCGACCTCGACGCGGAAACTCCCTTAGACCAGCGCACCCATCGTACAGAGTCGTCGCTACCTTAACGGCTGCCGTGGGATTATCTTTTCGAACATGCTGAACAATGTTGTACAAGTCGCTGGCGCGGGAGTGGTCCAGCGCAGGCGCATCAAGAGCGCAATATCTGCTTTAACTTCTTTCCTACTTCCTCGTGCTCTACTAAGTCTCCACGCTCGGCTGCTGCCAGCCCAATGTTGACGGCCTCGATAAAGCGAGTGTCATCTTCCAGGTAGTGATTCAATACCTCTTGCGCGAGTTCGTCCGTCTTCAAACCCCGCTGGGCCGCGATCTGGGCTAGCTGTGCATCTTTTTCGGGATGTAGGCGAATTTCCATGTCCTCAGTCTAGGAAGGTTGCTTTTGACTGTCAAATAATGCTTCTCTGATAGTTCAGTGTCCCCCGCCCAACTCGCGCACAATCGCACCCACAAATTGTTTGGCATCGCCGAACAGCATGAGCGTCCGGTCGAGATAGTACAGGGGGTTGTCGATGCCGGCGAAGCCCGGACTCATGCCGCGCTTGATGACCATGACGGTGTGGGCCTTGTCTACGTCCAAGATGGGCATGCCGAAGATGGGGCTCGATTGATCGGTACGCGCTGCGGGATTGGTCACGTCATTGGCTCCGATGATCAAGGCGACATCGGTCTGCGGAAAGTCGCCGTTGATCTCGTCCATTTCGATGAGGCGGTCGTAGGGAATGTCGGCTTCGGCGAGCAGAACATTCATATGCCCGGGCATGCGTCCGGCGACGGGATGGATGGCGAAGCGAACCTCGACCCCCTTTTTGGTCAGCGCGTCATAAAGCTCGCGCACCTTGTGCTGGGCCTGTGCCACGGCCATGCCGTACCCCGGAACGATGACCACCTTGTTGGCCGCCAAGAGAATCGCGGCCGCTTCCTCGGGTGTGGCGCTGCGTACGGGCTTCGCTTCCTGACCGGCCGCGGTAGAAGTCTGCACCTGCCCAAAGGCTCCAAACAGCACGTTGGTGAACGAACGGTTCATCGCCTTCGACATGATGATGGAGAGAATCAGGCCGGAGGATCCGTCGAGAGCGCCGGCGATGATCAGAAGTTTCGAGTCGAGCACGAATCCCATGGCGGCGGCGGAAAGTCCGGCGTAGGAGTTCAATAGGGAGATCACGGTTGGCATGTCGGCGCCGCCGATGGGAATCACGAGCAGCACTCCAAAGATCAGAGACACGCCGACGATGATGGGGAAGAAGATTTTCGCTCCGGGATGCAGCACGAGGTAGACGGCGCTTCCCACGGCCACCGCAAATAACACAAGGTTGACGAGGTTCTGTCCCTTATACGTGATGGGCCGCTGCGGCAGGATCTCCTGCAGCTTTCCCGCGGCCATCAGGCTGCCGGTGAAGGTCAGTCCTCCCAGGATCACTTCCATCGACAGCACCGACATCATGAACTTCGGCACATCGGGTGAGCGCAGGTAGAACTCGGCGGTGCCAACCAGCGTGACGCAGAGGGCGCCAAAGGCGTGGCTGAGCGCGGTCCGCTGCGGGACGGCGGTCATCTGCACCATGCCGAGCGGAATGCCGATCCCGCTGCCCAGCACGAGCGCGATTATGATCCACTTCCAGTCGACGATGCCGTGGCGGAGCAGTGTGCCGCCAATGGCCAGCACCATGCCGATCTCACCGGCCAGAATGCCGTGGCGCGCCATGGCGGGCGAACTCATCCACTTCAGCGAAAGAATGAACAGGGCGCTGGCGATGAGGTAGATGATTTCGATGAGGTACTGGCTTCCAGCAAACTCAGTCATAAATTATGGCTTGGTTACTTGGGGCTTCGTGGGACGGGTGGTTTTGAACATTCGCAGCATGCGGTCGGTGATGAAGAATCCGCCGACCACGTTACTGGTGGCGGCCACAATGGCGATGACGCCGAGAACCGTGGCGAATGTGCTTTTTTTCTCTCCTACAAGAACGATGGCACCCACGACGGCGATCGCATCGAGCGCGTTGGTCAGCGACATCAACGGAGTATGCAGCAGGGGCGAAACGTGGCGGATGACTTCGAATCCAATGAAGGCCGCCAGCATGAAAACGAAAAGCGCATCGATCAGGTTAGTATTCATCGCTAAAACCCAGTTCTCGGTTCGCAGTTGACCACGAAGGCTATCCGCCGGCCGGCGCCAGCGCCGGCATCTTGAAGAATTCGCGCACGCGGGCGTTCACCACTTCACCGCCGTTGGTGATCATGGTCTCGCGAATGATTTCATCTTGCAGGTTCAGTTGCAATTTGCCGTCTTTCACGATGTACAGAAGAAACGCGGTGACGTTGCGGGCGTACATTTGGCTGGCGTGGTACGGCACACTGGTAGCCAGGTTGATGGCGCCGATAATCGTGACTCCGCCGACCTTGACCGTTTCACCGGTGCGCGTCAGTTCGCAGTTGCCGCCGCGCTCGGCAGCTAAGTCGACGATCACCGAACCGGGAGCCATCCCTTTCACCATGTCGGCGGTGATCAGCACCGGCGACTTCTTGCCGGGGATGACTGCAGCGGTAATGACGACATCACTCTCGGCAACCACTCGTGTCAGCAGTTCCCGCTGGCGGGCGTAGAAAGTTTCGTCCTGCGCAGTGCCGTAGCCGCGAGCATCCTGCGCATTCTGGGCTTCAATCGGAAGCTCAACGAAGCGTCCGCCCAGGCTCTGCACCTGCTCTTTGGCTGCGGGACGCATGTCATAGGCAGAAGCCACCGCGCCTAGGCGGCGAGCGGTCGAAATGGCTTGCAACCCGGCGACGCCGGCGCCAATGACGAACACACGCGCGGGCGTGATGGTGCCGGCGGCTGTGGTCATCATGGGGAAAATTCGCGGCGAGGTTTCGGCGGCCAGTAATACTGCCTTGTAGCCACAGCAAGTAGCCATTGAGGAAAGCGCGTCCATACTCTGAGCGCGCGTGGTGCGGGGCATGAGTTCCACGGAAAAAGCGGTGACGCCCGCCTGGGCAATTTCTTGAATCACTTCCGCAGAACCGAGAGGCCGCAGGAATCCGATCAAGGCTTGGCCGCGGCGCATAAGCGGCAGATCGGCTTTGCCGGTGATATCATTCGATCCGTAACACAGCACCTGCACCACAATGTCCGCGTTGCCGAATACGGCGGCGCGATCGGGCGCGATCTTCGCGCCTTTCTCGACGTACATGGCGTCGGGATAACCGGCCTGCTGGCCCGCTCCCGCTTCCACGATGACTTCGAGTCCCGCTTTGACGAGGTTGGGAATTACTACGGGAACAAGCGCAACGCGCTGTTCCCCGGGATAGCTTTCTTTCGGAACTCCAACGATCACGCGTGCCTCACATCAACCCACAGGAAGCGAACTGAAAACAGTAACAGATCGGTGGAGGAACTGGAAGGCTGGGTCGCGGTGTCCCGCGGTGTCCTAGTCAGAGTCCGCGGCGCCGATCTGGCCGAGATGATGAACCAGATGCGTAAGGTAATCCCTGGCTAAGAAATCAAGGGTGACTGGCTTGCCTGAACCGATGCGGCAAGGAGTCTCCAGTTTGGACGCCGGCAAAACGGCGATGACGTGCGCGAGGTAGCGATTGTAAGCGGCCCAAAGCCAGATCAGAAGCGGCCAATCCGCTTCTTGAGGAGCCTGGACGCGCATGTTGCCATCCTGATCGTATCCGGGGAAGTCCAGCGACGTCTGCTGGACCGCGCGAACGAATCGCTGGTGGTTGTTAGACGCTGAGTCGATCAGATGTGCAATAACCTGCTTACGCGACCAACCGCCGGACAATAAGGGCTTGGCGCTTTCAGACGCACTGATGGCGCGGAGCCTGGGTTCCGCCGTCTCGATTACGGATAACAGCTTCTCACTGAGTTCTTTCATTGGCGTCCTTCCGGTGCGATCCCGCCAAACCGATAATGCCATACTCTCGCGGCGCCGATCAGGTTGGTGTCTTCTCCCAGGGATGCGAGGGCAAGTTCCGCTTTCTCTGCTGGCACAAACCGGCAACCCCGGCGAATCACGGCGCGGATGCGATCGAGAAAAAGTGGCGCGCTCTTCATGACGCTGCCGCTCAGCACGATGGCGTCCGGAGTAAACAGATTGATCAGGTTGGCAAGGCCTAAGCCAAGATAGTAGGCCTCATGTTCGACCGCCTGAAACGCGATTTCATCTCCTTGTTGTGCAAGCTCGCAGATTTTTTTTGCAGTAATGCCCGGGCGATGCAGATAGCCGACCGGGGCGTGACTTTCGAGCCACGCCACCATCGCCGGACCGGCGGCGAGCGATTCCCAGCAGCCGCGGAAGCCGCAGGAGCACTCCGGACCCGCGGGATCGATCACGTGATGTCCAACCTCGGGATGGGCGCCGTCGACGCCACGATAAAGCTGGCCATCGAGAACGATTCCGCCGCCTATCCCGGTGCCGATGGTCACATAGATCAGTCGCTTCCGATTTCGTCCCCCGCCCCAACCGGCTTCCGCCAGCGCGGCGGCGTCGCCGTCGTTCTCTAAGGCGACGCGTAGATTGAAACTCGCGGCCAGATCCCGCACCGGACTCTTGCCGCGCCAGCCGGCAAGAAAGTCCACGTCGCCAAACTCGCCGCGCAGCGGATCCACCGGTCCAGTGGATCCAATGCCAATGCCGCTGAGCTCGACTCCGGCCCTTTGCGCAGTCTTGCGCAACATGTGCGCGATCAGTTCAATGCCGTCGGAGTAGCGGTTCGGATCGGTCGGCGCTTCCATCCTGGAAAGCACCTTTCCCGTGTCATCGACTATGCCGACCGCGATTTTTGTTCCCCCGATATCGACCGCACCGATCATGAGTATTCCGGCGTCATCGCTTTTGCTTCCTCCAGCGTGATCCGCCGCTTGTTCGTGTATGACAAGTTCGACATGTGCACGGCGATGGCTGACCGGTAACCGATCTCCGGCGGCGCGTTCGGCGTGCTGCGGCTGCGCACGCAGTCAATCCAGTTTTGCATGTGCTGCTGGTCACGGCTCTTGCCACTCGTGGCCTCCCCACTGGGACGGTTCGTCTTCTCTGGCCAGTACTGCAGTGGCTGTTCAAAGTGATGCTCGAAGGTGCCGTCACTGCCGAGAATGCGATCACCTAATTCATAGTGCTTGTTGCTGAAGGTCGACTGCCACGTCACAACTATGTCTTTGGGGAAATCGAGAGTCACCGCAATGGTGTCAGGCACCTCGCGCCCGTCTTTTTCCGAGAACACTCCGCCCGACATATACGCTGCCGAGGGCAGAGGCAGGTCGAGCGCGCCCATGATCCAGGCAATCTGGTGCACCATATTCTCAGCGACATTGCCTCCGGAAAATTCCCAGAACAAACGCCAGTTGATGAGCTTGTAAGGATCGAAAGGACGATCCGGCCGCCCATTGAGAAACGCGGCCCAATTGACATTCTGCGCGGTGCAGTCGGAAGGAACTGCACGCACCCATTGCCCTTTGCCCTGAGGAGTGTTGCGGCTCATCCAGGATTCGACCTGCGTGACCTTCCCCACCCATCCGTCTTTGATCCATTGTTTGGCGTCGGTCAGGGCGCCGGAACTTTGATACTGCAACCCGATTTGAATGACACGATTGGACCCTTTTGCCGCCGCCAGGCACTTGTCGGCCTCCGGGATCGACCAGGTCATCGTCTTCTCAGAATAGAGATCTTTGCTCGCCGCCAGCGTGTCTTGAAAGTGCCGCGCGTGAATGTGCAGCGGACTGGCCACAATGACGGCGTCGACATCCTTCATGTCGAGGACGCGGCGATGATCGTCGAAAGTTTGGATGCCGGGTACTTTGCTCTTCGCCTGATCGCGCCGGCGGCTATAGACATCGGCCATCGCGACCAGTTCGACACCCTGCACCGCGAGAATTTGTGCCAGCAAATCATTGCCACGATCGCCGACTCCAATCATGGCGACGCGAATGCGGTCGTTCGCGCCCAGCACGCGCGAAGTTGGATACGCCAGCACGGCGGCTGTTCCCAGCGCGGCCTGCTTCAAAAAACTGCGTCTGGTTTGATCGAACTTTGTTTGATCCGCCATCTGATTCTCCTAGGTGTGGAGTCACAAACCTGCGACTGGCAGAGCGTCCGCCTGTTGCAGAAGCTTCTTCATGCCCGCCCAACTCTTGCGCGACGATTCTTCCGGCGAGCCGCCGCCATTCCAGTGAGTCTCCAGGCTAACGGCATAGCGGTAACCGTCGCGCTTCAGGGCTCTGAACTGCCCCGCCCAGTCGATGATGCCTCCGCCCATCGGAGCCCAGTCACCTTGGCCAAGCTTAACGACATCCTTGCAATGGCAGTGGCCGATGCGATCCTTCGGTAGCAGATTGTACCCATCTGGATATGGAATCTCACCCCTCGCGGCGGCATTGCCCGGGTCCCAGTTCAGCATGAGCGACGGAGTCTGTACCGCACTCAAAACTTTGGCAGCCTCGGCCCCGGTCGCCGTGTTGCAAGCCAATTCATTTTCCAGGACCAGGATGATGCCTTTCTTCGCCGTCTTCATTGCCGCATCCCGCAGCTTATCGTTAAGGGCAGCGCGATAAGGAGCTTGATCTTCCAGTCGCCAGAAGTCGAAGCAGCGCACGCGATCCGTCTGAAACGATTTCGCCATCTCAATGGCGCGTTCCAAAACTTCGTCCTGCTGGGCCAGGTTAAAACTCGCACCGAAGCTTTTGGCCTCGCTGAACTTTGATTTTGGAGCGCCCGGCCAGTCGACCTTAAACAGAGGGCTGGCGATGTCGGTCACTTTGAGTTGATATTTTTCCAGAATGCGGCGCGCCTCCGCCACTTCCTTTTCGTCGAGGTTAACAATGTTCTTCTTCCACATGCCGCGCAGTTCGATCCAGCCCATGCCGAATTGCCGTGAGGCAACTTCGCAGGCATGCCCGAAGTCCTGGGAAATCTCATCGTTGATGACGGAAACACGAAATGGCGAGCCGGGATCGCCCCGTGAAGCGAACCGGGATGCAGCCTTCGCCGCCGTCATGGCAATCATGCCTGCGAGAAATTCGCGGCGTGCAAACTGAACTGGCATTGCTGGTCCTCGAACTCCATTGGTCACACTACCCAGGTGCAAACAAATCTATCACCATCGAAACTTGCGTGGGTAGCAGGCTGAGATTGGGGCCAACAAGTTGGAGATTCAAGCCGGGATAGCGTGAGGCGGGAAGGAAGAGGAATTATTGACGCAAAACAAAACGCCCCAGACTCAATTTGAGTCTCCGGGGCGTCTGTTGATCAGCCCTCCCCCAAGTGCTGCTCGAGAACAACTCTAACTCTGAGTCCAGACTCGGTAAATGGCTCGGGAGTGCCATGGATAGCACGAACGTGGTAGGAAGAAAAAAGCGCTATTCTGGAACAACCTCAATTCAGTTTAGGCTTTGTTTGCCAATGCTTAGGGGTGATCAGTAGCTCTTACAAATTGCGAGCAGGGCTCGGCTTGGCATCCTCGTTCGTGTGGACCTCCCGGAAGTGACGGCCGAACGCCTGTTTCATTTTTTCTTCGTTTTGGGCCTTATTCGGCCTGTGATTGTTCCAGCTAGGTCGGAACTGAGCATCAGGGCACGAAGTACACACGCCCTCGACCGGAATGTCTCCCAACCACTTAGTTACTTTCAGCAATGGCATTTTCACTCCACCGTTTCCCCAAGGCTCCATTCTTCGTTCGTCCACTCCCCGGGGTCCGGTGATAAGAATGTTCTAGTCTCCGCTGCCTGAGGCCCGATTGTCGGAGTGGCCGACCGGCGCTCCGGATTGCTTGTCCGTGTAGGAAGGAATCTTCCCACCCGCCGCTTTCAATACATCATTTTCTTTGCTATGACGCTGGACCTGCAGAGTGCGGAGGAAATGCACCAGATCCCAGGCATCATTCGGTTGGATGTTGTCCGCGAAAGATGGCATCGGAGTGCCGTCGACACCCGTCATGAAGATCTTGTAAATGTCCCGATTCGTCGAACCGCACTTGAAACGGGAATCGTCCTTACCCGCTGCAAAGTTGTACGGGCGGATGGGCTGGTCCTTACTATCGGTCAACGTCGCGGCGGATGGGCCATCCCCCTTGCCTTCCGGACCGTGGCACTTCCAGCACTCTAACTTGGTATAGAGCGCCTTGCCATGAGCAATGCTTTCGATGGTTACGGGCGGTTCCGCTGGAACCTGGATCGGATCCATCGGCCTTTCTTTTTCCCACCGGGGAGAGAACGTCTTGATCAGTGCCACTAGGTCTGCCCGTTGCTGTTTGGTGAACGTGTTCCAGATGGGCATGTTCGAGTTCGTGACCCCGCGGCCGATCGTGTCGAACAGATCCTCGTCGGTGGGCAGCGTACCGGTCGGCGTGGAGCGGCACTTGAACGTAGCCGTCGTGAAATCGCGAGGCTTGGGATCGAGCCAACCGGCGTTTTCGCCGTTGCCATCGCCCAATTCGCCGTGGCAGCCAGCGCAATACCGGCGGTAATCCGACTTGGCATCCTGCGAATGGCCGGTCAGGTTGCCGATGTGACTGTTCGAAGGTTTAACCGGCCCTGGTGGGTGAGGCCCTACCTCCGGCGCGTCCTGTGCAATGGCCGAAAACCCAACCAGGAGAATGGAACTTAGAATGGCGCGGAAAAAATGCACTGCCTTCAAGTTATTCATGATCAGCATCCTCAATTAATTTGCCGGCGAACCAGGTCGCCTGCAGTTTCTTTTTCGTTAAAAGTCGAAGTCAAATCCCGTCATGAACTCACTGGTACTTACGTTTTGGGTATTTAACCCAATCGAGGGCCCGGTGCCATCCTGGTGCAGCCAGTTGTACTCGTTGTGCCAGGCGAAACCGGCTCGACTCGTCATGAACGGGTTATAGCGAAATCCCACCGTGTAGGTAGTGAGGTTGCCCAGGTTCGAGGGCGCGGGAGTGGCGGATGCTGTCCCATTGGCCTGCTGCGACATGCGAACCGTCTCGTACCGCCCGATAAAGATCAGTTGCGGGCTGTACACGTAGTGAGGTTCAACCAGCACGCCGTTCCAACTGGGTGCCTGCGCGCCGGCGGGAAGCGTCGTCCCCGGCAAGTGGTTGCCCGTGACCGTGCCTCCAATCAGATCTCCGTAGCCCTGCCCGAACCACGCGTCATCCCATCCATGCTGGGTGACTACCTGCAGGTCAATGTGCTGGCCAAAGTAAAACTGCCCCACGAAGCCTTCGCGGTGGAATGATTTGTTGACCGTCCCGGTACCCGCCAAAGGCGTCCCCGCAGAAGTGAGATAGTACGTCGGTGCTTCTCCCATCATGGCGTAGCCGCCGATGCGATCTACACCCAGCTTGCCCACATCGAATGCCTGGCTCACCGTAAAAAATCCCGTGTAGGCGTTGCCGTACGGCAGGCCCACGTTTCCATCGGTCGAACTGATGAGGGCTGCCGAGTAGCGGGTTCGGTCGTTGAAGGAGTGCCCCATCACTTCCACCCCCAGTTGGTTATCTCCCATCTGACCGAAGATGTTGCCATCGCCCACCGGAATGAAGTGATAGAGCTGGTAGATGCCACCGTTGCCGGTCAGCGTCAGAATTCGCTTTTCCGATAGCAGGTTGTCGAGCTCGAATTTGCCCAGCTTCAGGTTGAACCAGGGACTGCCAAACAGGTTGTCCAGCCGCGCCATTACCGTCTCAAAGTGAAAGGAGCCGGTATTGTCGGAGGAGGGCAGCACATAAAACGAGAAATTCTTTTCCAGCGTGCCGCCGGTATGGAAGTCCAACCCGCTCAGATCAAAACCGGAAGTGGTGACGCGGGTCGTTCCCGATCCCTGGTCTACCGCCACATGGTCGGTGCTGACCCGATGCCAGATCGGGATGATGCGGAAGGTGACCGGCCAGTACCCCGGGTTCTGCCAGATCGGTGCATCCCGGTCGTTCATCAACTGGTAGCCGTTGTCCTTGAACTTCTGGCCAAAGTAATTGAGCATCGGCCAGGATTCGTGACAGGCGGAACAGCGGAGGCCGTACTTCCGAGCAAAGGCCGGTAAAGCCTTTGCTGGCTGCGTGGTAGCGAGAACAACGGCGGTCAGAAGAAGCGCAGCGATTACGGTACGATCGCGAAGTATTACTTGCAGACAAACTCGAAACAATTTGCCCATGCCGAATTCCTCGAAATGGATTTGTGTACACCTAACTGATGGCAATGCGGCGAAAGGGGATTAAGTTGGGGAGAGAACCATCTGTCGGTCGAATCTTTCGACGAAAACGACAAATTGTTCTCGCTCCACTTAGTCCTGATTGCGAGTGCAATCGTAGGGATCTGTTTCCGCACTATCCACGGCATGGAGCAAAGACAATTAACGTTTTACAGATTATTTACAATTTTCCTTGGACGTATGATCGCAGGCCGGTGCGGCGGATTAATCGTTACCGCAAAGCTGCATAGATGCAGCGAGGCCAAATGGAATCATTGACAAGCGCTGACCATTCGCGCATCCGCTTTTTGAAGATGTCAGCGCGGTTTTCCAGCGACGAATGGGCACGAGAATTTGTTCGAGCGGTTGTTTGAAGCGATGGTGCTCGGGGAGGTGTGAGGTAGCTATTTCGAATCTTCGGAGAGGAAAATCTGCTTAACGGCGTGATGCACGCAGGATTTTGTGCAGGCTCTCATTTCTGGTTCTTCGATGATCTTCGTGCCATGCTGCATCTTGACGCACACCCGCGCACATTTATTTTCGTCAACCGAATGGCACATGCAGAGACAGCAGAGGCCCCCCGGTTCATTCATCGGTAGCTGTCGCGACGCCCCGGTCAACGATGACGAGACGAGAACGATGACAAAAACTGCCGATATGGCGCTCCTCGGGATGTTAATTCACCTCGCGTTTGGCTTTTTTGCGGAAGCCGCGATCCGAAAAGGCACAAACTGCCTGTTGCATCTTGTTACCTCGCCGCAAGACTGACTAGATAACGGTAGTAATGCAGTGAATCAACTTCTGAAGCTGGAGTAGGCTACGACCGTTCGTCGCCAGAAGCTCACGATTGTCGAGCAAAATCGCCGTTCCCAAACCTAGACGCATCATTGTGGGCGGAAACCCCAACGGCAGACCGAAAATAAAAAGAATGGAGCCGACGAGCGGACTTGAACCGCTGACCTGCCGATTACGAATCGGCTGCTCTACCAACTGAGCTACGTCGGCTTTTCGTTTGCTTTGTTTAGTTTACCAAATTGCTTGGCGGCTTTTGCTGTACAAGTG
The DNA here is from genome assembly GCA_963774565.1 of uncultured Acidobacteriaceae bacterium. Lineage (GTDB taxonomy): Bacteria > Acidobacteriota > Terriglobia > Terriglobales > Acidobacteriaceae > Sulfotelmatobacter. Next base: position 33,565 of record CAVZFP010000001.1, on the reverse strand, counting down.
CTGTACAAGCCACCTGAGACTCAAGCCGTTTCATGGCAGTCGTAACGACCTGCGGCACAGTCTTGATGTAGCTGCGCTGAGTCGTTCTGATGTCCTCGTGCCTGAGTATCGCTTGGATCACAATATCAGGAACCCCGAGTTCATGCAGGTTCGTGGCTAGGCCTCGGCGATACGCATGCCAGCCTTTCCACTTTAACCCGTTTGCCTTGAAAATCGGCTTGATCACACGATCAGAGAGGTTGTCCAAGTCAAGCGCCCCGCCAATCGTGTTGGGGAACATCCAGCCGGAAGCATCTTCCGGCTTGATGGCGTCAAGAACGACTCGAAGCGGCTCGATGATCGGAACGACGCCGGGGTCTTCCTCATCCTCGTGCGTCTTGGTCTCGTACTTCAAATGAGACCTCCAGACGGAACGCCGGATATGGAGAACCTTCCCATCGTCGTCTTCCCACCATTGCCCTCGAATCTCGCCCTCCCGCAGGCCCGCAAATGCCGCGACACCGATGACCGCCTTGATGAGATATTGACTGATCTCGGGGGCATAAGGGCCGTCGTCAGTAGAGATGACAATGGGCTCTGCACCAGAGAAAAGCTCAAGGTGCTTTCCCACTTCCTCAAGGGTATAAGCAAGACGCCTCCGTCCGTGCTTTTTCCCCTTCGGGATCGTGACTCCTGTCATCGGGTTGACACCTTCATAGATGCCCTTACGTTTGGCGAAGGTGAACATCGCAGACAGCGTGACTTTGATGTGCGCGTACGTTCCGTGCGCCAAGTCGTCGGTCTTCGTCTTGTTCGCCGCTTCGATTGCACACATCAAATTCTCGCCATCACACGTCCTGAAGTCCCTCACCCGACCACTGACCCGGCCTCGAATGTGGCACCGCCAAGAGTCCTTGTACCCCTTCACAGTCGAGCGTTCTAACGTTCCGGCTACTCCCGGAATGTAGACGTTCTCGAAAAAATCCACGATTGCGATTCCCGCGTTCAACGAGCTTGCCGTGCGGTTCACGCGATCCATGAACTCTTTGACGAGAGGTTTGACCTCCGACTTCTTCGGAAAATCTCGCTTGCTCGCCAAACGGTGAGAAGGATGTTCCCACTTGAAGGAGCCGTCTTTCTGCCGCGCCTTCTCCCACCACCTCACGTACCAGCTACCGTGACTCTCGAAAATACTGCCCTGCTGAGCCATTAAATTTCCTCCTTGTGTTTTGGCTCAGCCTTGCGTTGTTGTTGTTGTGTGTTGTAGCCAGCGCGACGATCAAGCCAAGCATTCATTTCGGGAGAGCCCCAGCGATACCGCCGATGCTTCCCGAGCCGAAATATTGGGATGGGATCAGAGGTTCGCGACCGCTTGCTCTGATCGACAACCCAGCTTTCCTTGACTCGCAACCGTTGCGCTAACTCGGCGGATGTTAACACCTCGAAACTGAAAGCACTAGGCCCCGAGGGCAACGCTGGTGTTTGACGTGAAGGGTCCTTTGGGACTGTAGGGGAAACAGGTTCCGCGCGATTGTCGGATTGCGGCGGTGAATTTCGGCGGTACAGGAAGACACTCCTCACCCATGCCAAACTGTCTGGGTCACCGCGCAGATTAAGCGACCGCAGTCATCGAGTCGAGGACAGCAATTCCGCTAAAATTGGGCAGATACCTGTCGTTTTCTGGAGATGGAGGTCAGATGGCGAAAGGAAAAAAGGACGGCGGAAACCTGAAATCGGATCGTACGAAAGTAGCGCGGAACAATACTGGAGAATCAGCAGAGTCAAGTTGAAATTGCGGAAGCTCGTTTCAGAGAAACGAACCTTTTCTCAGATATCCTCTCTAGTTTCGACGCGCACGGAGGAAGCGCCGAGACCAAGTTGGACAAGGAGTTTCGGCCTTGGCTAATCAGGTTTGCTCTGGCGTTGTATAAGAACAAGATTCGATCTCAGGCATGGGATGAATTGAAATTTAGATGCGATACGCTCATGTTGCTCAAGGAACTATACCTATTTACCTACATGGGCAAAACCAGTGCAGACGTGCTTCAGAGTGCATGTCGTTTCTTGAAAGAAGAACTCGATAAGCTGGTTCCGCAGTGCAAGAGGCTTCGCGAAAACACATCGACCCTCTTCAAAAACCCCAAGCTGCGGCTCCTTACTGTGATGAGTGAGGGTTTGGCTCAGATGTTTACGGAGCAGAGTCATTCTCTTGCAGTGGTCGAGCAGAAACTGGAACTTCTACGCGAACTTGGTAGGCAAAAGGGCTCTTACAAGCCTGACTCTCGCACTTTTCATCTTTATGGGATGGCCACAACAGTACACACAGGCACAGGTAAATATCACTACCGAGAGCTAGCGAAACTCACCGAAGCTGCCCGCATTGCACACGGAGAGGAGGAGGATGATGTAGGTGTCGATGTGGATGCGCTGAAGCGGCGCGCGGAGCGATATATGGAGCGGATGAATCCCAAGCGTGATCGGCCGCCCGCTCGCCAAACGGCGAAATGAAGGCCACTGAAATCCTGCCAGTTTACTCTCCCTCCAAACTTCAGGGGAGAGCAAATCGTTAGAGTTCTCCCACATCGCAACGTTCAGGCGACAGAAAACTCTGCACAATCCTGTGATTTGGTGTCCTCGACTCCTCTCATCTTGCCAGCTTAGTCTGCACTTGTGAAACCGATTTGTGGGAAAGCAGCGGACGCAAAATGAGCGCCGGGCCATCCCCCAAAGCCGAGCGGAAGCAGACCGAGCTAAGGTGCGACGCGGGGACTAGAAAGTACCGAATACCGCTGCTGTTGATGTCCTTTTCTAGAGTCCGCTCCATGCTTACCCTGTCACTAGCGTGAGCCCGCTATGGGACTGATAACAGACATTTCGTGGTGCGATTCGACAGCGAATCTAGAGATGGGCTGCGATGGCTGCGAACTCTGGCTGCCGGAGCGCGGCATACGCCACTGCTATGCAGGGCTCGGGACAGCGCGGTATGCGGGCCGAAACGGCTGGCCAGTTTCGTTTGATAGGCCGCAACTATTCTTGCACCGCCTAGATGCGTTTCTGCGCTGGCCGGACTTGCGTGGGCAGTGCCGACTCGAAAAGCCATGGCTGAACGGCTTGCCTCGCTTGATTTTCCTGAATGACATGGGCGACACATTCACGGAGTCCCTGCCTTTGGACTGGCTGGCTCCTGCGTGGCAGCGCATGGCCGACTCCCCTCATATCTGGCTGATGCTGACGAAGCGCCCCCAGAGGATGCGCGAGTTCCTGCGACAGCACGGCTGTCCTGCTAATGTTTGGCCCGGCGTCAGTGTCACATCCAGCGCAAACGCTGCTCGATTGGATGAACTCGCGAAAGTCGATTCTGCTATGCGCTGGGTCAGCGCGGAGCCGCTGTTGTCCGCACTGGAAGTCTCACGGCTTGACCCCAGAGTGCTGCGCTGGGTTGTGGTCGGCGGCGAATCCGGTCCGGGCGCGCGAGTATCCGAACTCCAGTGGTTTCGCGACATCCGCGACCACTGCTCCCTCTTCGGAATTCCGTTCTTCATGAAGCAGTTGGGCTCCGTACACGGAGCGCACAAGGGCACAGACTCCATCCCGCCTGACTTGTTTGTGCGCGAGGTTCCGAGCGCAAATTCGGCAGCGGCATTCACACAAGAAACGCAGCCCATCGCTGTGACTCCTAACCAGATCGTCAACCCGCAATCCCGCCAGAGCCATCAGGTAGTCGTCACTCGTAGAACTGGGGAGCAGACAACGCCCCGTTTCAAGAGCGTTCGCTCGTTACAAGACCCGGCGTTTGCTACGCAGCGCCGAAATGCCGCGTTGAAAGCGTGGGCAACCCGCCGCGCACAGGCTTCAAAACCAGAAGGAGAATCGGAGTGAAACGCTTCCGAATTCGGACCTTTCTGCCCAAGGAGGGCAATATGCGAACCATCACATTACCGTGTGGGGGAATGATTACCACGGACGACGCTAAGGCGGCACGGTTCAAACGTGAACTCGCCGAGTTGAGTCTCAACCGCAATGGCAAGACCACATACAAGTATGAATTCGTAGACGGCACGGTTGCTGCCTGCACCTTTGCGGGCTGGGAGAATCTGAATCTCATTCTTCGCCGAGTGGACGATGGAACGGAGTTCCGGATTCCCGCGATTGACATGGGTGACGGATCGCTCTGCACCGACTATCTCAAGAAGACTTTGCCGCGAGGAAAATACGGCATGGGTGGTGTGGATTGAAACCACGAGTCGAGGAGCCCTACAGACTGATCGACTACCAAGTGATGTTCGCGGTGTGCGCGGTTGGCCGGGATAGCACAGATGACATCACCACGCCCAAAACTGTCACCAACATCGTCCACATCGTTAACCAATTTCCCGACACCGACTATGGCAGGGAGCAAATCGTCCGCACGCTAGATTCGCTGGTTGCACTAGAGATGCTTAACAAGGTGGGAGATCGATACAACCGCCACGAACATATCGTGTGTCGCAATATCGGCGGCCTGTGCCCCAACGGCCGCCGCCTGATGGCGATTGTCGAGATGTTCGCGGACGATAGAGGGCTTGTGTGGAACTGGATGCTGGCACCGGGGGATTGCGACCAGTACAACGCTGCAGTCGGGAAGGTATTGGACGCCGATTTCACGAAGGACATGCTGAAGGGCACCATCAAACGCTACAAAGAGATCGATGTGCCTGTGCCAATCGGCAAGTTCGGGATGGGGTCGAACTAATGGAGATGTTTGTTGACAGAATCATCCGTCTGTTGGAAGAGCGCAAGCCCATCCGCTTACTCTCGCCTTCCGTGGATGCGACCAAGGAAGCAGCCGAGCTTGCGGAACTGAAAGAGCAGATGAAGCGGTTGCCGGGCGCATGGTCGAACATGCTGGTGCAGAATTTCTACGACAAGCTATTCCCCTCATTGCCGCCGGGCGACACCGACCTTGCAGTTCAGCGGAACGCGGAACGGGTTGCTGACAGAGATACGCTGACAAGAATTTCAAACGCCGCCCCTCTCGGTCCTCCGTTTGAGGTCTTCACAATGGAATACCGTCACTTGTCAGGGTCGCGCTATTGCTACCTCGTTCTCAGCGACCGCGAGAACAAAAAATACACCGTCACGCAGATGTTCGAGGGCAAGCATGACCCAGTGGAATTTTGGTGCAACGCCTTCGAGATTCACTTCAATCCCCAAGCTGGCGACATGTTCACCCGCTTTGCGTTCTTGCCCGAGTTGGAAGCGCGGGGCGGATTCGCCCTGCAAACCGCCAAGGAAGGTGCGGTCATAGTCAGAACTGCGATTCAATGCGTGAATTGGCCACGAGAGGATGTGCCTGTTGTGACCCTCGTAGGCGGCGGTGAAGTTCCGGTCGTAGTAGGGAACCCTAGTCCTGAGCCGAATCGGAAGTCCGGCGAAAAGAGCAATCCCACTGTCATAAAGTTCGCGCCATTTGTGAAAGCGATGCGGGCCGGTCACCGCGACATTGAGAGCGGGGGGGAACGAGCGATTGGCCAGCATCCGGTACGGGGTCACTATGCCAACTTCAGCTACGACCTCCCAAAAGGGCAGCGTAGGGGCTGCCCGCCCATCGTGCGCGTCTTCGGACGCAACTACGGCAGGTTGTGGGTGAGGCCATACCTCAAGGGCAATCCGAAGTACGGCGTGAAGAAACGGCAACGGGCTGATTTGCGAGTAGGCGAACTTACCGATCCAAACGCGAACAGCGGCGAATTCAAAGTGATCGAGCCTACCGTCCCGCCTGCGCAAAAGCCAATCGAGTCCGCGACCGATCCGACCAAGAAGAAGACCGGAAGCGAGGACTGATTGGGGATGGGGGATGTTGTGCATAAGGAGAGAGGATTTGGCGTGTACGACTACTGCTTCCGCATCACGCGCCGGGACGGGGTTTGGAACGTGCTGCCGTTCAACACAGACCCGATCACCGAGCCCACGACGTTTACCGCTTGCCTGATCGTGGTGCAGAAAAATGGACGCTGCTGGCTGGAGTCCAACAGTCGCACGGTGAATGGCGGAACACACTTCCGCAACGAGGCGATGGCATTCCTCGGCGACCTCTTCCAGCAATGGGCTGCTGGCACGTTGCAGGACAAGGTGCTGGTCGAACAGTTCAACGACATCCGGGACTTCAGCAAACAGTCGATCTTGAAACCCGAGGGCAAGACTGAGGGCTTCACCACGCGGGAGTACGAGGAAATTGCGCGGGACTGGCATGGGGTACTCGATTCCGAAATTCGCTTCTGGGACAAAGTCATACCGCCTGACGACCCTCAGGGAAAGTATGGATTGGGAGGCACACAATGAATACAGGTGAGCGCCCGGAGGCGCAGACCGTCGCTGCTCCTCCAATCCCTGCTCCAAAGCCAGAGACAGAGAGGCAGTCGGAAGCGTTGGAATCCAACGCTTCCGGGTCTCAGTCCCTCGTGCCCGATAGGGCTGTCTCTGTCACTTTGTCGGACCTGACAAAGTTAGAGATGCCGTTGTGCCCTCTTGGACGAAGTTCGCCGACCTCAGTGTCGAGGGGAATTTCGAGCGGGCGAGCATGAGATGACAAGAACGTTCCTCAGGTCAAGCGCGAGAACGGATATCTCGATGAAGGATGTGAAAAGTTGTAGCTGAATATTTCAGAGTAGGAGCAACGCTATGGCGACCAAAGCTGTAGCGGCTGCGCCGGAAGCGATCAGCGAAGAGTCCGCTAAGACACAAATCACTGACCGCCCAACGGAGACGCAGGCCGTAGTTCGCACTACGCACGCAGATGGTACCACGGTTGGCAATGCGCCGTCCGTGGCGGGCGAGTCCCAACAGGATCGGGAGCACATCTCTCCAGCATCCGCAGACAATATCAGGTCGCAGGCTGTCGCTGCGGCTCCAGCCCCGTCCGCTCCGGAACCAGAAGCAGAGAAGCGGCCGGAAGCGTTGGAATCCAACGCTTCCGGCTCCCAGTCCCTAGTGGCCGATACGGCGGTCTCTGTCACTTTGTCGGAGCCTGACAAAGTTCCCGCAGTTCCGCTGTGGGCGAAGTTCTCCGATCTAACCATCGATCAGAAGTTTGAGCAGGCGCGGTTGATGGATTTCGAGGCCCGCGATGCGTATCTCCGAGAACGCTGCCGTGACTTCAAGATGGTAATCGATCATGCTGCGTCCCTCCTGAATCTGGCGGCAGCACTCATCGAATCGAATCTGCCATTCTTCCTGATCCATTTTAGGGATATGGACGCACGGGGGGAACGCTCAGACCTGAAGGGCAAGGTCATGGGCAAGACCGAGTGGCTTCGGCAAAATTTGCCTGACATTTCGAGGGGCACGTTCTACGCGGCCTACAACTCCGTGAGGGCGCGTTATACCGAGCAAACACGATTGATGCTCGGAGGCGAGGTCCCACCAGCGCCTCAGCGGAAAACGCGCACGAACGAACTGACGCCCATACAACGCGAGGTCGTCACGGCGCTCGTGGGCCAAGGCTTCAAAAACGAAAATGCAATCTTGATGGTCAAGGAGGCCGGGGGAGAGGACTTCGATTCGCTCTTTAAGGCGGCGCTCGCCCTCCACGCGGGAGGGGGAATCAGCGCGAGTCCAGTTCGCGATCCAGAAATCGTTGATCCAGTGGAGGGGAAAGATAAACGGGATCATGAAAGCGATGAATCGGGCGAACAGGATGACAAGAGCGATTCGGGTGAACAGGAGGATGTCACCGAAGCGTCCAATCCCGCACCCGCCCCCGACCCGACCGACACCAGTGCGCCCTCCGAGCCCGCAAACGTCACGACTGTCACGCATGCTGATGAGGACCCGCCTGTGTTGGGGGACACGGCTGCCGATCAACTCCGCGAAGTCCTCGCGAATGAGCCTGATCGGGATGTTGCCAGTACGGTGCTGACAGAGCACGTACAGGACTATCTACGTCAGTTCGCCAACGACCGGATAACGATTAGGGAATTGAAAGTGACTGTCGAATTCGCTGGTCGCGACCACCGAATCATGCCCGGTGATTTTCTGGAAAAGCGAGGGCAGAACGTAGCGACGACGCTCTGCAAGTGCACGGGTGTCGCGGAGTTCATGCAGCGTCGCCGAGTACGAGATTGGGATGGTAGAAGGTGGGAAAAGGAGCACGTGATCTTTTCCCAGCACGAGGACGATTACAGGGTTATCACCGCAGCGTGCGCCCGCAGGATTGCGCCCGAAGCTTTTCCGGCAGCGGCAACAATGCCAATGCCCAAGACTCCCCCGGAGGGACTTTGACCAAGACCAATCAGTAAGGGTATTGGCGAACAAGTCAGGCAACACCCGGAGGACCTTTGACCATCGAGCCGAAGCACAAAGGGTAGGCAAATCACATCAGCGCATCGTCCGGGAGAAAATGGCTCAGACACCAGAGCCGGACGAACATCTGAAACGGGAGGCCGCTAGTTCATTCGCCAATGCCTTTATTCGTGACATTACCTTCGAAGAGGCAAAGACCGTCATCCTCAAGTATGAATATTTGAAAAATAAAATGGGCACGACGCAATATGCCCTTGGCCTATTCTTCAGGCACCCGGTAACAGGTGTCGAGTACCTCGCCGGGGTTGAGTGCTTCGGCCGCACTAGTGGCAGCAACACTTTCTCCTCAATCTGTGGCCGGGAACACGAAAAACAGGCCATCGCCTTGGTTCGCGGCGCATGCGTTCATTGGGCCCCAAACCACTCGGCCAGTTGGTTCATCAATCGTGCATGTGAACAAATGGTGAAATTGGGGTTCAACATCTTTATTGCCTATGCTGATCGGCAAGCTAATGAGATTGGCACGGTATATCAGGCCTCTCGGTGGGATTACATCGGAAGAGGGGGAATCCCTACGATATTGGTGCGTGCGGATAGGGAAATCGACAGCAAGATTGTTGCCACGATGGTGAAGGACAGGGGGCACGGCCTGCCGGGCAAGGATGCGGCCGTGGAGGATCACCTGAAATGGATTGACAGAATGAGGGCCGAGGGACGGATCGTGAAAGGGAAGATTCCATACGAGTATGTGGAGAAAATGACTCGCGGGGAAGCCCGAGCCAAATTGATTACCGAGGGTGTGATTTTCAAGCGCGGTATAGCAAAACATCGGTACATTCATTTCTCTGGGGATCGCCGCACCGTGAGGGAACTCCGTAAAGCACTAAAGTTTGAAACATTGCCATATCCAAAGCGGGTGCTCGATGGCGACCCACTATGAGTGATCCGTTCCTCGCTGCGTAGGGTGATCTCAGGGGCGGAAACTCGCGACCACCTCAACGATGGCCACGCCGCTGTTGCCGCAATTATTGTCGCTAACCCCGCAGGCAACCGGCCCGCTAATCCGGAGCCATCCCTTCACGGGATGTACCCACTAGCACTGGAAGGAGCAACGGCTGCTGTTCCGTTCTTCACTAAGCTCTGAGGCCGGAGTATTAGAACTCACAATGCCTTTATTCTTCCCAACGCCGACCTCATTGTCATGACGAGGGAACAGGCGTGGCATTACTTGAGCACACACTAACCACAAGGGGCGGCTGAAAGGCCGCCCCACTTTCAGGAAAGTGATTACAGAGTTTTATGGCAACGCACATCATTGTTTTCAAAGAAGCGAATGAGAAGTACGCAAAGTCGGAGATGTTTGTCTGCAATGCAAACGAGTCCAACGAAATCCAAGCACTCTTGCAGACTGTCGGAGACGAATGCAATGGCCCGATTGAACGCCTGCCCTACGTGAAGTTTGTAGAGAAAGCGGAAACGATCACGCTGGCGGAACTGCGTGAGCGTTTCGCGGAAGGATCAGACGCGGGAGGGGAAGAGGCTGACTACTTGAATCGGGTTCGGGCCGTGCTGAACAACGCACGCCCGGCATCAGAATAAAAGCTTACCTCAATGGGAAGCTAAGAAGCCCCATCAGCGAATGCAATCCGCGCCCGTTTAGTAGCCTCGGGCTCCCCGGCGCTTCAACTCCCGGAACAGGCGACTTCGCTCATCCATCAGTTCGTACCGGGCCTCATGATCGTTGCCGAACGATTCATACAGCAGAATGCTTTCCACATTGTTGAACTTGCGTTCGACCTCTTCGGTCGGCAAGAATTTGAGAGTTAGGTCAGTATTAGTCTTCATAGGGTAGTCCTTTGGCCTCGGTCGCACTGCCGTGCGATCCGGGGCTTTTTCTTTTTCTAACCAAAGATTTCCGAAGTCACAAAACTCCCGAATGTTAATGAAAAACTTCCGAACTTCCTGAATCGGGAGTATGCACGGCAATGAAACACGAGTTGAATTTTGCAAGCTGGCGGCCGAGGGGATGCCGTATCTGGAGATCGCGCAAAGGCTGAATGTCGGTCTGACATCCCTGTACAGATGGCGGAATGACTTTCGGATGAAAGCGCGCAAGCGTGGTCGCAAAACGGCGCGGAAATGATGGCCTTTTGGGTATTAGCCAGAGTGAGCATGCCTCTAGCCGTGGGTGCTCCGAAGTTTGGCGGCTACCAAACTGATTTGTGATGGGTTCTCTGCCAAGAGGATCGGGGAGCGGTTTTTCATACCTTCCGCTCCCCAGTTGTTCTCATTCAAGGTGTGACGGGCTCATCCCCCGAGACTGCAACAGGCAACAAGAAAGGTATGGATCAATGCTTACAACTAATCGTGTAACTTCTGAGGCCCAAATCATGGTGCTCTAACCGTGCCCGAGACTCCAGCGGTATCGCCAGAACAATCGCAAACGTTTTATGAATTGGCCAAGCCCTATGCCCGAATGGGTATACCATGCTTTCCCCTGAATCCCAAAGACAAGCTTCCTCCTTCATGGATGCTGGATTTCCCGAACCGGGCCTCAAAGTACCTGCCGCAACTCATGCAATGGTCTGACAAGATGCCCAATGCCAATCTCGCGCTCTTGGGCCGGGACAATCAGGTGGGGGACATCTGTTTCTTGGAATTTGACCAAGGCACTCTGGCCGAAGCGGCGGTCGAGATGTGCCAGTCTGTACCTGTCACCCGAATCCATATCAGCGGCGGCAAGGGATTGGAGCACTGTGCCTTCAAACAGACGGAGCGCAGCCTGAACCTCGGGAACCGCAGCGCCAACCGCAATGGACAGGAATGGTTCTCGTTGCGGATGCACAACCGTTATGTTTTGGGACCGGGGAGCATCCATCCTGACAGTGGCAGACCCTATACCGTGGGGAACGACATCGAGCCCTCTGATTTCCCAAACTGGCTGGTGGAATGGATCAACAAGTACACGGTCAGCGAGTTTGACGCGGCGGGCGGGAAAGACATGCCGGAAGTGAGCGAGGATTTCGACTTTGACGCCTTCCGCGAATATCTGCCGTTCTCGCTCAGTCAGGATGGCTATTGGTACATCGTGAGCGAGTGCCGTGGCGTCGGACGCAAGCATCAGCACAGCAAGAAGACAGGCATCTTTTGGGACGGCACCAAGCTAGGGTGGAAATGCTTCGCGCAGTTCTGTCCATGGGCCTACAAAGAGAACGGCCGCAAGTTCACCATCGGGGACGTGATCCACGCACTGGCGGAAGAGATCGGCGCGTATGACGGCGTGATCTGGCCGGAGCAGGAGGACGACTTCTCGGATTTTGCCGATAGCGTGGAGGCGACGGATGCCATGCCTGAACTTGTTCCAGCCAAACCCAATGGCCACGCGGGGGTTACGCCGGAGTTGGCTTCGGTCAAATCGGACGAGTGCTGGGCCTGCCATCGCACAAAAGCCGAGGGATGCATATGCATCGGATTGACCAAAGAAGAAGTCACCGGAAGCGCGACCAAGGTCAAACTTGCGGCGGAAGCGCGGAGAAAATCCGAGAAAGCCCTAGAAGCCGAGAGCGGCGTTGTTGAAGTTGTGGAACCAGCAGAAGAGCTTGTGAGTCTTCCTGCCGCCCCGACCTCCAGTATTCCCCCGTTTCCAGAGGATTGCTTATGCGGCAAGCTGGGGGAATACGCCAAGATGATAGAGATGCCGCTCGGCATCGCCTACCCCGCAATCATCGGCTGCTACAGCGTAATCCCGGAAGCAGATGAATTCTGCCGCAGTCGAATCAACACCGATGTATGCCTGATTTGCCCACCGGGGGGTGGAAAAAATGAGTGCATCAAGCGCGGTTTACTCATCACGGGAGTTCCGTATGGGAACGGGGGCTACAAGCGCACGACGCCCGGTGGCGATAGGCAGTTGATGGAGTTGGTAGGGGATAGGCCGGGCAGGAAGCGAGGCGATCCCCGCATTCCCGGTCCAAAGAAGCTTCTGATGGTTAACAACGAGATTGCGGATGTGCTCAAAAAGGCCGCACACGACAAATCCAGCCTGTCGTCGCGTCTTTGTGATCTTTGGGATGAGAACCTTACTGAAATCCCGGATTATCGCGGGGGCACTATCACGGCGGACTGCCGCCTGAGTTGGATTGGGGGGCTGCCTGCAACCTTGAATCGGCAGGAACGATTCCTCGAACTATTCAACGCCGAATCGATTCATGGATTGTATGAGCGGTTCATCTTCGGCTACACGGATGAAGAGTGGATTCACCATGATTGGACGCCGCCCATCGTGGCACGAGACGCCATCATTGATCTGGAGCACACCATTGCCGATTACAGCAGGGAGGTCAATCCCTTTGTGAGGGACTTCACGGTTGGGGCATTCCAGATGTACGAACAGTGGCGTGCCGACATACAAGGTTTTGGCCGAGTACGCTACAACCTGAAGAAGTGGGCTCTCCTGACGGCGGCGGCGGACGGGCTGGAACTTTGCGGCGAGGTCCACATGGAGAAAGCCATCAGGTGGACTGAATGGCAAATCTGTGTGCGTCGGGTGTTCCAGCCAAGCGAAGCCCTAGCTGGCAACCGTGAAGCCGCATTCGTAAACCTGCTGGTTCCGGCGCTTCTTGAAAAGGGGGCGGCTGTGGATTTTGTCAGTTGGCGACGGCTCGCGCTCGACCGCAAATGGGACAAGCAGTTTGACCCCAGTCTCCAAAACCGTACCGTGGATGCGCTCATCAAAATGGGGCGGTTGGAGCAAGAAGAAAAAGAACTTAAAAACGGGTCTAAGAAGAAGACCGCCAAGGTCAAGGTCCGTGCGTAAAACAGCTTTCCACTTTTAGTGGAAAATGGGTGGATTTAAGTGGAAGGTGAGCAGCGATCAGCCCAAGAGTTCGACGATTTCCACCAAAACGTTTCCACTTTCCACTAAAAGTGGAAAGGTTTTCCACCAATCATTGACCCTCAAAATCCCATATATATATAAAGAACATTTTTCATTGTTTACCGTATCTGAACCCTTGAAAATAGGCCCTCCGCTGGCGTTGCTCCCTGAAAGTTAATCAATTAGATTCGGCATCGATATAAGGCTGGACAAATTCTGCGCACTTCGTTACGGTAAGTTGCAAAAGTGCGTAAGTAGTCCATGGCCTTTGACCCCATCGCAACTCTGCGTGAGTGGAAGCAGAAGGTAGCTTCGCTTCAGGAGGGATGGCGTGGAGCGCGCCGTGAGAACGAGCAGTTACGCCAAGAAAACGAGCAGTTGCGGCGGCGAGAGAAAAAACTGGAACATGAGCGCGAACAACTGGAACGAGAGCAGGAACGGCTGCGCCAGGAAGTCGAGAAACTGAAGCGACAATTGGAACAAGCTCAGCGGGCGAGCAAACGACAAGCCGCTCCGTTTTCTCGGGGCACGCGGAAACAGAATCCGAAAACGCCGGGACGCAAGTCCGGTTCCGCTTATGGCCAGCGCCACAGCAAAGCCATTCCCCCAAAAATCGACGAGGTGATCGCGGTACCCCCTCCCACACGGTGTGATTGCGGAGGTCCCCTCAAAGTCGAGCGCATCGAGCCGCAGTACCAACAGGAAATCGTGCGCAAGACGTTCTGGCGGCGCTTCGATATTGCGATCTGTCGTTGTCAGAAGTGCCACAAACGGGTACAAGGGCGCGATCCGCGGCAGACCTCCGATGCTCTGGGAGCGGCAGCAGTGCAATTAGGGCCCGACGCGCTGGCCATGGCCGTTAAGATGAATAAAGGTTTGGGCATGCCCCATGCCGATGTGGCCGCGGTGTTGCAAGACGGCTTTCAACTTCAGGTCAACCGCAGCACCATCTGCCGGGCCGTGGACCGGGTGGCGCGGCGCGGAGAAGCGACGTGGCATGCTCTGCGGGATGCCGCCCGGCGCAGTATCGTAAACGGCATGGATGAGACCGGCTGGAATGTGGCTGCACAATTACGCTGGCTTTGGGTGGCGGTCAGCGAACAGGTAACTTTCTGTGACATTCTGCCGGGCCGCGGCTTCCCCCAAGCCGCCGCCATCTTGGGAGCCGACTACGACGGTTGGTTAACCCACGATGGCTGGAAGGTGTACTCCAAGTTTCTCCGAGCGAGCCATCAGAGCTGCCTCGCCCATCTGCTTCGCCGCTGCGAAGACCTGATCAAGATCGCCTCTCCGGCTGCCGCCCGCTTCCCGGTCCAGGTACAAGCTGTGTTGCAGCAAGGCCTGGCCTTGCGGGATCGCTACAACCACCACGAAATCTCTTTGCACGGCCTATTTACCGCGACCGGACGGTTGGAAGTAAAGCTGGATCGGGTGTTGGCTCAACCCGGTCGCGATGCCGCCAATCTCAGATTTGCCAAGCATCTGCTTCATGAGCGGCTCTACATCTTCATGTTCCTCTATTGTCCCGGGCTCGACGCCACCAACAATGTGAGCGAACGCGCCATCCGCGCCCTGATCGGCGCGCGCAAAAACTGGGGCGGCAATCGCACCCCACGGGGAGCTCGCGCTCAGGCCGTGCTCACCAGCATTCTGCAAACCGCCAAACAGCAGGACACGAATCCCTTCGATGTTTTGCTGGAATTACTGGGTTCCAGTGACCAGCACAAGATTCTCGATCTTGTCCCCGCCCGAGAAACACACCTGGACCCCGTGAACTCCTCGCTCCATCCCCCATCTCGGTTCACGGTTCCCGACATCCTTGCGGCTATGCCTTCGCCTGGTCTCGCCGCCGCCCCGGTTTGAGTTCAACTGGGATTTACCCGCTCATGTCCCGATCTTGCCCATACGCGGAGTCATACTCGGCGCGTAACCGATCATGCAAGTGCTGCACCGTCGGCCTGCGCTTGGGCGGCAGCTCGCCATAATAGCGGCCATCCAAGACCATCGACAAACTCTCCACCAAGCACTCCAGATCCCAGCGATACAATCCCAACGGGCGTTTCCCTTCGTAACGCTCGATACGACGATCCAGACCAAACGATTCCGCAAGATCCAATTCCTTCAACTCCCGCAGTTCAGCACCGGTGATGAGTAACTGATGCTTACGGTCATACTTGCCGGGTCTCATGCGCAACAGTGTAGTGTATCCTCGGCGATTCCTCGTGAACGCTCAGCGTAATTCGGAGTTACCGGCGATCGCTGGCCAACCCGGTAAACAATGAAAAATATTTCTTTCTTTCTTAATAAAAGCGAATAGTGGAAAGAGGATGGGTGCTTCTCTCTGGTCGATGTATTTGGATGGATTTCTGAAACGCACCTCGTTATATATCCACTGGCCGAATCCGGAGTCGTAAGCTGCGAAATTCCGACAGCCCACGGTCGCAGAAGAAGTTGCAATTCAGCAGTTCTGGCACAACAGATTCAATTCCATCTCGCTCCGAACTCCGTTCGAAAACTTTCAAAACACATTCAGGTGCACTTCACGGACTTTCAAACCTACTGATATGGGGCGCAAACCGACGCCGTGCTTTGAAACGCAGGTGAGCAATTTGCGGTTCGCACTGGGAAAATCGAGCCCTGATCCGAACACGCATGCCGCTCCAAGTTTGCATAGAACGAGGGTAGGCAACGTTTTTCTGGGAGGAAATTAGACAATGCACGCAAGACCACAAGTTAGAGAAATTCTGATCGGCAAGAAAATGCAGCGGTGGTTAATGATTGCGAAACATCCATTCATGGATAGAAGTTGCCCCACATGGCGTGCTCGGAAGAACTATCAGCGTTTGTTCTACCGCTATAGAGAAATTGCCGAAAAGATTGGCCTGCACGAGTGGTCAGCGTTCTAGTATTCGTCCAGCAGATTTTTCATCCCTGCCTGCAACGCGGCGAACGACAGCACAGTTTTCGGGGATTTCCCCGCGAGCGGCCGGGGGAGCCTTTGAGTGCCTGATAGCGACAACTACGGTTCAATTCCGCTAGCAGTGGTTGAAGACTGCTCTCGTTCGCGAGAGTGGATGAGTTGCTGTGCAATGCTGTCCCACTTGTCCCACGAGTGGAACCACTTTCCATCTACGCGGCGAATAATCGTATGAGCGTTTTGCTTATAGTTCTCGTCGTTCTTGCCGGGCAGGTACACGTACCCTTCGCCTGTGACGGCATCAAACGCATACGCCACCGTATACACTAGGCGCTCATTTCGCCGAACAAGATAGAACAAAATCTGGTAGCGGGGCAGCCCTTTAGGAGGCTCGCAGTTGGTCCTTGAGACCAATCGATGATGAAACTTGGTTCCTCTAATCGCGGCTCGTTAGCGTATGTTCCTTTGCCACTCAACACTTGAAAATTCGCAAGCACCTTGCCGTCAGTGATTTGAATGGGAGTTTTGAGGTCAGCCCCTTGAATTATTATTTTGACTGTTTCACCCTTTGCAAAAAGGGGTGCAGCGTTTTCCACCCGTCCGTGAGTTGCATGCGACAGCAATTCCGACCGCATATTCGGCGACGTGGTCGAGAACTCAAGCTGCTCTGGCCACTGCCACGCCACCCTCGCATACACGATGTCATCGCCGCTTGAGCCGAAGACTCTGATGCCGTTTGTGAAGTCCCCCGGCGTATCCACGGCGTCCCATTGAGCGACGTCGTCATGAACATTTAGCCAGTACAAGCCAAGCCAAGCTTCTGAGCCATCGTTAAGGCTGGCGTAGAAATCTCCCGAAGTAGTCCTCGCAAACCCAGATACTCCCAAATCGCTAGGGCTGCCGTCTGGGAGTTGAACGGGATACGTGCGGAAAGAGTTCGCCTCTTCGTCGTATGCGACGAACTGACGCCGCTCTCCGTAGTAAACCCATGTCTTGTCAGCCGTGCACGCCACGGCGGTGCCCCCTGCAACGTGGTATCCAAAAAGCACGCGGTTGCCAATCGCAGTCCAGTCCGGGGCAACCTTCAGCAAGCCCTGCGTAAAACTGTAGTGCCTGAGAATTGAATAGGGAATAAGGGGACCATGGTTCTCGGAAAAATCCCACCCAAAGACCCAGACGGTGCCATCCTCGGCGGGACAAGTCATTTCTGCCATGAATGGGAACGTGGTGATCTGTCGTATGACCCTGCCCGAATTGTCCAACAGCGCCACGAATGAACTTGGCTTCCCGGCTTTGTCAACGACCGTGGCAGTAGCGACAGCGCCGCCATCTTTGGTCGCAGCCGCATCGGTGACGCGAATCCTGTCCAAGTTCGGCGCAGTGAGGATCGTCTTGAATGCGACTGTGCCGTCGCGGTTGGTCATGGCCACATTGGGCACTTCGCCATGCGAGTAGATGCTGTGATACGTTGCGTGGTCATTCCACCAATGCGGCCCGTCAAGCTGTTCGCCGATGTCCACAGCCGTGATGCTCACACTGGAATGCGGTTGCGGCAGAAGGTGTGTTTCGAGCTTTGTCGAGGGCGGCGTGGGAACTACACTTTGCTGAGCTTGCGCCAATCCCACCAGAAACAGGACTGCGACGAGGCCACCGGAAATTCGGTGCATGAGAGGCACCTCTTGGCGAAAATTTTACTACACCAAATGATGGTTGGCGTTAACAGCGCCGCGAAGGCGCTGGACTCCAGCGGGTGAAACTCGACGCGGAAACTGGTTCGCTCTATAGGGATTTCCCTGCGACCAGCCGGGCGGCACCAGTTCCGTTGCCGGGGGGTTGTGAGTAAGCGCCTGATAGCGGTAACTGTGAGATAGAATCCTCACCATGAGCTAAAGATGCGGTCAAACCTTCTGATTTACGGAATTTACGCATCTCTGCTGTGCCCACCGTCCTCTTGTCCGTGGCTTGGCGCAGAAACAAAGGAGAGAAGGCTACGTTTGTTCTTCTTCTTGTTAGCGGAATCCTGCTTCTCTCAGCAACGGTGCGGGATATCAAGTGGGCTCTGCTGGGTGCGGATTACACCGACCGCCTGTACGTCACCATCGACCTGAATATGTTCCTTGCGGCCGGGTGCGGATTGTATTTGGCGTTCACCCGAAGATTCCTTGCGGCACTTTCGGCAGTCGTACTGGTCTTCGCATGGCTCTATCTGGGTGTTGTGAACTCGGTGGTCTGATTGCGGCGGCGCTCAACTGGCGATAAAGTGCGCCGAGAAAAGGCGCTGGACTTCAGCGGATGCAAGTCCCACCACCTCCAGTCTGCGCCCGATCCTGCTCGGCGGGACCTGCGATAAAGTGCTAACTGATTTCGTCACCTACCTTGCCCCGCTATTCGGCGGCCTTGCGCTTTGCCTTCTTCGCTTGCAAGAAATCCCATTGGCGGCGGTGGGCACTGTAGAGATGAGCATCCCATTCTTTGAAAATCGCAGCCTTAAGAGCAGCCACAGATTCCCGTCGGCCAAGTTATCGCATTTGCGAGAGATTATTGCTTTGCAAACCGAACACTCAAAATCTTGAAACGGTGCCCCTCCGGGAATCGGGCGAAGATTTGCCTTTGGCATGAATAAAAGTTTCCCACACATCCAGAGCAATTACCAAAATCGGCTAACAGCAACAATTATGCCAAAGAGGGGACCGCTCGCGGGGATTGCGAATCGTCACATTTAAGCCGCAAAACAAAACGCTCGTGGAAGGAGCCGAGCGTTTTGCCAAACTGGGTTTTAAGATGTTCTTCCTCTTATTCATCGATTCGCTGGACAACCGAGAGAATTTTCCATTGTCCATCCGACTTCGAAAGTGTCATGTAGTCAACCCAGTGTGGAGTGACGAGTTTGGCGGAAGCAATGTCTCCCGAAACATCTAGCACGCTTATCTGTTCCGTCCGCTCCGCTTGGGGAAGGTCTGGGGCACCCTCGGAGCGTACATCCTGCATCATCTGCGAAGCAGTTTTCTCCCTCATCGGAATGTTGCCATGAATTACATGCTTCAAGTAGTGAGGATGCAGTGATTTCTCCATGCGGGCGGCATCACCTGTGTAGTAGCCCTCGATATAGTCTGTGACAGTGGCACGAACGGCTGCGTCATCGGATGTCTTCTGCTGCGTGGCGGCTGGTAGGTTGAGGACCAAGAGCGTGAGTAGGCCGAAGCCCATTGCGAGGTATTTCATGTTGGATTGTCTCCCTGATGCTCGGTGAGGACCTGTTCGATTATGGCCCCGGTCTATTGGTCGCACAAGTGACACTAAAGGACGTGTCCAACTGAACGACAAATCGGGTAGCCCTTTCCGCCTTGGTGGTTGTTGGCGAATCGCGGTAGGGACAATCCTCACGGGTTGCCCCCTCCCTTACCCGGAAGGGCGCTGATTGGCGCATCCGGTTGTTATCTGAGAGAGTCGTTTGAGGGGCGGCCTAGCGCGATTTTATTTTGGCGGCTTTCGAGGGCAGGAGGTTTTCAACAGCCTCGCCTGTTTACGTCAATTGACTTGCCAGTTCCCTGAATCAAGACTCGGCAGTCGGCGCGGGAGAGACTTCTTGACCGCCGCTTATAAGTCGCTTTCGCAGGAGTGACTGTGCCACGCGCCCGGCGACTACCACGCCGCCCAGCACCGACCACATCACGAATGCAGCAATGAAGAGTTTCATGGGGAAGTGTTCATCGCGTCCCGAGAACAGTGGCATGCAAACCGCTGCAATGGCGCAAAAGGCGCACAATGCTGCCCCCGTTGTCGTTTCAATCCAAGTAATCCTCGGATGGATCAGCCGTCGTCGTGCTGCAATCAACCCCTCCATGCCGCGGCCTGCAATCCACCAAAACAAAATACCCACCAGCGGCCAACTGATCACCCGCCATGTCCTAAAGTTCATGCCTCGGGGAATCCACTCCTGTTTCGCTGGGTTCAGAATCACATACGGCAACTGGACTAGACCGCAGGGCAAGTTTAGCGTTTGGGGTATCCATTCCCTTCTTTCAAGTCGCACAAAGGTCGTTTCTCTCTCAAAATTCAATTGTTGACGAGGGCTGAGAGGAACGACGAGCAGTTGTTGGTTTTCGGGAAGGTTTGGTAGCGGATTTCTGTGCGGTCGATATGCGTGAATGGAATCTCTCACCTGCTGCATGAGTAAAGGGCGCAACGGCCACAGCACAACTACGCACAGCAGAAGTTGAGTAATTGGCAATAACCATCGAAAGGCAAATGTTCCGCGCTGAACCATTGACACGGGAAGTCTAGCAGACAGTCTGTTCTGCTAGTTGTCGTAACAGTGCGCCGTGGAAAGGCGCTCGACTTCAGCGGGTGCCACTCTTACCTCGTAAAACCCGCCAAGTCGCGTAGCGACCCATTGGCGGGGATTTTGTGCAGTGAACCTGACAGTGACCATTACGTGCGTAACGGTGCGAAGCAATCAATCAACGGTGTCCAATGGTATAGGCTGCCTCCCGCCTCGAAGTACAACCGAGCGAACTGAGGTGCCTTGGCGGTTATCTGTCCGCCGCCACGACCTTTGTCCTGTGACAAGAGCGAGAGCCGCAATGACGTTGACCAAGATCATTTACGTGGCTGCTTCTGCGGCATGTTCCCTTTTCCTGCTGAGTCGCAATCTCGAAGCTGGGGGAAAATGGTCAGTGCTGCTCCTTTGCTGGCTATTCGTCTGCGCCGCACCCCTGCTATTTGTCTTCGTATACCCCCGCTTTCTCTTTGCCGATTCAACGCCACAGAACCGTCGAAAGTACGCTGCCCTACTACACGGTTTGGGAGCGGTCGCAGCCACCGTTGTCTTTCCAGTCCTAGCGGTGCCCTTCTGGAAAAACCCCGTGCGCGATCTTGGCGAGTCCATCAGTGCCGCACTTGTTCTGCTGTCTCTTTTGGTCCTGTTCGTAGTCGTCGCAGTCTTCCTTTTGCTCAAGAACAGGTCCAGTCTTGTTGTTTTTGCGTCCCTCCTATTCTGGCCGTATTGGTTTCTGCTCGCTCTTGCGAACACGGGACGCTTTTTTGAAGCAACTCCACTTGAAGCAGTGTTTTACTTTCTCTGCTTCCTTTCTGCCGTCCTCTTTGCGTTCGCTGCGGGCACAATCTCGTATCGACCTATGTTCGCTCATGTCGCTGCACTCGCAGGTTTGATGAGTGCACCTTGGATTTACTCGAATGCGATGACAGATTCCGGTTTGGGAAATGTCTGGCTCGTGTTTAATACTCCAGACAATGATCCCGGTGTGTACCAGCGTCCCTATGCACAGGTGACCATCGCCATCGTTGGCCTCATCGCACTCGCCATCGTCACTGCTGGGCTGCGGCTGCTTCCGGCACAGTGGCGGTTCCGAGGAACGCCGTTGCGCGAACGAACTTGGCCTGCTGTCGGTGCAGGCATTGTCGTTTTGGCTGTCTGGTTTAGCCAATCAGTGCTGCCCTATCGCATTCCGGGCGCTGTTGACTACAGCGACTATCCTGTTCTTCAAGTTCTGCGCGTCGAAAAACGTGGTTTCCAATTTCACGAGAGATGCTTCAGTGTTTACTGGCAACACCCCTATCGTCCGGTTTCGGTCTCTTTCACAGGAAGCGACCGACAACTGTTTCAGTATCGCTTCCAACATAACGGTAGTCGGGTACAACCGCCGAAGGCCGTCGTGGAGCGTATTCAAGCCATGGTTGAGTCACCTCATGAAAAACGGCAACAGGATATTGTGAAACCGATTTGGAATTGGAACGCTGATCGCTGGTATTTTTCGGGTCAAGGCTTCGGTCTTAGAGTGTACGGTGCCTCCAATGGGTCAAACCCTCCGCAAGAGGTCGTTGATCTATTTCGTGAACTCGACGGAGCCCCCCGGTACTCCGAAACCCACTCCGAACTGAAAGATGTCTGTCTCGGTTTCTGTTACGACCCGCTATCGGCGATGGGTTGGCTCTATTCGAACCATCGTTGCTTCAACGACGGGCACGGCCTCGTATGTCGGTAAGGACCACTACCTTCACGGGTCTTTCCGTCAGTTGGCGCAAACAGTGCGCCGTGAAAAGGCGCTGGCCTTCAGCGGGTGAAACTCCCGCCCGGAAACTCGTTTGCTGCACCCCTATGCCAATCGAAGTCGGTTGTTTCTCAGTATCGAAAAGCTCAGTTTTTGGGATTTCCATGCTGGCAGCAGGGCGGCACCAGTTCCTCTGCCGGGGGGGGGGTTGAGTGAAATCGCCTCTTAACATCTGATTTGAACAATAACCACATTTTTATGCGCAGAATTTTCTGCAAGTATTGTTTGGACACAGCGTTCTCCGGTAGCGCAGCCATCCCAAAGCTGGCAAGCTTCTGAAATGCAGGAGGCGACGTTATGCGTAATTTCGTGTTACATGCTGCCACATTTGTGATCGTGGCAACAGCCGCGTTTTCGCAGCAGTCAGCGGTCTCAGCTTCCACTAGTGAAGTGTCACAAAAGGACGAACAGCAGATTCGGCAACTTGAGGCGGAAATGCTGAAAGGTGAGATGAATAGCGATCCGGTAGTATTCGAGAGGATTCTTGCCGATGATTGCCTCAACCTCCCAGCCGGTCCAGATTTGACAAAAGCCAAGCTCGTAGACGGGGTTCGCAAGTCTCAGGGGCAGGCTCCTCCCTATATTGCACGGGAGGAAGACATGCACGTTTACATGCTGGGTGACATCGCAATAGCCATATACGTGAAGGAATATGCAGTAAGAGCAAATCCCAACCAAGCTGACCGACAGGACCTGACCGATGTCTTTGTAAGGAGCGCCGGTACTTGGAAGCTGAAAATATCAAGATCAAGCCCGCTCCGAAAGACAGAAGGCTGAGCCCGAGCCCGTTTGGCTATTCGGAAACTTACGCTCTGATTACAGCAATCGCGGTCTACCTTATTATTGCAGTGTAGGATTTGACAAGAACAGGTTCGTGAAATGCGAAGAGAAGTCGCATTGCTGAACGAGGTAGGCGCGGGCAATCTGGACAATCTGGAATGTCCGAAATGTCGCCACAAAACTGTTTCAGCATGGTTTACGCGGCCTGAACCGGAGACATACAGAACGTGGCTGATCTGCGCCGACTGTGATTTTTGGAGCCACGCCATCAACAGCACCAAGCCACGGTTCTTCTCCGAGGGGCGGCTTCGACTAGATTTGCAGGGAAAAGATGCCGCACTTCTCAACTCGATGCGCAACCGAACCCATGAATGAGTCGCCCGACAAAGTTAATTTCGATCCGAACACGCTTGCGGTTCGGTACTACTTTGGCGACCTGCAATACTGGAAGATACCCGCCATATGTATCGAAGCACTCGAACGCGGGTTCGATGGCCGTGCCCTGCGGAGATTGTCAGGGTTGGTCAATCCTGTAGAGCGCGATATTCGCCCAGAAGAGATTGACTCGGCTTTCCGAGAGATGGGAGTAGACGCTCCCCTTCCAAAGGACCAAGCACGCCTCGCCCTTGCGGCCGAAGCTGCACGACGGGCAATATCCGGTGAGTCGAACGTGTTTAACGAGGCCACGCACATTCGAATACACATCTGCGAATGGCATGAGGCTCCACCCGAGTTGCAACCCATCGTTGCCCTTTCCGAGGAATCCGAACACGCGCCACGCTGGAAATGGAAGCAACTGGAACAAGACCTCCGGGACGCAATGTCCAAGTTCCTGAGCACTCGAAAATAGTTGCTGCGCTTAGTTGTCGAAACAGTACTCCGTGAAAAGACGCCGGACTTCGGCGGCGGGCAAAACGTGAAATCTGTTTTACATCAATCATTAGAATCGTGCCCGGTCCGGCGTAAAATGTGGGCCGTGAGAGCCGCAATTCTAGGAACGATTCTGGCGGGACTTACACTTCCACTCGTGGCCCAACAGCCCGCATCGGACGCCAATCGCACTACGTCGCTCCACGTCGCCACGTTCCAAGCCAAGGATGGAGGCTTCACGACCAACGCAATCGCCGGAACTAGAAATCTGTCTCTGTACGCTGACGCGGGACATTTCGATTGCCGAAAGTTTACGCCAGAGGCGATTTACAAAAGACCGAAAGAGGAAAAGGCACGAATCGCCTCTTCAATGGGAAATGCTCGTGCCTTCATCTGGGAGCACTGGCAATCGAAGAAACGCGGGTACATTCGGATAACGTTCAACAGCGTGGACGCGACCAGCACATCCCACATCTTTATCGAGCCAGATTCCAGCGGCGTTTGGCAGGTGACATGGAGAATCGTCCGGCACAATAACGAGGTGGACGACCTGCCGCCCATTCGGATTATTGACCGTAAGAATGTTGATGGGGAGGCCGTTCTCGTGTTCCATGCGGCTGACGGGGAGGAACAGGAAACCCTTTGAGGCAGTCCAGCAGGATCGCTGTTGAAATATCGCGCCTTCACTCACCGACCAGCGGTCAAAACGGGAGATGGCCTGTTCTCGACAGTTGCAGGGCTGTACGCGACAGCGGGAATCCAGTGCTAGACTTTTAGTCTGTGACGCGGGAACGGATCGAGCGGTTCTTCAAGAATCTAGCCTCGGCGCTTGGTCACTGCATCTTCGAGGACGCCGAGGCGCTGGGAATCGTGATCCCGGTGCTAGTCTGCCTCGGCATCTTTTGGTTAATCGGTGTGGCCGTTTACGATTTTGTCCTTGATCCGCATATTACGACGGCAGCCGCCTTGGACTCGCTCTCTATCGACCCCGACAAGTGGTTCCCTCGCTGACGGCCAATTCTAAAACGAGCGTAATGGCCGGTTGGCAACAACTGGGAACCGATCTACAACGAATCAGCGTCACAATCCGACGCCCGATTACTTGCGGATTCAACCTGTATCGCTCATCCGGCCCGTAAACTTTCACTTCTGGCTCTGCTTAACGCTGGCAGGAAGGCTATTCACGAAGTCGCTGATCTGTGAGATCACTTCCTCCTCGCGTGAGAGGAATATGAAGTGGGTGGCGTTGGGAGTCACGATCACCTTTGCATGGGGCTGCTCCCGAAAGATAGCAATCTGCGCTTCTATGCGACCGGTTTCTGCGGCTCGATAGGCTGCGAGTTTTGCCGGGTCGCTCGTCTGACTTGGATAGGGAGCTGAAGGATAAGAAAAAATCGCTAGCAGGGGGGTATCGATGGAGTGGAAACGTTCTTCTTCGAGCATCACAGATTGGCCTGCATACCCGTGCCCAAGGAACTCGCCGACCCTCCCGTCCTCACCGATACGATGAAGCTGGCGCACCTCCGATTCGGGGATGATGCCACCGTAGTAGCCTTTCATGTAATTCTGGTATGCAGAAATGCTGGCAAGGTCACTGGCTTTCGGAGAGGGACCGGTTGCGCCTTCGACTTCGCCTCGAAGTTCGGCAAGGTTGATCTGAAACAGCGCCATGTCCGCCAATGTCTTCGATATGAGGCTGTCATCGAAGAGGTTCTTTTGTAGTGCCGAAAGATCGTCTCTGAGCTGCGCCAAAGCCGGGGTGTAGTCGCCATGCTTGGGGTTGTAGAGAGCGAAAGTGTGAGAGACAAAACAATGACAAAAAAAGAAACGAAACAATGCTGAATATGAATCGTGCACCTTGATTAATCTCGAAGGTGTCGGGCATGATTGTAATCCCAGCGTCGCTGCGCTCCGACTTTATTCACATGGCCGGAATGACCATTCACATCGCGCTGGAATCGACCATCCACATCGCCGGAATACGCAAAATGACTCTTGAGGTCTGGCGTTCGGTCAGGAGCGATTCAAACCTAACCCTGACAAACGTGGCCCTGACCAGCCGATTCGGACGAACTAAAAAGAGAGAATCACGGCCCGACACACCAGCCACGCGTTGCGCCCGTTTGATTTCGGTGGATGAAGACGAGCGCAGTCGAGGAAGGCGATTCATCCACAATCTTGGGCAACGGTCAGTCTTTATTCTCAATCTGAATGATTTTTATCGGCACATCGTCGGGGTTTTCGTCCGAATGCGGCCCCTCCCCAGCGTTCCACAGCACAAAAGGTGTCTTTTGCTTTTCGTTTTCCTTCATCTGGCGAGAGTCGAAGATAAGTTTCCCGTCAGGGTCTCGGACGATTATGTCGCCAATTTGCTGGATGTAGAGCGTACTGGGCAAACAATGCGTATGGACTGGCTCTTTGCTGTGTGGTGGGATTGTTACTTCCAGAACTCGGACGTGCTCATTCTCAAAGATGACCTTGTGAGTTTCAGGCGCTACTTTCACGCCATCGAGGTTTCCGGGCCAAGGGCATATCCCCTTAGAGCGATTATTGTTCTGGGCCTGAGCATGCTCGGCTCCACAGCCCTATTTCAGCTTCAGTGAGGCTGCAGATGATCAGCGCACTCGCTCCATCACCCGTCGCCACGTCTTGCCATCGGTGATCTCCAATCGGTCGCCCTCCAATTTGAAGGGACGGGGTTGGTCGGTATCGGTGTAATCCGGCGCTAAGCTACCTTCGACGTGATGAGTCACTAGATGCCTCTTTTCGTCCACGGTGTACGTGCCAAAGTAAGCGAAATAGGCATTGTATGCGGCAAGCGCATGCTCGGGAGAGGGCAGCTTACCGTCGTCGAAGTTCGCTTCTGGAAAAGGTGCCAGCGGCGGAACCCTCATGATCTGAATGTGGACGTGCCCGGTTGCGTCATAAACGAAGTATCCCCGTGGATGTTCACCGTACCAATGCTGCCACTTGCCATCCTTGTCGAGGTCGGCGAATTCCACCAATCGCCACGTGCCAATCAGCGCGTGGGTTTCCGGGGAGGATCGCTGTGCCGAGCTAGCGGTGACTAGCAGCAGCGAACAACAGAGCATGTGTATCATTTTCATTTCGGTTCCTGCAAAGTGATGTCAATGCGTTGGGAATGATCCTACAGATGTGATGGAACTTTGGCGACTTACGCTGGGATGCGTCCATCCATTTGACCCTCTCCAACCCTGCCCCGTACCATTCCCCCAGTGTCCACTCCGTCCCAACCCGTGGGGCAAACGGTTTCCCATTACCGCATCCTCAGCAAGATCGGCGGCGGGGGCATGGGTGTGGTCTACGAGGCGGAAGACCTGAAGCTGGGTCGCCACGTCGCCCTGAAGTTCCTTCCCGACGAACTCGCCAACGACGCACAAGCCCTCAGCCGTTTCCAGCGGGAAGCCAAGGCTGCGTCCTCTCTGAACCACCCGAACATCTGCACGATCTACGAGATTGACGAGGCCGATGGACGAACGCTTCATCGCCATGGAACTGCTGGAGGGGCAGACGCTCCGGCACCGGATCGCGGGCAAGCCGCTGGAGATCGAGACGGTGCTCGATCTGGGCATCGAGATCGCCGACGCGCTGGACGCAGCACACTCGAAGGGTATCGTCCACCGGGACATCAAGCCAGCGAACATCTTCGTCACGAATCGCGGTCAGGCGAAGATTCTCGACTTCGGGCTGGCGAAGGTCACCTCGAAGCCGGAGAGCGTTGCCATTGAGCGCCCCGACCATCGAGTCCGAGGAACATCTGACCAGTCCGGGCACTGCGCTCGGCACCGTCGCCTACATGTCGCCGGAGCAAGTACGAGGCAAGGAACTCGATGCTCGGACCGACCTGTTCTCCTTTGGAGCGGTGCTGTACGAGATGGCACTGGGACGCTGCCGTTCCGGGGCGAAACATCAGGAGTCATCTTCGACGCCATTCTTGATCGGACGCCAGCCCCGGCGTGCGGCTGAATCCCGACATGCCCGCCGAACTGGAAGAGATCATCAACAAGTGCTCTGGAGAAAGATCGGAATCTTCGCTACCAGCACGCCTCCGAGATTCGAACCGACCTGCAACGGCTGAAACGCGACACCGAGTCCAGTAGAACAGTTGCCCATATCGCCATCGCCTGACAAGACTTCTCAAAGGTGGCAAGCTCTGGGTCGTCCTAGCCGCCGGCATCGCCGCCATCGGGCTGGCGGCAGTTGGCACTTGGTACCTGCGATCTGGCAGGACAGCCCAGATTGATTCCATTGCCGTGCTGCCCTTCACCAATGGGGGTGGAGATGCCAATACCGACTATCTCAGCGACGGCATCACGGAATCATTGACCGACAGCCTCACCCATGTACCCCAGCTCAAGGTGAAGTCTCGCCACTCTGTCTTCCGCTACAAAGGGAAAGATGTAGATGTGCAAAAGGTCGGCAATGAGTTGGGCGTGTCGGCGCTGGTGAGCGGACGGGTGGTGCCGCACGGCGACAGCATCGAAGTGAGTGCCGAACTTACCGATGTTCGGGACAACACCGAAATCTGGGGGCAGCACTACAGCGGCAAGAGCACAGACATCATCTCGTTGCAACAGCAGATTGCGGGCGACATCGCGGAGAAGTTGCGTTCCAAGCTCAGCACTTCAGAAAAGCAACAGGTCACCAAGCAGGGCACGCAAAATCCAGAAGCCTATGAGTTGTATTTGAAGGGTCGTTACTACTGGAACAAACGCACGCTTCCAGACCTTGACGACCGCAATCTCCTATTTCAATCAAGCCATCGCCAAAGACCCCGGCTACGCTCTGGCGTATTCGGGTCTGGCCGATGCTTATAGCGCATTGCCTATCTATGGTGGCAGCTCCCAGCGAAAACTTTCCGAAGTCGAATGCCGCTGCCCGCAAAGCATTGGAGTTGGACGCGACCTTGGCTCGCCCCCACGCCGTTCTGGGAGGCAACGAGATGGAGTTACGACTGGGATTTTGCCGGAGGAGAGGCTGAGTACAAGAAGGCTTTCGAACTCGATCCCAACGATGCCACGGCTCACCAATGGTACGCGGACGATATTGGCAGGATTGGCGGCAGGGAGCAGGAGGCCCTTGCTGAAGCCAATCGTGCGCACCAGCTTGATCCGCTGTCACCGATCATCAGCACGGTGGTCGGATTCATTCACATCTGGGCACGACAGTACGACGAGGCCATTGTCGTCTGCAAGAAGTTGGCAAATGAGAACCCGACATTCGCCCCAGCACACGATTGTTTAGCCAGTGCTTATTGGGGCGAAACGCATGTACCCACAGGTCATTGAGGAATTGAAGGCCTATGGCCAGCTTTCCGGCGACCGAAACGAATCTGAATTCGCTTCCGCTTTGGAAGCAAGGATTTCGTTCAGGGGGCTGGAAGGGCGCTCTCACCAAAGGTATTGAAACCCTGCAAGCGCAACGTAAGACTGGTTACTCGTCTGCATACGTGATTGCCACCCTTTATGCCGACTTGGGAGACAAAGATCAGGCTTTTCGGTGGCTCGACACCGCTTATCAGGAGCACGATTGGTGGTTGGTGGGTCTAAAGACCGACTTCTCACTCGATTCCATACGTTCCGACCCACGGTTTGCCGAGTTGGTGCGGAAGGTGGGGCTGCCGCAGTAGGGAAGAATGCCGATCCCGACATCCCCATCCTGAAGCAAGCCAAAGCCGAGTACGCGAAGTTGCAATAGTCGCTCGCGCAGCCCGCGAGCTTGATAATGCCCGCTTGATAATGCCCGCCTTGACTGTCAGTGAGTTCGCGACCAGAATAGGCGGCAAGTTTCTTTGACTAGCGGGACATTCTATTCCTGAAACCAAGTAGGAACTCTGGAGGGCAGCATGTTGCGACTCAACTTGATCCGCGTCGCGCTGTTTGTCGGTGTGTACTCCGTAATTGTGCCAGCGGCTTTTGCTCAACATGAGCATCCCGCAGGAGACCCAACAAAGCTGGGTAAGGTTAGCTTCCCCGTTTCCTGCGACCCATCGGTTCAGCAGCAGTTCAGCAGCGCCGTGGCAATGCTCCATTCCTTTTGGTACGAGAAAGCCAGCGAAACCTTCTCTGCCATAACGGAGAAAGACCCCACGTGCGGCATGGCGTACTGGGGAATCGCCATGACGTACTACCATCAGGTCTGGCAAGCGCCCGGCCCGGCTGATCTGAAAGCGGGAACTGCTGCTGTCGAAAAAGCAAGGCTAGCTGGTGCCAAGACGCAGCGCGAACGTGACTACATTGCTGCCATCGACACGTTTTACCGGGACTCGGATAAACTCGACCACCGCACTCGTGCATTGGCATATGAGAAAGCAATGGAGCAACTGCAAACGCGCTACCCGGACGACCACGAAGCGGCTATTTTTCATGCGCTCGCGCTGCTCGCTACCGCACCGCCAACGGACAAGACCTACGTTAATCAGAAAAAGGCTGGCGCTATCCTTGAGCCGCTATTTGTCGAACAACCTGAGCACCCCGGTATAGCCCACTACCTTATTCATGCCTATGATTATCCGCCACTGGCTGACGGGGCACTGGATGCAGCGCGACGTTACGCCAAGATCGCACCAGACTCACCGCACGCGCTCCACATGCCGTCACACATTTTCACCCGGCTCGGTTTGTGGCAGGAGTCGATTGATTCCAACCTCGCTTCCGTAGCTTCAGCACAGAAGAACAACGCGCCCGGTAACGAGCTACACGCGAAGGATTATCTGATCTATGCCTACCTCCAAGGCGGACAGGATCGCGAGGCGAAAAAGGCGCTGGAGGCGCCGCCGCAAGGTCGCGCTGATGACCCGCAGTACATGAACTGGCTTTACGCGATGGGCACTTCGCCAGCACGCTACGCTGTGGAGCGGCATAGCTGGACTGAGGCTGCTGGGCTGACGATACCGCCAAATACTTTTCCGGGCGGACGCGGGGCGTGGACGGAGGCGAATCTGCACTTCGCACGCGCCCTCGGTTTGTCGCGTACAGGCAACCCCGAAGCTGCCAGAATGGAAGCATTGAAGCTCTCATCCCTTCGTGATGCACTCGTCCAAGGTAACGACAGCTATTGGGCAGATCAGGTGGAAATCCAGCGCGAGAGCGCAGAAGCGTGGATTATCCTCGCAGACGGCAAGAGCGAGGAGGCTCTCCGGCAGATGCGTTCTGCCGCTGAGCACGAAGACAGGACTGACAAGAACAATGTCACGCCGGGCGTCATCCTGCCCGCTCGCGAGATGCTTGGCGATATGTTGCTTCAACTGAAGCAGCCCGCAGAGGCGCTGGTCGCGTTCGAAACTACACTGCGCACAGCCCCAAATCGGTTCAACTCGCTGTCCGGCGCTGCACGCGCCGCGAAGCTCGCAGGGAATGACGAGAAAGCGAAGACCTACTACGCCAAGCTCCTCTCCATGTGCGAGCACGCCGATGGAGACAGGCGCGACCTTCAGGACGCACGGTCACTCTTGGCTCAGAAATGAGCGTTCATGTTCTTGCGGATAATCGCACTCTCCCATGCCCAGAAGCACAATTAACTTCGACACGGTGCGGGATATCGGCTTGGCATTGCCCGGCGTGGAAGAGAGCACAGCCTACGGGTCACCCGCGCTCAAGGTTCGCGGAAAACTCATGGCGTGCGTGCCTACGCATCGTTCGGCTGAGCCGGGCTCACTTGTGGTTCGCGTTGACTTCGACGACCGCGCCGAACTGCTCGCAGCCGCTCCCGATGTTTACTACGTGACCGACCACTATCTGAACTACACCTCCGTGCTGGTTCGCCTGTCCCGCGTCACACCCGTTGTCCTGCGGGACTTGCTCGGCATGGCTCACAAGTTTGTGACCGCGCACGCGGCACGCCGCTCGCCATCGCGGAACCGCCGCAAGGCTCTCTGATTTCCGGCTGCCTTACGAGCTGTGGAAAGCAGGGCGGCTGTTCTTGCAGTCATCGGAGTGAATACGGCGCTACACTGCCAAGCGGCCTTACGCACGATCAAAGACATTTTCATGCGTGGATGTTGGATGATTATCGGCACAGAAAATAACCTTGGGGTGATAAGAACTAAGACGCTGCATTGATGCCATTAGCGGCCGGGAGAAATGCTTGATGAAAATGCACAGTTCGGTTGTCCTTGGCGCATTATGCATATTCTCCGGCTCAGTATTCGCCGCCCCTCAAACATCCCCATTCAGATTCTTGCAACAGCCCGGACCGTATTCCGTTGGTTTGAAGGTCGTCGATCAATACGATCACTCACGCCGCTACCCCGCTTCCTCGAAGGGACTGTCAAAATCCTCTGTGGGCGAGGACGCCCGTCCACTGCAAACGCTGATCTGGTATCCATCGCTGGAAAATTCAGCCAAACCGATGACGGTTGGCGATTACACGCAACTAGCCGACACGGAGATCCACTTCGACGTGCCACATCCAGAACAGAATCGATGGCGTTCGCTGTTGAAGACGTCGTTCGACATTCCCCTGTGGGCGGTGCGGGATGCAAAGCCGGAAGAAGGGCATTATCCAGTTCTGATTTACGCGCCCAGCGATTCTTCTGTTTCTTGGGAGAACGCCGATCTATGTGAGTATCTTGCCAGTCATGGCTATGTGGTTCTCGCAAGCCCGTCGATGGGTGTGTCAACACGCGACATGACGGACGATCTGGCTGGGATCAACGCGCAGGCTGCCGACATCTCTTTTCTTATCGGTTATGCCAAGTCGCTTCCCGACAGGGATTCCTCCGAGGTCGCCGTGGTCAGTTGGAGTTGGGGAGGAACTTCGAGCCTGTTTGCGGCAGCACGAGACCGCCGCATCGATGCCCTAGTATCAATGGACGGCAGTATGCGCTATTACCCGGCGCCTCGTAAAAATGGCAGGGGACGTTCATCCAGAGCGGATGACAATACCGCTTCTTTTCTTCACTCAAGGAGATGCGAACCTTCTTGAACATGTTGATAAATATCATGACAAATCAGCGGCAGACATAGTTGCTCCAAACGTTCTGAACGCATGGATACACGGCGATCTCCTTACCGTCAATATGTTGGGCATGGCACACGCGGAGTTCAGTTCCATGTTCCAGCGCAGGGAGAGTGCGCAACGCTTTGCAGAAAATCAGGTAGCCGATTACGGACGGGATGACGCCAACACGAGCTATGCTTGGGTTGCGCTTTATACCCTCAAGTTTCTGGATGCCTATCTAAAGCACGACGCTTCGGCAAAAGCGTTTCTGGCAAAGACCCGGCTGAGAATGGCGCTCCCAAGCACTTCATGGGCATCAGCTTTCGTCCCGCTCAGAAAACGGATTTATCCGGAGCCGTGCCGGGTCTACGATAGACAGTGATTCTTGGGGAGGAACCATGACCGTTGCAGGAAGCACCATGCGTCGAGAACGGGCGCTGAAGGTTGTGTTGGTCGTGGTGGGATTGTTGTTTACGG
The DNA here is from genome assembly GCA_963774565.1 of uncultured Acidobacteriaceae bacterium. Classification (GTDB taxonomy): domain Bacteria; phylum Acidobacteriota; class Terriglobia; order Terriglobales; family Acidobacteriaceae; genus Sulfotelmatobacter. The sequence continues at coordinate 354 of CAVZFP010000001.1, read as the reverse complement.
CGGGAGTTGTTCCGCTGACGATGTTTTTCTCGCGAGAACCTGCGGTGCCAATGATAATGAGCATCTATGTCACACTCGGAATTTTCTTGCTGCTGGCGGTGCGTGACCCAGCGGCGAACCGCAGCCTGATCGCCTTCGGCGGATGGGCAAATCTTGCCCATGCTGGAGTAATGGCTGCGCAGGAATACCGGAATGTGATCGAGCGCCGAGAACTCGCGGGAGTGGTTGTGTTCGCAATCGTCGGTGTAGTGCTGGTCGCACTGGCTCCCGCGAAGCAATCAGTCGAGAAAGCCTCTGCTGTGGTCGCGTAGCTGCTTGCACTTTCGGAAACGGGCATCAGTCGGATTTACGGGA